>CAWCYH010000017.1:0-54277 GCA_963799745.1 uncultured Solirubrobacterales bacterium | reverse complement strand
TGAGCTAAGAGGGCGCTGCGCGTGAGCGTAGCGGCTCGGCGCGAGGTGAGTTGAGTCGAGACTAGCCGCCGTACGCCGCGTGGAGCAGCGACATCATGGTGCCTGCGCTCGAGGGACCGATCGGGCCGCCGCTCGAGTCGGCGAAGCCGACCTCAAGATGCGGTCCGGTCGAGATTCCGACGATGCCCGGGCCGATCGAGCTCATCACCTGGCCCCCGCCCACGTGAGTGCCTACGGGCAGCTGGTTCTCCGGACCGGCGTGCCCGTAGTAGACGTAGCTGTAGCCGTCGATCGGGCTGTCGCAGTGCAGCACCGGTGCCCACGGACCAAAGCCGCCGATCCCGTGTAGGACGATCGTGCCGGAGACAGACCGCGTACTCAGGGGTGTCGCCGACCGCGGCGATATCCACGCCGTCATCAGGCGACCAAGCACTCGGTGCTGACGCCGCGCCCTTCGGGAGGGGAAAGGTGAAGCCGCCGGCGCTGGCGACTGACGTGGAGGAGACGCGAGCGGCGCCCGAAGGGCTTGTCGCCTGAGCGGCCCGAGCCGCGGCCGCGGCCTGGGCCGCCTCGACCTGCGACAGCTGGCGCTCGAGGCTCGCCACGTGCGACCGCGCGCTGGCGAGCTGCGCCGCCTTGGCGTCGCGTGACTGCGCAACGGCGAGCTGCTGCCGGTCGAGGCTCAAGCGCGTCCGGGCGAGCGCGTTGCGCTGCTGGAGGACCTCGGCAGTGACCGCTTGCTGCCGAATCTCGAGCGCCCCCAGCCGCGTCGCCTGCGCTGCCACCGCCCGTCTTGCCGCGCGCACCGCCTCAATGATCTGGACGTCCTGCTTTTGAATGCGCTGCGCGAACGAAAGTCGCTCCAAAAGATCCTGGAACCCCGTGGCGTCGAGCACAACGCTGACGATGTCGGGACGATCCGCTTCATAGGAGCTCACCAGTTGCCGCGCGAGGACGGTCTCAGCGTGTGCCTGGAATGCCTCGAGCCGGGTGAGCCGGGTGCGTGCGGCGGTCAGCTCGGCACGCAGCCTCAGCAGCTCGCTGCGCTTCGCCTCCAGGTCGGCCTCGATGCGATCGATCCGCCGCTCGAGGATGTCAATGCTCGACCGAAGCTGCGCCAGGCGGCTCGAAGCGGATTGGACCGCGCCCGACAGCTCGGAGATCGTGCCCCGGCCGGCGTCGATCTGCTGCTGCAGGCGCCCACGCTCGCCACGCGCGCGAGCGGGGCCGGGGAGCCGGGCCAGACCCCAGAGACCAGTAGCAGAAGCCCAGCGACGGTCGCAAAGACGGCATGGGTGATCGGCCTCCGGTGGCTGCTCATGGGTCATCGGAGCCGCACGGGAACTCACAACCGGCTCCGCGCTCTGGCTGTGCCTGTGGGCTCTAGGCGGCGGGCACGCTAACACGCGGCCGCCCCTCGCGGCCGCCGTGAGGTGGGTCTGCAACAAAACGTGCGGACGCAGGATTCCGTCAAAGCGGGGGACGGACGCGCACCGCACCGCGACGGGCACGTTCGAGAGTGGCGGGGGCAGGATTCGAACCTGCGAAGGCAGTGCCGCGACGTTTACAGCGTCGTCCCTTTGACCGCTCGGGAACCCCGCCGGAGTGGCCTGAGTCTAGCGTCGGGGCGACGCTTCGGCCGGCTCTCGACTGGGGAGCGGAATGCCAGGTTCGACTTCGTACTGGGCGTATTTCGGACCGCCCAACAGGATGCCGGAGCCGCCGCCCAGGGAGCTCGCCGGGATGTACCAGCGCCGTCCATCTCCGACCTGGACGAACAAGCGGTCGCAGCGCGTGCTGTCGAGCAGCTTCACCAGACCACTCCAGCTCTGATTCCCGCCGCGTGTTGCCAGCGTCACCTCCCAACGTTTGTTACGCCAACACGTGGACGTCTTCACCTGCACACGATCGAGCCGCTCGCCCCAGTCAGCGATCAGGTCGTAGTCCGGGCTGTGGAACAGCGGTACGGACACCCACGCGCCGGCCTCCGTCAACCACCGCATGGCCGACAACTCGCCAAGATCACCCTGCCGCCGCGGTGTCCAACGCTGCTCCACTCGGCGGAACGTACATTCTGGCCCGGACGGAAAGTCGCTGTAAACAGGGACTTTTTGCAGTGCTGTTACGAAGCGTCGCGCAGCCGCTGCGCCTCGGGCAGGGCCTCGAGCTTCTTGAGCGTGTGGTTCTCGATCTGCCGGATCCGCTCGCGCGTCACGTTGAACGCCCGTCCGACTTCCTCGAGCGTGTACGGCCGCTCGCCGGTCAACCCGAAGCGCATTTCGATCACCTCGCGCTCGCGCTCGGGCAGAGCCGCCAGCGCCCGCCTCAGATTCTCGCGGCGCAACCGCTCGGCGGCCAGCTCGAACGGCGACTCGGCAGTCTGGTCCTCTACGAAATCGCCGAGCTCGGACTCCTCTTCCTCGCCGATCGGCTTCTCGAGCGAGATCGGCTGCTGGGCCATGCGCAGAACGTCGCGAACCTCGCGGACCGTGGTGTCGAGCTCCCGCGCGATCTCCTCGGGCGTCGGCTCCCTGCCCAGCTGCTGAACCAACTGCCTTTCGACGTGGACGACCTTGTTGAGCTTCTCGACCATGTGGACCGGGATCCGGATGGTTCGGCCCTTGTCGGCGATCGCCCGCGTGACCGCCTGGCGGATCCACCAGGTGGCATACGTGGAGAACTTGTAGCCGCGGCGGTAGTCGAACTTCTCGACCGCGCGGATCAGCCCCATCGACCCTTCCTGGATCAGGTCCAGGAACGTGAGCCCGCGCCCCAGATAGCTCTTCGCGATCGACACGACCAACCGCAGGTTGGCCTCGATCATCTGCTGCTTGGCGAGCATGTCGCCCCGCTCGATCCGCCGCGCCAGCGCGACCTCCTGCTCGGCGGTCAACAGGTCGACCCGACCGATCGAGCGCAGGTACAGACGCAACGAGTCCAGGCTCGGCTCGACCGTAAGGTCGATCTCGAGCTTCTTGCGCTCATCAGGGGAAGGCACCTCGCCCCGGGCGCCGTTCGACTCCGCACTGCCGACCTCCGAGGGCTTCACGGGCCGCCCATCGGCGTCGACTACTTCGATGCCGTGCTCATCGAGGTAGGCGTGCAGCTCCTGCAACTGCTCCTTCGTGACCTCGACCTCCTCGAGGCACGCCCCGATCTGCTCGATCGTGAGAACGCCGCGCTCCTGCCCTTCGCCGATCAGCGGGCGCAGCTCTTCCAGCTCCGTGATCGGGGTCTCGTCGGTTAAAAGGACAATCGATTCTTCGCTCACAGCCCCTGAGCTCCTATCCAATCGTGCGTTGAGCCGCCCCGGCCGGGTTGACTCCCTCTCGACTCTCCCACTGGACGGCGAGTGATACCACAATCGGCCCCGTTGTCCAGCGCGGACGGCTGCCGGCTGCCCGAGCTGTCTACCCTTCCTGATGCAGACATGGCCGATAACCGTTCAACGAGCATCTCGATGACCGACGTACAGGCGCAGGTGCCGACCCTGCAGTTGAGCCTGTCCCGCGTCGGCGTCACGGGCGTGGAGAAGGTGATCCGCATCCGCCAGAACGGGAGCGAGCAGCTGTTCTCGGCTCGATTCGAGTGCGTGGTGGAGCTCGGAGCCAACCAGAAGGGCGCGCACATGTCGCGCTTCGAGGAGGTCGTCAACGACGCTATCGGCGAGGTGGTGCTCGGCGAGTCCACGCTCAAGGCGGAGACGCTTGCGGAGCACATCGCGCAGCTCGTGCGCGGTCGCCAGGGCGCGCGACGCGCCGAGGTCACGATGGAGGCGCGCTTTCCCGAGCACAAGCCGGCGCCGGTCTCAGGGATCCAGACGCAGGAGCTCTACACGCTGCACGGCTCGGCGATATGCACCGAGCTGGGAACTCGCCGGCTGATCGGCGTGACCGCCCAGGGAATGACCGCCTGCCCGTGCGCGCAGCAACTGGTCGCCACGTCAGCTCGCGAGCGCCTCGAAGCCGAGGGCTTCGAGTCCGAAGACGTCGACCGGATCTTTGAAGCCGTCCCCGTCGCCACGCACAACCAGCGGGGTCTCGGAACGCTGCACATTGGCTGCACCGAGCTGTGCGACGACGAGATCGACGCCGCGACCCTGCTCGAGATAGTCGAGCAGTCGATGTCCTCGGAAATCTACGAGCTGATGAAGCGCGAAGACGAGGCCAGGGTCGTCGAGAAGGCGCACCGTCGGCCGCGGTTCGTCGAGGACTGCGTGCGCGAGATGGTCCGCGGCGTGGTCGACCAGTTCCCGGGGCTCGACGACAAGGCATTCATGTCGGCGCGGCAGGTGAACCTCGAGACCATCCATCAGCACAACGTCGTGGCTGAGCGGTTTGGAACGCTGGGGGAGATCCGCCAGGAGCTCGAGACGGGGGTTCCCCCGGCGGTGCACACGAGCCGCCGTCGCTGGCTGGACGCCGTTCCGTAGCCCGCGGTAGCCGTGCGCGCCGTCGTTCTCGAGCAACAACAGCAGCCGGTATCGCCGACGACCTTGCCGGACCCGGTGCCCGGGCCGAATCAGCTTCTCCTTCGGGTGTCGGCCTGCGCCGTCTGCCGCACCGATCTTCACCTGCGAGATGCCGAGATCCCGGCGAGCAAGCTCCCGGTGGTGCTCGGCCACCAGATCGTCGGAAGGACCGACGACGGCCGGAGAGTCGGGGTGCCGTGGCTCGGGTGGACAGATGGAACCTGCCGCTACTGCCGCAGCGGGCGGGAGAACCTATGCGAACACGGCCGCTTCACCGGACGCGACATCGACGGTGGGTTCGCCGAGCTGACCGTGGCCGACGAGCGCTTCTGCCTACCGCTTCCGGACGGTCCGCCCGACGACCAGCTGGCCCCGCTGCTGTGCGGCGGGCTGATCGGTTTCCGCGCCCTGAGGCTGGCTGGCGACGCGGCCCGCCTCGGTCTCTACGGCTTCGGATCCGCCGCGCACCAGATTGCCCAGGTCGCGATCTTTCAAGGCCGGACGGTGTTTGCCTTCACTCGCCCCGGGGATCTCCGCACGCAGGAGTTCGCTCAACAGCTCGGCGCAACCTGGGCTGGTGGCAGCGACGAACAGCCCCCCGAGCCGCTCGACGCGGCGATCATCTTCGCTTCAGCTGGAGAGCTGGTGCCCCAGGCGCTCAAGGCGCTGGCCCCCGGCGGGACGGTCGTCTGCGCGGGGATCCACATGACCGACATACCGGCGTTCCCGTACGAGGATCTCTACCACGAGCGCACGGTCCGCTCGGTCGCGAACCTGACCCGAGAGGACGGCTACGAGCTCCTGGCCCTGGCGCCGAAGGTGCCGATCCGCACGACGATCACGACATACCCACTGGAACAGACCGAGGAAGCGCTCGGCGACCTCCGCGCCGGCCGGTTCGAGGGCACGGCCGTGGTGGTCCCGTAAGCCGGGACGCCGAGCGCACTATCGTAGGGTTCAGTCATGCCCCTCATCCCGATGGTCATAGAGCGGACCGCGCGCGGCGAGCGCGAGTTCGACATCTACAGCCGGCTGCTGAACGAGCGCATCATCTTCCTCGGCACTCCGATCGACGACATGATCGCGAACCTCGTGGTCGCGCAGCTCTTGCATCTGGAGTCCCAGGATCCCGATAAGGACATCTCGCTGTACATCAACTGCCCCGGCGGGTCGATCTACTCGGGGCTCGCGATCTACGACACGATGCAGTTCATCAAGCCGGACATCCAGACGATCTGCGTGGGGATCGCCATGTCGATGGGCTCGCTGCTGCTCACCGGCGGCGCCAAGGGCAAGCGCTTCGCGCTGCCCAACAGCCGCTTGCTGATCCACCAGCCCTCCGCGGGATTCGAAGGACAGTCCAGCGACATCGAGATTCACGCCCGCGAGATCCTCAACGTTCGCCAGCGGATCGACGAGATCTACGCCGCGCACACCGGACAGCCGCTCGAGCAGGTTCACTCAGACATGGAGCGCGACCGGTTCTTCAAGGCCGAGGAAGCCGTGGAGTACGGCCTGATCGACCGCGTGATCGACAAGCACTGACTGCTACCGCCGGGGAGGCCGATTAGGCCTTTTCCGCCTTGGCCACGTCCTTCAGCCATTTCCTGACGTTGACGTCGCTTGGCGCGTGCGCCGCGTCGTGTAGCGCCACGTACATCTCGTCGCAATAGTCTTGATGGAAGGGCCATGAGGTGAGTTTGGTTCCGCCCCAGGTCACCGCGGTCAAATTCATGTCCTGGTCGTAACCTATGTAGATGACGCAGTGACTGTTGCGAGGTTGAACTCTTCCGTCCGTACCCTGCGGCACCTGGTCCCAGGACGGTGAACTGGCAAAGGTCATGTGGGGCGGCACGACGGCATCCGGTAAACCAAGCACCGCGTAGGCACAGCCAAAACGATCAATCGCGAGCCTCACCCATGCCGGATCATCGCGCGGTACGGCGGCATAAGCGGCGATCCGGTGGCCCGCAACCCCGGTGGTGCGCCAGTAGTTGAGCGCATCCAACGCAGTGATGCCTGAAGACCGAGGACTTGATCCGGAGCGCCGCCCATTCGCGCCGGCACGAAGCGCGTCCCTGGCCTGAACATACGCGCCGTACACGGCCTCCGCCGTGATGGGGGGCTTAGGTTTCCCGGGTGCCGCCCACAGCTGCTCGGCGTGCCCCGCCGCCGCGAACGTACAGTCACCCGTGCGCTTGTTCCCGAGCATTCCCCAGTCCTCGGCGATCGCTGACGCAACGACCTGCACCGGCGCCCTCCCGATCGCCTGCTTCCTGACGTAGCTCTCGAGCCCGAGTGTCCGCCCGTCCGAAGCCGTCAGTGGCGCACCGGTACACCCCGGCCTTCCCTCGAGCGCCGTCGTACAGGAGTGCACAACGTCGGCAACGATCGGATCTCCGAGGGGCGTCACCGGCACGGTCTCGACCGTAACCGCGGCGTTGTGCGCGAGCGCCCCGGCGAACCCGAGCGCAATCTGGTGAGCGGTGGGTGAGTCTATTTCCGGGTTCAGCGCCGCGTAACGGCCAACGTCAACCGTCAGGTCGACGATGAAGTCGTAGACCCCTCCGGCGACCGTGGCCTGGTCAACCGTCGCGCCCGTCTGCGCCTCCGCGTTGTCGAGCGCCTGACTGAAGACCTCCGCGGCAGTGGAGCGGTCACTGGAGTCTTGCGGCCGTGCTATGGACTTCGCCAAAAGGACAAACGACGCGGTCTCCGGCATGACCCTTCCCTCGCGTTCCCGAGCCTCGCCCTGCTATCAGATCGCACCAGGCACGGGCTGTCAAGCTTCGCGCTCGGTTCCTGGAGCCACGGTCGGCGCCTGAGGGATCAGATCCAGGCCCGATTCGTGAGCGATCAGCTCGGCCCGATCCGCCAGAGACCGCGCCCCAAACGCGAGAGCAATCGAATACGCGGAACGGAGGGCGTCTTCGGCCACCGAAGAATGCGGGTCCAGAGCCAGACGCGCCTCCGCTTCCCGGACCCGCGCGTACGCGAGCAATGGAAGTTGATCGAGCAGCCGCCAGCACTCGGTGGCGCTCACCCAGGCATCCACCGAGGAAGCGCCCTCGACCCTGCTCATCTCCGCGCCCGATAGCGCGAGATGAGCATCGACGACCGGTAGCGAGACCCCCGGCTCACTGGCCCGAGCGCTCAACCGTTCCAGCCGCCCCACCAGACTCCGGGCGCGCGCCACCGCATCCTCAGCCTGCCCGCGCTCTCCGGTGATCCGAGCACGCTGGGCGAGCTCGGCCTCCACCCGCACGCCGAGCGAGAACAGTGCCGGCGCGTACAGGACATCTTCGCGGTCTCCGATCGCTTCGAGCGCTCGTGTGATCGCTGCCTCCGCGTCGTCCGGCCTCGCCCGCCAGAGCTCGAGCTCGGCCACAGCGGCGTGGAGCACCACGAGGAAGCTCGGCGAGGACTCCTCGGTCACCAGGTCCATCGCCGACCCCAGCGTCTCGGCCGCCAAATGCACCCGTCCGCGCCCGGTGGCGAGCCGCCCGCGCACGATCGCCAGCAGCAGGCGCCCCGTCAGCGAGAGCTTGGACTCCGGGATACGCTCCAGAGCCTGGTCGACCTCAGGCCAGCGGCCGACCGTGAACAGGTCGTCGGCAGCGCTGACGGCCATGAAACTCGCATACGCGTCGGCGCCATGCGCGGAGCTCACCCGCTCGCCTTCGAGCATGACCGCGAGCGCGTCATCTGTCCGACCCTGAAGCCGGAGCACGTCCGCCAGATCGAGCTGCACGGTTGCCACCGCTTCGATTGCTCCGAACTTCTGCACGAGCTCTAGTGCTCGGCGCAGTTCGCGCTCGCCGCGCCGCGAGTCGCCGAAGTTCGCCGTCGCCACGCCCAGTACCGCGCGCGCCGACCCCTCATCGGCGGGGCTGCCGACGGTGAGCGCGGTTTGAAGCGCAGCCTCGGCACGCGCCTTGGCGTCTTGCCAGCGCCAGTTCCAGCTGAGCGCGAGGGCATCGTCGGTAAGCAGCCTGGCGCGCTCGGAAGTCGCCGCTTCGGGAAGTAGCTCGAGTGCGCGCGCGTACGCCGCCCGCGACGCTTGGATGTTCCACGGTTCATAGCGCCCCAGCCGCTCGTACAGCGCCGCCGCCCGAGCCGGGTCCGCGGACTCGTTGACGAGATGCAGCGCGGCGCGGCATAACTCTTGCGCTCGCTCGAAGTCCCCCGTCCACCTCGCGGCCTCGGCCGCGTTGCCGAGGATGTCGACGCGGTCGAAGGAGAAGTCCCGATCATCCGATGGAGATCGGTCCCACAGCTCGAGCGCGTGCTCGAAATGGTGCAGCGCTTCGGAGTAGGCCGAAACTCCGCTGCTGGCCAACCCCGCGCCGAAGAAGGCCTCGAGCGCGGGGGCCAGCTCGCCGACCGCCTCCCAGTGGCGGCCGAGCTCCGCCGGGTTGGCCTCGGCGCCGCTCGCTTGCAGGGCGGCCGCGATGGCGCGGTGAAATGCGGCCGTCTCGGCGGCGTGGAGGTCGTCATAGACCGCCTCGCGGAGGAGGGCGTGGCGAAATCGAAACAACCCAGTCTCCCGCTCTGAGACCAACACCCCGTTATCGACGGTCTCCCGCAGAGCCGGCAAGAGTCGCTCCTCGTCGAGTCCGGCCACCACCCGCAGCACCTCGTGCTCGACCGGGCGCCCGACCACCGCGCTTACCCGCACCACCTCCCGGGCGGATGACGAGAGATCCTCCATAGGAATAAGGAGCACGTCCCTGATCGTGGGTGGCAGGGCACCCTCCGTATCCCTGCCGGCGGTCACCAACGCTTCGGTGTAGAACGGATTGCCCTCGGCGCGGGCGAACAGAGTCTCGACGAGCTCAGCTCCCGGCGCTCGCCCGACCAAGTCCTTCACCAGCCGCACGACGCTCTCTTTGGTCAGGGGCGGGAGGTCGACGCGCTTGACTCGATCGTCGCGGCAGAGATCCACGACCAGCCGGCGGATGCTCCCATCTGCGCGCGGCTCATCAGAGCGAAGCGTGCACACGACAGCGAGTCGCTCGGAGCGCATGTTGCGCACCAGGAACTGAAGGAACTCACGCGTTGACAGGTCAGCCCAGTGAATGTCTTCGACCACGAGCAGAGTGCAGCGGTCCGCCGCCAGCGCACGAAGCAGGGCCAGGATCCAACCGAAGAGACGCGACTGAGGCACCGCCTCCTCGCTGATGCCCGCGACATCCGTCGCCGGGAGGAGCGCCGGAAAGACGTGTCCGAGCTCGCGGCGGCCCTGAGCATGAAGCGCGGACACGGCCGGCTGCAGCGTGGAGGGATCGACGGCACCGAGCGCCGAGGCGAGCGGCGAGTAGGGAAAGTCCTCCCGCGCGAGCGGCACACACTCCCCCCACAGGACGACCACATGATCAGCGGCGGCGGACTCGACGAGGTCCCTCACCAGCCGCGACTTTCCGATCCCCGCCTCGCCGATGACGAGCGTCAGGGTCGGTCTGCCCTCGAGGGCGCCCGCCAGGGCGCGCCGCAGCCGCAGTCGCTCCTGCGCCCGTCCGACCAGCAGTGGGGCGGTATCGCGCACCGAAGCTTCACCGACCCGGGGCGCCAGATCGCTCGAGGCCGCCCCATTGCCCCCTTCGCCGACGTCTGCTCCCGCCGACCGCACCGTGGACGATCGGACCTCCACTGCCGCTTCGAGCTCGGCCGAGAATTCGCCGGCTGACCGCCAGCGCTCACCGGGATCCTTGGCCAGCGCTCGCCGCAGTACCTCGTCCACCGCGCCGGGGAGGTCTGGACAGGTCTCCCGAACCCGCGGTGGATCGGAGAACAGATGGCCGGCGACGACGCCCGCGACCGCTTCATGTGGAAAGGGAAGGTCACCAGTCAGTGCCTCGAACGCGACGCAAGCCAGGGCGTAGACGTCGGTCGCCGGCGTGACCGGCTCACCTCGAAGCTGCTCTGGCGCCGCATAATCGTGGGTGCCTACGAATGACCCCTCCACCGTGAAGCGGCTCGTGGACGAGCCCCTACGGGCCACTCCAAAATCGGTCAGGTACACATGATCAGTCCCGGCCAGAGTCGCCAACAGGATGTTCGGAGGTTTGACGTCCCGGTGGATCAAGTCGCGGACGTGGGCTGCATCCAGCGCAGCCGCGGTCTGTGACAGGACACTGACCGCACGGCCCGGCTCCAGTCGTCCTTCGTCTTCGAGTAACTGTTGCAGGTCGGTGCCCTCGACATATCGCATCACCACGTACAGGACCTCGTCCTCCTCCCCCGCGTGATAGATGGGGATGATGTGGGGGTGCTCGATCGAGGCCGCGAGCTTCATCTCGCGCCTGAAGCGCTCGCGAAATCGCTCGTTGTGAACGTGGTCACCCGAAATGACCTTGAGTGCCCGAGTCTGGTCGAGCATGAGATCGTGGGCCTTGTAGACAAGTCCCATTCCGCCGCGCCCCGCGACCGCGTCGATCCGATGGCCAGCAAATACATCCCCAACTGCGAGCTCCGCCATCCGGGGATGGATGTTATAGCCGCCGGTTCACCTCCAATACCCGGCTCCCGACACCGGTGCCGATCGCGGGCCGCCGACCTCCGTGAAGGCGGGCGCCAGAGCGGACGGAGCGAGCGAGGCGGCTGACTGGCTTTCGCTGCCGGCGCGGCTAAGCGGCCGGAGCTCGACTCAACCCACCCGAGCCCTGCCCCTGCGTCTCATCAGGCTCAAGCCGCACCGGGCGCGCCAGCGCCCAGAAGATCATCAGACCCGCGAAGACGAGCATCCCCAGCCCCGTCCACAGGTTGATGTTTATGCCCGCGGCCTTGTGCTTGGTGTGCTCGGATCCGACGATCCCGGCAACCGTCAGGATCACCCCGTAGACCACGAACAGCCCGCCGATCAGGCGGCGGATATCAAATCGGTTCGCAGCGCGCGTCGAGCGGACCTCCTCCTCTTCCGTGCCGCCCGTGGGCGGCACGGGCTCGCGGCTGGCGTCCGGAAGCGGCGATGTGTCGGGGGCGGAAAACCTGTCTTCGGGTGGGTCCGTCGGTGTCATCGTTGGCTCCTAGGCGAAGAGAATGTCCAGGCCGATCCCTATCCCGAGGGCCACGCCGCCGAGCAACATCGGCGAGCGCCACCACAACCGGTCTCGTGGATCGGCGTTGACCTCGCGCTCCTCTTTGCGGGTGAGGCCCCAGACCAGGCCGCGGAGGTCCTCCTGCGGCTTGGGCTCGGTTACCAGCGATACGAGGATCAGCACCACACCGCCCACGATGAACGCGATGATCGCCTGCCAGAAGCTCGCGCTCAGCGCCGAGCCGAAGTGGAAGATCTCGTGGTAGGCGGCCAGGCGGTTTGTCGCATACGCCGCCGCCGTGCCGGCGACCAGGCTGAAGAAGCCTCCCCATGCCGTGGCCCGTCGCCAGAACATCGCGATGATGAACGTCGCGAACAGCGGCGCGTTGAAGATCGAGAACAGCGTCTGGATGTAATTCATCATGTTCGAGTAGCCCTTGGCGATGAACGCCGTGAGCACCGAGATGAGGATCCCGCCGACCGTCACGAGGCGACCCATGTTGAGGTAGAACTGTGGTGAGCGGTCCTTGACGAAGTAGGCCTGAATCAGGTCGTACGTGACGACCGTGTTGAACGAGGTCACGTTCGCGGCCACGCCCGCCATGAACGCGGCGAGCAGCCCGGTCACCGCGAGGCCCAGCATCCCGCTCGGCAGGAAGTTGCCGATCAGGTGCGGGATCGCGGTGTTGTACTGCGTTCCGACGCTCTTGCCGCCCAGCCCCTTGATGGTGACCACCGCAATCAGCCCGGGCAGAATGATGATCGCCGGCAGGAACAGCTTCGGATAGGCGCCGATCAGGGGAGTGCGCCGAGCGGCCGACAGGTTGCGAGCCGAGAGCGCGCGCTGAACCTCGGCGAAGTTGGTCGTCCAATAGCCGAAGCCGAGCACGAACCCCAGGCCGAAGACGATCCCCACCCAGTCTGACGCCAGCGGGTTGGTCACGTGGTGGATTGCCGTCCCGCGCCACGCGTGCAATCCCGCGTCGCCGAGCGGCTTGAAAGACTTGACCCGGTCTTCCAGCCCGTGGAGCCCGCCCACTGCATGCAGTGCGACCAGGGTCAGGGGCAGTAGAGCCGCGACGATCACGAAGAACTGCAGGACCTCGTTGTAGATCGCCGAGGTGAGGCCTCCGAGCGTGATGTAGAACAGGACGATTGCCGCCGCGATGAGGATCGCCGTGGTCACCGACCACCCGAGCAGGAGGTGGATGATCAGCGCCAGCGCGAACAGGTTGACGCCGCTGATCAGCACGGTCGCGATCGCGAACGTCGCCGCGTTGAAGGCGTGTGCCCACTCACCAAAGCGCAAACGGAGGTATTCGGGGACCGATCTCACCTTGGCGCCGTAGTAGAACGGCATCATCACGATGCCCAGGAACACCATTGCTGGGACGGCTCCGACCCAGTAGTAGTGCACGGCGGCGACCCCATATTGCGCACCGTTCGCGGATTGACCCAGGATCTCGAGAGCACCGAGGTTTGCCGCGATGAACGCAAGCCCGGTGATCCACGCCGGCAGGGAACGGCCGGAGAGGAAGAAGTCGAGATCCGTTTTGATCGCCAGGCGTGCGACCAAGCCGATGCCGAGCACCACCACGAAGTAGATCGCGAGGATCGCGTAGTCGAGCGTGCCTGGGTGCAGTCTCAGCATGGTGAGGACCCGCTAGGGGCCCCTCTACCCCATCCGATCCTGCTTAACCTCTCCTCGATTACGCCGTCGGCCACCCAGCGGCGCCGACCGCCGGAGTCAGGACTCGGTGACGCCTGCGGTCGCCTCGACCTTGTTCGGTGCCTGCACGTGAGTGACGGGTAACCCGAGCCCACGCGCCTTGCTCACCAGGTCGAGCTTCAGCCAGCGCGACACGCCGAGCGGCAGCGTCGAGATGATGATTTCGTCGTAGTCGCCGAGATTGATGGCATCTTGGATCGCCATCAGCGGCTCGGCGTCGCCGACGCTTCCGGTGACCTCCCTACCAGCAGCCTCCGAGAGCTTCGGCAACGCGAGGTCGAGCACCTGCTGCGCCTCGCCCACGCCGGCGTCCTGAGGATCGACGACCTTGTGCATGCCGTGGGGTTGGCGCGGGACAACGAGATGGAAGGTCGCCGGTCCTCGTTCCGCGCGCTTCCGAACTGCCTCGAGCAAACCGCTGGTAGCCGCCGTCTGGTGCGCGACGACGAGTACGTGGGCCGGGTCTGACATCTATTCACCTCCGGCTGGTGATGCGGGTGGTAGCGGTGCGGCGAGTATCCCACCGCCCCCAGCTCAGCTCAACCGCGCGGCCAGCTCCCGTGCCCCCATGTGGGCAATGGCCTGGATCGAGATCTGCGGGTTCACTCCGGACGCCGTCGGGAAGCTGGAGCCGTCGAGGACGTAGAGGTCCCGCACGTCCCACGTCTGGCCGCTCGGATCGCACGCCGACCCGGCGGGCGAGCCGCCCATGCGCGCAGAACCCATGATGTGAAAGGAGCCGAGAGTTACCTGACCGGCTCCGTAGCCGGCGGAGTCCGCGTCGGACATGAAGCGGCTGCGCGTCCCCTCCGACCCTGGGTCGTAGGAGACCCATTTCGAGTGCGAGGAGAAGATCCGCCGGGCGCCCGCGGCCTCGAGGATCTGGGCGGCGCCGTCGATTCCGGTGCGCAGGTGCCCGGCATCGAATCGGGAGAGCGAATAGCGGACCACCGGCTCCCCGTCGCGGCCGACCCGGACCTCGCCGCCGTCGCGATCGCGCAGCAGGATCCCGATCGGCACGCTCCCGGGGAGCGCCTCCATCAGCGAGAAGTGCTTGCGCGCCCCGCGCCAGGGGCTGAACGTCACGAATAGGTGCGGGTGGTTGGCCGCGGTCTCGTACTTGAGGCCGTACCCGGCGTCGAGATCGCGGTGCTGATCGGAGTAGAGCGCCTGCATCACGCCCTCCCACGGCTTGAGCTCCTCGTCGAACACGCCGAACACCGCGGTGGCGGGATGGAGCTTGAGGTGCTTGCCGATGTTGGGATTCCGCAGTCCCGAGCGCTTCAGCAGCGCCGGCGTGTGGATCGCCCCGCACGCGACCACCACCGCGCGTGCCCGAACTGTCAGTTGGCGGCCCTCCACGGTCCTTCCGATGATCCCGCGCGCGGCACCGTCCTGAACCAGGACGCGGTCCACCTTGGTGCGCACGATCAACCGGGCGCCGGCGGCGTTGGCGTCGGCCAGCCAGGTCTTCACCACCGACTGCTTGGCGCCCACCCGGCAGCCCAGTCCGCAGTAACCGCACTCTTTGCCCTGGGCGCAGTTGCGAACGCCGCGCGGCATGGCATCGACGTGCCAGCCGAGCTTTACGCAACCCTCTTGGAGCTTGCGCTCGCGCGAGGACGGCTCGTTGTGCTCCTGGTTTACCCCCAGGCGCTCACACACCGCCTCGAGGCTGACCGCGTAGTCCTCGGAGGTGAACGCGGGCACGCCATGCGACGCCCATTCCCCCCGAACGTCTTCCGGCGTCCGAAATGACGTCGAGTAATTGACGACGGTGCCGCCTCCCAGGCACGACCCCGCAAGCAGTGCGACGCTCTGATCGGCGGACGCGGACGGAGCGCCCATGTAGAAGCGCGTCAACGCCCCGAGCTCGCTGCCGTCGAAGTCCTGATCGTCGTAGTAGTCGCCGTTCTCGACGACGATGACGTCGAGCCCCGCCGCGGCCAGCACCCCCGCCGCCGCGCCCCCGCCCGCACCCGAGCCGACGACCACCACGTCACAAGCGAAATTCGCGGCACGATCGACGGGCGTGACCGTGAGCGCCTTGGGAGCGGCGTCGGGGCGCGATCCGAGCGGGCCGTCGTACCCGATCGCGTCCCACGCCGGGTTGCGCTCTCCGTCTGGGCCGCTCAGCATGTAGTAGAAGAGCAGGGCGCCTTTACGCAGTGCCTGGAACGCCGCGCGCATCTGCGGCACGCGGGAGTCGGCCCAGGCGAGCAGCACGCGCTCGCGGTCGGGCTGGTAAAGCGAGGCGAAGCGGCGCAGCCCGACGCCGCCGAGGACACCCAGGCCGCGCATGTCCCACACCGACAGCAGCGTCGCGATTTGGCTCCGCTCCGCTTGGCGCGGATTCAGCGCCACCGCCGTCATGACCGCGTCCGCCACTCCGAGTTCCCGAGCGCTTGGCAGACCGTCTCCCGACGGGCAGAACGCATCGCAGATGTCCTCGAGCGCGCTGCGCTGGCGCTGGGTCAGGTTCATCGCACCGATCGTCCCAGCGACCGGCGCTCGGCGCAAGCCCCGTTCAGTTCCCGAGCGCCTTGGCGAGCAGCCCGCGCAGCGTGGAGCGCTCGTCCGGATCCAGCGCGGCCAGCACGTCGTCCTCGACCTCTTCGCGTGGCCGCTCGCTGCGCCGGAACGCCGTCCGTCCCGTCTCGGTGATCTCGACGATGTGGCGCCGGCGATCCTCGGGGTCGCGCCGCCGTTGCGCGAAGCCGGCTGCCTCGAGCTCGTTGAGGAGTAGCACGAGGTTGTTCGCGTCTACCCCGCAGACATCCCCCAGCTCGGCCTGCAGAATGCCGTCTCGCTCGGCCAGGAAGCCGAGCACCATGAAGTGCTTGAGGCGCATCCCCAGCTGCGACTCCGGAATCTTGCGGTAGACGAGCTTCGACAGCCGCGTGAGCAGCGTAATCGTGCCGGGTTTCGTCGTCGAAACCACCCTTCAAAGCGGGATCCTAGCAGGGAAATTGAGGATCACAGCAAGGAAGATCATCACTTGTGTAATGATTATCTTCATGTCACAGCGATGAGCCTACTCGGCGGTTACCACCTGGCGTTCCTCATCGCGGCCGTGTGTCGGCGCCGCGGTCGTCGTCTCGCTCGTCTGGTTGCGCGAACCCACCCGTCCGGCCACCGTCGCCGCGACCGACGGGATCACCGAACCGGACCGAGCCGTCGGTCGAAGCCGAAGCCGCCTGACCGCGGTCAGGAGCCGGTGTCCGCCATCGCGAGCAGCTTGGTGACCGTCGTCCAGTTGCGAGAGGTTGCGGTCACGCCCAAGGCGTCGCCGGCGAGCGCCGCCCACAGCTTCGAGCGCGCAATCCCTGCCGGGTGCCATGCGTAGATCTCGCGCCCGATCGCGACCAGCCGCTCGGTGCCCACGGCGTATGCGGCGACCCGATCGACCGCCTGCGGATCGGGCTCGCGGTCCAGGAAGCTCACCTGGTAGCGCTTTGGCTCGACGGCGACGTCACCGAGAGGATTGCGGCGGACAACTTCCGCCAGCTCGTCTCGCGTACGCGCCACGACGTCGACGTCGAACCCGAACCGGTCGACGATCAGCCGCGCACACTCGCGCGCCAGCCGCGAAGCCGACGCCTCGCTCGCCAGCACCACGTTCCCGCTCTGCACGTACGTGCGCACGTCCTCGAACCCATTGGCGGACAGCAGCTCGCGCAGCTCGGGCATTGCGATCCGCTTGCGCGGACCGACGTTGATGCCGCGCAGCATCAAGATCCGCCGGCTCGCCGTCAAAACAAAGCCTCCTGCCCGGGTACGCCGTATGCGTCTCGCCGGCCGGCACCAAGCTGCCCCAGGGCCGTCGCCACGTCCCTGGCGATCGCGCCCTCCGAGCGCGACGCGACGATAGCCTCGTCGATCCCCTCGACGTGGACCAGCGTCCGGCGGCCATCGCCGCGATCCGCTCCCTCCAGCGGCACGAGCGCGAACACCCGGTCGGCGCGAACGTATTTGCCGTATCCGAGGGGAACCATGGGTGCGACTCCACGCGCCATCGCAGGAAGATCGTACGCCCGGCGGCGTACGCTGCCGCTTGTGGGCCCGTTCGGAAATAATTGATCGTCCGGATGCGGCCGGGATGACTTCGCGGATGCGCCGCGATCGGCCGGCTCGCGCAGCGCTGCTGCGCCGCGCCGTCCGCTCTCGACGCCCCGCTCGTCCCCCGACCGCCCCGATCCGATCACTTATTCCCGAACAAACCCTATGCCCTCCACCAATGACACCTTCACGCTCGGCGGCGACCTCGAGATCCGTCGCCTCGGCTTCGGCGCCATGCGCATCACCGGCTCCGGCATCTGGGGAGAACCGGAGGACCCCGCAGAGGTCAGCAACCTCCTGCGTCGCGCGGCCGATGCCGTCGACCTGATCGACACCGCGGATTCCTACGGCCCCGAGGTGTCCGAAAACCTGATCTGCGAGACGCTGTATCCGTATCCTGACCACCTCGTGATCGCCACCAAGGGCGGGCTCGAACGCCCCGGGCCAGGCGCGTGGGTGCCGAACTGCCGCCCCGAACGGCTGAAGCGGTGTTGCGAGGACTCGCTACGGCGCCTGAAGCTCGAGCGAATCGACCTCTATCAGCTGCACACGGTGGATCCCAAGGTGCCGATCGAGGACTCGGTCGGAGCACTCGCCGAGCTCCAGGAAGAGGGCAAGATCCGACACATTGGGGTCTCCAACGTCACCGCGGGGGAGCTCGAGCGCGCGCAGCAGATCGTCGAGGTGGTTTCGGTTCAGAACCGGTACAACCTCACCGACCGGTCTTCCGAGGAGGTGCTCGAGGTCTGCGAGCGCCAGCAGCTGGGGTTCCTCCCCTGGTTCCCGCTCGCGACCGGAGACCTGGCCAACCCGGGCGGCACGCTGGACCAGATAGCCCGCGCTCATCGCGCGACGCCCGCCCAGGTCGCGCTGGCCTGGCTACTGGCGCGCTCGCCGGTCATCCTGCCGATCCCCGGGACGAGTCGGGTGGCCCACTTCGAGGAAAACCTGGAGGCGGCCGAGCTCGAGCTCAGCGACGACGAGCTCGAGGCGGTCGACGCGCTTGCTACTCGCTGAGGATCACGCTGAGGCGCCGCTCGAGCGCGTCGCCGAGCTGTTCCCGCACCGGACCCTCCTCGAAGCGCTCGACCAGCGCCGCGAGGAACCCCTCGATCACGAGCCGCTTGGCGACATCGTCACCGATCCCGTGCGCCCGTAGATAGAACAGCTGCTCGGGATCGACCTGGGCAACGGCCGCGGCGTGCGTGCAGCGAACGTCGTTGGCCTGGATCTCGAGCCCGGGGATCGCGTCCGCGTGCGCGCGCTTTGAGATCAGCAGGTTGCGCGACTCCTGGAAGGCGTCGGTCTTCTGCGCGCCGGGATCGACGATGATGTTCCCCTTCCACACGGCCGACGAGCGGCCGCTGAGGACGCCGCGGAACGCCAGGTCCGACGTGGTGTCCGGGGCCGCGTGCTCCTGAGTGGTGTCGAAGTCGATGTGCTGGCGTCGATGGGTGGCGTACGCGCCGGTCACGCGCGCTTCGGCGCCCTCCCCCCCGAGCCGCGTCTCCATGCGCACGCGGCCGCGCGTCGATCCGAAGCCGAACGCCACCCAGTCGAGGGCGGCGTCCCGGCCGACCTCGGCCCGCTGGGCGCCGAAGATCCAGCTGCGCTCGGAGATCCCCTGGCCGCAGACGTACCGGAGCCGCGCCCCGTCCCCCACGACCAGTTCCGTGACCACGTTGAGCACGCCATCGAGTTCGTGCTCGCTTGACAGATATTGCTCCCAGACCTCGGCGTGCGCGCCCTCCTCGAGCACGATCAACGTCCGTTGGCCCAGCAGCGTCCCGGATGAACCCTGGACGGTGGTAAGCGGGATCGGCGACTCCAAAACGACCCCCGGGGGCACGTACACGAACGAGCCGGCGCGATAGCCGGCGTCGTTGAGCGACACGAACACGTCATCGCCCTCGCCGATCAACCTTCGCAGGTGACGGCGCAGCAGCTCTCCGTGCTCGTCGGCAGCCTGCTCGAGCGGCGTGACGATCACCCCGTCCGGAAGCGCGCCGGGCTCGAGCGAGAACAACGGGTCGGCGGCGCGCGCCGGCGCATGCGCGTCCGCCTCGGAGCGAACCGGCTCGTACGTCGTCAGGTTCAGGTCCGAGATGTCGGTGAACTCCCAGCCAGGACGTCCCTTGAACTGCGGGAGCTCCAGCGCCCCGGTAGCGCTAGCCAATCGAGCCCTCCATCTGCAGCTCGATCAGGCGGTTCATCTCGACCGCGTACTCCATCGGGAGCTCCTTGGTGATGGGCTCGATGAACCCATTGACGATCAGCTTGGAGGCTTCCTCCTCGGGGATGCCGTGGGACATCAGGTAGAAGAGCTGATCCTCGCCGACTTTCGAGACGGTCGCCTCGTGACCGACGTTCACGTCGTCCTCGCCGATCCTGATCGTCGGGTAGGTGTCCGAGCGGGAGTGCTCGTCGAGCAGCAGCGCGTCGCAGACGACCTTGGAGCGCGCGCCGTGCGCGCCCTTGGCGATCTCGAGCAGGCCCCGGTACGAGCCCCGCCCGCCGTCCTTGGAGATCGACTTGGCGAAGATGTTGGAGGTCGTGTTCGGGGCGGCGTGGATGATCTTGCCGCCGGCGTCCTGGTGCTGGCCCTTGCCGGCGAACGCGATCGAGAGGATCTCCCCGTGGGCGCGCTCGCCGAGGAGGTACACGCTCGGGTACTTCATCGTGAGGTGCGAGCCCAGGTTGCAGTCGACCCACTCGACGGTCGCGTCCTCGTAGGCGACCGCGCGCTTGGTGACCAGGTTGAAGACGTTGGTGGACCAGTTTTGGACGGTCGTGTAGCGGATGCGCGCGCCGGGCTTGGCGAACAGCTCAACCACCGCAGAATGGAGCGACGATGAGGTGTAGGTTGGTGCGGTACACCCCTCGACGTAGTGCACGTACGAACCAGGCTCGGCGATGATCAGGGTGCGCTCGAACTGGCCCATGTTCTCGGTGTTGATCCGGAAGTAGGCCTGTAGCGGCATCTCCACGTGCACGCCCTCGGGCACGTACACGAACGACCCTCCCGACCAAACGGCGGAGTTCAGCGCCGCCAGCTTGTTGTCGTTGGGCGGAATCACGGTCGCGAAGTACTCCCGCACGATGTCCTCGTGCTCGCGAAGACCAGAGTCCATGTCGAGGAAGATCACGCCCTGCTTCTCGAGGTCCTCCCGGACCTGGTGGTAGACGACCTCGGACTCGTACTGGGCGCCGACGCCGGAGAGGAACTTCCGCTCGGCCTCGGGGATCCCCAGCCGGTCGAAGGTCCGCTTGACGTCCTCGGGCACGTCATCCCAAGAGCGGCCGGGCTTCTCGGAGGCGCGGACGAAGTAGTGGATGTCGTCGTAATCGACCTCTTCGAGCAGCGGCGAGCCCCACGTCGGCTGCGGACGCGCCAGGAAGTGATCCAGCGCCTTCAGGCGGAAGTCGCGCATCCACTGAGGCTCCGCCTTGAACTCCGAGATCTTCTCGACGATCTCGCGATTCAGGCCCTTGGGCGCCTTGTACAGGTAGTTCTCGGCGTCGTGGAAGCCGTAGCGCGCTTCGTAGTCGGCGTTGATCCGCGCCAGCTGTTCGTTCTCGGTCAGCGTCGGCGTCGGGGCTGGTTCGGGGCTAAGGATCTCGGGAGTGGCCACTACTCCACCTCCAGTTTGATCGTCTCTTGTTCGATGATCACGGGAAAAGTCTCCACCGGGACGTACGCGGGCAGGGTCAGCGGCTTGCCGGTCTTGATGTCGAACAGCGAGCCATGCCGGGGGCATTCGATCGTGCACCGCTCCTCGTCCAGCTCGCCCTCCACCAGCGGGCCGTTGTCATGCGAGCACCGGTCCTCGATCGCGTAAACGGAACCGGCGCAGTTGAACACGCCGATCTCGAGGTCCTCCCACTCGACCAGGCGCCTCGCGCCGGCCGGCAGGTCGCTCGTCGGACAGACGTCGATGATTTCGGGCACGTGATCTTATATCCAAGCGGGTTGATCGGATTTCCTACTCCAGTGTAGCGGGGAGCGGCCGTGGACACCGCCTCTGGCCTCCCAAAAAAGACCGCGAGGAGGCCAGGAGGCGGTATCCCACGGCCGACTCGACAACCCGTCGTAGTTCCGAGCCTATGGCACACCTATGCGCGTGCCTTAGCGCGTCCGGTCTCGATGCGGTCGCCGTCATCCACCTGGCCGCGAGAAGGCGCGGCTAGCCGGCTGTGGCGGAGCGAGTAGGCGAAATACACGATCAGGCCGATGCCCATCCAGACGCCGAACCGGATCCACGTCGTGGTCTGCAGGTTGAGCATCAGCCACACCGACGCGAGCACGGACAGAATCGGCACCACGGGCATAAGCGGCACGCGAAACGGCCGCGGCAGGTCGGGCCGGGTCCGGCGCAGCACGATCACGCCGATCGAAACGAGCGCAAACGCGAACAGCGTGCCGATGTTGACCAGCTCGGCGAGGGTCTTGAGCGGGAACACGAAGGTCACTGCCGCGACGACGATGCCGGTGACGATCGTCGTGCGATACGGCGTGCGGAATCGCTCGGACACCGCGGAGAACACCGGCGGGAGCAGCTGGTCGCGGCTCATGGCGAAGAACACCCGGCTCTGACCCATCAGCAATACGAGGATCACCGAGGTGATTCCGGCAAGCGCTCCGTAGGCGACGATCGTCCCGATCGTGCTCTGGCCGACGCTCGTGAACGCCGTGGCCAGCGGCGCCTTCACGTCGATCTGGTTGTACTTGACCATCCCGGTCACGACCAGCGACACCGCGACGTACAGCAGCGCGCAGATCCCCAACGAGGCGAAGATGCCGATCGGCACGTTCCGCTGAGGACGCCGGGTCTCCTCCGCATTCGTGGCCACGATGTCGAAGCCGATGAACGCGAAGAACACCAGTGCGGCGCCGCTGAAGATCCCGCCCACGCCGAACGCGCCCGGCGCGCCGCCAAGCTCCTGCAGGAGCGTCGTCTCGGAGCTCCCACCCGGTGCCGGCTTGGCGCCCGACGGCGGGATGAACGGGTGGTAGTTGCCGCCGTGGATGTAGGTCACGCCGGCGACGATCACGAGCAGGATGATCGCCAGCTTGATCGCGACGATGCCCCCGTTGATGGCGCTCGAGATCCGGATCCCGAGGCACAGCAGACCCGCCAGCGCCAGCACGATCGCCGCCGCCGCGACGTTGTGGTGGTCGGCGAACACCCAGGCGGGCGGATGCAGATGCCAGGGCGCCGAGGTCAGGACGACCTGGAGGTACTGCGACCACCCCGACGCCACGGTGGCCGCGCCGAGGGCCAACTCCAAGATCAGGTCCCAGCCGATGATCCAAGCGACCAGCTCGCCGAGGGTCGAGTACGAGAACGTGTAGGCCGAACCGGCCACGGGCACGACCGAGGCAAATTCGGCGTAACAAAGGCCCGCCAGCGCGCAGACGACCGCCGCCATCACGAACGAGATGGCGATGGACGGGCCGGCGACCGTGCCGGCGGCCTCGCCGGTCAGGACGAAGATGCCCGTCCCGACGATCACCCCGATCCCGATCACGGTTAGCTGGACCGGTCCCAGCGACCGTCGCAGGCTACCCGTTGGCTCCTCCGCGTCCGCCAACGAATGCTCCACGGGCTTGGTCCGCAGAACCCGCATGCCGGAGGGCTTCCCGGTGCGCGATGCTTCTAACGCGGCGGGCTGAAACTAGAGAGCCTGTCGCTGCGCCGGCGCGCTGCTTTCGGGCGTCTCGGGCTCCCACGCCACCGCCCGCCCCAGCGACGCGCTCTTGAGCACCTTGAGTGAGAGCAGGGCGCACTTCATCCGGGTGGCGGAGATGTCGATGCCGAGCAGATCGAGCACGAACGAGCGATCCAGCGCCAGCAGGTCATCGACCTTCATGCCCTTGACCTCGTCCGAGGCCATCGAGGCGGCGGCCTGCGAGATCGCACAGCCGTGTCCCGAGAACTGAACCTCCTCGACCCTCCCCTCCCCGTCCAGCGCCAGCCGCACGGTCAGCTCGTCGCCGCACAGCGGGTTGAGATCGTGGAACTCGAGGTCGGGATCCTCGATCTCGGCCGCGGGGGGGCTCCAGTTGTGAGGGTGCTTGTAGTGATCGAGGATGTTCTCGCGGTACAGGTCGTCCATTGCCAACAAGCGTAGCGAGCGCCGACTCGTCCACCCCACCGCCCCGAGAGCCGGCCGCAACCTCTACGTACGGCTCAGCAGACGTGCCAGATCTTTCGCCATCTGCTCCTGCTGCTTGCGGCTCTCGGTGAGCTGGGCCTTGACCTCCTCGAGCAGGCGCAGGATCCGCTCGTTGGTCGGTGGCTGGGCGCCGTGGCTGGCCATGATCACCTCCTTTCGGCCGTCGGAGGAGCCGACTCTACCGAGCGGGAGGGGTTCGAAAAAACAGGCCCGCTATAATGATTAGCGACGCTAATTATCCGCGTCGCCCGCGGCCCCCCACGCCCGCGGACCCGCGCACCCCTGCATCCCGCACCCACACGGCACAGACATGATCCCCGTCCCCACCGCAACCGAATCCGACCTCGAGCTCGCTGCTCGCCTGCGCCTCGTCGTAACCCGTCTGGCGCGGCGGCTGCGCCAGCAGTCCGCGGAGGGCCTGACCCCTTCACAGACCTCGGCGCTGTCGAGCATCGAGCGTCGTGGGCCGTTGACGCCCAGCGAGCTGGCGACGCTCGAGCGAATTCAGCGGCCAACTGCGACCCGCGTCCTCACCCACCTGATCGACGCCGGACTGGTCACCCGCGAGGCAGACGCGCTCGACCGCAGGATCGCGCGGGTGCGGGTGACTCGCGAGGGAGAAGCAGTGCTGAAGCGCGGCCGCTCGCGCAAGAACGCCTATCTGGCCAAGCGGCTTCGAAAGCTCGAGCCGGAGGACCTTCACACCCTCGAGCGCGCAGCCGACCTCATCGAGCGCCTGATCGAAGACGACGAGGAAACGGCATGACGCGCGTCCGCCGCGCCGGCCGCATCACGTTCGCCGCCCTGTCGGTCCCCAACTACCGCCTGTATTTCGCCGGCCAGTCGACCTCGCAGATCGGCACCTGGATGCAGATGACCGCGCAGGCGTGGCTGGTGCTGACGCTCACCCACTCCGGCGCCGCGCTCGGAGGGATCGTCGCGCTACAGACGATCCCGGTGCTGCTGCTGGCGCCCTACGGCGGCGTGGTCGCCGATCGCGTGGACAAGCGCCGGATGATGATCGCCCTCCAGAGCGCGATGGGCATCCAGGCCCTGATCCTGGGGCTGCTCACCGTCACGGGTCAGGTCCGCGTGTGGCAGATCGGCGCGCTCGCCTTCCTGCTGGGGCTCAACAACGCGTTCGAGAACCCGTCCCGCCAATCGTTCATGATGGAGATGGTCGGGCCGGAGCACCTGCGTAACGCGGTCACCCTCAACTCGGTGATGGTCAACGTCGCCCGGACGATCGGTCCGGCGATAGCTGGGATCCTGATCGCCACGGTCGGCGAGGGCGTCTGCTTCCTCGTCAACTCTGCGAGCTTCGCCGCGGTCGTCACCTCGCTGATCGTCATGGATCTCTCGAGACTCAACCCCGCGGAGCCCACGCCACGAGCCAAGGGCCAGCTGCGCGAGGGCCTCAAATACGTGCACGGCACCCCGCAGCTCGCGATCCCGCTGCTGATGATGGGGGTGGTCGGCTGCCTGACCTACGAGTTCCAGGTCTCGCTGCCGGTGATGGCGAGCAAGGGCCTGCACGCCGGCGCCACCGGGTTTGGCTTCATGACCGCCGCGATGGGCATCGGCGCGGTGGCCGGCGGCCTGCTGGTGGCCGCCCGGGGCAAGATCGGCCTGCGGCCGCTCGTGCTGGCCGCCTCCGTATTCGGCGTGGCGATGACGTTCGCGGCGCTGGCCCCCTCGCTGGCGTTCGAGCTCGTCGCGCTGGCGTTCGTCGGCAGCGCGAGCATCACGTTCATGTCCACGGGCAACTCGACGCTTCAGCTGAACGCCGCGCCCGAGATGCGCGGCCGCGTGATGTCGCTGTGGTTCGTCGCCTTCCAGGGCTCGACCCCGATCGGTGGCCCGATCGTTGGCGCACTCATGGGCGTCCTGGGCGCCCGCGCCGGCCTCGGCCTCGGCGCCGTCACGTGCATCGTGGTGGCGCTGGCCGGCCTGGGCGCGCTCGCGGCGCACAAAGCGCGCGCGGAAGGTTCAGCCGAGGCGCAGCACGCGCCGGACCTCGTCGAGCCCGACGATCAGCCGCTGGACGTCCTGCGACGAGTTGTGGACCGCGAACGACGCCCGCGTCGTCGCCGTGACGCCGAGCCTGCGCATCAGCGGCTGCGCACAGTGATGTCCCGCGCGCACGCACACCCCGAGCCGGCCGAGGATCTCCCCGATGTCGTGCGGGTGCGCGCCCTCGAGCGAGAAGGACACCAACGCGCCGCGGTCCGCGGCCGCGGCCGGCCCGAACAGGACTAGCCCCGGAACATCCGACGAGAGCCGCTCCAACGCCTCGCCCGCGACCGACTCCTCATGGGCGCGGACGTTCGCCATCCCGATCGCCCGCAGCCAGTCGACCGCGACCCCGAGCCCGATCGCCTCGGCGATCTGCGAGGTCCCGGCCTCGAACTTCCATGGCAGGTCGGTCCAGGTCGACTCGTTGGCCGCCACCGTGCGGATCATGTGGCCGCCGCCGATGAACGGTGGCATGTCCTCCAAGAGCTCATGCCGGCCGTGCAGCACGCCGATCCCGGTCGGCCCGTAGGCCTTGTGGCCGGTCCACGCGTAGAAATCGACATCGAGCGAGCGCAGGTCCACCGGCATCTGCGGCACCGCCTGGGTGCCGTCGACGAGCACGACGGCGCCGGCTGCATGGGCCCGTCGCGCGATCTCCGCCACCGGGTTGATCGTGCCGAGCACGTTCGAGACGTGCACGAACCCCACGAACGCCGGCCCGCGCTCCAACAGCACGTCCAAAGCCTCCAGGTCGAGCTGGCCGTCGCCGAGCACCGGCACGTAGGCGAGCTCGGCCTCGCGGTCCTGGCAGAGCAGCTGCCAGGGGACGATGTTGGAGTGATGCTCCATCTCGGTCAGCACGACGAGGTCGCCCCGCTGCACGTTCTGGCGACCCCACGTATAGGCGACCAGGTTGATGGCGGCGGTCGCATTGGCGGTGAAGATGGTCTCCTCGGGAGTCGACCCGAGCCAGTCCGCGATCCGCGCCCGCGCCCCCTCGTACAGATCCGTGGCCTCGACCGCGAGCGGATACACGCCGCGATGGATCGACGCTCTCGACTCGGTGTAGTAGCGGGTCATCGCATCGATCACCGGCTGCGGCGTCTGCGAGGTGGCGGCCGAATCCAGATACGTGATCGGGTAGCCGTCGATCGTCCGGCGCAGCACCGGGAACTCGGACGTGATGTCCGCGAGCCCCGTAATAGCCGTCGAGACCGCCATTACGCAGCCGCCTCCAGGCCGTCGGTGATCCACCCGTAGCCCTTGGCCTCGAGCTCGTCCACGAGCGACGGTCCGCCCTCGCGCACGATCCGCCCCTGATACATCACGTGCACGTGGCTCGGCTGCACGAGGTGGAGGATGCGCTGGTAGTGGGTGATGATCAGCACGCCCATGTCGGGTCCGGCGACCGAGTTGACGCCGTTGGCGACGACCCGGAGCGCGTCGATGTCCAACCCCGAATCGGTCTCGTCCAAAATGGCCAGCTCGGGCCTCATCAACGCGAGCTGGAGGATCTCCATGCGCTTCTTCTCCCCGCCCGAGAAGCCCTCGTTCAGATACCGGCTCGAGAACTCGCGCGGAACGTTGGTCAGCTTCATCGCCGCCTCGACCGCCTGGCGGAAGTCGCGCAGCGGAATCGGCTCCTCGCCGCGCCCCTCGCGATGGGCGTTCAAGACCGTCCGTAGGTACTTGGTGACCGTGACACCCGGCACCGCGATCGGGTACTGGAAGGCCATGAACAGGCCCCGCCGGGAGCGCTCGTCCGGGTCGGCGTCTGTGATGTCCTCGCCGTAGAGGAGGATCTGACCCTCGGTGATCTCCATCCCGGGATGGCCCATGATCGCGTTCGCGAGGGTCGACTTGCCCGAGCCGTTGGGACCCATGAGCGCGTGGATCTGGCCCTTGGTGACCGTCAGGTCCACCCCCCGCAGGATGTCCTTCTCACCGGCTCGCACGTGAAGGTTTCGGATCTCTAGCTCTGCCATTTCAGCTTTCTGTTGTGTTTTCAGACGGTCGCGGCGGGCACGCGTTCGCCTCGACGAGAGAACTCGACCAGGTCGGCGAGCGTCGTCGTTTGCAGCGAGCGGATGATTCCGCCCTGCACGCGTGTCCACAGGAGCTTGGTGGCACAGCCGCGACCCGCGTCCGGCTCATGCGAGCACAGCACGCGTTCGGTGTGATCGTGGACGAAGCACTCCATCGGTGCGATCGCGCCCTCGAGCGCCTGCACGACCTCGTCCATCGCGATCTCCTCGGCGGGCCGGGCGAGCCAGTAGCCCCCGTGGGCGCCGCGGGCACTCATCACCAGGCCGGCCTTGCGCAGCCGCGCGACCACCTGCTCGAGGTAGGCCAGCGGCAGCCCTTCGGCATCGGCGATCGCCTTCAGGCTGGTCGGGTGCTCGGGCGATTGGCGTCCCAGCTCGACCATCAGCCGCACGCCGTACTCCGCCTTGGAGGAGAAGATCATCGAAGCTATATCCTACCAGCAGGGTCGGTTATTGATTTTAAGGGCCGGCCCTGTGGGGGCCCGGCCCCGGGTTTGGTGTACGTGTACCGATAGGGTCCCCGGATGGCCGAGTGGGCCCTCGCCACAGCGGATGACGTCGCTCGAGCGGCCGGCGTCGCCCGGGCGCGTGGCCGACTCGGGATCGACACCGAGTTCATGTCCGAGGGTCGATACCGGGCGATGTTGTGCCTGGCGCAGATCGCCGTCGAGGATCCCGCTGCCCGCGACGGCGTCCGGATCGTCCTGATCGACGCCCTCGACGAGGTCGACGTCGCGCCCGTCCGGGAACTGCTGAACGACCCCGCGATCGAGATCGTGCTGCACGCCGGCCGCCAGGACGTGGCGATCCTCCGGAGGGTCTGGGCGACGGAGCTGACGAACATCTTCGACACCCAGATCGCGGCCGGGTTCGCGGGCGGGAGCGCCCAAGCCGGCTACGCCAACCTGCTCGGGGCCATCCTCGGCCGGCGCGTGGGGAAGACCGCGAGCTACACGCGCTGGGACGCCCGCCCGCTCACCCCCGAGCAGCTCAGCTACGCCGCCGAGGACGTCGCCCATCTGCTCGAGCTCTCCGACGAGCTCCAGCGCCGGCTGACCCGAAGCCACCGCCTCGGCTGGGCGCGCGAGGAGTGCCGGCGCCTCGAGTCCGCGACCGATGAGCGTGATCCGTTCACGGTGTGGGAGCGGCTGCCGCGGATCAACCAGCTCGATCCGCGGGCCCGCACGGTCGCGCGCCAGCTGGCGGCGTGGCGTGAGCGCACGGCCGCGAGCGAGGACCGGCCGGTCGGCTCGGTGCTGGCCGATGCCCCGCTGGTCGAGCTCGCGAAGCGCCAACCGTCTAACGTCCGCTCCCTCGAGCAGATCCGCGGCCTGTATCCGTCCACGATCAGACGCCGAGGCGAGGCGATCCTCGCCGCCATCGCCGCGGGACTGAAGGACGAGCCGATTCCCCGCGAGCCGGCACGAGACCGTGCCGAACCGGCCGATGCGCCCCTCATTGCGCTGGCCGAAGCGCTGCTGCGGGCACGCTCGCTCGAGGCGAGGCTGGCCTACGAGCTGATCGCCTCCCGGGCAGAGCTCGAGCAGATCGTGGCCGCCGCCCGCCGCGGGGACCCCGAACCGCACGTGAGAACGCTGAACGGGTGGCGGCGCGAGCTGGTGGGGGCCGACCTGCGAGATCTGCTCGAGGGCCGCAAGGCGATCGCCGTCGGCGACCACGGGCGGCTCGAGCTGCGCTAGGCGTTCCCGACCTCGAGCATCATCGAGAGCGCTGGCACCTGATCGAACAGCGTGCGCGACAGGGCAACCCAGATCTTCCCGGGTCGCTTGATCTGCCCGAGTTCGACCCCCTGCAGGTCCCCCGTGGCGGTGGCGTACGTAAGCCGCAGTTTGTGTCCCGGCGAATCCGCCGCGCGCTCGTTCCCGGTGTCAGCGCCAGCGCCGCTCCAGCCTTGGCTCAGGAGCTGGTGGTGCTCGCTCAACAACAGATCGTCGGAGGTCTTGTAGTGGCGATCGACCACGACGAGCTCGATCGCGCAGAACGCGTTCGCCCCATGGTCGCAGTCGCGCACCTGGCTGACGACGGTCGCGCCCTTGACCAGCGGGAGCTGCGACACGTCGGGGGTGCGGCTCGCTGCGGCGGCGCCGCACCCGGCGAGGGTCGCAGCGGTTGCCAGGAGCGCCAGTCCTGGTCCTAGTCTTCGGGCGGTCATGGGTTCCAGCGCAAGCGTAGCCAAGCTCCCGCCCTGGGCCCTGGCGCTTCTCCACGCCTCCCGCGTAGCCCGACTCGGCCTGCTGGCCGACGACGGGCGCCCGCGCGTACTCCCGGTCACCTTCGCGATCAGCGGCGAGACGATCGTCACCGCCGTCGATCAGAAGCCAAAGCGCGTCCCGGGCGACCGGCTGGCGCGCGTGGCGTGGCTGCGGGCACGGCCCCAAGCGGCACTCACCGTCGACCACTACGACGATGACTGGTCGCAGCTCGCGTGGGTCCAGGCCATCGGCGTGGTCGCGGTGCTCGACGCCGCGGACGCACCGGAGGCGATCGCCGCGCTCACCGACCGTTACGGCCCGTACCGCGCGCAGGCGCCGGCGGGGCCGGTGCTCGTCCTGTCGCCCGCGCGCCTCGTGTGGTGGCGCGCCTCCCCGTGAGCCTCGCCCGCTACGCGCTCGGCGCGGTCTCGCTGGCGATCGTCCTCGGTTCGCTCGGCGTGGCCGCCGTGGCCCTGCGCCATCGCTTCATGGGCGGATGGACCGGTGCGCCGGCGCGACTGGCCGAGGCGGTGATCGGCCTCGCGGTCCTTATCGCGATCCTCGAGGTGCTCGGCGCGATCGGGTTGTTCCGGCTTGGTCCCGTGCTGGCGGCTACGGTGCTTGCGGGTATCTGGGGTGCGCGCGCCCTGCGGCGGCCGGCGATCTCCGGCCGCGTTCGCCCGTTTCCCGGGCCCGTCATCGCCGCCGCGGTGATCGCGGCCGCGCTCACCGCCGAATGGACCGTCCCGACCGCGCAGTCTTACGACGTCGGCGTCCGCACGTTCGACTCGCTGTGGTACCACCTGCCCTGGGCGGCCTCGTTCGCGCAGACCGGTCACATCACGCCGCTGCGGTTCACCGACGTCGAGTATCTGACCGCGTTTTATCCCGCCACCGCCGAGCTGTTCCACGGCCTCGGGATCGTGATGTTCGGCTACGACACGCTGTCGCCGGCGCTCAACCTGGTGTGGCTGGGTCTGGCACTGCTCGCGGCGTGGTGCATCGGCCGTCCGCGTGGCGCTGGAGCGGGCACGGCCGCGGGAGCGGCTCTCGCGCTCGCCACCCCGATGATGTACTTGTCTCAGGCCGGGAGCGCGGCCAACGACATCGTCGGCGTGTTCTTCCTGCTCGCCGCGGTGGCCCTGCTCATGAACGGCAACGGCGAGGCCGCTCCGCTCGCGATCGCCGCGATCTCCGCCGGGCTCGCGGTGTCGGTCAAGCTGAGCTTCCTGGGCCCGGTCCTCGCGCTGACGATCGGGGCGCTCGTGCTCGCGCCGGCCGGCCGACGCATATCCCGCACCGCCCTCTGGCTCGGACCGCTGATCCTCGCGGGCGGCTTCTGGTACGCGCGGAACTTGATCGCGGTCGGCAACCCGCTGCCCTGGACGAGCCTCGGGTTCCTGCCCACGCCGGCCGCGCCGCTGCAGCAGGACACCGGCTTCTCGCTCGCGCACTACCTGGGCGACTCGCGGGTGTGGAGCCACTTCGTGCAGCCGGGGCTGGCGGCCGGACTGGGTGGGTGGTGGTACGTGATCCTTGCCCTCGCGGTGCTCGGCCCCGTGTTGTGCCTGCTGCCGGGGGCGGGCCGGACGGTGCGGACGATCGGGCTGGTCGCGCTCGCGTCGCTCGCGGCCTACGTGATCACGCCCGAGACCGCGGCCGGGCCGCGGGGCGATCCGGTGGGGTTCGCGTTCAACCTGCGCTACGCCGCCCCCGGACTGACTCTGTCGCTGGCCGTGGTCGCGCTCGCCCCGGTGCTCGCCGGGATCAGGCGCCAGGCGGCGCTGATCGCCGGGTTGGCCACGGTGCTCGTCGCCACCCTCGCTCAGCCGTCGCTGTGGCCAAGCCGGCATGCCACCGTGGCGGTTCTCGCTGGGGTCGCGGTGCTCATCGGCGCAGCCGCGGTGCTCGCCTTCGCCGCTGGGCGCGCCCCCGGCCAGCGGGCCGGGGCGCGCCAATTTCCGTTTCAAGCGCTCGCCGCCACCGCCACGGTCGCGCTGCTCGCGGTGGTTGGCGCCGGCTACGCGCTCCAGCGCCACTACCTGCGGGGCCGCTACACCTACGAGCCCGGCGTGTCGTCGCTGTCGAGGGTGTGGGCGCTTTTTCGCTCGGTGCACGACTCCCGGGTCGGAGTCGTGGGAACGTTCGGCGGCTTCTTCTCCTACCCGCTGTTCGGGCTCGACAGCTCGAACCGCGTGCAGTACGTGGCGCAGCGCGGAGCGCACGGCTCGTTCACGCCGATCCGGACGTGTTCGGGGTGGCGCGCCGCGGTCAACGCGGGTCGCTACCGGTACCTGGTGACCACGCCCGCCCGTGACCCCTGGCATCCGTCGAGCCTCGAGCCTTCTCCCGAGTGGGCCTGGACCGCCTCCGACCCAGCCGCGCGCGTCGTCTACAGCCAGCGCGCCCTGGGGCAGCCGATCGTCGTCTATGAGCTGAACGGGCCCCTTGACCCATTCACTTGCGCACGTGCTCCAGGCACGTCGAGCGCGCGCGGCTAAGCTCAGCATCGTGACCACGACGACCGATCCCCTTACAGATCCCGAGCTGCTCCAGACCGAGTGGGACCTCGAGCCGCTCGTCGACGACGAGGGCGAGGCCGGGGTCGACCGGAGGCTCGCCGAGGCCTCCGAGCTCGCCTCGACGTTCGCCGACACCTACGCGGGGAGGGTCGCTCAGCTCGACGGACCGGGCTTGGGGACCGCGATGCGCGAGCTCGAGCAGATCCAAGAGCTGATCGGCCGCGCGGCCTCGTTCGCCTCGCTGCGATTCTCGACCGACGAGGCCGATCCGGCGCGCGGAGCGCTCCTGCAGCGGATGCAGGAGGGCGTCACCGAGGTCGAGCGCAAGCTTCTGTTCTTCGACCTCGAGTGGGCGGCGCTCGACGACGAGCGAGCCGAGGAGCTGCTCGGATCCGAGGGACTCGACTTCTGCCGCCATCACCTCCGCAGCCTCCGACGCTACCGCCCGCACCTGCTCTCCGAGCCCGAGGAGAAGATCCTCTCGGACAAGTCGATCTCGAGCCAGAGCGCCTGGGGGCGCCTGTTCTCAGAGCTCACCTCCGCGCTGCGGGTCGGACTCGACGGTCAGGAGCTGACGCTCGACGTCGCCCTCAGCCTGTTGCAGTCACCCGAGCGCGAGACGAGGCGCGCCTCCGCCGAGGCGGTGTCGAGCGCCCTGGAGCCCGGCCTGCGCACCAGGTCGTTCATCTACAACACGCTCGTCTACGACAAGTCGGTGGAGGATCGGCTGCGCACATACCCCCACTGGCTGGCCAGCCGCAACCTGTCGAACGAGGCCTCGGACGAGTCGGTGATGGCGCTGATCGAGGCGGTGCGGAGGCGCTTCGACATCCCTCAGCGGTGGTACGCCTTGAAGGCCAGGCTGCTGGGCATCGAGCGCATCGCCGACTATGACCGGGCGGCGCCGGTGCTCGCCGAGGAGGTCACGTTCTCGTTCGGCCAGGCGCGCGAGATGGTTCTCGACGCCTACGACTCGTTCTCGCTCGAAGCGGGCCGGATCGTCCGGCGCTTCTTCGACGAGCGCTGGATCGACGCGCCGGTGCGGCCGAACAAGCGCGGCGGCGCGTTCTGCTCCTACACCGTCCCCAGCGTCCACCCCTACGTGCTCTTGAACTTCACCGCGCGCCGGCGCGACGTGCTCACGATGGCGCACGAGCTGGGCCACGGCCTGCACGCGGCGCTGGCCCAGCCGCAGGGCGTCTTTCACCAGTCGACGCCGCTGACATTGGCGGAGACGGCCTCGGTGTTCGGGGAGACGCTCGTGTTCGAGCGCCTGATGGCGGCCGCCGACAGCGACGAGCGGCGGCTGAGCCTCCTGGCCGATCGGATCGACGGCGCGATCGCGACGGTCTTCCGCCAGATGGCCATGAACCGCTTCGAGCACCTCGTCCACACGCGCCGGCGCGGCGAGGGCGAGCTGTCGGCGGACCGGATCTCCGAGCTGTGGACGGAATCTCAGGCCGAGCTGTTCGGCGATTCGGTCGAGATGACCGACGGCTACCGGTTGTGGTGGTCGTATGTCCCGCACTTCATCACCACGCCCGGGTACGTCTACGCCTACGCCTACGGTCAGCTGCTGGCGCTTTCGGTGTACCGGCGCTACCGGGAAGAGGGCGAGTCGTTCGTCCCCCGCTACCTGGAGCTGCTCGCGGCGGGCGGCTCGCGGAGCCCGGACGAGCTGGCCGCGGTCGTGGGGATCGATCTGAGCGACGCGGGCTTCTGGGACGCGGGGCTCGCGCTCGTCGAGGAGCAGCTGACCGAGGCCGAGAGGCTCGCCGCCGCTACCACTTAGTCTTCCGCGTGCGCGAGCGCTCCTCCTGGCGCTCGACCACGTTGACGATCAGCTTCAGCACCTGATCGACCCCGGTCGCGTTGGCATCGCCCTTCTCGAACGCCTCGCGCCAGTCGCGCACCCGTCCCTTGGTGGCCAGCGAGTTGAAGTGCGAGCGCGGGAGCGAGACCCGCACGCGGCTGTCGGCGGCGATGTCCTTGGTCACCTTCGGCCCGGGCAGCTCGATGCGGTACATCTGAACGTCGCCCTTCGCCCGGAGCTCGAGCCCCGCCACCAGCTTGAGCGGCTGGAGCGCCGGCACCTCCTCGAGGAAACGGGTGACCGCGGTCTCGATCAGCGCCTTGGTGTCGGCGGCCATCAGAGCTTGTGGCGCTGGAGCAGCTTGCGCCCGATCACCATCCGCTGGATCTCGCTCGTGCCCTCGCCGATCAGGAGCAGCGGCGCGTCGCGGTACAGGCGCTCGATCTCGTACTCCTTGGAGTAGCCGTAGCCGCCGTGGATGCGGAACGACTCCTCGACGCAGAAGCGCCCGGCCTCGGAGGCGAACAGCTTCGCCATCCCGGCCTCGAGGTCGGAGCGCTCGCCGGCGTCCTTGAGCCGCGCCGCCCGGACCGTGAGCAGCCGCGCCGCCTCGACCTGCGTGGCCATGTCGGCGAGCTTGAACTGGATGGCCTGGTGGTTGGCGATGTGCTTGCCGAACGTCTTTCGCTCTTGGCTGTACTTCAGCGCGAGCTCGAGCGCGCGTTGGGCGATGCCTACGCCGCGAGCGGCGACGTTCACGCGCCCCACCTCGAGCGCGTCCATCATCTGGACGAAGCCCTGGCCGAGCCCCGCCTCTTCGCCGCCGAGGACGCTGTCCGCCGGCGTCCTGAAGCCGTCGAACACGAGCTCGGTCGATTCGACGCCCTTGTAGCCGAGCTTCTTGATCTTCGGGGGGACCGTGAGGCCGGCGTTCTCGGTCGCGCCGGGTTCCTTCTCGCAGACGAAGCAGGTCATCCCTTTGTACTTGGGCTCGGCGTCCGGGTCCGTCTTGGTGAGCACGAACACGAGCCCGCTCAGCAGGCCGTTGGTGACCCACATCTTCTGGCCGTTGATCTCGTAGGTTCCGTCGCCTTGCTTACGGGCGGTCGTCTTGATCGCCTGCACGTCGGAACCGCACTCGGGCTCTGACAGGCTGAACGCGGCCCGGATCTCTCCGGTCGCCATCGCCGGCAGGTAGCGCTGCTTCTGCTCCTCGGTGCCGAACTTCATCAGCAGGTAGGAGCCGATGAAGTGCGTGTTGACGATCCCGGAGATCGATATCCATCCGCGGCTGAGCTCCTCGACGATCATCGCGTACGTCGTGAGGTCGAGCCCCATCCCGCCGTACTCCTCGGGGATCGTCACCCCGAACAGCCCGAGCTCCTTCATCTGCTCGACGATCGGCTCCGGAAACGTGTCCTCGTGGTCGTAGTGCTCGGCGTTCGGGATGATCTGCTCGTCCGCGAACTGGCGGACCATCTCCGTGATCGCTTTCTGTTCGTCGGTGCGGTCGGTGTACGGGGTCGTGAGCGTCATACGTCACAACTCTGTCAAAAGTCGCGCGCGCCGCGCGCGTTGGTGCCACCCTCCGAGGGAGCGTGGGCAATAACTACGGAATAGCCTTAGGTATTGCCCACGCTGCGGTCGGGGCGTGCGCCGATGCATCCAGCGGTTGACGCCGACATCGCCGTGCGCGCGTCGCGGCAGCACGGCAACATAACGCGTGAGCAGCTGCTGCAACTCGGGCTCAACGACACCGCCATCGGTTACCGCCTCAGCCTCGGTCGTCTTCATAGAGTGCATCGAGGCGTCTACTCCGTCGGCAAGCCGGCGCGCACCCAGCTCGAGCTCGCTTCTGCGGCTGTCCTCGCGTGCGGAGCCGGCGCCGCCCTCAGCCACGGCTCGGCTCTTGGGCTGTGGGGATTCGCGAAGCAGTGGGGTGCGCCGTTCCACGTGACGGTCCCAGGCGACCGCGACCGCGCCGGCATCCACGTTCACCGCTCGCGCACGCTGACCGCCAAGGACATCAAAATCCAACGCGGCATCCGCGTGACCTCCTTCGCCCGCACGCTGCTCGATTGCTCCTCCGAGCTCAGCGACAAGCGGCTGACCCGGATCGTCAACGACGCGCGCCGGGGCCGGTATATCCACCTCGACTCGCTCGCGGAGACGGTCGCGCGATGGCCCCGCCATCCAGGCGCGGTCCGCCTACGTCCGTTCCTCGAAGACCCGACCAACCCCTCGCGCTCCGATTTCGAGGACGAGTTCCTCCCGTTCTGCGAACGCTTCGGCCTGCCTCGCCCCGAGACCAACACCATGATCGCCGGCCGTGAGGTCGACGCCTATTTCGCCGCCGAGGGGGTGATCGTCGAGCTCGACAGCTGGGACTTCCACTCGAGCCGTGACGTGTTCGAGAGCGACCGAGACAAGGACGCGGATGCGACCGCCCTCGGCCTCGCGACGGTGCGAATCACCAAGCAGCGCGTGAGGCACACGCCGGCAAAGGAAGCCGCTCGCCTCCACGCGATCTTGAAGTTACGCCGGCGGGCCGCCTAACCCCGCGTGACCGCCGGCGGCGCGTTCTGCGCCTTGACCCCGTGGCGCCACGGCGAATCCGGGCGGGCCTGAAGCTCGCCGTCGAGCTCGATGTCCACCTTCTCGTTGAAGAAGCACAGCAGCCCCGCGATCCGGCCGACCTCGGCAAGCGGCTCGGGGTAGTACCAGATCAGGTCCTTGTCCATCTCGCCGTCCGACAGCCTGACCGAGTAATAGCTCGCCGCCCCTTTGTACGGGCAGCGCGTGACGGTGTCGGTCGGCTCGAGCTCGGCGAGCACATCGTCGGCAGGCATGTACCACCGAGTCGGCAGATTGGACTCGAACAGCGCGATCGCCCGGTCGGTCTCCGCCAGCAGCTGTCCGTCGAGCGAGATCCGGATGTGGCGGTCGGTGCGCAGCAGGTCGACGCGGTGGTAGGGGTCGCGCGGGTGGACGAGCACCTCCTCGTCCTCCTCGAACCAGTGGTCCATACGATCCCAGTAGAACGCGATCAGGTCCTTGATCGGCGGGGCGCCGGGGAGCGGGTCCCGGTAGTACCAGGCGCCGGCGTCGACCGTCCGCTCGCCGGCGCGGATCGTGTGGTAGGACGCCTCGCCCTTCTTAGGGCACCAGGTGTGGCGGTCGGACGGCTCGAGGAGGTCGTCGCGCACATCCTCGGGCGGGAAGTAGTAGATCGGCTGGTGGCCGGACTCGTGCAGCATCATCGCCCGCCGGCTGTCGGCGACGGTCTCGCCGCCCACGACCACGCGGATCCGCTTGGGAGTCGGCTCGAGGTACAGCGCCTTCCCCGGTGGCGGCGGCTCGAAGTTGAACGCCCCCGCCGGTTTCTTGCCGAGCGGCCCAGTGCCCGTCATCAAACCCATGCACTGAGCTTACAGACCGGCCCGCGCAGACCCGTGAGAGATCAGCCGGCCACCACGATCCCGAGCCACACGATCGCCAGTGACACCAGGAAGATCGCCGCGTCGAGCACGTGCCACTCGGGGCGGCGCATGTGCGCGCCGATCAGGATCCCAACGAGCACGACCAGGCCGATCTTGACCTGAAGCGTCGAGTCGCTCCAGCGATGCAAATGGCTGGCCATGGCAGCGCCCGTGGCGACCAGCACACCGACCGCGGCGAGCGTCCCGACCCCGAACCGCCGCGCCGCCGCCCGCAACGGGCCTCGGTCATCGGCCCCGCGCAACACCGGGACGACGATGGCAGCGAGCATGAGCTGACCGCCTACGAAGAACGCCATCGCGAGCAGGTGAAGCCACAGGACCCCATTCCAGAACGTCATCGGAGGCGATCCTGGCACACTGACGCGCCGCATGAACTTCGCCCGCGACGTCGTGGAATCCGCGCCCCCGCAACGGCTGGCGCTCGTCGAGCTCGACCGCGACGGATCCCGCAAGGAGTGGACATTCGGCCAGGTGGCCGAGCGGAGCGGGCGGCTGGCTGGGACGCTGACCAAGCACCAGGTGCGCCGCGGGGACGTGGTACTGACGCTGATCGGCAACCGCCCGGAATGGGTATTCACGATGGTCGCCTGCTTCCGGATCGGCGCCGTCGCGCTTCCCTGCAACGAGCAGCTCCGCGCCAACGACCTCCGACACCGCATCGAGGCGGCCCAGCCCAAGCTCATCGTCGCCGACGAGCGCGACACGTCCGAGCTGGCGGCGGCGCGGCCCGACTGCCGGACGCTCACCATCCCGGACGAATCGCTGTTCGCAACAACCACGCCGCCGCCGGACGCGGAACTTGAACCCACCGACCCCTGCCTGATCACGTTCACCAGCGGCACCACGGGCGAACCCCGAGGGGTCGTCCACGGCCAGCGTTACCTGCCCGGGCAGCGGCTCCAGGCCGAGCACTGGCTCGATGGCCGCCCCGGCGATCTCGTCTGGTGCACGGCCGCCAGCGGCTGGTCGAAGTCGGCGCGCAACGTGTTCATCGCCCCCTGGCTGGCCGGGGCGGCGGCGCTCCTGCACGATGCCCGGTTCGACCCCGTGCAGCGCCTGGACATCCTCCAAACCGAGCGCGTGAACGTGCTGTGCATGGCCCCAACCGAGTACCGGGTGATCGCCAAGCGCGCCACTCTGTCGCCGATGCCGGCGCTCCGCACCCTGGTCGCCGCCGGCGAGGCACTCAATCCCGAGGTCCTGCTCGCGTTCAGGGAAGGCACCGGACTCGAGATCCGCGACGGCTACGGCCAGACCGAGACCGGACAGCTGACCGGCATGCCGATCGGCCACCCGGTTCGCCCGGGGTCGATGGGAAGACCCCTGCCGGGCGTGGACCTCGCAATCCACGACGGCGAGCTCGTCTTGCAAGACCCAACCACCGACCCGACGTTCTTTGTCGCCGACCTCGATGGTGCGCCGTCGCCGTCAAGCGAACCCTGGCGCACCGGCGACCGGGTCACCCAGGACGAGGACGGCTACCTCTACTTCGAGGGCCGCGCCGACGACCTGATCATCTCCTCGGGCTACCGGATCGGACCCTTCGAGGTCGAGTCCGCGCTCGTCTCGCACCGCGCGGTCGCGGAGGCCGCCGTGGTGGCGGCGCCCGACGAGGAGCGCGGCTCGGTGGTGCGCGCCGTGGTCGTCCTCCGCGACGGCTTCGCGCCCACTGGAAACCTCGCCAGGGAGCTCCAGGATCACGTCAGGCACCAGACCGCCCCGTACAAGTACCCCCGGATCGTCGAATTCGCGCGGGAGCTCCCGAAGACTGCCAGCGGCAAGATCCGGCGCGCCGCCCTGCGTGCCGGCGGGACCGCCCGCTAGGCTGAAAAAGGATGACCTACGAGGGCGACGCCACACGACCGGTGATCGGTATCTGCACGACCTTGGCCAAAGCGCGCTGGGGCCGCTGGAATCAGCGCGCCGCGCTGCTCCCCCTCGCCTACATCGAGCAGATCCAGCGCGCCGGCGGACTCGCGCTGATGATCCCCCCCGACCCGGACTACGAAATAGCCCCAGACGAGGTCCTCGACCTCATCGACGGGCTGATCCTGGCCGGCGGCACCGACATCGACCCCTCCGAGTACGGCGCCGAGCCGCACCCCGAGACGGACCACTCCGTCCCCGAGCGCGATCGCGCGGAGCTCGCGCTGGCCCGCCGGGCAATCGAGCGCGATATGCCGCTGCTCGGGATCTGCCGCGGGATGCAGGTGATGAACGTCGCGTGCGGGGGCACGCTTACCCAGCACCTTCCCGACGACGTCGGCCACGAGGACCACCGGCCGACGCCGGGCAGCCTCGAGGACTCCGACCACCCGGTGCGCCTGACCGAGGGATCGCTCGCCGCCACCGCGGCCGGGGAGCTCCTCCACAACACCAAGACCCACCACCACCAGGGCCTCGACGAGATCGGCGAAGGCTTCGAGGTGACCGGGTACTCGTCGCTCGACGGCATCCCCGAGGCGATCGAGGCGCCCGAGCGCCGGTTCGTGCTGGGCGTGCAGTGGCACCCCGAAGCCGACGAGCGCAGCCGCGTGATCGGTGCGCTGGTGGAAGAGGCGCGGGCCTACCGCGGCACGCGCGTCTCGGCGTAGCCGGCGCGCCGCACGGCGTCCGTCACGGCCCGGGCATGCTCGGGGCCACGGGTCTCGAGGACGAGCTGCACGGCGGACTCGCGCACGTGCAGGTCGATGCCCTCGCGGATGTGCTGGACATCGAGGAGGTTCGCCGAGTGCTCGCCCACGAGCGCGAGCAACTGCGCGAGCGACCCGGGGCGGTCCGGCAGGCGCGCCAGCAGCACGAGCCGCCTCCCGGCCTGGGTCTCGTGCCGGCGGGCTATCTCCCCCAGCAGGCCGGCGTCGACGTTCCCGCCCGACAGGATCACGACCGTCGTCCCGGCGCCGCCGCGCGCGAACCGCGCCCGGCCCGACAGCAGCGCCGCCACCCCCACCGCGCCAGCGCCCTCGACCACCAGCTTGGCGCGCTCCAGCAGGAACACCATCGCCTCGGCAACCTCGTCCTCCTCCACCACCACCATCCCGTCGACCCAGCGGCGGATCAGCGACAGCGTGAGTTTGCCGGGGCGCTTGACCGCGATGCCGTCGGCGATCGTCAGAGCCGACCCCACCTCGACCGCATGGCCCGCGGCGAGCGAGGCGGGGTACGGGGCGCACGTCTCGACCTGGACCCCGATCACCTCGACCGCGTCCAGGCGCGACCTGAGCGCGATCGCGACCCCGCTGATCAGCCCGCCCCCGCCCACGGGCACGATCACCCGCTCGAGGTCCGGGACCTGCTCGAGTAGCTCCAACCCCACTCCGCCCTGCCCCGCGACCACGTCCGGGTCGTCGAACGGATGCACGAACGCCAGGCCGCTGCGCTCGGCGCGGTCGCGGGCGGCGGCGAGCGACTCGTCGACCGTGATGCCCACCAGGTGGACAGCCGCCCCGAGCTCCGTGGCCGCCTCGACCTTCGCGATCGCCGCCGTCTCGGGCATGAACACCTCACAGCGGACTCCACGCGCCCGCGCCGCGTACGCCAGCGCTTGCGCGTGGTTGCCGGCGCTCCCCGTCACCACGCCGACGGCGCAGGCGTCGCCGAGCGCGGCGATCTTAGCCAACGCCCCGCGGAGCTTGAACGAGCCCGTGCGCTGCAGGTTCTCGGTTTTCAGCGCGACGGTCACGCCCGCGCGCTCGCTCAACGTCCGCGAGCTGACCACCGGGGTCTCGCGGATGACCCCCGCCCCGGCCGCGGCGGCCCGCGCGACGTCCTCGAACGTGATCGTCGCCCGGCCGTCGGCAGCTGTCAAAGGCTCAGTCAGGAATCGCCACCACCGCGTCGATCTCCACCATGGCGCCCCGCGGCAGCGCCGCAACCCCAATCGCCACGCGTGCCGGCGGATCGGTCTCGAAGAACGAGCCGTAGACCTCGTTGACCTCGGGGAACGAACCCATGTCGGTCGTGTAGATGGTCAGCTTGACCGCGTCTCCCAGGGTCGCTCCGGCAGCCTGGCACACCGCCGCGAGGTTCTCCAGGCACCGGCCGGCCTGCTCGGCGGCGGTGGCCCCGACGAGATCGCCGGTCCGTGGGTCGAGCGGGATCTGTCCTGAGCAGAACAACAGTCCACCCGCGCGCATGGCGTGTACGTACGGGCCAATCGCCGCGGGGGCGTCCGGGGCTGAGACCGACTCGCGGAACGCAGACAAATGATCTCCTCCTGGTAGAAGCGGTTGTTGAAGCGTAGTGTGGGTACGCTGAGTCAGTGTCGAACCGTCTGGCGGCGCAGAGCTCGCCGTATCTGCTCCAGCACAAGGACAACCCCGTTGACTGGTACCCGTGGGGCGAGGAGGCCCTGACCCGCGCCCGCGACGAGGACCGCCCGCTGCTCGTGTCCGTCGGCTACTCGGCGTGCCACTGGTGCCACGTGATGGAGCGCGAGTCGTTCGAGGATCCGGACATCGCCGCGCTGATGAACGAACGCTTCGTGTGCATCAAGGTCGACCGCGAGGAGCGGCCCGACGTCGACGCGCTCTGCATGGAGGCCTGTCAGGCGATCACCGGCCGGGGCGGTTGGCCGCTGAACGCCTTCCTCACCCCGGAGCTGGCGCCGTTCTACGCCGGCACGTATTTCCCGCCGGAGTCGCGTCACGGGCTGCCGAGCTGGAGGATGGTCCTGGTCGGGGTCGCCGAGGCCTGGCAGGACCGGCGCGAGGAGGTACGGCGCCAAGGCGCTCAGCTCGTGGAGGCCGCGGGCGCGAGCGCCCGCCTCCAACCGTCGATCGATCCCATCCGCGAGGATCAGCTGCTCCAGGCCATCGCAGGACTCCGGGCAACATACGACCACGTCAACGGTGGCTTTGGCGGCGCTCCCAAGTTCCCGCAGGCCTCGGTGATCGAGCTGCTGCTCGCGCGCGGCGAGCGCGAGATGTCGCTTCAGACGCTGCGTGCGATGGCTCAGGGCGGGATCTACGACCACGTGGGCGGCGGCTTTGCCCGCTACGCCGTGGACGCCACCTGGACGATCCCGCACTTCGAGAAGATGCTCTACGACAACGCGCTGCTCGCGCGGGCGTACCTGCACGCGTGGCAGGTGTCGGGGGAGGAACTGTTCCGGCGGGTGGGCTGCGAGACGCTCGACTGGGCCCTGCGCGAGATGCGCGGCCCCGAGGGTGGCTTCTACTCGGCGCTCGACGCCGACTCGGAGGGCGTCGAGGGGAAGTTCTACGCGTGGAGCCTCGAGGAACTGCGCGAGGTGCTGGGGGACCTGTACGACGGGGCAGTGGCGTACTTCGGGCCGCGTCCGTTCGAGGGGAACCTGCACGTGCTCGAGGGCCGTGGCCCCGTTCCCGAGCGCCTGCCGGAGATCCGCTGCACGTTGTACGGGGGCCGGTCAAAGCGCGTCCGTCCCGGCCTCGACGACAAGCGCCTGACCTCCTGGAACGCGCTGATGATCTCCGCCCTGGCGGAGACGGGCGCGGTGCTGGAGCGGCCGGATTACCTGGAGGCCGCGGTCCGCTGCGCGTCGTTCCTGCGCGCAGAGCGCCGCGATCCCGAGGGGCGCCTGCTTCGAACGCCCCTCCTACAGGGCTACCTCGAGGACCACGCGTTCCTGCTCGAGGCGCTGATCACCCTGTACGAGAGCACGTTCGATCCACGCTGGTATCGCGAGGCGGTCGCGCTCGCGGACGCGCTGGTCGCCCGCTTCGAGGATCCCGAGCGTGGGGGCTTCTTCACCACCGCGGCCGATCAGCACGAACTGCCAGTGCGCCGCAAAGACCTCGAAGACTCGCCGATCCCATCCGGCAACTCCGCGGCCGCGTTCGGGCTGTTGCGGCTCGCGCTGCTGTCGGGGGAGGGGAGATACGAGCGCCACGCACTCGGCGTGCTGCGGCTTCTCTATGCGCCCGCGGTCCGGTATCCGCAGGCGTTCGGGCACCTGCTGCAAGCGGTGGATTTCTACCTGGCGCCGGTCAAGGAGGTCGCGATCGTCGGGCCAGAGGCGCAGGCGCGCGAGCTGGTGGCCGCGGTGCGCGAGGAGTTCCGGCCGCACCTGGTGCTCGCGGGGGGAGCCGGCGACGGGGTCCCGCTGCTCGAAGGGCGGGGGCCGATCGACGGACGTGCGGCCGCGTACGTGTGCGAGCACTTCGTCTGCCAGGCGCCGATCACGACCCGCGAAGAGCTCGCCGCCTCCCTATAGCACCGACAGGTACCGCTCGAGCTCCCAGGGCGTGACCTGGACGCGGTAGTCCTCCCACTCCTGGCGCTTGATCTCGATGTAGCGGTTGAACATATGCTCGCCGAGCGTGCGCAGCACGAGCTCCGAGCCTGCGGTGAGCTCGATCGCCTCGCCGAGCGTCTCCGGGAGCTGCTCGATCCCGAGCCGCCTTCGCTCCTCGGGCGCGAGGTGGTAGAGGTTCTTCTCCATCGGGTCGGGGAGCTGGTAGCCGTGCTCGATCCCCTCGAGCCCGGCCTGCAGCAGCGCCGCGAACGTCAGGTAGGGGTTGCACGCCGGGTCCGGGCAGCGGAGCTCCATGCGGGTCGCCTGCTCCTTGCCCGGGTGATAGAGCGGCACCCGCACGAGCGCGGAGCGGTTGCGGCGCGACCACGCGACGTACACCGGCGCCTCGTAGCCGGGGACGAGCCGCTTGTAAGAGTTGACCCACTGGGCGAACAGCGAGCAGATCTCGCGCGCGTGGCGCAGCTGCCCGGCGATGAACGCCTTGCCGACGTCGGACAGGAAGTACTCGTCCTCGGGGTCGAAGAACGCGTTGCGGTCACCCGTGAACAGTGACTGGTGCGTGTGCATGCCCGAGCCGTTCTTGCCGAACAGGGGCTTGGGCATGAACGTCGCGTGCAGCCCGTCCTTCATCGCGTATTCCTTGACCGTGATCCGGTAGGTCATGCAGTCGTCGGCCATCTTCAGCGCGTCCGAGTAGCGCATGTCGATCTCGTGCTGGCTGGGCCCGACCTCGTGGTGGGTGTACTCGGTGTGGATCCCGAGCTGCTCGAGCGCGAGTACGGTTTCCCGCCGCAGGTCCGAGCCTGCGTCGAGCGTGGTCAGGTCGAAGTAGCCGCCCTCGTCGAGGGGCTCAGTGGACTTCGCGTCGCGGAAGTAGAAGTACTCGAGCTCGGGCCCGACGTAGTAGTGGTCGAAGCCTAGCTGCTCGGCCCTTTGAAGGGCGCGTCTGAGCACGTAGCGGGGATCGCCCTCGTAGGGCGTGCGCTCGGGCGTGATGATGTCGCAGAACATGCGCGCCACCCCCTGCTCGAGCGGGCGCCAGGGCAGGATCGCGAACGTGCTCGGGTCGGGCATCGCGATCATGTCCGACTCTTCGATCGGGTTGAACCCCGTGATCGAGGACCCGTCGAACCCCATTCCCCCCTCGAATGCGTCCGCCAGCTCGGTCGCGTTGATCGAGAACGCCTTCAGGTGGCCGAGGATGTCCGTGAACCAGAGGCGTATGAAGCGTATGTCGCGCTCTTTGACGAGCGAGGTGACGTCCTCGGGGGTGAGCTGGGTTGCGAGCGTGGCCATCGGAGGCGGAACGTTACTTGTCCGCCTCCCCGGAGCGCCGCGTGCTCAGACGCGGGCCCGCTCGCGCCGGCCGAGCCAGCGCCGCGCCCAGCGCTGAAGCTCCGAGAGCGCCGGCTCGAGCTCGCGGCCCATGCGAGAGAGCGAATACTCGACCCGCAGCGGCGGGCCCGAGATCACCGTGCGCTGGACCATGCCGCGCGCTTCCAGCTCCTTCATCCGCTCCGATAGGAGCCGGTCGGAGAGCTCCGGGACCGCCTGCGCGATCTCCGAAAAGCGCAGCGGTCCGTCCATCAGCACACGGAGGATCGCTCCGGTCCAGCGGCGGCCGACCAGCTCCACCGCCTCGTGGTAGAGAGGGCAACAGCCCGAAGCCCGCGCCGACGTTACGCGCGGGTCCTCGTCAAGTTCGGCTGGCGGCTGCTCTTGGGCGAACATTCTCCGCGGCTGGGAGCTTACGCCGCTCGCAGGGATCGCGACGCCTCGGTAGAGCCGTCGACCGGCACCTCGCCGGCGACGTTCACCATCGCGGTGAACTGCTCGAGCGCCACCGCAGCGATCGCCTCCAAGATTTCCTCATCGTCCCAGCCGGCCTCGCGCGCTTCCTCGTGCAGGTGCATGGGCGGCCGCCCGCTCTCCACGACCAGCGCCTGCAGGTAGTGCAACAGCGCGGCCTCGCGCGGGTCGTTGGAGGTGAACTGGCGAGCGAGCGCCACCTCGTCGAGCTCGAGACCCGCGGCTCGCGCGGTGCGCGAGTGAATCGCGATCCCGGGCTCGGAGTGGTAGTGCTCGGCTACGGCCAGCGCGATGCGCTCGAGGGTCGCCAGCGTCAGCTTGCCGTGGCGCAGCTCCGAGCGAAAGCGAGCGTAGGCCCGGAGCGCGGCCGGGGAGCCCGCCAGTACGCCTAAGAAGTTCGGCAACTGCCCGCCCGACGCGAGCGCGCCACGGAGAACCTTCACCGAGCCCTCGGGCGCCGTGAGGTCGTCGTGAATTTGGAATCTGCTCATTGAAGTCTTCATCGTTTACCCACCAGAGGGTCCTTGGGACAGCCCCCCTTCGGCACTACTTTTTGACGGAAACTGCCCTTCACTTTCGTGACCTGCTTACGGTTGATAAGTCTAGTTCGGATACGCTTGCCGCACAAGGGGTTGGGGCGTGGATTGCGGGCGCGGTAACAGGACCTTCACCGGCCGCGCGCAGCACGCTCATCGTTCGGCGTCCGCTCCGTCCCCGTACGGCAACGATCGCCTCTTGCCTGTATACGACGGTGGATAAAGGCCGGATCAGCCGGTCCTAGGAGCACCGTAAGGCGGGCCGGTTGTCGAGGTCCGGGCCGGGCTTACCCCGGGTGGGTGGCGGCCCGGAGGGCCGTGAGGCTATGCGCGGTAGCGGCAGGACGCGAGCTCACGGCGGCGCGGGCGTTCGTGGCCGCATGGGCGCTCGCGGCGGCCACCAGCACCAGCAGTATCCCCAGCAGGACCGCCCACATCGCGACGCGGTCCGGCCTGAAGCCTGCTCGCCTGTGCCGCGGCTGGGTGGGTCGGCGTCGCGACTGGTAGGTGGCGAGGAACAATTCGCGCTCGGCGCCGCGCCCCTGGATAGTGATCGTCCGCCGGCCGGGGACGCCGCCGGCGGGGCGAGTGGCCGGGTCGGGCGCCGGCGAGGCCGGCGCCCGACGGGGCGGGCGCTCGGAAGCGGCAGACAGCGCGCGCGCCGATGGCCCGGCGGAACGGGCCCCGGCCGGGGCAGCCCTCGGGCGGGTTCGCGGCACGTCCAGGGCGAACGCGTCCTCCCATGCCTGGTCCCTCCAGGCAGACTCATCCGCTGCCGAACCGCGCGCTCGGGCCATGCGACCGTCCTCTTTCTCGTGCCTACGGGGTTAGCTGGCGGGCTCGCGCCGAAAGAGCGGCGCTACGCGGTTGGCGATTCGCCCCAAGAACTTGGGTCCCCCGCTTCCCGCCAACAGAGCGGAGCGGGAATTTGGCTTTTACGGGGGCGGCATCCTAACAATCTCCGCCGACGGAGCACGCCCTATCGGGCGGTTTTTTCCGCACTTTGGTTGAAGTTGCTATTCCTGCCCGGCGACCCTCGCGACGAAGGACGCGACGTCCTGGGCCGCGGTCCCCTGGACGACGTTCGCGGGCATCGTCCCTTGACCCAGGCATGTCTGCTGTGAGCCGGGCGTCGGCGGGTTTTGGACACACCCATTCTCGATCGTGTGGAGCACGAGCGACTCCGAGGGGCGGATCTGGTCGAGGTTCGGGCCCACCTTGCCGACCGCGTTGGCGGCGGCGAGCGTGTGGCAGACGCCGCAGTGCTGCCCGAACAGCAGCCGGCCTTGCTTCTCCGCGGCGGTGAGCGTGAGTCCCCCGACCTTCGCGTTCGCGTTGCGGTGGTTACCGGTGAGGAACACCACCGGGAGAACGACGCCAAAACCGATGTAGACGATCACGAATGTCGTGACCGCGGCCCTGCGCGCACCGGGCGTCCGCCGGCGGGCGGCCCGACGCCCGGGACGAATCGCAAAAAAGAACACCGCGACGCCGAGGACGGCCCAGAATGCGGCGAACAGAAGTACCGGTAGCACGGGCGCCGCACCTTACCGCGCGGGGCCTCCGGATGGCTCAAAGGCGCGGTGAGTCCGGCTCGGCCGTGCCGCATCGAACATCAGCGCCGCCTGCCTGACGCGAAGCTCATGACCGGTGGAGCCACAGCTCGGAAGTCGTCGGCCTCGCTCTCGGCCTCAGCGGCCGCGGCCGCCCGCTGCTCTGCCAGCCCGCGACGCACCTGCTCGTCGAGCATCGAGAAGTCCTTGATCTCAGCGAGCAGGCGGTCCGGGGCGGCGATCGACCCGACGCGGTCGACGAGCACGTTCATCGTGCCGCCAGCCTCCGCAAATCGTTCGAGCTTGCCCTCGATGAGCATCAACGGCTCGGTCCTCACGATCAGCCGGTTGCTTTCGTAGATCGCCGGCGGGACGATCAGGTTGATCGTCCCGTGCTCGTCCTCGAGCAGGATGAAAACGATCCCGTTCGCCGTGCCGGGGCGCTGGCGAGCGACGACGAGGCCACCAACACGTACTCGTGAGCCGTGCTCGAGGATGTCGAGTTCCCGGCTCGTCACCGCGTCCGCCGGCAGGCGGTTACGAAGCAGCGCCATCGGATGGGCCTGGGTCGTCAGCCCGGTCGTTCCGTAGTCGGCGAGCATCGACTCCCATTCCGAGAGCGATTTGAGCGAGGGTGGCGCCGGCAGGTCGAGCGGCAGCGCCAGCTGCGTGCCACCGGGCACCTTCGTACCGGGTGTCGCCACACCGAGCTGCCACAGCGCGATGCGACGGGCCGATCCCGGCGCGACGTCCCGGACGAGCGAGTCGCACGCCCCCGACCAGGCGAGCAGCTCGAGCGACGGCGCGCCCGCGCCGGCACGGGAGGCCAGATCGGAGAGGCCGCAAAACCGTCCCCCCGTCTCCCGGCCGCCGACCAGCTCCTTCACCTCCTGCTCGCGGACACCGCGGACGTATCCGAGTCCGATGCGGACGGAGCCGTCCTTCATCTCGCATTCCGCATCGCTTTCGTTGACGTCCGGCGCCAGCACGTTCATCCCCCGGCGCTGAGCCTCGTGGACGAGGGCGTCGGGCGGGTAGAAGCCCATCGGCTGCTCGTTGAGCAGCGAGCACAGGAACTCGGGGCCGTAGTGGACGCGAAGCCACGTCGACTGATAGGCGAGCAGGCCGAACGCGGCGCCGTGCGCCTTGGGAAAGCCGAAGCCCGAGAATCCCTTGACCATCTCGAACACCCGCTCGGCCGTCTCCTCGTCGACTCGGTGGAGCCTTCGGGCGCCGGCCACGAACCGCTGGTGGTAGGCCTCGATCGCCGCCTCCGAGCGTTTGCGGCTCATCGCTCTTCGCAGCCCCTCCGCCTCGCCGGGCGAGAACCCCGCGAAGGCGATGGCGACCTCGAGCACCTGGTCCTGGAAGATGATCGTGCCGAGCGTCTCGCGCAGCACCGGCTCTAGCGACGGATGGTCGTAGGGGACCTCGTAGTCGGGATCGACGCGCATCCGCTGCCGCCGCTCGATGTACGGGTTGACCGCCCCTCCCTGAATCGGTCCGGGCCGCACGATCGCGACCTGGATCGTCAGATCCTCGAGGTTTCCGGGCCGAGTTCGGCGCAGCGACTGCATCTGCGCGCGGCTCTCGATCTGGAAGACCCCGGTCGTGTCGGCGGTCTGGATGCACTCGTAGGTGGCCCGGTCGTCATACGGGATCCTGGTGAGATCGATGCGTTTGCCTCGCGTATGAGCGATCAGCTCCACGCACCGCTCGACCGCGGAGAGCATTCCCAGCCCCAGCAGGTCGATCTTCAGAAAGCGCCCATCCGAGCAGGAGTCCTTGTCCCACTGGACGATCTGGCGGCCCTCCGTCGCGGCCGGAACGATCGGACAGCAATCGATGAGCGGGCGGGTGGCGACGATCATCCCGCCCGAGTGCTGGCTGAGATGGCGGGGCAATCCGTGAGCCTCGGCCGCGAGCCGGACCAGCCATGCCCAGCGGCCCGTCGATCCGCGCCGGCCGTTCCCCGATCCCTCCCCCGGGGCTACCGGCCGCACTGCGAACGCGCTCTCGATGTCCTTGGCGACCTCGCGCGCGTCCCATCCCTCGCTGCCCCGAGCCACCCGCTCGATCTCCCCGGGGGGCAGTCCCAGCGCCTTTCCCAGCTCGCGGATCGCGCCGCGCGCACGGTACGTGGGGAAGGCCGCCACCAGCGCCGAGCGGTCGTGCCCGTAGCGTTCGTGTACCCGCGGAAGCAGGACCTCGCGTATGTCACGCGGGAAGTCGAGGTCGATGTCCGGAAGCGCGGTCAGCTCCTCGTTGAGAAAGCGGCCGATCAACAACTCGTTGGCGATCGGATCGACGTGAGAAAGGCCGGTCAGGTAGCAGACGATCGATGACACGCTCGATCCACGTCCGCGGCCCGGGGGCAGCAGCGCTCGAGCGGTGTCCGGTCCTCGGACTTCGACCGCGACCTCGCGCGCCAGCTCGAGCATGTCGTGGTGCAGCAGAAAGAAACCGGGGAGATCCAGCGCTTCGATGATCCGCAGCTCCTCCTGGAGACGGACCGCCGCTGTGTCTCGCACGGTCGCGCGCGCGCCTTCGTATCGGTCTCGCAACCGCGCCTGACACAGCTCGGTCAGGTTGCGCATGGCCTCTGCGTCCTCCGATCCCGGATACCGGTAGCCGAGGTCGCAGCCCAGGTCGAATTGCAGGCGCTCGGCCAGTCGCGCGGTCTCCGCCACCGCCTCTGGGAACTCCGGAAATCGCGCCGCCATCGCCTGCGGCGAGGCGAGCACATGGCTGAAGTTGCCGCGCCGCTCGGGTTCTGAGGCATCGAGCGTGGTGTGCAGCCGCACCGCGACGAACGCGTCCTGAACCGGCGCGCGCGAGCGCGCGTGCGCGTGCACGTTGCCGGTGGCGACGCACGGCACCCCGAGTCGCTGTGCGAGCCCGGCCAGCCTTCGGTTGCGGGCGCGGTCATCACGCAGAAACGGCCGCTGGAGCTCGACCCTCAGCCGGTCGACACCGAACGCCTCGAGCAGCTTCCTCGCGGTTGACTCGTCATGGACTCCGCGCAGCGCGCATCCGCTCAGGCAGACGAGTCCCTCGGCGTGGTCCAGCACGTCCTCGAGCTGCGCGTACGCCTGGGTGGGCGGTCCCGGTTTCTCGCGTGTGTGCGCGTGCGCGTGTGTGAGGATCCGGCAGAGGTTCGACCACCCTCGGGCGTCCTGCACCAGCAACGTCAGATGCCGACCGTCCGCGAGGTCGACCTCGGCGCCATGGATCGCGCGCAACCCGAGCGCCCTTGCCGAGACGGCGAACTCCATCGAACCCGAGACCGAGTTGTGGTCGGTCAACGCGAGCGCCCCGTAGCCGAGCTGGAGCGCGGTGGGGACCAGCTCGTCGGGCAGCGAAGCGCCGTCCAGGAACGAGAACGCGGAATGGCAGTGCAGCTCGACGTACGTCACCGAACATATGTTCGCCATCGGACCGGATGGAAGGGCCGATGGAGGCCTGTCAGAGGTTCAGTCCCTCACCCGCCCCTCGGGATAGCGCGGCAGTCCATCGTCGGGAATCGGCTCCCAAGGAGCCGCGTAGGCGACGAACTGGTGCCACTCGGCCCGTACGCCGGGGTCCCTGTCGAACGCGCCGAGGCGCACGCCGACCTGCTCGTGATCGTCGGGGTTGCGGCTGAACAGGGCCGAGCCGCAGTCGCCGCAGAACCACTTCTCGAATCCATCCGCCGGCTTCCACGCCCGCATCCGGTCTTCGCCTGAGACGACGCGGAACGATCCTGGTTTGACGGTGGCGGTGATCGAGGCGGCAGTGCCGGTCCGGTGCTGGCAGCGCGTGCAGTGGCAGTAGCCGGCAGCCTCGAGGGGCGCCGCCACCTCGAAGCGCACCGCGCCGCAACCGCATCCACCGGTCAACGGCTCGGTCATCGGTCGGCCAGAGCGACGTGGGTCAGATCGCGCTCGGGTTCGATTCCCCACCGCCGTGCGACTTCCTCGAGCCGCTCGTCCATGTCCCAGCGGTCGGGCTTCTCCTCGCCCGAGTGCTCGGGGCTCGCGCCCTTCAGCGCCATGCACCCGTGGTTGTCACCAAGAAAGTGGATCGCCTCGACGTCCTCGCTCGAGAGCCGCATCTCGGAGGGCAGGACCGCGAGCTCGGCGCGCTTGTCCTGGATCGGGCGCGCGGATGGGCCCACCTCCTGGATCAGGGTCGGAACGACGCATGCCACCGGCGGATGAGCAAGGTTCCACTGGCAGGCGAGCTGGATCATCGTCAGCCCGGCTCGCTCGGCGATCGGGCGCATCGCCTCGAGGCGGTCGCGCCCGGTTTCGATCCAGCCCGCGGGGCGGAAGCCGCGGTGGTCGTGAGGATCGAGCTCCTGGCCGGGCAGGACGTCGTCGAAGAACAGCCCGCCGTAATCGACGACGCGCGTGATCACCTTCACGCCGGCGGCCGACGCGGCGCCGAGGCACAGCTCTCCGGGCCAGGGCTCGAGCGGGTTGAGGATGATCATCGCCCAGTCGATCCGCGAGCCGAACCGCTCGAGGCAATCGATCAGATCGAGCGTGAACCCATTGGCCGGCCCCGGGGCCACGCCGATCGCTCGCGTCAGGCCGTCGGCGCGGAGTGCGGCCATCCCGTCCCAGACCGCCTCGCTCGTGTAGCCCCGCCGGTCCGGGTTGTGCAGCAACAGAAGGTCGAAGCTGTCGATCCCGCACCGCTCGAGGCTGCGCTCGGTGGCCATCCGTAGGTAGTCCGCGTACCCGGAGGCGTCGCGCAGGGCCGGATCGGTGAAGCGCGGAAAGCCCTTCGCGCCCTCGCGCCTGCCCGTGTAGAAGTCGTGGCCGACCGCTCCGACGATGGACATCCGATCCCGCCGGCGACCCGCGATCGCGCGGCCGAGCATCGTGTCGGCCTGGCCGGTTCCGTACACGTCGGCCGTGATCACGGTGCGGATCGATTCATCGGGCGTGATCAGCGAGATGAAGCGCTCGTCGTCGAGGGGCTCGCCGAAGCGCATGAAACGGCCGCCGCTCCACGTGCCCACGGCGACAGGGCCTTGATTGACGGGGGCCGGCGACGGAGACATCGTGAGCCAGTTTAGGAGTCTCGCGCTGGCCGAAGGGGCAGCCCGCGGTCGATCGCCGATTTCGGATCCGGGCGCGCCGCTCTACAGTTGTCGGCGGGAAATGTGTGCGGGTCGCCGCCTTTCAGCCGAGGTTGATCGAGTGGGTCCACCGCTTGCTGGTCGAGGAGTGTTCGGCAGGAAGACTCGAGCTTCGAGCCGACGTCTCCGACTGCACCTACGCCCTGGTCAGGGTGCTCGAGTCCTACATCTCCCTTGACCTCATCACGAGAGACCCGGACCCGGACCGTGCCGAGCACGTTCTGCGGCTCCTGCTGCTGATCCGTTACCCCCTCGCTCGCTAGGCGCCGGCCACTCGTCCCCAAGACCTCTAGGACGTGAGCAGCACCATGCCGCTATGAGGGCCGAGGGTGACGTTGCCACCCACAGAGTTGCCACGCAGATCGTTGTAGCTCTGCGCAAGCGACACGGTGTAAGAATTCGACGGATCGGGGTTGACTATCACGAGTCCGTTCGTGTAGTCGCGCATGTACACGCCCTGCCTGGCATAGAAGTCGTCGGTCGGACTGCCAATCGTCTTCGCGGCCGCATACTCCGTCTGGTTCGACATGAGGTCGCTGCCGCTGCTCTCCCAGTCAAAGTAGGTGTGGTGGTACTTGATCAGGAAGTAGTTGGCAAGCGCGTACTGCAGATCGGCACGGGCCTGCGCGTTCGTATCGGTGATGTTCGCAGTCACCGTGTACGGCTCGCGGTTCAAGATGACCAAGCCACCGTTGTCCGGCGCGGTCTGAAGGGTCTTGTAGGCATTCATCGTCTGAAGCCAAGCGGATCCGGCGCACTGATTCTGAGCAGAATTAGTGAGGTCGCCGCCAGTGACGGTCTCGGTAGAGCCGCCCTCGTCGAGGATCATGTCTGCCGCTTTAGCGGTGTCCGACCAACCAGGCTCGCACTGGAACCGCTGATTGTTGGTGAAGCTCACGTTCGGATATTGGCTCTTGATCGCCGCAGCTACACTTGCGTACGCGGCGTTCTGGGCGTTCGCGTACGTTTGGTCGAACGGGTTGTCGTTGTACTGGGCGACCCATCCGCCGCTCGTGTCGAAATGGCCGCAGGCGGCTCCGTCGTTTATGACGACGCCGTTATCCCAGCTAATGCCCTGAAAGCCAGTGGCAAGCATGGATGCCGCCCACTGCTCGTAGTACCGCTGCACCGCCGGGTTAGTGGTGTCGAGAAACGGCTTGCCGACATCGTTATCCGGCACGTCGTACGCGGGCGTCTTTTGGTCGCACTGGTACTCCACCCAGGTTGGGTGGTTCTGGATCCACCACTGGGTATCGCTGCCGTTACCCTCATCGAACATCCATCTGGGATCGCGCCCCCAGGGCGCGTAAACCTCATGCCACACGCCAGTGGCAGGCACGTCGCCGTAAATGCCGTCGGCTCCCCAGACATAGTCGAGGACGCCTTCCTCGGCGGTCTTGTTGCCGGTCGGCGTGTTGGCGCAGCAGACGGG
>CAWCYH010000016.1:0-188939 GCA_963799745.1 uncultured Solirubrobacterales bacterium | reverse complement strand
GCTCCACCCCGCGGTGTTAGCCCTCATGATAGCCGAACTAAGACTATTTGAAACGACTCTGCGGTTCGATTTTAAGTCGATTCGAGGCTAATCGAGGCCAACTGCGTTGATCGACGATCCGCCCGCCAACGAGGCGGCCGGACTGCCGAAAGCCCTTCCGCAGTTCTTTCACACTTCCGCGGCAGAATTGGCGCGGCTACGTCTTGATGCGTTACAGCGTTCTCGGTGATGCTGCCGGCATGGCATCACTGGCGATGAAGATCAAGGCGGAACGAAGGATGCGGGAGCTGCTGGCGGAGGAGAATGTGGCTCAGCCGGACGCGGTCGAGTATGGCTACGGGTGCGTGAGGCTCTACTGGACCGCGCCAAAGGTGGTGGTCGTAGTCGATGTCGACGACTACGGCGAGATCGGCGAGAGCAGGCTTGGAGCAGCGGACGACATCGAACCGGCGTTGCAGCGTGAGGCCGAGGACGTCCCGATTCCGCCGATCCCTTTACCAACCGACTACGCGAACGGCGACCATGGCGGCCACGATCCGGCAGACGAACAGGAGCCGACAGCAGAACAGGAGGAGCGGACAGCGGACGAGCCGGAGCCCCGAGACGAAGCGGCGTGATCACTAAAGACGGCTCTGACGCCCGCCTACACGACCGCCACCTCGTGCGCCACGATTTGACCACGCAGCCGCCGGTACATCTCCTCGTCAAAGGAGCCTGCCAGCGGCGCACAAACGGCTGCCGCGGAAAGCGCTGCCGCGTCCGCCAGCCGCTCTGGCCACGACGAGCCATCCACCAGCCCCGTGATCAGGGCGGCAGAGGCGGCGTCGCCGGCGCCCGTCGGATTGCCGCGCAACCGCTCGGGCGGGCTGGCCCGCCAAGCGCCTTCCTCGCAGACTCCGAGCAGGCCGTCCGGACCTGAGGAGATGACGACGGCGCCTGCCCCCAACTGGCGCAGCCGCGACGCCCCGCCCAGCGAATCCCCCGAACCGACGACGCCGAGCAGCTCGTCGGCATTGACCTTCACGACCGCAGGTCTGGCGGCGACACCTCGCTCGAGCAGCTCGCCGTGCGTGTCCAGCAGCACCGGCACATCCTCGTCGCCGGCGATCCGGATCAGCTGCGCGTATGCATCAAGAGGCACGCCCGGCGGAACGCGGCCTGACATCACCACCGCCTCAGCATCGGCCACCAGACGGGAAAAGTGAGCCACCATCTCTCGCCATTCCTCGGAGGACACAGCCGGACCGGGTTCAGAGAATCCGGTGACCCCGCCGTCCTCCTCGACGATCACGAGCGTCGTTCGAGCCTCACCCGAGATGTCGACGGTCGCATCGGCGAGTCCGCTCGCCGCGAGCTCTGCCCGGGCAGCGGCTCCTGTCTGTCCCCCGGCCAGACCGGTTACGACGACGTCACGACCGAGCGCCTGGAGCGTCCGTGCGACGTTGACTCCTTTACCACCTGCGCGTCGAGACACCGCGCCGACCTGATTGGTCACCCCCCAGCGCACCGTATCGAGGTGGTACGTGACGTCGATCGCCAGGTTCAGGGTGACCGTGAGAATCATTGGGTTCCGCTAATCAGGCCGCGGCCGGAAGGTTGCTCAAGCACCGCTCGACGGTAGCGACGCATGCGAAGAAAATTCCTGGTTCGGTGGGGCGGTTCCGGGTTTGGTGCGGCGGTTCCTGGTTAGGTGCGGCGGTTCCCGGTTGGATGCGGCGGTTCCTTGGATGGGAGGTTCCTGGTTGGGTGGCGGTCGCGCCACGGTCCTCGGAACCGCCACCTGAACCAGCGACCGCTAGCGTCTCCACCGGACGCCAAATGACCAGCGCCGCCGCCAGTCTCGCCTCCTGGGCAACCTCCCTCGACCCCTCCGAGGAAGATCTGGCGCTCGCGGACCGCTCGCTCAGAGACACGCTCGCCGTCATGTACGCAGCCCGCCAGCATCCGCTGCGGCACTTGTTCGAGCAGCTTCCCGATCCTGGCCGCTTGGCGGCGCTCGCGCACGTGCTCGACTTCGACGACCTCCACATGGCGTCGACGACCCACATCAGCGCGATCTGCGTGCCGGTGGCGCTGGGGAGCGGAGGTGACGCTCACGCGTATCTCGCCGGCGCGGGCGTGATGGCGCGGCTCGGAACGGCGCTCGGGTGGCGGCACTACACGGCCGGTTGGCACGCGACTTGCACGGCGGGCGCGCCGGCCGCGGCAGCCACGGCGGCGATCGCGCGAGGGCTTGGCGCCGAGCAAACCGCAGTCTCGATGGCGCTCGCCATCCCGGCCGCGGGCGGAGTGCAACGCGCGTTCGGCACGTCCGCCAAGGCGCTTCAGGTTGGTTTCGCCGCTCATGCGGGAGTTCGTGCGGCGACGCTCGCCGAGGCCGGGGCGACCGCCGACCCGCGAACGCTCGACGACTGGCTCGCGGTCGTCGGTGGCGACCCAGCCGAATTCGCTGACAGTGCCGAACACGACACGACCCCCGCCATCCCCGGCGGACTCGCGATCAAGCTCTATCCGTGCTGCTACGCGCTGCAGCGCCCGATCAGCGCGCTCGCGGAGCTCCGAGAGCCATCCGCCCACAACGCCCAACCCGGCCACACGGCCCAATCCGCCCGCAAGGTCCAATCCGTCCACAAGGCAGACGAAGCCCGCAACGCCCAGATCGTCAACGACGCCCAAAACATCAGCGCCATCCACATCACCACCCCCGCCAGCTCGCTCAAGCCGCTGATCCACAGCAGCCCTACGACCGGTCTCGAAGGGAAGTTCAGTCTCGAGTATGCCGTCGCGGCGACGTTGCTCGACGGGCGCCCGGATCAGAGCAGCTTCACCGACGAGGCGGTGCAGCGGTCGGAGGCTCATCGCCTGATGGATCTCGTGGAGATCACCGCCACCCTGGCCGGAGTCGGGCTCCTCGACGCCGAGATCACGTTCGAGATCAAGATGAAGTCAGGCGAGTCGGCAAGCAACGTCGCTGAAGCTCCCGCCCGGGGCGCCCGAGAGGCCGCCGACCGATGAGGAGCTGCTCCAGAAGCTCGAAGCCTGTGCAGGAGAGACGGCGAGCCAGCTCGCAGAACTCACCTGGGAAACGGCCGCGTCGTTCGTAGCCCAGATCTGAGCTCACGTCGGCCCAACCAGCCATTCTCCTCCGACCAACGTCCCGCGCACCCGTAGCCCGTCGTCGAGCACCACGAGGTCCGCGTCCATGCCCACCGCGATCGCCCCCTTCCGGTCGCTCAGCCCCAGCAGCCGCGCGGAGTTTGTAGACGCCATCGACACGGCGTCCTCCACCGAGACCCCAAGGAGCCGCACCGCGTTCTGCACCGCCGCCTCCATGGTCAGGGTGCTGCCGGCGATTGAGCCCTCGCCGGTGACCGTCCCTCCACCCGTAGCGGAGGCAGCGTCGGCGAGAGTCGCCCGCCCCTCGCGGACCGTCACCTCCCGGTCGCCGAGCCGGTAATCGCCGTCCGGCATGCCGGCGGCCGACATGGCGTCGGTGACGAGCCGGACCCCCGTCGGCCCTTTCGCTCGGTAGACGAGCCGCATCGCCACCGGGTCGACGTGAACGCCGTCGCAGATCAGCTCGCAGCTGACCTCGGGAAGATCGAGGACGGCGCCCAGCACTCCGGGTTCTCGGTGGTGGAGCGGGCGCATCGCGTTGAACACGTGCGTAGCGGCCTCAGCACCCGCCTGCACGCCGGCCTGCGCCTGAGCAAACGTGGCGTCGGTGTGCCCGATCGAGGCGACCACGCCCGCGCGCCCCAATTCCCCGATCAGCTCGAGCGCTCCCGGCAATTCGGGCGCCAGCGTCATGAGCCGCACCCTCCCCCCACCGGCCTCCAGCAGCCGCTGGAGCACCTCGGCATCCGGATCGAGAAACAGCGATGGGTCCATCGCACCGGGTCGCTCCCGGCTCAGAAACGGCCCCTCCAAGTGCGCGCCGAGCACGGTTACGCCAGAAGGTGCGTCCGCGCAGCGGGAAATCGCGTCCAGCGCGACGCAGATTTCATCGACAGGAGCCGCCACCGTCGTCGCCACCAACCCGGTCGTCCCGTGATCCGCGTGGAACCGCGCGACCGCCGCGACCTCATCCGGATCAGTCGTGTTGCACTGCGCCCCGCCACCGCCGTGGACGTGAGCGTCGATGTAGCCCGGGACGAGCCAGCTGCTCCCAAGCTCGAGCACGTCATCCGCCGGAGCCCCGATCGGATCGACCGCCGCGATCTGGCCGCCCGAGATCACGACCTCCCCGTCGATCGTCCCGCTCGGGCAGACGATCCGTTCGCTCCGCAGCACCACCCCTCTTACACCGTCCACGCGTCGAGCGACGCGTCATCGATCCCGGCCGCACGCCACGCCGCAATCGCCGCGCCGACCCGTCCCGCGTCCTCCCCCAACGCCGCCGGGACGATCGGGCATGGCTGGCCGAAGCGGACCAACCCGGCCACCCGCTCGCGAACCGGATCAAACAGCGAAGACCCTGCCGCGGCCATGCCGCCGCCGATCACGACCAGCTCGGGATCGAGCAGCGTCGCGTAGTTGACGATCGCCAGCGCCAGCGCGTCGAGCGCCTCGCGCCAGACCTGGGAGGCGACGGGATCCCCGGCGCTCGCCCGGGCGGCGACCTCCTCAGCCGAGACCGCGGCCGAGACCGAGCCTGACCCAGAGCCCGAGCCGGCAACCGCGCCCGGGCTGGCAACCGTGCCCGAGCCGGCAATGGCGCCCGAGTCGGCAACCGCGCCCGGGCCATCCCGCGATGAAGCCCCATACCGCCGGGCAATCCCGCCAGCCGACGCCAGCGCCTCCAGACACCCCGCCCCTCCACATCCGCACACCGGCCCGCGCGGCTCGACCGCCACGTGTCCCAGCTCTCCGCCAATCCCATGCGCGCCCGTGTATGGCCGCCCATCGAGAACCACCGCCGCCCCGACTCCTGTCCCCAGCGTCAGCAGCAGGTAGTCAGAGCAACCGCGCGCCGCGCCCAGCACTCCCTCGGCCACCGCTGCCGCTCGCACGTCGTGCGTGACAGCAACGGGGACCCCGAGCCGCTGCTCCGCCAGGGTCCCAATCGCCACGTCGCGCATTCCGAGATTCGCGGCGTAGACGATCGTCCCGTCCGCATCGCGGACTAGACCGGGCACGGCGAGCCCGACCGCAAGCGGCGCCCCCTCCGGGACCGGCGACCCCTCCGGCACCGGCGACCCCTCCGGCACCGGCGACCCCCCCGCCACCGCCGCCCCCCGCGCCAACCTCCCGGCCAGCTCCAGCACAGCCTCGATCACCGCCTCCGGCCCGTCACCCACGGGACAAGGACACCGCTGCACAGACGACGCAGAACCGTGCCGGTCGACGACTGCGCCCTTCATCGACGTACCGCCGACGTCGATCGCGACCACCCGGCCCTGGTCAGGATCCGTGGGCATCCCCTTCCAATACCACGGATCGGCTCAGATGCCGCGGTCGATCGGGGTCGAGGCCGCGCGCCTGGGCGAGCGCCACCGCAACCCGCTGGACGCGGACCAGCTCGGCCATCGGGTCGCCGATCGGCAAAACAAGCTCGGCCCCAGTAGAGCCGATCTCCTCCGCCATCCCGTCAGGTAACCGCTCCAAGGCCCACACCACCGACCCCGGGCCGGCGACGCTGATCGGACCATGGCGGTACTCCATCACGGGGTACGCCTCGCTCCACGCCTGCGCCGCCTCACGCACCTTAAGCGCGGCCTCGCGGGCAAGGCCGACGCTCCAGGACCGGCCCAGGAACACCCACTGGGAAACACCCTCCCCGACCGACACCGCCGGCTCAGAGGCCGACCACTCCCCAACCGACACCGCCAGCGGCTCGGCCAGCGCCCGCTCCCCGTCAGCGACAACCCCATCCAACCCCTCCCCAAAACTGGCCCGAAAAAGCGCCAGTGTCGCCGTGGCAAACCGGGTCTGCACCACCGAGCGCTCGTCGGCGAATGGCATCGCCACCACCCGAGACGCGATCTCCCCCAGCGGACAGGCAGCATCCGCCGTCACCGCCAGCACCGGCATCTCGTCAGCCAACAACTCGCGCGCCACCGACAACACCTCGGTCGTCGTGCCCGAACGCGACAGCGCCACCGCCACGTCATACCGCCGCCGCGGCGGCAGCTCGGAAGCCGGGAACGCATCGCTCTCACCGAAGCCCCCGGCCTCGCGTAACGAAGCGACGGCCTCCGCGACATACAGCGAAGTACCGCAGCCAATGAACACCGCCCGTTCGCCCAAGCCGGGAAGCAGATCCGAGACCTCCCGCGCCAGCGAAGCGGCAGAGCGCCAAACCCAAGGCTGGCTCTCGATCTCCTCCTCGGCGAACGTCACGTGATCCTCACACGAACTTCACGTGACCGTGACCTTGCTGAGCCCCTCCGGGCGGTCGGGGTCGTAACCCAGCCGCAGCGCGAGCGCGTGCGCCAGCTGCTGGCCCCTCACGACCGCCGCAACGGGAACGAGCGACTCGGGCATCTCCGCGGGCAGCCCTACTTCGTCGTCCGCGTCAGGCCCAACGCCCAGAACGAAGGCTTGCCGCGCCCGCAGCTCGCCCACCAGAGAAGCCACATCCTCATACGCCGGGCCAAAGGCATTCAAGGCCACGACCGGGAACCCGCGCGTGACCGCGGCGATCGGCCCATGGCGAAGATCGGCCGACGAGTAGCCGTCGGCCAGCAGCGAGCAGGTCTCCTTGATCTTCAAAGCCGTCTCGAGCGCCGCACCGTACATGAACCCGCGCGCGACGACGATCAGGTGCGACGCATCGACTAAAGAGTCCGCAGCCGCCACAGAAGGACCGCCATCATCGAGGACACCCTCAACAAGCCCAGGCACCGAGCCCAGCTCGTCAAGCGAAAACGGCGCCGATCCCAATGCCAGCGCCAGCATCGCGAACGCCACGAACTGCGCCGTCACCGTCTTCGTCGCCGGCACCGCGCGCTCCTCCCCCACGCCCAGCTGGACCACCACCTCGGCGGCCGAAGCGAGCTCGCTCGCGGGATCATTCGTAATCGCCACCCCGCTCCCGCCGGCAGCACACAACGCCCGCAAGCAAGCGACGATCTCCGGCGTCGCCCCGGACTGACTCACCGCAAGCACGAGCTGCCCGCGGTAGTCCGTGGAAATCCCGTACAGCGTGTGGAGGCTCGGCGCGGCGAGGCTGACCGGCTTACCGGTAGCCGCCTCGAGCAGGTAGCGCCCATACGTGGCCGCGTGATCGGAGGAGCCGCGGGCGACGATCGTGATTCCGTGCAGCTCCGTTGGCACCACCGAGAGCACCCGGCCGAACACCTCGTCAGCCCGTCCGATCAGGTCCCGCAGCCGCGCCGGCTGCTCGGCCATCTCGCGCGCCATCAGTTCGCCGCTCACGCCGGCCCCGCTCCGCTCACGCCACCGACCGCCCCTCCTCGCGCCGGCCCTCCTCGAGCTGCCTGAGCGTGTCGCGCTCGCTCGGCCAGTGCCCGCCGTTCTCCCAGTACACGCGGATCGCCTCGAGCGGCCGCCCCTTGGTCTCCGGCGCCATCGCCGCGATGAACACGAACGACACCAGCGCCAGCCCGAGGAACAGCGAGAACGCGCCGGTCCCGCCCATGTCGTGCAGCACGGTCAGGAAGAAGCGCGAGATCAACAGGTTCGCGACCAGGTCGGCGGTCAGCATCGTCGACGCGCCGGCGGTGCGCAGCCGCGACGGGAAGCTCTCCGACGCATACACCCACACCATCGCGCCGAAGCCGAAGTTGAACCCGGCGGTGAAGAACAGGATCCCGATGAAGCCGAGCGTCGACGTCAGGCCGCTGAAATGGCTCCCCTGCGCGTAGAGGATCACCAGCAGCAGGCTCGAGGCGATCATCACCCCGACGCCGATCAGCAGCGTCAGCCGGCGACCGATGCGATCGACGACCAGCACGGCGGCGATCACCGCCAACACCGAGAACACCTCGACGAACCCCTGGATCAGCAGCGGCGTGTTCCCGTGCCAGCCGAGGTCCTGGAAGATGAACGGGCTGTAGTAGGTGACGGCGTTGATCCCGGTGATCTGCACCAGGAAGCCCAGCACCAGGACGAAGATCGTCGGCCGCAGGTACGGCAGCCGCACCATCTCCCGCAGGCTGCCCCCGCGCTCGGCGGTCAGGTCGACTTCGATCTCGCGCATGCTCAGATCCACGTCGGCACTCGGATCGACGCGCTCGAGCGTCCGCCGCGCCTCCTCGCGCCGCCCTCGCATCAAGTACCAGCGCGGCGTGTCGGGTAGCCGGAACAGCGCCACCAGCACAAGCGCGCTGGCGACCGAGGACAGCCCGAGCATGATCCGCCACGAGCCGCTGCTGGCCAGCGCGTAGTCGGCGAAGTAGGCGACCATGATCCCCACCACGGTCGCCACCTGGTAGCCGACGATCAGCGCGCCCCGGGTCGCGACCGGCGCCGACTCCGCGATGAACACCGGCGCGGCGACGGTCGAGATGCCGATGCTCACGCCGAGGAAGAAGCGGGTGACGTCGAGCCACACGATTCCCGGCGCGACAGCTTGCAGGATCGCGAACACGGTGAACCCGATCGCGATCAGGATCATTGCCGCCTTGCGCCCGTAGCGGTCGGCGATGCGTTTGGCGAGCAGGGCCCCGAGGATCAGCCCCAGGCCGGTCATGGTGGTGATCCACTCGACGGCCGTGGTCGAGAGATGGAACTGGGCAGGCAGGAACAGCAGCGCCCCGGCGATGCTCCCGGTGTCATAGCCGTACACGATCCCGACCGTCGCCGCCGCCATCGCAATCGTGATCGCCAACCCGTGCCCGCTGCGTAACTTTGTCGACGCCATGGCGCCTCCCCTGCTCGCGGTCTGGTCCCAACTGCATACTCCCCACCGGGCTGTGGAGTGAAACCGGTCCGGAGCTCGACTAAAACCGCCCACCCGAGTGGTACGTTTCGCCCAGCCGTACCGCGCGACCACATTGGAGGGTAACTGTGGCTGACACAACCTCTGGCCCCGCCAATCCCGGGCCATCGGGTGCAGGGAGTTCCGCCGCCGCGGCAACCACCACGCCGAAGCTGTTCGTGCGCCAGTCCTCGGGACTCGTGCGCAACGTCAGCGTCACGAATGCCCTGTTCTTCAACGTCGCCGCGTTCGTCGGCGTGGGCCTGACGCTGTACCCGATCTTCTACTCGCTCGCCGACGTGCCGGTGTGGCGGGCGGGACCATTCTCGGCCTACGGCTGGGCGTCGATCGTCGCGGGCCTGTTCTGCATCCTGCTGGCGCTGATCTTCGCCTCGCTCACGTCGGTGATGCCCCGCTCCGGTGGAGACTACGTGTTCTCGAGCCGCATCCTGCACCCGTTTCTGGGCTGGCTTGAGTCGTGGACGCTGGTCATCGCAAGCGTCCTCATCATCGCGTTCGAAGTCCCCCTGGTACTAAGAAACCTGCAGATCGCGGCGCGGATCATCGGCATCGGCGCCGGCGGCTTCACGCACGCGAACACGTGGTTCACCGACTCGACCGGAAACATCACCGGGACGCCGGGGTTCATCGCCTCGATTGTCGTGCTGCTGTTGATCGCGGTCGTCGCCGTGCTCCCGACCACGGAGCTTCCACAGGGTCGTGACTGCGCTCGCCGCCTTCGGCGTCACCTGCTTCGTGCTGATGTTCATCTTCGGCCTGCTGGCCACGCACAAGTCGAGCTTCGTCGCGCACCTGCCGCACTACACCGGCGGCGTCTCGGCCGCGCACATCGCGGCGACCGGCAAATCGGCGGGGCTGATCGCCACCGGCAGCAGCAGCTTCCTCAGCAACATCTTCTCCACCACGGTCTTCCCGCTGATGCTCGCGGTGCTGCTGTTCCAGTTCATCGGCTTCCAGTACTCCGCCTACATCGCCGGCGAGGTGCGCGGCAACGTCCGCCGCGGGGTCCTGATCGCGCTGGTCGGGGCGCTGGTGATCGGCGTCCTCGCGAACTCCGTGTACGTCGATGCGATCTCGAGCCACCTCGGCTTCAACACCAACGTCAGCTGGGGTGGGAGCTACTGGGGGTTCAACACAAGCCTGTCGGCGCTGCCGCTGGGGCAGCCGAACTCGATGCCGCTGCTGGCGGTGATCGCGAACAGCGGCCTGTGGCCGCTGTGGGCGCTGATCAGCCTCGGCGGGGTCGTGTTCCCGTTCCTGCTGTGCCCCGTGTACATCAACTTCATCAGCCGGATGCAGCTCGCCTGGAGCCTCGACCGGCAGATGCCCGAGTGGTTCGGCGCCGTCAACGAGCGGCTCCGCGCCCCGCTCAACGCGATTCTCGCGACGCTCGGACTAACCGCCGTGTTCCTGTTCTTCCAGAGCTACAAGGACCTGCCCACGTTCCTGGCCACGACGGGCCACAAGCTCAACCTCGCGGGGACCGCGTGGTTCTCGATCATGATGGCGATCCTCACCTGGTCACTGCCCGGGATCAACGCGCTGCTCGTGCGCTGGCGTCGCCCCGACCTGGTCCGAAACGCGCCCGTTCAACAAGGCGCTGCCGTGGATCGGCCTCGCGTGGCTGGTGTTCCCGATCTGGATCTACATCTTCGCGGTGTTCAAGCCGATCGTGAACGCGCTGAAGGGGACGAGCGCGCTGACCTACCTCGAAACGAACGGGATCATCGACGCCGGCATCTTCTACCTGCTCGGGATCGTGATCTACTTCGTCATGCGCTACCGGGCGGTCAGGGCCGGAGTGGACGAGAAGATGCTGTTCACCGAGCTGCCGCCCGACTAGCCCCGAACCACCCCGGCCTCGAACCACCCGGACCTCGAACCACCCGGACCTCGAACCACCCCCGGCCTCGAACCACCCCCGGCCCCGGACCACCTCAACCCGCAAACCCAACCATCGCCACCCGGCTCTACATCGCCAGCGACTTCCACGCCGCCGAGAAGGCATGGCGGAAGTTCCTCAACGCAATTTCGATGAACATCTACAAGGCGGACGTGGCGCTGCTCGCCGGCGACCTCACCGGCAAGGCGATCGTCCCGATCGTCCAGCGCGACGGCCGCTACGAGACCGAGCTGTTCGGCGTGCACCGCACCGCCCGCGACGACGAGCAGCTCGTCCAGCTCGAGCGCGACATCGCCGACGTCGGCTATTACTCGTTCGTGACCACCTCCGAGGAAGCCGAACGGCTGGCCACCGACGAGGAAGACCGCGACGAACTGCTCCACCGCCTGATGAACGAGCGGGTCGAGGCGTGGATGCGGCTCGCCACCGAGCGTCTGTCAGACACAAAAGCCCCGCTCTACCTGATTCCGGGCAACGACGACGAGTTCGTGATCGACCCGATCCTCGACCAGCCTGCGTTCGCCCCCGTCAATGCCGACGGCAAGGTGCTCGACATCCCCGGCGACCTGCAGCTGCTGTCATCCGGCTGGTCGAATCACACCCCCTGGCAGACGCCAAGAGAAGAGACCGAGGACGAGCTCTACAACCGCCTCGACGCGCTCGCCCGGCAGGTCAAGGACCCCCGCAAGGCCGTGTTCATGATCCACGTCCCGCCGCATGACTCGGGACTCGACACCGCTCCGATCCTCAACGAGAACCTCCGCCCGACGGTGTCCGCCGGCGATGTGCTGAGAGGCCCGGTCGGCTCGACGGCGGTGCGGAAGATAATCGAGGACTACCAGCCGCTGCTGACGATCCACGGCCACATCCACGAATCCGGTGGCGAGCGCAAGATCGGCAAGACGCTGTGCATCAATCCGGGCAGCGAGGCCAACCACGGGATCCTGCGCGGCTACCTGATCGACGTCGGTCGCAAGGGGATCGAGCTGGCGCAGCGCGTCGAGGGTTGACCGCAGACGAGCTGGCGCGGCGTGTCGAGGGGCTGATCGCCGACGAGCCGGCGCGTCGGGGGCCGATCACAGACGAGCTGGCGCCGGTCAGCAGGCGATGATGGCGATCGGCGCATGCGGCGTCAGCCGACCGCGACCGGCGCCTGCGGCCTCGGATGCGCCCGCGCACGGTACCTGTGGTGCCCGGGTGACCGTCACAGATGCGCTCGCACGCCCGGTTCGGGCACCCGGCGCGCTTGCGCTCGCGCGATTGACGCGTTTGCCTGCCGCGCCCGGTGCGACGTTGGCCACCACGGTGAAGCGCTTCGTCCGCCCCGCCGCCAGCCTGGCAATCGTCCAGCACGGTTGCCCGGTGCGAACATTGGCGGTGGGGCTGGAGTGGTCGTAGAGGAGCCCGTTGGGCAAGGCGTCACAGACGGCGACGTCGCGGATCGCGACCAGCGTCGGGTTGGTGACGGCGATCTTGTAGGTCACGTTCTGCCCGGTTGTGGCCCGGTGCACCGAGGCGGTCTTGTGGACCTGGAGGATCGGCGTCACCTTTGTGGTCGCGGTCGAGGTCGCGTCCCTGGGGTCGATCAGCTTGTCGGCGCTGGTCGCGGTGGCGGTGTTGCGCTCGACGCCGCTGCCCTTGACCTCGGCGACGATCACGATCCTGACCGTGTGAGCGACCGGCAGGGTGCCGAGCGTGCAGGTGATCGTCCGCCCGGCGCTGCAGTGACCCTGGCCGGCGTGGATCGAGACGATCTTGATCGCGATCGTTGGTGTGTCGGTGATCTTGACGTCGGTAGCGGTGATCGGCCCCTCGTCGGTGACCTTCAGCGTGTAGGTCAGCCTCTGGCCGGGGTAGGCGTTGGCCTTGTTGACCTGCTTGTGGACCACAAGCTTGGTCGCAGCCTGTGCCGGCGTCGGCGGTGACGGCGGCGTCGGCGGGGTCGGCGGCTTCGGCGGCTGTCGCACTGGAACAGTGCCGGTCGACGGCGCCGACGCGGGCGACGTGTTGCCGAGGCCGTCGGTGCCGGTGGCGGTGGCGGTGTTGGTCACGCTGCCGGCCGCCTCGTCGCCGAGGGACACGATGTGGTCGAGCTCGCCCGTGCAGGTCTCGGATGCTCCCGGCGCGAGCCCCGGCGGCGCCGGGATCGGGCAGGAGACGGCACCGAGCGAGGTATCCGTGACCGCCACCGACGCGAGGTCGACGTTCCCGGTGTTGGTGACCAGGAAGCTGTAGGAGATCTTGTCGCCGATCTGAGCGTCGTCCTGATCGGCGGCCGGGGTCACCCTGGCGGTCTTGACCATCGACACCCGCGGGTCGGGGTTCGACCGATCGGTGTCGACGGCGGTGGCCGTAGACGTCGAGCTCCCGTTCGCATCGGCCCCGGTCGCGGTTGCCTGATCGGTCGCGCCGCCGTTGTCGATGTCCGCCTGGACGACCGTGTAGGGGTTGTCGGCCCTGCAGGTCGCCGATGCCCCGGGGGCCAGTTCCGGCGCCGGGGTCGGGCAGGTCAGTGGCCCGAGCGTCGGGTCGATGACCGCAAAGCTGGTCAGCGTTACGTTGCCGGTGTTCGTGACCACGTAGCTGTAACTGATCGTGTCGCCGACCCGGATGTCGTCCTGGTCCGCCTTCGGGGTGACGGTCCCGTGCTTGGCGAGCGACAGATCCGGGTTGGCGGGCTCGGCCGGCACGACGAGGCTGCCCGACGCGGAGGGGCTGGAGACCCCGAGCAGGTCGATTCCGCCCGCGCTGGCGGTGTCCTCGACGGCGCCCGCGTCGACGTCGGCCTGGGTGACCGTGTAGGGGCTGGCGGCGGTGCACGTCTCGCCCGAGCCGGGGGCGAGCCCGGGCGATGGCGGCGTCGGGCAGTTCACGTCGCCCGCGGGCGTGTCGCTGGTGAAGATCGTCTTCAGCGTCGTGTTGCCGATGTTCGTGACCAGGTAGGAGTACTGGATCTTGTCGCCGGGCTTGACCGCGCCCTGATCGGCTGAGGGCGTGACGTTCGCCGACTTGACGATCGACACGAGGGGATTGGTCCCCGCCGGGGTGGTGACGCTGTCGGGCGATGACGGGAGGCTGGTGACCGGGTTGCCCGCGATCGTCGCGGTTCCGGTCGCGGTCGCTCCGTCGGTCACCTTGCCCGCGTCAACGTCGGACTGGGTGACCTGGTAGGCGATGTCCTCGGTGCAGGTCACCGAGGCGCCGGGTGTCAATCCCGCCCCCGTCAGCGTGGGACAGGTCACATTGCCGGCGCTGAGGTCGTTGACGGCGACCGACGAGAGGTTGACGTTGCCGGTGTTGGTGACGATGTAGCTGTAGGAGATGTGGTCGCCGACGACGACGCCGTCCGCGTCGGACAAGGGCGTGACCGACCCCGACTTGTGGATCTCGACCGACGGCGACGGCGTGCCCTTCGGAATCGAAACCGTGACCTGAGCCGAGGTGGCGCTTGTGCCGGCGGCGTCATGGCCGGTCGCGGTCGCGGTGTTTGTGACGTTGTTGTCGGCGGCGTCCGCGGCCGTGGCCGTGTAGGTGCCCGTGCACGTCTCGAAGTCGCCCGGCGCGAGGCCTGGCGGGGCGGGTGTCGGGCAGCTCACCGAGCCGACCTTGTTGTCCGCCACCGTCAACGTGGTCAGATCGACGTTGCCCGTGTTCTCCACCAGATACGAGTACTGGATCTGCTCTCCGGTGGTGATCGGGTTCGTGTCGCCGTTGGCGGCGTTGGCAAACTTCTGCAGCGAGACGGCGGGCACGGCCGGGGTCGCGGGCACCGTGATGCTCGCCGGTGAGGACGCCGGGCTCTGGGTGCCCTGGGTGTCGGTGCCGGTGGCGGTCGCGGTGTCGGTGACGCCGCCGTCATCGATGTCCACCTGCGTGACGGGGTGCGGATCGTCGGCGGCGCAGGTCTCGGACTGGCCGGGGGCGAGCCCGGGCGCGGCCGGCGCCGGGCAGGTCACGTTGCCGGCCGACGGGTCGGAGACCGCGACCGAGGTCAGGGTCACGTTGCCGGTGTTCGTGACCTTGTATGCGTATGAGATCCGGTCGCCGACCTGGACGGCGTTCTGGTCGGCGGCGGGGTCGACGGTCGCGGTCTTGGTCAGCGATACCGCGGGGGCGGCGGCGACCGCCGGCACGGTGACAGTCGACGCGGCCGAAGGGTCGCTCTGCGCGCCCTGCGTGTCGACGCCGGTGGCCGTCGCCGAGTCGCTGACACCGCCCGCGTCGAGGTCCGATTGGACGACCGCGTAGGCGTTGGCGGCGCTGCACGTCTCGGACGCTCCGGGCGCAAGTCCGGGAGCGGGCGGCGCCGGGCAGGTGACGCTGCCGGCGCTCGGGTCGCTGACGGCTACGGAGGTCAGGGTGACGTTGCCGGTGTTCGTGACCGTGTAGGAGTACTGGATCGTGTCGCCCACCTTGACCGCGTTCTGGTCGGCCGCCGGCGACACGGTCGCCGACTTGGCGATCGAGACCGACGGATCGCCGGTGACCGCGAGCACGGTCGCCGTCGACGGGTTCGACGGCGCGCTGGTGTTGCCCTTGCTGTCGGTCCCGGTGGCCGTCGCAGTATCCGTGACTCCGCCGGCGTCGAGATCGGCTTGCGTCACCGTGTAGACGGCAGTCGCCGTGCAGGTTTCCTTCGCTCCCGGGGCGAGTCCGGACGCCGGCGGCGCTGGACAGGTGACGGCGCCCGCGGAGGGATCGGACACCGCGACCGACGCCAGGCTGACGTTGCCGATGTTGGTGACCGCGTAGGAGTACTGGATCGTGTCGCCCACCTTGACCGCGTTTTGATCGCCGGCGGGCGTCACCGTCGCCGTCTTGTCGACCGAGACGGCCGGGTTCGGCAGCGACGAGGTCGAGGTGCTCGACGGGGGCGAGGTCGCCGTATGGCCCTGCAGATCGCCGCCGCTGGCCGTCGCGGTGTCGGTCACCCCGCCCCGGTCGACGTCGGCCTGGCTGATGACGTAGGGCGTGTTGGCGGTGCATGTCTCCGTGTCACCCGGCGCCAGCCCGGGGGTGGGCGGCGCGGGGCAGCTGACCGGGCCGGCGGTCGGATCGGACACCGACAGCAACGTCAGATCGACGTTGCCCGTGTTCGTGATCACGTACGAGTACTCGATCGTCTCGCCTGCCTGGATCGGAGCCGAGTTGCCAAGCGACGCGTTCTCGACCTTCTGCAGCAGCAGCGACGGCGCCGCCGCCTGCGCCGGTACGGTCGTCGACGAGGACGCGGACGTGGGCGAGGTGAAGCCGGTCGCATCGGTTCCGGTCGCGGTTGCGGTGTCGATGACGCTGCCCATGTCGACGTCGATCTGCTTGACCAGGTACGGGGTCCTTGCGGTGCACGTCTCGGTCGCGCCCGGGGCGAGTCCCGGCGGGGCCGGCGTGGGGCATGCGACGCTGCCGGCGGTCGGGTCAGATACGGCGAGCGATGTCAGCGGGACGTTGCCGTTGTTGGTGACGTCGTATGAATAGGTGATCGTGTCGCCGACCTGGGCCGCACCCTGGTCGGAGGGCGGCGTGACGACCGCTGACTTGGCGATCGATACCTTGACGATGTTCGCGCCGACCGTCGCCGTCGCGCTGTTGTTGGCGGCGTTGGGGTCATTCTCGTTCGCGGTCACGGTCGCCGTGTTGGTGAGCGAGCCCGTGAACGGGTTCGGGGCGGTGGCGGTGATCGTGTCGGTCACCGACGCCCCGGCGGCGAGCGGTGCGCCCGCGCAGACGACGGCGGTCGCCGAGGTCACGCTGCAGCCGGTGCTGGTGGTCGCCGCATTCGTCAGGCCGGCCGGCAGCGAGTCGTTCAGCACGTAGCCCGACGAGTTCCCCGGCCCGTTGTTGGTCACGGTCAGCGTGTAGGTGATCTTGCCGCCCGGGTCGACCATCGCCGGGCTGACCGTCTTCGTGACCGCGAGGTCGGTGTTCAGGCCGGGAGCGTTGGTGCCGTCGTTGTTGGAGCTCGACGGCCCGCCCTGGCTGATCACCGTCGTGAACGTCGGGGCGCTCGAGGCCGCATTGGCGATCCTGATTTCGTAGATGTTCCCCGAGTTGTTATTGGAGAAGCCGACGTCGCCGTTGCCGTAGGTCCAGGCCGCGCCGAAAATTCCGGTCGGTGCCACGCCGCCGACGGCGGGGGTCGAGACATTGGTGAAGGTCGTGGTCCCGAGCTGGCCCGCCGTGACGTTGATCCGCTGGATCTGGTTCGGCGCCGGCATCGACCAGAAGAACCCGTTGGCATACGTCATGTCCGGGCCGGCGGAGCCGACACCGATGGTCGTGAACGTCTTGGTGAGGAGGTTCACCCTGGTCAACGTCGAACCGCCGCTGTTGCCGACGTAGAGATCGTCGCAGTTTGTGTCTGGCCCGAACGCGCCTACGTTGAACCCGGCTCCGACGTTGATGCCCGTGTAGGAGATCGACCCGTCGGACGCGATCTGGATCACCGAGCCCGGCACGCCGCCATTCGCGGTGCTCGTCTGGACCCCGTAGATGAAGTTGTTGCAGGTGTCATAGGCGATCGCGTTGTACGTGAGCCCCGGGATCGTGCCGCCGACCGGCGTAAACGTGATCGCGCCGCCGCTCTGCGTCGCCTTGTCGAGCAGGGTCGGGCTGCCCTGGGCGATGAACACCGTCGGCTGCGCCGGGTTGAACGGGACGGTCGCGGCCGAGGCCGAAGCGGATCCGAACAGCGCGATCAGGCCGACCACCAGGCCGAAGACCCGCAGCACGGCGCGGATGCTGCCGGCGCGGAGCATCCTGGACCGTGCGCAGTCGATCAAGTGCGTCTCATGACCTTCGCAGCCGTTGGCGGTGGATCGTAGGGGACGCAGGCCGGAATACCAGCCTCCACTGCGCATCTGGTGGGCTAAGCCACCCCGCAGAAGCGCATGGCGGTAATCGCGAGCACCTGCGCGCAGCTCACCAGCCCGTCGACCGGCACGTACTCGTCGACCGTGTGAGCGACGCTGGTCCCATCGACATCGAACCCGGGCGGTCCGAAGCCGACCGACGGGATCCCCCCCAATCGCGTCAGCGTCGCGCCGTCATACCAGGAGTCAAGGCCGCCCAGCCGGCTCGGACGTCCCGCATCAGAGCTCGCCCGGAGCAATGCGTCAACCACCGGCTCCGAAGCCGCGATCTCAAACGGCATCACCGCATTCGGCCACCACTCGATCGCCGGCGGGTGCTCGCGAAGCCAGTCATCCTGCGCGCTCTCCCGCGCGATCCACTGCTCGACCTCGCGCCGCACCTCGCTCCCCCACCCGCTCGCGTCGGCCTGCGCCGGCAGGTACATCACCGCGATCGTCAGCTCGCACGACGCCGGGTAGGTGACCGGCCACTCACCGCCGCGAACCACCGTCGCCAAGAGCGACGGCGGCGAGAGCAGCGAATGCGACAGACCGGGCCGCGACCCCCAGGTCCGGCGCAGCGACGCGATCGCATCCAGAACAAGGACCGCCTTCTCGATCGCGTTCACAGCGCCGCCGAGACGCCAGTCGGGCTGGCGGACCTCGGCGTGTCCGGACCGGCCCGGCACCCGCACGACCCCGTACTCCGACCCGCGGCACGCGATCCACACCCGGAAGCCGGTCGGCTCGCTCACCACACAAGCGTCGGCCCGCAGTCCACGAGAAACCAACGCGGTCCCGCCCGCTCCCGAGGACTCCTCGTCCGTATTGGTCGCGACGAACACGTCGCCCGCCAACACCACGCCCAACGAAGCCAGCGTCTCGACCGCGAACACCATCGCCGCGATCCCGCCCTTCATGTCGCACGCCCCCCGCCCGTACAACCGACCGTCACGCACCACCGCCGCAAACGGGTCACTCGTCCACTCCTCACGAGGTGAGGCCGACACCACGTCGATGTGGCCATTGAAGGCCAGCGACCGACCGCCACCGGCCCCGGCTACCCGCGCGATCAGCTGCGGTCGGCCCGCGAAGTCGAGTCCCGGCGGCACCAGCGGCTTCCCAGCCATGTCATCCGCGTCCGGCTCCCACACGTCCACCGAAGCGCCGATCCCCGCCAGCCGCGCGGCCAGATACTCCTGCAGCGCAGCCTCATCCCGACATGGCTCCCCCACCGCGCGCGCCGTGGTGTCGAAGCCGATCAGGGCTCTGGCCAGCCCCACGAGCTCATCCCGCCCGGCCGCGATTGCCTCACAGACGCGTTGCTCGGCGTCCGTCAGCGACATTGTCAGCACCCTAACAACAGCCTGTACCGTATGTAGCTGATGAGCGAGACGGTCGCCGAAACCGATCTGCTGAACCAAGCCAAAGCGCTCATCGATCTCGCCAACGAGCGCGACATCGCGCTTCGCCTCGTCGGCGGACTGGCCATCCGCCTGCTCACACCCGATCTTCCGCCGCGCGGCCGGACCGGGCAGGACCTCGACTTCGCCTCGGCGAGCAACACGCGCCGGGCGCTCAGCGAGATGCTCCTCGAGCAGGGCTACGAGCCCGACAAGAACTTCAACGCGCTGTATGGCAACAAGCAGCTGTATTTCGCGCACGGCGCCACGGGGCTTGCCATCGACGTGCTGATCGACAAGCTCCACATGTCCCACACGCTCGAGTTCGCCGACCGCCTGACGCGGATGCCCTACACGCTGGACCCGATCGACCTGCTGCTGTCAAAGCTCCAGATCTTCGAGCTCAACGAGAAGGACGCCGACGACTGCCTGCGCCTGCTCGTCAGCTTCCCGCTGGCCAACGGCGACGGTGCCGACGCGATGGACCTGCGGGTGTTCCGCTCGCTGGTGGGCGATGACTGGGGCTGGTGGCGGACCGCGACGTTGAACCTCGACCGCATCGGAGCGCTGCTGGACGGCGGCGAGCGCCCGGCGATCGAGGGTGGGAAGCTCGACCCCAAATCGCAGCTGGCCACGCTGGGCGAGGCCGCCGAGTCAGCCCCGAAGAGCCGCCGCTGGAGGATGCGCGCGCGGATCGGCGAGCGCAAGCGCTGGTATGACCTCCCGGAAGAGTCCTCTCACGAATAGGGGTTAGGGGGCCGCTGGCGCGGCCCTGGGTTGTCGCCTCGGCACCCTGAGAGGCTGTCTCAGAACACACGGGTGGGGGAGCTTGAGACGGTCTCTAAAGCTGCTTGGAGGACCACAGGATCGCCGAGAGCACGACGCTGACGATCGCGACGACCAGCCCGATGATCCAGCCCTGAGTCTTGGAGGAGGCGAGAATCGCCGCTATGGCGACGCCGATCGCGACGATCCCGCAGGTCGCGATCAGCCGGGTGAGCACGCGCTCGCCGACGAAGCGCCGGCGAGGGCGGGCGGGAAGCATGTTGCCGGCAGGCTGCCGACCCGAAGCGCTCGCGGTGCGGCCGGCAGCGGGCTCCGCCGTGGTGCGGCCGGCCGCGGGCTCCGCCGTGGTGCCGCCGGCCGCGGGCTCCGCCGTGGTGCCGCCGGCGCTGGGCTCCCTGACCCGCTGGCCAGGATCCTCGCCGGGAGGGGTTCGTGCTCCGGAGCTCATACCACAAGGTATACCGCTCCGGGCGAACCCGGAAACCGCCGGGCCGCGAAAGTAGACTCGCCAGGCCGATGAGCACCCCCACCCAGCCCTCCGTCGCCGACGTCGTCGGCGCGACGATCGCCTCGCTCGGGGTCCAGGACGCGTTCGGCGTGCTCGGCAGCGGCAACCTCGTCGTCACCAACGCCCTGTGCGGCGGCGGCGCGCGCTTTCACCACGCCCGTCACGAGGGCAGCGCGGTGTGCATGGCCGACGGCTATGCCCGCGTCACGGGCCGCGTGGGGATCTGCAGCGTCCACCAGGGGCCGGGGCTCACGAACACGATCACCGGGCTCACCGAGGCGGCCAAGAGCCGAACGCCGCTGCTCGTGCTGGCCGGCGAGACGCCGGCGGCCGCGCTGACCTCGAACTTCCGGATCGACCAGCACGACCTGGTCGAGTCGGTGGGGGCGATCGCCGACCGCGTTCACAGCCCGAGTACCGCCCCGGACGACGCGCAACGCGCCTACTACCGTGCGCTCGCCGAGCGCCGACCGGTCGTGTTGATGCTCCCGATCGACATCCAGCCGCAACCGGCCGCGACCACGACGCCGCAGCAGCCGCCGCCGCCCGAGCTGTACACCCCCGAACCGAGGACCGAGGCGATCGCCACCGTCGCCGACCTGATCGCCACCGCGACCAGGCCCGCGATCATCGCCGGCCGCGGCGCCGTGCTCGCGGACGCTCGAGACGCGCTCGAAGAGCTCGGCGAGCGGATCGGCGCGATTCTCGCCACCTCGGCACCGGCGAACGGCCTGTTCCAGGGGCTCCCCTACGCGGTCGGCATCTCGGGCGGCTTCGCCAGCCCGTTCGCGGCCGAGCTGCTCCCGCAAGCCGACCTGCTGCTCGTGTTCGGCGCCTCGCTCAACCAGTGGACGACCAAGCACGGCGCGCTCGTCGGCTCCCACGCCAAGCTCGTCCAGGTCGATGTCGAGACGAAGGCGATCGCCCGCAACCGACCCGCCGAGTTCGCGATGATCGGCGACGCCAGGGCGAGCGCGAACCGGCTGATCGAAGCCCTCGATCACCGATCCCACCGCAACACCGGCTTCCGCACCGCGCAGCTCGCCGAGCAGCTGGCCCACCGGCGCTGGCACGACGAGCCCTACGAGGACGCGTCGACCGACGAGTGGATCGACCCCCGGACACTGTCGATCGCGGTCGACAGGGCGCTCCCGGCCAATCGCGCCGTGGCGGTCGACTCGGGTCACTTCCTCGGCTACCCGTCGATGTACCTCGAGGTCCCCGACGCCCGCGCGTGGGTGTTCCCGAATGGGTTCCAGGCCGTCGGCCTCGGCCTCGGCAACGCGCTCGGCGCCGCGATCGCGCAACCGGATCGCCCGACCGTCGCCGCGATCGGCGACGGCGGCGCGTTCATGGCGCTGGCCGAGCTCGAGACCGCGGTGCGGCTGAAGCTCGGCAACCTCCTGGTCTTGATCTACGACGACGCCGCGTATGGCGCGGAGGTCCACCATTTCGCTCCGATGGGGCACGACGTCTCGAGGGTGCGGTTCCCGGACGCCGACCTCGCGGCGATCGCGCGGGCGGCCGGGGCCAGAGCGGCCACCGTCCGCAGCCCGGACGACCTCGCGGCGATCGACGAATGGCGCACCGAGCGCAGCGGCCATCCGCTCGTCCTCGACGCCAAGGTGAACCCGACAATCAGCGCGGAATGGCTCGAGGAAGCCTTCCGCGGAGGATAAGGAGAGAACCCCCATGTCCAGCATCGAAACCAGCCAGGTCGGCGCCCTGCTCGAGGGGCTGAGCGCCGGCGCGGTGCAGATCGTCGACCTCACCCAACCGCTCAGCGAGTCGACCCCGGTCATCAAGCTCCCCCCGCCGTTCGCGAATACGCCCGGTCTCTCCCGCGAGGAGATCAGCCACTACGACGACCGCGGGCCGGCGTGGGCGTGGTACACGCTGACGCTCGGCGAGCACGTCGGCACCCATCTCGACGCCCCGATCCACTGGGTCACCGGCCAGGCCGGCTCTGATATCGCATCGGTCGCGCCACAGCAGCTGATCGGCCCGGCCTGCGTGATCGACAAAACCGCCGAGGCGCAGGCCAACGCCGGCTACCTGCTGACGGTCGCCGACCTCGAGGGCTGGGAGGCCGAGCACGGCCAGTTCCCCGACGGGGCGTGGATCCTGTTCCGCACCGGCTGGCAGTCACGCGCCCAGGATGAAGCCGCGTTCCTGAACGTCGGCGAGAACGGACCCGAGACGCCCGGGCCCGACGTCGAGGCCGCGCGCTGGATCGCCACGCAGCGGAACGTCTCCGGGTTCGGGGTCGAGACGGTCGGGATCGACGCCGGCTCGGCCGGCGGCATGGACCCGGCGTTCCCCCTCCACAACCTGCTGCTCGGCGCCGGCCGGCTCGGGCTGACGCAGCTGGCGAATCTCGACCGCCTGCCGGCCACCGGCGCGCTGATCGTGGTCTCACCGCTGAAGCTCGTCGGCGGCACCGGCAGCCCCAGCCGCGTGTTCGCGTTCGTGCCGCGCGGCTAGCGCGAGGCGGATACCGCGCTCACGCTCAGGCGGTGACCGCGGGCAGGCCGATCCCGATCACCTTCAGCCGCCGCGACAGGGCGCGGTAGGCGAACTCGTTGCGGTCCGCGGGGGTCGCCCCGAGGTACTCGTACTCGTCGTCCGCGTCCAGGCCGGGGGGAACGATCACGCCGGCCGCGGCCGGCAGCGTCTGCACGAGCTTGTCCTGCACGCGCTTGGCGAGCTCGGGGTCGCGCGCCTTGCGCTGCAGGTACCACGTGCCGTAGGCGACGTGGCGGTGCTCGTCCTGGGCGATCCGCTTGAACGCCTCCAGGTGACCGGGAAGGATCCCCCGCCGCTCCAGCCGCATGGTCTGGAAGTGCTGGCCGGTCAGCGCCAGGGTCCCCTCGATCACCATGTGGTAGGTGGTGATGAAGTCGAGCTTGGCCTCGACGCTGCCGGGATCGGCGAGCAGCCTGCGGTGATCCTCGACGAGGTAGCCGTCGAACAGCTGAAAGTAGGCGTCGCTCAGGTAGGTGCGCGCCCGCTCGAGACGGTCCTCGAACTGGCCGTCGAAATCGAGCACCTCCTCGTAGAGGCGGTTGAAATGCTGGGCGTGGCGGGCCTCGTCGACCTGCTGGGTGAGCAGAAACGCCTCCTCGTGCTTGTCCTCGGCCGACAGCACAAGTCCCGCGAACTGGTTGGTCACCCGCTCCTCGCCGACGAAGAACGCCGATAACCCGTACAGCATCTGCTCGCGCGCGTACTCGCCGAGCGACTCCCAATCCCGGCGATCGGTGCTCAGATCGATCTGGTGCGAGGCCCAGTTCTGGCGCTCCCACAGCCGGTAGAGCTCGAGCGGCGCCATCAGCTTGACCTGCGCCAGCTTGGACTCATCGCTGATCGTCCCGACATCACCCTGGACGGTCAGGTCCAGCAGGCTCGCCATCACGCCCTCCTCGTTCGCGGCACGGGGATCGGACTCTACTCCCGGCCGGGCCGTGCCCCTGCGAGTGAACCCTTTTTGCGGCCCGGAGGGTCTATCTGGATGCGAACACAAGACGGAAAGGACACGAGTTGTTGAACTTCACAGACAGGCGCTCGGAGAGCCCGGGCGCGGACAGGCGTGAGGATGGCGGAGCGCTCGAGGGCGCCGAGCGGGCGACGTTTGCCGCCGGATGCTTCTGGGGCGTCGAGGCTTCGCTACGTGGGATCGAGGGGGTTCTGAAGACGAGCGTCGGTTACACCGGCGGGCGTACAACCGACCCCAGCTACGAGCAGGTGTGCTCGGGCACCACCGGCCATGCCGAGGCGGTGGAGGTCTGGTTTGACCCGACCGTCGTCGGCTACGGCGAGTTGCTGAGCACGTTCTGGTCGATCCACGACCCCACCACCCGGGACCGGCAGGGCTGGGACTTCGGCAGCCAGTACCGCTCGGCGATCTTCTTCCACGACGCCGAGCAGGAGCGGCTGGCGATCGCCTCGCGCGATGAGCGCCAGGGAGCCTTGACCCGCCCGATCGTGACCGAGATCCTCCCTGCGCCGGCGTTCTATGACGCCGAGGATTACCACCAGCGCTACTTCGAGAAGCACGGCGGCGCGGTCTGCGCGACCACGCTGCGCTAGCGGTTCCGGCGGTCCGCGCGACCACGCTCCGATAGCTGCGTGGCCGTCAGCCCTCCCCGAGCTCCAGGTATGGCTCGAGGAGGGCGCGCAGCCGCATCCGGCCGCGATGGAGGCGGCTCTTGAACGCCGCCGGGCGGACGCCGACGACCTCGGCCGCCTGCTGCGTCGAGAGCCCCTCGATGTCCCGCAGCACGACGGCGGCGCGCCACTGCGCGGGCAGCTGTTGCAGGGCCCGATCCAGCGTCTGCTCGAACTCACGCCCCAGCGTCTGGGCCTCGGGCCCGAGATGAGGCGATTCGGGCAGCGAGACGATCACGTCGTCACGATCCGGACCTGCCTCGGGGCGCGGGGGCGGGCGACGTGAGAGCCGCCGCTGGGCCTCGTTGAACGCGATCCGGTACAGCCACGTCGAGAACTGCGCGCGCTCCTCGAACCGCGCCAGGCCCCGCCACGCGCGCAGAAACACCTCCTGGGCCACCTCGTCGGCCTCGCTCGGGTCGAGCCCGAAGCGCCGGAGCGCCCCGTAGACCCGGTCGGCGTGGATCGCCACCAGCTCCGCGAACGCGTCCTGATCGCCGGCTCGCGCCCTGCGAATCAGCTCGTGCTCGGTGCTCGGCAGGCCGCTCACCGCGCGGTTATACCGCCTCGCCGGCGGGCGACACGCGAGCGTGACGCCCGCCGAACGCGAGCGGTTTTACCGCCGGGATGCGCGGGAGGGCGGTTCCAGGCTGTTGTTCGTCTAGTGCTCGTCGAGCTCGAGCGAGCAGGAGTTGATGCAGTAGCGCTCCCCCGTCTCGCCCGGGCCGTCGGGGAACACGTGACCCAGGTGCCCGCCACAGGCCGCGCAGGTCACCTCGACCCGGTGCATGCCATAGCTGCGATCGTCGTGCAGCTCGACGTTGGCCCGGTCCGCCGGCTCGGTGAAGCTCGGCCAGCCGGTCCCCGAGTCGAACTTCGTCTGCGACGAGAACAGCTCCGCGCCGCACCCCGCGCAGCGATACGTTCCGTCGCGCTTCTCGTGCACGTAGTGGCCGGTGAACGGCCGCTCGGTTCCCTTATCGCGCAGCACGTCGTACTGAGACGGCGTGAGCTCCGCGCGCCACTCGCCGTCGCTCTTCTCGACCCGAAGCTGGTCGGTCTGGTTCTGGGTGTCAGTGTGCTTGTTCATGGCCTATTTGACCCGCCGCACCCCCACAACGGTTCAATCCGACGCCGGCGGCTCTCCGAGTCGCGCCCGCACCGAGGTAGCAATCTGGAGCGCATCAGCGCCGCCGCTCGGCGCCGGCAGACGCTGCAACGCATCGAGCATCCCGCGCAGAGCGGCGAGCAGCCGGCGGCACTGCGCGCACTCGCCGACATGGCGCTCGAGCCGCGTACGGCCGCCCGAAGCGAGCTCTCCGTCGAGGTAGGCCGACATGTGGGGCGGCGTCCACCGATGATCCACGGCAAAGCGCACTCGCTGCCCGAAGCTGCTCATCTGGGGTTTGACCCGATCAACCGCCGAGAAGATTCACACCGGTCCCCGCAGTCGCAGCGTCGCGATCTGGCTAGGGTTCAGTCGCACGACGCCGTCAGGGAGCGCTTGCTCACCGGTCTCATCGAGGCGGGTCTGCGACACGGCCAGCTCGCCGGCGATCTGGGCGCTCGCGGGGGAGCGAGCTGGGTTGAAGCAGCGCAGGATCAGCCCGTCGCCGTCCTCGGCCCCCTTCAGGCACGAGAACATCACCTCGCCCTTAAGCGCCAGCGGCGGCGCGAGCTCGACCGCGGTCGGGACGGTCAGGAAGCCGCAGCGATAGTCCTGCGCCTCGCGCATGAGGACGATGTCGTCGAGCGCGTCGGCGCCGGGCACCAGCGCGTACTCGCATACGTGGCGGCCGAGGCATTGACCCTCCGGGGTGGCGAGCGCTGGCCCGGCGCTCTGCGGCCGGCTCGCGAGTACGCCGTTCGGTTTCGAGATGATCCCGACGCAGCGTAGGAGCGTGAGGCACAGCTCGGCGTGCTCACCGTCTCTGCGTGCCTCGTATTCGGGCAACCCCTTGGTGATCAGCGCGATCGGCCCGATCGCCACGGCGCCGAGCGTATGTTGGGTGAGATCGGGTGGCTCTGCCCACTCGGCCTGCGGTGGTGGGGGCACGAGCGGGCGCTGCAGAAGCGCGAACTGTCCCTCGGCGCGCACCGGACCGCCGGCGGCGCCGGCCGGGAACACGACGCGGAGACGGTGATCGCCGGCCGCGTTGTCGATCGTGGTTCGAAACTCCAGCCGGTGGCTGCCGCGCACCAGTCGCACTACGGTGCAGACGCTCAGCGGCGCGGTCTCGCGGAGGGGGCGAAACTCGGGGTCGAGGCCGGCCGGGCGCTCCGCCTCGACGCGAACCTCGAGCTCCGACACCAGCGGGCCCTCGGCGAGGACCCGAACAATGGCGTCCGCGCTGCGCCAACTGGGAGCGTCCGGGACGGGGCAGAAGTTGTAGAGGTCGCCCATGTCGAGTTCGTCCTCGAGGGCGTGCAGGTGCTCGAAGCGGCGCTCGTGAAGCTTGTCGATCACCGTGAGCGCGCCCTCCAGGCCCGCCTCGACGCGGAACCGGTCGCTCTCGATCGCCGGAGGCTCGGACCCGCCGCCGGCTCCCAGCGCGCCACCGGTCCGGGAACCCGCCGGCACGGGCTCGATCGTGACCGCGGCGAACCCGTCGAGCTCGACGAGCGTCGGCTCGGCGCCGGGTGCCTCGATCACGCCCCGCCGGCGATAGGGCAGCAGGTTGATCACCCCGAGCGCGGTGCCCGACGACGGCTCGGTGGCGAGCCCCTCCAGCGCCCGTGATTGCAGTACCGACAGCGTCCGCTGCAGCGACTCGTAACGGGCCAGCGCGTCGCGGTGGACCTCGTCGCACGAGCAGCCGCAGATCGTGTCGTGCGGATGGCATTGCAGCAGCTGACGCCAGGCGAGCTCGAAATCCGAGCCGGGAAAGGGCGTCCCGTCCTGCAGGCTCCGCAGCGCCGCGAGCGTCTCGACGGCCAGCAGCCGCTGCTCGGCTTGCTCGTTGGCGCGCTTGAGGTAGAGGCGAGCGGAGTTCACGCCCCGCAACACGTTCTGGAGCCGGCTGCCGAGCAGCTCGCCGCTCCACGCCGGTACGCGAACCGCTCCCACCGCCCGTACGTAATCGGCGTACTGCGCGATCGTGAACCGCGCGCCGGGGAGCCGCCGCTCGAGCTCGGTGCACAGGCGCGGCAGCTCAGCCGTCACGGGCAGGTGATCGGAGCCGTTGCAGAGCAGCACATCGCGCACCCCGGCGCGCCCGAGCGCGTGTCCGAACCGCGCGACGATGTCCCGAACTCGCCGCTCCGCGTCCTCGACGTCCGATACGCCGGCGAAGTTCGAGTAGTCCGGGAGCTGCTGGAACGCGAGCACCTCGCTTCCGTCCGGCGAGCGCCAGGCGAACACGACTCCCAGCTCGTCCAGCTGGTCACCGAGCCCGCGCGAGAAGATGAAGCTGCTGATCCCGAACCCGGCCAGCACCTGCGGCAGCTGCGCCGGGTGCCCGAAGCTGTCGGGCAGATAGCCGACCGGCGAGGGCCGCCCGCCGAGGCGCTCGCACACCGCCCGCCCGATCAGCAGATTACGGACCAGCGCCTCGGCCCCAACCAGGAACTCGTCGACCAGCACGTAGCTCGGCCCCACCTCGATCCGGCCGGCGCGCAGCAGTGCCCGCAGGCGGCGCTCATGCTCGGGCCGGACCTCGAGGTAATCCTCGAGCACGATCGCCTGACCATCGAGCGTGAACGAGGCGAAGCGAGGATCGCGCTCGAGCACGTCGAGCACGCCGTCCACCACCCGCGCGAGCTCGAGCCGGAAATGCTCGAACGGCCAGTACCACTCTCGATCCCAGTGCGTGTGCGCCACGACGACGAAGCGATACGAGCCCTCCCCGGCGTCCGGCGCCCTCACGTCAACTCTGACCTCACGGCCCGGCGTCGCCACCGGCGCGGTGACGCTCGCGGCGCGCGGCGTCGACGAGACGGTCGACCTCGCGGTGGCGACGGTCCACGTAGGAACGGAGCTCCTGCTCCGCATGCTCTCGCAGCGCGCGAACCTCCTCCGCGGCCTCTGCCCGCATCGCGGCGAGGAGGTGCTCGGCGGCGCTGCGAGCGCTGAGCAGCTCCTGCTCGCGTCGCTCTTCGCTCTCGGCCGTGACGCGCTCGGCCTGAGCCGCCGCGTCGGCGACGAGCCGCTGGGCGTTCTGCTCGGCGTCCGCGACGATCCGCTGCGCATTCTCCTCCGCCTCGCGCACCACGGCCGCCGCGTCTGACCGCGCCTTCTCACCCATTGCGGCGGTGTCCGCATCCGCCTCGGCGCGCAGCCGCTGAGCCTCCTCGCGGGTCTGGACGAGGATCGCCTCGGCGGCCGCGTTCTCCGCCTTGGCCCGCAGCCGTGCGCCATCGAGGATCGCCTCGGCCTCCATGCGGTTGGTTTCGACCAGCAGATCCGCCCGGTCCTCCTTCTCCGCCACCGCGCGCTCGCGAGCATGAAACTGCTTCTCGACCTCGCGGGCCCGCTCGGCGGCACGACTCTCCCGGAACCACTCACTCACCACCTGCAGGTGGCGGTCGACCTCGACCGGGTCATAGCCGCGCCTGACCAGTCGAAAGTGGCGCTGCACCACGTACACCGAACGAGTCTCGCCTTCAGCGCTCGGGGACATAGGGTTCTGCGTTCGCCGGGACGGTGCCGACTCCTCTGTTGACGATCAGCGAAATTCCACGCGCTCAAAAGCGCCTCGCAAAAAAACCCCGCGCGCCACCTCCGGTGGTAGGGTCGCGCGATCCGATCCCAAGGCGGAGCCGGCGAGGCTGGCAGACGAGGATCAGCACGATGGCTCCATCCAGTCAGAAGGGTGGTTGTCGTGAAGCCATTCACGCGGTTTCTGTCTGTGACCTCGGCGTTCGTCGCCGCCGTCGTACTCGGTCTCGCTGCCCCGTCTGGGGCAGCGGCTAGAGCGACGGCGCACGCCGCCGCCACCGGCCAGCATTTGCACATCGACTGTGCTTACGCCAGTGCCATGTGCACCGAGGTGGCGAACTCCGACGACGTGTTCGGCTATTACGTCGGCCACGACGAGCCATCGATGTTGTTTGACTCGAACGTCAACGGGTCGGGCAACCACATGCGCTACAACGTGACGCTGCCGAACGACCCATCGGCGAACAATCCCAACAGGATCGGTAAGTCCTATGAATTCGAGCTCAGCGGGGCGTCCTGGATCGGTATGGCGATCTGTGACACGCAGTCATATCCAGAGCAGGTGAGCACCTGCCCGCCCGACAGCGATCGCAACATCCTCGACCCCGCCGTCTCCCCCAAGCATGTGGGCCAGGCCTACATGGAGATGCAGTTCTATCCGCCGGGCTGGGTGCCATGGCCGACGTGGGCGGTGGCGGTCGGAGCGAGCTCCTGCGATCCCACCCAGTGGTGCGCCGCGCTCAACATCGACAGCCTGTCGCTCAATCCCGTGACCGGGCAGGCGAATAACGCGACATGCCTGTCGAAAGTTGGCGAGGAGTACCTCAACTTCGCCTTCATTACCAAGAACGGCGTCTCGCAAGCTCCGGCCAATCCGATCGACTCGACCCTGACCACGTTCACCCCGGACAAAGCCAAGGACCTGTTCATGAACTCCGGAGACCACCTGAGCGTGGCCTTCTCGGATACTCAGGGCGGGGTGAGAGTGATCATCCACGACCTCACGACTGGCCAGTCGGGATCGATGACGGCGAGCGCCGCCAACGGCTTCGCACAGGTGAAGTTTGACCCCAATGGCACGTCGTGCAACGCGATCCCCTACAACTTCCACCCGATGTACGCCAAGTCAACCCCGCAGACGCGGGTGACGTGGGCGGCGGGGTCGTACAACGTCGCGTTCGACACCGAGATCGGACACTTCCAGTTCTGCAACGGCCCGGTGCCGATCCCGGCCACGCCGTTCGGTCTCGATGCGAGTGGGAACCCCACCACGTGCCCGGCCGGCGACACCGAAGGGCGGGGCGCCAATGCCAAGCCGCCCGATGCTGACGACCTGTTCTGCTTCCCCGCCTCGGAGGCACTGACCTACAAGGTGCCGGGATGTACCTACACCAACACCGGGTTCGACGGCGCCTCCTACCAGCCGCTATGGCCGGACGGCAACACCAGGCTGCATCCCTCGCCGCTCAAGTTCAGCAGCCCGGAGACAGGCCCGAACTACAACGTGCAGTACAGGCACGCGGCGTTCGAGGCCGACCTGCCGGCGATCGAGTCCACGTGCGATAACACCACCGGGAACGGGTGCACCCTGATTCCCACCACCGACACCGGTCAGCCGGCCGCGTTCTATCCCTTCTACACCACATCCAACGGATACAGCGGCTGTGAATGGGAGTTCGGCAACAACATCCCCGGCCAGATCAGCAACTTCGGGGAGAACGCCCAGTACGGCAACCTGCTGGCGCAGAACTACACGACCCAAGGTGGCGGCAGCCAATCCCTGATCTTCGATTTCCGAAACATCCTCGCCAGGAACCCCTGCCCGCAGGGATGGGGTCCCGCGTGAGCTGACGAGCTGGGAGCACTGCAGATCGTGCAGAGCTGACGAGCTGGGAGCGCGCCGATGTGCGCGCTCCCGGTGAGTGCGCGCTCCCGGTGAGGCTGCGCCGACCGACCCTCAACACGCGAAACGGCGGCGACTACGAGGCCTCCGCCCACCGCGCAGTCACGGCATCGAAGTGGCGCTGCGACGCCTTGGCGAGACCGTCGTAGAGCTGGTGGAAGGTCGCCACGGCCTGCGCGCGGGCGCCCCCGAGTGGGGCGAGCGTCTCGGGCAGCTCGGGATCGAAGAACGGGAACCCGCGGAACCGGTGCATGAGCCGGGTGCGCACCTGAAACGCCCGGGCGTCATCGACCCGGCGGCCGACGTAGGGCGAGAACTCCGAGACGAACGACTCGTAGCGCTCGATCAGCCCGGTCAGGTCCCAGGCGCGCGCGACGAGCGCCGGCAGCCCCGCCGGCTCCTCGATCCGCGCCGTGAACAGCGTCGCGAACTCCGACACCGACAGCTCATCGAGGAGGCGCAGCACCTCCTCGGAATGGTCGTGGGGTGAGACCCACACGCTGTCCTGCACCGATCCGAAGCCGAGGAACCGCAGCCGCCGCGCCAGCCGGCTTCGCTCGAGCCGGCGGTCCTCGGGTAGCTGGTGCCAGATCACCGTCCACGTGCCGCCGTCCTCGTGGGGATCCCCGAGCGAGAAGATCCGTCCGTCGCCCTCGGCCAGCAGCCCCTCACAGCGCGCCGTCAGCCGGTAGTGGACGAGCCGGCCCGAGCGCACGCGCCCCAGCAGCCCGCGCCTGACCAGACGCGTCAGCGCCACCCGAGCCGCGCCGGCCGAGAAGCCGAGCTCACCCAGCAGCGACACCAGCCCGCCCGACCACACGGTGTCGCCGAACGGCCGCACGTAGGTGCCCAGCAGCGTGATCACGAGATCCTGCGGTTGCAGCGGCTCGCCCGCGGCCGGCGGGGCAGAGACCGAGACCGGGCTCACGGCCGCGCGTCCGGCGCCCCCGCAAGCTCGCGCGGAGCGGGCTCGAACGTCCGCTGCAGCTCTTTCTGCACCGCGCCGTCACGCCCGGACGCTGGCCGGCGCGAGCCGGCCTGGTACTGGGGCACCCACTCGACGTCCGCGTAGTCCTGCTCGGCCGCGGCGTGCAGGGTCCAGTGCGGGTCATAGAGGTGCGGCCGGGCCAGCGCGCACAGATCCGCCCGCCCCGCCAGCACGATCGTGTTCACGTCGTCATAGGAGGAGATCGCACCGACCGCGATCGTCGCAATTCCGACCTCATTGCGAATCCGGTCGGCGAACGGCGTCTGGAAGCTGCGCCCGAATGCGGGCCGCTCGAGCGGCGAGACCTGGCCCGAGGAGACATCGACGATGTCGCAGCCGTGCTCGAGCAGCATCCGCGCGAACGCCACCGCGTGGTCGACGTCGAAGCCACCCTGCACCCAGTCGGTCGCCGACAGCCGCACGCTGATCGGTTTTGAGGCGGGCCACGCGGCGCGGCACGCATCGAACACCTCGAGCGGGAACCGCGCGCGGTTCTGCAGCGACCCGCCGTAGCGGTCCTCGCGCACGTTGGCCAGCGGCGAGAGGAAGCTCGAGAGCAGATAGCCGTGGGCGCAGTGCAGCTCGAGCAGGTCGAAGCCGGCGGCCAGCGCGCCGTGCACGGCCCACACGAACTGCTTCACGACGACGTCCATGTCGGCCCGGGTCATCGCCCTCGGCACCTGGTTGCGTGGGCCGTAGGCGATCGCCGAGGGACCGATCACCGGCCAGTTGCCGGAGGGCAGCGGCTCGTCGATCCCCTCCCACATCAGCTTCGTCGAGCCCTTGCGCCCGGAATGGCCGATCTGGGCGCCGATCGCGCACCGGCCGTAGCGGTGTGCGAACGACACGATCCGCCGCCACGCGGCGATGTGCTCGTCGCTGTACATCCCCGCGCACCCGGGGGTGATGCGACCATGAGCGGAGACGCACATCATCTCGCTCATCACCAGGCCCGCGCCGCCGAGCGAGCGTGCGCCCAGGTGGACGAAGTGAAAGTCGCTGGGCGTGCCCGCGACCGCCGAGTACATATCCATCGGCGAGACGATCACCCGGTTGGGCAGCTCCAGCTCCCGCAACCGCAACGGGGCGAACATCGGGGGCCGGGGCGAGAAGCCGCCCCGGGCGGCGAAATCGTCGTTCACCTCCTGCACGAATCCGGGATCGCGCAGGCGCAGGTTGTCGTAGGTCACGCGCCGGCTCCGGGTCAGCAGGTTGAACGCGAATTGAGAGCGCTCCTGCTCGACGTAGCGCCCGATCCCCTCGAACCACTCGAGCGACGCCTGCGCGGCGCGCTGGGTGCTTTCGACGATCGGCCGGCGTTCGGCTTCATACGCGGCGGTGGCCGCCGCGACGTCCTCGCCGGATCCCCGGAACGCCCACGCCAGCGCCACCGCGTCCTCCATCGCGAGCTTCGTGCCCGAGCCGATCGAGAAGTGGGCCGTGTGGGCGGCGTCGCCGATCAGCACCACGTTCTCGGCGCACCAGCGCCGGTTGCGGACGGTCACGAAGTTGATCCACTTCGAGTTGTTCGCCACGAGCTGGTGCCCCTGCAGAGCATCCGCGAACACCGAGGCGCAGAACTCGACGCTCGCCGCGTCACTGACCCCCGGCGCCAGCGGACCCGGGCTCAGCTGATGAAGACCGGCCCGCCGCCACACCTGCTCATGGGTCTCGACGATGAACGTGCTCATCCGCTCGTCGTAGGGATATGCGTGGGCCTGGAAGACCCCGTGCGGGGTCTCCTCGATGAAGAACTTGAACGAGTCGAACACGAGGTCGGTTCCCAGCCACATGTAGCGGCAGCGCCGCGGGTCGAGCGAGGGCACGAACTCGCGATACAGGGCCGTCCGGATCGCGCTCGAGGCGCCGTCCGCGCCGACGATCAGATCCGCCCACCCGAGCTCTGACAGCGGCGGCGCCTCGCACTGAAACCGCAGCTCGACCCCGAGCGAGATGGCTCGCTCCTGGAGGATGCCGAGCAGCTCCCGCCGGCCCAGCGCCGCGAATCCGTGGCCACCGGACCGGGTGACGGCGCCGCGGTGGTGGATGTCGATGTCGCTCCAGCGCGCGAACCGCTCCCCGATCGCCGCGTAGGTCTCCTGGTCGGCGTGCTCGAACACGGTCAGCGTCTCGTCGGAGAACACGACCCCGAACCCGAACGCATCGCCGGCCCGGTTGCGCTCGAATACCGTCACCGAGCAGTCCGGCGCGATCTTGCGCATCAGGATCGAGAAGTAGAGGCCGCCGGGTCCCCCACCGACTACCGCGATCCTCACGCCAGCCTCACACGCCGAGGTCGCTCAGGTGCTCGTACTTGAGCGCGAGTCCGTTCACGACGTTGTGGATCAGGGCCAGCGCGGCGCGCACGTTGGCCTGCGCGACCGGCGGAAGCTCCTGATCGGCACTGAGCGCCTTGAGCTCTTCGTAGACCGCGAGCAGCCGCTCCTCGGAGGGGCTGAGCGGTTCGCCGAGCAGGTCGCGCGTCACTTCGCCCCCACGCCGATCGGCGCATCGCGCAGGTCGACCGTCCGCTGGGCCTTCAGCTCAAAGCGCGGCAGTTCGCCCTCGGCGGCGCGCTGCACGCGGAAATTGAGCCCCTCGTGAGCCAGGGACAGGCGCCGGTGCAGCGAGTCCGACAGCGTGTCCCACTGCTCCGCGGGCCAGTCCGGCTTGCACTCGACCCGCAGCGTGATCTCGTCGCGGATCCCGTCGCGCGCGATCACGGTCTGAAACTCGTCGACCTCCGGGAACTCGCGGACGATCGCCTCGATTGCCCGCGGGTAGACGTTCGTCCCGCGCACGATCTTCATGTCGTCGACGCGTCCGAGAATCCCCCCCTCATAAATATCGAAACCGCGCCCGCACGTGCACTTCGACGAAGGGACCTTGCAGACCAGATCGCCGGTGCGGTAGCGCAGCAGCGGAATCGCCCCGCGCCCGAACGAGGTCACCACCCGCTCCCCGCGCTCGCCATAGGCGACCGGCTCCAGCGAGTCCGGATCGATCACCTCCTCGATCATGTGGTCTTCGATGATGTGGGTGCCGCCGGGCTGGTGTGAGCACTCGAACACCATGATCGTTCCGATCTCGGTCATCCCGGCGGTGTCGAACGCCTTCGCCCCCCACAGCTCCTCGATCAACGCCTTGGTCTGGGGGATCGATCCCGCCGGCTCACCGGACAGGATCAGCCGCGAGACGGCGGCGCCGGGCAGATCGACTCCCAGCAGCGACGCCTCCTGGGCGAGCCGGAGCGCGTAGGTCGGCGTCGACGCCACAACGGTCGCGCCGAAGTCGATGATCTGCCGAACGCGCGCCTCGGTGCTCTGCGCGCCGCCGGGTACGTTCAGCACGCCGACCTTCTCCATCGCGTAGTGCAGACCCCAGAAGCCGATGAACGAGCCGTAGCCGAACGCGATGTAGGCCGTGTCGGCGGGCCGCGCGCCACACCCCCAGATCGCGTAGGACCACATCTCCGCGATCCACGACCAGTCCTTGCGCGAGTCGAGCGCGCGGAGCGGTCCGCGGCCCGTGGTGCCGGAGGTGGTGTGGACGCGGATCGCGCCCTCGGGCCCGATCGCCGGGAGCTCCCCGAATGGCGGCGCCGCCTCCTGCGAGGCCATCCACTGATCGCGGGTGAGCAACGGCAGGCGGCGCAGATCGTCGAGGGATCGAAGCTCGGAGGGCGCAAACCCGGCGGCTTCGAACTGCCGCCGATACCAGGGGCTGCGCGCGGCGGCCCACTCGCACTGGTAGCGGAGCTTCGCGAGCTGCAGCGCTCGGAGCTGCTGGCGCCCAAGCGTCTCCGTTTTCGGGTTCCAGTACGGGCTCTCGCCGGCCACGGCTCTACCCTCCGATAATATCTGACATTGCTCCGGGCTTCTATGTCGAGTATCTTCAGGACGAGGAGTGAAGCCCTGAGTCCGTACCGCGCATCGGCCGCGCTGACCGCCGACTGGCAGCACTTCGAGTTCGAATGTCGGGACGGTATCGCAACCGTCACGCTCAATCGTCCCGACAAGCTGAACGCGCTCACGTTCGAGGCCTACGCCGACCTCCGCGACCTGCTCGCCGAGCTCCCCCAGCGGGGCGATGCGAAGACGCTGGTGATCAGGGGTGAGGGGCGCGGCTTCTGCTCGGGCGGCGACGTCGAGGAGATCATCGGCGAGCTGCAGAAGCTCGAAGCGGCCGAGCTGCTCGAGTTCACGCGGATGACCGGCGCGGTCGTCAAGGCGCTGCGCGAGTGCCCGCTGCCGGTGATCGCGGCGGTCAACGGGATCGCCGCCGGCGCCGGCTCGGTGATCGCGCTGGCCAGCGACTTCCGCCTGCTCGCGCAGTCGGCGTCGTTCGCGTTCCTGTTCACGCGCGTCGGGCTCGCCGGCGCGGACATGGGCTCCGCGTACCTGCTGCCGCGGATCGTCGGGCTGGGCCGCGCCACCGAGCTGCTGATCCTGGGCGAGAAGATCGACGCCCAGCGGGCCTACGAAATCGGGCTGGCGACTGCGCTGACGCCCGACGACGCTCTGGCCGACGAAGCGGCGTCGTTGGCGAGGCGCCTGGCCACGGGACCCGCGCTCGCCTACTCCACGACCAAGACGCTCCTGACCCGCGAGCTGGACCTCGATCTCGGCGGCGCGATCGAGTTCGAGGCGATCACCCAGGCGTTGATGATGAAGAGCGACGACTTCGCCGAGTTCTACGCGGCCTGGCGCGAGGGCCGCAAGCCGAGCTGGAGCGGGAGATGACCCGGATCGTCAACCCGAGCTGGAGCAGGAGATGACCCGGATCGTCAACCCGGATGACCTGCCACGTCCCAGTGGCTTCTCGCACGCGGTCATCGCGGGGGCCGGCGAGACCGTGTACCTCGCCGGCCAGATCGGCGCCGGCGAGACGATCGCCGAGCAGTTCGATCGGGCGGCCGGGAACTTGATGACCGCGCTGCTGGCCGCGGGCGGCGAGCCGGCGGACCTGGTCTCGCTCCAGGTGTTCGTCACCGACGTCCCCGCCTACAAGGAAGCTCTGCCGGAGCTCGGTGCTGCCTGGCGCCGGCACTTCGGCCGCCACTACCCGGCGATGGGGCTGTTCGGCGTGAGCGAGCTGTTCGACGCCGCCGCGATGGTGGAGCTGATGGGGATCGCGGTGATCGCGAGATGACGGTCCCGTAGCGATGGACTACGGCGTGTTTCTGCCCGTCTCGGGCGCCGCCTGCACGAGAGCGGGCCTGAGGCACGCGGCCGAGTCGGCCGAGCGGCTCGGCTTCACCACGGTGTGGGCGGCTGACCGGATCATCATCCCATGGCAGATCGAGTCCGACTACGCCTACAGCTGGTCGGGGTCGTTCATCGTCCCGCCCGAGAAGCCGTTCCTGGAGTCGATGACCGCGCTGGCGTTCCTCGCCGGCGCCACCGAGCGTCTGAAGCTTGGCGTGAGCGTGCTCGTGACGACCTATCGCGACCCCGTCCACTGGACGAAGGTCGCCGCGACGATCGACTGGCTGTCGGAGGGGCGGTTCATCCTCGGGGTCGGGATCGGGTGGATGCGCGAGGAGTTCGAGGCGCTCGGCCGCGGCGAGCTGTTTGACCAGCGCGCGGCGGTCGCGGACGAGCAGCTGGCGGTGGCCCGCAACCTGTTCGGCGAGGAGCACTGCAGCTTCGACGGCGAGCACTACCGCTACCAGGACATCGCGTTCTATCCGAAGAGCCATGCTGCGGCGATCCCGATCTGGTGCGGGGGCGAGAGCCGGGGTGCGCAGCGGCGCGCCGGCCGCTACGGCGATGCCTGGTTTCCGTACTTCGCCCGCGTCACGCCGGAGGAGCTGGCCCGGCGCTTCGAGCACGTCCGCCAGGCGGCGGCCGGCGCCGGCCGCGACCCGGACGAGCTCGAGCTCAACTGCTGCCTGTCGGTGGAGGTCACCGACGCCCCGGTGAGCCAGGAGCCCGATCGCCTCAGCGGCACCCCCGAGCAGCTGGCCGAGGCGCTTGACCGCTTCGCCGAGGTCGGCGTCCGCCACGTCGCGCTCCAGTTCCTGGTCGGGCGCTACCCGGAGCGGCTGGCGCAGATGGAGCGGCTGATGCCGGTGCTGGTGTGATGAGCCGGATGGTGGTGGTGACCGGTGGCGCGAAGGGCATCGGGCGGGTGATCGTCGAGCGGTTCGCGGCGCTCGGCGACGAGGTCGTGGCGCTCGGCCGGGACGCGGCCGCGCTGCAGCGCCTGCCCCGGGCGCGGACCGCGGTCTGCGATGTCACCGACGAGGCCGCTGTCGCGGAGCGGTTCGGCGCGATCGGCGATGTCGACGTACTGGTCAACAACGCCGGGTTCGCCGAGAGCGCGCCGCTGGCGAGGACCTCGCTGGCGAGCTGGGCGCGCCACTTCGAGGTCAACGTCACCGGTCCGTTCCTGTGCATGCGCGCCGTCGTCCCGGCGATGCGCGCGCGGGGCACCGGATCGATCATCACCGTCGCCTCGACCGCGGGTCGGATCGGCACCGCCTACACGAGCGCCTACACCGCCTCCAAGCACGCCGTCGTGGGGTTGACCCGCGCCGTCGCCAGCGAACTCGCCGGCACCGGCGTGCGCGTCAACGCGGTCTGCCCATCGTACGTGCGCACCGATCTGATCACGCGCGCGATCGCCCGGATCGTCGAGGCGACCGGCCGCAGCGAGGCCGAAGCCGAGCAGGCCCTGATCAGTCAGACGCCGCTCGGCCGCCTGCTCGACCCGGGGGAGGTCGCGGACGCGGTCGTGTTCCTCGCCTCCGACGCGGCCGGCGCGATCACCGGGCAGGCGCTGGTGATCGACGGCGGCGGCGTTCAGGCCTGACCCTCCGAGGCCTGTCCGATCGCATCAGCGCTCTTGTCGCGAACCCCGTTCGGGTCCCGCCCGCCGGCCTCGGGACTGACGCGGTGCGGCACTCGCGTCACGAACCGGTTACACCCGACCTGCTCGATCGCACAAATCGCGCGCCCTGCCGGCGGATATGGGCGATCGAGCATGATGAGCGTGTTGGATCGCCCGAATTGCCGGGCCGCGCTGGCGATTTGGGCGCTCATGCAGGTCCCCGGGTCGATCGACCTGCCCGCCCGCCGCCACCGCCCGCCGCCACCGCCCGCCGCCGCCACCCGCCGCCGCCACCCGCCGCCACCACCCGCCGCCCCCCCCCCCCCCCCAACATTAGGAAGGGGGGGACGTGGCTGACGTGAACACCAAGAGCTGACGAGAGATCCGGGCAGCTGAGCGTCAGCGCTGACAGACCGGGCACCAGTACGTCGTCCGTCCACCCACCGTACCCCGCGCCAGCGGGCTGCCGTCGCGCGGGCAGACCCCGTCGCGGTGGCGGGCGGCGATGAAGCGGCCGGTGTGCGCGCCGCCCTTGCGGATCGCTGAGCGGACGGCGGCGCGGACTTCGCGGCGCAGGCGGTCGAGGTCCTCGGTCGAGAGCTCCGAGACGCGTCGGTTGGGAGAGATTCGCGCTTGCCAGAGCGCCTCATCGGCGAGCAGGTTGCCGACTCCGGAGATCGCGCCCTGGTCGAGCAGCCGGACCTTGATCGGCGCGCGGCCGGCGCCGATCAGGCGGCGGAAGTCCTCGCGGCCGACCTCGGCGGCATCCGGCCCGACGTGGGAGAAATCGGGATTGAGGACTGCGCGGCCGAGCCGGCGCTTGTCTCTCAGTACCAGCCGGCCACCGTCCTCGAACTCGAGCGCAAACCGATCCCACCGCGACACGTCCTCTGGGTCGACGATGATCCGGCCGGCCATGCCGAGGTGCAGGCCCAGGGCGGGCCCGTCGTCGGTCTCCAGCCACATGAACTTCCCCCGGCGGTGTGCGGTGGCGAGCGTGTGGCCGGTCAGCGCCTCGGCGATCTCGCCCGGTGCGTGAGGTCGGCACACGTATGAATCCCCGTCATCGACGCCGACGATCCGCCGCCCGAGGGCGGATTCGAGCGTCTGGCGGGCTCGCTCCGCCTCGGGCAACTCGGGCATTGGATCCAGCCTAGATGGTTGATTTCGATGGTTGATTTCGCACGGTTAGACGCGGTCGTTGACAGGAGCATGGCTTGGCGTCCGAGTTGGGCGGTTGGCGGCGGGACGTTGACCCGCGTGTGGCGGGGTAAGATCCCGCGCCCTACGCTTCCGGGATGCCACGACGCGTGTCACTCGCGATCGCGTTCCTTGTGGCGGTCGGTGCCTGCTTTGCGCCGCCGGCGCGTTCGATCCCGCGACGGCCGGCGCCGGGTGTGCGCTCCGTGCCCGTTCCTCCAGCCGGCCGCTCGGTGGACACATCACAGGCGCGCCATGTCGTGGGGCGCGGAACCGCGGCCAGTTGCACCTCGGCCGCGGTTCTCGCCGCGGTCAGGGCCGGCGGGATCATCAGGTTCTCGTGCGGACCGAAGCCGGTGATCATCAGGATGAGCGCGACCGCCACGGTCATGAACACCAGCTCGCGAGTCGTTCTCGACGGAGGTGGGCTGGTGACGCTCAGCGGTGAGGGCCAACGCCGCATCCTGTACATGGACACCTGCGATCCAGCGCAGGTGTGGACCACCTCGCACTGCCAGGATCAAGCGTCTCCCAAGCTCGTCATCCAGGACCTGGCCTTCACCGATGGGAACTCGAGCGGCGAGCGCTTCGACGGTGGCGGTGGGGGCGCCATCTTCGCCCGCGGCGGCCAACTGCGGATCGTCAACTCGGTGTTCACCGGCAACCGGTGCGAGCATCAAGGACCGGACATCGGCGGTGGAGCGGTCCGGGCGCTCTCGCAGTACCGCGGCCTTCCCGTGTACGTCGTGAAAAGCCGCTTCACCGGCAACGTGTGCAGCAACGGCGGGGCGCTGAGCAGCATCGGCGTCTCCTGGAGCGTGCTGAACAGCCGCTTTATCGCCAACCGCGCGATCGGCAACGGCGCCAACCCGGCCCGGCCCGGCAGCCCGGGCGGCGGCAGCGGCGGCGCGATCTACAACGACGGGGATCAGATGAGGCTCTCGATCGGTGGCAGCTTGTTCGCCGACAACCGCGCCAACGAGGGCGGCGGCGCGATCTTCTTCGTCAGCGACGACCGCACCGGCACGATGGCGATCGGACACACCACCCTCAAGCGCAACCGCAACGATCGCTTCCACACGGCCGGCCTTCCGGGAATCTTTTTCCTCGGCGCCCGCCGTCCCGACGATCACCGACTCCATCTTGCGATAGCCCTGAATCTGGCGCTCGCCTTCGCTGCCTCGGCCGGCGGCGCCGGACTCCATCCTGCGGTGGCCGTGAACCGACGCCTCGCGTTCGCGGGCTGGGCCGCCGGAGGCGTCGGGCGGTCATCTTGCGCCCCCGGATCGCCTGTGCGATCGTTGCCTCGTGGGGACTCGAGTTCGCGACGTCTTGATGCGGGAGCTTGACGAGCTCCGTTATGAGCCGATCGACAAGCGGATTCGGGGAGTGCTCGGCGGCCAGCCGGTGATCGATAGTGAGCGGGCGGTGCTTGTCTGGGAGCCCAAACGGGTTGTTCCGAGCTACGCCGTGCCGGCGGAGGATATTGCTGGTGAGCTTCTCACCCCGGATCACTCGGAGCGGTCGCCGGAGCCGGCGCGGGCGGGCGTTGGACCGCCTCGGCTCGGAGATCGGCCGGTGTATGACCCGAGCATCCCGTTCTCCGTGCATACCACCGAAGGCGAATCGCTGGACGTCCGGGTGGGTGGCGCCGATCGTCCGGCGGCCGCTTTTCGTCTCTTCGACGATGCGCTTCGTGGCCATGTGATCGTCGACTTTGGCGCCTTCGACGCCTGGTATGAGGAAGACGAGCTGAACGTCGGTCATCCGCGTGACCCGTTTCACCGGATCGAGATCGTTCATAGCTCGCGGCGTGTTCAGATTGAACGCGGCGGTGAGCTGCTCGCGAGCTCCACCGTGCCATATCTGCTGTTCGAGTCGATGTTGCCGGTCCGCTATTACGTTCCGCCTGAGGATGTCGTAGCCGGGCTCCTGCAACCGAGCTCGACGAGAACCTTCTGCGCCTACAAGGGACAGGCTTCGTACTGGTCACTGGAGGGTGAGGAGGACATCGCGTGGACCTATCGCGAGCCGCTGCGGGAGGCCGCCGAGGTCACGGACCGGATCGCGTTCTTCAACGAGCGCGTCGACCTGGTCGTGGACGGCAAACGCCACGAGCGGCCCATCACCCCGTGGTCCCGCCGTTAAGCACGGCCACTATCAACGTCCACACACAGCGGAGAGGGCAGCGCTCAGCCAGCGAGCTGTATGTCGGTATGTGACGCTGCCGATGGTCCGCGCGATCGCGGACTCCCGGCTATGAGGTCAGCTGCCAGTAGCCGTCGCAGTCGTAGACGCGGCTCAGGGTGCGAGCTCCGAAGACGCCGACGGTCGGACCGAGAATCCGCGCGCTGACGGTGTTGTAGACCGTGCGGTGGATGTTCTTGCAGTAGGTGCGGTGGCTCAGCGTGACGCGCGTCCGGTAAAAGTGATTCGTGTGGCTCGGGCGCTCCTGCTCGATCGCCTGCCCATCGGCGGTCGCCGTCCGTCCACCCCATGACCGCCACCGCAGTCGCCGCACGGAGAAGTCGCCATCCCCGCTCACCGGAAACGCTCGCGGCTGGTATAGGAAGGCATCGCGCATCACCACGTGACGCGGCCGCGCCTGCGCCACCGACACCGTCGCCACGGACACGATGATGACCACCAGAGCGTATGCGCGCGCCTGCCGCATGTTCCAGATCCTCGCACGTATCCGACCGGGCATGGCGTATGGCTAGCATGTCGGTACCCAAGTCCGTCCCTGACCTCGGCGGCCGCCGCCGCCCCGGATCACGAACGCACCGCCGCTCGGGCGGTTGGCTAAGATCCGCGCCCCGAACCTGATGGCGCAGATTCGACTGTCGGAACAAGGCAGGCTCCCAACGCGATCCGACATGCGGGTGCGCCGGGACAGCTTCGGCGTGCGACTCAGCGTGATCGTCGCGGCTGGCGTGACGATCCGAGTCTTTCAGGCGATCGTGATCGCGCCGGCGACGAGCGGTATCTACGACAGCTTCTGGTATCAGACGGTTTCGCATGAACTCGCAAACGGCCACGGCTTTGTCTACGGGTTCTTCACAAAACCCGCCCCCACCGCGTGGCACGCGCCGCTGTACCCGATCGTGCTCGCAGCGGGCATCAAGCTCGGATTGGTTAGCGACGTGGTCCAGCGTGCCGGCATCGGGTCGCTGCTCGGAGGCATCACGATCGGTGCGCTGGGACTGGCCGGGAAGCGCATCGGCGGAGAACGCACCGGTCTGTGGGCGGCCGCGGTTGCCGCGATCTACCCGTTCCTAATCGCCGCGGATGGCGCACTGATGAGCGAGACGTTGTACGCCGCTCTGCTCGCCCTCACGATTCTTGCGGCCTATCGGCTGCTCGACGCTCCCTCGGCGGGTCGGGCGTTCGTGCTCGGTGTCGCGATCGGGCTTGACGCGCTCACCCGTCCCGAGGCGTTGCTGCTCGTGGTGCTGCTGGCGATCCCGGTAGCCCTGCGCGGGGGTGGGAGCCGAGCAACGCGAGTCGTGTTGGCGTGTGTCGGGGTCGCGCTGGTCGTGACGCCATGGGTGGTGCGCAATGCGTCCGTGCTGGGCCAACCGACGATCGCCGACGACGACGCCACGACGTTGCGGGCGGCTAATTGCCATCAGGCGTACTACGGCCCGCAGATCGGCGACGTCGTGCAAGCCTGCCTGACGAACGAGGGCAACGACGAGGGGAAGCTTGCGTCGCAATGGCGGCGCCAGGGGCTCGAATACGCCAGATCGCACGCCGCGCGCTTGCCGATCGTGGCTGCAGTCCGGCTGTTGCGGACCTGGGGACTGTTCCAGCCGTTGCAGTCGCTTCGCGATACCGAAGGCCGCAAGCTACGAGTACAGGAAGCTGGCCTGGTCATGTACTACCCGTTGGTCGCGCTCGCGATTTGGGGAGTGATCCTGCTGCGCCGGCGAAAGCAGCCGCTGATCATCGTGCTCGCGCCGATCCTGATGGTGAGCATTGCGTCGATCCCGGCCGTCGGAACCGTGCGGCTCCGCGACGCGGCGGAGCTGTCGTTAGTGCTGCTCGCGGCCGTGTCGCTCACTCGTCTCGAGCAGATGTACCGCGCGGCGCATACAGAACGAGCAGGGCACGCGTGACGAGCGGGCGGACGTTGCCACCGCGAAGGTTTTTCCGTCGGAACTAGTTACTGCAGCGTCGCGAGCGCCAGCGGCACGACCCGCTCCGCGCCGGCGCGCCGGAGCTGACCACCGACCATCGCCAGGGTCCAGCCCGACATGCGCCGGTCGTCGAGCAGAGCGCCCGGCCCGGGCGGCGGCGTCGCGACGACGCGAAACGCGCCACGGACGTTGGCGGCCTGCTGCGCGGCGTTGGCCATCTCGCGCTGGGGTGGCCGCGCGCACGCGCGCTCCACGAGCGGGACGAAGGGCACGCCGAGCGAGGCGGCAACCTCCTCGCCCAGCCGTTCGAGCACACCGGCTCGCGACGCGGACGGCACACAGCTCATCCAGCTCACGCCGCCCGCACGCACGACGTCGGCCAGCGCGGTCACCACGTCGGCCTCGAACTCGCCGTCGCGCAGACCCCGCTCCACCGCCGGCCACCACCCACCGTCGCCGAAGCGCGCCAGCGCCCATCCCGGTTCGAGGCGGACATCATCCGGAATCTTGCGCATCACGCCCGAGGCATCGGGCGCCATCTTCTTGACGTCGAGCTCGATCGGGTTCGAGCGCAGATGGCGCCCCGCCGCCTCCACCAACTCGGTGTCGAGCGGAGTGCCGAAGCGTGGGCCGGCGCACACCGAGCAGCGCCCGCAGTCGCGCGCCTGGGGATCGTCGAGCTGTTCCTGGAGCACGCGCATCAGACAGCGGCCGTCCGAGCCGAAGGTCGCCATCGCCGCCTGCTCGGCGCGCCGCAGCGCGGTCACCTGTGCGTAGCGCTCGGCGTCGTAGCTCCACGCCGCGTCCGGCACCAGCTTCCAGCGGCTGCCGGCCCGGGCCACGGCGCCCTCGACGTCGAGGATCTTCAGCATCGCCTCGATCCGGCCCATGCCGAGGTTCACCACCGCCATCAGCTCGCGCGTCGTGCGTCCGTCCTCGCCGGCCGCCTCGAGCTCGCCGAGCACCGCCATCACGCGCTCGCGGTCGGGGAACGCCTGCTCGATGAAGAAGTCCTGGATGCGCCGATCCTCGCCGCCCCGCAGCAGCACGATCTCGGCGTGGTCGACGCCGCGTCCGGCGCGGCCGATCTGCTGGTAGTAGGAGACGACGGATCCCGGGGCCTGGTAGTGCACGACGAACGTCAGGTCGGCCTTGTCGTAACCCATGCCGAGCGCGCTGGTGGCGACGACCGCCTTGACCTCGTTGCGCAGCAGCCGGTCCTCGGTGGCGATCCGATCCTCGGTCTCCTGCTCGCCGCTGTAGGCCAGTGCCGTGATCCCTTGAGCCCGGAGGAACGCCGCGACCTGCTCGGCGTCGCGCTTGGTGAGTGTGTAGACGATCCCCGACCCTGGAAACGAACCAAGGTTGGCGGCCAGCCAGGCCAGACGCTCAGCCGGTCGGGGGAGCTCCAGCACCTCCAGCCGCAGGCTGGCGCGGGCCAGCGGACCCCGATAGGTCCTGAGCGGCTCACCATGGCGAACGTCGAGCTGCTCCACGACGTCGGCGACGACCCGGTCGTTGGCGGTCGCGGTCGTGCCGAGCACGGCGACCCCGGATGGGAGCGCGGCGAGCATGTCCTTCACCCGCCGGTAGTCGGGGCGGAAGTCGTGGCCCCAGTCGGAGATGCAGTGCGCTTCGTCGATCACGAGCAGCCCGACCGAGGCGGCGAACAGCGGCAGCATCTCCTCCCGGAAACGGGGGTTGTTGAGCCGCTCCGGGCTGATCAGCAGCAGGTCGATGGCGTCCGCGCCCAGCCGGTCGCGAACGTCGTCCCACTCGTCGCGATTGGTGCTGTTGATGGTGTACGCGCGCAACCCGAGACTCTCCGCCGCGGCGATCTGATTGCGCATCAGCGCCAGCAGCGGGCTGATGATCAACGTCGGTCCGGCGCCGGCCTCGCGCAGCAGAGCGGTGGCGACGAAATACACCGCCGACTTGCCCCACCCGGTCCGCTGCACACACAGGACGCGGGCGCGGTCGATGACGATGTCGCCGATCGCCTCGAGCTGCCCGGCGCGGAACTCGGCGGTCGGCTCGCCGGTGAGGGAGCGCAGCCATGCGAGGGCCGTCGCGGTGAATGATTCCGTGCTGAGCACGAGTCCATACTCGCAGGCGGTCCGGAAGCCGCCGGCAGAGCTAGGGTCCCGGAGGTGCTGTTCATCCATCGAGCCGAGCGCGCGGATCGCCTCGCCGACGGCCTCGCCGAGACGCTGCTCGAGCCGCTCGAGGATCCGTTTGCGCCGGAGGTCGTGGCCGTCCCGACGCGGGGGATCGAGCGGTGGCTGACCCAGCGGCTGTCGACCCGACTCGGGACGAGCGAGGACCGCGCCGACGGCGTCTGCGCGAATGTGGAATTCCCCTTTCCCGGCCGCCTGATCCTCGCCGCGGTGGCGGCGGCGAGCGGGATTGAGCCCGAGCGGGACCCGTGGCTGCCGGAGCGATCCGTGTGGCCGCTGCTCGAGGTCGTCGACGAGTGTCTCGGCGCGCGGTGGCTGGTCACGCTGGAACGGCATCTGGAGGGGGCGCGCAGCGATCCCGAGGACCCGACCCGGCGCTTCGCCGTGGTCCGCCACATTGCCGACCTGTTCGACCATTACGGAGTGCACCGTCCGGGCATGCTCCGGGCCTGGGCCGGTGGCGAGAATGGCAATCCTGACCGATGGCAGGTCGAGCTGTGGCGACGGCTGCGCGAGCGGATCGACCGGCCCAGCCCCCCGGAGCGGCTGGCGGCGGCGTGCGAGCGGATCCGGACCGAGCGCGGGCTGCTCGAGCTGCCGCGAAGGATCTCGCTGTTCGGGCTCACGCGCCTGCCGCGCTCCTATCTCGAGGTGCTGGCCGCGATTGCCCGCCAGCGCGACGTGCACCTGTTCATCCTCCATCCCTCGCCCGCTCTCTGGCGCCAGGTCCGCGACGCGATCCAGCAGGGCTCCGCGATCACCGACCGTCGCGAGGACTGGACCGCGGGACTGCCGGCCAATCGCCTGCTCGCATCGTGGGGACGCGATGCCCGTGAGCTGCAACTGGTCCTCGCCGCAGTCGGCGAGAGCGTCGAGCACCACCACGAGCTGCCCCGCGTCGAACCGGGGACGCTGCTGGCCCGGATCCAGGCCGACATCCGCGATGACCGCCAGCCGCCGGGGCCGCCGCTCCCCGGTCAGCCCGACCCTCGCCCCCGCTTCGACAGATTCGACCAGAGCGTCCAGGTGCACGCCTGCCACGGCCGCGCGCGACAGGTCGAGGTCCTCCGCGACGCGGTGCTGCACCTGCTCGAGGACGACCCAACGCTCGAGCCCCGCGACGTGATCGTCATGTGCCCGGACATCGAGACCTTCGCGCCGCTGATCCAGGCGACGTTCGGCGCCGGGCGACGCCCCACGGAAGCCCAACAGGACGACGGCGAAACCCAGGACGAGCGTCTCCCCGACCTGCGCGTCCGGCTCGCCGATCGCTCGCTGCGCCAGACCAACCCGGTATTGGGCGTCGTCAGCCAGCTGCTGGCGCTCGCCGACCAGCGGGCGACCGCTTCCCAGCTGCTCGACCTGGCGGCGCGCGAGCCGGTGCGTCGTCGGTTCGGCTATGACGATGACGACCTGTCGCGGATGCAGGACTGGGTCGCCGAAACCGGGATCCGCTGGGGCTTCGATGTCCGCCACCGCGAGCCATTCAAGCTCGGCGGCGTCAAGGCGAACACATGGCGCCAGGGCCTTGACCGGCTGATGATCGGTGTCGCGATGACCGAGGAGGATCAGCGCCTGATCGAAGGCGTGCTCCCGCTCGACGATGTCGAGAGCAGCGCGATCGAGCTGGCCGGGCGCTTTGCCGAATACGTCGACCGTGTCCGAGCCGCGGTCGAGGATCTCGCCGGCCCCCAGCCGATCGGCCAGTGGGCCCGGGCGATCGCGGACGCCGCCGACGCGCTCACAGCCACCAGCGATCGCGATGCCTGGCAGCGGCGCGAGCTCCAGCGCCTGCTCGACGATGTGCTCGAGGACTCCGGGCAGGAGACCCGCCCCAGCGCTGCCGCGCTCGAGCTGCCCGACGTCCGCGCGCTGCTGGCCGACCGCCTCCGCGGCCGGCCGACGCGGGCCAACTTCCGCACCGGGCATCTGACCGTTTGCACACTCGTGCCGATGCGCTCGGTCCCGCACCGGGTGGTGTGCGTCCTCGGCCTCGACGATGGCGAGTTCCCGCGCCGCGCCCGGCGCGACGGCGATGACCTGATGCTCCAGAGCCCGCACGTCGGCGATCGTGACCCGCGCAGCGAGGATCGCCAGATGCTCCTGGACGCGCTGATGGCGGCCACCGAGCGGCTGATCATCACCTACACCGGCAACGACGAGCGCACGAACGTGCCCCGCCCGCCGGCGGTGCCTGTCGGTGAGCTGCTCGACACGATCGAGCGCACGGTCACCAGCGAGCACGGCGAGGTCCGCGAGCAGGTGCTGATCCGCCATCCGCTGCAGCCATTCGATCCGCGCAACTTCACCCCCGGCCAACTCGTTCCCGACCGGCCCTGGGGGTTCGACCGCCGGGCGCTCGCGGGGGCCCAAGCGCTCAAGGGGCCACGCGCCGATCCCGGACGATTCCTGCCGGTGCCGCTGCCGCCGGTTGCCGAGGGCCTGATCGAGCTCGACCGCCTGGTCCGCTTTGTCGAGCGCCCGGTCCGCGCGCTGCTGCGCGACCGCCTCGAGATCAATCTGAGCGAATCGTTCGAGGAGGTGCAGGACGCGATGCCCGTCGAGCTCGACAGCCTCGACGAGTGGGCCGTCGGACAGCACCTGCTCGACGGAGTCCTGGCCGGTGCGGCGCTCGAGGATTGCATGCGGGCCGAGATCGCACGCGGCTCACTGCCGCCGGGCGAGCTCGCGCGCCGGCCGCTGGCGCAGATCGGAGACGTCGTCCGGGAGCTGGCGCGCGAGGCCCTGGCCCTCGGCCACGGCAGCCCGGACTCGCTCGATGTCAACGTTCTGCTGCCCGACGGTCGTACGCTCGCCGGGACCGTCACCGGCATCTGCGGGGAGACGATCCGAACCGTGTCCTACTCGCGCGTGCGGCCTCGCGTGCGTCTGCGTGCATGGGTGAGGCTGCTGGCGCTCAGCGCCGCGTGGCCCGAGCGCCGCTTCGAGTCCACGGTGATCGGCCGCGCCCGGCCCGGCGCCTACGACGCCGAGGTGACCGTGGCGCGGATCGCGGCGCTGGGCGAGGACCCCGCCACCAGGCGCCAAGCCGCGCTGAGCCATCTCGCGGTGCTGCTCGAGCTCTATGACCGGGGCATGCGCGAGCCGCTGCCGCTGGCCTGCGAGACCTCGGCTGCCTACGCGCAGGCGGTGATCGCCGGTTCGGACGGAGCGGGGGCAGCCGAGAAAGCGTGGACGAGCTCCTACGACTACGACAAGGAGGATCGCCAGCCCGAGCACCTGCTGGTCTACGGCGGCCAGATCGCGCTCGGAGAGCTGCTGGGCGACCCGCCCCGAGAGGACGAGCGCTGGGAGCCCACCGAGACCACGAGGTTCGGCCGCTACGCCCGCCGGCTATGGGCCGGATTGCTCGCCAACGAGGCGCTGAGCGACCGATGACCGTGGCCCCGGCGTACGCCGAGTTCGACCTCTGCGGCCCGCTCCCATCCGGCGTCACCGTGCTCGAAGCGAGCGCCGGAACCGGCAAGACGTACACGATCGCGGCGCTGGCCGCCCGCTACGTCGCCGACGGGACGCCGCTCGAGCGATTGCTGCTGATCACGTTCACGCGGATGGCGACCGGCGAGCTACGCGACCGCGTCCGCGAGCGGCTGGTCGGCTGCGAGCAGGAGCTCTCGCGGATCCTCGCCGGCGCACGCGACACAATCCTCGACCCGGTCGTAGAGCTCCTGGCCACCGGTGAGCAGGAGCGGGTCGAGGGCCGGCGCGACCGGCTCGCGCGCGCGGTGTCCGACTTCGACGCGGGCACGATCGCCACCACCCACGGCTTCTGCCAGGAGGTGCTGGCGGAGCTCGGCACGGTGGGTGATCTCGATCCGCAGACCGCGTTCGTCGAGGACCTGTCAGATGTGCTCGAGGAGGTGCTGGACGACCTCTACGTGCGGCGCTTTGCCGGCCGCCGCGAGGCAGCACGGTTCACCCGCGCCGAGGCGCTCAAGATCGCCCGGGCCGCCGCGCTGGACCCGATGGCCGAGCTCGAGCCGCGCGACGAACCCACAAACAGCGCGGCCGCGATGCGCTACCGGCTGGCGAAGGTCGTACGGGAGGAGCTCGAGCGGCGCAAGCGTCGGCTCGCGATCATGACCTACGACGATCTGCTCACGCGGCTGAACGACACGCTGGCCGGGCCGAGCGGCCCCGCCGCGCGCGAGCGGCTCGGCCACCGCTTCGGGGTCGTGCTGGTCGACGAGTTCCAGGACACCGATCCAATCCAGTGGCAGATCCTCCACCGCGCGTTCGCGGTCGAGGGCGTGACCCTCGTGTTGATCGCCGACCCCAAGCAGGCGATCTATGCGTTCCGCGGGGCTGATGTCTACGCCTACCTCACCGCCGCCAAGGCCGCTCGCACCCACGCGACCCTGCGAGAGAACCGCCGCAGTGACCAGGCCCTGCTCGACGCCTACGATGCCCTGTTCGCGAACGCCAGGCTCGGCGATCCGGAGATCGTCTACCGACAGGTCCGAGCTGCCGCCGAACACCAGGCGCCGCGGCTGACCGGGGCGCCGAGCGACGCCGCCCTGCGGGTGCGGATCGTCCCCCGCGAGGCGGCGGGCATGGAACAGACCTTCAACGGCTTCGCCACCGTCGCCTCCGCCCGCTCGTACATCGCCCGCGACCTGGCCGCCGACGTGGTCTCGCTGCTCTCCTCGGGCGCCACGATCGAGCAGCGCGCCCCCGGCGGCCGGCCGATCGGTCGTGAGCCGGTCTGCCCGCGCCACGTCGCCGTGCTCGTTCGCACCCACACCACCGCGGATCAGGTTCGCGACGAACTGCACGCGGCCCGCGTGCCGGCCGTGATCAACGGCGCCGGCAGCGTGTTCGACACCCCGGCGGCGCGCGACTGGCTGCGGCTGCTGGAGGCGATCGAGCGGCCGTCATCGGCGTTGCGGGCCAGGACCGTCGCGCTGACGCCGTTTCTCGGGTGGAGCGCCGAGCGCGTCGCGACTGCATCAGATGAGGAATGGGAGGGGTTGCACCGGCGCCTTCACGGCTGGAGTCGGATCCTGCGCGACAGCGGCCTGGCGGCGCTGAGCGAGGCGATCATGGTCGGGGAGGAGCTCGCGGCTCGCGTGCTCACGGGCAGCGACGGCGAGCGGCGGCTGACCGATCTGCGCCACCTCGCGCAGCTGCTCCACCGCGCCGCCAGTGCCGAGCGGCTCGGCGTCACGGCGCTGCGCGGCTGGCTGGCCGCGCGGATTGTCGACGCGGCGCGCGATGACGACGAGCAGGAGCGCGCGCGGCGGCTCGAGTCAGACGCCGAGGCGGTGCAGGTGTTGACGATCCACCGCAGCAAGGGCCTCGAGTTCCCGATCGTCTACTGCCCGTTCCTGTGGGATCCGACCTGGATCCGCGCCCGGGAGCCGGTGTCCTTCCACGATCCGGCGATGGGCAATCGGCACACGATCGACGTGGGGCTGGAGGGCCAGACGTTCAACCGCCACTTCCGCCAGCACGTGGTCGAGCAACGCGGCGAGGATCTGCGCCTCGCCTACGTCGCGCTGACCCGCGCCAAGCACCAGGCCGTGATCTGGTGGGCCGGTGCCAAAGACAGCCGCAACTCGCCGCTGGGGCGCCTGCTGTTCGCCAAGGACGCCCACGGCAACGTCGAGCCGTATGGCGAGAGCACCCCTACCGACGCGGTCGCCAGCCAAGCGTTCGAAGAGCTGGCCGGGCAGGCACCGGGACGGATCAGCGTTGAACGCGCCACGCTCGGTCGGCCGGCCGCGTGGAGCCCGCCGCTCGAGCGGCCGGTCGAGCTGCTCGCGGCCAGCTTCGACCGCGAGCTCGACCTGCGGTGGCGACGCACCTCCTACAGCGACATCACCGCCGAGGCGCACGACCCGCTGGTGGCCAGCGAGCCGGAGGAGCCGAACCTCAGCGACGAGCCGGCGACGGCGACGCCCGCGCCGGCCCACGTGCCGAGCGACCTCGGCCCCGAGCTCGACCGGCCCTCTCCGCTCGCGGCGATGCCGGTCGGCGTCCAGTTCGGCACGTTCGTGCACACGGTGCTCGAGGCAACCGACTTCGCGGCGGCGGACCTCGAGGCGGAGCTGGGTGAGCACGTCGCCGCTGCCGGGTCCCGGCGACCCGCCGACCTGGTCGACCCGAGCGACGCCGTCAGGGGCCTCCGGGCCGCGATCGAGACTCCGCTGATCGATGGCCTGCGCCTGCGCGACGTTGCCCGCGCAGACCGGTTGGACGAGCTCGAGTTCGAGCTTCCGCTGGTCGGGGGCGATGAGCCGACCGGGCGGCTCACGCTGAGGGCGATCGCCGCCGTGCTGCGCGCGAAGCTCCCGGCCGGCGACCCGCTGGTCGATTACGCCGCGCGGCTCGAGGACCCGACGCTGCGCTCGAGCGTACGCGGCTTTCTCACCGGGAGCATCGACCTGGTCATGCGGCTAAAGGGGCCGCGCTTCGCGATCGTCGACTACAAGACGAACTGGCTCGGTCCCGGGGGCGAGGCCCTGACCCTCCGTCACTACGAGCCTCCCGCGCTGGCGGCCGAGATGAACCGCGCCCAGTACGGGCTGCAGGCGCTGCTCTACACGGTTGCTCTGCACCGCTACCTGCGCTGGCGGCTGCCCGGCTATGAGCCAGACCGCCACCTCGCCGGGGTCCTCTACCTGTTCCTGCGCGGGATGGCCGGCGCCGACACGCCGACCGTCGAGGGAGAAGCGTGCGGGGTGTTCGCCTGGAGGCCGCCGGGCGCGGCGGTCAGCGCGTTGAGCGACGTGCTCGATCGGGGGGCCCGGTGAGCGCGACCGCCACCGTGGCGCAGCCCGATCGATTCGATGCGCGCCTGGCCTCGGCGGCGAGCGGGCGGCTGCGCGCGTTCAACGAGATCGGGCTGCTGGCGGCCGCCGACGTGCATGTGGCGGCGCGGCTCGCCTCGCTCGTCTCCGAGGACGATGAGACCGTGCAGCTCGCGGCGGCACTCGCCGTACGCGGCCCGCGACTCGGTCACGTGTTCGTCGACCTGGCCACGATCCGCGACACGGCGGCGGTCGAGTCAGAGGAGCCGGTCGACCTCGCGGCGCTGCCCTGGCCCGCTCCCGAGGCGTGGATCAGCGCGCTCGGGGCGAGCGATCTGGTGGCGGTGGGCGAGGGGGACCCACACCCCGCTCTCGCACGCCCGCTGCGGCTGCTCGGAACCAGGCTCTACCTGGACCGCTACTGGCGCGAGGAGCGCTCGGTCGCCGCCGATCTGCTGGTGCTGGCCGCCGAGGCGCCCGGCGTGTCCGAGCGCGAGCTCGCACCCGGTCTGAGCCGGCTGTTCCCCGGCGACTCCGACCAGCGCCAGCGTCAGGCCGCCGCCACCGCCGCGCGCCGGCGGCTGGCCGTGGTCGCCGGCGGACCCGGCACCGGCAAGACGACCACGGTCGCCCGGATCGTCGCGCTGCTGGCCGAGCAGGCCGCCGCGCGGCGAGCGCGGCGACCGCTGATCGCGCTGGCGGCACCGACCGGTAAGGCGGCGGCGCGGCTGCAGGAGGCTCTCCACGAAGAGACCGGGAGGCTGGACGTCGGCGAGGAGATCCGCGCGCTCCTCATCGGGCTGCGCGCCTCGACGCTGCACCGGCTGCTCGGCTGGCGGCCGGACAGCCACAGCCGGTTCGTCCACGACCGCGGCAATCGCCTGCCGCACGACGTGGTGATCGTCGATGAGACCTCGATGGTCTCGCTCTCGCTGATGGCCAGGCTGGTGGAGGCGGTCCGCCCCGACGCGCGGCTGATCCTCGTCGGCGACCCGAGCCAGCTCACCTCGATCGAGGCCGGCGTGGTGCTCGGCGACATCGTCGCCTCGGCACGCGACGTCGAGGGCGCGAGGAAGATGGGGATTGTCGTGCTCGAGCGAGTGCACCGCTATGGCGGCGCCATCGCCAAGCTGGCCGACGGGATCCGCCGCGGCGACGGCGACGCCACGGTGGCGGCGCTGAGCGAAGCGAGCAACGAGGTGAGGTGGCTGGCGCTCGACGTGCACGAGGCGGGCCGGTCGGGCGACCTGCACCTGGTGCGAGAACGGTCCGTGGCGGCCGCGCGCGCTCTCACGATCGCGGCTCGCGCCGGCGACGGCGTGGAGGCGCTGCGCGCGCTGGGCGCCTTCCGGCTGCTCTGCGCCCACCGCCGCGGACCGTACGGCGTGAGCGACTGGACCGCGCGGGTGCAGGCGTGGCTGGCCGAGGCGGTTGCCGATCTCGACCTCGAGCAGCGCGACTACGTCGGCCGGCCGCTGCTGGTCAACGAGAACGACTACGAGCTCGGGCTGTTCAATGGCGACACGGGCGTGATCGCGCAGGGTCCGGGCGAGCGTCCTGCCGCCGTATTCGAGCGGGGCGGTGAGTTGTTGCATTTCAGCCCGTTGCGGCTCGGGGCGGTCGAGACGCTCTACGCGATGACGATCCACAAGAGCCAGGGCTCGCAGTTCGACACCGCCGCGGTGCTGCTGCCGCCGGTGGGCTCTCGCATCCTCACCCGGGAACTGCTGTACACAGCGGTCACGCGCGCTCGCCGGGAGCTGATCCTGGTCGGCACGGAAGCGGCGGTCCGGAGCGCGGTGGAGCGGCCGGTGGCGCGGGCCTCGGGCCTGCGGGAGCGCCTGTCGGGCGAGGCCGGATAGTCCCACGGCGGCTCCGTCCCGCGGCGGCTCCGTCCCGCGGCGGCTCCCTCCCGCGGCGGCTCCGTCCTGCGCCGGCTCAGTCCCGACGCGGTCCCCAGCGCTCGAGCCGCAAATTCGCCGTCGCCTCGTGCGCCGGCATCAGGTCGGCCCGCGCGATCTCGGCCACCACCGGCGCGATCGCCTCGACCCCCGCATCGGAGTCGACGCGTTGATAGGTGAGCGTCTTCAGGAACTTCGCCACCGACAGCCCTCCCGTGTAGCGCGCCGCCTGCCCGGTCGGGAGCGTGTGGTTGGTGCCGATCGCCTTGTCGGAGAAGGCGACCGTGGCGCGCTCGCCGAGGAAGATCGAGCCGTAGTTGCGAAGCCGCTCGAAGTACCAGTCATCACACTGGGTCTGGACCTCCAGGTGCTCGGGCGCGAGCAGGTCGGCGGCCACCAGCTCTGGATCGGCGACTTCGTCCGCCAGCACGGTGATCTCCGACGGTCCCGCCAGCAGATCGATGCCGACCCGTCCAAACAGCTGCCGCTTGACCCGCGGCCCTGCTGCTGTGCGCCTGCTTCCGAGGATCGCTGAACCGAGGCAGGCTGGGTCGACGCCATCGCAACTCCTCCTCATCCGAGGCAAACAGAACGGTCTGGGCAATGCTTCCCGGGTGGAGCGCGGTCAACCGGCCGCGCTGCTCACACCGGCTGGCTCGGGGCGGCGAGGCCGCCGTACAGCTCCGGCCGGCGATCGCCGAGCAGGTCGGCGAGCTCGGTCAGGGTCTTGCTCCGAGCCTCGGCGAGATCGACGTCGGCGACCGCCGATCCGTCCTCGCCGGGGGTCGCGAGCACCCATCCTGACTGGTCGATCACGCTGGTTCCCGCGGTCCACTCCTGACCGCGCTCGGTCCCGGTCCGATCACAGCACGCGATGAACATCCGGTTGGTCCGCGCCGCCGCCATCGCGATCACGATCTCGGGCGGGCGCTCGCCTCGCGGCCGCGGCACCAGCGGCCAGTTGGTCGGGACCACGACCAGCTCGGCGCCGGCGAGCGCGAGCATCCGGGTCATCTCGGCGAACTCGAGGTCATAACAGATCAGCACGCCGATCCTCCCTACGGCCGTGTCGATCACCGGTGGCGCCTCGTCGCCGGGTTCGAACACCAGCTTCTCTCGGTTCCACAGGTGGACCTTGCGGTACACGGCCACGACGCCGGACTGTTCGACGACGGCGGCGCTGTTGTAAAGGTGGCCGTCCGAGCCCTCCTCGCAGAACCCGCCGACGACGACGGCGCGGCCGGCGGCCGCGGCGGCCCAGTACGCGAAGAGCTCGTGATCGGGGGTGATCGCCATCGATCCGGCCTCTTCCTTCGAGGTGAACATGTAGCCGGAGGTCACGAGCTCAGGCAGCACGACCACATCGGCTCCTTGAGCGACCGCCTCGCGGACGGCTTGCACCGAGAGCTCACAATTGGGTCCGAGCTCGCCGACGCGAGGGGCGAGCTGCCGGCACACGATCCGCGCCATGCGGCCTGAGGTTAGCTCAGCGGAAATGCTCCTCCGGCAACGTCCGCGGCAGCCCGAAGCGCTGCAGGATCCCCGTGTCGCGGAATCGGGTCAGGCCCGAGATCCGCTCGCCCTCGAGCGTCAGGACGATCACCCCGTCGCAGCGCGCCACGGCGGCGTGGGGATCCAGGAGGTAGTGGCCGAACGCCGGCTGCCCGTTGGCGCGAGTGGGCACGAGCCGCCACGCCAGCCCCCCGCGCGAGTGGCCGCGGTTGCGCAGGAACTCGGCAATCGCCACTGGGCCCTGGTACTCGAGCGGCTCCGGCGGCATCGTCAGCAGCGCGTGGTCGGTCAGTAGTGCGACGATCCCGTCGACGTCGCCACTGACGAACGCCTCGGCGAATTGGCTCACCAGCTCGCGCTCGGGCGCGGAGCCCGGGAGCGGCGCCCGTTCGCGTTTGACCGCCAGCCGCGAGTCGAGCGTGGCCCGCGCCCGCTGCAGCGCGCTGTTCACCGACGCCTCGCTGCCCTCGAGCATCTGCGCGACCTCGTCGGCGTGAAAGCCAAGAACATCGCGGAGCACCAGCACCGCCCGCTGGCGCGGCGGCAGGTGCTGCAGGCCGGCGACGAACGCGAGCGCGACGGCTTCCTTGGCCTCGTAGCGTGCTTCGGGACCCGGCGCGAGGTCGGCGACCTCCTCGACCAGCGAGTCGGGATAGGGCTCGAGCCACAGCGGCTCGGTGACGCGGGTCGGAGGCGGCAGCCCGTGTGGCGCCGGGGACACCTCGCGCGGGCGCCGGCCACTAGCCCGGAGCGCGTTCAGGCAGCGGTTCGTGGCGATCCGGTAGAGCCACGCGCGTAGCGAGGAGCGGCCCTCGAACTGCTCAAGTCCGCGCCATGCCGCCAACATCGTCTCCTGAAGCTGGTCCTCGGCGTCCTGGACTGAGCCGAGGATGCGGTAGCAGTGGAGCTGGAGCTCGCGTCGATAGGGGTCCGTGAGCCTGCGAAATGCCTCCTCATCGCCCGCGCGAGCGCGGGTCAGCGTCGCGTCCGTCATCACGCCTTACGACACCGGCCGGCCCGGAAATTCATCGCTCAATTTCTCCCTGCCCGGAGTGTCTTGATTGCCAAGCACCGACAAGGAGGAACGGATGACAGCGAATCACACGCAGAAATGGGTTCTGGCGCTCGCCTCGGTGGCATCGCTGATGGTCGCGCTCGACGTGCTCGTGGTCTCGACCGCCCTCAGCTCGATCCGCGCGCACCTGGGAGCCTCGATCGAGCAGCTCGAATGGACCGTCAACGCTTACAGCCTCAGCTTTGCCGTGCTGCTGATGACCGGCGCGGCGCTCGGCGACCGGTTCGGGCGACGCCGGCTGTTCGCGGCGGGATTGGTGTTGTTCATCGCCGCGTCGGCGGCGTGCGCGGTGGCTCCGAACGTGGGGTGGCTGATCGCGGCGCGCGCCGTCCAGGGCGCGGGCGCGGCGCTGGTGGCGCCGCTGTCGCTGGCGTTGCTGACCGCCGCGTTCCCGCCCGAGCGCCGCGGCCAGGCACTCGGGATCTACAGCGCGATCACCGGTCTCGCGGTCCTCGGGGGCCCCGTGGTCGGTGGCGCGGTCACGCAGGGCCTGGCCTGGCAGTGGATCTTCTGGCTGAACGTCCCGATCGGGCTCGTCGCGGTCCCGCTGGTGCTGACGCGGATCCGGGAGAGCTACGGGCCGAAGGCGGCGCTCGACATCCCCGGACTCGCGCTGTTCACCGCCGCGGCGTTCGGGCTCGTGTGGGGGCTGGTGCGCGGAAACCGCGCCGGCTGGGGAAGCGTCGAGGTGGTGACGACGCTCGCCGCCGCGGTCTTGCTGGCGGTCGCGTTCGTCCTCTACGAGCTACGCGCCCGCGAGCCGATGCTGCCGATGCGGCTGTTCCGCTCCCGCGCATTCGCCGCCGGCAACACGCTCAACCTGCTGCTTTTCGCGTCGCTGTTCAGCGCGGTGTTCTTCATGGCCCAGTTCCAGCAGACCACGCTCGGCCAGTCGCCGCTCGACGCCGGGCTGCGGCTGCTGCCGTGGACCGCGGCGCTGTTCTTCGTCGCGCCGGTCGCGGGCGCGGCCGTCGACCGGATCGGTGAACGGCCACTGATCGTAACCGGGCTCCTGATGCAGGCGGCCGGGATGGCGTGGATCGCCCTGATCGCCCGCTCGGGCCTCCCCTATCCAGAGATGATCCCGCCGCTGATCCTCGCCGGCACCGGCATCTCGACGGCGATCCCGGCCGCGCAGAGCGTGGTCGTCGGCGCGGTCGCCCCGCACGAGATCGGCAAGGCGTCGGGCACGTTCAGCTCGATGCGCCAGCTGGGCGGCGTGTTCGGCCTGGCGGTCACGGTCGCCGTGTTCTCGGGCGCCGGCAGCTACGCCTCGCCGGCCGCATTTGGAAACGGCTTCGCCGCCGCGATCGCGGTCTCGGCCGGGCTCTCGCTCGCCGCCGCGCTGGCGGCCACCGCGTTGCCCGCGCGGCGGCGAATGGCGGAGGTTGGCACGCCGGCGTTCGAAGCGCAGGTCGGAGGTCGCTGACCGGCGTGTCGCCGTGACGTGACGGGGAGCGGCCCCGCCAAGCCCCAGCAAAGACGATCTCGTAATGCACCACTTTGAGGCTGGTCAAAAAGGCTGAACTATTCAGCTTAAATGGGCAGCCTCATCGCGGCCGCGAGCCGCCGGCCCGACCGCCCCGCCAAGCTCTACCCCGCCAAGCCCCGCCAAGCCCCGCCAAGCCCACCCCTACCGCCCCGCGACCAACTCCCTGCACACCGCCACCGCGTCCCACACATCCACGAACCGCGTGGTCAGGGGCGAGAGCCCGAAGCGGATCACGTCGGGGCGGCGGAAATCGACCACCACGCCGCGCGACACCAGCGCCGCACACAGCTCATAAGCGCTCGGCACCGCCACGGCGATATGGGCGCCCCGGCACGCCGCATCGCGGGGAGAGGCGATCGAGACTCCCAACCCGTCAAGGCGCTCGTCGACCAACGCGATCGCATACGACGTCAACGCGATCCCCTTCGCGCGGATCCGCTCGATCCCGGCTTCCGCGACCAGCCGCACCCCTTCGTCCACCGCCGCCAGCGCCAGCACGGGCGGCGTGCCGGAGAGCAGGCCTCGAACCCCGTCGGCCGCCACGTAACCCTCCTCCATCTCGAACGGGTCGCGGCGCCCGAGCCAGCCCCAGATCGGCTGGCGCAGCTGAGGCTGCAGCTCCCGCCGCGCGTACATGTAGGCGGGCGCGCCCGGCCCGCCATTTAGATACTTGTACGTGCAGCCGACCGCAAGGTCGGCGCCGTCGGCGTCGAGCGCCACCGGGACCGAGCCGGCGCTGTGGCTGAGATCCCACAGCGTCAGCGCGCCCGCCCCATGCGCGACCGCATTGATCGAGGCCATCGGGGCGATGTACGCGGAGCGGTAGGAGACGTGGGAGAACGTGACCAGGGCCGTACCTGGGCCAACCGCCGCACCCACGTCGGCGGCCGTGGGCCCGCCAACAGGATCGAACCTCAGCCACCTCAGCTCGAGCCCCCGCGCCCGCGCCAGACCCTCGAGCACGTAGCGGTCGGTGGGAAAGTTGTCGACGTCGGCGACGATCTCACGCCGCGCAGGGCGCAGGTCGAGCGCGGCCGAGGCAAGCTTGTAGAAGCAGACCGTCGTCGAGTCTCCGACGACGACCTGACCCGGGGCCGCGCCCAGCGCGGCCGACCCCAGCCGGTCGCCGACCGCCACCGGCAGCTCGAGCCACCCCTCGTCCCAGCCCCGCACCACTCGCTCACCCCACTGAGCGACCACCTCCCGCAGCCGGGAGACGGTCGACACAGGAAGCCGCCCGAGCGAGTTGCCATCGAGGTACACCAGATCGTCGATCACGAATTGCTCGCGAAACGAGCGCAGCGGATCGGCGGCGTCGAGGGCCGCCGCCGCCTCGCGCGTCAGCCGTGAGCGGCGATCCTGCCCGAGCGAAATCCCCCCCTTAAGATCCACTACGCCCCCAGGTACGCCCGCTTGAGGTCCTCGCTCTCGAGCAGCTCCGCAGCCTTCCCCTCGAGCACGATCGACCCCGTCGCCAGCACGTACCCGCGGTCGGCGATCGACAGCGCCATGGCCGCGTTCTGCTCGACCATCAGCACCGCCACGCCGGACTCGTGGACCTCCTTGATGATCCGGAAGTTCTGCTGCACGAGCGCGGGCGAGAGCCCCATCGACGGCTCGTCCATCAGCAGCAGGCGTGGCCGGGACATCAGCGCCCGCGCCATCGCCACCATCTGCTGCTCGCCCCCCGACAGCGTCCCGGCGAGCTGGTCGCGGCGCTCGTCCAGGCGCGGGAACAGCTCGTGGACGCGATCGAAGTCGGCGTCGAGGTTCTCGCCGCGGCGCAGCACGGCGCCCAGCTCGAGGTTCTCGCGGACCGTCATGTAGCTGAACAGCCGGCGGTTCTCGGGGACGATCGCGAGGCCGCGGGCGATGCGGGTGGGCACGTCGCAGCGGTTGCAGTCCTCGTCATCGATCATCACCCGCCCGGAACGCGGGCGCACGATCCCCAGCACGGTCTTCAGCGTCGTCGATTTCCCGGATGCGTTGCCGCCGAGCAGGCACACGAGCTCGCCCGCGTTGACGCTCAGCGAGATCCCTTGGAGGATCCGCATCTGGCCGTAGTAGGTGGTGACGTCCTCGAGGCTCAGGAGCATGGTTTCAGGCCTCGGCCAGCGCCTCGGGATCGCGCCCGAGGTATGCCTCGACCACCCCCGGGTGTCTTGCCACGTGGTGAAAGCTGCCTTCGGCGATCTTGACGCCGTGGTCGAGCGCCACCACGCGGTCCGAGATTCCCTCGACGACGTGCATGTCGTGCTCGATCACGAGGATCGCCAGCCCGCGCTCATCGCGCAGCCGAGCGATCAGCTCACTCACCTCGTGCGTCTCGTTCGGGTTCATGCCCGCTGCCGGCTCGTCGAGCAGCAGTAGCCGTGGCCGCGTCGCGAGCGCGCGGGCGATCTCGAGCCGGCGGCGGTTCGCGTAGGAGAGCGCGTACGCGGGCTGATCCCAGCGGTAGCCCATCAGCCGCTCGCCGAAGAACGACAGCACCTCCTCGGCGAGCGCGTCGACCTCGCGCTCCTCGCGGCGCGCGCGCGGCAGTCGCAGGATCGACTCGGGCGGCGAGGCCTTGGTGTTGCCGTATGTCGCGGACTTGACGTTCTCCTTGACCGACATGTTCAGGAACAGCCGCAGGGTCTGGAACGTGCGGGCGATTCCCGCATCGGTGATCCTGTGCGGCCGGCGGCCGGCGATGCTCTCGCCGGCGAATCGCACGTCGCCCTCGCTCGGCTTGTAGACGCCGGTGATCACGTTGAAGACGGTCGTCTTGCCAGCCCCGTTGGGGCCGATGATGCTGACGATCTCGCGCTCGTCAACGCGCAGGTCGAGCTCCGAGATCGCGCGCAGGCCGCCGAACGACAGCGACAGCTGGTCGAGTTCGAGCAAGGGCTCGCTCATTCAGATCATCTCCACGCGGCGGGTGCCGAGCAGCCCGTAGGGCCGCGCCGCCATCGTCACGATCAGGATCACCCCGAGCATGATCTGCGTGGTGATCGCGGGATTGACGATCAGCCGTGACTCCCAGCAGCAGATCGCGACGTACACCGTCGGCACGAGCAGCAGCAGGCGGCGGGCACCGTCCAAGCGCACGAGGGCGATCACGGCGCAGATCAGCACGACGTACAGCACGTTGCCGTACCCCGCGGGCTGCGAGGGGACGATCACGTAGTCGCCCAGCGAGGAGCCGATCCAGCCGCTGCTGCCCGGCGCGCCGGCGACCGCCGAGCTCGAGATCGCGCCGACGATCGCGTGTGCCACGAAGCCCAGCGCGACGATCCCGGCGAGCACCGCAAACAGGTGGCGCCATGGCCGCACGAGGGCGATCAGCGCGACCAGCACGAGCCCGTAGAACAGATAGGCGGCGTCGGTCGGACTGGAGAGCATCTGCTGCATGACCGTGACCAGGATCCCGCCGGCGATCGCGCCGGCGATGCTGCCGGCGCCGCCGAGGATCAGACAGGCGTAGATCAGGATCAGGATCGTGGAGGTGAAGTTCGTCGGGAAGACGCTGGTTTGCTCGGCCGCGAACAGGGTTCCCGCGAGCGCCCCGACCATCGCCGAGAAGCTGAACGCCATCACCTTGACCTTGTTGACCGGGATCGTCATCGCCTCCGCGGCGAGCGGGTCATCGCGCACCGCGCGCCACGCTCTCCCGGTTCTGGACGTGTCCAGTAGGTGCAGGATCCCGGCCAGCACCGCGGTCATCACCAGCACGAGGAAGTAGTACCCCTGCGGCGTGGTGAGCTGCGCGCCGAAGCCGTGGATCGAGTCGATGCTGAAGATCCCGTTGACGCCGCCGAGGGTCCCGGGGTCGACGTTGTTGACGATCTCCACGAACGCCTGGCCGACGAACAGCGTCACGATCGCCAGGTAGTCGCCCCCCACCCGCAGCGCGACGAGCCCGATCACCACGCCGAGCACGCCGGCGGCGATCAGCACGATCGGAATCGATTCGTACGCCGCCAGATGGGCCCCCCCGGTGCCGCCGGTGCCGAACGCGGTCGAGGAGAACAGCGCGTAGCCGTACGCGCCGAAGCCGAAGAACGCGATGTAGCCGAGGTCGAGCAGGCCCGACCAGCCGACCGCGATGTTGAGCCCGAGGGAGAGCATCGCGTACAGGAGGCTGTTGAAGCCGACCGTCAGCAGGTTGACGTTGTGGGTGATCAGCCCGAACACGAGACCGGCGAGCGTCACCAGCGCGAGCCGCTGCCACCAGCCGAGGCGCGCATCGAGGCGGGCGCGCGCACGCCGCCAGCCCGCTCCCGCCTCGCGGCGCTCGTCGGCCTGCGAGACCCACTCGTCTACGCCGATCCGCGGCATCTCACACCTTCTGCAGCGCTCGCTGCCCGAAGATCCCCGTCGGCCTGACGAGCATCGTCGCGATCAGGATCCCGAACACGATCAAATCCGAGTACTGGGTCGAGATGTAGGTGAGGCTGAACGACTCGCACAGGCCGATGAAGATGCCGCCGATCATCGCCCCGGGGATCGAACCGATGCCGCCCACGACGGCGGCCGTGAACGCCTTCAGCCCGGCCAGGAAGCCGATCGTGTTGGAGATCGCGTTGAACTGCAGGCCCGACATCACCCCGGCGACGCCGGCCATCGCCGAGCCGATGAAGAACGTCAGCGCGATCGTGCGGTTGACGTTCACGCCGAGCATCTCTGCCGCCTCGCGATCGGACGCGACGGCTCGCATCGATTTCCCCAGCATCGTGCGGTCGACGATGATTTTGAGGCCGGCGCACATCACCGCGGTCAGCGCGAAGATCATGATCTGGACGGTGTCGATGTGGAGATCGCCGATGTTGATCCCGTGCGCGGATGAGATGAAGCTGGGGGTCTGGTAGCTGCGCACGAAGCCGCCGAACAGCAGCAGCACGCTGTTCTCGAGTAGGAACGAAATCCCCAGCGCGGTGATCAGCGGTGCGATCCGCGGCGCGTCGCGCAGGGGTCGATAGGCGAAGCGCTCCATCGCCACGCCGAGGGCGCCACACCCGCCCCCGGCGAGCACGAACATGATCACCAGCAGCAGCGGCACGGGGATCGTCAGCGAGGTCGGACCGCCGAACCACTGGATCACGAAGTAGCCGATATACGCCCCCACCATGTAGACGTCCCCGTGGGCGAAGTTGAGCAGCTTCAGCACCCCGTAGACCATCGTGTAGCCGAGCGCGATCAGCGCGTACAGGCAACCCGTGGTCAACCCGGTGACGACTGTTTGGATGAAGACCTGCACGTGTGGGTGCGGTTTCTAACGCTTCCGAGGTGACGGCGCCGCCCGCAGTCGCGAGCGGCGCCGTGGCCTTACCGGTGATCCGTCACTTATCGCTTACTTGGGTGGGATCTCGACGTACTTGCCTGCGCTGTTGATCTTGAACAGGTAGCCGTAGTTGCCGGCGAGATCGCCGTTCGAGGCGAACGCGACTGGAATGCCCAGCGGGTTCGCCGCTGCCGGGATGTTCGTCTTCTTGACCGCGGCCAGCACGTTCGAACGGCTCGGCGTCTGGCCGGCCTTGCAGACCGACGCGATCGCCTTCATCACGACGTCCGTCGCCTCGTAGGTCGGGAGGCCGAACGACCCGTACGGGCCGTACTTCGCCACCCCGGTGACGATCGACTTGTCGAGCGCGCTGCTCGAAGTCGAGATGTCGGGGCCGAACGCGGACACGTAGCTGTTGGGGATCTTGAACTGGGTTGGCGAGTTCGTGCCGTCGGTTCCGAACAGGATTGTCTTCTTGCCCTGCTGCTTGGCGTCGAGGCCGAACTGCTGGGCCTGGGTGGCCGTCTGCCACGGCAACACGGTGACCGTCTGGTCGGGCGTCAGCTTCGTGACCAGCGACGACAGCGCGCCCGACAGGGTCGCTCCGGTGTCGGTGCCGTTGATGGTCTGGTGAGTGACCTTGATGCCCGCCTTCTGGAGGACCGGCACGATCACCTTCACGAGGCCCTGCGAATACGCCTCGTCGTCGTCGATGATCATCACCGCTTTCGGCTTCAGGTGGGCGACGATGTAGTTCGCGTCCTGGGGCCCTTGGACGTCGTCGTCCGGGACCACGCGGAAGAACGTCGGGTTCTTGCCGCTCGCGCCGAGCGCCGGCAGCGTTGCCGATCCCGACACGAACGCGATCCCGGCTTTAGCGAAGATCGGGCCGACCGCCTCGACCTCCTGGCTGCCAGCCGGCCCGACCACGGCGACCGCGTTGGTGGCGACGATCGACTGGGTCTTGGCAACCGCGATCGACGGTGTCAGCTGCGTGTCGTCCTGGGCGAGGGTCACATTGGTGTGGTTCGCCGCGTTGTCGTTGGCCACCGCCAGCTGCGCGAAATGCAGCTGCTCGAGGCCGATCTGGGCCACCGGACCGGTGAACGGGCCCTCGATTGCGATCGACGCAACGCACTTGGAGTTGCTCGTGCTCGCGGCGGCCGTGGTGCTGGTGCTACTGCTCTTCTTACTGCTGCCGCAGCCCGCCACGACTAGCGCGGCGAGCAGCGTCGCGGCGATGATCATGCGTCCCTTCACTTTGTGTCTCCTCCTCGTCTGGGGATGCCTGTCTCTGTGATGTCTCAATCCGATAGGGGCGGCGCGCTGGGATGAGCCGGCGTGCCGTCCGGGAAGTAGGCGGCGGCCGGCGAACCGGCCGGCCTGAAGACTGCGACGATCCGCATCACCTCCTGGCCGGTGTTCTCCAGGCAGTGGACGGTGCGGGCCGGCAGTTCGATGCTCGAGCCCTCCGCCACCGATCGCTGAGCGCCACCGGCGTGCAGCGTGCCTTCGCCGTCGAGCACGTAGATCACCTCGTCGTAGGTGTGGAAGTGCTCGGGGGCCCGCGCGGCCGGGATGTAGCCGACGAACTGGGTCGCCGATCGCAGCCCGCTGCGCGGATCGGCGACGATCCTGAACTCGCGCGCGGTGCTCGCCGCCTGCGCGTGCTGGTCTTCCAGCCGGCGCACGACCTGGCGTTCTATGTCCGGCGCGCCCGGGACGGGGTCCGGCGCGCCCGGGATCGGGTCCGGAATCTGCACCGAGAGAACCCGCATCAGCTCGCTTCCACGAGCCTCGAGTGCGTACTCCTCCCCGGGTCTGAGGTACGCGCCGGTCTCGCGCTCGAGCTCGTAGCTCGCGCCGGCGAGCTCGAGCGTGCCCTCACCGCTGAGCACGAACAGCACCTCCTCCGCGGTCCCGGTGGCTCGCGTGGCAGGGTGCCGCGGGATCAGCTCGAGCACGGTCTGTTCGAGCGCGAGGGTCACAGATCACGGTTCCAGATTCGCCAGGGCCGGGGCAACCGCCTGCATCGCGCCGGGCCGCGGTCAGGCGCCTGCAAGGTTCGCCTCCAGCGTGATCTCGGTGCCCGCCAGCGCTCTCGAGACCGTGCAGTCCTTCGCCTCCTGGGCGATCTGCGCAAACGCCGCGGCGTCGAGTCCGGGCACATCGGCGCGTGTGCTGAGCGCAATCCGGGTGATGTCAAAACCGCTCTGAGCCTGTTCGAGTGAGACCTTCGCGGTGGTATGCAGATCCCGCGCCGGGTGACCGGCCTCGCCGAGCAGGTTCGCGAGCGACATCGTGAAGCATCCCGCCTCGGCCGCCGCGATCAGCTCCTCGGGGTTGGTCGCCCGCTCGATCTCCTCGACCCGGGCGCGCAACGAGTACGGACCCTCGAACGCCCCGCTTCCGAGCTCCAGGCGACCGCCGCCATCGGACGCGGTTCCTTGCCAGCTCGCCTCGGCGACCCGGACTACGCGGAAGCTCAAAGGCCCTCACTCCCCCCAGGTTTGATCAGATTTTGATCTTGTAGGCTTGATCAAACCATCCCGAATGGGCCGAAGCAACCTGCCCGAGCTTGCGATTGCGTTAGGTGAGGCCGCGCGATCGGGCCAGGCGGGGCCGGCCCAAAGGAGCGCCGATGGCGGACGTGCTGAGCCAGTTCGATGTCAGTTCCATCCGGGAGCGGTTCTCCGCGCTCCAGAGCGGCTTCGCGTTCCTCGACGCGCCGGGAGGCTCCCAGGTTCCCGACGAAGTGGGTGCCGCCGTTGCCCGCGCGATGCGCGAGGCCGCCGCCAATCTCGGCGCCGTGTACGAGACGAGCGTGCGCGTCAAGGAGATCCTCGAGCAGGCCGAGGCGGGCGCTGCACGGCTCCTGGGCTGCGAGTCGCACGAGATCACGTTCGGCCAGAACATGACCTCGCTGAACTTCGCGCTGTCGCGAACTGCGGGGCGTGAGCTTCACGCCGGCGACGAGATCCTCGTCTCCTCGCTGGACCACGACGGCGGCGTCGCCCCGTGGCTCGAGCTGGCCCGCGACCGGGACCTCGTCGTTCGCCACGTCGAGCTGAGGCCGGACACCACGCTCGACTACGAGGACCTCGAGCGCAAGCTCGGTCCCCGCACCAAGGTGGTGGCGTTCGCGTGGGCGTCGAACGCCGTCGGGACCGTGGTCGACGCCCAACGCGTCTGCAAGCTGGCCCATGACGCCGGCGCGCTTGCCTGGATCGACGCGGTCCACTACGCCGCCCACCACACGATCGACGTGCGCGAGATCGGCGCCGACGTGCTGATCTGCTCGCCGTACAAGTTCTGCGGCCCCCACCTCGGCGTGGCCTACGGGCGCGCGCAGGTGACCGAGCTGTGGCGCCCGTACAAGGCGCGTCCGGCGCCGAGCACGCCGCTCGGGCGCCGGTTCGCGACCGGCACCATGCCCTACGAGCTGCTGGCGGGCTTCAATGCCACGATCATCTATCTCGAGTCGATCGGCGGCTACGAGGCGATCGCCCCGTACGAGCGATCGCTGGGGGAACGGTTCCTCGAAGCGATCGGCGACGAGCTGACGATCTACGGGCTGCCCGGGATGGACGGCCGCGTGCCGACCTTCCTGGTCAACGTCCCGGGGGTATCGGCCGCCCACGTGGCCAGCCATCTCGCCGAGCGGGACATCGGCGTGTGGGCCCACGACTCCTGGTACTCGCTGGGTCTCTACAAGCGCCTCGGCTACGAGCACGAAGCGGTGCGGATCGGGTTCATCCACTACAACACGGCGGACGAGGTCGACCGCCTGGTCGACGGGCTTCGCTCCGCAGCCGGACGCTAATCCGAGGTCCGCTCAGGCTTCGCTCCGCAGCCGGAAGCTAGTCCGAGGCCCGCTCGGCGTCGAACAGCTCGACCAGGCGGCTGCGCGTCTCCCACAGCCTCGGCAGCTGGCGCTGGGCGATCAGCTTGCCGAGCACCTGCACGGGCGTTCCCTGGGTGCCGATCGTGTCCTCCCCCAGCGCCCGCGCGACCGTGGCGTAATGGCGAAAGCGCCATATCCAGATCCGCTCGTCCCACTCGGTCATCAGCTCGGCGAGCTGGTAGAGGTCCTCGAACTCCCGCCCGCGCTGATAGAGCTCGGTGAGCTCGAGGCCGGCGCGTTCGAGCTGGCGGTCGAACGCCTTGCCGAGCCGCTGCGTGATGCGCGGCAGGCGCCTGAATCCGGGGGAGTCAAAGCCGCTGCCGTGTCCGAGGACCACGCGGATCTGCTGGTACTCCCACGGGTCCATCTGGGCCAGCATGTCGAGCTGGTTGGTGATGTACTGGAGGCACAGGACGCCGCGACGCAGGAGCCGCAACGCCGGCGCGAGCTGGTCGCGCTCGACCAGCGCCGCCGCCTCCTCGACTTCGGTCGCGGCGAGCTTCAGCCACAGCTCCGAGGACTGGTGGACGGTCTGGAACAGCAGCTCGTCGCGGTGGACCTGCTCCGCCGGCGGCTTCTGCAGCGACAGCAGCTCGTCGGTGCGCAGGTAGCGCTCGTAGTCGCTCGCGCCCCGGCCCGGGAGGACCGGGGTCCGAAAGTCCTCGCTCGCGTCACTGGCGGGTCTCGCGGGCTCGCTCATCCCGCACCTCCTTCAAGGATCTCGGCCAACTTCCCGAGGTTGATATTGCCCCCGGACACGATGCACACCACCTTCCCGGGACCGGCGCGCCCGGCCAGCGCCACCGCGGCGGCCAGCGCTCCCGCGCCTTCGGCGATCACGCGGACTCGCTCGGCCATCGTCCGGATTGCCGCGGCGGCGTCCGCGACCGGCACCGCGAATGCATCGTCGATCAGCGCCGTCACGAGCGGCCACATCGTGTCGAGGACGCGCCGGCTGCCGGCTCCGTCGACGAAACTCGGCTGGTACTCGACGTCAGCCGGGCCCCCTGCTTTGCGGGCCGCCACCAGGGCCGCGCCGGTGGCCGGCTCGGCCGTGTAGATCCTGGTCTGCGGGCGCAGCGACCGCAGCGCACTGGCGATGCCGACGGTCAGCCCGCCGCCGCCGTACGGGATCACCACGGCGTCGGGGTCGGGCAGGTCCTCGAGGATCTCGAGGCCGATCGTGCCGTTGCCGGCCATCACCGCCTCGTCCTGAACCGGGTGCACGAACAGCCCCTCGACGCCGTCGACCCGGCCCGTGACGATCACGTTCCACCACTCGTCGTAGGGCAGCTCGAGCACCCGGCCGCCGAGCCGCTCGATCGCGGCGAGCTTGGCCTGCGGTGCGTGCTCGGGGACCGCGATCGTCGCGCTCAGGCCGAGCTCGCGCGCCGCCCACGCGACTCCCTGAGCCATGTTGCCGGCGCTCGCCGTGACCAGTCCCTGGGCGCGCCGCTGCGCCGAGGCGATGCGGATCGCGTTGGTCGCGCCGCGGATCTTGAACGAGTTGATCGGCTGAAGCGTCTCGAGCTTGAGGTAGATCTCCGCCGGCGCCTCGCTGAGGTGCAGGCGGACGAGCGGCGTGCGAATCGCCGCGCCGGCGATCCGCGCCCGCGCGGCCTCGATCGCCTGCAGCTCGATCACAGCTCAACCTCGGTGCCCGCGTTCTGCGCGCGGGCCGATCGCACCGCCAGCTCGGCCGCGGCCAGGTCCTGGACGGCGAGCCCCAGCGAGCGGTACAGGGTCAGCTCCTCGTCGCTTCGGCGTGCGGGTTCGAGCCCGGCCAGCACCTCCCCCAGCTCGGCGCGGACGTGGCTCTCGCCCTCGATCAGCCCCTCGTCGATCGCCAGCTGGAACTCCCCCGCCTCGTTGCGCAGCGACTCGCGGCTGTCGCAGAACAGCGCGCTCGCGGCGACGGTGGCGGTGTCGAGCTCGCGCGCCGCCGGCGTGCTGGCGCCAACCGCGTTGACATGGACGCCGGGGCCGAGCCATTCGCGGCGCAGCACCGGCTCGCGTGAGCTGGTCGCGGTCACGACCACATCCGCGCCGCGGACGGCTTCCTCCGCGGTCGCGGAGACGGTCAGCTCGGCTCTGTGGCCGTGCGGCGGCTCGGCGACGAGCGCTTCGGCGTGCGCCCGCGTCGGAGCGTAGATCCGCACCTGCTCGAACTCGCGCACCCGGCGGAGCGCATCGAGGTGCGAGCGAGCCTGGACGCCGGCGCCGAGGATCGCGAGCACTCGCGCATCCTCGCGGGCGAGCACATTCGTCGCCACCGCGCTGACCGCCGCGGTTCGGACCTCGGTCAGAGCCGACGCGTCGAGGATCGCCGTCGCCATCCCGGTCTCCCCGTCGAACAGCGCGACGATCCCCTGGTGGGCGTCGAGCCCCCGCGCCGGGTTGCCGGGCATCAGGCAGATCGCCTTGAGCGCGAACACCGGGTCTTCCCCGCCGCGCCAGCCCGGCATCAGGCCCATGAACCCCGCGGCCGCGGGCGGCATCATGATCGAGCGGAGCGGCATGTACGCCTCACCGCGTGCGTGCGCCGCGAGCACCTGCGCCATCGCCTCGGCGCACGCGCCCGGCGCGAGCGCGGCGATCACCTCGTCGTGGCTGAGCACGAGCACGCCCATCAGCCGAAGGCGCGCTCGAGCTCGGCCCGCTCGTCCGCGCTGAGCGGCTGGGCGATCGCCTCGCGCACCGGCTCGAGCTGGTCCGCTCGCCCCGGGCCAACCACGATCTGCGTCACGCGATCGTCCGCCAGCAGCCAGGCCAGCGCGGCGCCGGCCATCGAGCTGCCGTGCGCCTCGGCGAGCGTCTCGAGTCGCTCCAGCGCATCGAAGGTGTGATCGTTCAGCAGGCGCTCGTAGGGCTCGGGCCGCCGGGTCATCCGCGAACCGGACGGGAACGGCTGGCCGCGGCGGTACTTGCCGGTCAGCCAGCCCCCGGCGAGCGGACTGAACCCCAGATACGCGACGGCTCGTTCGGCGCACAGCGGCAGCACGCGATCCTCGTCGCCGCGCGCCAGCAGCGAGTGTTGGTTCTGGATCGCCTGCGGCGAGCCGGCGGCGAGCGCCGCTTCGAGCGCGGCCGCGTCGAAGTTGCTGACCCCGTAGGCGCCGATCGTGCCGGCGGCTTGCGCTGTTTCGAACGCCTCGATCGTCTCGGGGAGCGGGGTCTGCGGGTCGAAATCGTGCGCCAGGTACAGATCGACGCGCTCGACGCCGAGCCGCTCGAGGCTCGAGCGCAGCTGGCGCTCGATCCGCGCGGCCGAGAGACCGCAGTCCTCCCCCGCATCCATCGGGTTGTAGGTCTTCGTGGTCAGCGCCGGCGTGAGGCCCCGGGAGCGGATCCAGCTGCCGATCATCCGCTCGCTCCGCCCTCCCCCGTACGCATCGGCGGTGTCGAAGTGGTCGATCCCGAGCTCCCACGCGGCGTCCATCAGTTCGAGCGCCTGATCCTCGCTCAACCCCTGGCCGAACAGTGCCGGCGTCGAGCCCACGCCCCCGAAGTTGCCGCAGCCAAGCGCGATCCGCGGCACGGTCAGCCGCGAGCGGCCGAGGAGCCGGCGCTCGATCTCGAGCGTCGTGGTCATAGGTTCACTATTTGATCAGAGGGTGGGGTGAGCGGCAAACCGCCCCCGCGCGCGGGCTAGCGCCCGCCGGCGCCGCGGAGAACCGCGTCCAGCAGCCCCGGAAAGCGGTGCTCGAGATCGTCGCGCCGGAGCGAGTTCAGGCGCGTGGTCCCCTCGAGCCGCTGCCGGATCAGCCCGGCTTCGCGCAGCACCTTGAAGTGATGGGTGCAGGTGGACTTGACGACCGGGAGGTCGAAGCTCCCGCAGGTGCGCTCGCTGACGACGGCTAGACCGGCGACGATCCGCAGCCGCATCGGATCGCTCAGCGCGTGCAGCACCCCCGCGAGTTCGATCTCCTCACGGGTCGGATGCGCCAGCGACTCGTACACCGCCGTGTGATCCCCTGCCACCTCACGTATCACCGCGCTCATCCGTTTCCATTGTACGAGGGACATCGAACAGGTTGCTACTGTGTTCGAAGATCATCGTACTCCGGCAATAGGAGGGACATGGAGGCCAACGCCGCCCCGCAGCACCCCCACCTTCGCGCCACGCTCCTGCTCTCGTGCCTGGCGCAGTTCATGGTCATTCTCGACGTGTCGGTCGTCAACGTCGCGCTTCCGGCGATTCGCGGCGGCCTGCACTTTTCCGAGCAGGACCTGCAGTGGGTGGTCAATGCCTACACGGTGACGTTCGCGGGTTTCCTGCTCCTGGGCGGTCGGGCGGCCGACCTCCTCGGCCGCCGGCGAGTGTTCGTCGCCGGGCTGACGCTGTTCGCCCTGGCCTCGCTGGCCGGCGGCCTGGCGCAGTCGCAGGGCGAGCTGATCGCGGCGCGGGCGATTCAGGGTCTCGGCGGCGCGGTGATCGCGCCGGCTTCGCTGTCGATCCTCACCACCACGTTCGAGGAAGGTGCGGCGCGCAACCGTGCCGTCGGCATCTGGGGTGCTATGGGCGGCGCCGGAGGCGCCGCCGGGGTTTTGCTCGGGGGAGTTCTCACCGATCTCCTGGGTTGGCGCTGGATCCTGTTCATCAACGTTCCGATCGGCCTCGGCGCGGCGGTGCTGGCCCGGCACTACATCTTCGAGGGACGCCGGGCTCTCGCCGAGCGGGACTTCGATCTGGCGGGGGCGCTGACCGCGACGATCGGTCTGTCGCTGCTGGTGCTCGGGATCGTCCGCACCGACGCGACCGGCTGGGGAGCGGCCTCGACGATCCTGCTGATGGCCGCCGGGGTAGCCCTGTTGCTGGCGTTCGTGGCGATCGAGGGCCTGTTCGCGAAGGCGCCGCTGATGCCGCTGCGGATCTACCGCTCGCGCACGCTGAGCGCCGCGAACCTGGTCGTGCTGTTCGTCGGCGGCGCCACGTTCGGGATGTGGTTCTTCGTCTCCCTGTACCTGCAGCAGGTGCTCGGCTACTCGCCGATCAGAGCCGGTCTGGCATTCCTGCCGATGACCCTGTGCATCGTCGCCGGGGCCACGCTCGCCTCACGCTCGGTGATCAGATTCGGCGCCAAGCGGCTGCTGGTGATCGGAATGACCGCGCAGACGCTCGGCCTCCTGCTGTTCGCCAACATCGCGGTCAACGGCACCTACCTGGGCGACGTCCTGGCTCCGTCGCTGCTGGTGGCGATCGGCATCGGCCTCGCGTTCGTGCCGGCGACGATCTGCGCGGTCGCCGGGGTCGCGCCACAGGAGGCCGGGCTGGCCTCCGGCCTGGTGAACACCTCGCGGCTGTTCGGCGGAGCGCTCGGGCTGGCGATCCTGGCGGCGATCGCCACCGCCCGCACGAACAGCGATCTGCACCACGGCGCGACGACCCTGCACGCCGCGCTGACGAGCGGCTTCCAGGTCGCGTTTGTGGTGGCGGCAGGGTTCGCGCTCGCCGGCGCGCTGGTCTCGCTGTTCGGTCTGCCCAACGTCCGGCCCCGCCGGCAGCAGGCTCAGGCACCGGGGGCAGAGCAACAGCCGGCGGTCGTGGCGGAGACCTAGCGGCGCCGGCGAAACGCTGACGTTTCGTCGTTGCGGCGGGACGATGACCCGGCAGAGGTGATGGTCGAGCGGGGGGCGGCCGGACGGTCGGAAACGGCGGCAGAGGTGATGGTCGAGCGGCGGGCGGCCCGGACGGTCGGAAACGGCGGCAATGAGGTTGTGGGTGGGGTGCGTCGGCTCTGCGCGCGCGGTGGCGCTGTTTGCCTGGCGCAGCGCACCCTCCTCACCTATCGGCGCCGGCCCGCGATCCCGTCCCGCGGGCTCCGGGCGCCACCGGGGCTCGCGAGCAGTAACAATGCACGCGCGTGGCCCGCTGCTTTGTCACTCGGCAACTTCCGGGATCGGCGCTCGACCGGCTCGCGGCCGCGCACGAGGTCGACGTCTGGCCCGAGCGACTGCCGCCGAGCCGCGAGGCGCTGACGGCACGCGCGGCTGACGCCGAAGGGCTGCTCACGCTGCTCACCGACCGCATCGACGGACCGTTGCTCGAGCGCTGCCCGGATCTGCGCGCGATTTCAAATTACGCGGTGGGCTACGACAACATCGATCTCGATGCGGCCGCCGCGCGTGGGATCGCGGTCGGGAACACTCCCGACGTGCTCACCGAGGCGACCGCAGATCTCACCTTCGCGCTGCTGCTCGCCGCCGCGCGCAAGCTGCCCGAGGCGCTCGTGTCGGTCACGGACGGGGACTGGCTCACCTGGGAGCCGGCGAGGTATCTGGGTGCGGAGGTCCACGGCGCGACGCTCGGAATCATCGGGCTGGGACGTATCGGCCGCGCCGTCGCCGACCGGGCCCGGGGGTTCGAGATGACCGTGATCCACACCGAGCCGAACGCCGGGGTGACGCTCCACGAGCTCCTGCAGCGGTCAGACTTCGTGTCCCTGCACTGCCCGCTGACCTCCGAGACCCACCACCTGATCGACGCCACCGCGCTGGCGAGGATGCGGCCGAACGCGATCCTGATCAACACCGCTCGCGGTCAGATCGTCGACCAGCGCGCGCTCCGGCAAGCGCTCGTCGACGGCAGGCTCGCCGGCGCCGCGCTCGACGTGACCGACCCCGAACCGCCCGGACGCGATGAGCCGCTGCTCGACGCGCCGAACCTGATCGTGACGCCTCACATCGGGTCGGCCACGGAGGCCGCCCGCAGCCGGATGGCGGATCTTGCGGTCGACAACCTGCTGGCGGGGCTCGCCGGCCGGCCGATGCCCCACCAGGTCAACGCGATCGCGAGCGGGAAGTGATGCGGGTCGCGGTCAACGCGATCGCGAGCGGGAAGTGATGCGGGTCGCGGTCGTCGACATCGGCACCAACTCGACGCGGCTGCTGATCTCCGACGTGGAGGATGGGCACGTCAGGAATGAGCTCGAGCGACGTACCGTCGTCACCCGCCTCGGCGCGGGCGTCGACGCCGACGGCCGCCTGCAAGACGACGCGATGGAGCGGGTGTACTCGACGCTCGCGGACTATCGCCAGTTGATCGACCGCCATGACGCGGGCACCGCGCTGGCGGTGCTCACCAGCGCGGTCCGCGACGCCGCCAACGGCGATCAGTTCGCCGACACGGTGCAGCACCGCTATGGCCTCACGCCGCACATCCTCAGCGGTGACGAGGAGGCGCGGCTGACTTTCCTCGGCGCCACCAGCGAGCGAGACCCCGGCGACAGCACGCCGACGCTGGTCATCGACATCGGTGGCGGCTCGACCGAGCTGGTGATCGGGACTGGCCGCGGGGCCGAGTTCCACGTCTCGAATCAGGCCGGCGTGGTGCGCCAGACCGAGCGCTGCATCGACACCGACCCGCCGACCGACGCGGAACTACAACGTCTCGCCGATGACGTGCGGGCGATCCTCCAGGACGGCGTCCCGGCCGAGCGACGAACGAAGGTGGAGCACGCGATCGCCGTTGCCGGGACCGCGACCTCGCTCGGCGCGATCGCCCAGGAGCTCGAGCCCTACGACCCCGAGAAAGTCCATGGCTACGTGCTGAGCAGATCCGAGTGCGAGACGATCCTCGCCAGGCTGGCGAGCGTGCCACTGGCCGAGCGGCGAACGACGCCGGGTCTGGACCCGGCCCGGGCGCCGACGATCGTCGCCGGCGTGGTGATCCTGCTCTGCGTGCTCGAGCTGTTCGGCCTCGACCGGGTCGAGGTCTCAGAGCACGACATCCTGCGCGGCGCCGCCCTGGGTCTGGCTAACGGCTGAGAACCGGCTCGCGGCGAACCCACGAGTGATATAAGAGCGCCGCCGGGGGGGAACCCGAAGCTCTGTCCCTCAGGCAGGGCCGAAAAGAGAGGGAGGAACAAGGTGCGATTCGTGCGACGCCGGCTGGTTCTCGTAGCGGGAACGGCGATACTTGCGTTTGCCCTGATTGGACTTGGAGCCGCGGTCGGTCGGGCCACGCATCACAGCGGCCCGTTTGCGCATGGCGGCCACCGCAGCGGGCTGTCCGTCCACAGGGCCCTGTCGGCCAGCCGCGGCACCTCGTCGCGGGTGATCGTGATCCTGCGCAACCAGTACAACGCGATCCCGGCGACCAGGCGGCGGATGGGTACGCGGATCCGGGCCGAGAGGTTCGGCAACACCACGATCCTGAACCAGGTCGCGCGCGCCGGCGGTCGCGTCTACCGGCAGTACCACGCCCTGAACGCGTTCGCGGCGGCGGTCTCGGCGAGCGAGCGCGCGTCGCTGCAGAAGAGCGCGGCCGTGGCCCAGGTCGTGCCCGACACGGTCGTCCAGCTGCCCGGGCCGATCAACGGCCCGCTGGCCGCGAGCTCCAGCGCTTCCGGTGCCTCCTCCGCGCCCGGCACCACGACTCCGAGCGGCCAGCAGCTCTGTGGCACCGCGAGCAACCCGCTACTCGAGCCCGAGGCGTTGCAGACGACCCACACCGCCTTCAACGACCCGAGCACCCCCCAGGCGGCGAACCTGGCCACCGGCGCGGGCGTGAAGGTCGCGACCTTTGCCGACGGGGTCGACGTCAACAACCCCGACCTGATCCGGCCCGACGGCCAGCACGTGATCGCCGACTACGAGGACTTCAGCGGCGACGGCCCGGTCGCGCCGACCAATGGCCTGGAGGCGTTCGGTGACGTCAGCTCGGTCGCCGCTCAGGGCAACACCACGTACGACATCTCACAGTTCGTCAACCCGGCGCACCCGCTTCCCGCGGGATGCGACATCAAGGTTCGCGGCGTCGCTCCCGGCGCCACGCTCGACGTGATGAAGGTGTTCGGCAACTCGAACTCGGCCTTCAACTCGACGATTCTCGAGGGCCTCGACTACGCGCTGACCCACGATCACCCCGACGTGTTCAGCGAGTCGTTCGGCGGATATCCGATCCCGGACAGCACCCAGGACATCACCCGTCAGTTCAACGAGCAGGCGTTCAACGCCGGGAGCGTGGTCGTCGAGAGCAGCGGTGACTCGGGCGTCGAGGCGAGCCCAAGCTCGGCCTCGAGCGACCCCGACGTGATCGCTACTGGCGCCAGCACGACGTTCCGCAACTACGCGCAGGGCACGCAGTACGGGTTCCAGTTCGCCAAGGGGTGGCTGAGCGACAACATCTCATCGATCGAGTCGGCCGGCTTCACCCAGGGTGGCAAGGTCGTCGACCTGGTGGCGCTAAGCCAGGGTGATTCGCCAGACCGAGCCGCGCTCGGACTGGCCGCCTAACCAGCCTGGGCGCTAGCCGGACCGTCGCGCCTGCCATGCTTGACACGTGACCAAATAGTCACCTATTATCTCGGCCATGGACGACGACCGGGTCTTCAAGGCGCTCGCCGACTGCACCCGCCGCCACCTGCTCGACCGCCTGTTCGAGCGCGAGGGGCTGACGCTGACCGAGCTCGAGTCCGAGCTCGAGATGACCCGCTTCGGCGTGATGAAGCACCTCAAGGTCCTCGAGGAAGCCGGCCTCGTCGTCCCCCGCCGGTCCGGCCGCGAGAAGCTGCATTACCTCAATCCGGTCCCGATCCGGCAGATCCACGACCGGTGGATCGACAAATACACGGAGCGTCGCGTCGCGGCGCTCGCGAATCTCAAACACGAGTTGGAGGAACCCGCATGACGACAACCGTCGAAGCACCCCCCACGCAGGTCTACCAGGTGTTCATCAAGGCCACGCCCGAGCAGATCTGGGAAGCGATCACCACGCCCGAGTTCACCGCGCGCTACTTCCATGGCGCCCGGATCAGCGTCGCCGACGGCAGGTACCGCTCGCTCGGCCCCGACGACTCGGTGTGGGGAGACGAGTCGGTCATCGAGGCCGATCCGCCCCGCCGGCTGGTTCACGGTTGGCGCTCCCTCTACGACCCCGAGATGGGGGCCGAGCCCACGAGCCGCGTGAGGTGGGAGATCGAGCCCGCCGAGCACGGCGTGTGCCAGCTCACGGTGATCCACGATCAGCTCGAGCACTCGCCGAAGACGGCGGCCAGCGTCTTTGGGCACGGCTGGATGTTCGTCCTCAGTGGGCTGAAGACGCTGCTCGAGACCGGGGAGCCGCTGCAGTCGTGAGCTCCTTCGTGGACGAGATGGGGGAGAGCGCACCCCCGCAAGGGGCGCGCCCTCCTGGGACAGGCCATGTGTCCAGGGGGCGTCCACTGGCTGGCTGGCCAACTCTGGACGAATGTACGATTGTCCGGTCAGGGATCAGACGCGATGATGGCTTTGGGGTGAGGGCTCGCACAAGCGTTTTCTGAACCCCAACATAGGTTCGGGCGAAGCCGCAGACATCGGCGCCTCCCGCCGCCCGAGCCACTCTAAACGGCCCTTTCTGGCACGTACCCCTGCCCGTCCCGATTGGGCCGAACCTGGATCGGAAGCCGCCCGCTCAAACGCGGGCGGTTTTCGCTTAAGAGGCTACGCCAGATTCGACCTTCGCGGATACGCCACGCTCGGGTCCGTCAACACGTTCACGAGCGTCGGCTGGACGGATTCGAACGCCCGCTCGAGCGCCGGCCTCAGCTCGGCCGGCGTCTGCACGAACTGTCCCTGGCAGCCGAGCGCTTGCGCGACGAGGTCATATCGCGTCCCGGGGCGCAGCTCGGCGGCGACCGAGTAGCCGTAGAGGAACTCCATCGGGTGCTTCTCGAGCGCCCAGATCCCGTTGTTGCCGATCACCGCCACGACCGCGACGCCGTGGCGGGCGAGGGTGTCGAGCTCCATTCCGGCGAACCCGAACGCGCCGTCGCCGAGCAGCAGCACGACCTGGCGGTCCGGTCGCGCGAGCTTCGCCGCGAGCGCGTAGCCGGGGCCCGAGCCGAGGCAGCCGAACGGCCCCGGATCGAGCCAGCAACCGGGCTCGAACGAGTCGATCAGCCTCCCCGCGTATGAGACGAAGTCACCGCCGTCGCCGATCACGATCGCGTCGCGATCGAGCAGCTGCGACAGCTCGCCGTAGATCCGCATCGGGTGAAGCGGCGCGCGCGGATCGGCGAGCTCGCTCGCCTCCGCCGCCCGCTTCTCGTCCTCGACGGTGCGCAGCGATGCGACCCACTGCTCCCGCTCGGACGCCGACCCACCGCCTGACGCGCCCGTGCGCAGCGCGTCGAGCGTCGCCTCGAGCGCCCCGTAGAGCTCTGATGCGACCGGGCGTGGGTGGTCCCGTTCCGGCTCGGCGACGTCGATCGCGACGATCTGCGCATCCGGGGCGAACGCGGCGCCGAAGCCCAGCCGGAAGTCGAGCGGCACGCCGATCACGAGCGCCACGTCCGCCTCAGCTAGCCCGGCGCCGCGCGCCCGTGAGAAGAACAGCTCGTGGTCCGCGGGCAGGCAGCCGCGGCCGAGACCGTTCAGGAACACGGGGATCCGCAGCTCCTCGGCCAGCGCCCGCAGCGCGTCCTCTCCCCCGCCCCAGTACAGACCCGTGCCGGCCATGATCACCGGCCGCCCGGCATCGCGCAGGAGCGCTACCGCCCGATCGATCGCCCCGGGGTCCGCGCTCGGCGGGGCGCCGCGGCCCCGGGACCGGAGCGGGGGCGGACTCGGGCACTTCCATGAACACCTGGTCGAGCGGGAAGTCGAGGAACGTCGGACCGGAGCGCGGAGTCAGCGCGGTGCTGATCGCCTCGTCCACCAGCGCGGGGATCTCCGCGGTCGCCGAGACCGTCGCGGCGAGCTTCACGAGCGGCCGCACGAACGGGACGTGATCAATCTCCTGGAGCGATCCCTGTCCCCAGCGGAACTGCGGCGCTCGCCCACCCAGAACCGCAATCGGCGAATCGTTCTGCGAGGCGGAGGCGATCGCGCTCATCCCGTTCGTGACGCCGGGTCCGGCGGTCACTGCGCACACGCCGACCGACCGCGTCACCTTCGCCCATCCTTCGGCGGCAAACGCGGCCGTCTGCTCGTGGCGGACGTCGATCAACTCGATCCCCTCAGCGCGGCAACCGTCGTAGATCGAGAACAGGTGGCCGCCGGACAGGGTGAACAGCTTGCTGACCCCGTGCGCGCGCAGCCGCTTGGCGATCAGCCGTCCGCCGTGCAGCTGGGTCGTCGTTTCCGTGGCCATCGAAGCCGGGACGCTAACACGGGTGCGCTATTCATCAGCGGGCAGTCGCAATGCATTGACGACCGCACCGCCGAGGATGATCACCGCGAGCACGTAGAACCAGCCGAGCACGATCAGGATGAACACGACGGTCGTTCCGAAGCGGGCGATCGTCGAGATGCTCGACAGGTACACGGGAAACGCGTAGTCGACCACCGAGATCGCGATCGTCGCGCCCAGCGCACCGGGCCACACCGCGCGCCACGGAATCGATCGGTTGGGCACGCGCGCGTAGATCAGCGCCAGGCACCCGAACAGCAGCACCACGCCGACGCCGAGCGAAATTGCGTAGACGAGGTCGGTGATCCGGGCGAGATCGAACGGCAGGTCCTCGGCTCCCGCCTGCAGGATGCTCTGGGCCGTCGGCAGCGACACTGTCGCGATCATGAACACGAGGACCACGCCGACCATCACGATCCCGAAGCGCTTCTGCGCGATCCAGCTGCGGCCCGTGCAACCGTAGATGCGGCTGAAGCTCGTGTCGAGCGCGCCCCAGAACGAGGTGCCGAGCCACAGGCTAGCCACCAGCGCGAGCACGCCGGTGCTGGTCGTCGAGCTCCTGACCTGTGACAGCAGGTCGTTCAGCGTGTCCTGCGTGGTGCCCGGAAACAGCTCCCGCAGGTCGGTCAGCACGCTGCGCTGGATCGCCTCGCTCGAGAGCACCTGCCCGGCCACGAACAGTCCCAGCAGGGCGACCGGCACGACCGCGAGCAGCATGTTGTACGCGACCATCGATGACTGCCCGGTGATGTTCGCCTCCCAGGCCAGATTCCAGAACCGCCGGACCGCGATCAGGGGCCGAGGCGGTGACCATCCGCCCGCGCGACGGCGCCGTGGAGCACTGCGACCGCCAGTCCCAAGTTGCGCCGGACCAGGCGCCGCCCCGCGGTCGATGGGGTCCTGCATGGGCGACACATTACGCCGCCCGGACCACGGCATCGTCCTGACCGGCGGTGATGCGGCCGTGGCGGCGCGCTTGTCGCTGCCGGCGGGTGAGCCGCTCGCGAGCCCGCCACCCCTCCGCGACGTCGTACCCTTGGCCGCCTCGAGTGGCTCAGACCGCGAATACCGGCCGCGAACGCAGCAGGGCGGCAACCTCCGCGAGCGCACCGTCACCCTCAAACCAGTCGCGGCCGACCCGGATCGCCGGAAGCCGCCGCACCCCCCGGGCCCGCAGCCCGTATCCGGTGGCGCGCAAGTCCCGGTCACGCCTCGGGTCACCCGCGGCCCGCAGACAATCCTTCAGGCCGATCCCCGCGGCGGCCGCTGCCTCGGCCAGGACCTCCGGATCCTCGAGGTCGAACCCGCCACAGAACGCCAGCCGACTGGCGGCGAGCGCGAAGCGGGATCCCGCGCCGAGCTCCGCCGCGTGCGCGGCGGCCCGGAGCGCCGCCGGAGTCTCGGCGGGAAAGTTGTCCGGCCACACCAGCGGGACCCGCTGCGCGACCGCGAGGGTCTCGGCGTGTGCCCGCACCGCCGCCGGAGGTGACCACCGCGCGCCCGTGCGGAACAGCGCCCCGGCCGTTGGAATCCACGCGATGTCTCCCAGCACCCGTTCGACCCGTTCGGCGATGAGGTAGGAGAACGGGCAAGCGAGATCGAAGAAGAACGCCGGGCGAAGGCCTCCGGTAGGCCGGGAACGGTCCGCACGGCGCTCGGCGAGCACGATCAGATCTCCCATACCACCGTAAACGAAGCACCGCCGGAAAACTCGCGCCAACTTGACGAATTGGCTCATGAAATGGCTTGCGGGCGCAAGCAATTCGTTAGACTCAAACTTGGTAGGTAGGTTTCCCGACGGGAGGCGTCCCGATTCCTCACGTTCCACCGCCCAAACGCCATCCCTACGACCAGTGGTCTCCGGACGCACGGGCACTCGACCTTGTCGGCGATAAATGGACGTTGCTGATCGTCCGCGACCTGGCAGCCGGTCCGCGCCGGTTCGTTGAGCTCCAACGAGTCCTCCCGGGCATCTCGACCGAGCAGCTCCGCTCGCGACTGAACCGGATGGTCGCCGACGGGATGCTGACCCGGAAGCGCTATCGCGAGGTTCCCCCCCGCGTCGACTACGAGCTGACCGAGCGCGCCCGCGAGCTGATGCCGATCCTCGCCGAGCTCGCCCGCTGGGGCTACGAATGGGCGTGGGGACCGCCCCGGGCCTCGGAGAACGTGGACATCGGCGCGATCTTCAGGCTGGCACCGGGTCTCGTCCAGCCCTCGGGCGCGCGGGCGACGATCGAGTTCACGATCAGCGACGGCCGGCAGGACGATGCGGCGGCCAGCTTTTCGTTCACGCTGGCCGACGACAGCGTGACGCTGGCCGAACGGCCCGCGGAGGATCCCGCCGCCAGAGTGCGCGGCGATAGCGCCGCATGGATCAGCGCGTTCTCACCCGATCGCGACCGAGACGGCCTCGAGATCAGCGGCGACCGCGCACTCGCCGAGTTCCTGCTGGACGGTCTCGCGCAGACGAGCGACCGCAGCGCCCGCGCCGCCACCGCGGCCTAGCGATCGCAAGCGGCCACCGGCCACCGAAGGGCGGAGCAGATACCCGGGGCGGGACTCGAACCCGCAAGCTCTTGCGAGCAGCGCATTTTAAGTGCGCGGACTTTGCCTGTTTGTCTACCCGGGCGCCGGCCGGATGTTAATCACGTACGCGACGTTTTCCTTAGTTAACCGCAACTAATGCGCTGCTACCGTGTCCTGCTTACGAGGGGTCCTCGCGCCGGCCTGGGCCCTCAGACCGCGGAATGGAAGTCTCAGCACTGAAATACTCCGGGGCACTCAGCCTGCACGGACGCTCCCCGTTGCTGAGGCTCCAGTCCGACGAGCGCCTGGTCGCGTTGGTGCGCCGCGGCAACCAGACGGCGTTCGAGGTGCTCGTCAGTCGCTACAGCTCCCGGCTGCTGGCGTTCTGCCGCCACCTGCTCGGCTCCCGCGAGGACGCGGAGGACGTGCTGCAGGAGGTGCTCGCCGCCGCCTTCAACGCCATGCTCGCCGACGATCGCCCGATCAACGTCCGGCCGTGGCTTTACCGGATCGCCCGCAACCGCTGCCTCAACCACCTGCGGCGCATCCAGGCGGTGGGCGTCGACTCGATGGACGTCCACCTCTCTGACAATGGTGCGAGCACCGCCGACAAGGTCCACGAGCGCGAGGAGTTCCGGCTCCTGGTCGGCGATATCAGTGAGCTTCCGGAGACGCAGAAGACGGCGCTCGTCCTGCGGGAGATGGACGCGCTCTCCTATGAGCAGATCGCGGAGGCGATGGAGACGACCGTGCCGAGCGTGAAGTCGCTCCTCGTCCGGGCACGGATCTCGCTTGCCGAGGCCGCCGAGGCGCGCATCCTGTCCTGCGAAGAGGTCCGGATCGAGCTCGGCGAGATCGCCGAGGGCCTCCAACGCCGCCCGTCTCCGCTGGTACGCCGCCATCTGCGCAGCTGCACGCGCTGCGAGACATTCCGGGGGCAGCTCAAGGAGACGAACAAGGCGCTTGCCGCGCTGTTGCCGGTTGGTCCGCTCGTGATCCTGAAGAAGCTCGCCCTCACCCACCTCGGCCACTCCGCCGGTTCGAGCGCGACGGCGGCCGGCTCTGGCGCCGGCGCTGCGGGTTCGGGTGCCGCGGCCGGAACCGCCGCCGGCGGGACGCTCGTCGTCGGATCCACCGCGGGTGGCTTCGTCTCGGCCGGCATCGGCGCGATCGCCACCAAGGCCGCCGCCGGCCTCGCCGCTGCGGCACTCGTGACCGCCGGCGCGGTGGAGGTAGACCAGACGGGGCACCCCCACCATGGAGCCGCCCACGCGGCTCTTCCCGCCCCGCCTTCCCCCGGCCCTCGTGCCCGTGGTGCACGTATCCCCGCGCCCGACGCGCCATGTCTTCGCCAAGCTGAAGGCGACTTCGCCCCCGGTCACGCACAAGGCAAAGAAGTCCGCGACGAAGTCCGCGACCCCCAAGAAGACGACGGCGGCGGCGGCAACCGCCAAGCCGGCGGCGAAGCTGGTCACCAAGAAGCCCCCGGCGGCGGTGCCGGGTCACACGCAGACGCAGACTGACGCGACCGTGCTGCCGAGCACCACGGGCCCTAACGCCGGGACGACCGACACCGCACCGGCCACGTTGCCGGCGCCGACGACAACGAGTACGACCTTGCCGACGACCACGACCTCAACGACCTCGACCACCACTACCACCACCACTACCTCCACCACGACGACCACTACGCCGCCGACCACCACCACGACCCCGACGACAACGACGCCGGGCGGCCCGGGCGGGATCGGCGGCTCAAGTGATCCGGGCACGAATGCCGGCGGGTCGGGCCCCGGCGGGTCTGGCGTCGGCGCCGCCGGCTCACCGCCTACCTCGTAGCACCGTCCGTGATCGACATCGATCACTTCAACGCTGTCGACATGCGCGTCGGCAGGGTGATCGCAGTCGACGACTTTCCCGAGGCCAGGGTGCCGGCGTGGAAGCTCACGATCGACTTCGGACCGGAAGTGGGCGTCAAGCGCTCATCGGCGCAGATCACGAACTATGCGCGCGAGGAGCTACGAGACACCCTGATCGTCGCGGTCGTCAACTTCCCGCCTCGGCGCATCGGCCCTGTCTCCTCCGAGGTCCTCGTGCTTGGCGCGCTCGACGATCAGCTCGGGGTAGTCCTGCTGCGGCCAGATCGCGGGGCCGAGGTGGGGTCGCGAATAGGCTGAAAGGGCGCGTCAAGCCCGACGCGCGGAGCAAGCTATAGCCGCGCAAGGGCCCCCGTGGCCGTTGAGGGACCCGACCCTTTCAGGAACTCATGGTCCCGGTTCGCCCCCGATCAGCAGCGCCCCCCGCGCGCTGCCATCGACGTCGATCGGATACTGGCCGGCTCGCTGTCCGGGGATGAGGATCGACGCGCGTCCGCCGGCGGGCACGGACAGCAACTGCGGCGCCGGCGTATGCACGACCACGTGGTGTGCCCTGCCGTCTGTGGAGCTCACGGTGACCCGCACCGCCAGGAACGCTGGGGCGGATACGGTTTGCGGATCGAGCCGGTCGCCGGATCGGATCGTGAACGTGGCGGGAACTCGCACGTCGGTTGAGCCACCGGTCGGCTTGGTCTTCCCGCGGCTCGAGCCGCCCGGCCCCACGGCCGCGCCGCCGCTCGGCGGGGGCGTCGCGGTTTGATTCCCGCGGGTGGCCGTAGCTTGGCCCTCGGGGGCAGTCGTGGCCGCCGCAGTCGTCGTGCGAGCGGCGGTCGTGGTGTGAGCCGCGCTCGAGCTTCCGGACGTCGTCGTCGACGATGTCGCCGCTGGCGAGGTGTTTGCAGAGCTGCCCGATCCGCTCTGGGCCGCGGTGGAGTGCGAAGAGCCCCCGCACGCACCGATCGCCAGGAAAAGGGGCAGCAGTCCTAGAAAAGCGACGTGGCGACCCACGTTCTTAGCATAGAGGCCGATATCTGGCCTCGAGATGGGGCAGCCCAGATGCCGAGGACCGGTGCATATCCTAAGCGGAGAGTCGTTGAGTACGACGCGCTGCGCCATCGCGTCTGGATCCTCGGACAGCGTTGCCATCACGGCGCCACCGGGACGGTCGTCGCAGCGCTCGCTTGCGTCGGCCTGATCGTCGAGCGCGACCCCCGCTCACCGCTCCTCGCCGTCATCGCCACCGGCGGCGCGCTGATGGCGCACGACTGGAAAGATCACTCGAGCTGGTTCGAGCGCGGCCCCGGAGCGCAAGCATAAGCTGGCGCCGCGTCCGCCCGGCGTGACGTCCGGCGCCGGCGGCGGTTGTGCCAAGCTTGCCCTGCCGATGGGGGAGCTTCGCCCGCCGCTTCGTTGCGTGATCGTGCCGCCCGCCCCGGCGCCGTACCGCGAGCCGTTGTTCCGCGCCCTACATGAGCGTGACGAGCTGGAGCTGACGGTCATCTACCAGTCGGCGCGCCAGCCGAGCTGGAACGTCGCGGCGGAGTGGTTCGCGACCGAGCACCCGTACCCCGCGCGCCATCTGCGCTCCTGGCAGCACAGCCGGCCCGGTCGAACCCCGATCGTCTGGCCCCGCGGACTCGAGCGTGCCCTGCGCAGCGCGGAGCCCGACTGCGTGGTCGCCTCGGAGTACGGGCCAGCCTCGCTGCGCGCGCTGTGGTGGTGTCGCACCCACGGGCGCGCCTATGTGGTACTCACCGAATGCACGCCCCGAATGGACGCGATGCTGTCGGCCGCCCAGCAGGCTCTGCACCGCCGGGTCGCGCGCATCGCCGACGGCGTGATCGCGGTGAGCTCGGCGGCACGGGAGCGGCTGCTGGCTTTCGGCGTGCCGCCGCAGCGAATCGCCGTGGCGCTGCAGTCGGCCGACCTCGACCGTGTCCGCGCCGCGGCGGCGACCCGGACCTCAGACGGAAGCCGACCGTTGACCGTGATCAGCGTCGGACGGCTGGTACCAGACAAGAACTTCGCGACCCTGCTCGAGGCGTTCGCGCGGGCGTCGCTCTCGCCCGAGCAGGCACGGCTGGAGATCGCCGGCACCGGCTTCCTCGAGCCCGAGCTACGTCAGCTCGGCGAGCGGCTGGGAGTACCGGTCCGCTTCCGCGGCCATGTGCCGCCGAGCGAGCTGCCCCACCTATACGCCGGCGCCGATATCGGCGCGTTCGTCAGCACCTATGAGCCGTTCGGCGTCGCGGTCCGCGAGGCGGCCGCAGCCGGGCTGCCGATCATCTGCAGCCGCGCCGCCGGCGCCGTGGGCGATGTCGCGATCGAGCACCGGAACGCCGTGCTGATCGAGCCGGACCGGGTCGAGGAGATCAGCGCCGCACTGGCACGGCTGGTTTCCGATGGCGCGCTGCGCCGGCGCATGGGCGCCGAGAGCCGCGCGATCGATGCGGCGACCGACGGTCGCGATGTCGACGCGTTCGTCTCGGCCATCATCACCGCCGCGCATCGGCGCGGCCGCTGACCAGGACCCGCTCCGCCGGTGGAGCTCTACCCCCGCAGCAGCACCGGCAGCACGTCATCGCGCAGCCGCTTCACGGTTGCCTCCAGCCGGTATGGCGCCAGCCGTGCGTGGGCGGCCTCCCGGTAGGCCGCGAGCTCGGACTCGCGCGTGGCAAGCGCCGCCTCCAGCGCGTCGGCGAGGGCCCGCGGGCTGCGGTCCGCCGCCACGAACTGCGGCGCCAGCTCACGGGCGATCGCCAGCGCGGGGAACGGACCGCCGGCCGGCGCGCAGACCAGCGCTGCGCCCCCGTCGAGCGCTTCGAGCGGCGCCAGGCCGAAGTCCTCCCAACGCGCGGCACTCACGAACGCGCGGGCCCGACCGAGCAGCGCGCGGAACTCGGCCTGGGGCACCATGCCGGCGAGCTCGAGATTCGCGGGCAGCGATAATCCACGCCGCTGCAGAAACGCGTGAGCCCGCGCGGGCGGGATCCCGGTGACGATCATGCGCGTGCCCGGCGCGTTGGTCGCAGACCACGCTGCGCACAGCAGTGCAAGGCTCTTGGCCTTCGGGTCGGGCGTGTAGCCGACCACCAATGGCTCACGGGAGCCAGCGCCGATGTGCGGCGGCGCGGGAGGGATCGGTGGCGAGACGACCAGCGAGGGGCTGGCGCTCGCGGGCAGCGCCGCCGCCGCTTGCGGGCTCTGCAGCAGCACGAGGCGAGCCCGCGCCAGCTGGCGGCGCTCGAGCAGGTGCAACACTGCGTTGCGCCGGCCGGGACGGTTCAGCCGCGCCGGCGAATCCAGCCACACCGCAAACGGAGCCTCCGGCCGGCCGGCGAGCATCGCCGCGGTGGTGGTGGAGAACACCACCGCACGAGGGCGGTGTCGCCGCAGCCCGGCCTCGAGCGCACGCCGGGCCGCGATCGCCTCGACGACGTCATTGACCGGATAGCCCCGCCGCAGCCGGTCCGTGGCGCCGATCCGCGTGCCAAGTACGGCCACCGAGGCGCCGGCTTGCTCGAGCATCCGGGCCAACTGCGCGTCGGCGATCCGCAGCCCCTCGGTCGTCCCGAGCGACAGCAGCAACACATCGACGTCGGCGCTCATCCTCGCGAGCGAGTTGCCGCGGGCGCGTCGGGAGTTGCTGCGGGCGCGTCGGGAGTTGCTGCGGGCGCGTCGGGAGTTGCTGCGGGCGCGTCGGGAGTTGCCGCGAGCGCGTCGCGATAGGCAGCGACCGTCCGCTCCCCGCACAGCTCCCAGGTGAAGTTCGCAGCGGCGGTGGCGCGTGCCGCCGCCCCGAGCCGGCGCAACTCGACGCGGTCGGCACACAGCCGTTCGAGCTCGGAGGCGAGCTCGTCGACGTCGCCGGGCGCCACCAGCACCATCCCCTCACCGGCGGCCGCGATGTCCTCGGGCCCACCCTCCCCACGCCCTCCGATCGCGGCCACGCCGGCCGCCATTGCCTCCACGAAGGCAACCCCGAACGGCTCCTCGACCCCCGGCATCACGAACAGATCGCAAGCCGCCACCTGGGCGACCGCTTGCTGGTTGGGCAGCTGCCCGAGGAACCGCACCCGGTCACCGAGGTCCAGCTCCAGCGCCAGCCGCTCCAGTGGCTCGCGACACTCGCCGTCGCCGATCACCAGGTACCGTGGCCGACGCGGCGGATCGAGCTGCGCGAGCGCCCGCAGCACCACGTCGTGGTGCTTGCGCGCCTGCAGGTGCGCGACCGTCACCAGCTGCAGCTCGCCATTCCGCGCCGGCGGACTCGAAACCAGATCCGCGCCAAGGTGCACCACCGACACTGGCAGCGGCGCCCCTGCGAGCTCCCCGCAGCGCCGCCGCGTCCACGTGCTGTTGGCCAGGACGAGATCGGCGGTGCGCAAGGCGGCGACGCACGCCCGGCGCCCGACCGAGCTTCGCTCCGGCACCTGGATCATGTCGGGGCCGTGGGCCGAGACGACGAATGCCGGGCGCCGATCTGCCGGCCGGCCCCTGATCCAGCGCGCGGCGGCATGGCCGGCCGGAGCGAGGGTGTGCGCGTGGAGGACCTCGAATGGCCACGAGTCGTACAGCCGCCCGAGCGCACGCCCCAGCGGCGGCGCCATCCAGTATCCCCAGCTGCCGTAGGAGATCGGTCGCGGCGGCCCAAGCCACGCCACCGGCTGTACCTGCACTCCATCGAGCGCCATCGGCCGCAGCGACTGGCGGGCGCCCTGCCCCCAGTTGCGCAGCGCCGCGACATCCGGCGGCACCCGGGCCAGCCGCCGCGCCACCGCGAGCGGCGGCACCGGCCGGCGCAGCGCCAGCACCCGCACCTCGGCCCCGGATGAGATCGCCGCAAGCGCCTGGCGATGCGCCCAGATCCCGTGAACAGGATCCGACGGCGACGGGTACCACTCGGCAACGACCGCGACTCGCACGCGCGGAGTGTGCCAGTCCGCACTCGAGCGGACCCGTGGGACCGCCCGCGGCTCGCGCCGCGCCTACTCCCGCGCCGGCGCCGCGCCCACCCCCGGCGCCGCGCCCCATCCCGCCGGCGCCGCGCCCCCACTGGCGCTTGCGCCCTACTGGCCGACGGAGAACAGCGCCTCGAGATCGTGCTGCGAATAGACCCCGAACGCGACCATCGTCTGCGTCCGACTGACCCCCTCGAGCTGCGAGAGCTGGCCGGTCACCACCTGCGCGAGCTGGTCGTGCTCGCGCAGCCGGAGGATCGCGACGAAGTCCCAGTCCCCGGTCACCGAGTACGCCTCGGCGACGCCGTCGAGGTCGGCCAGTTCGCCACCCAGGGTCGCCAGGGCGGACCGTTCGGCCTGGATCAGGACGATCGCGGTCGTCATGTCGAGTGCGTCTCACCCGGCTCGAGTACAACCACGTTCGCATGACCCGCCGACTCGACGTCGGACTTGAACGCTTGCGCGTCGGTCTCGATCGGCGGGAACGTGTTGTAGTGGCACGGGATCACGGTCTTGGCGCCAACCAGCTGCGCCGCGTCGACCGCGTCGGTGCGGTCCATCGTGTAGTGGCCGCCAATGCACATCAGCGCGACGTCGAGCGGGTGGCGCCTACCCACCAGCTGCAGGTCCGAGAACAGCGAGGTATCGCCGAGGTGGTAGACGATCGTGTCGTTGAAGTTGATCAGCAGCCCGGCGGGCGTGTTCACGGTTCCCTTCGGTGTGGTCGAGGTGTGCCAGGCGGGCACCAGCTTGACCCAGCCCCAATCGAACTTGACGGTGCCGCCCAGGTTCGGGTCAAACACGTCGATGCCCTCCTCGCCGATCTCGCCGGCGAGTTCCACGATCGCCACCACCGGCGCCCCCGTGCGCTTCGCGATCGAGACGGTGTCGCCGATGTGGTCGGAATGCCCGTGCGTGAGCAGGATCGTGGTCGCCCCGACGTCGTCGGCGGCAATTGCGGCTTTCGGATTACCGCTCAGGAATGGGTCGATGAGCACCGTCATATCGCCGCCGGACAGCGTGAAGCAGGCATGGCCGAGAAAGCGGACTTCCATCGTCGATCAATCCTCCTGTTTGTTTGTCTCATTCAACGGCCCGAGCTCGCGCGCCAGTTCGAACCCGACCGCGACGCCGACCAGCATCCCGAGCCGCGTCTCCTCCGCCAGCAGCGTCCGAACCGCCCGCTCGCGCTGGTGCGGATCCTCCTCGCCGACCGCCTCGCGCACCGCTTGGTCATGGGCGCTGTCGAACCAGCCGCCCTCCTCCAGTGCGCTCGCCAGCAGCCGCTGCAGCGATGGGGCCGAGCGCTCCACGATCTCCTGCGCCTCCCGCAACCGCCCCGGATCGCCGAGGGCGGCGATCGCGGCATCGAGGTCGGCGTCGGAGTAGGCGCGGTCCACCACTGCGATCATACGTGCGTGGTCGTCGAGCTGACATCGCTCTCGCATGGCGCCGGCTGCGGCTGCAAGCTGCCAGCGGCGGCGATCGGGCCGCTGCTGGCGGGTCTCACCGGAGCCCAGGATCCAAACGTGCTGGTCGGCTTCGAGATGGCCGACGACGCGGGCGTCTACCGGCTGCGGGACGACCTCGCGCTCGTGCACACCGTGGACTTCTTCACCCCGATCGTCGATGATCCGTTCGACTTCGGCCGGATCGCCGCGACCAACGCGCTGTCGGACATCTACGCGATGGGAGCAACGCCGGTGAGCGCGCTCAACCTGGTGGCGTTCTCGCTCCAGGACCTCGGCGCAGACGTCTTACGAGAGATCCTCCGTGGCGCCGCGGCCGTCGCCGCCGAGGCTCCCGTCGCGATCCTCGGAGGACATTCGATCGAGGACGCAGAGCCGAAGTTCGGCCTCGCGGTCACCGGCATCGTCCATCCCGATCAAGTGCTGACGAATGCCGGCGGCCAGCCGGGCGACGTGCTCGTGCTGACCAAGCCGCTCGGCGCGGGCGCAATCTCGACCGCACTCAAACGAAAGGTCCCCGGCGCCAGCATGGCCGAAGCCGTCGAAGTGATGGTCACGCTCAACCGCGACGCCGCGCACGCGGTGCGCGAGGCGGGCGCGCACGCGCTGACCGACGTGACCGGGTTCGGCCTGCTCGGACATCTGCACGAGCTGGCGCTGGCGAGCGGGCTCGCCGCGGAGCTCAAAGCCGATGCCGTGCCCGCGATCGACGGCGTCCCGGAGCTGCTCGCTGATCCGGCCGAGCGCGCCGTCGCCGGTGGCACCAGGCGCAACCGAGCCCACGCGGAGCACTTCGCCACCTTTGCGCCCGAAGTCCCGGAAGCCCGCCGCTGGCTGACCAACGACGCAATGACGTCGGGAGGCCTGCTCGCAGCAGTGCCCGCCGACCGCGCCGGCGCGATCCCCGGCTGGGTCCTCGGATCGCTGGTCCGGGGCCCCGCGGGAACGATCAGCGTGACTTAGAACGCTTCACAGAAGTAGGACCCGACCCAACACTAGGCCCGCTTTGCTGCTCGATCGCCCAAAGCGACCCCGGCTCCCACCGATCTGGGCAATCGAACACGATGACCATGTCGAGCTGCCCAAATCGCCCGCCCGCCCACCACGATTTGTGCGATTGAACAGGTCCGCGTCGACCAGGCTCGCCGCCGGCGCACAACGCCGCCCCCGGACCAGCCCGCGGCCACCCCGCCACCCGCCACCGCCGGCCCGCCTGCAGGCGCCACCAGCCCAACCGGGGTCTCTCAGCGCTCCTGCAACCGCGCCAGCGGAAACCCGATCGCCAGCCCCAGCAGCACGCCGACGCCGGCGGCCACCCAACTGGCGTCCCTGGCCGCGAGCGGCATCAGCGCGACCACCGCTGCGATCACGGCGGTGCCCAGCAGATCGCCTTCGATCTCCTCCCCGGCCCGCAGCGCCAGCAGGTCGGGCACCGCCCACGCGCACAGCAGCGCCAGCGCCGCCCCATTGCCGCCCAGCGCGATGGGAAACGGATAGGCCGCGGCCGTCGCCGCGATCCCCCCCACGCCGCCGACCAGGAACAGCGCCACCACCGGCACCGGCCCATGCCGGCGCTCCAGCAGCCAACCGTACAGCGCGATCGTCCCGAGCGCCACGACCGCGTAGCCGGTGTTGTCGTAGACGAACGGCGCGGTCAGCAGCCGCCACCAGTCCGAGCCGGGCTTGCCGACGATCGCGAGGTGGCCCAAACCGATCAGCCCCGTGCGCCACACCACGCAGCCGGCCAGCCCCAACAGGACCAGGACGATTGTCGCGTACGGCCGCGACTCGGCTCGGATGCCCGGGATCTCGCCGCTCTTCAGGCGTGGGAGCGAGGGGCTGGGAGGCCGCCGGCGCTTGCGCTTCTCGGCCACCCGACCCTCTCGGTCGAGCTTGGGCGCACGTTTGCGCACCCGGCTGCCGCAATACGGGCACTCCGTGATGTAGGGGCTTATTTCCGAACCACAGCTCTTGCACACCACGAAGAGATCCGGACCGCCGCTGCTCACGAAACGATTGTAAAGCGGCGCGCGAGAGCCCTCAGCACTCTTGGGCACGTTTCTGCGCTCTAGACGGCCGTGGCGGCCACGATCTCGGCCATGAGTTCGTGCAAATCGTGATTCGCTTCGTAGACCACGACCTGGCGGGCGGCGCCGTTGCCCCGCTCGAGCAGATCCTCGATCGCCTCCAGTTCGCCGTCTGACCCGAGATCCCGGCAGTGCTCGCGCATCCGGTCGAGCAACCGCTGCGCCAGCGCCCGCGTCGACACCCGCGTCGAGTGCGGCAAGTCGACCAGCTCTCCCTCCAAGCCGTGCCTCGCCGCCAGCCACTTGTTCTCGTCGAGCATCTCGTGCGGGTAGCGTGACAGCCGCTTGCCGGCGTCGAAGTGCTCGGAGAGCTCCTTGACGAGGCCCTGGACGAGAGCCGCGAGCCCCAGCGTGTGCTCGATGTGGGTCTGGGAGTCCATCACCCGGATCTCCACCGTGCCGAAGTTCGGATGCGGCCGGACGTCGTGCCACAGGTAGGTGTAGTCCTCGATCACCTTGCATTCGATCATGAACTCGATCCGCCGCTCGTAGTCCTGCCAGTCCGCATAGGTCGGCGGGATCCCGACACGGGGAAAGGCGCGGAAGATCGGCGTCCTGACCGACGCCAGGCCGGTGGCATCGGCCCGCCAGAAGGGCGAATTGGCGGACAGCCCGAGGAGCACCGGGACGTGGACGCGCATCCCGTTGGCGACGTGGATCGCCTTGTCAGGGTCGTCGATCCCGACATGGACGTGCATCCCGAAGATCAGCTCCTGACGGGCGACAAACCGCAGCGCCGAGATCAGGTCGCGATAGCGCGGGCGCGCGACGATCCGCTGGTTCTCCCACATCGCGAACGGGTGTGTGCCGGCGGCCCCGATCGCCAGGTTCCTCTCCGCCGCGGTCTGCGCCACCTGCCGGCGCAGCGCCCGCAGTTGCTCCCCCGCCTGCGCCGTGTTCGGGCACGGGTCGGTCGAGACCTCCAGCACCGACTCCATCAGCTCGGGCTTGATCTCGCCGGAAGGAGCCGGCTCCAGCAGCGTCTCGATCGCGTTGACGAGCTCGAGCGACTCGGCGTCGATGATCATCAGCTCCTCCTCGATCCCGATCGTGTAGGCGGGCCCTGTGAACCGCTGCTCCACGCGGGGCAGCCTACTGAGAGGGGTCGCCGTAGACTGGGCGCACACGATCACCGCGCCCGGAAGGACGGACAAATGGCCCTGGGATATGACGGAAAGCTGTACATCCTCGCGTTCGACCACCGCGGGTCGTTCCAGAAGAAGATGTTCGGGATCGAAGGCGACCCCACTCCCGAGCAGACCGACACGATCGCCGACGCCAAGCGGCTGATCTTCGAGGGCATGGTGGAGGCGGTCAGGCGCGGCGCCGAGGCGGGCGCGACCGGGGTGCTCGTGGATGAGCAGTTCGGGTCCAACATCCCCGAGCTCGCCCGCGAGCACGGCCTCAAGCTCGCGATGCCGGTCGAGAAGTCGGGCCAGAACGAGTTCGATTTTGAGTACGGCGAGGAGTTCGGCGCGCACATCGAGCGCTTCGATCCCGATTTCTCCAAGGTCCTCGTCCGCTACAACCCCGACGACGACGAGGAGCTGAACCAGCGTCAGCTCGAACGGCTGAAGCGGCTCGCCGACTGGCTGCACGAGCAGCCGGATGACTCGCGCGCCGCCCGGTCAAGCGAGGCCGGAAGCCGAGCGGGGCAAGCGCGAGCCCAAGTTCCTGTTCGAGCTGCTGGTGCCGGCAACCGACGGCCAGCTGGCCAGCGTCGACGGTGACACCGACCGCTACGACGCCGAGCTGCGACCCGCGCTGATGCGCGAGGCGATCGAGGCGATCCAGAACGCCGGCGTCGAGGTCGACGTCTGGAAGATCGAGGGCGTCGACGAGCGCGAGGAGGCCGAGATGCTCGCCGAGCAGACCCGCTCAGGCGAGGGCCGCGAGGGCGTCGTGTGCGTACTGCTCGGCCGCGGCGCCTCGACCGAGAAGGTCGAGCACTGGCTGCGGGTGGCCGCGCCGGTCGAGGGCTTCATCGGCTTCGCGATCGGCCGCTCGATCTGGTGGGACGCGCTCAAGGCGTTCCTCGCCGGCGATCGCGACCGCGAGGCGGCGGCGTCTCAGATCGCCGAGAATTATCTCCATTTCGTGAGCGTCTACGAGGGTCAGGTGGTTCATTGATGGCCGGCCTGCGGCCGGCCTGGGATGTCGCCCGGGCGGTCCCCCCTCGCTCGGGCGGGCCACCGGCCAGGTGCACATAACTGGTAGGCTCGACCGCCGATGGCGATGAAGATGCGCCAGAGCCTCGCGCAGCTCGAGCAGGAGTTCCGGCACGAGATGCAGCTCGACCGCAGCCGCAGGGAAAGCCTGCGCAAGCGGGCTGTCGTGCGCTCCCGCCGGCGCTCGGTGGCGCGCCAGAAGAAGCGCAGCTCGGTCCACTTCTGGCTACTCGTGCTGTCGCTGATCGCGACCGCCGTGATCGTCACGGCGGCGATGTTCGAGACGCTGTACTACCTGCTGCGTTAGCTCTCGCCGAGCCCTCTCAAGGCGGCGTCGACCTCCTCGCGCGCGCCTTTGGCGCCACCGCCGCGCTCCTGCTGGATCTCCAGATAGACCTCTTTGCGGAACACCGGGATGTCGCGCGGGGCCTGAATGCCGATCCGCACCTTCTCGCCGATAATGGCCAGCACGGAGATCTCAATGTCGTCGCCGATCATGATGCTCTGATTGGACTTCCGGGTCAGCACCAACATGGGATTTGCCTCCCTGCTTGCCTGTGGGTTTGGAGAACCGCCCGTTAACCGCGGCGCCTACGACAACGCGCGCGGACGGCCCTCGGGTCCAGCATACCGAGTGCGGTCTCCGCTGCACAAGCGTCCGTGCGCCATCACAAACAAACAACGGCCGGCCGCTTTGCCATTGCGAACCTCCGGCCGCGCCCTGTACTAGTCTCCGCGGCCAATGGCGAGACGATCCCTACGACCTGAGCTGAACCGGATCCGCGCCTGGGTCCGTCAAGGACGCACCGACGCGTGGATCGCGCATCAGCTCGAGGTCACCGTTCAGCAGATCCAGGCCTTCAAACGCGAGCAGGGACTCGAGCCGGACAGCGACAACGAGGCCCCGGCGGCGACCGACTTCGACGACGAGATCGACCTGCGCGCCGAGGACGACGCGCTGATCGCCGCTGAGCTCGAGGCGGCCGAAACCGAGCTCGCCGGTGATGACGACGAGGCTGAGGATGAGTCCGAGCGCCCGGCCCCCAAGCGCCGCGGACGGCGCGGCGGTCGTGGTGGCCGCGGCGCCCGTAAGAAGCCGACCACGCTCGAGGCAACCTTCGACCACGGCGACGAGGGATACGGCCTGTGGCTGGACCCGGCCGTCCAGGACGATCCCGTCTACGCCGAATACTGGGCCGGACATCGCCCCGTCGAGGTCGCGATCGAGGAGGATCAGATCGTGATCCGCCGCGCCGGCGGCGAGGAGTCAGACGACTCGGATTAGGGTTCTGCGGGCGTTCGGTCCGCCTGCGGGCGTTCAGTCCGCCTGCGTCCGCCGCCCGCCGGCGTAGTCGCTGGCCTCGCGCAGATAGCGCGCGAAGGCCGCACCGGCGACCGTCGTGAGGTCCCACGCCGCCGGATCGTTCGGTGCCACCCGAACCGCGATCTGAAAGCACCAGTCGGTTCCCTGCTCGAGATACAGCGCGGCGAGCTCATCGGAGGTGAACGGGCCGCCCAGCCGCCGGCGCAGTTCGAGCACGATCTCGTCTCTGACCCGTTCGAGCGTCGGCCGCTCAGCGGGGCCCGCCGCGCGCAGCCGCGGCTCCCCCTCCTGCCAGAGGCCGATCAGCTGCGACGGCGTCGTCACCGGGCACCGCCCCCAGGCGGTGCCTCTAACGATTCGGCAGGCCGGTGATCACGTACGGGCGCTCGCCCGCCCGCACCATCCCCAGCACCCGCGCGTCGTGGATGATGGTGGCGGGGTCGCCGAGCGATTTCTGCTGGCGCAGCAGCTGGGCGTTGGCGCGCGCCAGCTGCCTCACGATCGCCTGCTGCTGCTCGGCTTGAGACCGGGTCGAGAGGTATGACAGCGCGTCCTGCACGTACACGCCGACCACGACCGCCAGCACGACCAGCAGCCCGATGCGCCCGACGCGGTCCCAGCGGACCCGCTGCGCTCCCCGGACCACCCGCCGCGGATGCGCCGGCCGCGCTTGGCGAGGCCGTCGGTGCGTTGCCGGTGCGGAGCGGGCTGGCGGCATCCCGTGAGCGCTTCGTTCGACGCGCGCGGGTTCCTTCCTGCTGCAATGGACGCTGCGCCACTAACGAAACGCCGTGCGCCCCGGGTACGTCGCGTCGGGGCCGAGCGCCTCCTCGATCCGCAGCAGCTGGTTGTACTTGGCCACCCGATCGGTGCGGGACGGCGCGCCCGTCTTGATCTGCCCGCAGCCGGTGGCGACCGCGAGATCGGCGATCGTGACATCCTCGGTCTCCCCCGAGCGGTGGGACATCACGGCGCTGTAGCCGGCCTCGCGGGCCATGCGAATCGCCGCCAGCGTCTCGGTCAGCGTCCCGATCTGATTGACCTTGATCAGGATCGAGTTGGCGACGCCGCTGTCGATCCCGCGCTGGAGGCGATCGGTGTTGGTCACGAACACGTCGTCGCCGACCAGCTGCAGCTCGTCGCCCAGTCGCTTGGTGAGCATCGACCACCCCGACCAGTCCTCCTCGGCCATCCCGTCCTCGATCGAGATGATCGGATAGCGGCCGGCGAGCTCGGCCCAGTAGCTCGCCAGCTGGTCGGCGTTCAGGGTCCGGCCCTCGTGCTCGAGCACGTAGGCACTGTCGCGGTAGAACTCCGAGACCGCCGGGTCGAGCGCGACCGAGACCTGATCGCCGGGGACGTAGCCGGCCGCCCGGATGCCCGCGACCAGCGCCTTGAGCGCTTCCTCGTTGGAGTCGAAATCGGGCGCGAATCCACCCTCGTCCCCGACCGCTGTCGACAGTCCCTTTTCGCTCAGCGTCTTCTTGAGGTGGTGGAACACCTCCGATCCGATCCGCATCGCCTCGGCGAACGAGCGCGCCCCGACCGGGACGATCATGAACTCCTGGAAGTCGACTCGGTTGTCGGCGTGCGCGCCACCGTTGAGCACGTTCATCATCGGCACCGGCAACACGTGCGCCGTCTCGCCACCGAGGTAGCGCCACAGCGGCAGCCGCTCCTCCGCGGCGGCGGCATGCGCGGCGGCGAGCGAGACCGCGAGGATCGCGTTGGCGCCGAGGCGCGATTTGTTCGAGGTGCCGTCGAGCGCGATCAGCATCCGGTCGAGCGCCGCCTGGCTCGCGGCATCCTGGCCGTGCACCGCCGTCGCGATCTCGCCGTTGACGTTCTCGACCGCCTTGGTCACGCCCTTGCCGAGCCAGTCCGCGCCCCCGTCGCGCAGCTCGGTGGCTTCGAACTCGCCGGTCGACGCCCCGGAGGGAACCGCCGCTCGGCCCCAGGCGCCAGACCGCAGGCTGAGCTCGACCTCGACGGTCGGGTTGCCCCGGCTATCGAGGATCTGGCGGGCGTGAACGTGCTCGATCTGGCTCATTGAGACTCGATCCTCCTTCGATCAGCCGAGCGCGGGCGTAGTAGACCAGCTGCTCGTCGGAGGCGAGATCGTTCCAGTTCCGGCCTTCCGATGCCGCCAGCTCGCTACCCGCCTCCACGCGGAAGCGAAACCGATCGGCCGCGGCGCGCAGCGCCAGCTCCGGATCCACCCGCAGCTTGCGGGCCGCGTTGACGGCGGCGAACAGCACATCGCCGAGCTCGTGGAAGCGCTCGTCAGGGGTGCTCGCTGCCTCCAGCTCGGCGAGCTCGTCCCGGGTGGACTGGATCGGGCCCTCGGCACCGGGGAAGTCGAACCCGCTCGAGGCCGCGCGCCGCTGCAGCTTGCGCGCGTACAGCGGCGAGGGCAGGTTCTCCGGCACCTCGGCGAACAGCCCCCGCTCGCGCCCGGGCTCGTCCTGCTTGATCTTGTCCCAGTTGCGCAGGACCTCGCCGGCCGTCTGCGCCTCCGCCTCGCCGAACACGTGCGGGTGGCGGCGGATCAGCTTCTCGGTGCAGTGCTCCGCCACCTCGGCGAGATTCCCGCTGCCGCGCTCCTCCAGGAGCAGGGCCAGGAAGTGGACCTGGAACAGCACGTCGCCGAGCTCGTCGAGGAGTTTCGCGTCGTTGCGGCGCTGGGCCGCATCCGCGAGCTCGTACGCCTCCTCGACGGTATGGGGAACGATCGTCCGCTCGTCCTGCTCGCGATCCCACGGGCACTCGCGCCGGAGCCTGCGGGTGATCGCGTCGAGTCGCTCCAGTGCCTGCTGGATCTCCGGCGCTCCGGAGCTCACCGGCGTTACGGCGAGGTGGTCGTAGGCGCGGCCGTCGACGGCGTCGCGGTCGACGACGTCTTCGGCGCCTTGTAGCCGGAGCAGTCAGCCATCGCGAACTGGCTCTGGCACGTGGTCTTGTGCAGCCACTCCTTCTTGGCCTGGTTGTCGACCGCGGTCTGGGCGCCGGTCTGCGACTTGCCGGTGAGAATCTGGTGGATCAGCGGCGTCGCCTTCGCCAGCGACTCGTGGGTCGCCGGGGTGATCTTCGCCACCTCGATCACGTAGTAGCCGAACTGGCCGTGGACCGGGCCGATGATCTTGTTCTGCGGGGCGCTGAAGCTGGCCGTGTCCAGGGCCTGCTCCTCCTGGCCCTTGGTGACGCCCACGAGCAGCCCGCCTTTCGACTTCGTGGCCGAGTCGATCGAGTACTTCCTGGCCACGGTGTCCCAGCTCTCGCCGCGCTCCAGGGCCGACTTGGCCGCCTTCGCCTGGCTGAGGCTGTTGGTCCGCACGATCCGGATGTTCCGCTTCTCGGGGCTCCCGAACTGGCTCGGATGCGAGCTGTAGTACGAGCTGATCTGAGCGTTGGTGACCGTCACCTGATGGCGCGCCAGCAGCTTCGAATAGATCTGATTGATCCGCACCCGGAACAGGATGTCCTGGAGCGTCTGGCCGGAGGAGGTGAGGAACGACTGGAACGCGGCGGCGGTTGGGAACTGTTGCTTCTTGGCGGATTGGAACGCCTGCTGCACCTGCGCGTCGGTGACCTTGATGTGCAGGCGAGCCGCCTCGGCCTGATACCAGGAAGCGCGGATCAGGAAGTCCATCACCTGGCTCGAGAGCGAGGTGAACAGCTGCTTGCAGTCGCTCTGGATCGTCTTGTCCGGCTGCTTGGACAGCGACGGGATCTGCGCCCGCACCTGCGCGACGCAGTTCTTGAAGCTGGGCGGGTCGTTCGGAACGATCACCGGCGACCCCGGGCTCTGCGACGAGTTCCCCTTCGCGGCCACATACATCCAGTGGTCGAACGCCTGCGCCGAAATCGTGTTCCCCGCCATGTTGGCGACCGCGTTCCCGGGCACGCTGCTGCCGCACGCCGACAGCCCCAGAGCACCCACAAAAAAGGCGCCAAGCGCCATGATGGTCTTCATCCACTTCATCGCCGCCCGGATGGTAGCGGCCCAAGTTGCCGCGCAGGTCTCACCCTTCAGGAGTTCTTACGGTCCTCGCCCTTAAGCCGCCCGCGTCACCGCCAGCAGCACGTCGGCCGCCCGCACCACGGCCGGGAACTGCTTGACCGGATCGTCTGGCACCCGCAACGAGAGCTGCGACTTGCCCGACTCGTACAGCGCCTCGGGGATCTCGGCCCGGATCTGCCTGGCGCGAACCGAATCGAGCTCGATCGGGGTCACCGCCAGTCGCCCGCCGCGGAACGTCACCGCCCGCGCGCCGGCCTGACCGAGCTTGATCCGCGCCTGCTGGAGCGCGATCAGGTTGCGAAGCGGCTCGGGGAGCTCGCCGAAGCGGTCCTCGAGCTCTTCGCGCAGCAGGCCGAGGTCCGCGACCTCGCGAGCCGCGGCGATCCGCCGGTGAACCTCGACCTTCGCCTGCTCGTACGGGATGTAGTCCGCCGGCACGTATGCGTCGACGTTGACGTCGAGCCGGACGGGCTCCCAGTCATCGGCAGTGCCTGCGCCGTCCTCGGCCGCGCCGACCGCCTCGTCGAGCATCTGCATGTACAGCTCGAAGCCCAGCGCGGCGACGTGGCCGGACTGCTCGTCGCCCAGCAGGTTGCCCGCCCCGCGGATCTCGAGGTCGCGCATCGCGATCTTGAAGCCGGCGCCGAGCTCGGTGTAGTCCGACAGCGCCGAGAGCCGCTGCGCCGCCTCCGGCGTCAGCGCCGCCGCGCTTGGATACAGCAGGTACGCGTAGGCGCGCTCGCGAGAGCGGCCGACACGCCCGCGGATCTGGTACAGCTGCGCCAGCCCGAAGGTATCTGCCCGCTCGACGATCAGCGTGTTCGCCTGCGGGATGTCGATCCCGGATTCGATGATGCTCGTGCAGACCAGCACGTCCGCGTCGCCACGCAGGAACGAGAGCATTCGCGTCTCGAGTAGCCGCTCGTCCATCTGCCCGTGGGCGACCTCGAAGCGCATTCCCGGGCACAGCCCCCGCAGCCGCACCGCCGTCTCGTCGATCGTCTCGACGCGGTTGTGGAGGAAGAACGCCTGGCCGTGGCGCTCCTTCTCACGCTCGAGCGCGCGGCGGACGAGTTCCTCGTCGTACTCCCCGACGTAGGTCTTGACCGGACGGCGCCCTTCGGGCGGTGTCTCGATCACGCTGATGTCGCGCACGCCCGCCAGCGACATCTGCAGCGTCCGCGGGATCGGCGTGGCGCTCATCGAGATCACGTCGACCCTCAGTTTCAGCTGCCGCAGCAGCTCTTTCTGCTTGACGCCGAATCGCTGCTCCTCATCGACGATCAGCAGGCCGAGGTCCTTCGCCCGCACATCCCGCGACAACAGCCGGTGCGTCCCGATGAGGATGTCGACTTCGCCGCGGGAGAAGCGCGCGACCGCCTCGCGCTGGTCGGCCGCCGGCCGGAACCGCGAGACGTGCTCGATCGTCACCGGGTAGTCCTTCAGTCGCTCGGTGAAGGTCCCGTAGTGCTGCTGGGCGAGGATCGTCGTCGGCACCAGCAACATCGCCTGCTTGCCGTCCTGGACCGCCTTGAACGCGGCCCGCAGCGCGACCTCCGTCTTGCCGTAGCCGACGTCGCCGCAGATCAGGCGGTCCATCGGCCGCGGCGCCTCCATGTCGGCCTTGACGAACTCGATCGCGTCACGCTGATCGGGTGTCTCGACGTACGGAAACGCGTCTTCGAACTGTCGCTGCCAGTCGCTGTCCAGCGGGAACGGGTGACCCTCGCGCCGCTTGCGCTCGGCGTACAGGTTGAGCAGCTCGCCGGCCAGCTCCTGCGCGGCCCGGCGGGCCCGAGCCTTGATCGTCTCCCAGCGATTGCCGCCGAGCTTCGACAGCGGCGGATGCGCGCCGCCGGCACCGACGTAGCGGCTGATCTTCGCCAGCTGATCGACGGGCACGAAGACCCGGTCCGAGCCGTCGTACTCGAGATACAGATAATCGCGGGTGACCTCCGCCACGGTCTTCGTGTCGAACCCGGCGAACCTCGCGATCCCGTGGTCTTCATGGACGACGATGTCGCCGCTGCGCAGGTCCGCGAAGCTGCGCAGCACGCCGCGCCGGTGCGCGCGCTCTGGCCGCTCGGGCGCGCGGCGCCGGTGAAACAGTCGGTGCTCGGGGATCACCGCGAGGTGGAATTGCGGCGCGATGAAGCCGTTCTGCAGACGAGCGTGCGCGAATGTGATCGCGCCGGCGCCGGCGCCGTCGACCGCCACTCCGTCGTCCTCGAGCCAGCGCACCTTGAGCCGCCCGAGGTTGTAGGCCGCGCGCTCGCCCTCGCCACGCCGCGCGAACGCGACCACCGGCCTGTACCCGGAGCGCGCCAGCTTCTCGAGCTCGGGCTCGGCCTCCTTCAGTCCCCGGGCGGCGATCTCGGCGCTCTGCGCCCGGAACGCGAACGGCTGGTCCTGATCGATGCTGGAGAGGCGGATCCGCGCGCGCTGATCGAGCGCCTCGCCGATCTCGTCGGGCCCCACGTACAGGTGATGGGCGTCCTCGTCGTGGAACGCCGCGGTCACGTCCTGCCAGTGATCGCTCAGTGCCGGCGCCACGTCCTCCTCGCCGGCGATCAGCACCGTCGCGTCGGCCGGCGCCAGCGACAAGAACGGATGGAACTGGTCCACGGGCAGCAGCTCGGTGACGTCGGGCCGGTCGGCCGGTTCCTCGAGCGCCGCAATCTCGGCCAGCTCCCGGTGCTCCTCGGCCAGTTCCGCCGCCGGCGCGACCTCCACCTCGCTGGCGTCGCCCAGCGAGCGCTGCGTGAAGGTCGAGAACCACCGCAGCGATTCGATCTCATCGCCGAACAGATCGACCCGCACCGCCCGGTCCTCGGTCGCCGGGAACAGGTCGAGGATGCCGCCCCGGATCGCAAACTGTCCCCGGTCTTCGACCTGCTCGACGCGCTCGTAGCCGCCGGCCACCAACTCGCGAGCGGTTTCGTCGAGGTCGAGCAGCTCGCCGGTCCGCAGCGTGAAGCCATGAGGCCGCAGCGCCGGGTCGGGAACCTTCTCCGACAGCGCCACGGCGCTGACCACCACGACCGGCGCCGCTCCGTCCCCCGCCTCGAGCAGCGAGTCGAGTGCGGCGATCCGGAGGCCGACCAGGTGCGGTGGCGGCGCCAGGTGCGATTCATAGGTCACGCCCCGGCTGGGGTAGTAACGGACCGCCCGTGGCTCGAGCCACGCCTTCAGCGCCGCCGACAGGTCGTGCGCCGCCCGATCGTCGCCGGCGACCACGATCGCCGGGCGATCGCCGTCGGCGTCGATCAGCGCCGCGAGCAGGTACGGCCGCAGCGACTGCGAGACGAACGCTCGACCGCCATCACGCTGGAGCGTCGCGGTCTGCGAATCGTCCTCGGCATACGCGAGCAGGGAGCTGAGCATCTACCACTGAGTCTAGGAAGCGGAGAGCTCGCCGAGCACAACTCGCTCGGCCACATCGGCAGCGTCCTCGGTCAAACGCTGCACCTCCTCACGCGGCTCCCGAAAACGGCCCAGCACGTAGGCCGCGACCCGGTCCGGATCGGTCGTCGGCGGCCGCCCGACGCCGACCCGGACGCGGGCGAAGTCGGCCGACCCGAGCCCCTGCTTGATCGACTTCAGGCCGTTGTGGCCAGCGAGCCCGCCCCCGGTCCGTACGCGAATCTCCCCGAACGGCAGATCGATCTCGTCATGCAGGACGAGCACTCGATCGAGCGGCAGCTTGAACGCGCCGCGGGCCGGGCCCACGGATTTGCCCGCATCGTTCATGTAGGTCTGGGGAAGCAGGATCGCGACCCTGGGACCGGCGGGCCCGGTCCGCCCGTCGGTGAGCAGGGCACGGTACTTCGCCTTGGGCTTGCGCAACTCCCACCTCCGCGCGAGCTCCTTCGCAATCTCGAAGCCGATGTTGTGACGCGTGCCGGCGTATTCGGCGCCGGGGTTGCCGAGCCCGACGATCAGCCAGTCGACGGGGGCGCCGCCGCGACCGAACAGTGGCATGGCCGGCCCGAACTACTCGCCGCCGGATTCGCCCCCGCCGCCTCCGCCCTCGCCTTCGGCCTGCTCGGCCTGCTCGGCGGTGGCGCCTTCGGCGACGAGCTCGGTCTCCTCCTCGATCTCCGCTTCCTCCTCGAGCTGGAGCCTCGGCGGGGTGAGGGTCGCGATCACGGTTTCGGGATCGTCGAGCAGCTTCACACCCGCGGGCGGGCTGATCGCGTCGAGGGTCAGCGTGTCGCCGATCTGAAGCTCGGAGACGTCGTGCTGGAGCGAGTCGGGAATATCTCCGGGCAGCGCCTCGATCGTCAGCTCTCGGGTGACGTGCTCGAGCACCCCGCCCTCCTTCACGCCAGGGGCGTCCTCCTCGCCCAGCAGCTCGAGCACGACCGTCGACTGGATCGCCTGGTCGAGCCGGACCCGCAACAGGTCGAGATGGACGGTCTCGCCGGTGACCGGGTGACGCGCCAGATCCTTGACCACGACCGGAGTCGCGCCCGAACCATCGACACTGAGGTCGATCACCGCGCCGGCATGCGCCAGAACCTGGCGCAGCAGGCGCGCGTCGACCGCGAACGCGACCGGTGCCTCGCCGCCGCCGTAGACCACGCCCAGCACCTTTCCCTCCCGACGCAGACGGCGCGCGGTCCGCGATCCGGCGGGATCGCGCTGGGCGACAGATAGCGCTGTGGTGGCTGAAGTCGCCATGAGCGGCGATCGATGGTAGCGGCAGCACGGTTTCGGGGTTGCCTGCCGCGGTACATTTGTTACATGTCTGGCGATACTCAGCTGATGCTGATGATCGCCGGGGTGCACCTCCTGGCGATGGCATGCGTCGCGCTGCTGATGATCCCGGCGATGCGCGACGGCGAGTGGGCCGCCACATCGCGACCGGACACCGATTCGGACGAGGGATGGGGCCGCGGGCCCAAGCGGCCGCCGAGCAAGCCCGAACCCCCGCGCGGCGGCATCCCGTTGCCCCACGCGCAGCCCGCCCGCGTGCGGCTACGTGACCATCGACGGCTCGCCGAGGGCATGCCGCGGCGTGAGCGGCGGCCCGCACGGGAGCCCGAGCGGGCACCGGTCCGCGTCCACCGCTGATAGTCGACGCGGGCGGGCGGCACTGACCACGTGGCGAGCGTGGCGCGATCCTAGCTCGGGCAGGTCGCGTCGCCCGCCAGCTTCGGGCTGATCGCCAGCAGCTCGATTCGGAGCCCGCTCAGCGCATTGCCGGCCCGTCGCACGCGCACGCACTGGACGATCGGCAGCGACCCGCCCACATTCCATGCCACGCGAGCCGTCCCCAGCGTGCTGGTCAGCGAAAACCCCGCCGAGGGGCTCATCTGGATGACCGAGACCGCGCCGGCGTGCTTGAGCGCCGAGGCGTTGCGCACCGCCCGCGCCCGGCAGGAAGGATCCGGCTGGCAGCCGTCGATCCGATCGATTATCTCACGCGAATCCCCCCTCGCCTCCGCCGTCAGCAGCGAGGTGATCGCCCCCCGCTCCGCCCCATCGGCGCTGAAAACGCGGGCCAGCAGCCCGCTGATAGCGAGGAACACGATGAGACCCAGGACGATGCCCGCGATGATCCAAAACCGCCGCACGCGCCGAAGGTATCCGACGGTGGTCTTCGGAGATGCGCTCCGGCACAGCGGATCGAAGCCGCGCTGTTCGATGCGCTGCTTGAGGGCTATCAGGTCACCAGCACGCCGGCCACCGCTCACCGCTATGCAGCCAGCTCCTCTCCCCACCACCTCACGGGTCGCTGATCTCCAGGAAGCGCGACACCGAAGCCTCCTGATGCTCGAGCCGGTGCGCGAGCGCCCGGGCGTGATCGGAGGCCACCTGGAGGAAGTCCTCGACGCATCGCTCCGGGTCATCGGCGAGCGGATAGACGCGCGTGAAGTCCTGCTGCGCGCAGGCGATTCCGAGCGACGGGCGGCCTTCGGCGAGCGTCCGCGCGGCGCACACCGGCGTCACCACCACCTGTGAGTCGCGGGCCACGAGCGCGGTCGGCAGCAGCCGTGGCGCCGGCAGGCGGACCGACAGCTCGACGGAGTGCTCGACGGAGATGAAGCTGCCGATCAGGTCACTCAGCGGCTCGCGCCAGACGTCGAGGACGACGTCTGCGCCGACCAGCGCGTCGCGCAGCGTAGTCGCCTGCTCTACGTACAGCCGCTCGGCCTCCTCGCGGTCTTCCGCGTCGCCCAGGTCGAGGTCGCACGGAACCCGCAGCAGCTCGTTGGCCGCGACCGTGCTTCCGGCCCCGCGGCTGCCGCAGGTGACGTATGTCTGCAAGGTGCCGAGGTCGCGCCGCGCGTGGAAGATGACGGTCACCGCCTCGCTCAGCGGCAGCCCGTCCACCCTCAGCGACACCGCCACCGAGGAGGAGTCGTCGAGTAGCGCCCGGCGGAGCAGCGCCTCGGCGTCGCGATCGGGTTGGTTTGAATCTTCCTCGAGCATCGGCTTGCTTCTCAGATCGGACTGTCCAAGCTTAAGTCATTAACCCCCAACCGGCGGCGCTCGGCCATCCCCGGCTGGAGCATCATGCGCCGCGCGAGCTGTACGGATGGCCAGGTGCGGGTAGGCTGCAGCCGAGATGAAGATCCTCTACAAGCCTCTGGCCATCATCGTCTCATTGATCAGCGCCCGGATCGGCCGCAACGCGTTCAGAAGCATGTGGTCGAAGATCGACGACGGCGACCCCCCCGGCCCCACCACGGGCGAGAGCACGTTGCCGAAGGTCGTCGCCGCGGCGGCGCTCGAAGCCGCGACCATGGCCGCCGTCTCGGCCACCATCAGCCGCGCCAGCGCACGGACATTCCACTACCTGACGGGAACCTGGCCGGGGAAAAAGCCAGAGAAAGAGGATTCCGACTCCGACTCGACTCGGACTAGGAGCCGTCGGCTGCCTCGTGGCGCGAAGATGCGCCGGCAGCCTCCTGGCGCGAGGATCCGCCGGCAGCCTCCTGGCGCGAGGATCCGCCGGCAATATCCTGGCCCGGGCTCTCGACGAACCACGGCGCCAGCCGCTCACGCACCCAGTCCGGAATCTCCGTTTTCGTGAGCGCCTGGCGGTCGACCATCACGTGCCTGATCGTGCAGTGCACGAGCGGTTCTCCGCGGCGCAGAATCCGATGGCGGCTGACGATGCTCGTGGTGCCCATGTGCGCGATCGTCACTTCGAGCGTGAGCTCCTCGTCGAAATGCGCGGCGGCGCGGAATCGCAACTGCGCCTCGGCGACGACGACGTCCAGGCCCCGCTCGAGCATTTCCCCGTAGCCCCCGAACGCGGCGCGCCAGAGTTCGGTGATCCCGACGTCGACGTAGGTGAGGTAATGGGCGTTGAACACCACTCCCTGCACATCGCACTCGGCGTAGCGGACTCGCAGGGTGTGGGTGAACGGCTCGCCCAACGCTCACCGACCTCCGCCGCGGAGCACGAAGCCGCGCGCTTCGAGCTCCGCCAGCGCATCTTCGAACGCCGCGAAATCGCGTCGGCGCAGCGCATCGATCGGCCTGCCCGACGGTCCCGCGGCGCGCACCCACCGACGCAGCACGGCCGGCCCTGCCCGGTCTTCGGCTTCGCGCAGCAGGTCCAGGAGAATCGGAAGTTCGGGGCGGTGCTCGAGCTGACCGGACAGCAGCGACAGCGGGTCGACGGCGAGCGCTTCGCAGAGCTCGTCTTCGCTCAGGCCGAGCAGCTCCATCAGCCGGGCGGCCTGCTGGCTACTTGAAGCCACTCACTAGAACAGCTGGTTCTCGCCGCCGAACACGTCGCTGACCGACCCGTCGGTGAAGATCTGCCGGATCGAGTTCGTCAGCAGATCGGCGCAGGACAGCACGCGGACGTTGTCGGGAGCGCCGGGCGGCAGCGGGATCGTGTCAGTGACGACGACCTGCTCGAAATTGGCGGCCGACAGGTTCTCCCAGGCGTTGCCGCAGAAGTTCCCGTGCGTCGCCGCCGCGTACACGCGCCGCGCGCCCGCCCCCGTGACGGCCTGTGCCGCTGCCTTCAGCGTGCCGGCGGTGCCGATGATGTCGTCGACGATCACTGCCGTCTTGCCGACCACATCGCCGATCACGTACCCGATCTCGGCCACCTGCTGTGCGGGCCGCTCCTTGTTGAGAATCGCCAGATCGGCGCCGATCTCCGAGGCGAACCGCTTGTTCAGCTTCACGCGGCCGGCGTCCGGAGCGACCACCACGAGGTCCTCCAACCCGAGGTCCGCGAAGTACTGGGTCAGCATGAACAGCGCCGTCATGTGGTCGCACGGCTTCTGGAAGAACCCCTGGATCTGGCCCTGATGCAGGTCCATGGTGAGGATGCGATCGATCCCGGCGGTCTCGAGCATCCGGGCCACGAGCCGCGCGGAGATCGGCTCGCGCGGCGCTGACTTCTTGTCCTGGCGCGAGTAGCCGTACCAGGGCGTCACGGCGATCACCCGGTGGGCCGATCCACCGACCGCCGCATCGATCAGCACCATCAGCTCCATCAGCGCATCGTTGGCGCCGAGATTTGCGGCCGGGTTGGCGCACGTGGGCTGGACGATGAACACATCCGCGCCGCGGACCGACTCGTCATAGCGGCAGTAGACCTCCCCGTTGGCGAACGTCTTCAGACTGACGCCGCCCAACTCGATCCCCAGCTTCGAAGCAATCCTGGCCGCCAGTTCCGGATTTGCGCGCCCTGAGAACAGCATCAGGCGCTTGCTGTAGGTCAGCGACAGATCAGTCGGTGCCGGCCGCGTCTGCAGGATCGACATCGTGGCTCCGAGTGTACGCGTGGGTGCTGACGCCATCGGGTCGTGCCGCTAGCCCTCGGGGAGCGGGGTCGGGTCCTTGGCTCGGGCGGCTTCGCGCTGCTTTCGCCGCTCGGCATAGCCCTCGACGTTGCGCTGCTGTGCCCTCGCGACCCCCGGCGATCCGGCGAGCGAGCCCGGCGGCACGTCCTGCCCGATCACCGATCCCGCCGCCGTGAAGGCGTCGTCGCCGACTGTCACCGGCGCCACCAGCGTCGTGTCGACGCTCGTCTTCACCCGCGAGCCGATCCTAGTCCGGTTCTTGCGATAGCCGTCGTAGTTGGCGGTGATCGTGCCGGCGCCGAGATTGGTGCCCTCCCCGATGTCCGTGTCGCCGATGTAGGAGAGGTGCGGAATCTTGCTCCCGCGGCCGACCTCCGAGTTCTTGATCTCCACGAACGTGCCCGCCTTCGATCCCTCGCGCAGGACGGCGCCGGGGCGGAGATAGGCGAACGGCCCGATGCTCACCCGATCGCCGATGTCGGCCTCCTTGGTGTAGGAATGGAGGATCGTCGCGCCGCTTCCGACGAGCGTGTCGATCAGCGTGGCGTGGGGTCCGATCGTGCTCGCCGCGCCGATTCTGGTCGTGCCGTGGAGGCTCGTAAACGGGCTGATCACGGTGTCCTGGCCAATCTCCACGTCCGCGTCGATCACGGCAGCGGACGGATCGACGATCGTGACGCCGGCCAGCATGTGGCACTCGTGGATCCGCTGCTGGGCCAGCTGTCGTGCGCGCGCCAGGGTGACGCGATCGTTGATCCCGATCACCACGCCGGAGTCGGTGATCTCGTGCGCGAGGACCGTGCGCTCGTGCGCGCGCAGTACCGGCAGGACGTCGGGCAGATAGCGCTCGCCCTGAGCGTTGTGGCTCTGGACCTCCTCGAGCGCGCTGAGCAGCGCCGCCCCCTCGAACGCGAAGATTCCGGTGTTCACCTCGCGAATGTGGAGCTCGAGCTCGGTGGCGTCCCCCGGCGTCTTGGTCTCGACCACGCGCTCGACGGTCCCGTCCGGCGCTCGCACCACGCGCCCGTAACCGCTCGGGTCATCGAGGATCGCCGTCGCCATCATCGCCGCGGCCCCCTGCCGCGCGTGGGCCTCGGCGAGCCCCTGGATCGTGGCCGGGCTGATCAGCGGATGGTCGCCGTTCAACACGATCACGGCAGCGTCAGGCTCGATGTGCGCGGCGGCCGCCTGAACAGCATCGGCGGTACCCCGCGGCTGAGACTGGATCGCCACCTCGGCTGTCCCGTCGAGTACCTGCGCGAGCGGACGCTCGGGGCCGTCGACGACGATCACCCTCCCCGCGCCGGCCTCCCGCGCGGCGGCCACCGACCACGCGATCATCGGCCGACCGCACAGCGGATGCAGCAGCTTCGGTATCGCGGAGCGCATCCGTGTGCCCTGGCCCGCAGCGAGGATGACGACGACCGGCGCGGTCACGAGGATGTGATCGTAGGCGATCTGACGGGTCCGCAACGCCGTCCCGCCGGCCTACGGGAGCTCGCGTCGATCAGCCGTGGCGGCATCCCGGCCAGCGGCGGATGGGAATGGCGCGCCGGCGACCATTCCGGGTTAGACGGTCGCCAGCGCGTCACGTCGGTCAGGGAAAGCAGGGTGGCGGATGTTTCAACCGTGTCACCCGGGCCCTATTCGCGCGACAGCGGGGCCTGGATCACCGAAGTGTTGCGGGAATCCGGAATTAAGTCACGCGGCCAAACCGCCGCCGGCGCGGAGTCGTCAGAATCCCCCACAGGTGCTGGACCGCATATGAGCGGTACGGTCGCCACCGTTCCGCGATCGCCGCCGCCATGGCCGGGCTGCCATCGTGGCCGAGCCGCTCGAGTGCTTTTCTCACGCCGAGATCGGTGGGGAGAAAAGCGTCGGGGTCGCGAAGGCCCCGCATCGCCACGTATTCGGCCGTCCACGCTCCGATTCCCGGCAGCGCTCGCAACTGCCGCCGCGCCTCGGACCGATCGGCGCCGGGGTCGAGCACCAGCTCTCCCGACGCCAGCGCGCTGGCCAGCCCGATCAGCGCCCGTGCCCGGCTGCCCGGCATCGGCAAGCTGGCCGGATCTGCCGCGGCCATCGCCTCGGCCGGCGGGAACAGTTGTGTGACGGAGCCGCGCGGCTGTTCGAGGCGCTCGCCGTACTCCTCGATCAGCCGGCGCGTGAGCGTCACGGCGCCGGCCACGGAGACCTGTTGACCGAGCACCGCTCGCATCGCCAGCTCGTGGGGATCCATGTGACCCGGGACCCGGCGCCCTGGTAGGGCACGGACGAGTGATCCGATCACCGGGTCGGGTGCGAGCGCGCCGAGGACGATCTGTGGATCTGAGTCGAGATCCAGCAGCATCCGGGAGCGGGAGAGCGCGATCGCCAGATCGCGGACGTCCTGGAGCAGGAAGCGGGCTCGCACGTGTCCGCGCGCCGGCTCGAGCTCGATGACCGCGGCTCCGCGGGGTAGTCGCAGGCTGCGCCGGTAAACACCATTCGTTACCTCCTCAACGTGCGGCACGGCCCGGCGGGCCAGGAACTCGAGCAGGCCGCCGGCGTCGAACGGATCGCGGTAGGCAAGCTCCAGCGTGATCGCATTGCCATTCGCTGCGGGAGGCACACCGCTCACGATGACAGACGATGGGCGCTGTCTAGCGGCAATCGGACCGGGGGCATGAGGGGTCTGGGTTGCGGTGGACCGCGCCGCGGTTCTCACACTCGCGAGCCGCTGTTCCCCCAGCTAGCCCGCTGGTAGATTCGGCCACGTCCACTTGGCGCCTGACCCCTGGGGGGTCGTCCAACCGGCCAGGACACCGGGTTTTGGTCCCGGGAATCGGGGTTCGAGTCCTCGCCCCCCAGCTGCTCAACGAGGTGTTCACGTTTGGCCGCGTGAACACCTCGCTGCCGTGCTGCGCCGCCTACGCGTCGCGGGTCAAGATTCGCCTGAGCCCTTCCGGCGCCAGCGGGTCCGCCAGCGCGGCGCGTACGTCGGCGGGGCGGTGGAGCGCCCGCTCGGCTCGCAGGATGCCGACCTCGAGGCCCGCGTCGCGGGCGGCGGCGACCGCGATCGTCATCGCGTCGTCGCTGCGCCACGACTGCTCGGACAGCGCGAACAGCTCAGGCAGCGGGCGGCCCAGGCCGACCAGATAGAAGCCGCCGTCGATCGCGGGGCCGAGCACCACGTCGCAACCCGCCGCCAGGTCCTCGATCGCCGCCGTGGCGTGCTCGTGACGCAGCCGCGGCAGGTCCGGCCAGGCAATCAGAAGCGGCCCGTCGGCACGGGCGAAGACCCGCGCGGCGGCGTCCGCGAGCCGCCCGGCGATCCCATCCCCGTTTTGCGGAAACAGGCTCACCTCGCTGCCGACCAGCGCGCGCAGCTCGCGCCCGGCATCCGGCGGATCGTGGGCGATGTGGACGCGGCCGGGGGCCACCTCCTGCGCCCATCGCACCGCCTGCACGATCAGCGCCGATTGCAGCTCGACGGCGCCTTCAGCGCCCAGGAGCGGCTCCAGTGCCCTGCGGACCTCTCCGCGACGCGGTGCGCGGGCCATGATGAGCACCGCGGGAGTCGCGCCGTTCATCCTTGCTTCAAGCGATAGACCCTTCCGGCCGGATGAGGGGTGCGCCCCGCGAGCCGCGCGACCGCGCCGCGCAGAACGTCGGCGAAGATCGCGGTGCTGCGTCCCCATCAGCTCGATCATCGTGGCCACCGGCGTGGGCTCCCTGGGCTTGACCTCGTTCGCGTAGTCGGTGACGTATCCGATCAGGGCGAACGGCAGCTCGAGCTCGCCACACAGGACCGTCTCCGGGCCCGCGGTCTGGCTGACTGCGGTGACCCCACGGCAAGCCAGCTGGGCAATCTCCGCCGGCGTGTTGAAGCGCGGGCCGTCGACGTGGCCGTAGGCGCCTCGGGGCCGAGTCAGATAATCGCCGTCCGCGGCGGCCGCGACCAGCACCTCGCGGACCTCCTCGGAGAACGGACCGCCGTGGAGGATCCAGTGACCACGGGCCGGATCTCCGGGTTCGGTGAAGAACGTGCACAGCGCCCCGTCGGGAAGCCGGTTGGAGATGAAGTGCAGATCGTCGAACACGATCAGCGAGCCGAGCTCAAGCGTCGGATCCACGGCTCCGCACGCGGTGCAGCCGATCACGGCGCTCGCGCCGAGCTCGTTGAGCGCCCAGATGTAGGCGCGGTGGTTGAGGTGGTTGGAGAGGTGCGTATGGCCGGCGCCGTGACGGGAGACGTGGAGCACGTCGACGCCGGTGTAGCGCCCCTGCGTCACTGACGCAGGACCGAACGGGGTCTCGAGCGACTGCGCTTGTGGTTCGTCGAATCCGGGAAGCGAATGGGTGCCCGAACCCGTGATGATCCCCACTGACATCGCGAGCGATCCTACCCGCAACACAGCGACTCCCCGTCCGCCTGACCCCCGCGGTTGGACGGTCATCTACGACGCCGACTGTGGCTTCTGCAGGTGGTCGCTGGCCAGGCTGCTGGCGTTCGACGGCGCGCACCGGCTGCGCCCGGTCGCGCTCGGGACCCACGAAGCCGACCGGCTCCTGGCCGACATGGCGCCCGCACAACGAGCCGCCTCCTGGCACCTGGTCTCCCCCGCCGGCGAGCGCACATCGGGAGGGCTGGCGGCGGCCCCGCTCCTGCGGCTGCTGCCCGGAGGCGGTCCTCCGGCGGCGCTGCTGTCGAGCATGCCGAACCTGACCGAGCGGGCCTACCGGTGGGTGGTCGAGCACCGCTCGTGGTTCGGCCGGGTCATCCCGGAGCGCTCAAAGCGCCGCGCGGACGAGCGGATCGCCGCCCACTGACCCCCGCCTCAGCTCGCCGCGAGCGGCGGCCGCTCGTGGACCGCGAGGTAATCGTCGAGCGCCTGGGCCTTCGCGGTGTCCTCGTAGACCTCGTATTCCTTCAGCTTGCCCCACCCCATCCGGCCCCAGATCACATAGCGGTTCTCGTAGATACGCTGGCCGTCGGCCGCGTCGAGGTGGTCGCGGCCGCGCACGCACACCGTCTGATTCCAGGGAAATCCCTTGACTACGACCTCGTCGGGAAAGATCTGGATCCCCACGCTCGCGAAGCGCTCGAGCCACTGGCGGACCTCGCGCTTGCCGTGGAACTCGCCTGACCAGGAGCTCTCGCCGGGGAAGCGAAACCTCACGGCCTCGGCCTCGAGCCGGAGCGTGGGGCCTGGATCGCCGGTGTTCAGGCGCGTCATGTTGCGGGCCATGAGTTGCTTCGCGAGCCAGGAAACCATCGGCCGCCTCCTCTAGATTGATCGCTCTAGCGATAGACTACCGGCTCAGCGCCGGCGGCGCAAGATCGAGAGGAGCGAACATGTCGAGCACCAGAACGCGGATCGTTGACGCGAGCGCGGAGCTGTTCCGCCACCAGGGCTACGCCGCGACCGGGGTCAAGCAGATCGTGAGCGCCGCGCAGGCGCCGTTCGGCTCGCTGTACCACTTCTTCCCCGGCGGCAAGGAGGAATTGGGGGCGGAGGCCATTCGGACCTCGGGCGCGCTGTATGAGCAGCTGATCCCGGCCGTGTTCGACCCGGCGCCGGACCTGGTCACGGGTGTCCGCGAGTTCTTCGCCGGGGCCGCCGCGCACCTGGTCGAGACCGACTTCGCCGACGCCTGCCCGATCGCCACCGTGGCGCTCGAGGTTTCGAGCACCAGCGAGCCGATGCGCGAGGCGTGCGCCCAGGTGTTCGAAAGCTGGATCTCCGCCGGGGCCAGCCGGCATCTCGACGCCGGCATCAGCGCTGTCAGGGCGCGGGAGCTGACGATCGCGATGCTCGCGGCGCTCGAGGGCGCGTTCGTGCTGGCGCGCGCGCTGCGCAGCACCGAGCCGCTGGCAATCGCCGGCGAACTGGTCGCGAACGCGGTCCAGGCGGAGATCCCCTAACAGGGAGGGCCGCAAGGCCCTCCCCCATAAATCTACCGGGGGACCCGTCCCCCTTCGGCGCCCGGCTCGGTCGCCGGTCCCCGCGGCGCGGCGAGCCCGAGGACCCGCATCGCCTTGAGCCCGAGCGAGAGCTTCTCACGGCCGTCGGTCGAGGAAACATCGAGGCCGGTCAGCTCGCGCACCCGCTCGAAGCGATAGCGGATCGTGTGGCGATGGGTGATCAGCCGAGCCGCGGTGGCGTTGACGTTCGCGTCGCAGTCCAGGAACGTGGACAGGGTTCCGAGCAGGTCGGTTTCGTACTGCTCGTCGTAGGCGACGAGCGGACGCACTGTCTCGTCGTAGAAGCGCTTTAGCTCGGCTGGGTCGTTCATGTGCGGGAGCAGCAACTGGTAGGTCCCGGTCTCCTCGAATCCCAGCGTCGAGCGCTCGCGATCGCCCTCGACCACGTTGGCCGCCAGCAGCGCCTCGTTGCCGGCGCGGTGGAGGTCGACGGCGTCCTCGGCGCGGCGGCTGCGACCGATCGCGAACGCGAAGCCGACCAGGCCGGATTCGAGCTCGCGAATCACCGCGGCGGTGACGCGGCGCGCGGTGTCACCGTCCGGATCGGGCACGAGCACGAGGATCTCTCCCGCATCGTCCTGCGCCGGAGCCGCGATCGCCCCCGGCGAGATCGACCTCGCGCCGCGGACCGCGACGGCCAGCAGACGCCGGCGCCAATCGTCCTCGGTGGGGCTGCGGGGATGGGCGCGGATGACGACGACGGCCCCTCCCGAGGCGAGATCGGTCCCCAGTTCCTTGCCGCGGGCGAGAAGATCGTCGCGGTCGCGGATCTGGCGGCCCAGCACGGCGCGCTGGAAGCTCGTGGCCGCCTGCTCGGATGCGCGCTCCGGAGCGCGGACGCGCTCCACCTCGGAGGCGATCAGGGTCGTCACGAGCCGGAGCAGCGCGGCGTCGGGCTCCGGCTGGCGGCTGCGCATCCGAACCTGCCCGACGGTCGCCTCGGCGACCTTGAGCTCGATCGTCATGACGTCCTCGGCGTCGCGCATCAACGAGCGCTCGTCGGCGGGTGAGCGCGCCGCGACGGCGAGCACGGTCGCGGTGCGGTCGATCAGGATCAGGCTCGCGTTCAGGACCCGGGCCGCGGCGCGGAGGATCTCGGGCAGCCCGGCCCCTGCCTCGACGGCGTCGGTGATCGCGGCCAGTGCGCCCAGGTCGGGTCCGCCGCGGGGGGAGGTCTCCTCATACGGAGCGTGCTCGGCCACTTCAGTCACCCCGGACGCCTCTGAGCGGCGAAGCACTCAAAACACACGTGGCCACTCGACCACGACCAGCGCCCCAACGACGATGCCGACCCCGACCAGTGCCGCCAGCACGTACAGCGACAGGACCACCACGGCGACGCGCTCGAGCGGACGGCGATAGGCGGTGATCGCGGGCGCAACGACCAGCGCGCAGAACGCCGCGAGCCCAAACACGCCCGCACAGGCGCCGACAAGGTAGGTGACCGACTGGTTGCTCATGGTGACTGCAGATTTTGCCGGAAGCGGAAGATGGCCTGCCGCCGCGACTCGGAGGACTACGCAAATCGCGGCAATCCGAACTCGGCACCGACCGGTGAGGCGCACGTGGTGCCGGGGAAACGGCCCGCGAGGTCGGTCGCTGCCGCGGCGGCGCGCTCCGCCCCATCGGCCCCCCAGAATAGCCCGGCCACGGTCGGTCCGGAGCCGCAGACGAGCGCCTGGTCGGCTCCCGCCGCGCTCGCCGCTCGCAGGGCCTCGCTGAGCGCGGGACAGAGCGAGACGGCGGCTGGCTGCAGATCGTTGACGAGCAGTTCCTCAGAGAGCCGGGCGCCGGGAGCCAGCGCAGCCACCAGCTGCTCGTAGCGTGCGCTGATCTCCGCGCTCTCCCGGGGCAGTGAGAGCCGGTCGGCCTCCCGGTAGACATCGGCGGTGGCGAGGGCAAACGGCTGCGGCAGGATCAGCAGCGCGTGCGGCGCCAGCGGTTCGAAGGGCTCGACGATCTCCCCCGCGCCGCTCCCCACCGTGACACCCGGAACCAGTTGGCTGGGCACGTCGCTGCCGAGGTCGGCGGCGAGGGCAGCCACCTCCTCGGGCCTGCCCGGCGCCACCTCGACCGCCAGCCGGAGCGTCGCCGCCGCGTCCGCGGAACCGCCCCCCATTCCTGCCGCGATCGGGATCCGCTTGCTGATCTCGAGCCGCACCGCGGGCGCTTCCCAGCCTCTGGAGCGCAGCTCCGAGAGAGCCCGAGCAGCCAGGTTGGGGCCATCGACGTCCGGGCACACGACCTGATCGGACCCCTCGTCGTCGTCGAGCACTGACAGCTCCAGCTCGTCCGCGAGCGACACTGACTCCAGCACCGTCACCAACTCGTGACGCCCGTCGTCCCGCGGGCCTCCGAGGAACAGGCACAGGTTGATCTTCGCCGGCGCCCGCGCTTGCAGCTTCATCGCTCGAGCCTCGCGCTGAGCGCCCGGAACTCGTCCGGCGAGAGCCGCTCGGCGCGCTCATCCGCGGGGTGGCCGAGCTCGAGCAGCGCCGCGCGGGCGCGCTTGCGTACGTCCGGTGGCCAGCCCGGGGCCAGCGCCAGCGAGCCGGCGAGCGCCTTGCGCCGGTGCGTGAACGCGTCGTGGACGAGCTTGCGCAGCGGCGGGTCGGCGGCGGGGCTGTGGCGGCTGAGCCCTACCAGCACCGAATCGACGTTCGGCACGGGGCGAAACACGCTGCGGGACACCGGACGCAGCACGCGGACCTCGCAGGCGAGCTGGGCGAGCACGGACGGCGCGCCGTACGCACCGCTGCCCGGCGCGGCGGCGAGCCGCTCCCCGACCTCGCGCTGGACCATCACCACCCAGCCGGAGACCTCCGCGAGCTCCTCGATCGTGCGCAGGATCGCCGTCGCGGCGATCCCATAGGGGAGGTTCGCGACGACCTCCGAGGGCGGGGGATCGAGCGCCCGCAGGTCGAGCTCGAGCGCGTCCGCGATGTGCACGGTGACGTTGCTCGCGGGGGCGAGTAGCTCGCGCAGCCCCGCCTCGAGCCGGCGATCGACCTCGACCACGTGGACGTGCGCGGCTCGTTTTGCCAGTCGCTCGGACAAGACTCCGAGGCCGCCGCCGATCTCGAGCACGACGTCGTCGGGGCCGAGCTTGGCGAGCCGCTCGATCACGTCGAGGATGTTGCGATCGACGAGGAAGTTCTGGCCCAGCGTGCGCGCGCGCCTGCCGCCCGCCCGGTGTCCGGCCTCGCCTGAGCGGGCGGGGCGCGCATCGTCCGGCTGCTTGCCGCCCACTCGGCGTCCGGTCTCGCCCGGCGGGGCGGCGCGGGCGTCGTCCGGCGGTCTCGTGCTCACCATCCGAGGACCGCCGCGGCGCTGCGCTCGATTCCCTCCTCGAGCTCCTCGTAGGGGACGCGGCGCTCGATCGCCAGCGTCTGGGCGGTGTGAACGACGTTGGCTGGCTGGTTCGGCGTTCCCCTGACCGCCTGCGGCGAGAGGTAGGGGGCGTCGGTCTCGACCAGCAGCCGCTCGGCGGGCACGCGGATCGCCGCGCTGCGGAGCTCCGCCGCCTTCGGATAGGTGACGTTGCCCGCGAACGAGATCCACCAGTCCTCGTGCGCGAGGCATTCCTCGATCCGGCCCGGCATCGAGAAGCAGTGCAGGATCACCCGGATGCCGTCGGCATGATCGAGCAGCGTGCTCAGCGTCGGGTCCTCGGCGGCGCGGGTATGGATCACCAGCGGCTTGCCCGTCTCGCCCGCGAGCTCGATCTGGGCGCGGAAGGCCCGCTCCTGGTCCGGGTGGGGTGCGTACTCGCGGTAGAAGTCGAGTCCGGTTTCGCCGATCGCGACGCACTTCTCGTGGGCCGCGAGCGCCTGCAGCTCCGCCAGGTCCGCGTCGTCGAAGCCGGTGGCGGAGTTGGGGTGGCGGCCGATCGCGGCGTAGACCTGGGGAAACGTCTCGGCAGCCGCAAGCGCGGCGCGGCAGGAGGACCCATCGGTGCCGATGGTCAGGATCCGCCTGACGCCCGCCTCCGAGGCGGCGGCCACGAGCGCCGCGTCTGGCGGTTCGCAGAGCTCCAGGTGGGTGTGGCTGTCGATCACGACCGCTTCGGGAACAGCGGCTCGAGCGAGCTGACCGGTGCGCCGCTGCCCCGCTGGCCGAATTCGGCTCCGGCATATCCGGTCGCCGGCGCTCCGAGCGCGCTCAGCAGCCGCTCGGTACTCGCCGGCATGTATGGGTGCAGCAGCACGGTGAGCGTCCGGAGGCCCTCCGCCAGGGAGGCGAGCGTCTGATCGAGCCTCGCCGCTGCGGCCGGATCCCTCGCCAGCTGCCACGGCGCCCGCTCCTCGACGTATCGGTTGAGCCGTCGCACCCGCTGCCAGATCAGCTCGAGCGCCTGGGTCGCTTCGGCGCGGTCGAGCACCGAGGCGACCTGCTGGGGCAACCCGTCGAAGTCGCCCGCCAACCCGGGATCGGTCGGCTCCGCTGGGATGGTGCCGTCGCGGTAGCGCTCGATCATCGCGATTGTCCGGCTGGCGAGATTTCCGTACTCGTTCGCGAGTTCGGTCTCGTAGCGCGAGCGCACCGCCTCCATCCCGACGGCGCCGTCGCCGCCGAACGCCACATCGCGCATCAGGTAGAAGCGAAGGGCGTCGGCCCCATAGCCGTCCATGACCTCGAACGGGTCAAGCACATTGCCCAGCGACTTGCTCATCTTGCGCCCGTCGGCACCGAGCAGGAAGCCATGCACGAACACGTGGTGCGGGAGTGGCAGTTCGGCCGCCATCAGCATCGCGGGCCAGAACACGGTGTGGAACTTGAGGATGTCCTTGCCGATGATGTGGTAATTCGCCGGCCAGAAGCGAGCGGTGAGATCTTCGCCGGGCCGCGCGAACGAGAGCGCCGTGTAGTAGTTCAGCAGCGCGTCGAACCACACGTAGAACACGTGCGAGGGGTCCCACGGGACGGGGACGCCCCAGTGCATGCGCGCTCGGGTGAGCGAGACGTCCTGCAATCCCTGGCCGATGAACGCGCGCGCCTCGTTGTAGTGGCGCCCCGGCATCACGAAGTCGCGCCGGTCGTCATACAGCCGCTCCAGTGGCCCCTGGAAGGTGGCGAGCCGGAAGAACCAGTTCTCCTCCTGCTCGCGGGTCAGCGGAATCTCGTGGATCGGGCAGAGGTTGCCCTCGAGGATCTCGTTCTCGACCTTGAAGTCGGCGCAGCGCGGGCAGTACCAGCCCTCGTAGATGCCCTTGTACGTGTAGCCATTGTCGTGGACCTTCTGGAGCACCTCCTGCACGCGGACCATGTGGCGCTGGTCGGAGGTCCGGATGAAGAAGTCGTTCGAGGCTTCCAGGCGCGGCATCAGCGACTTGAACCGCTCGGCGTTGCGGTCAGCCAGCTCCCGTGGCTCGAGTCCCTGCGCGCGTGCCGCGTCCGCGACCGGTTCGCCGTGCTCGTCGGTGCCGGTGAGGAAGAACACGTCCTCGCCGCGCTGGCGCATGTGGCGGGCGAGCACGTCGGCGGCGATCGTGGTGTAGGCATGGCCGAGGTGCGGCTGTGCGTTGACGTAATAGATAGGGGTTGTGATGTAAAAGGACATCACTTTGAAGGCTATCTTTCGCGCCGTCGGGTGATCGGCGGGGAGATCGAAGCTGCCGTCACACAGCCGTTCGCGGTGCGACCTGGGCGGGAGCCCAAATCGCCCGCGGCGCGGGGGGAAATGGGCGATCCAACACGATATTCCTGTTTGGGTGCCCGAATCGCGCTCGGCGCGGCGGAAATGGGCGATCCAACACGATATTGCTGTTGGGCTGCCCGGATCGGCCGGACGCAACGACGTCACGCGGCGGGCGGCAGCGGCAAGACCCGAGCCAACCGCGGTGGCGCCGTCGTCGAGCGCACGACCAGCGTCGGCTCGAGCAGACGCGTGACGCTCGGCCGGCGGTTGTCGATCCGGTCCAGGAGCAACTCGAGCGCCAGTCGGCCCATCTCGGTCCGCGGCTGGTCGACCGTCGTCAGCGCCACGTGCGCGAGGTGCGCGATCGAGATGTTGTCGTAGCCTACGATCGACAGGTCCGTGGGGATCTCGACGCCGGCGCGGTCAAAGCCACCGAGGAGCCCGGCCGCGACCATGTCGTTGGCGGCGTAGATCGCGGTCGGTAACTCCGGATCGCCCAGCAAGGCGCTGGCCGCCTTCGCCCCGGCCTCCTCGGTGAAGTCTCCGTGGATCACGCGCGTGTGACGGCCGAGCCGTCGCAGCTGCATGCCGTGCAGATATGCGGTCCGGCGCTGGGGGCCGCCGGCGCCCTTGCCGCCGTCGACGTGTGCGATCCGCTCGTGCCCGAGTCCGACGAGGTGGTTCAGCACCAGCTCCGTTCCGTGCGCCTCGTCGATCAGCACGAAGTCAGCATCCACGCTGCGAACTTGTCGCCCGACGATCACAAGCGGGACCTCGGACGCGGCGGCGGCGATGTCGGGACCGCGCATGCGGGGGCTGACGAGGATGATTCCGTCCACCCGGTACTCGAGCAGGGTGGCGAGCGCAGCGCGTTCGCGGCGCGCCTGGCGGCCGCCGGCGCCGAGCAACAGCTGATAGCCGAGCTTCGAGGCAAGCTCCTCCACCCCGCCGGCAATTTCCGCGAAGAATGGATTGCGCAGGTCGTCCAGGATCACCCCGACCGTCCTGGTCCGCCGGCTGGCGAGGCTTCGGGCCATCGCGTTCGGGCGATATCCCAGCCGCGTCGCGGCGTCCAGAACCCGCTGCCGGCGGGCCTCGCTCACATTCGGCTGCTCGCGCATCACGAGCGAGACCAGCGCGCGCGAGACCTCCGCTTCCCGTGCCACGTCTTCCATGGTCGGCGCGCGCCGCGGCAAGGAGTTCATCGGTGCCGACTCGGCCATCTCGCCGCGAGCAAGCCTACTTAGCGCGCGGCAAGATTGCAATTGTGTTAGCGCGCTCTAACAAATGGTTGCCATTGCTCGATTCTGCGAAGAAACCGGCCTTGACTTCGGCGCTCACGTCGGTTTATAGTCGCGCCTTCGGCTTAGAGCGCTCTAAAGCGTAGAGCGATCTGGAGGCGAGGAGAGACAGAGTGAAACGGACAACTGGCGCGGCGATGCCGGCGCATGAGCCCTTGGCCGGCGCCCCCATGACGTGGGGCGCGTGATGCACGAGCACCTGGCCGGCGCCCCCATCTCGTGGGGCGCGTGCGAGGTCCCGGGTTGGGGGCCGATGCCCGACGCCGATCACGTGCTCAGCGAGATGGCCGACCTCGGTCTACGGGGGACGGAGCTCGGCCCGCCCGGATTCCTGCCCACCGAGCCAACGGCGCTCGCGCGGGTGCTCGACCGCCATCGGCTCCAGCTCGTCGGCGGGTTCGTGCCGCTTGTCCTCCACGAGCCGAGCCTGGAGCGAACCGCACAAGTGGCGCGCGATGCCGCGCGCCTGTTCGCGGACGCCGGTGGCGAGGTGCTGGTGGCGGCGGTGGTGGCCGACGACGATTGGAGCAGCTCTCCCGAGCTCGACGATGAGGCGTGGCGGCGGCTCGCCGCGCACGCGAGCGAGATCGACGCCCTGGTGGCGGAATACGGGATCACGCTCGCGCTGCACCCGCACTACGGGACGCTCGTGCAGAGCGCCGAGCAGGTCGAACGCGCACTCGAGTTGCTCGACGTCGGCTGGTGCCTGGACTCCGGGCATCTGATGATCGGCGGCGTCGATCCGGCTGCGTTCGCCCGCGATCACGGCGACCGCGTCGTTCACGTCCACCTGAAGGACGTGGACGAAGCGCTGGCCGGCGCCCTGCGCTCAGGAAGCTTGTCACTGCTGGAGGCAACACGCCGGGGCCTGTTCGTCTCTCTCGGTCAGGGGGACGCCGGGATCGGGACGGTTCTCGAGGCTCTGCAGGCGCACGGGTACGGCCGTTGGCTCGTGCTCGAACAAGACACCGCTATCACCGCAGATGAGCCGGCGGTTGGAAGCGGCCCGATGCTCGCCGCCAGGCAGAGCATCGCCTTTCTCCACAACTCGGCTCGGACGACCCAGGAGGTCAATCGATGAGGCCACTGCAACGCAGTCTCGGGATCTCGGTGTTGATCGCGGGCGCTGTCCTGCTGCTTGCCGCGTGCGGTGGCAGCTCGAAAAGCAGCACCACGACCAGCGCCGTGAACATCTCGAGCAGCACCGGCGGCAAGGTATGTCCGTACAGCTTCGCCGTCATCACCCACGGTGACAACGGCAACTTCTGGAGCGTGGTCTACAAGGGCGCGAGGAACGCCGCCTCGGATCTCGGATGCAAGCTCACCGAGGTCTATGGGTCGCAGGAGTCGGGCCAGGCGGAACCCGACGACAACGCCGAGAACGCGCAGATCCAGGACGCGGTCAACGCCCACGTCGATGGGATCGCGGTCTCCGACCACGATCCGAGCCTGATGAATCCGACCCTCAAGTCGGCGGCCGCGAAGGGCATACCCGTGGTCTTATTGAACGCGGGGTGTGACAGCACCGACATCGCCGCGAGTGGCGCGATCACGTGCGTCGGACAGCCCGAGCAACTCGCCGGGATCGCCGCCGGTCAGCGGTTCAAGACGCTCGGCACGACCAACGTGCTGTGCGTGATCCACCAGTCGGGGCAGAACCTGCTCGACCGCTGTAACGGAATCGCTCAGGGCCTCGGCGTGGGCACGACGTGCAAGGGCGGCTCGGCACCGTCGAAGGGGCCCGCCTGCACCGAGCTGACGCTGTCGACGCCAAACGCGGCGTCCAACCCGCAGCAGGCGATCGGACAGGTCACCTCGTATCTACAGACGCACCCCCAGATCAATGCCGTGATGACGCTGAACACCGCGATCGGCACGGCTCTGGTCACCAGCAACCCGGCCAATAAACCGAAGATCGCCACGTTCGACCTGAGCTCTCAGGTCCAGTCCGAGATCCAGAGCGGGACGATGGCGTTCGCGGTCGATCAGCAGCAGTTCCTCCAGGGATACCTGCCGATCCTGTTCCTGTACCTCTACCACAAGCACGAGGGCCAGGCCGTCGGTGGCGGGACGACGGTGGCAAGCGGCCCGCTGCTCGTCGATAAGACCAACATCAGCAAGGTCTCCGCGGCGATCTCCGCCGGAGACGACTGACCCCAATCGAGGTCGCCGGGTGGATCGCGCGATCCGCCCGGCGGCAAATTCCTCCTACCAATGAGATGAGCGCTACCACTCACCCCACACCCGCTCCGTTGCCGCCCGCGGGGGCCGCGACGGACGAGAGACTCGTTCCGATCAGTCGGCTGACCCGGATCCTTCGACGTCCGGAGCTCGGATCGCTGATGGGGGCGATTGCCGTATTCATCCTGTTCGCGATCACGGACGCGAGCGCGAACCATCTGTGGCTCAAGCAGACGGGCCTTTCGGCATGGACGCAGCAGGCCGCGTTCTTCGGGATCCTGGCCGTGCCGGTCGGGTTGTTGATGATCGGCGGTGAGTTCGATTTGTCGACAGGGGTGATGGGGGGCGTCACCGCGATCGTGATGGCGCTGCTGGTGGGCAAGTATCACTGGGACACGTGGCTGGCGATCTTGGCGACGATCGCGTTCGCGAGCATGATCGGTTTCATCAATGGCTACGTGGTGGTCAAGACCGGGCTGCCGAGCTTCATCGTCACCCTGGCGACGTTCTTCGTGCTCCGCGGCGCCAGCGTCGGCGGCGTGCTGTTGCTCAACAACAACAGCACGCAGGTGTCGGTCAACAGCCTCCATCCCGCCGGCCTGAGCAGCGCGAAGCACATCTTCGGAAGCTCGTTCTTCTCCAGCGGCTCGCTGCCGAGTGGCTACAGCACCGCGATCATCTGGTTCATCGTGGTGACGATCTTCGCCACCTGGGTGCTGAGCCGCACGACGTTCGGTAACTGGATCTTCGCCGCAGGCGGCGATCAGAACGCGGCCCGCAACGTCGGCGTCCCGGTCAGGCGCACGAAGATCATCCTGTTCCTGAGCACTGCGCTGGCTGCGGCGCTGGTAGGGATCATCTCCTTCACCCAGGCCTCCTCGGCGGTGTCGGAGCAGGGCGTCGGCTACGAGTTCTTCTACATCATCGCCGCCGTCGTCGGAGGCTGTCTGCTGACCGGTGGCTACGGCTCGGCGATCGGCGCCGCGCTTGGCGCTTGCATCATCGGCATGGCGTTCGAGGGCGTGATCTACGCCGGCTGGGACAGCTCGTGGAATTTCGTGTTCCTGGGCGTGATCCTGTTCATGGCCGTCGGCGTGAACACCATCATCTACCAACGCGCGCAGAAGGCGCGGCGGTGAGCGAGGGAGAGTCAAATGATGAGTGACCCCAGGATGACTCCAGAGCCGCAGGACGACGCCGGCAACCCGACCATGCCGCAAAGCGACGCCGGCAACCCGACCACACCGCAAAGCGACGCTGGCAACCCGACCCCGCCGCAAAGCGACGCCGGCAACCCGACCCCGCCGCAAAGCGACGCCGGCAACCCGACCCCACCGCGGAGCGACGCCGAGAACCGGGGAGCGTCGCAGAGCGACTCCGCCGACCGGGCCACGCCGCAATCTGACAGCGGCGGCGAGCCACCCGATCGGAATGGTGAGCCGTGCCTGCTCGAGGCCCGTGGGGTGTCGAAGTATTTCGGCAGTGTCAACGCATTGCAGGACATCACCCTGAGGGTCAACGCCGGCGAGGTGACGTGCGTCCTCGGTGACAACGGGGCGGGCAAGTCGACCTTGATCAAGATCCTCTCCGGAGTGCACGCTCCGGACGAGGGTGAACTGCTGCTCGAGGGAGAGAAAGTCCGTTTTGCCAACCCGCGCGAGGCTCGCAGCCGCGGAATCGCCACGGTCTTCCAGGACCTGGCGACGGTGCCGCTGATGTCGGTGTGGCGCAACTTCTTCCTCGGCAACGAACCCACCCACGGACGCGGCGTGTTCCAGCGGCTCGACGTCAAAGGCGCGCAACGGACCATGCGAGAAGAGCTGGGGAAGATGGGCATCGATGTGCGTGACCCCAACCAGACGGTCGGCACGCTGTCGGGCGGCGAGCGCCAAGCGGTGGCGATCGCACGCGCCGTGTACTTCGGCGCCAACGTACTGATCCTCGACGAGCCGACATCGGCGCTCGGGGTCAAGCAGTCCGGGATCGTGCTCAAGTACGTCGTCCAGGCGCGGGCCATGGGGAGAGGCGTGATCTTCATCACCCACAACCCGCATCACGCCTATCCGGTGGGAGACCGATTCGTGCTGCTCAAACGCGGCCGGATGATGGGCTCCTACCTGAAGTCGGAGACGACGCTCGAGCAGCTCACCACGATGATGGCCGGCGGAGCCGAACTCGAGCAGCTGAGCCATGAGCTGCAGGGAATGACGACCGATCCTTCGGTGGCGGCGGTTGCCAAGGAGCTGGCGGCCGAGGTGAAGACGACGGTCTAGGCGATGACGAACCTCGAGCTGCTAACGGTAGGTCGGATCAGCATCGACCTGTACTGCGGCCAGCTCGGGGCCGGCTGGCACGAGGCCGAGAGCTTCGTCAAGGCCGTCGGCGGGAGCCCCACCAACGTCGCGATCGCGGCGTCGCGACTGGGCCGCCGCGCGGCCGTGTTCACGAAGGTCGGCTCCGACCCGTTCGGAGAGGTCGCGCTCGCCGAGCTGCGCGCCTTCGGCGTCGATGTCCGCTTCGCCGGGGTCCTCGAGGATGCCGTGACGCCGCTGGCGTTCGCGGTGCTCGACCCCCCGGAGGACCCCGAGCTCCTGTTCCGGCGCGAGCCACCGGTGCCGGACTTCGAGCTCCGTGCGGACGAGGTCGACGAGGACACCGTCCGGGAGGTGCCGGTGCTGTGGATCTCGGGCGGCGCGCTCGCCCGGGAGCCCAGCCGCTCGACCGTGCAGGGGATGCTTCGAGCCCGCGCGCGCAGAGTGCACACGATCCTCGACCTCGACTACCGCCCCAGTTTCTGGCGCTCGCGCGAGGAGGCTTCGGCGACGATCGGGGCGGCCGTCGACTCCTGCACGATCGCCGTGGGCAACCGTGAGGAGTGTGACGTCGCGGTTGGGAGCCACGATCCGCACGACGCGGCCAGCCGGCTGCTCGAGCGCGGCGTCGAGCTGGCGATCGTGAAGCTCGGGGCAGGCGGCGTGCTGCTCGCCGATCGCGATGTGGAGCAGACGATCGCCCCTGCCCCGATCGACGTGCTCTGCGGCCTTGGCGCGGGCGACGCGTTCGGTGGCGCGCTGTGCCATGGCCTGCTCCGAGGCTGGACCGACCAGCGCGCGGTTGCGTTCGCCAACGCCGCCGGCGGAATCGTCGCGTCACGGCTGCTGTGCTCGCAGGCGATGCCCGATGAGCCCGAGGTCCTCGCGCTGCTGGGAGAACGCGAGGCGGCGTGAGCGCCGTCACCGCTCTGAGCGCCGCGCGCGCGGCGAGCCGCAGGAACGGCCGACGGCGGATCGGCGTCGGCGTGATCGGGTTCGGCTGGCTCGGACAGGCCCACAGCCGCTCGCTGCAGCGGGTCCGGACGCTGTTCGCAGAACGAACCTACGATCCGGAGCTGGTGGCATGCAGCGACGCGCTGCCGGAGCGCGTCGAGCAGGCGATTGGCTCGTTCGGATTCAAGCGCGGATCCGCCGACTGGCGGGCGGTGATCGAGGATCGCGATGTCGAGGTCGTGTTCATCGCCGCGCCGAACATGTGGCACCTCGAGCTGATCGAGGCCGCGACGGGCGCCGGCAAGGCCGTGTTCTGCGAGAAGCCCGTCGGCGGCACCCCTCAGCACGCCGTTCGCGCGGCGCGCGCGGCGCGCCGCAGCGGCGTTATCAACGGTGTCGGCTACAACTACCGGTGGGCGCCGCTGGTCCAGTACGCGCGGGAGCTGATCGGCTCCGGTGAGCTCGGCGAGATCACGAACTACCGCGGGCGTTTCTTCTCGATGTACGGCGCCGACCCGCTCGGCGTGAACTCGTGGCGATACCAGCTCGACCAGGCCGGCTACGGCGTCACCAGCGACCTGTTGAGCCACGCGGTCGATCTCGCCCACATGCTGCTCGGCCCGATCAGCAGGGTGATTGGCACGGTCGAGACGTTCATCCCGGAGCGGCCAGCCCCGACCCGGACGAGCAGCCACTACGGGCGAGGCACGGCGCAGGACCCCCACCTGCCGGTGACCAACGAGGACTACGCCGGAATGCTGTGCGAGTTCGCGTCGGGTGCCCGCGGCACGTTCGAGGCCAGCCGGACGATCGTCGGTCCAGAGAGCCAGATGGCATTCGACGCCTACGGCACACGCGGGGCGGTCGGCTGGAACCTCGAGCGGCTCAGCGAGCTGCGGCTGTACCGCAGGACTGGGGACCGCGGATCGGGGTACACCACGGTGCTCGGGGGTGATCGCTTCGGCCACCACGCGGCGTTCGTGCCCGGCAGCGGAAACCCGATCGGGTTCGAGGACCTGGTCGTGATCGAAGATCACGAGTTCTGCCGTGCGGTGGCGGAAGGACGGCCGTATGAGCCGGGCTTCGAGCAAGCGCTCGCCTGGGCGTCGGTGCACGAGGCGCTGCTGCGCTCGGTGGACAGCGGGCACTGGCAGCAGGTGGTAGCACTGCTGGAGGAGGCCCGGTCGTGACCACGACCGCTGTCGCGCCCGTCCGCATCGGTGTGATCGGCGTCGGACGGATTGGCCGGATGCACGCCGAGCTGCTCGCCCATCGGGTGCCGGGAGCCGCGCTCGGCGCGGTCTACGACGCGCACGAGCCGTTGGCCCGCGATGTCGCCGAGGACCTCGGAGTACCCACTGCCGCAAGCGTCGAGGAGCTGCTCGACGGTGAAGTCGATGCGGTGGCGATCTGCTCCAGCGCCGACTCCCACGCACGGCTGCTCGTTGCGGCCGCGGAGGCCGGCCGGGCGGTGTTCTGCGAGAAGCCCGTGTCGCTCGAACTGGCCGAGCTCGATCGTGCGCTGGAGGCGGTGCAGGAGGCGGGCGTGCCGTTCCAGATCGGTTTCAACCGCCGCTTCGATCCCGCCCACGCCTCCGTTCACGACGCCGTCGCCGCGGGCACGATTGGCGAGCCGCACCTGGTGCGGATCTCCAGCCGGGATCCCGCCCCGCCGCCGCTGGCGTATGTGAAGACCTCCGGCGGACTGTTCCTCGACATGATGATCCACGACTTCGACATGGCCAGGTACATCACCGGCAGCGAGGTGGTCGAGGTGTTCGCCCGCGGCGCCACTCGGATCGAACCGGAGTTCGCGCGGGCCGGAGACGTGGACACCGCACTGGTCACGCTGGTCCACGAGAGCGGCTGCCTGACCGCAATCGACAACTCGCGACGCGCGGTCTACGGCTACGACCAGCGGGTCGAGGTGTTCGGTTCGGCGGGGATGGCCGCCTCCGAGAATCCACTCCCCCATAGCGGGGTGGTGAGCACGGCCAGCGGGACGCAGCGCCCGCCGCTCCCGCACTTCTTCCTCGAGCGCTACCTGCCCAGCTACGAGCGCGAGTGGGAGGCATTCGTCAGCGCGGTCCACAACGGCGCGCCGACGCCGGTGGCGGCCCTCGACGCGCGCGCGCCACTGGTGATCGGGCTCGCCGCGTGGCGCTCGGTGCACGAGCGGCGCCCGGTCCGAACCGAGGAGATCGAATCGCAATGAGGATCTATCTGACCGGGGCGAGCGGCTTCGTCGGGTCCAATATCGCCTACGTGCTGGCCGAGCGTCATGGCGAGGAGGTGATCGCGCCCGGCCATGAGCACGTCGAGCTGACCGACGCCGCGCTCGTCCGGCGCAGCGTGCTCGCGACGCAGCCGGACGCGGTCGTCCACTGCGCGATCTGGAACGACCCCCAGGGCCTGCTCGGCGACCGGCGCCGAGCTTGGAGAGAGTACGTCGGCGCGACGCGCAACCTTGTGGATGCCGCGAACCTAGCCGGCGCCCAGCTCGTGCTGATCTCGACTGACTGGGTATTCGACGGCACGCAGGGCCCGGCCGACGAGTCCGAGCCGCCCAACCCGATCAACCCCTACGGCTTCCTCAAGGCGAGCTCGGAGCTGGTGGTCGAGCACCGCGCGGAGTGCGGCACCGTCGCCCGGATCGCAGGCGTCCAAGGGGCGCACCGCGCGCGGCCCGCCGGGGTCGGGGGTGCGCGCCGGCGCGCCCCCCGCGCCCAGGACGCGGGTTTTGGCTATCTCGTCGCCTCGCTGGTCGAGGCGATTAGCGATGGCAAGCGGTTCACGATCTGGGACGGGCCGGGGCTGAACACGCTGGCGACCCCCACGCTCGCCACCGACGCCGCGGAGCTGGTGTGGCGCGCGCTCGAACGTCAGCTCATCGGGATCCTGCACTGCTGTGGCGGTGAGCACAGCGACCGGGTCGGCTTGGCGCGACGCGCGATCGAGGTGTTCGAGCTCGATCCCGAGTTGCTCGAGGTGGGGCCGCCGCCGGCCGACGTGCTGCCCGCGCCCGGCTCGGTGCCCCGCGACACCCGGCTCGATGCCGGCGCCACCGCCGCGGCACTGGGAGTGGAGCTCGCGAGCCTTGACCTCATGCTGTCGCAGCTGCGTTTGGAGTTTGAGAGCGTGTGGAGCCTCGCGTGAGCGCGGCGATGCGGCTCACCGTCGCTCAGGCGCTGGTGCGGTTCCTCTCCGCCCAGGAGGTCGAGCGCGACGGCGCCCGGGATCGATTCTTCGCCGGCTGCCTCGGCATCTTCGGCCACGGCAACGTCGCCGGGATCGGCCAGGCGCTGCACCAGTACCGCGACCTGTTCGCCTACCACCCCGCGCGCAACGAGCAGGCGATGGTGCACATCGCCGCCGGATACGCGCGGCAGCGGAACCGCCTCGGCACGTTCGCGTGCACGACCTCGGTCGGTCCGGGCGCGACCAACATGGTGACCGGCGCCGCCCTGGCGACGATTAACCGGGTTCCCGTGCTGCTGCTGCCGGGTGACACGTTCGCGACCCGGACGCCGCATCCGGTTCTGCAGCAGCTCGAGGTCCTCCACGACGCAACCGTCTCGGTCAACGACTGCTTCCGGCCCGTGTCGCGGTTCTACGAGCGGATCGAGCGTCCCGAGCAGTTGATCGCCGCCGCGCTCGAGGCGATGCGCGTCCTGACCGACCCGGCGGAGACCGGCGCGGTCACGCTGGCGTTGCCCGAGGACGTCCAGGCCGAGGGCTTCGAGTTCCCATCGGCGTTCCTCGAGCCGCGCGTGTGGACCATCTACCGCCAGCCGCCGGCGGCGCAGGCGCTCGCCCTGGCCGCCGCGCTGATCCGCTCCGCGCGCCGGCCGCTGATCGTGGCGGGCGGCGGCGTGATCTACAGCGAGGCGACGGACGCGCTGCGCTCGATCGTCGATGTCACCGGAATCCCGGTGTGCGAGACCCAGGCCGGCCGCGGCGCGCTCGTCTCCGAGCATCCACTGAGCCTCGGGGCGCTCGGCGCGACCGGAAGCGCGGCCGCCAACCGGCTGGCGCGCGAGGCCGATCTGGTGATCGGTGTAGGCACGCGGTGGAGTGATTTCACGACCTCATCGAAGTCGGCCTTCCAGGACCCGGACGTCCGGTTCGTGAACATCAACGTGGCGGGCTTCGACGCCGCCAAGCAGAGCGCATTGCCGGTGCTCGCGGACGCGCGGCTGGCGCTCGAGGCGCTGCACGCGGCATTGGCCGATCATCGGGTCGATGCTGTGTGGGACCAGCGCGCTCGCTCGGAGGCCGCGGCCTGGGCGCGCGAGGTGAAGCGGCTCGTATCAGCGCCGCCGCCGGCCGATGGTCTGCCCTCGCAGGCGGCGGTGATCGGCGCGATCAACGACGCCGCCGGCGAAAGCGGCGTGGTGGTCTGCGCCGCCGGCTCCGCCCCGGGCGACTTGCACAAGCTGTGGCGTGCGCGCGACCCCACGGGCAAGAGCTATCACGTCGAATACGGCTACTCATGCATGGGCTACGAGATCCCGGGTGCCATCGGCGTCAAGCTCGCCGCTCCACAACGCGAGGTGTTCGCGTTCGTCGGCGACGGTTCCTATCTGATGCTCCCCGGCGAGCTCGTGACGGCCGTCGCCGAGCGGATCCCGATCGTGATCGTGCTCGTGGACAACCACGGCTACGCCTCGATCGGCGCGCTGTCGCGCTCGATCGGCTCCTCGGGCTTCGGCACGCTGTATCGCTTCCCGGCCAACGGCTCGCTGCCGCTCGATCCCCCGCCGTCCGACAGCTTGCCGGTCGATCCCCCAGCCTCCGACGTCCTGCCGCTCGACCTGGCCGCCAACGCTGAGAGCCTGGGAGCCCGGGTGATCCGCACTGGCACGATCCCGGAACTGCGCGCGGCGCTGGACGACGCGCGCGGCGCCGCCGGACCGGTGGTCGTGTACATCGAGGCCGATCGCTACGCCGGCGTCCCCAGCTACGAGGGTTGGTGGGACGTCCCGGTCGCCGAGACCTCTGAAGAGCCGGCCGTGCAGGCCGTCCGCGAGGAGTACGAGCGCGCGCGGCGAGCCCAGCGGACCTATCTGGAGTCGCCCTGAGCAAGCTGCTCCTGCATCCCACCGCTACGGCCGCCGACGGCACGATCCTGTCGGTCTCCCCCGCCTCCGCAGGCTGGCGATATGTCGGCTTCGAGGTGCTGGGGCTCGATCGCGGCACGGTGGCGGAGCGGGACACGGGGGAGCTTGAAGTGTGCATCGTGGTCATCGCCGGGACGGCCCGGTTACGGTCATCCGAGCACGACTGGCCCGATCTCGGCGGCCGTCCCGATCCATGGTCGGGCCGCCCCGACGCCGCCTACCTGCCGCCCGGCACGCGGTTCGAGGTCTCCGGTCCGGCCGAGGTGGGTCTGTGCTGGGCACCGGCGCCGAGCGGTGGCGCCGGGCCGCGAGTGCTTCCGGGTGACGAGCTGTCGGTCGAGACCCGCGGCTACGGCGCCCAGGAGCGGACGATTCACCCGATCCTGATGGGCGACCGGGCGGCGGATTCGCTGCTCGTGTGCGAGGTGCTCACGCCCGGCGGCCACTGGTCGAGCTATCCGCCGCACAAACACGATCGCGACGACCCGCCGCACGAGACGCTGCTCGAGGAGACCTACTATCACCGGCTCTCCCCCGGGCGCGGCTTCGGGCTGCAGCGGGTCTACAGCGAGGACCGCTCGCTCGATGAATCGCTGGCGTTCGGCGACCGCGACTGCGTGCTCGTGCCGAGCGGGTATCACACTGTCTCCGCGCCCCCCGGTTATGACCTCTACTACCTCAACGTGATGGCCGGTCCCACCCGGCAGTGGGCCGTCGCCAACGACCCCGACCACGAGTGGACGCTGTCCCCGGCGTCCGCGACCCCCTGACGACGTAGGAGCACTGAGCATGTCCCTGACCACGACCCGTCTGCTCGAGAACTACATCGCCGGACGGTGGACCCCGGCCGCCGCCGCGACCGGCGAGCTCGACGTGACCAACCCCGCCACCGGCGAGATTCTGGCCCGAGTCCCCCTCTCCGGAGCGCCCGATCTCGACGCGGCGGTCCGCGCCGCCCGCGCGGCGCTCCCGGAGTGGCGCGCGGTGTCGACGATCGCCCGCGCCCGCAAGCTGTTCGAGCTGCGCGAGCGGCTAGTGGCCCGCAGCGAAGATCTCGCGCGGTCGGTGACCACCGAGATGGGCAAGACGATCGGCGACGCCCGCGCTGAGGTCGCCCGGATGATCGAGATGGTCGAGGCGGCGTGCGCGATCCCGACCACCATGCAGGGACGGATCCTCGAGGACGTCTCGCGCAACATCGACGCCGAGACGATCCGCCAGCCGGTCGGCGTTTGCGCCGCGATCGTGCCCTTCAACTTCCCGGCGATGGTGCCGTTCTGGTTTCTGCCGTTCGCGATCGCGTGCGGCAACTCGTTCGTGCTCAAGCCCTCCGAGCAGGTTCCCATGACCCAGCAGATCGCGTTCGAGGAGCTCGATGCGCTCGAGCTGCCCGCGGGGGTCGTCAACCTCGTCAACGGCGGGCGCGAGGTGGTGCAGGGAATCCTCGAGCACCCCGGGATCGACGCCGTCTCATTCGTCGGCTCGGCGCCGGTGGCGAGGATCGTCTACGAGCGCGCGGCGAAGGCGGGCAAGCGCGTGCAGGCGCTCGGCGGCGCGAAGAACCACATGGTCGTGATGCCGGACGCGGTGATCGACAAGACCGTCGAGGGGATCATCGGCTCGGCGTTCGGGGCCGCCGGGCAGCGGTGCATGGCCGGCTCCGTGGTCGTGACCGTGGGCGACGCCCACGAGCAGCTGATGCCGGCGCTGATCGATGCGACCAGGGCGCTGCAGGTCGGCGACGGGCTCGACGAGCACAGCGACGTCGGCCCGGTGATCTCGTGCGCCGCGCGGGACCGGATCCGCGACTGGATCGAGCGTGGCGCCGCCGACGGCGCTCGAGTCGTGGTCGATGGCCGCGAGCCCGGCGGCGGCGATCCGAACGGCTCGTACGTGGGGCCGACGATCCTCGACGACGTGAGCGCGCCGATGGGGATCGCCCAGGAAGAGGTGTTCGGGCCGGTGCTCACGGTGATCCGCGCCGGATCTTTGGACGAGGCGATCGAGATCGTCAACGCCAGCCGGTTTGGCAACGGGACCTCGATCTTCACCGAGTCAGGCGCGTCGGTCAGGCGCTATCGCCACGAGGTGCAGGCCGGAATGATCGGCGTCAACATCGGCGTCGCGGCGCCCGTCGCGTTCTTCCCGTTCTCCGGTTGGAAGGATTCGTTCCTCGGCGACCTGCACGCGCACGGGACCGACGCGGTCGAGTTCTACACCCGCAAGAAGACCGTGACCAGCCGCTTCTTCTCGAGCGGACAGGGCAGCGGCAGCTACTTCGTCGAGCGCTGAGGGTCGCCGGTCAGCGCCCGGTAAAGGGCGTTGGCGCTGACCCCGGTCAGCTCCGCGATCACGCCCGCCGCCGCCCGCGGCTTGGCCCCCGCGTCGATCAACCGCCTCAGCGCGTCGAGCGCCGGCCGCTGGTCCGGTTCGCCGGCCGCCGACGCCGGCCCGATCACGAGCGCGACTTCTCCCTTGGGAGGCTCCCCCGCATATCGCTTCGCGAGCTCCGCGGCCGTCCCTCGAATGACCTCCTCGTGGACCTTGGTCAGCTCGCGGCAGACGGCGGCGGGTCGCTCGGGGTCGACCGAGGCCAGCACCGCCAGCGAGGACGCGACCCGCCGGGGGGACTCGAACGCGACCAGCGTCTCCGGCGAGGAGAACACCTCTGCCAGCGCCGCACCCTTGCGGGGCAGAAAGCCGGCGAACCGCCAGCGGTCAGCCGGCAGCGCCGAGGCAACGAGCGCGGACAGCGCCGCCGAGGGCCCGGGCAGCACCTCGACCGCCAGCCCTGCCGCGACGCACGCGCGGACGAGCACGAAGCCGGGATCTGACACCAGCGGCGTGCCGGCGTCCGACACCAGCGCGACGACGGTGCCGGCGCGCATCCGCGTGACGAGCTCGGCGGCGCGCTCGCGCTCGTTGTGCTCGTGATAGCTGACCAGCTTCGCCGAGACGCCGTAGCGATCGAGCAGCACCCGCGTTCGCCGCGTGTCCTCGCAGGCGACGACGTCGGCCTCGCGCAGCGCGGCCAGGACCCTCAGGGTGATGTCCTCGAGGTTGCCGATCGGCGTCGGGCAGACGATCAGGCGGCCGCTCACGCCTGCCCTCGCCGCTGCTCGAGCCCGTCGAACGCGAGCGCGGCGGCCCCGATCATCCCGGCCTCGACCCCGAACCGCGCCGAGACGATCTGCACCTCGTCGCGCGACGGCGGCAGCGCCCGCTCGGCCACGACGGCCCGGGCCGGAGCCAGCAGCAGCTCACCGGCCGCGATCACGCCGCCGCCGATCACGATCACCTCGGGGTTGAAGATGTTCACGAACGTGGCCAGCGCCACGCCGAGCCGGCTGCCGATCAGCTCGATCGCCTCGATCGCGGCTTCGTCGCCGTCGTGCGCGAGCTCGGTGACGAGCGGTCCGATCAGCGCCCGGCCCTGTTCCAGCGCCCGCGCCAATCCCGAGCCGGGTCGTTCGTGCGCGAGCCGCACCGCCTCCCGGGCGAGCGCCGTGCCCGAGGCCAGCGACTCGACGCAGCCGTGGTTCGGGCAGTTGCCCTGACACGGGGGCCCGTCCATGTCGATCACCACGTGGCCGAGCTCCGCCGCTGAGCCGAACGCGCCCCGGTAAGGCCGGCCGCGCAGGATCAGCCCGCCCCCGATGCCGGTGCCGATCGTGAGGATCACCGCTTCGTTGAAGCCGCGGGCGGCGCCGGCGCGGTGCTCCGCGATCGCGGCCACGTTCGCGTCGTTGTCGACGAATACGGGCAGCCCCAGGCGCTCCGTCATCACGTCGGCAAACGGCAAGTTGGTCAGCGGCAGGTTGACGGCGACGACCGCCGTCCCGCTACGCTGGTCGATCAGACACGGAATCCCGAAGCCCACGGCGGCGACCTCGTCACCGGCCACATCGCGTACCTCCTGGACGGCGTCCACCGTGATGTCGAGCAGGGCGGACTGGTCGAGACCGGTGACCGAACGCTGTGCGCGGTGATGCACTCCGAGCCTCGCGTCCACCGCGCCGGCGAGCAGCTTTGTCCCGCCCATGTCGACGCCGATGGTGCGCCGGGCCGGCATGTCAAGCACTATATGGAGTCATAGATGCCTAGCGACGTCGAACCGCCCCCCTACAAGGTGTACCGCGCCGGCCCGCGCGGTCTGCGCGCGCGGCTGCGCGGCGAGGACGACGTGCTGGTGCCGCGCCCGGAGCGGCCCGACCGCGGGGGCGCAGAGGCCCGGCCGGAGCGAACCCCGTGGTCGGTCGCCCGGCGGGTGCTCAAATACCTGGCCATCGCGGTGGTGGCCTGGCTGCTGCTGTCGGTCGTGCTGTTCCTGATCAGCGCGCAGATCGAGACGAGCAAGCTCCCGTCCTCGGTCAGCGACACGCTGAGCTCGGGACCGAACATGCTGACCGGGACCGCCACGGTCCTCATCATCGGCACCGACCAGCGTCCGCAGGGATCGAAGGAGCCCGGGGCGAACACCAGCGACACCGGCAGCCGCTCGGACACGCTGATGCTGTGGAGAATCGGCGCCGGCACGTCGCGGCGGCTCTCGATCCCGCGCGACACGGTCGCCGCGATCCCCGGGCACGGGGTCAGCAAGATCAACGCAGCCTACGCATACGGTGGCCCGGCGCTGACGATCCGCACCGTAGAGGCGTTCACGGGGATCAAGATCAACCACGTGATCATCGTCAACCTCGCCGCGTTCCCGCAGTTCATCGACGCGATCGGGGGAATCGATATCAGGACCGGGCGAGTCTGCTCGACGATCAGCGGCGGCACCCAGAACGGCGGGTTCTCGCTGTTCCTGAAGCCGGGCGTCCATCACCTCGACGGCCGCGACGCGCTCACCTACGCCCGCACGCGCCACAACGCCTGCAACCCCAACGACAGCGACCTCACGCGAGTCCAGCACCAGCAGGAGATCCTCAACGCGATCAAGTCCAAGCTGCTCTCGCCGACCACCTTCTTCCGGCTGCCGTGGGCATCGTGGGACGCGCCCAAGGTGCTCCGCACCGACATGGGCGGTTTCACGCTGCTGTCGCTGTTCGCGGCCTCGGAGGTCGGGGGCTCGGCGCCGGTGGACGTGCTCAAGCCGAGCGGCGGAACCACGCTTGCCGACGGCGAGTCCGCGCTGACGGTCACCCCGGGCGCGGTGCACCGGGCGGTCAACAGACTGATGAACGGGTAAGGCGGCTAGGCCGCGGCGGAGGAGCTCGACGCCGGCTTCGTGTCGGAGCCCGATTTGGAGTCCGAGCTTGACTTGCCGTCCGAGCTCGACTTGCCGTCCGAGCTCGACTTCGAGCCGCCGTCGTCCTTGGCAGGTTTGCCGTTGCCCTCGCCGGCTTCCTTGAGCTCGCGCGAGCGCTTCCGGGTCCCGTAGTCGGTGTTGTAGAAACCCGACCCCTTGAAGTGGACGGCCACCGGATGAAACACCCGCGCGACCGGCGCCGAGCAGGTCTGACAGGCGGCGACGGGATCATCCGACATCCGCCGTAGCACCTCGAAGGTGTGGCCCTCTTCGCAACGATACTCGTAGATCGGCATTGCTTCAGGAAGTATAGCCGAGGTTATTGGCACTCTCAAGGCGAGAGTGCCAAGTTTCCGAACGCAGCTACTATCCCGGGCCCGTGCAAACCGACATCGTCTCGATGGACAAGATCGTCTCGCTGTCCAAGCGACGCGGATTCGTGTTCCCCAGCAGCGAGATCTATGGCGGCCTCGGTTCGAGCTACGACTACGGCCATTACGGCGTGCTGCTCAAGAACAACGTCAAGGGCCAGTGGTGGCGGGCGATGCTCCAGGAGCGCGATGACATCGTCGCGCTGGACTCGGCGATCATCCAGCACCCCAGGACGTGGCTGGCCAGCGGCCACCTCGCCGGCTTCACCGACCCGCTCGTGGACTGCCGCGCCTGCCAGCTGCGCTTCCGCGCCGACAACCTCGACGAGGCGCAATGCGGGCGCAAGCCGTCGAAGCATCCGGGAGAGACGCCCGACTGCGACCTGACCGCGGCGCGCGACTTCAACCTGATGTTCGAGACCACCGTCGGCCCCGTGCGCGAGGAGGGTTCGGCGGTCTATCTGCGTCCCGAGACCGCGCAGGGCATCTTCCTGAACTTCAAGAACTACCTGCAGTTCGCGCGCAAGAAGCCGCCGTTCGGGGTCGCCCAGATCGGCAAGAGCTTCCGCAACGAGATCACGACCGGCAACTTCATCTTCCGCACCCGCGAGTTCGAGCAGATGGAGATGGAGTTCTTCGTGGCGCCGCACGAGGCCGAGCGGTACTACGAGCACTGGCTCGAGCAGCGGATCAACTGGTGGACGCGGCTTGGAATCCGACCCGACCACCTGCGGCTGCGAGCGCATGACGCCGAGGAGCTCTCGCACTATTCGAGCGCCACCAGTGACATCGAGTACCTGTTCCCGATCGGCTGGTCCGAACTCGAGGGGATCGCCAACCGTGGCGACTTCGACCTGCGCCAGCACACCGAGTACTCCGGGCAGAAGCTCGAGTACGTGGACAGCGCCAGCGGCGAGCGCTACGTCCCGCACGTGATCGAACCGGCCGCCGGCGCCGATCGCGCGATGCTGGCGTTCATGGCCGACGCCTACGACGAGGACGTGATCGAGGGCGAGAAGCGGACCGTGCTGCGACTGCATCCGGCGCTGGCGCCGGTCAAGGTGGCGGTCCTGCCGCTGGTTCGCAAGGACGGCCAGCCCGAGCTCGCCACCGAGGTCTACCGCGATCTGCGCGAGCGGGTGCAGGCCGAGTACGACGAGGGTGGCGCGATCGGCCGCCGCTACCGCCGCCAGGACGAGATCGGCACCCCCTGGGCGGTGACGATCGATCACCGCTCGCTCGAGGACCGCACCGTCACCCTGCGCGACCGCGACAGCCTCGCCCAGGACCGGGTCGCGATCGGCGAGCTCGGCGAGGAGATCGAGCGCCGACTGCGCTCGGACTGGCGCTCACCGAAGCTGGGGGAATAGGGGGGCGTCGGCAGGGTCCCGGTCGCCCTCGAAATCGGGGCTGGCCGTTAAACGGGACTCCTGTTCCCGTAAAACGGCCAGCCTCCGTACGTGCCGCGCACCCGCCGGAGATCCACCGCTGCAACACTATGGCTCGATGGGCCCGCAGATCGCCGCCGACCAGATCACCTACCACGATCTCTACGAGCGCTGGGAGCACGGCAATTGGCGCGCCACCGAGCTCGATCTCTCGGTCGACCGCGAGCAGTGGCAGCGCTCCTTCAACGAGTTCGAGCGCCGGGCGGCGCTGTGGACCTATTCGCTGTTCTTCCACGGCGAGGACGCCGTCGCTGACAACCTGGGTCCGTACATCGACGCCGCGCCGACCGAGGAGCAGAAGTACTTTCTCGCCACGCAGCAGGCCGACGAGGCGCGTCACGCGATCCTGTTCGGCCGGTTCATGCGGGAGGTCGCGGGTCAGGGCCAGGACATGGGCTCGTCGCTGCGAGCCACGGAAACGGGACTCACATGGGGGTTTCGCAAGGTCTTCGCCCGGCTTGACCGGATGGCCGATGAGCTGCGCCGGGACCGGAGCAGGCCGAAGCTCGCCCAGGCCATCGCGCTCTACCACCTGGTCATTGAGGGTGAGCTGGCACAGCCCGGGCAGCACTTCATCGAGGAATCACTGACGCAGCGCGACCTCCTGCCGGGCTTCCGCGAGGGCGTGAGGAACGTGTCTCGCGACGAACAGCGCCATATTGCCTTCGGCGTGAAGATGCTCGCCGATCTCCTGCGCGAGGATCCCGAGTGCGCAGACGCCGTCGGAGAGCTGCTGCGCGAGATCCTGCCGTTCACGATCGCGGTGTTCGTGCCACCGGGCTGGGACGAGCGCTACGTGACCAGCTTCGGCTTCACGCTCGAGGACGTCTACGCGCGCGGCGCCGATGCGCTCGAGGGCCGGCTGCGGGCGGCCGGGATGGTGCCCGAGCGGCTGCGTGTCGGGTTCCCGTTCGGGCTGGATCCGAATGAGATCGCGCGGCGGGGACTGAAGCTGCTGCGGGCCGGTTACCTCGGCGAGCCCAACGGACGGGTGACGCCCGACCCGGAGGCCACCGAGATCCTGTTCGACGGCCTGCGCCGCCAGATCGACGCGTCCGTGGCCCCCGGGGCCAAGATCCAGTGGGAGTTCAGCGACGCCGAGCCGTGGCACCTGGTGATCGACAACGGCGCGCCGGCGGTGTCCCGAGGACGTGTCGAGGGCGCCGACTTGACCTTCCGCTGCCGCTTCGATGACTGGCTTGACTTGGTGGCCGGGCGGACCGAGCCGTGGCGAGCCCTGCTCTCACGCAAGATCCGCCCGCGCGGCAGCCTGCGGATGCTGGTCAGAGCGCAGAAGCTGTTCGGCTAACCACCACCGGCTTCGACGCGCCGGCGGCATTAGCCGCGCCTGCCGGCGTCCGCGCCACCAGCTCATAGCGACCGGGACGGCGGACCGCAATCGTCGCCGTGAAGCGGCCGCGCCGGACCCCCACCCGCCTGCTGGCGACCAGCCGCCGGTGGCCGCGCGTCAGCGAATAGAGATCGACGATCGCGCGCCGCTGGGCCGGGAGCACTCGGCCGCTCACCCGCAGCGGCGAGAGCGACTCGACGGTCAGCTCGATCGCGGGTGCGACGGCGACCTGCGCCACGTCGGACACCGCCGCCGGGGCCTGGCGGCAGAGCGCTTGAATGGCGGTGTTGGCAGTCAACTCGAGCGAGCTGACCCAGCTTCCGTCGGCTGCGGTGGTGGTGGTCGCGACGGTGACAGCGCCGGTCGGCGTGACCTTCTGGAGCTCCACCGTGGCCCCGGCCAGAGGCGGTCCATGGAGCAGTCCCAAACCCCCCCTAAAAATAATCCTGGCCGGCGCCACGGCGCCTGCCGGGAGCGGCGTCAGCTTCAGTGTCGCCGGCGTGCCGGCCAGCCGCGCGACGACGGGGCGGATCGCCGGCAGCTCGGCGTAGAAGGCGTTGCCGGGACAGTCGGTCGAGTCGCCGTCACGGTGCCCGGCGATCCGCGGCAGCGAGACGTGTGCGCCGGGCCTGAATGGCGTGTAGAACGCGTCCGCCGGGTTGACGACCACGGTCACGCGTCCCAGAGTGGGGACGCCGTGGAGCGAGAGCTTCCACGCCAGCAGCCGCTCGAGCGAGTCGACCGCCGCAGCCGACGGCGCCACGTCCATGAAGCTGCCGAGCACCGCGACCCCGGTGGAGAGGAGGTTGTAGCCGCCGGCCTGGGCGCCGACCACGGCCCGATCGATCCCGCCCTGGCGCGCTTCCCAGATCCGGCCGAACAGGTCGATCACGAAGTTGTAGCCGATGTCGTTCCAGCCACGGACGAAGCGATGGAACTGGTAGATCGCCAACAGCATCGCCGGGACCTCGGCGGCGCTGTAGCCGTTCGGGTTCTCGGTGTGGTGGACAAACGCGAGCTTGATCGTCCCGTAGCCGGGGGGCACGGTGGGCGGAGCGCCGTGGGCCCACGCATCCCGGGCGATGATCGGCGGTTGTCCGGGGCCGGCATCGAGCACCGGTGCTGCGAGCGCAAACGCCGCCGCGACATCCGCCGGTGATGGGACCGTGGCGCTCACGAAGTGCAGGCGCACTCCGTGCAGCGGCCGCGAGCTGCGCAGCTGCACCCAGTCCGCAGGCCCGGTCCAGATCGGATCCCCGATCCGCGAGCGCGACGTGACCGGGTCATCCGGACCGTGCCCGAGCACCGACGCCAGCGCCCACCTGCTCCAGGCGCCGTCGCCGGCCCGCGTACGGAGCTCGATCCGGGCGCCGGTCGGGCTGGCCCACTCCACCCCCACCAACGCAAATCGACGGGGCGCCCGCAGCTGTCCGGACTCCCCGGAGAACGATCCCACCCAGCGGGAGAAGATCGAGGGACGGCGCTCGATCGCCTCGGCCAGCCCCGCCACGGGCGCCACCAGGCCGGCCGCGCCAGCAGCGGCGGCGCCGGCGAGAACCGTGCGGCGGGTGAGGCCAGAGCGTGGTCGCGCACCGGTCATCGTCCACGGCTTGCGCGTCGCGGAGGCCGAGTCCTGCGCGACCCGACCCGTCGCGCGTCAAACACGAAACTGATGCCGCATATCAGCAGGACGAAGATAGCGATTATCCCGGTGACCGCAAGGCCTGGCGAGACGATCAGCACGATCACCGCGGCCACCACGGCGAGCCCGACGTCGAGCAACAGCGTGTTGGACCTCACAGCGGAAGTCGCCGGAAAACCGGGCGGGGCACGTGCCGCAGGGCGCTGAAGAGAAAACGCAGCTGGCTCGGAACCCAGACCGTGTGAGCTCGTCCGCTCAGCGCGCGGACGGTGGCCTCGGCCACTGCCTCCGGGGTCGTCGACATCGGCGCCGGCTTGAGCCCGGCGGTCATCCGGGTCAGCACGAACCCCGGGCGGACCACGAGCACCCGGACCCCCGTGGCGGCGGTGGCGTCCGCCAGCCCTTGGGCGAGCGAGTCGAGGCCCGCCTTGGCGGCGCCGTAGATCGCGTTGCTCGCCCGCGGCCGTTCTGCCGCGACGCTCGACAGCACGACCAGCGTCCCGCTGCCCTGCCGGCGGAGCTCGCGCAGGCAGCTGAGCATCAGCGACCCGGAGCCCAGGAAGTTGACCCGCATCACCTCCAGCGCCTCGGCGGTGGCGGCATCGAGCCCCTCCTGGGCGCCGAGCACCCCGATCGCCAGGACGACCACGTCGAAACCGCCCATCGCCTGAAACGCCTGGCCGATCACCGGTTCGTGGCGCTCCGTCTCGTCCGCGTCGAGCGCTCCGATCATGCCGCCCTGGCATCCCGCCCGTTCCAGCGAAGCCAGGGCGTCGGCCAGGCGTTGATGATCGCGGCCGAGCAGGAACGGCCGTACCTCGCCGTCGGCGGCCAGGCGCCGGCCGATCGCCACCGCGATCTCGGAGCTCCCCCCGACCAGCAGCAGGCGCGTGCTCACTGCTCCACCAGTCCCGTTCGCAGCGCCAGATCCGATCGCCACAATCGCTCCGGATCGGCTCGGTCACGAACCGCCCGCCATTCACCCAGGCGCGGGTACATGGCCCGTACCGCGTCGCGCCGGAGACGGGCATCCTTGCTCAGGTAGACCCGGCCGCCCGCCGCCGCGACCAGCTCGTCACAGCGCCGCAGCGCCGGCTCCAGCCCCGGGGCCGCGCGCGGCAGATCGAGCGCCAGCGTCCACCCCTTGATCGGAAACGACAGCGGCGCGTCGTTGGCGGGACCGAAGTCCTTGAGCACGGACAGGAAACACGGAACGGCGGCCCGCCGCAGCTGCTCGAGGACGGCGGACAGAACCGATTCGCAGCCGCTCGGCACGACGAGCTGGTACTGGACGAATCCCCGCCGGCCATACAGCCGCGGCCAGGCGGCGAGCGCATCGAGCGGGAACATGTGCGCCCCGAAGCTCTCCACTCGCCCACGCTCACGGCGCGGCGCTCGCCGAAAGCGAAGGTCGTTGAAGGCGGCGACCGTGCTCGCTCGCAGCAGCCCGCCCGGCCACCAGGCGGGGACGGTGGCGCGGGCGCTGACAGTCGCCCGGGCCCCGGCGGCCGCCCGGGCCTTGGCGGCTCGCCCGGGCCTGAGCGGTCCCCCGGGCCTGGGCGCTCTCGCCACCATTCGGGCCCGTCATCTCGCCGGAGATGTGGTCGGCCCGCGTGACGATCCCGCGGCCGGGGCGCGGACCCAGGAGGTCAAGCCACGCCACCCGATGTGGACCGCCGGGCTCAGCGAGCAGCGCCAAAGCATGGTCGAGGCTCGTCGCGCGGTCGGTGTCGACGGCCAGCAGCGGCCCGCTGACCGCGCGCAGGGCGATCCGCGCCCACAGGATCACGCCCGTGAGTCCCATGCCCGCCGACGGTCGCCTCGAACAGGGCCTCGGGGGCGCCCGGTTCGAGCTCGAGTACCTCCCCCCCAGCGGTCAGCAGCCCGAGGGCCTGCACGTGGGTTCCGAGCGTTCCCGCGATTCCGTGATTCTTGCCGTGGATGTCGCTGGCGATCGCGCCGCCGATCGTGACATGTTGGGTCCCGGGAACGACCGGAACGATCCACCCGTGGGGCACCGCCAGATCCAGCAGCTCGGCGATCGTCGCGCCGGCCTCGGCGGTGACCGTCCCCGCGGCGGCATCGAGCTGAATTCGCTTCAGGCCGCGCATGTCGATCACCAGCCCCTGCGCCAGTTGCGCCGCGTCCCCGTAGCTCCGTCCCAATCCGCGGGCGATCACGCCGCTTGGCGGCCGCTGCGCCCAGGAGCCGACGATCGCGGGCAGGCGTTCAGCGGCGCCAGGCCGGAGCAGCGAGGCCGGCGCGCCCTGACCTCCGCCCCACCCGGTCAGGACGACCGGTTCCATGGCCGGCGACGCGGTGTGAGTCGGGTCGCCGTCGAGCGTGGCGTCAGGTGGTGTCATGGATAGCGATGGCGATCTGGCCTCAAGTTCAGCTGTGCGGTAGATGAGGATCGTCTCAGCATGTCTTTAGTCTCTCGTGGGGGATCCCCGGCACCGTAACCGTTCATGCTGGACACGAAACCTCCTGCCCTGGACACATCTCGGCCCGTGTGGCCGGGCTCAGGCGAGTTCCGCCGGCGCCGGCCGCGACGGATCCGCCGGATTGCGCTGATCGGTGCCATCGTATGCCTGCTGCCGCCGATGGTCTCATACGTGCAGGCGCTAATGATGCCGTCGAACTCGACGTTCGGCATTCGCAGCGTCGAATGGCTGCGCGACAACGGCGCGCGCGGCCTGGTCAACAGGGTCGAGAACCTCTACTACTCACTGAACGCTCCCGCCAAGGGCGGGCCGGCGCTGAGATCGCTGCCCAGGCAGGCTGCGCTTCAGGCACCGCCGACGGTGAAGCACCACGCCGTCCATTCCTACCGCCCGCCGCGGATTCGCCCGCTCGCGCATCCTGCCCTGCCCGGAGAAGGCGTCTGGCACGCGACGTTCGGCGTCGGCGGCGCGCGGCCGCCTGTGCTCGTGACCAGCTTCCGTAGCGATCCCCAGGATTACCCGCAACTCGTCGCGGGGGTCGCCTGGATCGATCACACGCGCACCTCGACGTGGCTTTACCCGGGGCGGCTCGAGCCGGCGGTGAGTCTGCCCTCCCGCGGGCCGATGGAGGTGCCGATAACGCTGCGGGGCAGGCTCGTGGCGACGTTCAACAGCGGCTTCAAGCTCCAGGACGCGGACGGCGGCTTCGCACTGGGCGGACACACCTACGCGCCGATGCAGTCGGGGCTGGGGACGATCATGCGCTACCGCGACGGCCGCGTCGACGTAGCCGCCTGGAACGGCGGCCCGGACGCGGGATCGAACATCGTCTATGCGCGCCAGAACCTCCCCCTGATCGTCAACCACGGCCATCCCAACCCCAACCTCTCCGATGGCCAAGAGTGGGGTTTCACGCTCGGCAACGCGATCCAGGTGTGGCGCTCGGCGGTCGGAGTGGATCGCCACGGCAACTTGCTCTATGGAGCGGCCCCCGACCAGACCGTCGGCTCGCTGGCCACGATCATGATCCGTGCCGGCGCCGTCCGCGCGATGGAGCTCGACATCAACACCTACTGGACCAGCTTCATCAGTTACCGGGTCCCCGGCGCCCGCGACCCCGGGAACCTGCTGCCGAGCATGGATCGCTCGCCCGAGCGCTATCTCACCCCCGACGATCGCGACTTCTTCGCCGTGTATGTGCGCTGAGAAGGTGATGACTACCGCAGCCGCCCCCGGGCGGTGACCGTGAACCCGCCGGACCCGGGACTCGCGGCCACCCCCTCCACGTACACGTGGGGGTTGCTGAACACGGTGATCGTCGCCAGCGCGCCGAACGGCACGTCGGGCGCCACGACGAGCTGACCGCCCGCGGCGCCGACGGTCGCATCGACGGTCGCGGTGACGCCGAGCAGGGAGGCGGTGCCACGTAACGTCAGCCGCCCGTTGCCCGAGGCGACGGGCTCGACCGACTGGAGGATCGGCACCGCGCCCTTCAGATCGGACTCGCTGACCGTGGCGCTGCCGGTCAGCTGATCGCCCCGTTTTCGCAACCTCGCGCCGCGGAGCGTCAGCAGACCGCTGTCAACCTCGCTCGCCGAGGCGTCGAGCGAACCGACGTTGCGGGCCTCGTTCAGCAGGCTTCCGAGCTGGCCCGGATCGCTGCGATAGCTCCCCATCCTCACCACCACCCGCTCCGCTTGATGCCACAGCAGCTCGATCGCCGGGAACGCGCTCACGTGGACCTCGAGTACCTGGCCCGATCGTGAAAGCCGGTCACGCAACCGCTGCGCCGCGATCCCGGGAAGGAGCAGCTGGGCGAGCACAAGCAGCAGCAAGATCACCCCGGCGACGGCGAGCGCGGACATCCGGCGCATAGCCGGGGAACGTTAGTCGTCGGGCTCGCCCCAGCAGACCGGGACGTGCCGCAGCACCGCCCTACTGCATCAACCCTCGGGCGCCAGCACCGGCTTCCTGCAGCAACCCTCGGGGGCCAGCACCGGCTACTGCAGCAACCCTCGGGCCGCCAGCACCGCCTGCTCCATCACCGGGCCGATGTCGAACTCGGGCTCGCTGAGACGCCTGACCGTGACGCCGTCCGCGAGCGCGAACAGGAACGCCGCGATCGCGTCGGCATCGGCGCGGAGCTTGATCACCCCGCCCTGGCCCTTGGACCGCAGCGCATCGGCGACGTGCGATCGGGTGCGCCGGCCGAGCTCGGCCAGCTCCACCGCGATCTCCTCGTTGCGCTGGGCCAGCGTCATCAGCTCGTAGAACATGACCGCGGCGGCGGGTCCGTCGCCGAGGAAGTCCTCGAAGCTCCGCACGAGCGCGGCCAGCACATCCTCGGCGTTCTCAGCGCCGGCGATTGCCTCCTCGAGCCGCTCGATCCGCACCGCGCATTCGCGCCGCACGACCTCGACCAGCAGCCGTTCCTTGCTCGCGAAGTAGTAGTGCAGGAGCCCGCGTGAGACGCCGGCCTCCCGCGCGACGACGTCAAACGTCGCCCCCGCGATCCCGCGGGTCGCCACGCAGACGCGCATCACCTCGACGATCCGCGCGGCCTTATCGCTTGCGAGCTCGCGCGTGGGGGAGAGCGCATCGGCGGTGGCGGCTTCCACGCCCTCGATGATAGTCCCGGATCAGCCGCCTGGGAAATCCTGCAACGACGCCCACGAGCGCCCGCAACCACCGAGGGCGCCCCCCGAGGCGCCCTCGATCCGAACTCGAACGTGCGCTGGTAAGGCTCTCGCAGGCCCCTCCCTGACTCGCCCTCGGGCCCGCTCTAGGTGGAGCTGACGGGGCTCGCCGGAGGCGTCGGCGCGGCGCTCGGCGGCGGGGTGTACTCGAACTCCTCCTCCGCGCCGAACAGCGTGTCCAGGACCTTCGAGCGCAGCTTCTCGCTGCCGGCCAGCGCGAGTCCGGCGGCGAGCATCACGATCAACAACCTGCGACCGAAGCGGCGCTTCTTGCGACCCTGCTGCTTGGGCGCCTCGCTCAACGCGATCGATGCCTCCCGGAGGGACTCGATTGCCTGACGCAGTTCGCGCTGCAGCTTCTTGTCCTCGAGCAGCGCCTTCTGTGGCGCCTTGCCATTGCTCAGGCGCACGTAGGCCTTCCTCGACGATTCGAACGCCTGCTGCATGTTGGCGCGCAGCTTGGCGTCCTCGATCAGCCGCTGGATGTACGGATTGGCCGTGATGGCGGCGGGATCAAACGGGACCGCCGATTTGAGCGTCTTGCTTTTAGATGGCATGTCACTCCCTAGATGCTTTGGCTGGGCTTGCCCAGCATACGGAACTGGGCGCCGACGGATCAGGTATTACCCCGTATCGGGCAGATCACCGCACCCCGCTCGCGACCGGGCGCAGCTCCCTGCGCCCGCGCGGCACCGCTCGGCGCTGGAGTGCCAGCGCTAGCACCTCCCCGATCTCCGCGACGAACCTGAATTCCAGGTCCTTCCGGAGGTGCTCGGGAATCTCGTCGGCGTCCTGCTCGTTCAGCGCCGGGGCGATCACGGTGTGGATCCGGTTGCGTTGCGCGGCCAGTGCCTTTTCCTTGAGCCCCCCGATCGGGAGCACCTGCCCGGTAAGCGTGATCTCCCCGGTCATCGCGACATCCGCCCGCACGGGCCGCCCCGACAAAAGCGACGCGAGCGCGGTCGCGATTGCGATCCCGGCGCTCGGGCCATCCTTCGGAGTGGCGCCCGCGGGCACGTGGATGTGGATGTCGTGCGTCGCAAACCAGTCCTCGCCCGGCTCCAGCCCCGGGACCAGCGCAGAGGCATTGCTGCGGACATACGACAGGGCAGCCTGGGCTGACTCCTTCATCACGTCCCCGAGCTGGCCGGTGATCGTGAGTCTGCCCCGGCCGGGCATCGCCGTGGCCTCGATGAACAGCACCTCGCCGCCGACCGGCGTCCAGGCCAGCCCGGTTGCGACCCCCGGCCGAGTGGTACGCCGCCGCGCCTCGCTGAAGAACCTCCGCTTGCCGAGCAGCTCGCGAACGCGCGGTTCGGTGATCGTGACCCGCCGCGCCGGCCGTCCCTCGGCGACCTGCCGCGCGACCTTCCGGCAGGCGGTGCCGATTTCCCGCTCCAGCTGGCGCACCCCCGCCTCACGCGTGTAGTCGGCGATGATCGTCCGCAGCCCCGAATCGCTGAACGCGATCCGTGCCGCGCTCAGCCCGTTGCGTTCGATCTGTCGCGGCACCAGGTAGCGCTTGGCGATCTGTAGCTTCTCCTCCTCGGTATAGCCGGCGAGCTGGATCACCTCCATTCGATCGCGGAGGGCGCCGGGGACTGTGTCGAGGGTGTTCGCGGTGGTCACGAACATCGTGTTGGAGAGATCGAACGGGAGGTCCAGGTAGTGATCTCGGAACGAGTGGTTCTGCTCGGGATCGAGCACTTCGAGCATTGCGCTCGAGGGGTCGCCGCGGAAATCGGCGCCCATCTTGTCGATCTCGTCGACCATCAACAGCGGGTTGTTGGCGCCGGCGTCGCGCAGCGCGCGGATGATCGTGCCCGGCAGCGCGCCGATGTAGGTCCGCCGGTGGCCGCGGATCTCGGCCTCGTCGCGAACCCCGCCCACCGATAGACGCTCGAACTTGCGTCCCAGGGCCCGGGCGATCGAGCGTCCGAGCGAGGTCTTGCCCACCCCCGGAGGACCGACGAAGCAGAGGATCGAGCCGCGCGCATCCGGCTTCAGGCGCCGGACGGCCAGGAACTCGAGGATCCGATCCTTGACCTGATCGATGTCGTAGTGGTCCTCGTCGAGGACGGCGCGGGCGTGCCGGAGATCGAGATTGTCCTCGGTGGACTTGTCCCAGGGCAGCGCCGAGATCCATTCGAGGTAGCTGCGGATCACGCCCCACTCGGCCATCGCCGGCTGGAGCCGCTCGAGCCGCGCCAGCTCCCGGTCGGACTGCTTGCGCGCCTCCTCGGGCAGATCGATCGCCGCCAGCTGCTCGCGGAGCTCGGCCACCTCGGCCTGAACCTCGTCGGCCTCGCCGAGCTCCTCCTGGATCGCCTTGAGCTGCTGGCGCAGGAAATACTCGCGTTGTCCCTTGTCGAGCTCTGACTGGACCTGCGACTGAATCTTCGAACCGAGCGCGACCACCTCGAGCTCGCGGGCCAGGATCTCCGAGAGCCGCCGCAGTCGCTTGGCGACGTCCAGCTCCTCGAGCAGCTGCTGCTTCTCGTCCGTCCTCAGCCGCAGCGCGCCGGCGATCAGGTGCGTGAGCGCGCTCGGATCCTCGACGTTCGCGACCATGATCTGGAGCTCTTCGGGGAGGTAGGGCACCTGCGCGACGATGTCGGTGAAGGTCTGCTGGACATTGCGCATCAGCGCGGTCAGCTCCGGCGTCTGCTCGACGACATCGGGCGCCTGCACCACCTCCGCCACCAGATACGGCTCGGTCGCGAGCCAGCGCTCGATGCGAACCCGCTGGCCGCCCTGGATCAGCACCCGCAGGGTTCCGTCGGGGAGGCGGATCATCCGGGCGACCACGCCCAACACCCCCACGTCGTAGAGGTCCTCGGGCGAGGGCGTCTGCAGCTCGGGATTGCCACCGGCGACCATCACGATCGTGCGGTCGCCGCGCAACACCTCGTTGATCAGCTCGATGCTGCGCTCCTGCCCGACGTTGAGCGGGATCACCATGTCCGGGAACGTGACCGTGTCACGCAGCGGCAAGACCCCGACCCGCTGGGGCAGCTCCTGCGTCTCGGCCACGGCGACCTCGCGCGGGCCGCCGTCTGGCAAGCCGATCTCGATCACGCCTCGCCCGATTCGATCGGCACCGCCCCGCGCGCGATGGTGTGCAGCAGCGGAAGCTCGATCCGCAGCATCCCGTCCTCGTAGCGCGCCTTCGCCTGGTCCGCCCGCACCTCGGCGCCAAGCTCGACGACCCGCCGGAAATAGCCGCGCTCGATCTCCACCTGCTGGTAGACGCCTCCCTGGACGGTGCCCGGTCCACGCCGGCCCGACAGGATCAGCTGGCGCCCCTGGATCTCGAGATCGAGCTGGTCGGTGTCGACGCCGGCGAGCTCGGCGGTCACGATCGCCCGCGGCGGATCGTCGGCATAGGCGACGTCGACGGCCGGCCAGAAGCCTCCCCGCCGGCGCGTCAGCCCGGTGCGATCGAGCATGTCGCCGAACAGCTCGTCCATCTCGCGGCGCATCCGGTCGAAGTTGGCGAACAGGTCGCGTTCGTGCATGAGGTAGGAGATTAAGGGGTTGCGCGTCGCCCGGGTCGGCGATCGCCCGGGGTCGGCGACCCGCGGCGCCCCGGTCACGGACGAGCAGCGGCGGGCGCGGTCCCCGCGGAGCGTGGTCACGGACGAGCGGCGGCCGGCGCGACCGTGTAGACCGCTCCCTCCTGCGCCAGCTCGACCGGGCCGCCGAACCCCCGGCTGGCTTCCGAGCGCGCCCACTCGGGGTCGAGCTCGTCCGAGAAATGCGTGATGATCAGGCGCGCGGCGTCGGCGCGCCGACCGTGGTCGCCGGCCTCGTGCGGCGTCAGGTGGCCCCGGTCCCCGGTGCGCTCGGGTCGCGGCAGCGTCGCCTCGATCAGCAGCATGTCGGTGTCGTGAGCGAAATTCACGAGCTCTTCGTTGGGGCTGCAGTCGGCGCTGTAGGTCAACCTGCTCCCATCCGGCGTCGTCAGCTCCATCGCATAGGTCGTCGTGTAGTGCGGCACCTCGCATACGCGGACCGAGAAGGGACCGATCGTGAACACATCGGGCCCGGTGTACTCATGCAGCTCGAACGCCGAGTCCACGAGATCCTCGTTGCCCCAGCACCCCACGATGTGCCTGAACACCTCGCCGGCGCCGGCCGGCGCATGAAGCTCCGGGCGAGCGGGATTACTGGTGCCGGGCCAGCCGGCGACCGGGACGGGCTGCTGGCGTGGGGCGTAGGTGAGTGCGTAGGCGAAGGGGACGAGGTCGAGGAAATGATCGGCGTGCAGGTGGCTGATCAGGACGGCGGAAACGTCCACGTAGTCGACGAAGCCGCGCAGCTTGGAGAACACGCCGTTGCCGCAATCCATCAACAGCGCGTAATCGTCGTGCTGTATCAGGTAGCCGCTGCATGCCCCACCAGCGTCTTGCCAGGCTGGGGACTTACCCAACACGGTGATCTGCACACCGCTCCTCTCTCCGTACGAGTCTGACACTCTAGCCCGGTGGCGGCATCGCACACGCAAATGCCAGTCCTCGTGTTCGCCTCCGCGACTCATTTTGAGACCACGCTGCTGGTCTTCGGCGGGCTCCTGATCGCCGGGTCGCTGATCTCGGGGATCGCGCGCGAGAGCTTCCTGTCGCTGACGGCGCTGTTCGTGCTGGTCGGGTTCGTGCTCGGCAACGGGGGCCTGAAGGTCCTTCACTTCCACGCCAGCTCGAGCTTCGTCGGCGACCTCGCCGTGGTCGCCCTGATCGTGATCCTGTTCCGCGACGGGCTCGAGGTCGAGGCCGAGATGCTTCAGGAGCACTGGCACCTCCCGTTCCGCAAGCTTGTGCTGGCGATGCCACTGACGGCGGGGATCATCGCGGTGGCCACACACCTGTTCACCGACCTCTCGTGGACGGAGTCGTTCCTGCTCGGCGCCCTGCTTTCGCCGACCGACCCGGTGCTCTCCTCGAGCGTCGTCACGAATCCTCGCGTGCCGCGCTTGATCCGCCACTCGCTCAATCTCGAGTCGGGCCTGAACGACGGACTGGCGCTGCCGGCGGTGCTCGCGCTGAGCGCGGCTCTGGCGGTCGGCGGCGGCCATTTCGTGTGGTGGCGCTTCGTGCTCGAGGACCTCACGCTCGGGCTCGCCGCCGGCCTCGTCGTCGGTTTTGCCGGAGCCGCGCTGATGCGCCGCGAGCAGCGGCTCGAGGGGGGCATCCCGCCCCACCAGAAGGCGCTCTACGCGCTCGGGATCGCCTTCGCCGCCTACGGCGTCGCCTCGGTCATCCCGCACGGCAACGGCCTGATCACGGTCTATGTCGCGGCGATCACGCTCGGCATCCGGCGCCCGGACCTGCGGTCCTACTTCGAGCACCAGTCGGAGGACGTGGTCGAGATCGTGAAGCTCGGCATCTTCGTGGTGTTCGGATCGTTGCTGACCCTGCACGGGCTGTTCACAGACGGCCTCGCCACGATCGCCATCGTCGCCGTCGCGCTGCTGGTGGCCAGACCCGTGGCGGTGTTCACCGCGCTGGCGGGCACCGGGACCGACACGGCGACGAGGGCATTCATGTCCTGGTTCGGTCCCAAGGGTGTGGCGACGATGACCTTCGCGCTCCTGGTCCTGAACGACCACATCGCCGCGGGCGTACGGATCTTCAACATCGCGGCGCTGGTCGTCGTGTGCTCGATCATCGCGCACGGCGTCAGCGACACGCCGGGAGCGGAGTGGATCGGCCGCCGCGCCGAGCGCGAGCCGGACGGCCGGGGCTAGGCGAGGAGCGGGCGTCCGCGCCCGACGCCCTCAGTGACGGTCGTTCTCGGCGTCGCCCCGACGCGCGGGATCAACCAGCCAGCCGATCAGCACGGTGAGCAGGACCAGCGCGATGAATCCGACGATCAGCGGCCAGTACATGGGTCAAACCATATACCGAGACACGGCTCCACGTGTCACGCGTGCAGCGCCACCTGCTCGCTCGCCGACGGGAATGCCCACGCCACCTGCGTCCGCCGCTCCTGGCGGAACACGAATCGCAGCTGACTCGGTGGGCGCAGCCCTTCGGGATGGTTGGGGCGGTACGTCCCGCACGGACCTGCTTCGCTCACCGCACACAGCAGGTTCTGATGAAAGAAGCAGCTCTCGCAGCTCACTTTCGCTGCTCCAGTGCGCGCGTTCGCCATGCCTCACTCCACCCTCGGTGCTCGATGCTTTCCGTGGACCAGGACAGCATCAAAGCGAACTTCGAGACGACCGTGCAACCTCGATTCCCGGAAAACGCATGAACTTCACGCCCCGGCGATTTACCTGCAAGCTGCGGGATTTTTGCTGCTCGGGGCTGGAAGCACCCGCAATTTCCGTAGCTTTCAACTGCGATGACGCAAGCCGACCCTCCTTCCAGCCCGCCGCTGGGACCCGAGCCACAGCTGATCTCGCTCGCCGACTACGAGCGCGCAGCCGAGCAGCTGATCGAGCCGGCGGCCTTTGGCTACTACTTCGGAGGCGCCGGCGACGAGATCACCCTGCGCGAGAACTTCGCGGCCTGGAGGCGGCTGGCGATCCGCCCGCGGGTGCTGGTCGGCGTCGGTCACCGCGACCCCGCCGTCACCCTGCTGGGAAAGCCGCGCCCGCACCCGTTGATCATCGCCCCGATGGCGGTCCAGCGGCTCGCGCACCCCGATGGCGAGATCGCCACCGGTCGAGCCGCCGCCGCCACCAACACGATCATGTGCCTCTCGACGCTCGGCAGCACGAGCGTCCCCGCCCTGGCGCAGGCGGTCCCCGACGCTCCTCGCTGGTTTCAGCTGTATGTGTTCTCCGACCGCGGGTTGACCTGGGAGCTGATCTCCCAGGCGGCCGAGCACGGCTACGAGGCGCTCGTCGTGACCGTCGATCTGCCGATCCTGGGCTGGCGCGAGCGCGATCTGCGCTCCGGCGTGCGCACGTCGAGCACCCACCCGGTGGCGAGTGCCCACGCGGGCGGCTCGGCTGGCGCGGTGAGCCCGGCCGCCTCCGCCGGCGCGGTGAGCCCGGCCGCCTCCGCCGGCGCGGTGAGCGCGACCGGGCCGCTCAGCCCCGATGGCATCGCCGGCCTGCTCGACGCGGATCTGACCTGGACCGATATCGAGCGGTTCGCCGCCGACAGCCCGCTGCCGGTGATCGTCAAGGGGATTCTGACCGCGGAGGACGCCCGGCTCGCGGCCGACTCCGGCGCGCGCGGGGTGATCGTGTCCAATCACGGGGGCCGCCAGCTCGACACCGTGCTCGCCGGCGCCGACGCGTTGCCGGCGGTGGTCGATGCGGTCGGCGAGCAACTCGACGTGATCGTCGACGGCGGCATCCGCCGCGGCACCGACGTGTTGAAGGCGCTCGCGCTCGGAGCTCGCGCGGTGATGGTCGGCCGGCCGATTGTGTGGGGGCTCGCGGTCAACGGCGCGGAGGGGGCACGCAAGGTCCTCGAGATCCTGCTCGCGGAGTTCGATGCCGCGCTCGCCCTGGCCGGCGCCCCCATTGCGGCAGAGCTCGACCGGCGCTTCGTCACACCCGCTCGGTGGGTAGCGGACTGACGTGAACATTCTCGTCACCGGAATATCCGGCTACGTCGGCTCGCGACTGGTGCCCCGCCTGGAGCGCGACGGACACGCGATCCGCGGGTTCGCGCGCGACCCTGGCGCCGTCGGGTTCGAGGTACCCGTGATCCGGGGCGATGCGATCTCGGGCGCCGGGCTCGAGCAGGCGCTCGAGGGCATCGACACCGCGTACTTCCTGATCCACTCGATGGAGACGACCACCGACGGCGCGTTCAACCTTCGCGAGCGTGCCGCCGCCGAGAACTTCGCCCTCCTCGCCCGCCGTGCCGGCGTACAGCGGATCATCTACCTCGGTGGCCCGCTGCCGGTCGATGGTCAGCTCTCGCCGCACCTGGCGAGCCGGCTCGAGGTGGAGCACATCCTGCTCGCGGCGACCCCGTGCTCGGTGGCGTTCCGGGCCTCGATCGTGATCGGCGCTCACTCTCGTTCGTTTCGGTTCCTGGTGCGGCTCGTCGAGCGGATGCCGGTGCTCACGCTGCCGGCATGGCGCAACCACCGCTCGGCTCCGATCGACGAACGCGACATGATCGAGCTGCTCGCCCGCGCCGCCACCAGCGATCGAGTGTGCGGCCAGTCACTGGACGCCGGCGGCCCCGACGTTGTCTCCTACGGCGAGCTGATCGACCGGATCCGCGAGCACATGCTGATCGACCGCCCGACGATCGCCTTACACCGCGTCACTGTGACTCCGATTGCAAGCAAAATTGCAGCGGCGATTGCGGGAGAGGATCCGGCTCTGATCGAACCGTTGATGGAAAGCCTCGAGCACGATCTGCTGCCGCGCGATGACCGGGCCGCCGGACTGCTCGGGGTCCGGCTGCACTCACTTGACGCAGCGATCGAGCGCGCGCTGCGCGACTGGGAGTCGACCGAACCACTGGCGGCGCGGTAGCAGGCTGGGTTAGTGTCTGGCCGCCGACGATGAGCACAGTCCACGTCACCACCGAGATCAACGCACCCAAGCAGCGCGTCTGGGAGACGATTATGGACCCCGACCGGTGGGGCGACTGGGTCACGATTCACCGCTCTGTAAGCCATGTTTCGGATCATCCGCTCAAGCAAGGATCGACCTTGCGGCAGGTGCTCCACATGCGGGGTGTCTCGTTTCACGTCAACTGGGAGCTCGTCGATGTCAGGGCCCCCGACCATGCTGAGTGGGAAGGCCGAGGGCCGGCCTACTCGCGGGCCCGGATTTGCTACGCCCTGTCGGGCGATGGAGACGGTCCGACCAAATTCGAGTACATGAACGAATTCAACGCCCCGGGAGGGCGCCTCGGAACCTTCGCCAGTCGCATGATCGTGGGTGCCGCTTCGGAGCGCGAAGCGAACAATTCACTACGCCGGCTGAAGGGGCTGCTGGAGCGTAAATAGCGGCCGGTAGTGACTAGCCGCTATCGTTACGGTCATTGTCAACGGCCGGGTGCAATGAAGGAGACTGAATGGCAGAATTCGTCGACACTACCGTCAAGGAGATCGACAACCGTCTGCGGGATCTCAAGGAGGAGGTCTCGAGGCTCGAGGCGGCGCGCTCGGCGCTCGTCGGCACGCGGCGCGGACCGGGCCGTCCCCGCGGCTCGGCAAGCGCGACCTCCACGACGCGCCGTCGCCGCAGTACGCGCAGGCCCGGTCGGCCCCGGGGTCGGCGCGCGGGTGGCACACGCGCGGCACAGGCGCTCGAGCTGGTTCGCAGCCGGCCTGGGATCACGATCCCGCAGATCGCCGAGAACCTGAAGATCGAGCCGAATTACCTGTACCGCGTCATGCCGAAGCTCGTGTCCGAGGGACAGGCGCGACGCGACGGGCAGGGATGGCACCCAGCGGGCTGACCACGCTCTGATGGATATGGGGGCCGCGCCTGGGGGCGCGGCCCTTTTTGTAGCGAGTGCCGGGTTAGATCAGTCCGAGCTGCTTCACCGCGTCGCGTTCCTCGCCCAGTTCCTTGACCGTGGCATCGATCCGCGTGCGCGAGAAGTCACTGAGCTCCAGATCCTGCACGACCTCGAATGAGCCGTCCGAACAGGTGACCGGAAAGCTCGAGATGATCCCCTCCGGGACGCCGTAGGAGCCGTCGGTGGCGATCGCCATCGAGACCCAGTCTCCCGCCGGCGTGCCCAGCACCCAGTCGTGCACGTGGCCAATCGCGGCGTTCGCCGCCGACGCCGCGCTGGAGGCGCCCCTCGCTTCGATGATCGCCGCGCCGCGCTTCTGCACCGTCGGGATGAAGTCGTTCTCCAGCCAGTCCTGATCGTTCACCACCTCGGCGGCGTTCTGACCCTTCACCTTTGCGTGGAAGATGTCCGGGTACTGGGTCGCGGAATGATTGCCCCAGACCATCAGGTTCGTGATCTCGTTCACCGCGGTGCCGGTCTTCTGCGCCAGCTGGGCGATCGCCCGATTGTGGTCCAGGCGCATCATCGAGGTGAACCGCTCCGCGGGAACATCGGGGGCGTTGCTCTTGGCGATCAGGCAGTTGGTGTTGGCGGGGTTGCCGACGACCAGCACCTTGACGTCCGAGGCCGCGTGCTTGTTCAGCGCCTCGCCCTGGGGCTTGAAGATCCCGCCGTTAGCCTCCAGCAGATCGCTGCGCTCCATCCCCTTGGTCCGCGGCCGCGCCCCCACCAGCAGTGCCACGTTGACACCGTCAAACGCCTGGTTCGGATCGTCGGAGATGTCAATGCCCGCCAGCAGCGGAAACGCGCAGTCGTCGAGCTCCATCGCCGTGCCCTCGGCCGCCTTCACGGCGTCCGGGATTTCGAGCAGCGACAGGTGCACCGGCGTGTCGCGGCCGAGCATCTCCCCGCTGGCGATGCGGAACAGGATTGCGTAGCCGATCTGTCCGGCGGCACCGGTGACTGCTACTCGTACGGGGGAATCGGGCACTGGCTCATCTCCTCGTGATCGCCTTCGGGGTGTCGCGCCCGAATGTATACCCACCTTCCGTCTCCGCGTCGCCCTCCTCGATAGTGTGGCGTCCCGATGAAGATCGTCTACACGCACACCGACGAGGCGCCGGCGCTCGCCACGCAGTCGTTGCTGCCAATCCTTCGCGCCTACGCCGCGGCGGCGGACATCCAGATCGAGCTGCGGGATATCTCCCTGGCGGGGCGGATCCTCGCGCAATTCCCCGACCGCCTCAGCTCCGAGCAACGTGTCGCCGACGCGCTGGCGGAGCTCGGCGAGCTCGTGCAGACGCCCGAAGCGAACGTCATCAAGCTGCCGAACATCAGCGCCTCGGTGCCGCAGCTCAAGGCAGCGATCGCCGAGCTCCAGGAGCAGGGTTACGAGCTTCCCGAGTACCCAGATGAGCCCGACGACGATGAGCAGCGCGAGGTCCGCGGGCGCTATGACGCGGTCAAGGGCAGCGCCGTGAACCCGGTACTGCGTCAGGGAAACTCCGACCGCCGCGCCGCGGAGCCGGTCAAGGAGTACGCACGCAAGCATCCCCATTCGATGGGAGCGTGGTCCTCGGACTCGCGCTCTCACGTCTCGACGATGAGCGATGGCGACTTCCGCGCCACCGAACAGTCAACGACAATCGAGAACGAAGGGACGGTGCGGATCGAGTACGTCGCGGCCGACGGCTCGGTGACCGTCCTCAGGGACAGTGTCCCGGTCCTCGCTGAGGAGGTACTCGACGCCGCGGTCATGCGCCGCGCCGCGCTGGAGGAATTCTTCGCAGGGCAGTTGGGGGATGCGAAGCGGCACGGCGTGCTGTTCTCAGTGCACCTGAAGGCGACCATGATGAGGGTGTCTGATCCGATCATCTTCGGACACGCCGTGCGCGCGTACTTCGCGCCTGTGTTCAGAGATAACGCCGCGCCACTGAAGTCCGCGGGTGTCAATGCCAATGACGGCATGGGGGCACTCGTCAAGGCGATCGAGGAACTCCCCGATGAGGAGCGTTCCGCGATCGAGGAGGCGATCGAGGCGTCCTACGCCGAGGGCCCACCACTGGCGATGGTCGACTCCGACCGCGGCATCACCAACCTGCACGTGCCGAGCGACGTGATCATCGACGCCTCGATGCCGGCCGCGATTCGTTCTTCGGGCCGGATGTGGAATTCGGACGGGAAGCTGCAGGACACCAAGTTCGTGATCCCCGATCACTCCTACGCGGCGCTGTACGCGGAGACTGTCGATAACTGCCGCGAGCACGGCGCGTTTGACCCGGCCACGATGGGCCACACGCCGAACGTGGGTCTGATGGCACAGGCGGCGGAGGAGTACGGCTCGCACGACAAGACGTTCGAGATCGCCGGCCCGGGCGCCGTGCGGGTGATCGACGAAGAAGGCGCGACGCTGCTCGAGCACGACGTCGACGCCGGCGATATCTGGCGGATGTGCCAGACCAAGGATGCCCCGATCCAGGACTGGGTGCGCCTGGCGGTCGAACGCGCACGTGAGATGGGCGCCCCCGCTGTCTTCTGGCTGGACGAGAAGCGCGCGCACGATCGTCAGGTGTTGCGCAAGGTGCGCCCGGCGCTGAGGGAGCTCGACACCGACGGTCTTCAGATCGAGATCCTCGACGTGGCCGCCGCGACGCGGTTCACGCTGGAGCGCGCGCGCCAGGGCGAAGACACCATTTCGGTCACCGGCAACGTGCTGCGCGATTACCTCACCGATCTGTTCCCGATCCTCGAGCTCGGCACGAGCGCGAAGATGCAGTCGATCGTGCCGTTGATGAACGGCGGCGGCCTGTTCGAGACCGGCGCCGGTGGCTCGGCCCCGCGGCACGTCCAGCAGTTCCTCAAGGAGAATCATCTGCGCTGGGACTCGCTCGGCGAGTTCCTCGCGCTCGGACCCTCGTTCGAGCTGCTGGCGCAGAAGGAGGGCAATTCGCGGGCCAAGCTGCTGGCACAGACGATCGACCGCGCCACCGGTCGCGTGCTCGAGGAGAATCGATCACCCTCCCGCGAGGTCGGGGAGATCGACAATCGCGGCAGCCACTTCTACCTGGCGCTGTACTGGGCCCAGGAGCTCGCCGAGCAGGACGAGGACGCCGACCTCGCGGCCCGGTTCAAGCCGCTGGCCGAGCGCCTCGCCGCCGAGGAGGACCAGATCGTCGAGGAACTGAGCGCGGTGCAGGGCTCAGGGGTGGAGATCGGCGGCTACTACCGGCCCGATCCCGAGCGGATGGCGCGCGCGATGCGTCCGAGCGCCACCCTGGACGAGGCCCTTAAGAGCCTTTAAAGCTCGACCCCGTAGACGTCGCCGAGCTTCCCCTTCAGGTAGCCCACGAACGGCCCCACCGCGATCGGGCCGCCCACGACTCGCGGCAGGAGTTCCGAGGCGGGGAACTTCGCGCCATGTCGGTGGACGTTCTCGCGCAGCCACTCGCGCAGCGGCGAGAGCTCGCCCTCGGCGATCCGCCCCTCCAGATCGGGCAGGTCCCGGTGAGCTTGCTGCCACAGCTGACCGGCGATCAGGTTGCCGAGTGCATAGGTGGGGAAGTAGCCGATCAACCCCGCTGACCAATGCACGTCCTGGAGCACGCCGTGCGCGTCATCGGGAACCTCGAGCCCGAAGCTCTCCTTGAAGCGTGAATTCCACGCCTCGGGCAGCTCGGCGACCGACAGCCGTTCCTCGACCAGCGCCTGCTCGAGCTCGAAGCGCAGCACGATGTGCAGGCCGTAGGTCGCCTCGTCGGCCTCCACGCGGATGAACGAGGGCTCGATCTTGTTGACCGCCCGGTACAACGGGTCGGGATCGGCCGATGTTCCGAATGCGCTGCCGACCAGTGGCGCCAGCACGCCCGAGAACGGGCGACCCCTCCCCACCATGTTCTCCCACATCCTGCTCTGGGACTCGTGCAGCCCGAGCGAGTCCGCGTGTCCGAGCGGCGTGCGCTGAAGCGACTCCCCGATCCCCGCCTCATAGAGCCCGTGTCCGCACTCGTGCATCGCGCCATAGAGGGAGGAGGCGAAGTACGACTCGTCCCAGCGTGTCGTGATCCGGACGTCCGAGGAGCCGAAGCTGGTGGCGAACGGATGGACCGCGTCGTCGATCCGCCAGCTCGACGGATCGAAGCCCATCAGCTCGACGACATCCCTGGCCAGCTTGCGCTGGCGCTCGATCGGGAACCCGCCGTGGAGGATCGAGTCGTCAAGCGGTCGCTGCGACACCGTCGCGATCAGCGGCACCAGCTCCGCCTTCAGCTCATCGAACAGGACTGCCACGGCGGCGCTCTTCATGCCCGGCTCGTAGTCGTCGAGCAGGGCGTCGTAGGGCCGATCGTACTCGTCGAAGCACGCGGCGTAGCGGCGCGCCAGCTCGAGGTTGTGGGTCAGGTAGGGCGCGAACATGTCGAAGTCGGACTGCTTGCGCGCCTGCACCCAGATCTCCTGTCCGAGCGATCCCGCCCGCGCGAGGTCTGCGGCGAGCTCGGAGGGCACCCGGCGCGCCTTCTCCCAGTTGCGGCGTACCACCCGGACCAGCGAAGCCTCGTCTGAATCCTCGGTGGCGCCATCGAGCGACTCCGCGGCGGCGTCCAGGAGGCGCCCCGTATCGGGGGACACGAACAGCTCGTGGGAGATTCGCTCGAGCGTGGCGAGCGCCTCCGCACGGGCGGGTGCCCCGCGGGGCGGCATCATCGTCTGCTGGTCCCAGGAGAGCACTCCGGCGGCATTACGCAGGTCGACCAGCTCTGCCAGACGTAGGCGAAGTTCCTGTATCGGATCGGTCATTCAGTGGCTCCGGTTCGAGTTGATGGCTGGCGCCCCGGCGGTCCGGGCGGTGCGCCTGTGTCACCATTGCAGCATGTTGCGCCGTCCCGGCTCAATCAAGCTGATGGACGTGTTCGGGATCCGGATCGGAGTGGACGGAAGTTGGTTCGTAATTCTGTTCCTGCTGATCATCTGGCTGTCGGGCTCGTTCCGGCAGGCGCTGCACAGCTCTGACGGTGTGGCGTACCTGACGACGGTCATTACCGTGCTGCTGTTCTTCGGCTCGCTGGTGTTCCACGAGCTCGGCCACGCCGTGGCGGCGCGGCGTCAGGGGATCGAGGTCAAGCGAATCGATCTGTTCCTGTTCGGCGGCTTGACCCAGATGAGCCGCGACGCGGCGTCGCCGGCGGAGGAGTTCAAGGTCGCCGCCGCCGGACCGCTCGCGACCTTCTGCTTCATTCTGCTCTGTCTCAGCCTGGACCTGGTGATCGTGGGACCGCACCGGCTCATTCACGCCGTGGAGCTGGACACCAACGTGCCAATCACCCCCGTGCTGCTGTCGCTGAGCTGGCTGGTGCCGATGAACATCCTGATCCTGTTCTTCAATCTCGTGCCGGCGTTCCCGCTCGACGGCGGCCGGATCGCGCGGGCGATCGTATGGCGCGTCACGGGCGACAAGCAGCGCGGCACGCAGGTGGCGGCGCAGCTCGGCCAGGGGTTCGCGGTGATCCTCGCCGGGTTCGGTATCTGGTGGATCCTCGCCAGCGGCAACCTCGGCGGCCTGTGGCTGGTGGCGCTCGCGTTTCTGCTCGGCCAGTCGGCCCGCGGCGCGCTGGTCCAGACCGCGTTGACCGAGCGGATCAACAAGGTCCGCGTGTCCGACATCATGGATCGCCAGCCGGTCGCGATCCCCGCCCAGACCGCGGTCAGCCAGGCGCTCGACGATTTCTTCCTGCGCTACGGGTGGTCGTGGTTTCCGGTGATCGACGAACACAGCCGGTTCCTCGGGATCGCCCGCCAGGAACGACTCCAGGCCACCGTCGACCGCGGCGAGGGATGGTTGACCGTCGGCTCCGCGGTGGAGCCGGAGGCGGGCAGCTGGCGCGTCGAGGAGGACCGTCCGCTGAGCGAACTGCTGTCCTCCGAGTCGCTGGGACGGTTGGGAGCGCTGATGGCGGTCGACCGCGAAGGCGTGCTTCAGGGCGTCGTCACGGTGGAGCAGGTGCGGCGCGCGTTGCAGTCGGCCCTGGGCACCGCCGCGACTCCATAAGGCTCCCCGCGTGAGGCTGCCCGAAAAGGCCGAATAGTTAAGCCTTTCTGGGCATCCTGTGGATCGTGAGCGCCATGTGAATCGCGACGCCGTCGTGGAGCGGGTGTTTCGCGAGCAGCGGGCGCGCGTGCTGGCGGCGCTGGCGCGCGTGCTGGGTGACTTTGAGCTGGCCGAGGACGCCCTGCAGGAGGCGTTCGCCACCGCGCTCGAGCGCTGGCCCCAGACCGGCACCCCGGATGCCCCCGCCGCGTGGCTGCTCACGGTGGCGCGCAACCGCGCGATCGACAGGCTGCGGCGCCAACGCAGCGGTCAGACGAAGCTCGAGCAGTTCCACGCAGATGCGCTCGGGGAGCCCAGCGCGACGATCGATCCCCACCCCGAGCGACTGGCCGAGGTCGGCGATGAGCGGCTGAGCATGCTGTTCACGTGCTGTCACCCGGCGCTCGCGCTCGACGCGCGCGTCGCGCTCACGCTGCAGGCGGTGGCGGGGCTGACCGCCGGCGAGATCGCCCACGCGTTCCTGGTCCCCGAGCCGACGATGTCGCAGCGCCTGGTCCGCGCCAAGCGAAAGATCCGGGACGCCGCGATCGCCTTTGAGGTCCCTCCCGACGCCGCGCTCCCCGACCGGCTCACGGCCGTGCTCGCCGTGATCTATCTGATCTTCAACGAGGGATACGCGGCGAGTAGCGGCGACGGGCTTTTGCGCCCGTCGCTGTGCGCCGAGGCGCTGCGGCTCGGCAAGCTGCTCGCCGCGCTGATGCCTGGCGAAGCCGAGGTCCTCGGGCTCGTCGCGTTGATGCTCCTGCACGACTCGCGCCGCCGGGCGCGAGTCGGTGGCGGCGGTGAGATCGTGCTCCTCGGCGCCCAGGACCGTTCACGCTGGGACCGGGCCGAGATCTCCGAGGGAACGCGGCTGCTCGACCGCGCACTCCGGCTGCGAGCACCAGGCCCCTACCAGCTGCAGGCGGCGATCGCGGCGCTCCACGCTCAGGCGGCGAGCGATCGGGAAACTGACTGGGAGCAGATCGCCGCCCTGTACGGCCGGCTGTTCGAGGTCTCGCCGACGCCGGTGATCGCGCTCAACCGAGCCGTGGCGGTGGCCGGAACCGGCCGGCTCGAGCAGGCGCTCGAGCTCGTCGAGGGGATCGAGGGGCTCGATCGCTACCACCTGCTCCACGCCACGCGAGCGGACCTGCTGCGCCGGCTGGGACAACCCGAGCGGGCCGCCCAGGACTATCGCCGGGCGCTGGAGTTGACGCGCAATCCGGCCGAGCGGGAGTTTCTCCGCTCGCGGATCATGGAGCTCGAAGAGTGATGGGGGCGGGCCGGCGCTTGGCGGCCACGGCGCCCCCTGACGGCCAGGGCGCAGAGCGGTTCCCCGCGCCAGGGCGCGGCGCCCCACCTCCTCGCGAACGCGACCGTCACCCGCCGGTTCCCCGCCCGGCCCTTCGGGTTGTCCGACAACGCCAGCGCGATCGCCATGAGGCCGGATACCGCTGCGCGGTGCGCGAGTGACATCCGCCGAGTCCGAGCCGCCCGCCCGAGGTTAAGGGTTTACTGGGAGGCGGCGCGCCAAACCCCGCCTTAAATAGAATCGAGGACGTGCCCTCACATGACGTTCTGATCATCGGCGCGGGACTTGCCGGACAGCGCGCGGCGCTCGCCGCAGCACAGTCGGGGGCATCGGTCGCGGTCATCTCCAAGGTCCATCCGGTGCGCTCGCATTCGGTCGCAGCGGCCGGCGGCATCAACGCGGCGCTGAATCCCGAGGACAGCTGGGAGTCGCATGCGTTCGACACGGTCAAGGGCTCGGACTACCTGGGCGACCAGGATGCAATCGAGATCATGACCCGCGAGGCCCCGGACGAGATCCTGTGGCTCGAGCACGCCGGCGTGACCTTCCACCGTAACGAGACCGGCCAGCTCGGTACCCGGGCGTTTGGTGGCGCCTCCGCCGCGCGCACCTACTACGTGGCCGACATCACCGGCCACGCGATCCTGCACGTGCTCTACGAGCAGCTGATGAAGCACTCAACGACGGTCGATCGCTACGAGGAGTGGTTCACGACCGACCTGCTTCAGGACGACGACGGCCGCTGCGTCGGCGCGATCTGCCGGAACCTCCGCGACGGCCACCTCGAAGTGTTCAACGCCAAGGCGACGATCCTCGCCTCGGGGGGCGCCGGCCAGGTCTACCGCCCGACCACCAACGGTCTGATCGTCACGGGCGACGGGATCGCCCAGGCCTACCGGATCGGGGCCAGGTTGATGGACATGGAGATGATCCAGTACCACCCGACGACACTGGCCGGCAACGGGCTGCTGATCACCGAGGGCGCCCGCGGCGAGGGAGCGTGGCTGCTCAACGGCGAGGGCGATCGGTTCATGGAGCGCTACGCGCCGAACAAGCTCGAGCTCGCCTCGCGCGACGTCGTCTCGCGCGCCGAGCAGACCGAGATCGACGATGGCCGGGGGTTCGACGACGGGACGGTGGCGCTCGACGTCACCAAGGTTCCGCGCCGGCGGACGCTCGAGGCGTTGCGGGAGATAGTCAACATCGGCCGTGACTTCGCGGGCGTCGACATCACCCGCGAGCCGATCCACATCAAGCCCGGGCAGCACTACATCATGGGCGGCGTCAAGACCGACGTCGAGGGCCAGACCACGATCCCGGGCCTGTACGCGGCCGGCGAGGTGGCGTGTGTCTCGGTCCACGGGGGCAACCGGCTCGGGGCCAACTCGCTGCTCGACACGCTGATCTTCGGCCGCCGCTCCGGCGAGCACGCGGCGGGGCGGTCAAACCAGATGCCGATGCCGCAGACGCCGGCGTCCAAGGTCGATGACACCGAGCGCAACATCGCGGCGATCTTGGGCCGCGAGCCGCGTGGCCGGCGCGTGGCGGCGATCAAAGCCGAGCTCGGCGACACGATGAACGAGTACGTCGCGGTGTTCCGCGACGCGGACGGGCTCGCGAAGGCCCACGAGATCGTCCTGCGGCTGAAGGAGGAGGCTCCCAAGGCGGCGATCGACGACCGGGGTTCGATCTTCAACCAGGACGTGATCGCGGCGATCGAGCTCGGGTACATGCTCGATGTGGCGGAGACGATCGTGGTCGCCGCCGAGGAGCGCACGGAGTCACGCGGGGCCCAGTTCCGCACCGACTTCCCCGAGCGCAACGACGCCGACTGGCTCAAGCACGTTGACATCTCGCTGAACAGCTCCGACGAACCGGTGGTCTCCTACTCGCCGGTCACGATCACCCGCTGGCAGCCCCAGGAAAGGACCTACTAGGTGCCGGAATACACGCTCAAGATTCGCCGCTTTGATCCGCAGTCCGGTGAGGCGGCGTACTGGGACGAGCACACGGTCGAGATGCCCGAGACGCAATCGGTGCTCGACGCGATCCTCAAGGTCCGCGACGAGGACGACGGCTCGATCGGGATCCGCTGCTCGTGCCAGCAGGCGATCTGCGGCTCGTGCGGCGTGCGGATGAACGGCAAGCCCGGTCTGGCCTGCAACACCCACCTCGAGGTGGCGGCGCAGCGCGGCCACGGGACGGGCTGGAACCCCCCCGAGGAGGGGCAGCGCAGCACGGTCATCACGGTCGAGCCGATGGGCAACATGCCGGTGATCCGCGACCTGATCGTGGACATGGACGCGGTCCACTGGAGGAAGATCGAGCGGGTGACGCCGTGGCTCATCAACAAGGAGCCGGTTCCCGAGCGCGAGTACATCGTCCCCCACGACAACATGGTCGACGTCACCCAGACGATGGCGTGCATCCAGTGCGGAGCGTGCGTCTCTGATTGCCTGTCGATGGAGATCGATCCCGGCTTCATCGGTCCCGCCGCGCTCGCCAAGGCCTACCGGTTCGTTGGCGATCCGCGCGACGCCGAACATTCCGAGCGGCTCACGGATCTGTCCGAGGACGAGCACGGGATCTACGACTGCACTCACTGCTTCAACTGCATCGACGCCTGCCCCAAGGGCGTCGATCCGATGAGCCAGATCATGCGGCTGCGGCGCAAGGCCGGCTCGGACTTCGAGATCAAGGACCGCAACAACGGCTACCGCCACGAGCATGCGTTCGTCAAGAACATCCGTCGCAACGGCATCCTGCACGAGTCCGACCTGCTGGCCGACTCCTACGGAGGCAAGTTCCATCCCCGGGCCGTGCCGGAGCTGGTCAGCTCGCTGCCGACGGCGGTCACCGGGCTGGCGCGGGGCAAGATGACGCCCAAGAAGGCGCTGCTGCACACGCACAAGGCCCCGCCGGCGGTCAAGCGACTGTTCGACGAGATCGACGGGCGTACCGAGCGGGTGGAGCTGAACCTGTACGTGAGCGGCTATGAGGACGAGCCCGAGGAGAGCGGTGGCGGCGGGGCCGATGAGAGCGGTGGCGCCAGGGCCGATGAGAGCGGTGGAGGCGGGGCCGAGGAGAGCGGTGGCGCCACCGGCGCCGGCGAGCGTGAGGCGCCGCCCGAGCCCTCGGCGCCGGAGCCATCCACCAGCGAAAGCGAGAATCCATGAAGGTCGCCTACTGGCCGGGCTGCGTGAGCCGCGGGTTCACGCCGGAGCTGCACGGATCGATGGCGAAGGTGGCGCCGCTGCTCGACATCGAGCTGATCGAGCTTGACCGCGCCGCGTGCTGCGGCGCCGGTGTGATCGCGGAGCACAACCAGGAGCTGGCCGACGCCCTCAACGCCCGGACGTTCGCGCTCGCGCAGAGAACCGACGGCGAGTTGATGATGAACATCTGCTCGACCTGCCAGGGTGCGCAGACCGAGTGCCAGGAGCGCCTGGACGCCAGCACCGAGTATCGCGACTACATCAACAACACGGTCTCCGAAGAGGACGGCCTGCGGTACGAGAAGGGCCTGACGAACAAGAACTTCCTGTGGCTGCTGGTCGAGGAGATCGGTCTCGATGCGCTGAAGGCGAAGGTCAGGCAGCCGCTGACCGACCTGCGCGTCGGTCCTTTCTACGGCTGCTACATCATTCGCCCGGTGGACCGGCTCGGAGTCGACGATGAGCACCCACGCGACCGCTACCTGCACTGGGTGATCGAGGCGCTCGGAGGAACCGTGATCGACTACGCCGGCGTCTACAAGTGCTGCGGGTTCCCGATCATCACGATGAACAAGAAGGCCTCGCTCGCCCAAGCCGGCCGCCACCTCGGCGACGCGCTCGACGCCGAGGCCGACTGCCTGGTCGTGCCGTGCCCGCTTTGCCATCTGAACCTCGACCTGCAGCAGCCGGCCGCCGCGAAGGTGGTTGGTCGCGAGCTCGGAATGCCGGTGCTGCACCTGCCGCAGCTGGTCGGGCTGGCCCTCGGCCTGTCACCCAAGGAGCTCGGCATGAACAAGCACGTGATCCGTCCCACCTCGGTGATCGACTGGTCCGCGTCGGTGGTGGCGAGCGCTGCGGCGTAGGGCTCTCGACCAGCTGCGGAACGCCGTGGCTTCCGCGGTCGGTCGCCGGCGCTCGGCCAATCGGGCGGCGGCGCCGGCGGCGAAGCCGGCGCAGGAGGAGGTCGGTCCACGGATCGATGCGGCGCGCCGGCGCCTGAAGGCAACGATCCCCCCGCCCGACGAGTGAGTCGTCTGGACGCTGGGTGAAGGCAGTGCCCCGGGAGGCGGTTCCGGTCAGGACCTGCTCGATCGCTTCCGGTCAGGACCTGCTCGATCGCCCACGCGGGGGGAGCCGGCTGGGCCTGGCGAGCGGGTGCGCGTCGGGAGCGCGAGCGGCCAGCGCCATGTTTGGTTGCCCAAATCGCCCGGCGCGCCTGGCGATTTGTGCGATCCGACACGCATATCGTGTTCGGATGCCCGAACTCGGCTTGGCGCTGCCGATTTGGGCAACTGAACATGTCCGCGCGCCGCACCCCGACCGCACCCGGCCGCCCACGCCGCTCCCGCCGGCTCCCGGGCCCGCTCAGCCACCCAGCCGCGCGCTCACCAGGGCTCTCCCCAGTGGTCCGCGAACGCGAACTCTGAAACCGGATTGCGCCGCAGCTGCCTGGGCCACGGGTCGGCCCGGTAGCCGACCGAGATGTGGCCCGCCAGCGCGGTCCCATCCGGGATCCCGAGCAGCTCGCGAACCTGATCCTCGGCCGGCGTCAGCAGCGTCGTGAACGAGGCGCCAAGCCCCTCCTTGCGCAGCCCCAGCAAGACGTTCTGGACGAACGGATAGATCGAGGCGCCACCGACGATGCTCGGCCGATCAAGCGAGCGATCGACGACCGCGAGCGCATCGAGCACGACGCAGACGACGAGGTGCACCGGGACCCGATCGAACGTGTGGGCGTAGTCGTCCGCCGCCCGCATCATCCGCAGCCGACCGGGCGGCACACCGGCGGCCTCTCCGCTGTCGAGCACCGCGCGCATCCCGGTCCGCTCGGTGTAGGCGCGCCACGGCTCCTGATAGAGCTCCCGCAGCCGCGTGCGCGTCTGCGGGTCGCTCACCACGATCAGGCGCCAGCCCTGGCGGTTGCCGCCGCTGGGCGCGAACCGCGCGTTCTCCAGTACCCGCTCGATCAGCTCCTTCGGCACCGGCTCGTCGCTGAAGCGCCGCGTCGAGGGAGCGCAGCGCATCAGCTCGTACAGCTCGTCAGGCAACCTCTGCTGCCTTCCCGGACCCAGTCCTGCTCGTGCACCCGCGCGACGTCACCGCGGGACCGCCGCAGACGCGCGTCGCTCGCGCCGCGGGCGGCCATCCCGCCCGGCCGCCAATAGCTCGGCGATCTGCACCGCGTTCGTCGCCGCACCCTTTCGCAGGTTGTCGCCGACGATCCACAGGCTGAGCGCGCGGGGGTGCGACTCGTCGCGGCGGATGCGGCCTACGAACACCTCGTCGTGGCCGGCAGCCCGTAGCGGCGTCGGCACGTCCTCGAGCACCACGCCCGGCGCCCGGTTCAGCAGCTCCCGCGCCTCGGTGAGCGAAAGCGGCTCGCGCGTCTGGACGTTGACCGACTCCGAGTGACCGATGCGCACCGGGACCCGCACGCAGGTCACGGCGATCCCGATCGCGTCGTCCTCGAGGATCTTGCGCGTCTCGAACATCATCTTGCGCTCTTCGTCGGTGTGGTCATCGCCGTCGGCGAACGAGCCCGCCGCGCCGATCACGTTGAACGCGATCGGCTCCGGGTAGATCGCCGGCGCGGGCATCTCCATCCCGTGCAGCGAGGCGTGCGCCTGCGTCTCGAGCTCGTCGACTGCCTGTTTGCCGGTCCCGGAGACCGACTGATAGGTGGACACCACCAGCCGCTCGATTCCTACCGCCCGGTGGATCGGCGCGAGTGCCACCAGCATCTGCATCGTCGAGCAGTTCGGGTTGGCGATCAGGCCGCGGTGGTTCTCGAGCGCGTGGGGATTGACCTCGGAGACGACCAGCGGCACCTCGGGGTCGCGCCGAAAGGCCGAGGAGTTGTCGATCACGGTGGCGCCGGCATCCACGAACTTGCTCGCCCATGCGCGCGAGGTCCCGGCTCCAGCGGAGAACAGAGCGACGTCGAAGCCCTCGATGTCCGCCTCGGGGGTGAGGGCGCGCACGGTGAGGCCATCTACGTCCATGCCGGCGGAGCGCTGGGTCGCGAACGGGACGATCTCGTCCGCCGCGAACCGGCGCTCCCGCAGCAGCGCCAGCATGGTCCTGCCGACGGCTCCGGTGGCGCCGACGACCGCGACTCTGGTCATCGCGCCTCCTGACCGATCGGACGCTCGCGCTGGACGGCGGAGGCGTCGAGCTCGAAGGTCTGATGCAGCGCGGTGACGGCTTGTGGCACCGCGTCCGAGCGGATCACGCACGAGATCTTGATCGGCGAGGTCGAGATCATCTCGATGTTGATGTTCTCGGCGGCCAGCGCCTCGAACACCTGGGCGGCGACACCGGGGTGCGAGCGCATGCCGGCGCCGACGATCGAGACCTTGCCGATCTCGGGGTCGGTATCGAACGTGGCGATCCCGAGCTCCGCCTGCACGGGCGCGAGCGCCCGCTCGGCGTCGCGTAGATCCTCGCTGGCGATTGTGAAGGAGACCTCCGCGTCGCGTGCCGAGCCGCGCGGTTCGTTCTGAATGATCGTGTCGACGTTGCAGCCCGCATCGGCCAGCGCCCGGAAGATCGCCGCCGCGGCGCCCGGGCGGTCGGGCACGCCCACGAGCGTGATCCGCGCCTCCTCGGTCGAGTGGGTCACAGCGGTGATCAGAGGGTGTTCCATGGTCTCATCTTCTCCTAGTACAACGGTACCCGGACCGTCTTCGAAGCTCGATCGGCAATGCATCCTGACCCCGTGCGTGCGGGCGTACTCGACCGAGCGCAGCTGCATCACCTTGGCGCCCGAGGCGGCCATCTCGAGCATCTCCTCGAAGCTCACATAGGGCAGCTTGCGGGCGTCGGGCACGAGCCGCGGGTCGGCGGTGAATACACCCGAGACATCGGTGTAGATCTCGCACACCTCGGCCTGGATCGCGGCCGCCAGCGCGACCGCCGTCGTGTCCGAACCGCCGCGACCGAGGGTCGTGATGTCCCGGCCGGTGGAGACCCCCTGAAAGCCCGCCACCAACACGATCCGATCCTCCTCGAGCGCCTCGCGGATCCGGTCCGCGCGCACATCAAGAATCCTCGCCTTCGTGTGCGAGGTATCGGTGACGATCCCCGCCTGGGATCCCGTCAGCGAGATCGCCCGGTGGCCGAGATCCTTGATCGCCATCGCGCACAGCGCACACGAGATCCGCTCGCCCGTCGAGAGCAGCATGTCCATCTCGCGCGGATCGGGATACGGCGAGACCTCCTCGGCCATCGCGATCAGCTCGTCGGTCGTCTTGCCCCGCGCCGACAGCACCGCCACGACGCGCTTGCCCGCCTCCCGCTGCGCCACGATTCGCCGCGCCGCGCGCTTGATGCGCTCCGCGTCGGCAACCGAGGTGCCGCCGAACTTCATCACGATCGTGGGCGGGACAACCGTCGTGGCCTGGGCGGTGGCGGCGGGCGAGGTGGTCACGGCGAGGAGCTTACGGGTGCTCCGGACTACACCGCGCGGCGGCCCGCCAGCGCCCGCCCCAGTGTCAGCTCATCGGCATACTCGAGATCGGCGCCAACCGGGAGGCCACTCGCCAGGCGAGTGACGGACACCTCTGGCGCGAGGCCGCGGATGCCGTCCGCGATGTGCAGCGCCGTCGCCTCGCCCGTGGTCGTGGGGTTGGTAGCGATCACCACCTCGCGGACCTCGCTGTCGCGGACACGCTCGTACAGTTCGGCGATCTTGAGGTCCTCGGGATCGACTCCGTCGATCGGCGACAGGGCTCCACCGAGAACGTGGTAGCGGCCCTCGAACTCATGCGTGCGTTCGATCGAGATCACGTCCGAGGGCTCCTCGACGACGCAGATCAGCTCGCGACTGCGGCGCTCATCCGAGCAGATCCGGCACCGCGGCCCGTCCGCAAGGTTGAAGCACACCTCGCACAGCCCGATCCGCCGCTTGACCTCCGTGATCGCGTCGGCGAGCGCCAGCGCTTCCTCGTCGCTGGCGCGCAGCAGGTGAAATGCGAGCCGCTGCGCGGTGCGCCCACCGACGCCCGGCAGCTTCGACAGCTCGGTGATGAGCCGCTGTACAGGCGGGGCGTACACGCGCGGTTCACAATCCGGGCAGGCCCAACCCGCCCAGGCCACCGGCGATCCCGCCGAGCTTGGACGAGGCGAGCTCCTGCGCGGAGCGCAAGGCCTCGTTGACCGCCGCCAGCACCATGTCTTGCAGCATCTCGAGGTCGTCGGGGTCGACGGCGGCAGGGTCGATCGTGATCGACTTGACGTCCAGGTCGCCGCTCACCTTCACGGTCACCATCCCGCCGCCCGCGGAAGCCTCGACCACCTCGTCCTTGAGCGCCTCCTGGGCCGCCATCATGTCCTGCTGCATCTTCTGGGCTTGCTTGAGCAGCTGCTGCATATTGGGTTGACTCATGCCTAGCTCTCTCCGTCCTGTTCGAGGTCGTCTTCATCCAGGAGCTCTTCGGCATCGAACTCCTCCAGGAACCTTCGCACCAGCTCCTCCCCCGAGAGTACGGTGGCGCCCGCCTGCTCCTCAGCGTCGTGCTCCTCCCGCAGCTCATAGCGGAGCCCCAGCGCCTGGCCGGTGACGGTCCGCAACGCATCCGCCGTCATCCGTCGATGATCCTCCTGCTCGGCCTTGCGCTTCAGAAACGCCGCGCCTGACGGGAACGCCAGCGTCAAGTCGCGCTCGCCGAGGGTGACCGGCCGCGCGTCCGCGAGCAGCGCCGCGAGCATCGCGTTCTCGCCTCGGACCACGTCGACCACCGCCGGCCACGAGGCCGCGATCGTCTCCAGCTCCAGCGCCGGCGCTGGCTCTCGAGCATGAGCGGGCTCAGGCACGGGCTCGGAATCCCGGGCTGGTTCCGGCGGCTGCTCGACCGCGGGCGCAGCCTGCGCCGTCGCGCTCCCCGCGGCCACACGCTGGGGTGCCGGCGAACCGGCGGTGATGGACGGCGCCGGCTCCTCGGAGGCCGGCTGCGCCGGCACCGCGTGCAGGCCGCCGCCCGCCCGCAGCGCCGCCTCGAGGCGCTCGATCCGGGCCAGCAACGCCGTGGTCGACGGATCGACCTCGGGCGTGGCGGCCTTGATCAGCACCAGCTCGAGCTGGATCCGGGCCTGGGCGCCGTTGGCAGTCGCGTCGAGAGCACCGGAGACGAGATCGAGCAATCTCACCGCGTCGGTCTCCGACAGCGCTTGTGCCTGCTCGGCGAGCCGGCGGTCGCGCTCCGGCGTGACCCGCAACTCGGGCGGGACCTCGCCGAGCACGTGGACGGCCAGCAGCTCCCGGCCGTGGACCTCGAGGTCGCGCAGCAACTGACCCGGATCCCGCCCCGACTCCGCGAGCTTGGCGGCTGCCCGTACAGCTCCCACGGGATCGCGGGCGATGATCGCCTCGACCGCTTCGAACAGCTGCTCGGCATCGGCGACGCCGAGCACCGCAAGCACGTCCTGCGGTTGGATTGTCCGCTCGCCGGCGTATGTGACGAGCTGCTCGAGCGTGCCGAGTGCGTCGCGGAAGCTTCCCGTCGCGTGGCGGGCGATCAGGGCCACGGCTCCGGGTTCGACCGCGATCTGCTCGTAAGCGGCGACGCGCGTGAGCACCGTCGCCACCTGCTCGACCGACGGGCGGCCGAAGTCGAAGCGATGGCAGCGATCGACGACCGTCGGCAGCACCTTCTGGGCTTCGGTCGTCGCGAGCACGAAGATCGTCCGCGGCGGCGGCTCCTCGAGGGTCTTCAGGAATGCGTTCCACGCCTGCGGGGAGAGCATGTGCGCCTCGTCGAGGATGTAGACCTTGTGACGGCCTGAGACCGGCGCATAGGCGACCTTCTCGCGAAGGTCGCGGATGTCATCGACCGAGTTATTCGACGCCGCGTCCATCTCGATCACGTCCAGCGAGCTCGCACTGGCGATCGAAACGCACGAGTCACACTCGCCGCAGGGCTCGGAGGTCGGGCCGTTGACGCAGTTCAGACAGGCGGCGAGGATCTTGGCCATGCTCGTCTTGCCTGTGCCGCGCGAGCCCACGAACAGGTAGGCATGGTGGACCTTGCTCTGCCTGACGGCGTTCTCGAGCGTCCGCACCACGTGCTCCTGACCGACGACGTCGGCGAAGGTCCGAGGGCGGTGGCGGCGGTACAGGGAGGGGCCAGAAGACACGCCCTTTCGAGTCTAGTGAGGCCATCGGAAGAGGACCGCTCGGGCGTTTTGGATAAGGGGGGTTTGTGACGGCCCGGGCTTCTGGGGGTCCCCGGCCGACCTCCAACGCCGCCGCCCCCTGAAGACTCAGAGTGGATCGTGCACCCTCCGTCGAAGCCGGAACCCGGGGCGCGGCCGCCGCTTTGTGGCTCCGGTCCGGCGCTCCCGCAACGCCTGGGGGTGACCGCTTAAGGCTGCTTCCTTCCGGACCTGACCTGGTTCACGGGCCTCCATCGCCGCGGGACCGGGCCATCACCGCCACGGAAGGGGGGCGCTGACCGCGGGCCTAGCCCCTCGGGAGGGGATTCAGCCCCGCTAGAGCGGTTTGCGGGTACAGGGCACCGCTAGCACCCCGCCTAGCACGATCCATCCGTGATCCTAGTCGGTTTTAGCCTGGGACGCGAAGGTGGTCTCGATCCCCCACGTGTCGCGAATGTCGACGTGCAGAGTGAGCGCCTGAGCGTGCAGATGCGCCTGCCGCCGCGATTCGTCGCTATCGTGCTGCGCGATGTCGATCGGGATTATCGGTATTGGCTATGTCGGGCTGCCGCTGGCGGTTGCCTTCGCCGAGGTCGGCGAGGAGGTCGTGGCGGTCGATGTGGACCCGCGGAAGGTGGCGGCGATCCGCGCTGGGGAGTCCTACATCGAGGACATCGAATCCGAGCGTCTGCAGCGGGTTGTGTCGCGAATCGACGCGACTTCGCACTACCAGCCGCTGGCGCGCGCCGATGCGGTGCTGATCTGTGTGCCGACGCCGTTGACGGTGAATCGGGAGCCTGATCTCGGCGCACTGACCTCTTCGGCGCGGGCGCTGGGGCAGGTCCTGCAGCGCGGGCAGCTGGTCGTGTTGGAGTCAACAACCTATCCCGGGACGACGCGCGAGCAGCTGGTGCCGATTCTCGAGCAGGAGTCGGAGCTGCGGGTCGGCTCGGACGTGAATGTCGCTTTCTCGCCCGAGCGCGTGGATCCCGGACGGACCGATTACACGCTGCGCAACACGCCCAAGGTCATCGGCGGGATCACCCCCGCCTGCGGGGATCGCGCGGCGGAGCTCTACGGCCAGATCTGCGACCACATCGTGCGCGTCTCGACCCCCGAAGCGGCGGAGATGACGAAGCTGCTGGAAAACATCTTCCGCTCGGTCAACATCGCGCTGGTCAACGAGCTCGCGATCCTCTCGGAGCAGATGGGGATCGACATCTGGGAGGTCGTCGAGGCCGCCGCCACCAAGCCCTACGGCTTCATGCGCTTCGAACCGGGACCCGGGATGGGCGGCCACTGCCTGCCCGTCGACCCGTTCTACCTGACCTGGCGCGCGCGCGAGTTTCACCTCTCGACCGAGTTCATCGAGCTCGCCGGCAAGATCAACCAGCAGATGCCCCACCACTGCGTGGCGCGGATCGAGCAAGCGCTCAACGCACACGCCAAACCCGTCAAGGGCTCCCGGATCACGATCCTCGGGGTCAGCTACAAAGGCGGCGTCGGCGACATCCGCGAGTCTCCCGCCCTGCGGATCATCGAAGCGCTCGCCGCGCGCGGCGCGGAGATCCGCTACCACGACCCCTACGTCCCCTCCCTCCCCGACCTCGGGCTCCAGAACACGCCGCTGCAGGAGGCCATCCAAGACGCCGACGCGGTCGTGCTCGTCACCGCCCACCCCGACATCGACCATCAAACGGTCGCCCACGGCGCCACCCTGTTCATCGATCTTCGCGGCACGACCCGCGGTCAGCACGCGCCAAACCTCGTGCGGCTGTAGCTCTGCTGCGCGGAGTGAGCGACCATCCCCGGCTGATGCGGTTTTGGCGCGGCCGAGGGCGGTGATCCGCGTAGAATCAGCTCGGTCCGGGCGCGTAGCTCAGTGGGAGAGCGCTCGCTTCACACGCGAGAGGTCGCTGGTTCGAGCCCAGCCGTGCCCATCAGGAACCTCGTAAAAGCGGGGCACGCCGGCGGTCTCGATCCTCGGCCTCCGGATCGCCCGCTGACCTCGCGCTCGTGCATCACCCGCGGATGCTGCTCGGACTCGACAAGTCCAGCATCACCGGCCTGGTTGACCGCGCGGAGCGCCGCGGCCGGGTCATGCGCGTTGCCTCGACGACCGACGGACGGGCGGTGCTGGTCAGACTGACCGACGACGGTCGATCGCTCGTGGGTGCACACCTGCCTTGACGCACCAGCGCAGCCCGCGGCGGGCCGTCGCCAAAACGCCCGCGCGGCCACTGCCCCCGCCGTCTGGCAGGACCCGGGCGCATGTGATGGACAGGTGCGAACGACCTACAGCGCCGTGGTGCGGGCGCCGATCGCGTAACCGGCCATGTTGATCGGGACGTGCGCGGCGGCGACGATGATGAACGTCCGCGCCGCGGCAGCGGCGCTGATCCTCCACACCGGGCGGAGCAGCAGGCAGGCGGTCGGCACCCAATCTGCCTGATCGACAAGCGAGATCACCGCACCGGCTGGTGTGCCGCGCCGACCACCAGGTGGTATTCCGACTCGACGCTTGAGAAAGCTGTTTGGCAGCTCCCCGAGCCACAACGCCGAGCCCAGCAACGCTCCAATCCGCACCGGGCCGGCGGCCGCGATCTCAGCAGGCAGACGGCGACGGTAGCCGGGGACCTGGTAGAGGATGACTGCGGCGGTGATCGTGCCGGCGGTCATCGTGAGCGCCCCCCGCCATGTTTTGTTCGCTCCGAACAGACGCTGGCTGATCGGACGCCGCCACGCCGGCAGCAGATCGAAGCGAAGGATCGGCGCGTGCGCCAGCGGTGCGCCCAGTACCGGTAGAAACACCCAGGCTGAGGACGTCGGCAAGTCCTACACGATATATACCACCGACGCTCGACCGGATTTCTCTGGTTCTCGGCATGATTGTCGAGGTGCCCGCCCTGAACGCCGCCCAGTTTGAAGCGCTGGGTGTATACGACCCGCGCGGCCCGAACGCGCCGCAGCAGCTTCAGCTGCTCGAATATCTGGTCAGCCTCGGCGCCACGGCTGATGATCTCGTGGCGTACCGCGACGAGCTGCCGGGCCTGGCTACGGTGCTGGCGATCCGCGGCAGCCAGTGGATGACTGTGTCTGAGGCTGCGGAGCACACAGGCATCCCCAAAAACAAGCTACTCCAGATCAATCGGGCGGCGGCCTTCCCCGAGCCTGGACCCGGCGACCAGATGATGAGCGAACAGTTCGCCGGTCTCGCCGCGGGCATGGCGGCGGCAGAGGCAGTCTTCGGCGAAGATGCGGTTCTCCAGCTCGTGCGGGTGATGGGCTCGGCTATGGCCCGCCTCGCGGACGCAATCGTCTCCGCGTTCCTCGTCAACGTCGAGTTAGCCGTGCGCGATGAAGATCCGGTCGGACTGGGTGTCGCGCGGGCTAACGCCGAAGCGGCGGCGCTCATGCCGACGGTCAACGCCGCGCTGGACATCCTGTTGCGTCAGCACATCCTCGGGGCGCGGCGCACGATCCTCGGCGACGCGGCCGAGGCCGGGTATGAGACGCAGCGCCTGTGCGTCGGCTTCGTTGATTTGGTGGGCTCGACCGCGCTGGCGCAGCGCCTATCAATCCGTGAACTCGGGGGTGTGTTGACGACGTTCGAGCACCTCGCGGCCGACTGCGTTACTGCGCTCGGAGGGCGCGTCGTGAAGCTGATCGGCGACGAGGTGCTGTACACGGCCGGCGACGAGTGGTCGGCCTGCACGACCGCCCTGAACCTCACCGCGACATTCGCGGACCATTCGATCGTTCCCCAGGTGCGCGCGGGTGTGGCAGGCGGCGATGTGCTTCTACGCGATGGCGACGTCTTCGGCCCCGTCGTCAACCTCGCCGCCCGCGCTGTCAAGGTGGCCGCGGCCGGCGAGGTCGTGGCGCCGATTGCAGTCGCCACGGCGGCAGGCATCAAGGCGCAGCCGTTGGGCCAGCACCAGCTCAAAGGCTTCGACGACGACATCGAGCTGTGCCGGCTGATAGGCCCTGAGCCCTGAGGAGGGGTTGCCGCTCGAAGGCCCGCCCATGACCTCCCCATGTGCGATGAGCAGGGACCGCGTCCGTGGGCGTTACAAGGACCGTGGCGAATGCGACGGTCCGGGCATCAGTTAGGTAGCGCGGAGCTTGGCTGGCTTGAGGCCGGGGACGGCGATCGGCAGGTCAGGTGGCTGCTCGGCGAGTCGCGCCGCTTGCTGTCCGCGGCGGCGTGGGCGCCAGACCCGCACGTATTGCGCGGCGAGGTAGGAGCCCAGCACGATCGTCACGGCGCTTGCCTGGGCGGCGATCGTCTCTACGTTCGGGAACAGGGAGAACCATTGGCCGGCCCAGCCGGGGAAGTTGACGCCGATCGGGGTGGTCGTGATCCAGCCGGCGAGTTGCATCTCGTTGACCTCCTCGCCGACCATCACGAATAGCACCACGACGAGCATCGCGCCCGTGATGATCAGCAGCCGCTTGTACGGCAGTCGCTGGTGCAGTGCGAACGTCAGCACGCCGACCGCGGCGGTGAACAGGCAGCCGAGCGCCACGCCCTCGAGCACGACGCTCGATCCGAACGTGACCCGCAGGTTCTGCAGGAAGATCACGATCTCGAACCCCTCACGGTAGATCGACGTGAACCCCAGCAGGCCGAGGCCGAGTAGCGTGCGTCGCATCGTGGCATTGCCGCTTGAGGCCAGCAGGTCGCGTCGGCGTTTGTGATGGTGGGCGATCCAGCCGGTCCAGTAGACGCGATGAAAGAACCAGTTCATCACCACCAGCAGCACGATGATCGCCGGCAGCCCGGTGGCGGCCTGCAGGTCCAAGCCGCGCCCGCCGACCTGACCGATCACCCAAACCGCGAGAAACCACGTCGCGATTGTCGCTGCGAGCGCGAGTGCGCCGCCGGCGGCGACCGGACGCCGGTAAACCTTGTTGGCGCCGAGGAAGCTCGCCGTCACCGCGGCCAGCACGAGGATCGTCTCGAGCCCCTCGCGGAACACAAGGATGGCGCTATTGATCACCGCTGTCGTGCGGCTCATGTGATCAGCAGGGTTGCTCGGGTCCGGCGTGCCGCCGCTCGAGTGCCAGCCGAGGATCACGCCCGCCACAGCGACCGCCAGCACGACCGCCACCCAGAGATAGAAGCTTCGCCGCGACGAGAGCCCAGCTCTCCCGCTGGTCCTGCTGTCCGCACTAGCTGCCATCAAGGTCTTGCTCGCATGAAGTCCGATGTACGCGGTCGGGATTGACCGGCGGAGACGGTATCATACCTTAGGGCACCCTAATTAGGCCGCCCTCAACCCACCCCTTGCGCTAGAGGCGAACAGCGATCACCGGCGTCCATGACGCCGCGCCTCCGGCTCGGCGCTGTGGACGCGATGGCCTCGCTGCCTCAGCACACAGCCGCTGTCAAAGTCCCATAGCGCGCACGACCATCCTGTCCATCACGCGAGTCGGCAGCAGTCGCGTAAGGGCGAGGCGCATCTTCGCGTCGCGCCCGATGACGTAGCGGGTCTTAGGTCGCGTCGCAGTCAGGGCGTGCTCCACGGCACGCGCGACTTCGCGCGGGGGCACGCCTGAACGCTCAGCCTGGGAGATGAACTTGGATATCGCCGCGAAGCCGGCGCCATAGAGCTGCATAGCTTCGGCCGGCATGGTGGCCGCTGCCCGCTCGGCACTAGCACGGCCCTTCTCCCAGATCGGCGTAACCACCGCTCCCGGCTCTACGGCTGCGACCTCGATGCCGAACTGGCGCAGCTCGAGTCGTAGCGCGTCGGTGACCGCCTCGAGCGCGTATTTAGACGCGTTGTACGGCCCAAGGAACGGACTAGTCACGCGGCCGCCGATCGAAGTCATGTTCACGATCCGCCCCCGTGCCTTGCGCAGTGCTGGCAGGGCCGCTTGGGTGACCGCGACCTGACCAACCAAGTTGATCTCGAGCCCGCGGCGCCATTCGTCGATCCCCACGAACTCAAGAGGTCCGCCGACTGAGACGCCGGCGTTGTTGACGAGTCCCGCGAGGCCGGCGGGCGCAGCCTCATCAACGGTCCGCATCGCGGCGGCAATCGACTCGCTCTCGGTTACGTCGAGCATCAGCGGCTGTATGCGCCCAGATCCGGCGCCACGAACCGAGTCGGCATCCGACTGCTTGCGCACGCCGGCAAAGACGATGAAGCCGCAGCTATCGAGATGCTCGGCGCAGGCACGGCCGATACCTGTCGACGCGCCACTGATCAGGACGGCGCCTCGCTCCGAGTTGTCACGCACCGCGGGCGATCCTAACACCGCACTGCTTAGCGAACCCGAGCTTGCCGATGCGGAAGGTCCGGCGTCGACCGTAGCCGATGCTTGACGTCGGGGGCGGCTCGAAACTCGCCGCTCAGTTTTCGTCGCGGCCAGCGCCTCAACACATGCAGCAAGCAACAGTCCAATGCAAGGAGAACCGAGATGGGAAAGATCGTGATCAGCGAGAACGTCACGCTCGACGGAGTCGTCCAGGACCCGACCGGCGAGGAGGGCTTTAGGCACGGCGGCTGGTTCAGCCAGAGTGCGGAGAAGGAGCTCGCAGAGTGGGCCAAAGTCGAGTTCGAGGAGGCGCTCGGCGCCGAGGCCCTGCTGCTGGGTCGGCGCAGCGACGAGTATTTCGGATCACGGTGGGTGAGCCGGAGCGGCGAGTGGGCGGACAGGTTGAACAGCCTGCCCAAGTTCGTCGTGTCCGCCACGCTCGTCGACGCCCACTGGAGCAATTCGACGGTCCTCAAGGGCGACGTGGTCGAAGAGGTCTCGACGTTGAAGCAAGCGCTAGACGGGGAAATCGTCGTCTACGCCAGCCGTCGGCTCGTGCACACGCTGATGGAGCACGATCTGGTCGACGAGGTGCGACTGATGGTCTTCCCCGTCGTGCTCGGCACTGGCGAGCGCCTCTTCGGCGAAACCAGCGAGAAGAAGTCCATGCGCCTCGTTGGCATTCGGCCCGTCGGTGAGAGCCTCGCCCACCTCCGCTACGAGGTCGTCCGCGAGGCATAGCGGAGTCGGCGGCCCCGACGTTCCGAAAAGAGCTCGGATGCCCGGCCGTCGGTGGGCATCCGGACCCTGATCCGCTCGTTTGAGTCTGTTGCCTGGTCGGTCTCCCCGTCCGTGGCGTCAACCTGGAGCGCGAACTGAGAGCGGTGCGCCGAAGGCGCCCCGCTCTAACCGGCGCCGCACGCATGCTCTGGCGATGGTTGCTGGACCGGTCAGTGATCTAGACGGACGAGAAGCGCGCTCACTACGAGGAGATCCGCGACACCGGCCCGAGGCACGCTGCGCTCCGGGAGGAGATCGAGGCGCGGGCGAGCCCGTACGACGGGTCTGACCGGATCGTCAGTCCGGTCGAAAGTCGCCCAATCTGACCGTTCAGCCCCGAGTCGCGCCTCCGTGCAGCACGGTGCTGAGCCGCAGGCCGTTCCAATACGCCAGCGAGCGCCCGAACTCGTCGATCCGCCGGTTGCCGTTCTCCCAACCGGTGCCGAAGCCACCCTGCACGCGGATGCCCCAGCCGCCGCTGTAGTCCCACCAGGTAGGGTTCTCGCACAGCGACTCGGACGGATACCCGGTCGGCGGCGCTCGGGTCGGGAATATGCGGTCGATCAAGCGGACGTCGAAGGACACCGTCGCCTCCCCGGTCGGTGAGCCGGTATTGGGCAGCCCGACGCTGGGGCCAGACCCGGTCGGGGGCGGCGAGGCGCCGGCGGGATCCTCGGTGCCACCCCCTTGCGTGCCGTCGCCGTTGGCCTCGTCGTTCGGTGTGGAGCCGGGGATCGGCGTGCCGGTGCCGTCGTTGAGGTCGGACTGGATGAGGCTGGCGAGCCACAGCAGGAGCAGCGTGATGGCCAGGATGATCAGGATCACCGGCAGGACCACCAGCGCGGTCAGGATCAAGATCACACCAGCGATGAAGAGCAGGATGAGGCCCAACTCGAGTAGATCGGTGAGCCCGCCCGTGTCGGGGTCGTCGCTGTGGGGGCCGGGATCGAGACCGGGATCGGGCGGCATGTCCGGATCGCCGGCGCTCACGGCGCTGAAGAAGAACTTGTGCGTGCCCTGGGAGACGTACAGGACCGGATGCTCGCCGAGGAGCTCGACCGTGGGCCAATCACCTTCGGGATTCCAGCCGGCCAGCGCGGTGACGTGGTGGTAGCTGTTGGCCTGTTCCAGGTTCTGGCTGACCACGATGAAGTACGGCGGCAGCGTCACGGTCGGGTCGGGGAGCTTGCCCAGGCCCTCGCCGCGGAGGAAGATCGTCGCCGACTCCCACTGGCCTTCCAGCCGCCGGACGACGTCGTCCGGCGCGGTCTCCAGCGCCGGGTAGAGATAGTGGTAGGTCAGGGCCAGAAAGGAGTCGAGCGAATTATCACCCGGTGGGAAGTCGCCCTGGCCGGCGGCGTCACTGATGCGTTGGAAGTCGCCCGCCCAGTTTGCCTCGCAGTAGGTGGTGGGATTGACCGACGGCGGGATCCAGGCATGGGGCAGATCCACTAGACCGTGCAGCGGCGTCCAATCCTGCTGGTCGTTCATGGCGGCCGCGAGCTCGGAGTAGAGCGCGTAGAGACGCTCGGTATCCCCGGCCGCGAAGCCAGAGCTTGGATCCCAGCCGGCCAGGTCGAGGAACGTGGTCCCGTCCACGGTGTGCAGCGCGCTGGCGCCGATCGCGTACGGATCGCTGTCGGAGACGCTCAGCTGCAGCGGCCGGTTGCCACCCACGGGCTGACCGGCGATGACCTGCAGCTGCCCGTTGGCGAGCTGGCACAGCGCCATCCCGCGGCGGTTGGCATCGGGGGCGAGGTCGCCGAGCCAGTGCGCGCTGTCGGTCACCCAGGGCGCCTCGGTGGTATGGGTGAGCCAAGACTCGGCCAGCACGGGAAAGAAGCGCTCCTGGGGATGGAAGCGGAGCACGGGGCTGAGCCGGACCGCGAGCGCGTAGAGGCTTTCGCAGTCGAGGGGGATGGCCTGCGTGGCGGCGACGTTCACGGGTGTCCTCCCGAGGTCGGCGGTGGCGGGGGCGGCGGCGGAACCTGCTCGTGCTGGGTCGGATCGGTCCAGCCCGGCGGCGACTGCCCGCTCGGCGCGTCGGTGTCCGGATCGGTGCTGTTATCGGTGGCCGGTGGAGGCCGGTGCGGCTTGAACGGCTGCGTGACCCAGCCCTCCAGGCACCACGGCGCGAGCCACTTGCGCAGCTCCTCGGCATCGCCCTTGACCGCGGCGCCGTAGAACGGCATGTGCGAGAGGACCGGCTCGAGCTGGCTCCACATCTGCTCGAGCTGCTCCGGGGTGGCCCGGCTCTGGAGCAGCGCCGCCCCCTCCTGGGCGGTGAGCAGCAGCGACTGATGATCGCCGGCCCGATAGGCCTCGAGCAGCCGGGCGCCGAGCCCGAGCGCATGTTCGCGCTCGGCCTGGGAGCCCTGGGCGAGCCAGTACGCGCCCTCGCGGCCGGTGCTCAGCAGCGTGTGCGCGGCATCTCCGAGGCTGGCCGCATCAAGGCCGGCCGCGCCTAACGTGGCCGTCTGCTTCGCGATCGCCGCCCGGTCGATACAGCACCCGTCGATCAGCTGCCCGACATCCTTGGGCGGGTCATCGCACCACACCCGCACATCGTCCATGTAGCCCTCGAAGCTATACACGTCGCTCTGCTCGGGCCAGTGACCAATGGCCACCCCGTGCGGCCCGACCGTTCCCACGGGTCCGGGTGAGGAATAGCTCTCCGCGACCACGTTGCCGTCGACATAGAGCGTGCAGTTGCTGATGCCGTCGTGAACGAATTCGGCCGTGTGCCATTGGCCCGCGGTGACCACGCCGGGTGGCGACTCGGCCCCGGCCCAGGCGCCCAGGCCGTTGAGGATCGTGGCCTGCAGCGACCCGTCGGGATTGACGAAGAAAGCGAAGGCCAGGTGACCCTCGATCAGGTTGTGTCGATGCTCGAAGGTGGGATCCCAATGGAAGTGAACCTGGGTGCGCAGCGCACCGAGGTTGGAGAGCGAACGCGAGGGCGCCACCCACACCGATCCCGGTCCACCCGGGAAGTGCAGCGCGGTCGGAAATCCGGGATCGCCGTAGCTGGCGTCGACGATCGTGCCGTGGTTGCGGTTCTCCGAGAGATCGAAGGCGACCCCGCGGGAGTAGGTGTGCCAGAGGACGAGCCGCGAGGCGATCATGACGGCCAGGTGATGTTGTAGATGGCGGGGAGGCTGGAGAACACGCCGTTGAAACCGGTGACCGCCACAACTCCGCCCGCGCCCTGGTTGTAGGTGTTACCGAAGAACACGTCACCCACATAGGGGAATATCTGGAGCTGGTCGCTGGCCCGCGCGTACCAGTTCCCGGGACCGTCCGACCAGTCGCCGTAGGGCTGCTCCAGCTCCTCGAGCGTGGACGGGGAGGAGACCAGCGTGACCTCGCCACGGTAGCCCTGCATCTGCAGTTCCTCCTGGAACAGCCAGGTGCCAAACGGGATATTGTCGACGTCGATGCCCGGGGTGAACGTGTTCCAGCGGTTGAACGCGTTGAAGGAGGCGTCGTGCAACTCGTATAGGCGCAGCGCAACGTCGACGAGCAGCTTGTCATCGATGCGGTACCCGTATCCTTTCGTCGTGTTGTCGGAAGACGTGTCGGTGCAAGGGTCCGGTGGCGACATCGGCGCCTGACCGGGTGGGGGTACCGTGTACAGCCACAGCCAGATCGTGCTCGACGCCGGAGCTGCGCTCGAGGGATCGGGAGTGACATTGAGCAGCGGCACGATGATCTCCTGCCATTTGCTCCGCAGGCCCGTCGTGTTCGTCGTCGGGTCGAGGCACACGAGGTCGTCGTCTTTGTAGCTGGCAATGCGGATGCCGGACGCCGATAGCTGACCGGTGATCTGCAACCTCGCGCCGCCGGACGCGGCAGTTGCTGACGGCGTGTGCTGACGCGGGAGCGTCTCCCCCGCACCGTAGAGCGGGTTGCTGGTCTGCCCCGGCGGCACGTTGGCGAACAGCACGATCGCCGCCGTCGTGGGAAGCGCGGCGACCAGCGCGCTGTAGTTCTGAACCCCGGCCACCGGAGGACGTGGACTGACCGGCATCGACGGGCGGATGGCCAGCGGCTCGGCCCACAGGACAGCGTCGGTGATCGCCTCCGAAGTGGTGGCGGTGACGAAGAACACGCCGCGCGATTGGGAGCTGTGAATCTCGGTCGAGATCGAGTCCGGAAGCGTGGCGATGCGCGCCTTCCAAGCGGTGCGCGGCGCGGGTTGGAAGCGGGGGTCGATCTCGACTCCCTCGAACCGGAGCGAGCGGTTGGGGCGGGAGTCAGCGAAGCCCACGCTCGCCGTCAGCTGGGCCGGGGTCAGGGTGACGGTCGAATCGTCCGGATCGATGACCTCGCTGGCCTGCGTGACCTGGCCCTGGGTCAGGCCCAGCAGCCGCACCGTCGCCCCTTCGAGCGCGGGCGAAGCCGGCGGGCGGTTGCGGATGCGCAGCTGCGGGTTGGCCCGCGTGGCCACGGGGTTCCCGCTCCAGGTCACCGCAGCCCGGCCCCACACGCCGTCGGGCGCCGGGATGACCGAATCGGCACCGCCGGCGAAGCTGATCGCGGGCGCGGCCGGTACCCGCAGCTGAGCGTTCAGCGCCGCGGGCATGGGTGCCATGGCGGCGTCGCTGGTCAGGGGAATTTTCAGTCCGTTGATCGCCGCCTCGACCTGCCACGGCTCCGGGAGCCCGAGCTTGACGTTCTGGTTGTCGAGGTACAGCGAGCTGACCGGCGCCGGACTGTCCTGCGGCGGCCCGGTGCGGATGACCGATCCCCAACCGGTGAAGCCCAGTTGGCCGAAGACCGGGCCGCCATACACGCTGACCACGAGGCGCTCCAAGGCGCCGGTGAGCGTGACCTCGGTGGCGATCCCCAGCTGCGGGTCGCCAGTGTCCTGGGGGAAGTAATCGAGTGAGAAGCGATCCGGCAGGACGCCGGCGCGGCCCCACCAGGTGGTCGTTAGCGTGCCGATCGCATACCTCGGCAGGCTGACTCCAAACACACGCAGGGTGCGCTCACCCCCGGGCGGCTGGGCGGGATCGACGTCCAGCAGTACCGTCCCCGCGACGCGATTGGGATGATCCGGCGGTGGGGAGCCGTCGCCCTGAGCCACCGCGGCCCAGCGCAGGCCGCGGACGGCGATGGCGGCATACGAATTAATCGGCAGCTGGTGGGTCTCGACGCCAACCGTGGCCTCGGCCGCCGGCCAAGCGTCGGCGGCCCGGCCCGGGCCCAGGACGACCGCGATCCGGCCGATCGGGTCAGGGCCACCGGTCCCGACCGCCGGCGCTGGATCGGCGATCTGTTCGAGGGTCAGCTCCCCGCGAACATCGAGCGAGGAGAGGAGATCGCCGTTCAAGCTCCAGTCGAGCCCGAACGTAACCGGTGTGTCGTCGAGTCCGGCCGCCAGGCCAGCGCCGAATGGCGTGCCGGCGCCGGCGAAGGTCAGACTCAGGTGCGGGAGCGTGGCCGGGGCCGACCATTGCAAGCGGGTCCGCGGCGGCACGGCGGGCTGCAGGTCGGGCAGCAGTGACGCGCGGTCGTCGTTGACCACCAGAACCTCGGTCGGCGCCGAATCGACCGTGCCCTCATAGATGCTGACCCCGTCGGATCCGGTCCCCGCGCCGACGAGCGTCACCGTGCCGTCCAGGTCGAGCGACGTGTCGGCGGTGTACTTCACGCTCAGCCGAGACGGATAGCGGTACTCACCCGCGGCCAGCGAGCCTCCCCCGCCGACGGCAATCGCCGCGTTGTTGTCCGTGAAGGTGGTCAGCAAAGGTGAGGGCGGCGACGGCGCCGCCGGCCCGGGCAGCTCGCCCACGAGCAGTTCGTCACCTCCGGGCGACACGTCCGGCGCCAGCGCGGGGCCGCGGCGGTAGATCCGCCGGGCGACGATCGCCAGCTCGGGACTTCCCGACGGAGGCGGGCCGCCGGCGTCGATGTCCGAGAGGCAGATGGGCCCGGGGGCTGTGAGCGTGACCGGGTCGCTGACCGAACTCAGCGACGTCTCGTTGCCGTTCGGGTGCACGAACGAGACCGCGTAGTCGTAGGTTCCCGGCACGAGCGAACCCGGCGTCGGCGTCGGCGGCGGCGCCGCCGTCGGGGCAGCCGGGGCGGCGCCGGCGTGCGGGGTGCGTACCGTGACCTTGACGTGGGTCTGGCTACCCGTCGTGGCAGGGGGGACAGTGGCCGCGACCTCGAAGAACGTCGCGCTCTTGGGCGAGGCCGCCGCGGGCGGCGGCCCGCTCTGCAGGCGCGAGAGATCGAAGCCGCGGATCGTGGTGTCCTGCTCGGCGTATGGCCCACCGGTGGCGATCACCTTCCCGGGGAACGTGATCGTGTCGCCCTTGGCGGTGCCGC
>CAWCYH010000015.1:0-73852 GCA_963799745.1 uncultured Solirubrobacterales bacterium | reverse complement strand
ACCGGCAAAGCCGGCGTGACGCCGCACACCAGCGTGCCGCGCTGCTTGACGGTATCGAGAGTTGCGGCCGTTGCGCCGAAATGAAACGGCGAGCAAGGCTGCGGTAATGATGACTCTCTTCATTGCTTCTCCTCCTTCTACTGACCGACACTGATTTCAATGCGCTGTCCACGGCCGAGCCGAGCCGGTCGACGATCATGTCGATGTCGTCAGGCGTCGCGATATAGGGCGGCGCCAGCAGCACGTGGTCGCCGCTGCGGCCGTCCGCCGTGCCGCCGGCCGGATAGCAGGCCGAGGCCGCCCTCGAACGCCGCGGCCTTGATCCGCTGGTTGAGCTTGAGGCCGGGATCGAACGGCGTTCGCGTGCGCGCGATCGGCGACCAGTTCGATCGCCCAGAACAGGCCGCGGCCCGCGGATGTCGCCGACATGGCGGTGATTGCCGAAACGCTCGGTCAGCCGCCGCTCGAGCTGACCGCCGCGCGCCTTGACCTGGTCGAGCAGTTTCGTCGTCGCCGATGATCCGCTGCACCTCGAGCGCCGCGGCGCAGGCCAGCGGATGCGCCAGATAGGTGTGGCCGTGCTGGAAAGCGCCCGAGCCCTGCCGGATCGTGTCGACGATAGTCGCGCTCGCGAGCATCGCGCCGATCGGCTGGTAGCCGCCGCCAAGTCCCTTGGCGATGGCCTGGATGTCGGGCGCGATGCCTTCCTGCTCCCACGCATGCAAGCGTGCCGGTGCGGCCCATGCCGCACATCACCTCGTCGAGGATCAGCAGCGCGCCGTGGCGGTTGCAGATCTCGCGCACGGCGCGGAAATAGCCCTCCGGCGGCGGCACGCATCCGGCGGTGGCGCCGACGACGGGCTCGGCGATGAAGGCCGCGACCGTGTCGGGCCCGAGGCGCTGGAATTCGGCCTCCAGTTCGGCCGCCAGCCGCGCCACGAAATCCGCTTCGGATTCGTCGTCGCGCTTCTCGCGATAGGCGAAGGCCGGCGTACATGGCTGAACGCCGGCGACAGCAGCGGCGCATAGGGCTCGCGCCGCCAGGCGTTGCCGCCCGCCGACAGCGCGCCGAGCGTATTGCCGTGATAGCTCTGGCGCCGGGCGATGAAGCGCTGGCGCTGCGGCTGGCCGCGTCTCGATGAAATATTGCCGCGCCAGCTTGATGCCGGCTTCGATCGCTTCCGATCCGCCGCTGACGAGATAGGCGTAGGCGAGCCCGCCGGGCTCGTGGCCGACCAGCCGATCGGCCAACTCCTCCGCCGGCTCCGAGGAGAAGAAGGCCGTATGGGCATAGGCGAGCTTCGAGCTTGCCGCGATCGCCTCGATCACGCGCGGATGCTGATGGCCGAGACAGGAAACCGCGGCGCCGCCGGAGCCATCGAGTATCCGCCGGCCGTCTTCGGCGATCAGCCATACGCCGTCGCCGCCGATCGCCCTGGGAGGCGTTTCGCGCAGGCTTCGATGCAGCACGCGGCTGTGGCGAGCGGCCATGATCATCAACCTTTCTCGGCAACATATTGCGACATCGCGGCGAGCCGCGCTTCGGTCTCTTCGAGGCGCCGCTTGGCGCCGGCGCCGCCCAGCACGAAGGTGACCGCGGCAAGCGACTGCGCGATCGCGATCGCGCCGGTCAGGCTCGGGAAGAATCCGGGCGAGGCCGCCGCCTCGTACAGCAGCAGATGATCGGCGCCCTCGGCCATCGGCGCGGTGACGGTATCGGCGATCGCGATCAGCGTCGGCGCCGCGCGCGGTGCGCCGCGCGTGCCGACAACACGCTTGCCGTCGAATAGGGCGCGAAGCCGATCACGATGACGGCGTCGCCGGCGCGGAAGGCGCCGAGATCGAGATCCTCCGGGCCGGAGCCGCCGACGAGCTGCACCGTCGTCGGGCCGGAACAGTCGAAGCTGATAGTTGAGCAATTCCGCCACGCCGCGGCAGCTCCGAAAGCCGGCGATCCAGATCCGTCGCGCCGCATGCAGGGCCTTGGCCGCGCTCGCCGATCGAATCGGGCGAGATGCGCGCAAGGCCCGCCGCTTCGGCCTCCAGCTTTTCGGCGACCAGCGTGACGTCGGCATTCGGGGCCCTGCCGCCGGCCCTGGTCCGGCCCGAGAACGGCGAGGATTGCGCGGGCCGGCGCGCTTCCGTCAACGCGGCGCGCAACCCGTCCCAGCCGGAATAGCCGAGCGCTTTCGCCAGGCGGGTGAAGGAAGCGGGATCGGCGCCGGCGACCGACAGCCAGTTCGCGCATCGAACGCGTGGTGGCGTCATAGTCATTGGCGGCAACGAATCGTCCGACCTCCTGCAGCCGCATCGGCAGCGACGGCAGGGCGCTGCAGAGTTCGTTGAGCGGCGAGGATTTCGGCTGCGGTCTGGGCCATGAAACATATGTTGCAGAAATCTGATTTGGTGCAACATATGAAACGCGCCTCGTGAGCGCATGGCCGAAGATCGCTGCTTCCGGAAGGATCCTTGTGCTGTGACGACATACGCCGACCAGACGCCCGCCCCGCAGGCGGATGGCGCATCTCGCTTCATGACGAGCGTTTCGCCGGGCTGTTCTGGCAGATCGTGGTGGTGGCGATCGCGGTCGCGCTCGTCGCCTGGCTCTGGTCGAATGCCGTCCACAATCTGTCGGTGCGCAGGATTTCGACCGGCTTTGCCTTCCTCGGCCGCGAGGCCGGAATGCCGATCGCCGACAGCTGGATTGCCTACAGTCCGAAGAACACCTATCTGCGCGCCTTCATCGTCGGCATCGTCAATACGCTGCGCGTCGCCGTCATCGGCATCGTGCTTGCGACCGTGCTGGGGACGCTGATCGGCATCGCGCGGCTGTCGTCGAACTGGCTGCTGTCGCGGCTCGCGGCGGTCTATGTCGAAGTGCTTCGCGATCTTCCGCTGCTGCTGCAACTGCTGTTCTGGTACGTGCTGATGCAGGGACTGCCGGCGGCGCGCGCGGCATGGAAGCCGATCGACGGCGTCTTTCTCTCCAATCGGGGCCTGGTGCTGCCGTCGGTTCCGATCGAGGACGGCAAATCTCTGGGTGATCGCGCGCGCCGCGCTCGGGCTGATCGCGTTCTATCGCGTTGCGCCGGCGGCTGATCGCGCAGCAGATGCTGGACGGCAAGCCGCGCCGGCTCTGGCCCTACGCGCTTGCGCTGGTGGTCGGGCTGCCGGCGCTGCTGTCATGGATGCTGGCGCGAATCTGGACCATCACCATGCCGGAGTTGCGCGGCTTCAACTTCGTCGGCGGCTTGACATTGTCGCCGGAATATTTTGCGCTGCTGATCGCGCTCGTCACCTATACCTCGGCCTTCATCGCCGAGATCGTGCGCAGCGGCATCCAGGCCGTCCACAGGGGGCAATGGGACGCCGCCAAGGCGCTCGGCCTGCGCCGGAGCTTCGTGCTCCGGCACATCGTGCTGCCGCAGGCGCTTCGTGTCATCATTCCGCCGATGACCAGCCAGTACCTGAACCTGACGAAGAATTCCTCGCTGGCGGTCGCGGTCGGCTATCAGGACATCGTGTCGGTCGCGAACACCACGCTGAACCAGACCGGCCAGGCGATCGAGTCGATCGCGCTGATCATGCTGGTGTTCCTGACCATCAGCCTCGGCATCAGCCTGTTCATGAACTGGTACAATGCGCGCATCGCGCTGGTGGAGCGCTGAGCGATGACCTCGGTGACGGATGCGCCGCGAAGATCCGCTGCCCTTCAGCCGACCGCGCGCGACCGGCGGTTGGCGGCCGTCCGGCTCGGATGGCTGCGCGCCAATCTGTTCTCGTCGGTCCCCTCGACCGTCGTCAGCTGCTGCTGATCTTCCTGCTGGCGAAGGGCTGCGCCAGCTTCGTGCAGTGGGGGATCTGGAATGCGATCTGGACCGTTCCCGGCAATGACACCGACCGCTTGCCGCGCGATCCGCGGGCTGGGCGCCTGCTGGGCGGTCATCCCCGAGAAATTTCGCTTCATCCTGTTCGGAACCTATCCCTTCGATCAGCAATGGCGGCCGGCGCTTGCGACGCTGACTTTCATTGCGCTGTTCGTGCTGTCGAGCCGGCGCAGCTTCTGGCGCAAGGAGCTGGTGCTGGTATGGGCCGGCGCGCTGGTCGCTGATCGGGCTGCTGATGTGGGGCGGCGTTTTCGGCCTGCCCTATGTGTCGCAGGATCGCTGGGGCGGGCTGCCGGTCACGCTGATCCTCGCGACCTCCGGGCTCGCCTTTGGTTTTCCGCTCGGGATTCTCGTCGCGCTCGGCCGCCGTTCCAAGCTTCCGGCGATCCGTTCGCTCTGCGTGCTCTATGTCGAGCTGATCCGCGGCGTTCCGCTGATCAGCCTGTTGTTCATGGCAAGCGTGATGTTCCCGCTGTTCATGCCGGACGGCGTCAACATCGACAAGTTGCTGCGCGCCCAGGTCGCCTTTCGTGCTGTATGCCGGAGCCTATCTCGCCGAAGTCGTCCGCGGCGGCCTGCAGGCGGTGCCGAGGGGCCAGCATGAAGCGGCCGACGCGCTCGGGCTGTCCTACTGGAAGAAGAACGGGCTGATCGTCCTGCCGCAGGCTATCCGCCACGTGATCCCGCCGCTGGTAAACACGTTCATCGCGTTCTTCAAGGACACCAGCCTCGTCCTGATCATCGGCATCTTCGATCTGCTGACCACGGCGAAGACCGCCATCGTCGATCCGGCCTGGCAGTCGTTCAGCATCGAGGTCTACCTGTTCGTCGGGCTGATCTATTTCGTCTTCTGCTTTGCGATGTCACGCTACAGCCGGCAGCTCGAGCAGTCGCGCACCGAGAGATAACCTCAGTACACGCGCTCTTTCGGCGGGATGGTGGCGACCTCGTTGGTGAGTGGCTGCAAATGCACCGGACGATAGTCCAGCCGGACGCGTCCGGCCTCGTCGAGCCAGGACAGTGTGTGCTTCAGCCAATTCTCGTCGTCGCGCCTGGCAAAATCCTCGCGCGCGTGAGCGCCGCGGCTCTCGGTGCGCCCGATCGCCGAATGCAGGCTGACGCTCGCCTGCGCCAGCATGTTGTCGAGCTCGAGCGCCTCGGTGAGATCGGTATTGAAGATCATGGAGCGGTCGGCGACGGCAAGATCGTTGCGCATCATGGCGATGACGCTCGTTGAGCTTGCCCTCACCTTCCGCCAGCAGCGAGCCGGTACGGAACACCGCGCAATGGCGCTGCATGGTGCGCTGCATCGCAAGCCGGATCACGCCGGCGCCGCTGCCGCCCTTGGACCATCTGGTGCGGTCGAGCCGGGCGATGGCGCGGTCGGTCGCCTCGTCGGGAAGTGACGGGTGGCCTTCGCCCGGACGCAGGCTCTCCGTCGCCCGCTGCGCCGCGGCGCGGCCGAACACGACGATGTCAAGCAGCGAGTTGGAACCGAGCCGGTTGGCGCCGTGGACGGAGACGCAGGCGGCCTCGCCGATCGCCATCAATCCGGGCACGATCGTCTCCGGATTGCCGTTATGCTTGGTGACGACTTCGCCATGCAGATTGGTCGGCACGCCGCCCATGTTGTAGTGAACCGTCGGCAGCACCGGGATCGGCTGGCGCGTCACGTCGACGCCGGCAAAGATGCGCGCGGTCTCGCTGATGCCGGGCAGACGCTCATGCAGGATGTCGGCGCCGAGGTGCTCGAGATGCAGCTCGATGTAGTCCTTCTGCGGGCCGCAGCCGCGCCCTTCGTTGATCTCGATGGTCATGGCGCGGCAGACCACGTCGCGGCCGGCGAGGTCCTTGGCGCTCGGCGCATAGCGCTCCATGAAGCGCTCGCCGTTCGAATTGGTGAAATAGCCACCCTCGCCGCGCGCGCCTTCGGTGATCAGGCAACCCGAGCCGTAGATGCCGCTCGGGTGAAACTGCGTGAACTCCATGTCTTCGAGCGGCAGGCCGGCGCGTAGCGCCATGGCGTTGCCATCGCCGGTGCAGGTGTGCGCCGCGGTGCAGGAGAAATAGACGCGGCCATAGCCGCCGGTCGCCAGCACGACGCGATGCGCGCGAAAACGGTGCAGCGTCCCGTCCTCCATGTTCCAGGCGAGCAGGCCGCGGCAGGCGCCGTCGCCGTCCATCAGCAGATCGAGCGCGAAATACTCGACATAGAACTCGGTGTTGTGCTTCAGGCATTGCTGATACAGCGTGTGCAGGATGGCGTGCCCCGTGCGGTCGGCCGCGGCACAGGTGCGTTGTGCCATCTGCTTGCCGTAGCCGATGGTCTGGCCGCCGAATGGGCGCTGGTAGATCCGCCCCGATGCGGTGCGCGAGAACGGCACGCCGAAATGCTCGAGTTCGAGCACGGCCGGCACCGCCTCGCGGCACATATATTCGATGGCGTCCTGGTCGCCGAGCCAGTCGGAGCCTTTCACTGTGTCATACATGTGAAAGCGCCAATCGTCGCCGTCACCCATATTGCCGAGCGAGGCCGCCATGCCGCCCTGCGCGGCAACGGTGTGGCTCCTGGTCGGAAACACTTTTGTGACGCAGGCCGTCCGCAACCCCGACGCGGCCATGCCGAGCGCGGCGCGCATCCCCGCGCCGCCGGCGCCGACGATCACGACGTCATAACGATGTTCGACGATTTCATAGGGCTCAGTCATCGCGACGTCTCCCGCGCCAGCCTCTATTCAGTGGCCCGCCGTTGCCATGCCGTCAATAGGCGGAGGCACGAAGCCGCGTAAGTTGCGGTCACCTCGTCAGGCGCTCCTCATTGGGTCACGCGGCGCGGATCGTCGTGCGGGTCATATACTCGAGGCCAAGCGGTCCGATCGCCGTGACTTGCGTGATGTATTCGCCAGACTTCGCCCAATGGAAGTGCAGGTTATCGCCAGGCAACACAATGACGCTTCCGGGCGGATAGGCTTTCACCTTGCTCGCCATCGAATTGCTCGCCGAGCCCGATATAGAAGACGCCGGACATCACCGTGTAAATTCGATCCTCCGGATGACTTGTGCGGCATCAATTTCATGCCGGAGGGCACCTTGACCCTGACCACATAGGGTCCGGGCTGACGGGTCGCCGACCATCACGGCAGCCGCACTGTCGGGCGGAAATGCCGCGAAACGGCTTCCAGTCGATTTCTTCGGGCAGGATGCGATCGGAACAGCGGACTTGCCCGGCTGATGCGAACGAGGCATGAAACGTCTCCTCTTGCATTCCTTAAAACTCACGTCTCATCCTGCGCGGCAATCGTCTGCGACGTAGGTTTTGCCGTAAGGATAAAACAGCTCCTTGCGGCCTTGCTGCCATGCCGCCTTGAGTTCGGGCGTCGTGATGTCCCAGTCCGGCCGGCATTTCTTCGGTACGGCGCGCAGATCCTGACGCAGATCTTCCACCGTCGGCCGGCCGAAGAACCAGTAGCCGTTGTAGATCTTGTGGATGACGAGGCCCGGCTCGAGCACGATCATGTGCGGGATCATCGGATTGTGGACGGGATCGGTGTATTCGGCGATGTCGAGGTCTTTCTGGACGATGCGGCCGCGGATCGGACAGGAACGGCCAATGCGCGCCGACCCCGCTGCGATTTTCATTGGTCTCGGTGATGTTGTCGGTGCTGATCGTGACCAGCCGGCAATAGCCGACCTCCATCTCGCGATGCAGCTGGACCAATCCTTCGGCCTGCCGGCGGTCCTTCGGGCAAAAGCCGCCGCGGCTCAGCACCAGCACCATCGGATCCTGTCCCTGCAGCTCGGAGAGCTTTCGATGTTTCGCGGTGTGGTCGGACAATTCATAGTCGGGGAACGGCGCGCCGCTACCGCGAGGTCGCACGCCGCGAGGTGGCGGTACAGGTTGTGTACGTAACCCACCATTTCGAGTCCATCGTGCGCGGGGAGTGACGCGGGGTCGATGCGAGGTCCAGCGACCACGATCATGCGCAGGTCGGGGACCGCCTCCCGAGAGGCTTTGAACGCGGCGATGACGCGCCGCAGCAGATCGGCACCGACGCCCGACCCGCCGACGGCGACGATGCAGACCTGCTCGTTGTCTTGGTAGCCGAGCTCGTGGCGCAGACGGCCGCGGTCACTGAGCTCGACAGAATCAAAGCCACTTACGTAGCCGGTGAATTCGAAGTGCTGCTCGGTCCAGTTGCGGATCAGGGGTAGCTGTGGTCCGAGTCGCTTGTCGACGATGTCGTCGGGGTTGCCCACGAACAGCGCGAGATCGCGTACATCGGGATGGCCGGCGATGTGATCGACCATGTCGGCGTTGTGGTCGGCAGCTAGGAAGGCCTCGTGTTCGCCGCCGTCGGGCATCGGCAGGAAGCCCACGAAATCGGTCAGCCACGCGAACGGAGCCGTCTTCTCGCGCGGGTTCTCGTGCAGGTAGTAGTCCAGCTCCCATGCTTCGTCGCCAACCCACAGGTCATAGCGATCCTCGCGAACGAGATCGTGGAAGACCATGAAGTTCGCTAGCAAGATGTCGTCCATGCGCCGGATCGCTTGAAAGCAGTGCAGGTCGTGCTCTGCAGACTCCGACTCGATGTGCGTCGACTCGCTGGCCAGGTGCGCGCTGGCGGGGTGGATGCGCTCCCCCTCAGCCTCGAGCACGCGGGTGACCGGGTCCTGCGCGAGCCAGTCTATCTGCAGGCCAGGCACAAGCCGGCGCAGCTCGCGGGCGATCGCGACGTCACGCTGGGCGTGACCCAGCCCGATCGGCGAGCAGACAAACAGCACCCGCTTGCGGCCGTCGGGCCGGTGCACAACGGGGTCGCACCGCCGAGCGAAGGCATCCTCGGCGAAGTCGCGCAGGGCGAGGTTCGTCGCGACCGGCTTGCGCAGGTGCGGAAAATGGCCGGCGTCGGGAAGCGTCCGGAGCTGCCCGCCGGTCAGCTCGGCCAGCGCGACCGCGTCGCGTGGAGGATTGACGATGTCGAGATCACCCTGGACGACCAGAACCGGGCCTGGCAGTCCCCGTGCGAGTTGGCTCAGCGTCTCTCGGTCGCGGTGCACCGCGGCGTCGATCGTGGCCGCCATCGTGTCGCCGTCGGTATCCAACGCCCAGCCAACGCCGTCCTCGATCCCCTTCGTCGAATGTGGCTCGGGAAGACAACGACCGACGAACCATTCAGCGAACGCCGCGTACTCCCGCTGTCGGGCACCCCGGTCCTCATGACGCCACCAGGGATGACGCTCCACGCCGAGCGAGCGATGCCCGAGCGGCTGGTCTGCATCCGACGTCTGCGGGGTCGCAGTGTATGGAAACCGCGGGCTGACGAACGCCGCGCCGGCCACGCGCTCGGGTGCCAGCCGCGCCAACTCAAGCAGATACTGCCCGCCGCGAGAGAGCCCGACCATCGCAGCCCGTTCTGTCCCGGTGACATCGAGCACCGCCAAGCAGTCACGCGCAAACTCAGCCACCTCATACCGTGCCGTCTCCCGACAGCGCCCCGACCGACCATTACCTAGCCCGTCCATCGCCACCACCCGGAAATGCCGAGCGAGATAGGGGATCTGAAACTTCCAGTGCCGAGCATGCAGCAACGACCACGTCGGGAGCAGGAAGATCGTCTCAGGCCCACTGCCATACACCTCGTAAAAGAGCCGCTGCCCGCCACGCTCGACATACCCCTCCTCGTCCGGGTAACGAGCGCGGCTCTGCTCTCGCCCTGCCGACACAGCGGCAACGAGAGCAGACATTCGAGCGGTCACGACGAACCCCACGGCCACGGCACGCTGACCAGACCCGGCTGCCATAAACACGTTCGCCCTGACATCAAATACCTTCGAAGCCGCCGAAACCACATTCTCCACCAACCCGCGCTGAACGTCTCCAACCCGCCCCCGAGGCCCCAATCCGATCTGGCCGCCCGACGAAACGAGCCTCCCGCATCGACCCCCGCAACGTCAAGCAACAGCTCCCACGGGAAGAGCCAATCACCGCGTCAGGTTCAGCCCGAACCCCATAGGCCTAGCGGCGAGAAGTCGCTCGACCGCCACCGCCGGAATCGAGACTGCGCTGGTTTGTCGCCCACCGGCACTCCTGATCAGGCTGCCGCTCACAGCCGATTACAGAACCCTCAGCGTGGCTCCCGCCGTGGGGAAAGCAGGGCCGCCGGAGCACAACGTGGGTCGTGTCCCTTTGCCGCTGTAAATTCGCTCGCGGTTCAGGTTCCCGGAGTTGAGTCTAGGCGGCTGTCACCTCCTCGTCGATGGTGTCGGGGTCGGCTTGTTGGTACTTGATCCGGTAGAGGTGGTGGCGGTCGACCTCGGTGAACGTTGCGCCGTTGCTGGCGTGGCTGAAGAACAGGTCGAGGACCGCCCAGACGAGCGTGAGGCAGCTGGTCTCGCCGGGGAACCGACCGATCACCTTGGTGCGTCGTTTGACCTCGCCGAGCGATCGTTCGAGCAGGTTGGTGGACCGCCAGCGTTCGCGGTGTCTGAGGGGGTAGCGCAGGTGCACGACCAAGGCATCGAGGTCGTCGGCGAGGCAGCGGGCGGCGGACTCATAGCCGGCGTGCTCGAGCTCTGAGATCAGGACCTGGAGGCGGAGCTTGCCGTCCTTGACCCCGGTCGCCTCGCTGAGCGCTGACCAGTAGTTGAAGCGGATGCGGTCGTGCTCTGAGGTGGGCAGCTTGGCCAGGAGGTTGCGCAGGCGGTGAACGGTGCAGTGCTGGCGGTCGGCGCGCGGCCAGAGCTCCTCGATCGCCAACGTCAACCCGGGAGCGCCGTCGGCGACGATCAGCCGTGGGGCGGCGAGTCCGCGGGAGCGTAGGTCGCGTCCAAGCTCAAGCCAGTCCTCCTTGGCCTCGCGGGCGCCCAGGCGCACCGAAACCAGCGCTCGTTGCCCGTCTTCGGTGAATCCCCAGGCGCACATGACGCCTTCCTTGGGGCCGCTGGGACGGACCGGCAGGTAGATCGCGTCGAGGAACAGCACCACCAGCTTGACCTCATACAGATCGCGGCGACAGAACTGCGCGAAGCGCTCGTGCAGCTCCGCGCAGATCCTGGCCACGGTCGACTTTGAGGTGCGCCCGAGCCCAGCCTCCTCACACAACGACTCGACGTCGCGCACCGACAGGCCGCGCACGAACGCACCGACGACCATCGCCTTCAGCGGGTCGGTACGCAACAGGCGCTTGGTGTGGCCCCGGCGAAACAGCTTGGAGACGAACGGCTCGGCCGCCTCCCGCGCCTGCGGGATCTCGATCCGTAACTCGCCCTCAGCGGTCTGCACCCGGCGCGGCCGATACCCGTTGCGATAACCATCGCCATAGTTGCGAAGCCCCCGCTGGCGCTCCGGCCGGCGCTCATACCGGGCGCGGCCCAGCCAGCCTTCGAACTCCTCCTCAACAGCCCGCTGGATGATCAACTTCGCGCCGAGCCGGGCCAGCTCGGACAGCATCTTCTGCGGATCCTCGACCAGCTTGCTCGACAGCAGCTTGTCGATCTTCGTCTGTATCTCCGCCGACGGCGGTACGGTGCGTCCCACGGCGTAGGCCTCCTTCATCGTCTGGCAGGACTTGAGGGAACCTACGCCGTCGCTCTGACAGCACCCCACGCGTATTTACAGCAATTCTGGGACGCGACCGAGCACAACGGTCGCGTCCCTGCTTGTCGCCAAAGGTGCGCATCCCGTGCTTGCTGGTCGGCGCGGCTTCGCTGCTAACAGTCGCCGTCGCGATCGACCCCGGCGCGGAGCCCTCGAAGCGGCGGCGGAAGGGCCGTGCGATCCTCGCGGGCGGCTGGCCTTCGACCCGACCCCGCCTCGGACGTCTCAGATCGCCCCGACCGATCGGCAGGGATGCGAACGCCTGTTCGCGGACAGGGCCCCACTGTCGTTCGACCGTCGTTCTACAGCCAACCCGGATTCCCACTGACATCTATCCCGGAATCGACACGAAGCTCGCCGAGGGGTCGCTCACGCACTGGGGTCTACATAAGATCGATTATCGAGCGTTGAGAAGTGATGGCGAAGCGCGTCGGGGTCCGGCCCCCAGTGTGGTCCGCAGCTTGGATGTCAGCGGTTCAGCAGCTCGCGCGTCAGTGATCGGCAGTTTGGATGCTGCGCCCGTACGGCGTGGTCGAGAGTTCTGCCTGCTCGTGTGACGGGCAGTCACACAGAACCAGACGCAGCTACGTTTGCCGACCCATCGCGCCGCGAGAACCGACAAAGGCCGCGCAGCAACTCACCTACTACGCGATCCGAGGATCGAGGGCGACCTCTCGACGGGCCTGGCGGCGCTCCGGGGCACGGGCACCGGACGGCTCCTCAGCCATGGCCGGTTCGGCTGCGGCGGCGATCGCTTGCAGAGCCGCCAGGTGCCCGCGCAAGGCGGTGCGTCCTGGCCTGGTGAGCGTGACCTGCCGCCGAGAACGTGAATCCGCCCGCACACGGGAAACCTCCACGTACCCGGCTTCAGCGAGCGCTGACAGGTGCTTGCTCAGAACCGAATCCGAGATTTCCAGGCTGTCCCGTATGTCGGAGAACGGCAACCACCGCACCGGCGAGAGCATCGCGCATATTTGTAGACGCAACGGCGCGTGGATCAGCTCGTCGAACGCTGCTTCGCTCACCGTTGCCACGTCCGAGAGGCACGACGCCGATAGGAAGCCTGCGCGGCGAACAGGCAGGCCGCAACGATCACCGTCACGGCCGCACCAAGTCCCCAGCTCGCAAGGGCCGAATTGCTATGGCTGGCGAGCAGATGGGGGCCGACCACGCCGCCAACAAGCACCGCGACAGAGATGAGCATCACTTCAGTGACGCCCCACTTAGGCTTCGGCAACGAACGCAACGGACGCCACTGGTTACGAGCGGACATCTTCAGAAGCTCAGCAAGGAACCACACGACCGCGATGATGGTCACCACGTTTCCCGGTCCCCTGTACGCGGGCGCGACCGTCTGCGCTCCGCAGAAGACGCTCAACACGAGAATGAATTCCGCTGGGAGCATCGCACGACGGACTGATGCGTCGTGTGCCTGGCGGGCGGCCCGTAGCTGCTCTCGGGCCGCGCCGGGAGGGACCGAACCCGACGACTGATTTTCCATACCGGAAAGTTAGCACGCAACTTGCCGATACGGAAAGTCACGCGTAACTTGTACGTCGTCGGCGGGGCTATCTCCTCCGCAAGTGAAGCTCGTCCGCTCCACGAGCGGGGCGCAGCACCCACTCTCCCGTCTCGGGGTAGCAAACGGCCGCCGGGAACCCGGTCGTCCACAGCAACAGGACCTGGGCCGCTTCGCTGCTCTGGTTGAGCACGCTGCGCCCTCCGGTCGGTCCTTCAGGCAGGCAGGCGAGATCGCCTGGGGAGAGCTCTCGCTCTCCCTCCGCGTGCTGCAACGTCGGTGTGCCGGCGAGCACGAACAGCCACAGCTCCCGCCCGTGCTCGTAGCGGTAGGGGCCGAAGTCCCCGTCGGGATCGAGCTCAAGAACCGCCCCGTCGAGCCGCTGTGCGTCCACCGGGCCGCCCAGCGGCCCCCATCTCCAGCCCTCGCCCGGCTCGAACGCCAGATCTCGCACATTGACGGTCGGCGGCCCGGGCACCGCCTCCGGCTCGCGCGTCACCGACGTCAAAGGGACGGGGTCGTTGCCTTCGCCATGCCAGTAGTCGACCGAACCGGCGCGCGGCAACCGCAGCGCGTTGAGGGGGCCGGTCTCGATGCCGGGGAACACCGAGACCTTGTCGGAGTCGGGGTAGACCGACACGAACGGGCCAGAGGACTGCTCGCCCGAGAAGAGGACAAAGCGCCCCGGGCCCTCGAGGGTGTGCGCACCGCGATGGCCGGGCGGGAAGCACACGACGTCCCCGGCTTTCAGCACGCGTCGGCCGCCGGCATCGCGCAAGACCGGCTCGCCGTCCAGGACATACAGCCACTCTTCGTCGGGATAGTGGTAGTGGTAGGGCCAGATCGGTATGCCCTCGCGGGCCTCATACACCCCTGCGCCGATCCGGGCTGCCCGCAGCCTCGGTCCCAGCTTCGCGGCGCGGAACCAGAACCCGTCACGCCCGGGCCCCTCCTCCATTTCGCCGTCGTCGAACACGTTCACCACCCGCACGGTCAGGCACCTTCGCATGCTCCGCGTCTGGGAGCAAACCCGCACCGAGCACGCCTGTCCTGCTGGTGCCAGCGAACATGCTGCGGAGCGCGGTCAACCCAGCCACCACGCTCCCACGCGCGTTCATCCGCACAGGAGCATGAAGGTGGCCGTCGGTCTCGTCCTTGCGCCTCCACCGACTGCCCGCTCCTAGCCATGGGCGGCAGTGCTCGCCCGACTCGCTTCGGCGCGCCGTTGCTACTGGAACCCCAGTCATCCGAAACTTCTCACCCGGAACGGGTTTGCAGCTTCTGCGCACAACCTTCTGAGGAGGTAAGGGATGAATCGCAAGCTGAAGGTGCTCGCTGCACTGCCCGCGGCGTTCGCCGCGCTCGTGGCGGTCGCCGCCGCGGCGTCCTCGCCGACGGTGTCGACCGACTCGCCGGCATCTGTCGTCACGTCGAGTGCGATCCTCCGCGGCACGATCGATCCAAACGGCGCCAAGACCACCTACGCGTTCCAGTGGGGCCTCACCGACGCCTACGGCACGACGAGTCGCGCGAGGTCGGCGGGTGCCGGGACTACGAGCGTGGCGGTGTCGCTGCAGCTGCGCCGGCTGCTGCCCGGAACCGTCTATCACTACCGCCTGATGGCGCTCAGCACGGCCGGCGGCGCGATCGGGCGTGATCGGAGCTTCAAGACCAAGGGCAATCCGCCGCCGTATGCCGCGACCGGCCCCACCACGCTCATCAGCGCCAACAGCGCCACCGTCACCGCTGTGATCAATCCCAACAACGAGAAGACGACGTGGTACTTCCAGTACGGGCTGAGCCCCGTCTACAGCTCCCAGACGGTCGCCCAGACCGTCCCTGCCGGCAGTATTCCGGTGACGGTTTCCGAGCCGCTGCAGGGGCTCTCGCCGGGAACGATCTTCCACTACCGGATCGTGGCCGTGAACCGCGGCGTCGTCGAGCGCGGCGTCGACGCGGTGTTCATGACCTATCCGAGCGTCGCGAGCGTGCCTCGAGTACGGGCCAGGACGACCCCTCGCCACGCCCGGTCCCATCCGTTTGTGTTCACCACCTCGGGGCGGGTGATCGGACCGTCGTCGGTCCCAGACCAGTTCGCCTGCTCGGGGACCGCCGAGGTTCGCTTGTTTCTCGGTAGGCGGCGGGTCGCCCGGGAGTTTGCCCCCGTGCAGCCTACCTGCACGTTCTCGGTGCAGACCGGGTTGGCCCATCGTCCTGGTCACCGGCACGGACGGGTTCGCCTGCGCGTGCTGGTCCAGTTCCTCGGCAACGGATATCTGGCTCGCCACCGGGCCGCGGTCGAGCACGTGTCAGTCGGCTAGAAACGAGCCTGTGGGGCGTCGCGCGCGCGGCCGGACGACCAGTGCCATGGCGGGGGTGCACCTGGGCCGGTCGACCCGTGCCGTGGCGCGGCGCTCACGTCAGGTCTACCGCAGATGCCAGTTCCGCGATCACCTTGGACAGCTGGGTCCCCTGCCACGCGATCGGAGATCGCCCCGGTTGATCGATCACCAACCGCGCCCCCGGGATCGCCGTCGCGTACGCCTCCCCGATCGTCTGCGGGTGTCCGGGGTCGAGCTCGTCACTGCTGGCCACAACCGTCACCGGCACCGATATCGCGCCGAGTTCCCCGAGCGCTCCGAACGGGCGCGACCGCGGGACTGCACTGAGCGCGTCGGCAACCGCCTCCGGATGCTCGTGTAGCGCCAGGCGCTGGCGTATCACCGTCAGCACGGCCTCCCGCGAAGCAGCGGGAACGCACGGCTCGCCGTAGGCCTCCAGAAACCCGTCGACGCCGCCTTCGCGCAGTCCTCGGGCCAATGCGTCCCAACGCGCGATGCGCGCCGGGTCATCGTTGGTATCCGGGTCATACGCGGGCGTTATGACAACCAGTCCCCCAACCCGGTCGGGGTTGTGGAGCGCCAGCCACAGCAGCGTGTGCGCGCCCATCGAGCTGCCCGCGAGCACCGCCTTGCCGACACCGAGTGCGGCGAGCACTGCCTCGAGGTCGTGCCCGAGGTCGGCGTAGGCGTAAGCAGCCGCATCGGGCGCCGGCGAGGATCGTCCATGCCCGCGCGCGTCGTAGGCAATCACTCGATGGCCGGATCGCTCGAGCGCCTTCGAGCCCATCACCACGTAGCGTCTCGTCGCCGTCAGGCCATGCAGCAGTACCACGGGTATCCCGTCGCCCGATTGGTCCGCCGCGAGCCGTACTCCGTTCGCGTCGATCATCTGCTCGGCCACGAGCGCCTTTCTAGCCGATCGGCCCGCCGAATGCTGTGGCTACCATCAGTGGCAGATGGATGCAGGCGATAACACCTTCCAATCCGCCGTAATCGAGCGATCGCATACGGTGCCCGTGGTCGTCGACTTCTGGGCGGAGTGGTGCGGACCGTGTCGCCAGCTCGGTCCGGTGATCGAGCGCGCGGTCGCCGCGCGCGCCGGCAAGATCGAGCTCGCCAAGGTCGACGTCGAAGCCAACCCGGTTGTTTCGCGCACCTACCGGATCCAGAGCATCCCGGCGGTCAAGGCATTTCGCCACGGCAAGGTCGCCGCGGAGTTCGTCGGCGCCCAGCCGCCGGCGGCGGTCGAGCAGTTCCTCGATTCGCTACTGCCCTCCGAGGCCGATACGCTCGTCGCCCAGGGCGATGAACGGTCGCTGCGGCGGGCTGTGGAGCTCGAGCCGCTGCGCGCCGATGCCGCCGTCCCGCTCGCGCGGCTGCTCCACGCCCGCGGCGACAGCGACGAGGCGCTGGAGCTGGTGAAGCGGATCCCGGGCAGCTTTGCCGCCGACGGACTGGCGGCGCGGATCGCGCTCGAGCAGGGCGGCGATCAACCGGATCTCAGCGAGGCGTTCGCGGCGCTCGACGCCGAGGATCGCCAGCGGGCCCTCGATCTCCTGCTGCTCGCGCTTCCCGGCGCCGACGGCGCGCGCGACGACATCCGCCGGGTTGTGGTGGGAATCCTCGACGAGCTCGGCGTGGAGCATCCGCTCGCTCGCGAGTCGCGCCGCCGGCTGGCATCGGCGCTGTACTAAACCCTGGTATCCACCGATCCTGCGGCGTCTCGGCGGGTCCAGGCCGAGCTCACATCGCGAGCTTCAGCTGCTCATCGGCGTCGGCGGTGGCTGGCTGCAGCCCCGCCACCCGCACCCCGATCAGCCGCACCGGCCGTGACGGCGCGAACCGCCTCAGCAGATCGCGGGCGACCGGTCCGACCTGCTCGGTTGAGCTGACCAGGTCAGCCAGCGTCCGCGCGCGCGTATGGGTAGAGAAATCGTCGAGCCGGATCTTGATCGCGATCGTGCGAGCGCACCGTTGTTGATCGGCGAGCGCTGCGCATAGCCGCTCCACGAGCCCGTCGAGGATCTGCTCGAGCCGCGCACCGTCGGAGATGTCGTAGTCGAAGGTCGTCTCGCGGGATTCGGAGATGACCTTGCGCTGTTCGGTGACCGGCGCCTCGTCCTCGAATCGCGCTCGACGTTGCAGCTCCGCGGCGAACCGTGAGCCAAACCACTTGGCCAGTGGTGCCGGCGGCGCGGCGGCGAGTTCGGCAAGCGTGGTGATGCCGTGGCTGCCGAGCCGCTCGACCGTCTTCGGGCCGATTCCCGGGACGAGCCCGCACGGGGCGTCCGCGAACCGTGAGCACGCCGCCTCGCGGGTCAGAATGACGAAGCCGCGCGGCTTTTCAGCGTCGGATGCGACCTTGGCGACGAGCTTGCTCGGTCCGATCCCGATCGAGCAGCCCAGGCCTGTCCGCCGGTCTATCTCGGTCGCGATCAGACGCATCGCGGCGTGGGGCGACGGCCGGCCGGTCAGGTCGAGATAAGCCTCGTCGAGGCCGACGACCTCGACCGCACGCACGTGTGATCGCACGATCGCCATCACCTCGCCGGACGCCTCGCGGTAGTAGGCGAAGTCCGGCGCCAGGAACACCCCGTCCGGACACAACCGGCGCGCGCGTGAGGCCGGCAGCGCCGACCCCACGCCGAACCGACGGGCTTCGTATGACGCGGTGGTGACGACTGCCCGAGGGCCGCTTCCGGCCACGATCACCGGCAAGCCGCGAAGCTCGGGCCGGCGCCGAAGCTCGACGGACACGTAGAACGCGTCCATGTCCAGATGAGCGACACAGCGCCCTGCCATCTGCCGGAGGCTACGACGCCGACCAGACGGTCCCGACGCCGGCGAAGCCCAGCGCGCCGGCGGTGTTCTGGTTCAGATCCCACTCACGGCCGCCGGCGTAAGGGCCACGATCGTCGACCACCGCGGTCACCGTACTGCCGCCGTAGCGGAACGTGACCTTGGTGCCACACGGCAGGGTCTTGTTGGCCACCCCCAACCCGGCGTGGAAGCCGCAGGCAGTCGAGCCGGCGTCGTCATACCACGAGGCCAGGCTCTCGGTGAACACGGTCGCTCGGCCGGCGGCCTCGCGCGAGCGGGTGTTCAGGCGGTCGCCGCGGAACTGGACTCGCAGCGGCTGCCCAGCGGCGCCGGCGGCGCTGCCGCCCGGCCGGTAGCGGATCTGAAATCCGCCACGGGGACCGGTGCGACCGGAGCCCAGCACGTGCCAGCTGCCGCCCGAGCGACCCTCGAGTCGCACCGTGCGCCCTGCGACGCCTGGCAGTAGCCGCCCGCGCACCTCCAGGGACTGGCCATCCAGTAGCTCGATCGACCGGCGCGGGAGCTGGAACTTCGACGCCACCGAGACAGCCCGAGGCGAGCTCGGCGCGATCGCGGCGGTCCCGGTGCTGACCGAATGCGGACTCGCCACGTCGGGGGTTGTGTTCTCGCCGGGCGCCACGGCGCGCAGCACCCCCGATTTGCGCAGCGGCGTGACGAACCGGAAGCGACCGTCGCCGCCGATCGTGGTCGAGCCGAGCGTCTGCCAGCGGGTAGCGCCGGCGCGGGCGAACTCGAGCAGCACCGGCTGGCCTGCCGTGCCCGCTGGCGCAATCCCGCTGACCGTCACGTGCTTTCCGAAGCCAACGTGGTCAGCGTTCACGTCGATCTGGATCTCGCCCTGAGCGTCTGCCTGCCCCACGGCGAGCGCGACCGCAGAGGTGGGAATTGTCAGCATCAAAGCCCCGGCGGCCGCACGGACCGGCCGGGAGCTGCGCATCATGCGCTTGGACCTCATCGTGATGGTCCTCCTATTGGTCATCGACCGGGGGCCTACGGGGTTAGCTGGCGGGCTCGCGGCCGGCACTCACCGCACCTTCTTGGTGCTGACGAGGCGGTCGCTACAACCGGCGGCCGGCTGATCACCGGGCGGTCGATTCGCCCCGGCCGGATGGAAGCTCTGCTACCCGGCAGCGGGTCCCCCGTTCGCTCTCGCACCGTGCAAGGGCGACTCGGCAGGTCGAAGTACGACCGAAGCAGAGTGGCAGCGCGATGAGGGAATAAGTGTGAGCATCATCACACTTATGAAATTCAGAGCATTGGCGCGAAATGCGTAGTTACGGCCCTGTTTTAGGGTCCGCCTTCGTTTTGGACCCCTTCATCGGGCGGGTAGAGTTCGCGCAGGGCAAGGACACGTGGGACCCGGGGACATAACCTGGCGCACGTAGGACTTGGCCTAGAGGCCGGGACTCCTCTTGCGCCCTCTCACCAAGTGCCAGTGGAGCCCGGCCTCGTCAGCTCGTGCCGCACGGATCACACATTTCGGCGAACCGCCCGCGGCGGCATCAGAAGGACCCACATAGTCTCCCACGTCCGACGGCGCGGCAAGCGCACCAAGTCACGCCCTGCAAGAATTTGACCCGTGGCGAATCAGGATCGGCTCACCGGACTCGACAGCTCGTTCCTGCATCTCGAGCGCGACGCGGCACACATGCACGTCGCCGCGTGCATGGTGTTCGAAGGCAGAGCTCCCGCGTACGACGACCTCGTCGACGAGATCGTTTCGCGCCTGCACCTGGTGCCGCGCTACCGCCAGCGTCTCGCGCTCGTCCCGTTCAACCAGGGCCGGCCGGTATGGGTTGACGATCCCCACTTCAACGTCACCTACCACGTGAGGCACACGGCACTGCCGCGTCCCGGCGGCGATGAGGAGCTGAAACGGCTCTGTGGTCGCGTGTTCTCGCAGGCGCTCGACCGCGCCCGTCCGCTGTGGGAGCTGTGGCTCGTGGAGGGGCTGAGCGATGAGCGCTTCGCGGTGCTGTCAAAGACCCATCACGCGCTCGTCGACGGGGTCTCGGGGGTCGACATCGTGACGGTTCTGTTCGACACCTCTCCCGACCCGATGCCCGTCGCCCCACCCGATCACGAGTGGGTGCCAAAGCCGCTGCCGAGCAGCGCGCAGCTGCTGGCGGACGCGCTGCTCGAGCGCGCCACGGTGCCGGGTGAGATCGTCCGCGGTGTGCGGGCGACGGTTCGCGGTCCGCGACAGGTGGCACAGCGAGTCGGCGGCGCGCTCGTCGGAGTCGGCGCGATGGCCTGGGCGGGTCTGCAAGCCGCGCCCCTCAGTCCGTTCAACGTCCGGATCGGCCCGCATCGTCGGTTCACCTGGGTACGCGGCGATCTGGCGCAATTCAAGGCCATCAAGAACGAGCTCGGCGGGACGGTCAACGACGTGGTGCTCGCCGTCGTCACTGGCGCGCTTGGGCGCTACATGCGCAGGCACGGCGACGCGACCGACGTCGATTTGAGGGCGCTGATCCCGGTCTCCGTTCGCGCCGACGTCGAACGTGGCGCGCTCGGCAATCGCGTCGCCGCGATGTGGGCGCCGCTGCCCGTCGGGCTGATTGATCCGCAGCAGCGGCTGCACCGGATCAGCGGCGCGATGAAGGACCTCAAGGGGTCCGGGCAAGCTGTCGGAGCACAGGTGCTGACTGAGCTCTCGGGCTTCGCGCCGCCGACGATCATGGATCAGGCGGCGCGGCTTCAGGCTCGCCAACGGTTGTTCAATCTGGTCGTGACGAACGTTCCGGGGCCCCAGGTCCCGCTCTACATGCTGGGGCGCGAGCTCGAGGCTCTGTACCCGATGGTGCCGCTGGCCGAGAACACCGCGCTCGGGATCGCGATCATGAGCTACAACGGACAGCTCAACTTCGGTCTGGTCGCGGATTACGATGCGCTCGCGGACGTCGAGGTCCTGGCGGACGAGCTTCGCTCCTCGATCGAGGAGCTGGCCGCGGCCGCGGGGATCGGCAGCGATGCGCAGGACGCTGAGCCGGGTGCTGCGCGCGCCAGCGCCCTCCCCACCCTCGAGTGAAGCTGACGACGGCTCTCGAGCGGCTGGCGATTGTCGTCGCATCACTTGCACTGTCGATCGGACTGATCGCGGCTCTGTCCGGGTTCTTCGCCGGGCGCGACCAGGCAGGCGTGTCGGGTGCCTCGGCGCCGGCGGGCCAGCAGTTTCGTGATCTCGGCCATGCGCTCCTGAAGCCGGGAGCGCGGCATCCGGCCTACGACTCAGACCCCCCCACCAGCGGTGCGCACGTCCCGCAGCCGGTCCGGCGCGACGAGGCGAAACTGAACGACGACCAGCTTCTGCAGGCGCTCGAGGCCGGCGATGTCGTGATTATGTACGGCAGTCGCACTCCACCGCCGGGGCTGCCGCGCCTCGCCCGCGCGGTGACTGAACCGTTCACGCCGGCGCTCGCGGCTGCCGGTCAAGCGGTGATCCTCGCGCGGCGGCCGGGAACGGCGGGGCTGATCGGCTTGGCGTGGGCGCACATGCTCCGCGTAGGCGCGCCCGAGAACCCGCTCCTGCGCCAGTTCGCCTACTACTGGCTCGGGCGCGGCGCCCCGGGCCGCTGAACCGCCGCTGCCCCGGGCCGCTGAGCCGCCTCCGGCGGGAGCTGCCTGACGGCGACGGTCATCCGCGTCAGCACGCACAGCTTGCCCTCGTCGTCGAAGATCTCGACTTCCCATACCCAGGTCGTCCTACCCCGGTGCTTGCGCACGGCCTCGGCGTGGATCACGCCTTTGGTGATCGGGCGAAGAAAGCTCGTCTGGTTGGACAGCCCCATCGCGATCTTGCCCTCCGGGTACACGGCCATCCCGGTCCCATATGACGCGAGGCTCTCCGCGATCGACGCGTATACGCCTCCGTGGACGAGTCCCTGCGGCTGCTTGAGCTCGTCGCGGACCACCACGCGTCCGGACGCCACCTCGTCGCTCAGCTCGATCAGCTCGAGGCCGATCAGGCCGTTGAATCCGTAGTCGACCTGGAATGGAAGCGCCGGGTGCATCAGGACCAGCACATTATTGGTTTCCTCCTGGCTGTCCCATTCCCCGGCGGGCTTCTCTACGCTAGGCCCCCGATGGCAACTCTCGACAACCTGCCCGCCGATCAGCGGGCCGTTCTGCAACTCGTGCTGCAGCAGGGCCGCAGCTACGACGACATCGCCAAGCTGCTGTCGATCGATCGAGCCGCCGTTCGACAGCGCGCGCTGTCGGCGCTCGATGCGCTCGGACCGCAGACCGGGGTGCCGCCGGAACGCCGGGCGCTGATCACCGACTACCTGCTGGGGCAACTCCCCCCGCAGGTCAGCGACACGACGCGCGATCGCCTGGCGCAGACCCCCACCGAGCGTGCCTGGGCGCGCGTGGTGGCATCAGAACTGGCGCCGTTCGCGACTCACCCGCTTCCCGACATTTCAGCCGAAGCTGGGCGACGCGAGCCGCCGGGCGAGCCGGTCGGCGAACTCCGAAGCCGTGAGCCGGGCGAGCCGGTCGGTGAACACCGAAGCCAGCAGCCGTCCGGGCCGGCCGAGCCGGTCGGCCAAATCCGAAGCTCTCAGCGGTCCGAGCCGGCGGAGCCGCGACCCGAACCGCCGAGCTCCCGCCGTGGCGGCGCGCTGCTGCTCGGACTGGGTGGCCTGGCGGTGGTCGCCGCGGTGGTCGTCGTGATCGTGCTGGTGACTGGCGGCTCAGGCGCCAAGCACACGACGACGGCCGCCTCCACGCCGGCGGCAACCAGCACTCCGACCACGACGGGTACCACGTCGACGACCGCGACCCGTGTGCTCGGTCAGATCAACCTGTCGCCTCCGAGCGGCGGCTCGAGCCAGGCGAAGGGGATCGCCGAGGTGCTCGCGCAAGGGAAGACCCACGGGATCGCGATCGTCGCGCAGGGCGTATCCCCGAACACCAAGCACGACGCCTATGCGGTGTGGCTCTACAACTCCTCCGCCGATGCCGAGCTGCTCGGCTTCGTCAATCCGGGCGTCGGCACTAACGGCCGCATCTCGACCGCCAGCCCGCTCCCCACCAATGCCAGTCACTTCAAGCAGCTCGTCGTCACGCTCGAGACCCAAGCCCATCCCAAGCAGCCGGGCACGATCGTCCTCCAAGGCCCGTTGTCCGGGGTCGCATAGTCCCAGCTGCGAGCCCGCTCAGCCGAGCCGTCGCGCCCCGCAAACTCGCTCGAGCCCGTCGAGCGCATCGTCGAGCTTCTTCGCCGTAGCGCGCCGGAGCATGAACCCGCCCGTGCGCGAGTAGCCCCGCAGCTTCTGGCGCTGCACGATCGTCACCTTCGTCGCATCGCCTTCGGGCTCGAGCGCGATCTCCGTGATCGATTCGATCAGGACCCGTTCAAACGGCGACCCCGCGATCTCCTGCTCCCACGTCCGCTGCCATGGCGGCTCGGAGGCGAGCAGCCGGAAATCCATCCGCACCGGGCGCCCCTTCTTCGTCTTGAACACCTGCGTCCAGCGATCCTCATCGACGCCCTCCATCCGCGTCACGCCGGGCCACCAGCGGGGCATGTGGTGCGGATCCTCGAGCACCTCCCACACCCGCTGGGGAGCGGCCGAGATCGTGCGGGTGCGACGCGCCATCGCCATCAGCGCTGGTACTCGATCAGCGCTTGCACCGGGTGCGGGGAGAGCCGAGCGCGGCCGCCCAGGAACGCGAGCTCGACCAGGAACGCGCACGCCGCGATCTGCGCGCCGAGCCCCGACACCAGCTCGCACAGCGCGCGCGCAGTCCCGCCGGTGGCGAGCAGGTCGTCGTGGATGAGGACGCGGGCACCTCCCGCGAGCGCGTCTGCGTGAACCTCGAGCGCGTCGGTCCCGTACTCGAGCGCGTACTCGGCGCTGACGGTCCGATCGGGCAGCTTGCCCGGCTTGCGCGCCGGAACAAAACCAGCCCCGAGCTCCCGCGCGAGCGCCGCGCCGAGGATGAATCCCCGGGCCTCGGCCGCGACCACGAGCTCGACGCCGAGCGGCTCCGCGATCTCGGCCAATCCGGTCACGGCCCGATCGAGCGCGGCGGGGTTCAGCAGCAGCGGCGTGATGTCCTTGAACACGATCCCCGGCCGTGGAAAGTCGGGGATGTCGCGGATGAACGCGCGCAGATCGACACTTACCACCCGCCGAACCTACAGAGCTACGTGGCGATCTTGCGGAGATCGCGGATCAGCAACAGGTGCTTCAGATGCGTCGTCACCGACGCGAGGTTCTCGAGCGCCTCGATCGCCTCCTTGCGACGCTCGGGATTGCGCGAGCGGAGCGCCGGCGCCAGAATGCTCTGCAACAGCTGCGCCTCGCGATCGGCCGAGCTTCGGAAGACCCTCAGATTGCGCCCCCCGACCCCGTAGCGGGCCAGCTCGGAGACCGCCCTGACGATCTCGCGCTCGGTCTCGTCGTAGTAGCGGACGCCAGCGCGGTTCTCGCCTTTGATCACGCCGAAGTCGACCAGCTCGCGGACCAGCTGCGGCTCGGCACCGGTCTCTTCGACCACGTCTTCCAGCGAGTACAGCGCGCCCGGGTCGCGAACCGCGACTGTCGCCCGGCGCAGCGAGCGCGGCTCACCGGGCGGCGACACGTCTTGGTCGGTCCGTCCCCCGGCCAGCTCCTGGCGAATCACCCGCAGCGGCAGGAACTCGTCGCGCTGGAGGCGCAGGATCGTCCGCAGCCGCTGGATGTCGGCCTGGGTGTAGAGCCGATAGCCGCCCTGCGTCCGGCGCGGCGAGAGCAGCTTCTGGTCCTCCAGATAGCGGATCTTCGAGATCGAGATGTCCGGGAACTCCTGGTTCAGCGCCTTGCACACGGCCCCGATCGTCACCGCCTTGCGCGGCCTGCTGGCCGCCTCGTCGGCAGGGTCCGGTAGCTCTACGTCGGGGCCGCGGGTATCGGAGACGGCCATCAGCGGCTGAGGTACGCGAGCTTGTACTTGCCGACCTGGAGCTCGTCTCCGTCGGTCAGCTTGTGTGACTCGATCCGGCTACGGTTGACGTAGGTGCCGTTCAACGAGCCGCAGTCGTCGAGGTAGTAGTCGCTCCCGCGGCGCACGAGGATCGCGTGATCACGGGAGACGGTCACGTCGTCGAGGAAGATGTCGCTGTCGGGACGGCGGCCGACGGTGAGCCGATCCTTCTCGAGCGGAAAGCTCTCACCGGCCCGCCCCCCTCCGGAGCGGATCACCAACGCCGCGCCGCGGGAGACCACCTCGCCCAGTTCGACCTCCTCGATGTCGCCCGTCTCGCCCACCTTGTAGGTGGCGGTCGTCGCACCCGGCGGCGGGTCGGACTGGGCCAGGAATGCGCCGCAGCGCTGGCAGTAGTTGGCTCCATCCGCGTTGGCGAAGCCGCACTCTGGACAGTGCTGGGCCACGGCCGGGTGTCCCGCCTATTCGGAGTCTGCGGCCGGCACGCGGCCCGCGAGGATATCGGTCAGCTGCTCGACGTCGGCGCCGGAGATCACGAGCTCGCCGCTCTCATCCTTCTTGCGCAGCCGGTTCACGAGCTCGGCCCGGAGGATGTCGATCTTTCCGTGCAGGATCCGCCGCCTGTACGAGATTTCCATCTCCTCTTCGGTCAGCTGCTTGATGAGGTCCTTGAGCTCCTGGTCAGTCAGCGAGCCGAGGTCAGGGAACGTTTCCATGCGTTGGCTCCTCCCGGGTTCGGCGCAATATCGAGGGCGAACTGAAGCGCGAGTATACCCACCCTTCTCAGAGGGTCAATCTGAGCTTGAGAGTTTGCGTTCACGGAGCTCCTGCAGGCCGCGACGGACATACAGAGCGCTGGCCAGCAGCGACAGGGCGAGGCCCACATAGAGCATCACCAGCGCCACCCAGTGCAGGCCGGCCATCGCGAAGAACGGCGCCCCCATCGTCGGCGCGACGCCGACGCGCCCCGGCCAATTGATCTTCAGCTCCACCCCACGCCTGATCCCGTAGCGGCTGAGCCCGAGCATGAACAGCTCGCGCAGGACCACGAGCGCGATCGCCCAGCGCGGCAGGAGCTGGAAGTGCCACGCCACCGCCATCCCCGAGATCACCAACAGCCGGTCGATGATCGGATCGAGCAGCGCGCCCAGGCGGCTGTACTGGCCGGTCAGCCGGGCCACGAAGCCGTCCAGGTAGTCAGCCCAGCCGATCACCGCGAACAGCACCACCGCCAGCGCGTCTTGGCCGTCGGTGCTGGACAGCGCGACCACCAGGAACACCGGGATCAGGGCCAGACGGACGAACCCGATCGCGTTCGGGACCGTCCATGGATTGAGCGGCTGATCGGAGCGTGTCTGGGCGGGCGTCGGCCCCGAGCGGTCGATGCCGAACAGGCGACGCTTGGTAAGTCCGCCGCGAGCGCTCAGGGCAGTCCCCGCCACATCTCCGCGATCGCCTCCGCTGCCCCGTCGATCGGCACCGTCCGCGAGCCGCGGCCTCGCCGAACCTGCACCTCGACCTCTTCGCTCTGCAGGGTCCGCCTCCCGACCGTGATCCGCGCCGGGCAACCCAGCAACTCGGCGTCGGCGAACTTCTCCCCCGGGCCGGCGTCGCGGTCGTCATAGAGGACGTCCAGACCGATGTCCTGCAACTCGCGATACAGCCGCTCCGCGAACGCCCGCTCCTCGCTCCCCTGTTTGCCCAGCACGACCAGCTCGACGTCGAACGGAGCCATCGAACGTGGCCAGGAGATCCCGTGCTCGTCCGCGTACTGCTCGACCGCGGCGGCCGCCGCCCGCGCCGGGCCGAACCCGTAGGACCCCATCCAGATCAGCTGCTCCTGACCGTTCCCGTCGAGGTACGTGGCGCCCAGCGGCTCGGAGTAGCGAGTACCCAGCTTGAAGATGTTCCCGACCTCGATCGCGGGTTCGATCCGGATCGCGGACCCGTTGACCGTGTCGCCGGTGACGACGCTGCGAACGTCGACGGGCTCGTATTCGAAATCGCGCCCCGGCTCGACTCCCCGCAGATGCGCGTCGGGTCGGTTGGCACCGGTGACATAGCCGCCGGGCTCGACTGCGCGGTCGAGCAGGATCGGCATCCGTGCGCTGACCGGACCAATGAACCCGGGCGGACCAAGGCGCTCGGCGACCTCCTCGGGCCGCGCGGCTCGGAAGGCGGCTCCCAGGGCAAGGTCCAGCTTGATCTCGTTGACGCGGTGATCGCCGCGTACCATCACCAGCCGCCACTCGTTCCCGTCCAGGATCACCGGGTAGGCCTTCAGCAGCGCTGCGGGCGAGACGTCCAGCGCCCGCGACACGGCTTCGACTGTCGTCATCCCCGGAGTGTGCACCTCTTCGGGCGCATCGAGCGGCGGCGGAAGCTCCACGGGCTGCGCCTGCGCGGTCGCGACCTCGACGTTGGCGGCGTAGCCGGGCGCCAGCGCCACGTCGTTCTCGCCGGCGGGGCACGGCGCCATGTACTCGTGCGCGCCGAAGCCACCCATCACCCCCACGTCGGCCTCGACGCGGTACCACTCCAGCCCGCAGCGGTCCATCATCCGGTCATAGGCCACGACGTGCTTCTGGTAGGCCTCGTCGAGCCCTTCCCGATCGCGATCGAACGTGTAGGAATCCTTCATGATGAACTCGCGAGTCCGCAGCACACCGGCGCGTGGCCGTGCCTCATCACGCTCCTTGACCTGGAAGTGATAGAGGATCAGCGGCAGGTCCCGGTAGGAACGGACGGCGGCGGCGACATGGGCGGTGACGACCTCCTCGTGGCTCAACGCCAGGACCATGTCCGCCCCCCGCCGATCCTTGAGCTTGAACACCTCGTCGATGTCGTAGCGGTTGGTGCGCCGCCACAGTTCCGCCGGATGCAGCACCGGCATCAGCATCTCCTGGCCGCCGATCGCGTTCATCTCCTCGCGCACGATCTGGACGATCCTCTGGTGCACGCGCCAGCCGGCCGGCAGCCACGACCACAGACCGGACCCGATCTGCCGGATCAGCCCGGCACGCACCATCAGCTGATGGGAGATCGCTTGCGCGTCGCCCGGGGGTTCCCTCTCGGTGGGCAGGAAGTAGCTGGACAGGCGGGTCATCGGTGAGGCGCGAAAGCCTACTCGCGGCCATCTGATAGAAGAAGCTACCGCCCGCACCGCCAACAGCGAGGAGCTAACGATGGCTTACTCCGTTCCCGACCTTCCTTACGACTACAGCGCGCTCGAGCCGACCATCGACGACGAGACGATGCACCTGCATCACGACAAGCACCATCAGGCGTACGTCACCAACGCCAACAAGGCGCTCGAGGGCACGGAGTGGGCCGAGAAGCCCGTCGAGGAGGTGCTCCAGAACCTGCAGTCGATCCCGGAGGACAAGCGGGGCGCGGTCCGCAACAACGCCGGCGGGCACTACAACCACTCGCTGTTCTGGGAGTGGATGTCGCCCGCCGGGGGCAGTGAGCCCGACGGCGCACTGGCATCCGCGATCGAGTCGGCGTTCGGTTCCTTCTCCGACTTCAAGGACAAGCTGAAGGCCGCCGGCGTGGGCCAGTTCGGCTCGGGGTGGGCGTGGCTGGTCCACGACGGCTCCGGGCTGGCGATCGTCTCCACCCCGAACCAGGACAGCCCGATCAGCGACGGCAAGACGCCGCTGCTCGGCGTCGACGTGTGGGAGCACGCGTACTACCTCAAGTACCAGAACCGGCGCCCGGACTACCTCGACGCCTGGTGGAACGTCGTCAACTGGCCGAAGGTGGCCGACGCCTTCGCCAAGGTCAGCTGATTTTTAGGGGGCGCGCAAGCGCGCCCTGGGATGTCGCCCAGGAGGGCTGGCCGTGTTACGGGAATATATGGCCCGTTTCGCGGCCACCCTCGGGCTAGGCCCGGGTGAACCGCCGACCGGCGACCGGCGAGAGCTCTTCGTCGAGGCGCAGGGGCTCGGGCTCCTCGCGGGCGGCGGCCGCCTCCAGCGCCGCGATCCGCTCGGGCGTCATCGCGGTGGCGTCCTCGTTCTCCGACAGCCACTCGCGCGCCTCGGCGGCGCGCTCCTCATCGCGGACCACGCGCTTGCCCGCGGCGTAGTAGCGGTCGATCTCGGCGAACAGCTCGTCGACGAGCCGCTCGGTCGGCACCTTCTTCAGCGGCTCGCCGCGCGAATAGATCATGCCCATGTCCTTCGCCCCGGTGATGCCGAAGTCGGCGTGCCGGGCCTCGCCGATCCCGTTCACCGCGCAGCCGAGCACCGAGACCTCGATCGGATCCTCGTAGGCCTCCAAGCGCCGCTCCACCTCGGCCACGACCGAGTCCATGTCGAACTGCAGCCGGCCGCAGGTCGGGCAGGCGATCAGCACCGGGCCGCGCTCGCGGAGCTTCAGCGCCTTGAGGATCTCCCACGCCACCTTGACCTCCTCCTCGGCGTGGAAGGTCGAGAGCGAGATGCGGATCGTGTCGCCGATTCCGTCGGCCAGCAGCGTGCCCAGGCCGACCGCCGACTTCAGTGATCCCGACCACTTCGTCCCCGCCTCCGTGACCCCGAGGTGCAGCGGATAGGGGATCCGCTGCGCGAGCAGCCGGTTCGCCGCGATCGTGTTCGGCACCGACGTCGACTTCATCGAGACCTTGAAGTTCCGGAACTCCAGCCGCTCCATCAGTTCGACCGTCTCGACGGCCGCAGACACCAGTGCCTCGACCGGGTTGTCGTACTCGAGCTGGCGCAGGTGCGCGGGAAGCGAGCCCGAGTTCACGCCCACGCGCAGCGGCGTGCCGAGTTCGGTGGCGCGGGCCGCGACCGCCGCGACCTTGTCCGGGCCGCCGATGTTCCCGGGGTTCAGCCGGACGCAGTGGGCGCCTGCGTCGAGCGCCTTCAGCGCCAGCGTGTAGTTGAAGTGGATATCGGCGATCACCGGGATCGGCGAGTCGCGGACGATCATTTTCAGCGCCTCGACGTCCTGATCGCGCGGGACCGCGACGCGAACGATGTCGGCGCCGGCCTCGGCGACCCGCCGGATCTGGTCCATCGTCGCCTGCAGGTCGGCCGTTTCCGTCTTGGTCATCGTCTGCACCGCGACCGGCGCGCCGCCTCCGATCGGCACTGCGCCCACGCGGACCTGGCGCTCTGAAGCCATCGGCCCAGTGTAGTCAGCACCCCACGGAGGCCTGTTTTCGCGAGGTTACGAGCGAATAAACGTCGGCCAGCGCCGGCGCGACAACCTCCGGTGCGGCGATCTCCTTCGCCCGCGCGATGGCCCGCTCCCCAGCCGCTGGCACTCCCCGCAACCGGGCGATCGCCGCCGCCATCGCCGGCGGATCATCCGCCGCCACCAGCCATTCCCGGGGCACCAGCTCGGGCAGCGCCCCGACCCGCGAGGCCACCACCGGCAGCCCCGCGGCCATCGCTTCGGCCGCGGCGAGCCCGAAGCTCTCCCCCGACCGCGACGGCATCAACCCGACCATCGCGCGCGAGCGCAGGCTCGTCAGCTCGCGCTCGTCCAGCTGCCCCGCGAGGCGAACGCCTGGAAACCGCGCCTCGAGCCGGGCTCGCTCCGGCCCTGCGCCGGCGATCACCAGCGGCAGCTCGGCGATCCGGCACGCTTCGATCGCGACGTCAATGCCCTTCTCGGGCGCGAGTCGTGATGTTACGAGCGCATGCGTGCCGGCGCTCGCCACCGATTCCGAGGCGAACTCCCGCACCACCTGAGCCACCACGTGCGCTTCGCCGATCGGGGCCCCGAGCGAGATCAGTCGCTCCAGCGCGAACCGGCTCGGGACCACGAACGCGTCGACCTGGGCCGCGAGCCGCCGCTGCCAGAGCGCGAGCGAGGTGCCGTAGGCGAGCGCTTCGGCGCGTGAGCCGCGGCAGCCCAGCGCGACGCCGGGGGCCGTGTTGCGTCCGTGGCAGCGAGTGCACTCCCGGCCGTGGGTGAAACACACCCCCACCGCGCACACGAGCCGGTACTGATGCAGGTGAAGCACCACGCTGGCCCCGGCCGCACGGGCGGCCGCCAGCGCGCGCCAGCCGAACGAGGGGTGCAGGTTGTGGGCGTGGACGATCCGCGCTCTGGTCCGCCGCACCGCCCGTCCCACCTGCTCCGGCGCGAGGCCGCCGCCGAGCAGCCCCGCAGCCGCTTCGGTACGCCCGAGCAGCGAGGAGTCCCGCTCGAGCAGCGCTGCGTCCTCGCCTAGCCGTTCGCGCACCAGCCACAGCAAATCCGCCACCGCCCGCTCCTCCCCCCCGGTGGTCCGGTAGCGGTTGTGCAGGAAGAGGATCACCGGGGGCTAGAGCCCGCGCCGGCGGCGCAGCGCCAGGCCGCCGAGCGTCGCCGCGGCGAGCGCCAGCACCACCAGCAAGACGATCAGCGGCGTCGGCAGGAACGAGCTTCCCGACGAGCTGCCGCTCACCGATCCGCTGCGGTGCAGCTTGCCTTCCTGGGTCAGCAGCGCCCGCTCGATCACATCGTGGCAGTCCGTGTACTCCGCGACGTCGGCCGGCATCGTCCGCAGCGCGTCCTCGAGGGCGGCGATGCTGTAGGTGCGCGTCAGGGTGTTGTGCGCGTTGCAGTCCGCGATCACGGCTTTGCCGCTCGCGGCCCGTGCCGGGACGGCGGCGGCGAGGCCCGTCGCGACCGCGACGAGCGCGGCGACCAGCGCGAGCATTCGCTGCGAGTGAAGCCTGAAGCGCAAAGCGGAGAGGTCCCGGTGGAGGGCGGCCGAGGCTAGCAACTGAACTGCAACCTCAAGCCGGGTGCTGGACGAGCACGGCCGAGGAAGGTGGCGCCGGCGCGAGCAGCGTCGCCGCCCGGGCTCCGATCGCCGCCGGAGTCAGGATCCACGGTTGCGCGAGCCCGAATCGCTCGACCAAGTAACCCGCGACCACCCGGCGAGAGATCAGTCTGGTTCCGCTCGGCAGCGTCCTGGCCGGGCTGTCGAACGGGCTGCCCACGACGTCGACCTCGCGGACCGCGACCGCTGTCGCGGGCGTCTGGTTCCAGGGGAGGCCGCGAAGATAGAACTCGAGCGGGTCGGTGGCCAGCTGTGCGTTGTAGACCACGATCGCGCGCCGGCTTACCGGTCGCCCCAGTGCGGTCGCGACGCCGCGCCAGTCGGGTCGCTGATACTGCGCGTTCTCGCCGATCCGGATCGAGGCCAGCACGAACGAGACCGCCACCACCGTCGCGAGCACGGCGCCGGCCGCGCGCGCTCGCGAGGCCGTGCACGCCGCCCCCACCACCACCGCCAGCGGGACCCAGGCCGGCATCAGCGCTCGCGAGATGTAGAAGTCGTGCCCGAGCGCCGCGAACAGGAGCGGCACCAGCAGCACCGCCGCAGCCAGCACCGCCGCGACGCCGGCCCCGCGCAACTCGCGGCGGTCCGCGCCGGAGACGAGCAGAGCGATCAGCAGCGCGGCGAACAGCGCGGCGCCGACCAGGCCGAAGTTGACCAGCGAGCTCCGGTAGAGCGTCCCGAATGCGAATGTGATCGGGACCTGCTCGATCCTGGTCGACAGCGGAACCGAAGTGAGCCACCCGAGCGGATGCGCTGCGTCGCCGAGCGCGAGCGGGAGAAGCGCGGCTCCCACGGCGGCCAGCGCGCCGACCGCAGCCAGCGTTGCTCGGCTCCGGGCAGCCAGCAGCAGCCAGATCGCCTCCGGCGCGACCAGGAACGCGGCGAAGAAATGAGTGAGCAGCGCGAGGGCCGAGAACACCATCCACCACACGACGTTGCCTGTCGATGGTTCTCGCAGCGCCCGCGCGAAGAACAGGAACGACGCTGCGCATAGAGCTCCAAGCAGCATGTACTCCCGCGCCTCCTGCGAGTACCAGATCAGGAACGGATTCAGCGCCGCCAGCGCCGCGGTGATCAGGCCCGCCCGCTTTGAGACCAGCTCGCGCCCGCACAGGTAGGCGATTGGGATCACCGCGGTACCGGCCAGCGCTGACAGCGACCGGAGTCCCGCCTCGCCGGTTCCGAACACCTTCGCCCACACCCACGCGACGGCGAAGTACAGCGGCGGGCTCGTCTCCTGGGCGCCGATCGTATGCAGCAGCGCCCCGAACGAGAGCTGCATCTCGTGGGCCGCCTGGGCCTCGTCGAACCAGTAGCTTTGGCTGCTCAGCGTGGCGAAGCGCAGCGCGCCGGCGAGGAGCGTCACACCCACGAGCACCAGAGACGCGATCGGAATCCGGTGCGCCCGTACGCGCGAATCCGCCACGGCAATAGCGCCCTTGCTTGCCGTGCTGACCATGGGCGCGCGATTGTAGTGTCCTGCGCTTGCCCTTCCTACAGCCGCTCTCTCAACGAGCTCGCCGGTTGATCCTCGGCCCGCTGATCGCCGTGCCGGTGTTGGTGCTCGCCTCGCTGCTCGGTGGTTGCGGCGGGAGCTCCAAGCCTGGCCCCTCGGACGTTCGCACGACGCCACTGGAGTCGATCTTCGAAGCCGATAACCAGCTCCTCTCCGATCCGGCGGGCACGCTCGATCGGCTGCGCCGGCTCGGCGTCGACCGGGTGCGCGTATTCGTCGCCTGGGGGGCGCTGGCCGGTCGCGCGCCGATCGCGCCAGATGCGCTCTCACGGGTGCCTCCGCGTCGGTTCAACGCCACCGATCCCTCGGACTACCCGGAGAGTGGCTGGGCCCCATACGACGCGATCGTCCGCGAGGCCGCGAAGCGGGGCATCGGCGTGTACTTCACGCTCGCGGGTCCCGCGCCGGCGTGGGCCACACAGCCGGGCGAGCCGCCCGGGCCGATTGGTGTCTGGAAGCCCTCGGCGGCCGATTTCGGCGCGTTCGTGCGGGCGGTCGGGAGGCGCTACAGCGGCCACTACCCCGATCCCCTGCATCCCGGTCGGGACCTGCCCCGGGTCAGCTTCTGGGGGATCTGGAACGAACCGAACCTCGGCATCGACATTGCCCCGCAGGCGATCGACAACGGCGCGCTCGAGGTCTCGCCCGTCTACTACCGCCAGCTCTTGGACGCGGCCTGGTCCGGGCTTCAGGCCACCGGTCACGGCCACGACACGATCCTGATCGGCGAGCTCGCTCCCGACGGCGCCACCGTCGGGGATGTCCCCGGGAACTTCGACATGATGGTCCCGCTGCGCTTCCTGCGCGCGCTCTACTGCGTTGACTCCTCCTTCCGCCGGTTGCGTGGACTTGCCGCATCGCAGCGGGGCTGCCCCACGACCGCGGCGGGCTCAGCGCACTTCCCCGCCGATAACCCGGCCCTGTTTCACGCCAGCGGGGTCGCGGTTCATCCCTATTCGGAAGGCATGGCGCCCGACATGGCTCCACTGGACGAGCCGGACTACGCCGAGTTCGCCGACCTCCCGCACCTCGAGACGACGCTCGACCGCCTCCAGCAGGTATACGGCTCGAGCACCCGTTTTCCGATCTACTCGACCGAATTCGGCGAGCAGACCAACCCTCCCGAGACGCTGCAACGGGCGCTGCCACCGGTGACCGCGGCCTCCTACATGAATTGGACCGAGTATCTGAGCTGGCGCAACCCGCGCCTGCGCTCCTACGACCAGTATCTGCTCACCGACGCTCCGAACGGCACCTTCTCGAGCGCGCTCGAATCCGCCGACGGGACCCCGAAGCCCTCCTATTACGCATACCGGATGCCGCTGTACATGCCCGTCACCTCAGCGAGCGGCCACCAGCGGCTAGAGGTGTGGGGCTGTGCTCGTCCCGCCCCTTACGCACGCTCGTCAACCGGCCGGCAGCAGCGGGTCGAGATCCAGTTCCAGCCGGCGCCGGGTGGCGCATTCCGGACGCTCAGAACCGTCACGCTGAGCGACCGCAACGGTTGCTACTTCGACGTCCGCCAGCAGTTCCCCGGCAGCGGCGCGGTGAGGCTCCGGTGGGCCTATCCGCACGGTGAAGCGATCTTCAGCCGGACGATTCGCGTGACCATCGGCTAGCCGATCTTCGGCCCCGGACGGTTCGCGTGACCATCCTCAAGCGGATCTTCAGACCGGACGGTTCGCGTGGCATCGGCTAGCCTCGCTGCGGCAGCGCGGGACCCGAGTAATCCCGCCTCGAAGGCGCAACTCGGCACGCCGCGACCTGTTCTCTCCTACTACATGCGACCGCACAGACGAGCGCTGATCACGGCCGCGGCATTCACCGCCTGCGCGGCGCTGCACGTGCTCGGCACTCCGGCGCCTGCCGCAGCCTCCACCACCCAGGTGGCGATCATCGAGGACGACGCTCATCTGCTTGCGCGCCCGATGCGGACGTTGGGGACGTTTCGCAGCCTCGGCGCCGGGATGGTGCGCGTGTTCGTGAACTGGAACGCGATCGCCCCGGACTGGCACTCGACCAAAACGCCGAAGGGATTCAACGCGACTGACCCGGCGGCCTATCCCCCCGGGGCATGGGATCGCTTGGACGTGGTCGTGCGCGATGCCGAAAGGGAGGGAATGGGGGTCGACTTCGTGCTCACGGGGGCGGCACCCCGCTGGGCCGACGGTCCTGGGAGTCCGGCCGTGGTGTCGATCACCCCGTACCGTGCCTGGTTTCCCTCGGCGGCCAAGTTCGGGGCATTCGTCCGCGCGGTCGGAACCCGCTACAGCGGCAGTTATCCGGACCCCGATAATCCGAGCGTGCCATTGCCCCGGGTCAGCTTCTGGTCGATCTGGAACGAGCCCAATTTCGGAGAGGACCTGGGGCCGCAGGCGATCAAGGGCTCCAGCGTCTCGATCGCCCCCGACATGTACCGCAGCCTGGTCAACGCCGCGTGGCAGGGGCTGCAGGCGACCGGCCACGGTCAGGACACGATCGTGATCGGTGAGCTGGCGGCGCGGGGTCTGGGTCCGAGCAGATCCACGCCGAGCCATCCGCAGGGGCTGCCCGGGGACTTCTCGATGACCAAGCCGTTGCAGTTCATCCGGACGCTGTACTGCGTGGGCTCGCGCTACCGCGAACTGCGCGGCCCCGCCGCACGAGCAGTTGGCTGTCCCACCACCAACTCGGGCTCGCTGCGGTTCCGCGTCCAGAACCCGGGGTTGTTCGAGGCCAGCGGCTTCAGCGACCATCCCTATCCGCAGGACCTGCCGCCGACGAGGGATCACTCCTCGGACCCGGACTTCGCCACCCTCCCGAAGCTCCCGGCGCTCGAGTCGGAACTGGACAGGCTCCAGCGAACCTACGGCTCACACGCGCGGCTGCCGATCTACAACGACGAATTCGGGTACATCACGAACCCGCCCAACCACGGCCGCTACGTGTCCCCGGCGACGGCCCCGTACTACCTGAACTGGGCGGAGTACTTGAGCTGGCGAAGCCGCCGAATCGCCTCGACGGGACAGTACCTGCTCTACGACCCGCCGCCGATCAAGGCGCTGCCCCAGGGCGGGTTCGCGAGCGCCCTGCTGACCATGACGGGCAAGCTCAAGCCGGCGTATACCGCCTACAGGATGCCGCTCTACCTGCCCGTGACGTCGACGCGGCGGGGTCGTGGGCTCGAGGTCTGGGGTTGCGTGCGTCCGGCGCACTACGCGGCGATCGACACCGGCCAGCCGCAGTACGTCGAGATTCAGTTCCGCGGCTCACGCGGCCCCTTCACGACCGTCAAGCAGGTCGCGATCGCCAACCCCCGCGGGTACTTCGACACACACGTGGCGTTCCCGGCCAGCGGCACCGTTCGGCTGAGCTGGAGCTACCCCCCCGGCGACCCACTGCTGCCGAATGGCACGATCTACAGCCGCCACGTGTCGATCGGCGTGCGTTAGGCAGTTCGAGGCTGGTTCGGCTCCGAGCGCGCGCGGAGCCCCTCAGCCGGAGTACAGCGCCTCGATCTGAGCTTCGTACTTCGTCGCGATCGGTTTGCGCTTGAGCTTCATCGTCGGGGTCAGCTCCTCGCCGCCTGGCAGCCAGTCGCCGGGGAGGATCTTGAACCTCTTTATCTGCTCCACTCGGGCGAGGTGCTGATTCGCTTCGTCGATCTCTGCCTGAACGGCGGCGACGACGCTCGGCTCCTCGGCCAGCTCCTCGAGCGCTGTTCGCTCGAGCCCGTGCTGGGCCGCCCATTGCGGTGCGAAGTCGGCGTCGAGCACGATCAACGCCGTGTTGTAGGGCCGCCCGTCTCCGATGCAGCACGCCTGGCCGATCAGTGGGCCACCGGACTTGAGCTCGGCTTCGATGTTCGCCGGCGACATGTTCTTGCCGGTCGCATTGATGATCAGCTCCTTCTTGCGATCGATGATCTTCAGGTAGCCGTCGTCGTCGATTGACCCGATGTCGCCGGTATGCAGCCAGCCGTCGGCGTCGAGCGCCTCGGTGGTCTTGTCGGGCTGGTTGCGATAGCCGACCATCACGAACTGCCCGCGGATCAGCACCTCGCCGTCGCCGGCGAGCTTCAGATCGGCGCCCGGCGACGGCGGGCCGACCGTCCCGATCTTGACCTGGCCCGACCGATTGCAGGTTCCGAACCCACACGTCTCCGACATCCCCCACAGCTCCGCCAGCTCGATTCCGAGCGCATGGAAGAACTCCAGCACCTCGACCGGAGTCGGCGCCGCGCCGACGTTGACCGCGACCGCCTGGTCGAGTCCGAGCATCGTCCGCAGCTTCGAGAACATCTGCTCATCCGCCTGGGCGACCTGCGCCTCGAGCTCCTCGGGCACAGGCTCGCCGCGCTGCCGGCGACGCACCCGCTCGGTCGCCGCCTGAAGCGCCTCCTGGATCGGTTTACGCTGCTCCTCGGGCTGGGCCGCCTGCATCGCCTCCAGGCCGGCTTTGAGCTTCTCCCAGATCCGCGGGACAGCGAAGAACCAGGCCGGCCGCACCTGCGGCAGGTAGGAGAGCACCTCACGCGGGTTCGGGCAGGTGGTGATCGACCCGGCGAAGATCACCGGGAGGTAGTGGTGCGCCATCCGTTCGGCGATGTGCGCGGCGGGCAACCAGGAGATCAGCCGACCGCCCGGCTCGAGCCGGATGATCTGCTCGGTCCCCTTCGCCGCGACCATGATGTTCTGATGGGAAAGCTGGACTCCCTTCGGGGGTCCGGTCGTGCCCGAGGTGTAGATCAGCGTCAGCAGGTCGTCCGGTCCGATCCGGGCGGCGGCGGCTTGCACGTCGAAATCCGGATCCGAGCCCTCCACTTCGGCGAGTGACAGCGTGCCCGGCTGCGCGTCCCAGTCGACCACGATTACGTGCTCGAGCTCGGGGAGGCCGTTACGCGCCTCGAGCATCACCGGCAGATAGGACTGCTCGACGATCGCCACCCTCGAAGCCGCGTCCGTGCAGAGGTAGCGGACCTCCTCCGGCGGATAGGTGACGTACAACGAGAACGGGGTCGCCCCGAGCATCGCGGCGGCCAGATCGACGATGTGGAACTCGGGCCGGTTCCCGAGCATGATCGCGACCGTGTCCCCGGGCCCGACGCCCAGCTTCGCGAGCCCGCCGGCGACCGCATCGACCCGCCCGAGCAGCTCCGACCAGGTCAGCGAGACGGCGTCATCCGGAGTCCGTACGGCGACAATGTCCGGATGGCTCGCCGCCGTGCGCCGCAGCGCCTCGGTTACGGTCGGCGCCTCGACGGCACGCCCGGCGGACGCCACGATCGTGCTGCTCTCCATGCTCTCCTCCGCGTCCTGGATGTGCTGAAGCGATAACGCTATCGCAGCGGCCGTGCCGATCAGCGGTGCCCCCTGCCGGTGGATGGCGCTCAGTGGATGTTGAACCCCTTGCCGGAAAGCGTCGAGATGTCGTTGCTGAGGCCGATCACGAACAGCAGCAAGATCAGCACGAATCCCACGACCCCGGCGCGCTCCATCACGTCAAACGGGATGCGCCGCCCGCGCACCTTCTCGGCCAGCGCCCAGAATACGTGCCCTCCATCGAGGGGGAGGAACGGGAACAGGTTGATGACGGCGAGCGACAGGGAGATCAGCGCGAGCACCTCGAGCGCCTGCGTCGTGCTGGTCGCGAACGACTCCTGGGTGATCGTGTATCCGCCGACCACCCCGTTGAGCTGCTTGCGATCCTGTGGCTCGAAGATCCGCGCGACCACCGACACGGTCTGCGTCGTCACCGACCACAGACCGGACACCGTCAGCGACGCCGCGTGGGCCGGACCGACCGCTTGCTTCGTCGAGCCGAACTCGAAGCCCACCAACGGGCGATGGTCGGCGGCGCTGTAGCGAGGCCGCAGCTCGAAGCTCAGCAGTTCTCCGCTTCGACGCACCACGATCCGGGCCGGGGTGCTCGCGACGCAGCCGTTGACTTGCGCTCCGGCGCACCGGTGCGTCGCCAGCTGGTCGCGCAAAACGGTTGGGGAGCCTCTGACGCCGTCGACCGAAACCAGTTGATCGCCGGGGCTCAGCACGTGGGCGGCGGGGGTCGACTTCAGCACGGCCGCGACCTGCTTGGAGGGGACCGACTGACCGTTGGCCAGGAACAGCGCATACACGATCACGAACGCGATCAGCAGGTTGACGCCCGGGCCGGCCAGGATCACCACGATCCGCTTCCAGACCGGTTGGTTGTAATAGGCGCGGCCCACGACCTCCGGCGGGATCTCCTCGTGCGGGTTCATCCCCGTGATCCTCACGTAGCCGCCGAGCGGGATCGGGCCGATCCCGTACTCGGTCTCACCCCGGCGAACACTCCACAGCATCGGCCCGAAGAACAGCGAGAACCGCTCGACGCGCATCCCTACCGCCTTGGCCGCCGTGAAGTGACCCGCCTCGTGGAGGATGATCAGCGCGGCAAAGCCGAGGGCAGCCAGGACGTAGGACATGCGTGCTCCTAGTGTGGCAGGGAGTTCATAAGCGCCAGCGAAGCTCTGCGAGGCCGTCTCTTGGCCCGCATCTGCCGACGAGACAAACGCAGGATCGTGGATCCAGCCTTAGGCCGTTGCCCGCGCCGCGACCAGCTCGCCGGCCAGCCGGCGAGCCTCTGCGTCTGCCTCCCCCAGCGACTCGAATGAGTGGACCTGCTTGGCGGGCAGGCGCGCGAGCGTCTCCTCGATCACCGCCGCGATCTCGAGGAACCGAAGCCGGCCGCCCAGGAACGCGTGTACGGCGATCTCGTTGGCGGCATTGAGCGTGCATGGCGCCGTGCCCCCCGCAAGTGCCGCCTCGCGCGCCAGGCGCAGGCAGGCGAAGGTCTGCTCGTCCACCGCCTCGAAGTCGAGCCTCCCGAGCTCGATCAGGTCAAGCCGCTTCACCGGGACATCGACGCGGTCCGGATAGTGCAGCGCGTAGGAGATCGGCACCCTCATGTCCGGATAACCGAGGTGGGCGAGCGTGGCGCCGTCGCACAGCTGGATCAGGCTGTGGATGATCGACTGGCGATGGACCACCACCTCGATCTGGTCATACGGCGTCCCGAACAGATGATGGGCCTCGATCAGCTCGAGCCCCTTGTTCATCAGCGTCGCGGAGTCGATCGTGATCTTGCCTCCCATCGCCCAGGTGGGATGCGCCAGCGCCTGCTCGACCGTCACTTCCTCGAGCTCGGCTGCGCTCCGGCCCCGGAACGGACCTCCGGATGCGGTCAGGAGCAGGCGGTCGACGGTTCCCGGCCGCTCTGAGGCGAGCAGCTGATGGAGTGCCGAGTGCTCCGAATCGACCGGGATGATCGCCGCTCCGGTCGCCTCGGACAAGGCCATCACCAGCTCCCCGCCGACGACGAGCGACTCCTTGTTGGCCAGCGCCAGGTCGATCCCCTCCCCCAGCGCGGCGACTGTCGGCACCAACCCGGCCGAGCCGACGATCGCATTCAGGACCATGTCGCACTCGGCCTCGGTGATCAGCTTGACGAGCCCGTCAGGTCCCCCCAGCACCTGACCATCGGTCCACGCCTCGGCAGCCCGCGCGGCTGCGTCTGCGTCAGCCAGCGCGATCCGCCCGATGCCGTATCGCTGCGCTTGTTCGACCAGCGGCTCCCAGGCGTTCCCGGCGCTCAACCCCACGACCCGCAGCTCGCCGCCGCTTCGTGACACCACGTCGAGCGCCTGAACGCCGATCGAGCCAGTCGAGCCGAGAATGACCAGGCGGCGGGGCACGGCTCGATTGTAGGTCGGGCGCTGCGGCCCACCCGGCGGGCGCCCGGCGCACGATCCCCTGGGCACGCTCTCGCATCAGTGCATCACGGCGATCCAGATGTAGTAGCCGGCGACGACCGTGAAGATGACCGCATCGAGCCGGTCCAGTGCCCCACCGTGCGCGCCGAGCAGCGTCCCAGCGTCCTTCTGCCCCGCGTTGCGCTTGACCAGCGACTCGAACAGGTCTCCGATCGGCGCCAGCACCGCCACCGCGAGTCCGAGTAGCAAGGCGTCGCCCGTGGTCAGCCACGTCTGGTAGACGCCCGCGATGAAGACCGCGAGGATCGCGATCAGCATCCCGCAGAACAGCCCCTCGACGGTCTTGTTGGGAGATATCTGTGGGGCCAGCGGGCGTCGGCCGAACAGCCGCCCGCCGATGTACGCCGCAGTGTCCCCCAGGAACGTGCCGATCAGCACGTCGATGATGATCCCGTTGCCGTGGTCGAGCTCTCGCAGGAGCACGGCGTGCGCGAACGCGAAGCCGATCCAGTAAACGCCCAGCAGCGTCCCGGCGACCGCGACGGTCGCGCCGTCATGGCGCGGGCGAGCCATCACGAACAAGACCAGCACCGGAAGCGTGGCGACCCCAACCTCCAGGACATCGCGCACCGTGCCATAGCGGGCGGCGAGCACCATCCCCGCGAGCGACGCGAACCCGACCAGCGGCAACGGCCGCCAGCGCAGCAGCAGCCGGTACAGCTCGTGCATGCAGACCCAGCCGATGACCATCATGAACAGCGCGAAGGCCAGGCCCCCGAAATCGATGAACAAGATCGCCACCACCGCGGCCGGCACTGCCACGAGGATCCGCGCGAGCAGATCCGATCCTCCACTTGGCGGCTTCTGACGAGTGTGGCGCTGCTGGGGATCGGACCGAGGCCGCACGTATTGCGGGCTCGACCGCCTCCGTCCCTGTGCCATTTCTACCGTCCCCCGAACCGGCGCCGGCGAGCCGTGTATTCCTCGAGGCTCTGTTCGAACGCCTGACGCGAGAAGTCCGGCCACAGCTCCTCGCGGAACACCAGCTCCGAGTACGCCCCTTGCCACAGCAGGTAGTTGGAGAGCCGCTGTTCGCCGCTGGTGCGGATGATCAGGTCCGGGTCGTGCATCTCGGGGGCGTATAGGTGAGCCCGAAAGTCGCGCTCACCATTACCGGTAAAGGTTCGCGCTGCGTCGATGATCTCCGCTCGACCGCCGTAGTTGAAAGCGATGAACAGCGTGATCCGGGTGTTCGCTCGGGTCAGGTCCTCGGCCCACTCCATCCGCTCCACCAGCGCCGAGGGCACCGGCTCCGCCCGGCGCCCGATGAACCGCATCCGCACGCCTTCGGCGTGCAGCTCGGGCGTCTCCCCTTCGATCCGGCGAACGAACATCTCCATCAGCGCCGCGACCTCATCGGCGGAACGCCGCCAGTTCTCGGTCGAGAACGAGTAGACGGTCAGCTCCTGGACGCCGAGGTCGACCGCGTCGCGCAGGCGCGCCTTGACCGTGTCGGCCCCGGCCTCGTGCCCGGCGACCACGGGCAGTCCCCGGCGCTGCGCCCAGCGGCCATTGCCATCGGTGATGATCGCGACGTAGCGGGCCTTCTCCTCGGCCACGCTAGACCTCGAGGATCTCTTCTTCCTTTTGCCTGAGCGCCTCGTCGAGCTCTGTGATCCGCCCGTCGGTGACCTTCTGTAGCTCGACCTCCGCTCGGTGCTCGTCATCGGAGCCCGCCTCGCCGGCCTCCTTGAGCTCGCGCAGGTCGTGCATCACGTCCCGCCGGATGTTGCGGATCGCGACGCGGCCCTCTTCGGCGATGTGGCGCACCACCTTGACCAGTTGCTTGCGGCGCTCCTCGGTCAGCTCGGGGATGCCCAGCCGGATCAGGTTGCCGTCGTTGTTCGGCGTGAGTCCGACGTCGGACTCGAGGATTGCCCGCTCAATCGCCTTGATCGAGGCCTTGTCATAGGGCTGGATCGTCAGCAGACGAGCCTCCGGGGCGCTGATCGTCGCCAGCTGGCGCAGCGGCGTCGAGGTTCCGTAGTAATCAACTGCGATCCGATCCAGCAGCGCCGGGCTGGCCCTTCCGGTACGGACCGAGCCGAACTCGTGGCGAGTCGAGTCGACCGACTTCGTCATCCGCTCGCGGGCGTCCCCGAGCAGTCCGTCGATCAGCTCGCTGTCACTCATGTCCTCACCAACGTCCCCACTCTCTCTCCGGACACTATCTTGTCGATGTTGCGCCCGTCGGCCATGTTGAAGACGACGATCGGGAGATTGTTGTCCATGCACAGCGCAAACGCGGTCGAGTCCATCACCTGAAGTCCGCGGGTGAGCGCGTCCTTGTGCGTGATCTCGGGAATGAACCGGGCATTCGGATCCTTCGCGGGATCATCGGTGTAGACGCCCTCGACGTCGTTCTTGGCCATCAGCACCACCTCGGCGTGGAGTTCGGCGGCCCGCAGCGCCGCCGCGGTGTCGGTGGTGAAGAACGGGTTGCCGGTGCCCGCGGCGAAGATCACGATCCGCCCCTTCTCGAGGTGGCGCATCGCGCGGCGCCGGATATACGGCTCGGCGACCTCCGAGATCGGGATCGCCGACTGCACCCGCGTCGCGATGCCGTCCTTCTCAAGCGCGTCCTGGAGGGTGAGCGCGTTCAGAACGGTCGCCAGCATGCCCATGTAGTCACCGGTCGCGCGATCCATACCGCGTGCCGCGGCCTCCAATCCGCGGTAGATGTTGCCGCCGCCGACGACGATCGCGACCTCCACTCCGCGCCGATGCACGGCCGCCACTTCGCAAGCGATCGCCTGCACGCGGTGCGGATCGGTTCCGTACGCCAGCTCGCCCATCAGCGCCTCGCCCGACAACTTGAGCAGCACGCGCCGATAGGCGGGCGCGGTCGCGGAGTCTCCGTCGACCACTGCTAGCCGCCCACCGCTGCTAGCCGCCCACCCACTGCTAGCCGCCCACCGAGAACCGGGCGAACCGCCGAATCACGATGTTCTCGCGCGTCTCGCTGGCCAGCTCGGCGCGGAGCTCCTCGATCGTCTTGCCGTCGTGCTTGTCCTCGTTGACGTGTTTCTGACGCAGCAGCACCACCTCATCGAGCCATTTGTCGAGCTTGCCGCTGACGATCCGCTCGCGCACGTTCTCCGGCCGATCCGCGGCCTGCTCGGTTGCGATCCGCTCCTCCCGCTGGCGATCCTCAGCCGGCACGTCCTCCTCATTGACCGCCAGCATCGCCGGAACCGCCGCGACGTGAAGGGCGACGTCGCGTGCGAACTCGATGAACTTCTCGTTGCGCGCGACGAAGTCCGTCTGGCAGTCGACCTCGACCAGCACGCCGATCCTGTTATTGGCGTGGATGTAGCTCTGGACCACGCCCTCGCGCGCCTCCGCCCCCGCCCGCTTGGCTGCCTGTGCGGCGCCGCGGGCACGCAGGATCTCGATTGCCTTCTCGATGTCTCCCTGAGACTCCGACAGAGCCTCACGGCACGCCAGCACGCCCGCGCCGGTCCGATCGCGGAGCGCTTTGACGTCCTTCGCGCTGATGGCCGTCATGCGCTCTCCTGGCTGCTCTGGGCGGCCGGAGTCTCGTCTTCAGCGGGCTGGGCGGCGTTTTCGGCTTGCTCGGCGGGGGCCGCGCTTTCAGCCGCTTCCGCCGTCCTGCTTTCGGCTTCCTCGGCCGCTGGCGGGCGTTCGGCTTCCTCGGGCGCCGCCGGGCGTTCGGCTTCGTCAGCCGCATCCGCCGGGGCGGTCTCGGCTTCCGCGGCCGCCGGCTCGACTGGCTCCGCCGGCGCTGGCTCCGGCGCCACCGCCGCCTCCGGCACGGAAGGCGCCGCTGGCTCGGCCGGCGGGGCGACAGGCGGTGGCGCTGCCTGAGCCGGCTGCTGCGCTGCCTGCGCGGGCTGCTGCGCTGCCTGCGCTGCCTGAGCGGGCTGCTGCGCTGCCTGCGCTGTCTGCCCTGCCTGAGCCGGCTGCTGCGCTGCCTGAGCCACCTCCGCCTCGGCGGCAGCAGCCGCGGCCTCCTCCGCTTCGCGGCGTGCCCGCTCCTCCGCCTCCTGGCGTTCCCTCTCCTCGGCTTCCTGGCGGGCGCGTTGTTCGGCCTCGCGTCGTTCCCGCTCCATCCTGGCCCGCTCCTCCTCGGCGCGGAACGCTCCGTGACCCTCGGCGGCCACGTCTCCAATCGCCCTGGTGATGGCCGCGCACGAGCGGATCGCGTCGTCGTTGCCCGGGATCACGAAGTCGATCCCGTCGGGATCGCAGTTCGTGTCGACCAGGCCGATGATCGGGATCCGCAGCCGCTGCGCCTCGCGGACCGCGATTGCCTCGGTCTTCAGGTCGATGACGAACACCGCGTCCGGAACGCGCTGCATGTTCTTGACGCCACCGAGGTTCGCACGGAGCTTCTCGAGGTCCGCCTGAGCTGCCATCCGCTCACGCGTCGGAAGCAACTGGAGCTGACCCTCGGCCTCGTAGCGCTCCAGGTCATGTAGTCGCCTGATCCGCAAAGAAATCGTCTGGAAGTTCGTCAGCAGGCCGCCTAGCCAGCGGTGGTTGACGTAGGGCATTTCCGCCGCATCCGCAATGTCCTGGATCGCGTCGCGCGCCTGCTTCTTGGTCCCGACGAACAGGATCGTCCCGCCTCGGCGCGAGATGTCCGAGGCAAACCGGCGAGCGTTCTCCAGCAGCGCCTCCGTCTGCAGGAGATCGATGATGTAGATGCCGTCCCGCTCACCGTAGATGAACCGGCGCATCTTGGGGTTCCAACGGCGTGTCTGGTGGCCGAAGTGAACTCCGGCCTCCAGCAGCTCCTTGATTCCAACCTGAGCCACTGTTCTTACTCCCTTTTGTCGGTCTAAATGCAGGCCGCCACGCGGGGTTCGCGAACCTCGGTCTTGATTCCGAGGCAGGGCGCGATTCGCGCACGCGGAGTCGTTTGTCGATGAACTTCTTAAAAAGTCTACGCAAGTATTGCGAAAGCGCTACGTTTTGAGTTGTAGCGGGCCTATCACCTTTCCCCTACCTCAGGTGATGGTCTGCCACGCGGGCCGAACCTCCCTTCCCCTACCTCCGGTGGCTCGGTTCGCAACGTTCGGCGGGGCGGCTTTGGACGGGCCGCCCCGTCGGCACTTCTGAGCCAGATCACGTCGGCCACCGTGTGGGGAAGATCCCACCGTCGCCCGTCCCAAGCAGGTGTGGGGTTGAACTCAACAGAACCCCGCAGATAGAGGCTCAACCGCCGGCGGCCCGGCGCAGCGCCGCCGCCAGGTCCTCAGGCAGCTCCGATCGCGCGTCGACCCACTCGCCGGTCGTCGGGTGCTCGAACGCCAGCCGCGCGGCGTGCAGGAACTGCCGCTCCAACCCGTAGCGCCGAGGCGATCCGTACTGCGGGTCGCCGCAGACGGGATGGCCGATCGCCGCCATGTGAACCCTGATCTGGTGCGTGCGTCCCGTTTCCAACCTCACCCGCAGCAGGGAGGCCTCGGCGAGCAGGCGCTCGATCTCGTAGTGGGTGCGTGCCTCCCTCGGCTCGTCGGTATCGATCGACATCAGCACGCGGTCACGGCGATGGCGGCCGATCGGGGCGTCGATCGTTCCGGTCCGCGCGGGCGGATGTCCCTCGACCAGCGCGAGGTACTCGCGCTGCAGCCCACCGGCCGCCAGCAGCCTCTTCAGCGCGCGATGGACGTCGTCGCGCTTGGCGACTACGAGCAGACCCGATGTGTCGCGGTCGAGGCGGTGAACGATCCCCGCCCGCCACGGCTCCTCGCCGCCGCGCGCTCCGAGCTCGACCAACGCCTGAGCCAGCGTCCCGGTCCGGTGGCCGCGGGCCGGGTGCACGACGACGCCCGCGGGCTTGTCTACGACCAGCAGGTACTCGTCCTCCCAGGCAATCACGAACGGCGCCTGCGGCTCGGCGCAGGACGGCGAGGCGGAGCCGTCAAGGCGCGGCTCGTCGACCTCGATCCGCTCACCCGCTTTGACGAGGTGGCGCTTGGGCCGCGGTCGGCCGTCGACCCGCACCCGCTCTGCATCGATCAGCGACTGCGCCTTCGCGCGCGAGCCGAGCCGGCCGGCGAGAAACCGATCGAGCCGCGTCCCGGCGGCGTCGTCTGGCACCTCGAGCTCGAGGTGCGAGCTCCGAGCGCGCTCAGCGATCAGCCGCCTGTCCTCCCTCCAACACCCACAGCAGCGCCAACACCCCGAACGTGATGCACATGTCGGCCACGTTGAACGCGGGCCACAGCGGCAACTTGATGAAGTCCGTGACCGCGCCGTTGAGGACGCGATCGAGGAGGTTTCCGAGCGCGCCGCCGATCAGGAGCCCCGTCGGGACCCATAGCCAGGGGCGGGTTGGGCGGAGCAGGAAGTAGCCGAGCAGAACCGCCAGCGCGGCGAGCGTGAATACCAGCACCAGCGCCCCGCCACCGGAGAAGAAGCCGAACGCCACCCCGCTGTTCCGCACGTGGACGAGGTGAATGCCGGGCAGGAACTTGTGCTCGTCGCCGACGGCGATCCCGGAGACGATCAGGTGCTTGGTGAGCTGATCGGCGGCCAGGACGGCAACCACCAGCAACCCGGCTCGAAGATACGCGCGGGGGCGATCGTCGGTAGATGAAGTCGCCGAGGCGTGAGTCACCATCGAGGGACCCGGCGCCGGTCAGCCCCTGATCGCGTTGACCACGATCGTGTCGAGGAAGTACAGGATGATGATCCCGATCATCGGGCTGAAGTCGAACATCCCGATCGTGGGGATAAAACGGCGGAAGATCCGAAGATAGGGCTCGCACACGTCGCGGAGGAAGTTGACGATCACGTCTGACCATCGCGAGTACGGGAGCCGGACGCCGAACGAGAACAGCAGATTGAGCAGGATGTAGGCGAAGATCAGGAGGATGTAGACGGTGAACAGCGCGCTGACGTAGTTGGCGATGTCGATCCGGGTGATCGCCAGGATCGCCATCAGCGCCCGCTCCCGACCAGAACGGCATCGATCGCCTCCTGGAACGCGTCACGTACGCCGGCGCGCTCGAGTGCCGCGAGCCCCCGCGCCGTCGAGCCGCCGGGCGAGGTCACCTCGCGCCTGACCGCGAGTGTGTCGTAATCCCGCGCCGCCAGCAGGGCGGCGGTTCCCGACATCGTCTCCACGACCAGACGGGAGGCGAGCACGGCATTCAGACCGCGGCGCACCGCCGCGTCAACCTGCCCCTCCACGAGCAGCGCCACATACGCGGGACCGACGCTCATGATCGCCGCGGCCGTCTCCATCAGCCGCTCCTCGACCGGGACGACGGTGCCGACCCGCCGGAACAGCGCGATCACGTCCGCTTCAATGGTCGGATCGGCGTCATCGGCGGCTGAGTAGAGCACGATCCCGCGGCGGACAGCGACTGGTGTGTTCGGCATCAGGTGGAAGACCTGCACGCCGTGATAGGCGTCCTGCAACGCGGCGAGCGATGTGCCTCCCAGGACCGATGCCACAGCCGAGACCTTCCCAGTGAGCTCGTGCGCCACGTTGCGGAGCTGCGCCGGCTTGTGGCACAGGACCACGAGGTCGGCTTGCTCGGCGACGGCCGCGTTCGAGTCGAGCGCCACACCGCCACTCTCGGCAGCCAGGACGCGCGCGCGACCCGACCCTGCGTCGGAGCACAGCACCGGCTCACCCCATCCGCGGGCGAGCGCCCGCGCCATGTTGCCAGCTCCGATCAGGCCGACTTGCATGCAATGAAATCTACCTTGGCGCCGGAGCCCGGCCAGGGACCCCCGCGCCGCGAGCCGGCCGGCGGCCCTCAGGATTGGTTGAAGAACCCCTTCTCCACCAGCCGAGCGCGCTCCTCGGCCGAAACTTCGACGTTGTGCGGAGTGAGCAGAAACACCTTGTCGGCGATCCGCTGCATGCCGCCATCGAGCGCGTACGTCAAACCACTCGAGAAGTCGATCAGTCGCTTCGAGAGATCGGTATCGGTGCCCTGCAGGTTGAGGATCACCGGGATCGACTCCTTGAACTTGTCCGCCACGTCCTGCACGTCGTTGAAATTCTTGGGCGCGACGACGTGGACGCGGACCTCGCCGCTGCGCCCGTTGCCGCGTCCTGCCACCGGCCGCAACGTCGTCGTCCGGCGGTCGGGGCCAGCATCGTCGGCGAAGATGTCGTCGATCTCGTCGCGGCGTCGACGCCCGCTGAGCCGGCGTACGTTCGGCCGTTGACTGTAGGTGTCCTGTAGCTCGACCTCCGGCTCTTGGTAGGGCTCAACCTCCTCCTCATACCCTTCGTCGTCCTCGGCCAGGCCGAAGTAGACGAGCGTGCGGTGCCAGGTGTCACGGAGGGCCATGGTTCTCGGGAGGTTCGCTTCAGGGCAAGATTTCCCTCCATGATTATGACGCGCGACGGCCGCTCTAGGAAAAGAGGCTTGTGCCGAGGCGCACAATCGTCGCTCCCTCCTGCACTGCGACCAGGTAGTCCTGGCTGGTCCCCATCGACAACTGACCCAGCCCGTGGCGCTCCGCGAGCTCCCTCAGCGCCGCGAAGTACGGGCGGCTTGCCTGCGCCTCGTGCGCGAACGGCGCCATCGTCATCAGCCCGACGACCTCGACCGGGCAGCGCTCCAGGAACGCCTCGAGCTCTGCCGGCGCGATCCCGCTCTTGCTCTGCTCGCCGGCCACGTTGACCTCGACCATGACCTTCGTGTCGGGGGTTCCGTGACGGCCCAGTTGAGCCAATGCGGAGTCGCTGGCCACGGATTGGAGATAGCGAACGTATGGGATCAGCTGACGTACCTTGCGACTCTGGAGCTGACCGATGAAGTCCCAGGTGAAGCGGGCAGGATAGGCGTCAGCCTTGGCGATCAGATCCTGGGCGCGATTCTCGCCGACCAGCTCGATTCCGGCGTCGGCGAGCACGCCCAGCTCCTCGAGCGGCACGTATTTGACCGCGGCGAGGATCTGGATCTCCTGAGGATCCCGGCCAGCCGAGGCGATCTCCGAGCGGATCCGCTCGACGTTCTCGCGCACTCGCTCGGCGCGCAGGCCGCTGATCAGCTCAGCCACGCCACCCCTGCCTGGCGCCCCGTGAGGCCCCGATCGCGGCGGTGGGAGAAGAACAATGCGGGCTCCGAGCAGATCGTGCACAGCTCGGCGTCGTGAACGTGGGTCACCCCAGCCCGCCCGAGCTCCATCCGGGCGATGGCTTTGAGGTCGAGGTTCGGGCCCCGCCGGACAGCCGGACCCCGACCGGCGAACACAGCATGCACCTCCTCCCCCACCTCATAGCAGCAAGGACCGGCTCCGGGTCCGATCGCCGCCGCCAGCGGACCACGCGCGCCGAGCTGCCGGACCGCGTCAACGCCTTCGAGCAGGACGCCGGCGGCGAGCCCGCGCCATCCCGCGTGAACCATTGCCAGCGCTCCCTCACCCGCGATCGCGATCGGCAAGCAATCCGCGGTGAGCACCAGCCCTCCGACGCCCGGTGTCGCGGTCGCCTGCCCGTCAGCCTCATCCAGTGACAAGCGATCGCCGGTCGGAGCCACCGCCCGCGTGATGACGGCGCCGTGAACCTGACGACCGTGGGCGAACCGCACTCCCAACTGCTGGGCGAGCAGCTCGCGGTTGCGCTCGACCGCGGCACGGTCGTCGCCGGTCAAGCGCCCCAGGTTGAGGCTCGCGAAAGGCCCCTTCGAGACGCCGCCGCGACGTGTGGTGAACAGCGCCCGTGCTCCGGGCAACTCGATCGCGAGATGCTCGCTGGTGGCGTAGAAGGGGGCGGGCAGCCTCACGTGATCAGCAACTCGAGGCCGGCAACCGGTGTGCGCTGTGCATACTCGAAATGGGCCCTGCCCTCGGACACCAGTGTGTCGCGGTGGGCCCACCCGCCCACCCTCCTCGCCTTCTCGTAGATGTGCAGCCGCATCGAGGCAGTCTCGCTGCTGTAACAGTAAGCAAGCTCGCCGTCGGGGTCGTGGTAGGTGACGCCGGCGAGCTGGTCGCGATCGGCGTCGATTTCACCGATCAGCTTCCGCGTGCCGTCGACCGCCTCAAACCGCCAGCCCGTCAGCGCGAACGCGCTGTCGTTAGTGAGCACCCTCAGCGGCGAGGTCGAGCTGAAGTCCTCGCTGTCGACTCGCCCCACCACCGGTGTGCTTGGACCGACCTCGCGGCCAAGCCGGGACAAGAACACGGAGACGGCATCGACAAATGCCCCCGGGACCGGGTCACCGGCCAGGTCCTTGAAATCGTTGCAGTGGACCCAGGCCCAGCTGCGCGCGTGCTTTGATCCCCACAGGTGTGCCTGCCCTCCGCGTGCCCCGGAGAGCTCGAGCGTCTCGTTCGGCAGGCTGACGGTTCCATCGATTGACAGATCGCCGTGCGCCAGCACCAACACCGTCTGAGCCACCCCGGCCCGCCGGAGCACCGGATGGACATGCTCGTAGGAGCCCGGTGCCGCGGTCCAGCGCAATTCCCACGCCACGTCATCGAACCCGCCGGTCATGCCGCCGTCGGTCAGCGCTGCTCCGTCGATCCGTAGCTCGAACGGGTCGGATTGTGCGTCGAGCTCGCCGATCGGCAGGGTTGTCTTGCGTCCAACCCGGGGCGAGCGCCCGGGCCGCGGGTCGACCGCGATCAGCCACAGCGCGCAGCTCGCCGGATCAGCGGTCCGCGCGACCGGGGCGAGCATCGTGTACCTGATCCAGATCCCGACCCCCGACTGGGGGTCGGTGAGGGTTACGTAATACACCTCGTAGTGACCGGGCGTGCCCCGCCACCGCAACTCGTTTGGCCTCGTCAGCATCGGCGAAGCAGGCTATCCGTTGCTCGTCGCTGCCCGCAGCGCCCGTTCGAGCTCGTCTTCGCGGCCGCTGGCGGCGCCATCGAGCTTGGCCGCGAGCGCCGCGCGCAGTCCGATCCCGATCGCCGGCCCTTCGGGCACCCCTGCGGCAGTCAGGTCCTCACCGTCGATCTCGAGCCGTACGTGGCGCAGACGCTCGAACCATGCCCGGGCGTTATCGGCCGGACCGAGGGCGCCGGCAACCGCGACGAGTTCTGGCGGGGCGCCGGCGAGGGCCGCGGCGATCTGCGAGGGGCGTTCGGCGTGGGCGAGGGCTTCGGCCAACGGACCGGCGCGGAGTGCGACCGCAGCGATCACCTCTCGGTCCCGGGCCTCGAACGCGAGCCGGTCGAGCAACCCACGTAGTGCGGACTGCTCCATCCCCCGCCCCGCGAGGCCGAGCACAAGCAGGTCGCGGCGTCCGTCGAGGGGAAGCAGCTCGAGCGCACGCCGGGCGAGTTCCGGGTCGGCCACACCAAAGCGCTGGTCGATCGCGGCATCGAGCTCCAGTTCGCTCAGCTGGCGAAATGCTGCGATCGGATCGGTTTCCCGGGCCAGGAGCCTGAGCTCGGTCCCGATCCGCGACCCGCTCACGGTCCGCAACGCGCCCCCGCGCACGGCCGCCAGGGCGAGCTCCAGCGTTCGCGGCTCGATCACAAAGCGCAGACGGCTCGCATAGCGTGCGAGCCGCAGCAGGCGGGTCGGGTCGTCGATAAAGCTGCGGTCGTGAAGGACTCGCAGGCGAGCGGCTCGAAGGTCCTCGAGCGCGTTCGGCGCGGGGCGCAGCTCGCCGGCTGCGGCGCCGCCGAGCGCGAGCGCGATCGCGTTGACGGTGAAATCCCGCCGCCGCAGATCCTCGGCCAGGCTCGCCGGGGTCACCTCCGGCAACGCGCCCGGGCGGAGATAGCGCTCGCTGCGGGCGCGGGCGATGTCATAGCTGAAGCCGCCGAGCGTCACCGTCGAGGTTCCGAACCGATCGTGGATCCGTGCCGGCCCCAGCCGGCGGGCGAGTGCCGCCGCATCCCCCTCGACGACCAGGTCGAGGTCGAAGGGCTCACCTCCCAGCAACAGGTCGCGGACCGCGCCGCCCACCAGATAGACGCCGGACACCTGCCCCAAGCGGGGCAGCAGTGGCGCGGATGCGGGCAGCTCTCGCAAACGGTCGATCAGGGGCGGTGGCGGCGGAACGTCCACGTCCGGGATCTTCGCGCGCGCGGCCGACGAGCCGCTCCCGGAGCTCGCCGGGGACCGCGTGGCTAGCATGCGACCAATGCCGAGCCTCGGTTCGCGGCGTCTGCTGTGGGTCGGTCTCGTGGCCTTGGCGGTCCTGCTCGTGATCGTGGGCGCCGCGGTTGCGTTCGTCCTGCTGCACTCGCCCGGCAACGTTTCTCACCCCAATCTGTCGTTCACGGCGCCAACCACCTCCACCGCCGCGGCGCCGCCACCGAAGCGCCGCGTCGTGGTGAACACGTTTGAGTGGCCGAGGTATGGCTACGACGCGGCCAGGACCCGGTTCTTCCCCGGAGCCCGCGGGCTGCAGCCACCCTTCCGCGTGGGATGGAGCTACGAAGACTATGCCCTGCTCGAGTTCCCTCCGGTGATCTACCAGAACACGCTCTACCAGCTCGACGACGACGCGTCGATCAAGGCCATCAACAAGCTGAACGGTCGTCTGATCTGGCAGCACAAGATCGGGACGCTTGCCGCCGCGTCGCCGGCGATCGGCGTCGCCCAACGGCTCCTGTTCGTGCCGATCCTCTCAAACTCCGGCCACAGTCCTGGCAATGGCAGTCTCGACGCGGTGTCGATGAAGACCGGTCGCATCGTCTGGTCCCATCCCCTGCCGGCGGGAACCGAGTCATCGCCGATGGCGTGGGGAACGACGGTCTACTTCGGCGACCAGGCCGGAACGGTCTACGCGCTGCGGGCGCGCGACGGACACGTGTACTGGACCTACCATGCCAGCGGCGCCGTCAAGGGCGGTCCGGCGCTGACCGGCAACACCCTCTACTTTGGTGACTACGCCGGGCGTGCTTACGCGCTGAATGCGGACACCGGCCATCAGATCTGGGCCGTCAGCACCAACGGCGCGCATTTTGGGTTCGGCTCGGGCAACTTCTATTCGACTCCGGCGGTCGCCTTCGGACGGGTCTACATGGGCAACACCGACGGTTTCGTGTACTCGTTCGCGGCCCGAACCGGACAGGTGGCCTGGGCGACAGCCACGGGCGCCTACGTGTACGCCTCACCGGCGGTCGCGGAGATCCCCGGGCTTGGACCGACGGTTTACGTCGGCTCCTACGACGGGAACTTCTACGCGTTCAACGCCCAGTCCGGCGCGATCCGCTGGAAGCACCCGGTCGGAAACCGGATCTCGGGGTCGGCGACGATCCTGAACAACGTCATCTATTACTCGGCGCTCGGCTCGAGGACGACCACGGGCCTGAACGTGCGGACCGGTCAGCAGGTCTTCTTTTTCCCTGACGGCGCCTTTAATCCAATCGTCTGCGACTCCGGCGCGGTTTACCTGAGCGGCTATTCAAAGCTCTATCAACTGCTGCCCAGGCGGGTTGGCGCGCACCCGCGGGCGGCCACGCGAGCCTCCCGTGCGCGCCGCCACGCAGCCGGTCGCACAGTCGGTGGCATCGGGGCTCGGACGGCCGGAAACGCCCGTCGCCCGGGCCGTAAGTAGAGCCGCAACGAATCGCCCACGGAACGTGCGTTCGGGGGTTCTTGCTATCCTTCAATGCCTATGCGTTGTCGTAGTGGAAGTCATTGTCAGCAGCCGGCCTTGAAGGGCCGTCGGTTCTGCGCGGACCACGCGGCGGAGCTCGATCGGATGCGCGAGGAGCTCAAGGATGCCGCCGCCGCCCGCATCGGACGGGGCCGCCCCAAGCGGTCATCAACCTGTTGCCGGCCCGGTTGCTACGAGCCTCGCGTCCCGCCCGCCGCGTATTGCGATGCATGCGCGGCAGCCGGATATGTGGAAGAGGCCGCGTAGCGCGGCCGACGCACAGCGAGCTAAAACAGCACTCCATTCTTGCCGGATGGGCCGGGCCTTGCGCGGCGCCCAGTCCGCTGCGAGCCGGCTGACTCCCGGGGGCCGGTGATCCGTCGCGGACGTTGCTCCGTACAGGTATTGGTCTCGAACGGTTGGACCTGCTCGAATCCGCTGACGCCACGTGTTTAGACCGGCTCGCCGCTCACGCCCCTCTGATCCTCGGACCCTCGCCGACGAGGACTTGATGCAGCTCGTCCATGGTGGCGAGATCCGCGCATTCGAGGTGATCTTCGACCGCCATGCGGGTGTGGCCTTCTCGCTCGCGTACAGGATGTGTGGCCGGCGGGCGATGGCCGAGGACATCGTCCAGGAGGCGTTCCTGTCGCTGTGGCGGACGGGCGCCCGTTATGACCGCGGACGCGGCAGCGTGCGTTCGTGGGTGTTGAGCGCGGTCCACAACAGGGCCGTGGACGCGTTTCGCCGGGAAGCGGTGAAGGACCATCGCCTGGTGTCGGACGAGGGGATCGCCGAGCGGCTCGCGGCGCCGGAGCTGACCGACCGTGAGGTCGAACGCCGCGACGATGCCAGGCAGGTCCGCCGGGCGCTCGCAGAGCTTCCCGCCGATCAGCGACAGGTGATCGAGCTGGCCTATTTCGGCGGGTTCACGCACAGCCAGATCGCCGACATCCTCCACCTGCCGGCCGGTACCGTGAAGGGACGGATGCGCCTGGGATTGGCAAAGATGCGTGTCGCGTTTGGCGAGGCTGCGGAGGTCGTGCTATGACCGCGCGAGTGGCGCGATGAACGCGGGCAACGGGATCTCCGAGCACCACGACTGCAGCGGCGACGCCGCGGCATTCGTGCTCGGCGCGCTCGAGGCAACCGAAGCCGAGGCGTTCCGCGCCCATATGGCGAGCTGCGTCGTCTGCCGAGACGAGGTCGCCGCCCTGCAACGGGTGGCCGACGTGTTGCCGTTGACGGCGCCGCAGTACTCAGTCCCGCGAGGTCTCCGTCAGCGCGTGCTCGCAGCCGTGCGTGCCGAGCCGATCAAGGGCGAGAGCCCTCGGCCCCCGTCACGGATCCGGCTACAGAGACCGGCGCTGGCCGGCGCGCTCGCGGCCGTGCTCGCGGTCATCGCGATCGGCCTCGTGGCGCTGACTTCGGGCGGATCCAACGGCGTGCGCGTGATCCCGGCGAGGGTGACGGCAGCGGCGGCGAGCGCCCAGCTGCGCCTGGCCTCCGGACGAGCAGAGCTGATCGTCCGCCACTTCCCGCCGCCGCCCGCCGGTCACATCTACGAGGTCTGGCTGCAGCGAGGCCGCGGCGCCCCATCGCCCACCAGCACGCTGTTCAGCGTCACCTCTGCCGGCGCCGGGAACATCGGGCTGAGCGGCAGCCTCAATGGCGTGCGCGAGGTGCTCGTGACTCCCGAGCCGGCCGGCGGCAGCCTCGCGCCGACGCACGCGCCGGTGATCGTCGCGCAGCTGAGCTGAGTCATGCAGCCGAGCCTCGGCGGGGCTGGCTAGCCGCGCCGCACGGCGACCCCGGTCGCCGCCAGGTGATCCTTGACTTCCGCGACGGTGTGATGCCCGTAGTGGAAGATCGACGCGCACAGCACGGCGTCGGCGCCGGCGTCGATCGCCTCGGTCAAGTGGTCCAGCTCCCCAGCGCCGCCGGAGGCGATCACCGGCACGTCCACGCGCTCGGCGACCGCGCTCGTCAGCTCCAGGTCATAGCCGTCACTGGTGCCGTCGCGATCCATGCTCGTGAGCAGGATCTCGCCGGCGCCCCGCTCGACCCCCTCCTGCGCCCATCTCACTATGTCCCGTCCGGTTGGGGTTCGCCCCCCCGCCAGATACGCCTCCCATCCCCCGCCGGGTCTCGCTTTGGCGTCGATCGCGAGAACCACGCACTGCGCACCGAACCTCCGCGCGAGCTCGTCGATCAGCTCAGGCCGCTGCAGCGCCGCCGAGTTGATCGAGGTCTTATCGGCGCCGGCATCGAGCACGGCTTGGGCATCAGCGACCGAGCGGATGCCACCGCCGATCGTGAACGGGATGAACACGTCATCCGCAGTCCGCCGAGCCAACTCGACGACCGTTTCGCGCCGGTCGGAGGTCGCGGTTATGTCAAGGAACACGAGCTCGTCAGCGCCGGCGGCATCGTAGCGGCAGGCCAGCTCGACGGGATCGCCTGCATCCCGTAGATCGACGAAGCCAATCCCCTTCACGACACGGCCCCGATCGACGTCGAGGCAGGGAATCACGCGCTTGTAGTGCATCAGCGGTCGAGCACCTGGCGCGCCTGCGCGACGGTGAATCGGCCCTCGTACAGCGCCTTGCCGATGATCACGCCGCTCAGATTCACCTGGCGTAGCGCTGCCAGCGCCCGGATGTCGTCGAGCGAGGCAATGCCGCCCGAGTAGATGAAGCTCCCACGCACCGCGTCGGCGATCCGTTGCGCCCCCTCCAGGTCCGGTCCACCGAGCGTGCCGTCGCGGTCGATGCTCGAGTAGACGAACCTGTGCACCCCGCGCCTGCCCAGTCGCTCGACCACCGACTCGACCGGAAGCTCGGTCTGCTCGCTCCATCCCGACGCAGCGAGCAGCCCGTTGCGGGCATCGACGGAAACGGCGAGCCGCTCGCCGAACCGGGCGACGACCTCGTCGAGGAAGTCGATATCCCGGTAGGCGGCGGTTCCGATTACCACGCGCGCCGCGCCGGCGTCGAGCGCGTCCTTGACCGCATCAATCGTGCGCAGGCCGCCACCGAGCTGGACGGTGACATCGAGCGCCCTCGCGATCCTCGCCACGTGGTGGAGATTCGTCGGAGTCCCGGTCCGTGCGCCGTCGAGATCGACGATGTGCAGGGCGTGAGCGCCGTCCTCGACCCAGCGCCTCGCCGCGTCGAGCGGGTCGGCGTCGTAGACGGTCTTGGCCCCGAAGTCGCCCTGGGTCAGCCTCACTGCCTTGCCGTCGAGGATGTCGATCGCCGGCAGGAGGATCATGCTTGCGCCGCTGCCGCTCGCGCCGCCACGGCCGGCCCCGCGCACAGCCGCGCGAAGTTCCCGAGCATCCGCAGGCCATCCGTTGAGGACTTCTCGGGGTGGAACTGAACGCCGAACACCGAGCCCTCGGCAACGATCGTCGCAAATCGCTCGCCGTACTCCGTGCTCCCCACCACGACCCGTGAACCGGACGGCCGGGCGGCGAACGAATGGACGTGGTAGAAGGGGCAGCCGCCGGCCGGAAGTCCGGCCGTCAGCGGCGAGTGGCGCTCGAAGGAGACCTCGTTCCAGCCGATGTGCGGAACGCGCAGACCGCCGGTCTGCAAACGACTCACCGCTCCCGAGATCAGGCCCAGTCCCTCCGTCCGGCCGAGTTCCTCGGAGTGTCCGAACAGCAGTTGCATGCCGAGGCAGATCCCCAGCAGCGGCGTGCCCCCTGTCGCGCGCCCACGGATCAGATCCAGCAATCCAAGCTCGTGCAGGCTGCGCATCGCCACCGGAAACGCACCCACCCCCGGGACGACCAGGCCGTCGGCGTTGAGGAGCAGCTCGGGATCGCACGAGATGACCGCCCGCGCCCCCACGTGCTCGAACGCCTTCTGGACCGAGCGGCGGTTGCCCATGCCGTAGTCGACGACCGCGATCAGCGGACTGGGGTCAGCTGTCACGTGAGGATTCCCTTGGTACTCGGAACCCCCTCCTCGGTGGGGTCCCGCGCGACCGCGAACCGGAGCGCCCGCGCGAGCGCCTTGAATGCCACCTCGATCACATGGTGCGCGTTCGTGCCGGTCTCGACGGTCAGGTGCAGGGTCAGCTTCGCGTTGGTGGCGAGCGCCCGGAAGAACTCCTCCGTGAGCTCGTGATCGAAGTTGCCAATCGCCCCGGGTGGCAGCGACGCCTCGAACAGGCACAGCCCGCGGCCCGAGATGTCGATCGCACAAGCCGCGCGGGCCTCGTCCATCGGCACGGTCGCCTGGCCGTAGCGCGAGATCCCGGTACGGTCCTCGAGCGCGCGGTCGAACGCCTGTCCGATGCAGATCCCGACATCCTCGACCGTGTGGTGGGCGCCGGTCTCCAGATCGCCCCGCGCGCGCACGTCGAGGTCGAAGCGACCGTGGCGCGCGAACAGGTCGAGCATGTGGTCGAGGAAGCCGACGCCGGTCTCGCGCTCGCCGGCTCCGGTCCCGTCGAGCGCCAGCGTCACCCGGATCGCGGTCTCCGCGGTCTTGCGATCGATCTCGGCCGTACGCGTCATCGGCTGGGATTGTCGCGAATGCGCGCCTCCATCGAACGGGCGTGCAGCTCGAACCCCTCCGCCCGCGCCACCGGCCCGGCGGCCCGGGCCAGTGCAGAGGCATCCTCGATCCGCACCTCGGTGAAGCTGCGGCGAAAGTGCGCCGGGGTCAGCGCGGAGGCGAACCGCGCCGCGCCGCCCGTCGGGAGGATGTGGTTAGAGCCCGCGATGTAGTCCCCGAACGCAGTGCCCGACGCGCCACCGACGAACACGCAGCCGGCACGGGTGATCGCCGGCGCGAGCTGCTCGGCCCCGCGACCCGCGAGCTGGAGGTGCTCAGGAGCCAGTGCCTCGGCCAGTTCCAGTGCGTGATCGAGATCGCGGACCTCGACCAGGCGCGCCACCGCCTGGCTCTCGGGCCCTGCCGCCAACAGCTCTGCCAGCGCGGCGAGGACGGCGTCAGATTCCGAGACGGCGATCACCAGCGTGCCGGGCCCGTGCTCGGCCTGCGCGAGCAGATCGAGCGCAAGCGGCCGGGGATCGGCATCCCGATCGGCGATCACGAGCAGGTCGCTGGGTCCGGCGAATCCGTCGATGCCCACGTCTCCGAACACTTGGCGCTTGGCCTCCTGGACATACAGGTTGCCGGGCCCCACGATCACCTCCACCCGCCCGACCGATTCCGTCCCGTACGCCAGCGCCGCGATCGCGTGCGCCCCACCCATTCGGTAAACGGTGCGGGCGCCGACCAGCCGGCAGGCGCCCAGCACCACGCGATCGACGTCGCCGTGACTCCCCGGGGGCGCGCACACCGAAACCCGCGGGGCGCCGGCCACCAGCGCAGTCACGACGCCCATCACGACCGTGCTCGGGTACGGCGCACGGCCGCCGGGGACATAGACACCGGCGCTCGCGACGGGACTGTTTCGCAGGCTCACCTGGTGGTGGTCAAACTGGATCGTGGCGTCCGGGAACATCCACGCTTCGCCAACCCGGCGGACGTTGGCGATCGCCAGCTCGAGGCCTTCGCGCACATCTGGATCGAGGGTCCGGGCCGCTGCCTCGAGCTCCTCCTCGGCGACCCGCAACGAGGCGGGCTCCGCACCGGCGGTGTCGAGGCGGCGGATGTACTCCCGGAGCGCACCGTCGCCTCGGGAGCGGACCGTGGCGATGATCTCGGCAACGGCGTCGCGCACCACCTCGGGCGCGGGGACCAGCCCCCGCAACCCGGCCGCGACTTCGCCCGGCTCCCCGTCGGCTCGCAGCCGATCACACTGCATTCAGTCGCTCCAACAGCTGGTCGACGGCGTGCGCTCTGAGTTTGTGGGCCACCGCGTTTGCGATCAGCCGCGCCGTGCTGTGCGCGATCTCCTCGCGCACGACCAGCCCATTCTCACGTAGCGTCGTGCCGGTGGCGGTGAGATCGACGATCCCCTCCGCCAGCCCGGTCAGCGGCGCCAGCTCTACGGAGCCCTTGACCTCGACGATCTCGGCCTGGCGCCCGGTGTCGAGGAAATGGCGCGCCGCGATCCGCGGATACTTTGTCGCGATCCGAACGACGCCAAGGCGGCGAAGAGCCTCGGCCGCCCGATCCTCCCCTGCGAGTGTCGCCAGCACCATCCGGCAGTGGCCATAGCCGAGGTCGACGAGCTCGTACACCTCGCGTTCGGGCTGCTCCATCAGCACGTCCTTGCCGGTGATGCCAAGATCCGCGGCGCCCGCTTCGACGTAGGTCGGCACATCGGACGGGCGCATCGTCACGATCCCCGCCCGGTCGAACAGGAGCTTTCGATCGTTCTCGCGAACCTCGCCCGTATCGATCCCCAGCCGGTCGAGGAGATCGAGTGTCTCGGCGAACAGCGCGCCGCGAGGAACAGCGATGCGCAGCTCGCTCATCGACCCCGCCATCGTTCCTCGCCGGTCAGCGCAATGTGCACCCGCTCGACATTCAGCGCGAAGCCAACCGCCGGCAGCGATCGACCGAACGCCGCCAGCAGCTCGTCGTAGCGTCCACCGGAGCCGATCGGAACTCCGTGCGCCGGGTCATAGACCTGAAACACGGCGCCGGTGTAATACCCCAGGTTGCGGACCAGTCCGAGATCGAAGATGACCCGCGCGGCGACCGGCGGTGTGAGCAGCGCGTGGACTTCGCGCATCCCGCCGACCGCGTCGTGCAACGCCCCGGAGAGACCCTCGAGTACCTCCGGGCCCCCTCGCGTCCGCGGAACCTGCAACAGCAGCTCCGATGCGTCGTGCGCGAGGCCGAGCTGCCGCACCTCACGCTCGACGCCGACGAAGTCTCGCCTCACCAGCACGCTCAGGATCCGATCGTGGACCTCGGCGGAGACACCCACGGCCTCCAGCAGCGCCGGATACAGTGAGGCGTCGCCGACACCGACGCGATAGTTCTGGAGGCCAGCAGCGTCGAGCGCGGCGCACAGGACCGCGAGCGCCTCCGCCGTTCCGTGAGGCCCCGCCGAGCCGATCAGTTCCACCCCGGCCTGCAGGAACTCTCGCGTCTGCCCGCGCTGCGGGCGCACGTCGCGGTAGGCGTGCGCCAGGTAGCAGAAGCGCAGCGGTGGCGGTGCTTGACCGTAGCGGGTCGCGACCAGCCGCGCGATCGGAACCGTCATATCGGAACGCAGCACGAGCACGTTGCCATGCTCGTCGAACATCCGGTAGGCCGGCTGCGTGCCGATGTTGAAGGCTCGCTCGTACTCCAGCGCCGGCGTATAGACCTCCCCGTAGCCGGCGCGCTCGAACACGTCGCGAATGCGGTCGGTCATCGCGCGCAGCTCGCGCATCTCATCGGGCAGGACGTCTCGCGTGCCGCTGGGAATGCGATCGATCATCGTGCTCGCCCTGCCCTTGGCGCTGGACCGCCCGGACTGCTCGTGCGGCTCACACGGTCGACGGCACGTCGTCCAACCGCGTGATCCGCGCGCCCAGCTCGCGGAGGCGTTCGTCGATCCGCTCGTAGCCGCGGTCGATCTGGCTGATGTTTCCGATCTGAGTTTCACCGTCGGCGCACAGGGCGGCGATCAGCATCGCCATCCCGGCGCGAATATCGGGGGACTCGACCCGCTGACCGCGCAGCCGCCTCGGGCCGTCCACGATCGCCCGGTGGGGGTCGCAGATCGTGATCGCGCCTCCCATCATCACGAGCTTGTCGGTGAAGAACAGGCGGTTCTCGAACATCTTCTCGTGGATGATCACCGACCCCTCGGCCTGCGTGGCGAGCGCGACGGCGATGCTGGTCAGGTCGGCCGGGAACGCCGGCCAAGGCCCATCCTCGACCTTCGGTTTGTAGTCGCCATCGTCGTTGCGGATCACGAGCTTCTGGCTGCCGGGCACGATCACGTCGGACCCCCGCACTTCGCTGCGCAGGCCGAGGCGGTCGAACACCAACCGGATCATCCGCAGGTCTTCGGGGCGGGTGTCCTTGACGATGAGCTCGCCCCCGGTGACGCCGGCCAGCGCCATGAACGAGCCGATTTCGATGTGGTCGGGCGCGATCGTGTGCGTGCACCCCCGCAGCCGTCCCGTGCCGTGCACGGTCATCACGTTCGAGCCGATCCCGTCGATCGAGGCACCCATCGCCACCAGCATCCGCGCCAGGTCCTGCACGTGCGGCTCGGACGCGGCGTTGCGGATCACGGTCGGTCCGCGCGTCAGCGCGGCCGCCATCAGCGCGTTCTCCGTTGCCATCACCGAGGGCTCGTCCATCAGGAAGTCGCACGGACTGAGTCCCAGCGGCGGCGCGGCTAGGTCGATGTCGGTTCCGTGATGCTCCACCGAAGCGCCGAGCGCCCGAAACGCATCGAGGTGGGGGTCGAGCCTGCGGCGGCCGATCACGTCGCCGCCGGGCGGCGGCATGTGCGCGCGCCCGAGCCGGGCCAGCAGGGGGCCGGCGAGCAGAAACGATGCCCTGATCCGCTCCGCCAGCTCACGGTCGACGTGATGGCGCTCGATCGTCGAGGAGTCGATCAGGACCTCGCCCGGACCTAGCCAGCTCACCTTGGCACCGAGACTCTCGATCAACATGGTCATCGCCTCGACGTCGTTGATCCGAGGGACGTTGCGCAGGATCACCTCGTCCTCGGTGAGCAGGCAGGCGGCGAGAATCGGCAGCGCGCCGTTTTTGTTGCCGGCGGGAACGATCGTGCCAGACAGCGGCACCCCGCCTTCGATAACGAACTTTTCCATCGGTGGCTTCCCCTTGGTTGCTCTCGAGCGGGGGGTCCCCAGCGTAGCTGGAATAAGCGCGCGCGGCGGCGTGGCCTGGCCGGCGAGGAGGCCCTCGGCCTGGGGTTCCGGATCCGACCCGGCCTTGGATTCGGGGGCGGCCCGGAAGCGCTCAGCTAGGGTAGGAGTCATGTCATCGGAGATTTCGCGCGAGGAGGCCTGGAACCTCCTTTGCGACTGGACCGAATCCGAGTCGCTGCGCCGCCACATGCTCGCCGTTGAGGCGGCGATGCGGGCCTATGCGCCCCGCTTCGGCGGCGATGTCGAGCTGTGGGGGCTCACCGGATTGATGCACGACCTCGACTACGAGCGCTACCCGAACCTCGAAGACGGCCATCCCCGGTACGCGCTGCGCGAGCTCGAGGCACGCGGTTACCCGCCGGAACTGGTGCGGGCCGTGGCCTCGCACGCAGATTTTCTGGGGGTCCCGCGTGAAACCCCGATGGAAAAGACGCTCTATGCGGTCGACGAGCTGTCCGGATTCGTGCTCGCCTGCGCATATGTCCGCCCTGACGGGCTGGTCGGCCTGTCGCCGAAGTCGGTCAAGAAGAAGCTGAAGCAGCCGAGCTTCGCGGCTGCGGTGGACCGGGACGAGCTACGTCACGGCGCCGAGGATCTCGGCGTCGAGTTCGACGAGCACCTTCAGATCGTGATCGAGGCGCTGACCGAGCGCCGGGAGGAGCTGCTGCCGGCCGCGGGCGCGGCGTAAGCGCCGGCGCTCAGGAATGGCCGGGACGATCAGAATCGCGGTCCTCGAAGGCGACGAGACCGGCCAGGAGCTGCTGGAGCAGGCGCTGCGCCTGCTCGACCCAGCGGTCATCGGCCTCGAGCTCGAGCTCGAACGGTTCGACCTGTCGCTGGAGAACCGCCGAGCGACCTCCAATCAGGTGGTGAGCGACGCCGCCGCCGCGATGCGCGAGGCGGGACTCGGCCTGAAAGCCGCGACGATCACGCCGGAGGGGGCGGCCGACGTCGGTTCTCCCAACCGGATTCTGCGCGAGGAGATCGACGGGAAGGTGATCGTCAGGACGGGTCGTCGGCTGCCGGGAGTGGCGCCGATCGCCGGGGTCCACTACCCGATCGCGATCGTGCGAATGGCGGTCGGGGACGCATACGGCGCCAAGGAGTGGCGAGAAGGTGAGACGGGATCATCCGAGGAGCTCGGCTACCGCACCGACCGGATCACCCGCTCCACCTGCCGGGCCGTGGCCGAGTACGCGTTTCGCACGGCCGAGAAGATGAACGCTCGCGTCTACGGCGGCCCCAAATGGACGGTCTCGCCGATCTACGAGGGGATGCTCAAGGAGGAGCTCGACGCGGCCGCGAGCCAGCATCCGGCCGTTGCCTATCAACCGGTGCTGATCGATGCGACATACGCGGGCCTTCTCTCCGGCGCCACCGACGCGCCGCTGGTGATCCCGGCCCTGAACCGCGACGGTGACTGCCTCTCCGATCTGGTGCTGCCGATGTTCGGCTCGATCGCCGGCGCCGAATCGGTGCTGCTGGCGTTCGACGGAAGCTACGACACCACGGTGGCGATGGCCGAGGCGCCACACGGCACCGCTCCGGCGCTCCAGGGTAAGGACCTCGCCAACCCGCTGGCAATGATCCTGGCGTGCGGCGCTGTCCTGGGTCACGCCCCCGAGCAGTACGGAGCCGAGGCCGAGCGCGCCTCCCGCGCCATCTACGAAGCGGCACTCGAGACCATCGCCTCGGGGGTCAGGACGCCCGATCTCGGCGGTCATTCGGGGACCACGGAGTTCACCGACGTGGTGCTCGAGCGGCTGCGGACAAAGCTCGATGTGTGGTCCTCGTTGTGACCGGATCTCGCCCGCGGAGACACGCGGCCGCCGACCGGTTCCGTCCGAGCCCCTCCCTACTCTCACGAACATATGTTCCAGGCTTCAGCTGACCGCCTGCGCACCTGGCTGAGGTGGGCCGAGGACATCCTCGGCGACCCGCCGGACGCCGCGCACGGCGACCAACCCAACTACCTATCGCACCCACATCGGCGCCCGCTGCGCTGGGAGCGAGCGCGCCGCGCGGGCACCGTGGCGGCGCGCCCTGCCTACTGCATCTCCCCCGTGCGGGCGAGCAGCGATGCGGCTCGCCGGGATCCCGCCGCCCACTAGCGCCGGGCGCGTCCGATCACAGCGAGCTCGGACTAGCTCGCGACGAGGAGGAACCCGATCACGCCACTCGGCTCGCCGGTGGTCTGACTGCTGCCTGCGGTGATCAGGCCGAAGACCACCGCGAGCAAGGTTCCCAATCCGAGCACCAGGCAGATCACCAGCAGGACGAACACTTGTGGGTTCTCGCGAAAGAAGGCGACCATCTCGCGCACGGCATAGATCGTGCCACGCGGGAGCGGTCGGCTCACGGTCTCGGGGCCGCCGCGCCAGCATCCGGGCCGCCGCGCCAGCATCCGGCCGCCGCGCCAGCATCCGGCCCGCCGCGCCAGCATCCGGCCGCCGCGCCAGCATCCGGCCGCCGCGCCAGCATCCGGGCCGCGGGCCGCCGCTCCACGTCTCGGCCCGCCGCGCCTTCCCCGGCCTGGCAGGATGTTGTCGATGAGTTATCGATCCACTTCCACAGATTCCGGTGGCGAAGCAATTACTCCCCAGGGGCTCGAAGCCCTGAAGACTGAGCTCGGCGAGCTCGAGACTGCCGGCCGGCGCGAGATGGCGCAGCGAATCCTCACCGCCCGCGAGCACGGGGACCTGAGCGAGAATGCCGAATATCACGCCGCCAAGGAGGACCAGGCGCACCTCGAGACCAGGATCAAGCGGTTGCGCCAGCGCCTCTTGAATGCTGTCGTCGTGCACGCCAACTCCGACGACCCTGCGTTCTCGTTCGGGCGGACGGCGGAGATCGTGGATGAGGCCACGGGCGAGGTTCACACGTGGACCGTGGTCGGAGCTGCCGAAGCCGATCGACCGGCCGGCAAGCTGTCTGACCAGTCGCCGGTCGCCAAAGCGCTCCTGGGCCACGCTCCGGGTGAGGTCGTCGAGGTCCAGACCCCCCGCGGCGTGCGAAGGCTGCGGATCCAGCGGCTTGTGTAGGGCGAAAGTCGCCCCGCTCCGTCCTCACCTCGCGCTCTGAGCACATCTTCGTGGAGGCGGCGCAGTCCCAGGTGCACCGCAGGGAGCAAGAAGGTCGTTGGGCACGAATAGCTGGCCTTCGTCGAGCACGAGCCGCCAGGCGCCACCGATCCAGTGGAAGCTGGCGTTGACGTATCCGTGGTATCGCGCGCACGCACTTCTGCGATCCACGTGCGCGCGGGCGTACGTTGGGTTGCTGGCCGCGATCGTGATCCTCAAGCACCGAACCGGAGGCCCATATGCCGCAGCGATTCCCGCCGGCCCGGCATCCGGCGCCGGTGCCGCGTCACGCACGTGACGGGCGCGAGCGCCACTGGGCGCGCTGGTGCGGGCCGCTGGCCGCGCCCGCTCGGTGATCGCTGCGAGCGCCGCGGCGACGAGCGCCAGGGCGACGAGGGCGCGTATCTCCGCGAGAACTCGGATGCTCGCGAGTCGCTGGCGAATCAGATGGTGACTCGAGCGCGGGAAGAACGTGACGGTGATCTGCGGCTCAGAAGGCGCATCCGCCGGCGCGTCCCAACGATCGGACGTCTCCTCAGCCATGGCAGCAGTATCCGTGATCGCCGGGATCCACGAATACTCACCGGACTCGGGCGGGGTGCGAAGCCGATCGTCGCCCAGTCAATCAACTAATTGTCATGAGGCCACGCACGACCAGAAACAGACCGATCGCGCTCAAGCCCAGTCATGGCGAGCCGCCGGCCCCTGCGTGCCAGCCAGGCCTTGAACGAGGAAACCGCGACCTGCGTGCGCTCTGGTGCCACCGCGTAGGCAACCAGCGGCAGCTCGAGCAGGATCTGCTGCATTACGCAGAAGTACGCGACCAGCAGCACGATCGGCACGGTTTGCGGATTGAGTTTGACGATGTGATCGAGCGCGTTGAGATAGCTGACGCCCGGAAAGCTCAGGATGGCACCAACCGCGAAGGTCACCGCGACGGAGCCCTTGCCCAACATCCGCTCCTGCCACGGCTCGCCACTGTGTCTCTGTTTCGCTTTTGCCTCCTTTCGTCGCGCACGCCACCTCCGCAAGGGCGCGTCACTTCCCGTTGCCAACAAGAAAGCGATCACCAACGCGACTGCACCAGCGCAGATGTCCTCGCCCGGGCTGGCCGTGTGATTTGAGGCCGCGACGGCGCTCGACCCGTGGAGGGAGAACACGATCGCCAGGCCGGCGGTGATGCTGGCTGCGTAGGCACCGAGCAAGTACCCCAACATGAGGCGCTTCGGATGCGGGAGGAGCAACATCACGGTCACCGCGGCGAGCAGCGAAGGGTTGAAAGTCGCCACCACCGAGGAGAAAAAGACGACGGTCAGGTCGCGGTTCATCTCGCAACGTCAAAGCTCGACCGACGAATCAAACCTTGACCGGCTCGTAACTGGCGTTGCGGGTGAGCACGGTGTATTCAGTGTGCGAGTCGACCTGCTTTCCGGCTAGGAGGCGAATGATCGAAATGCCCGCGTAGCGAGGGGCGGGCACGGCGGGGGGCCGCGCGCGAGCGTCGCGCGCCTGGGCCGTCGCGTGCCAGCGCGTCACGACTCGGTCGTCCTCAGCGATCTGGTCCTCGATCTTGACGTACAGGTCGATATAGCTGGGACTTGTCAGGAACCGGCGCACGCCCTCTGGTCCGAGGACTCTCTGTTGGAGGCAGGGGACACGGCCTACGTAGTCGGCGCCGACCAGCTCGTCGATCAGCTCCAGCCGTCCTTCGTTCAACACTGCCTCGAAGAACAGCCGAACCTTCAACTTGTTGAGCTCGCTCACGCTCTTCACCTGAACAGCAGGATCTCGGCAGCAGCACCGTTCTTACAAGGGAGGATCCCCGTAGGTTTTCCCCCGGGTTTCATTCCGGCCCATACCGCTGGGTGTATGGTCGGGTCGTGCCGTTCACGACGGTCGGAGCTCTGCTGGAGCGCGAGCGCGAGCTTGAGACGCTCCACGAGGGACTCGACCGCGCATGCGCCGGAGAGGGAACGCTGCTCCTTATCGAGGGCCCCGCCGGCGTTGGTAAGACGGAGCTGGTGCGTGAGGCGCGTGCCGCCGCCGAGCGAGCACGGATGATGCTGCTCGAGGCGAGGGGCTCAGAGCTCGAGCAGCCGTTTGCGTTCGGAGCTGTGCGCCAGCTGTTGGAGCCCGTCATCAGCGAGCGATCGGGTCATAGCGATCTGTTCGCCGGTGCGGCTGGTCCCGCGGAGCGCTTGTTTGAGCTCGACGAGCGGCACTCGGGCGCCGCCGACGCGGGCTTCGAGGCGCTGCACAGTTTGTACTGGTTGATCGTGAATCTCGCCGACCACAGTCCCGTGCTCGTGTTGGTCGACGATTGCCAGTGGGTCGACCGGGATTCGCTGCGGTTCTTGAGTTATCTGGCGCAGCGCATCGAAGGGCTACCGGTCGCGATGCTTCTCGCTGGACGTCCGCTGGATTCGGCGGTGGATGAGGCGCAGACAATCTGGGCGCAGTTGGCCTCACGTCCGGCGGTGGTCGCGTTATATCCGCGGCCGCTGAGCGAGTCTGCCGCTGTGGCTCTGGCGCGGGAGCGCCTCGGCGACGAGGCAGCCGAGGAGTTCTGCCGCTCGTGCCATACGGCGACGGGCGGTAACCCGCTGTTCCTTCGAGAGCTGTTGCGAGCCCTCGATGCGGCTGGGGTGATGCCTTCGGTTGCTGCGGCGAGCGAGGTGCAAGCGGTTGGGCCGGCCGCCGTAAGCCGTTTTGTCCTGCATCGACTCGCCACGCTCCGTGCATCGGCGAGCGAGCTGGCCAGAGTGGTCGCCGTCCTTGGCGATGACTGCGAGCTGCAGCTCGCCGGTCGCGTTGCCGGTCTGAGCGAGGACGCGGCTCGTGCGGCGGCAGATGACCTGGTCCGCGCCGACATCTTCGTTCGGGCTGAGCGCCTGGGCTTTGTTCATCCAATCGTGCGCGCGGCGCTGTATGAGGATCTCGCGCCCGGCGAGCGGCAAGCGCGGCACGCCGCGGCGGCGGAAGCACTGGCACGGGAGGGCGCTTCGCCCGAGCGTCTCACCGCACACCTGCTGTTGACCGCTGCCACCGGGGATCAGCGTAGGGTGCAGACGCTCCGCTTGGCCGCCACATCGGCCGGGCGCCGAGGCGCTCCCCGCGCAGCCGCCGCGCGGCTGCGTCGAGCCCTTGCCGAATCACCGCGAGAGCAGGAACGAGCCGAGATCCTGACCGAGCTCGGTCGCTACGAGGTGGCCGCGATGGAGTTCGAAGCAGCCGAAGAGCACCTGCGCGCGTGCTTGGCGACGGGCGCTGAGCTGACGACTCGTGCCGATGCGGCGTCTACGCTCGGACGATGTGCGATCGTGTCGGGGGGTCGCTCGGCTGAGGCCGCTGTCGACGCACTCGCGTCGCTCGCCGACGAGTTTCGCCCCCTCGATCCGGAGCGCTCGCTTGAGCTTGGGTCCGAGCTGTTGATGATCACCACAGCCGTCCCGCAACTGCGTCCCCGCCTCGCCGCCCACCTGCAGCGGTTTCGTGACGATGCAGAGGGTCATCCTGGCTTCGAGGCCGTAGCGAGCATCCACGGTGCCCAAGAGAGGCTCCTTCGGGGAGCGCCGGCCGCGGCCGCCGTGGAGGACGTCCAGGCGGCGCTGATGGCCGGCCTCCCACCCGGCGCAGAGACGAACGCCGGGTTGCTGGCTCTGCTGACGCTGCGGCGTGGCGAGCGCTTCGACGTGGCCGTTCGATTGCTTGATATCGCACTGGAACGCGCCCGCCGCGAGGGGCACGCGACGAGGCTGGGGATCATTCACCAGCAACGCGCTGCGATCGCACTCGCGCAAGGGTCGCTTCCCGACGCACAGGTGGAAGCCGAGACCGGGCTGCTCTTGGTCGAGGAACCGCATTTCGCTGTGCCGGAGCTCCTAGCGGTGGCGATCGTCGTGCACATTGAGCGCGGAGCGCTCGGGGCTGCGGCCGAGCTGGCGGAGAGGGGCGAGGCGATCGGGATTGCTGAGGATCGTACCTACGCCGCCGAGTACTTGATTGCCCGCGGGCGCTTGCGGATCGCCCAAGGCGAAGTCGAACACGGTGTCGCGGACCTGCTGTGGTGTGGCGAGCGGCTCGAGGCACTTGGTCTGCTCTGGCCGGGCGACTGGAAGGCGTTCGCGGCTCCGGCGCTCGCCTCGCTGGGCGAGACCGATGAGGCTGCGAGGCTGGCGCGCGAGCAATTGGCGATGGCCCGTCGGGTCGGCGCGCCCGGGGCGCTGGGACTGTCGTTGCGGGCAGCGGCGCTGGCGATCGGTGGAGACGACAGGCTCGCGCTGCTCCAGGAGGCCGTCTCGGTCCTCGAACCCAGTTTCGCGCGGCTGGAGCTGGCCCATGCGCTCGCTGACCTCGGCGCAGAACTGACCCGCGCGGGACGGCGGCGGGAGGGCCGAGATGCTTTCCGGAGGGCGATGAGGCTCGCTGGGGCGTGCGGCGCGACCGTGCTGGCTGAAAGAGCGCGGGACCAGCTACAAGCGGGGCCCGGGCGCCACGCGCGGATCGACCTCACCGGGCCTGGCGCGCTGACTGCAGCGGAGTGGCGAGTGTGCCGTCAAGCGGTGGACGGTCGCACCAACCGCGAGGTCGCACAGGCATTGTTCGTGACCGAGAAGACGATCGAGCGCCACCTGAGCAGCGCCTACCAGAAGCTGGGGATCCGCTCTCGGTTCCAGCTGGCGGCGGCGATCGGCGAGTAGCCCCGCGACCACTCCGGGTGGACTGTCCCGGCCCGGAAAACCATAGGGTAAACACACGGGTGCTCCCCCTTGTGATCAGCGCCCGGTAGCCCTGAGGATTCCTCGAGTCAATGCAGCGAACAGCTGCGAAGAGGAAAGGTTCCGGTTATGACTGGTGTGCTCTACGGGTTGGCGCGGTTCTGCGCCCGTCGTCGTTTCGTGGTTCTCGGCGCGTGGCTCCTGGTGACGATCGCCCTGGTGGGGGTATCTCACCGCCTCGGCGACAACACCAACGACAATCTGACCCTGCCGGGGACCGATAGCCAGCGCGCTACGGACACCCTCACCAAATCGTTTCCCAATCAGGCCAATGGATCGAGTCCGATCGTGCTGCACGCCAAGAGCGGGAAGCTGACGGACTCGAAGTACTCCAGCGCAGTCAACCAGGCCGCGGCCGACGTCGCGAAGGCGCCGGACGTGGCCTCGGTGGTCAATCCGCTCACCTCGCAGGGCGCCTCGGCGCTCAGCAAGGATCAAGCGACGGGGTACCTGTCGGTGACTTTGTCGGTCAGCCCGGGAGCGCTGTCGGTCGATGACGCTCAGACGATCATCAACGCGGCGGCCAAGCCCGCAGAGGGGGCGGGCCTCCAAGTCGAGACTGGCGGCCAGCTTGGTCAGAAGGTGTCCAAGCCGTCGACAGAGTCCAGCGAGCTGATCGGGATCGTCGCGGCGATGGTGATCCTCACGCTCACCTTCGGAACCGTGGTGTCGATGCTGCTGCCGATTTTCAATGCGATCCTGGGATTGGCCGCGACGCTGGCGATCATCCGGATCCTCAGCCATGTGATGACGGTTTCTACGGTCGCCCCGACGCTGGCCACGATGATCGGACTCGGCGTCGGGATCGACTACGCGCTGTTCATCGTGACGCGGCACTTCCGCGGACTTGAGGATGGCCTCGACCTGCCGGAAGCAATCGCCCGCGCGGCCGCGACCTCCGGCGGTGCGGTGCTCTTTGCCGGTGGAACCGTGACGATTGCGCTCGTGTCGCTCGCGGTGGCCAACATCCCGCTCGTGACAACGATGGGCCTGATGGCCGCGATCGCGGTCGTCGTCGCGGTCCTTGCCGCACTGACGCTGCTACCCGCGACGCTCGCGATCACCGGGCCGCGGATCAATTCGCTGCGAGTGCGCGGCCGTCATCGCGACCCAAAGAAGGGGCTGTGGGCAAAATGGGCGGCCAGCGTCGCCAGCCGGCCGGTGATCGCAGGGCTGGCGGCTCTGGTCATCCTGATCCCCCTGGCGATCCCGCTGCTCTCGCTGAACCTGGGGCAGAAAGACGTCGCAGCGCTGTCCAGCTCGACCACCGCCCGCCGGGCGTACGACCTGATCTCAAAGAACTTTGGACCGGGCGTCAACGGACCCCTGATCGTGGCGGTTTCGCTCGGGTCACCCGCGAAGGCTGCCTCCGGCAGCTCGAGCAGTTCGTCCGGCAGCTCGAGCAGTTCGTCCGGCTCCTCGAGCTCGACCAGCGGCTCGAGCGGTTCGGCGAGCAGCTCCGGCGACTCACGGGCGACCGATCCACGCCTGCAGACCCTGCAGCAGGATGTCTCCAAGACCTCGGGAGTCGCCGCGATCACACCGATTCAGATCGACAAGCCCGGGACCACGGCCTACTTCAACGCGATCGCTAGTACGGGCCCCGCAGAGCAGGCCACGGCGGACCTCGTCAACACGCTGCGCTCGAGCGTCATCCCGGCGGCCGAGAAGGGCACCGACATGAAGGCCGACGTGGGCGGCACCACCGCCGGCTATGTCGACCTGGCGTCGAACATCTCGAGCAAGCTCCCGCTCCAGATCCTGGTCGTGATCGCCCTCAGCTTCCTGCTGCTGATCCTCGCCTTCCGCAGCGTCGTGATCCCGCTACAAGCCGCGGTGATGAACGTGCTGTCGATCGGGGCCGCGTATGGCGTGCTGACCGCGATCTTCCAGTACGGATGGCTGCACGGCCTGATCGGCCTCAGCGGCTCCGTGCCGATCGTGTCCTACGTGCCGCTGTTCATGTTCGCGATCCTGTTCGGGCTCTCGATGGACTACGAGGTGTTCCTGGTCAGCCAGATCGAGGAGCACGTCCACGCCGGCGAGGACAACAAAGGCTCGGTCGTCTCCGGACTGGTCACCAGTGCTCGCGTGATCACCGCCGCCGCGCTGATCATGGTCTTCGTGTTCGGAGGCTTCGTCCTCAACGGCGACCCGACCGTCAAGCAGTTTGGAATCGGTCTGGCCGTCGCCGTCATCCTTGACGCCACGATCGTGCGCTGCCTGCTCGTGCCGGCGCTGATGGTCTTGATGGGCAAGACCAACTGGTACATGCCGCGGTGGCTCGACCGGCTCGTCCCCCACATCAGCATCGAAGGCGCGGAATTCTTCGAAGCCCGCGACCAGGTCCCGATGGTCGAGCCCGAACCAGAGCTTCGGCCGGCGGTGCACGCGTAGCCCGCTGTCGGCGCGAGGCTCGCTGTGACATCCACGGCGTGCTCGCGCTCGAAGTCCACCAACAAACCGACCCCGTCCGCGCAAGCGGGCGGGGTCGAAAAAACC
>CAWCYH010000014.1:0-162825 GCA_963799745.1 uncultured Solirubrobacterales bacterium | reverse complement strand
CCCGGCCTCGTGCCGTCGCAGCGAGAGCCGAGGAGCCGCTTGCAGTTCGACGCCCGTGCATGACCAGGAGCGCGCAGAACTGTCGTCGCTCCTGCGGGCTGTCCGTAGGTCTTTTGTTAGCATGAGACGGGTCATAGAAGTAGGCCTTGATCGTCGCCGGTGAGCGGCCCAGCCGATCTGCGATCTGCGCCTGTTGGAAGGAGCATTCCCAGTCGTCGCAAGCATCGCGCACCGGCCACCAGGGTCTTTGACGGTGAGTGCTGACCGTAGGACATCGGGCGAGCCGCGGTCGCGATCGACCACGAGCAGCCTCATGTACGCATTCTGCCGCTCGCGGAAGGCTCTCACGAGCGGTTCCTACGTTGGTCTTACTCGAGCGGCATTGCCTCGGGCAAATCGCTCGGATCCCGGCGGCAGTGGGTCAGCGCATGATCCCGGTGTGGCCGAGCGAGTAGCGTCCGGGCTGTGGCCACACGCACAGTCCGTGCGGGCCGAGCCCGACCGGAATCCGCGCTCGCAGCTGCCCGGTCTGCGTGTTGATCGCGTACACGTCGGCGTTGAAGCGCCCGCTCAGCCACAGCGTCTTGCCGTCGGCCGACACGCCGCCCATGTCGGGGCTCGCCGGCGGCGGGATCACCCAGGTCGCCACGACCCGCCGAGTGCGGAAGCTCACCACCGAGACCGTGCCGGCGGTGCGATTTGACGCGTAGAGGAAACGCGCGTCACGGCTCGGGTACAGGCCGTGCGCCCCTGGTCCCGTCTTGAGGAAGCCGACCACCGTGAAGCTGGAGGGGTCGATCTCCCACACCCCGCCACCGGACTGGTCGGCCACGTACAGGAGCCGGCCGTCCGGTGCGAGCTTGACGTCCTGCGGGCTGCTGTATCCGCCATCCAGCACGAGCGTCGTTACCACCTGGAGCGTCCGCAGGTCGATCTTGACCATCCGGCCGGCGAACTCGCAGCTGGCGAATGCGTAATGGCCGTCGGCCGAGAAGTCCATGTGGTCGATCCCGCGACAGGTGGGGTCGTACAGCGTGTGCTCGAGGCGCATCGTGTCCGGGTTGCGGAACGCGAGCGTCTGGAGGCGCTCCTCGACGACGATCGCGTAGCGTCCGTCGGGGGTGAAGTAGAGGTTGTAGGGATCTTCGACCGCGATCGGGGTGCCTGGCCGGCCAGTGCGTGGATCGATCGGGGTGAGGCTGTTGCCGAGGTCGTTGTCGACGTACAGGGTGCGCAAGTTCCACCCGGGGGTTACGTGCTGGGGGAGCTCACCCGTGGGGAATTGCTCGACGATCTTGAACGTGCGCTGGCTTATCACGTCGACGGTGTTGCTCATGCTGTTGGGCACGTACACGAGCGCCGGGTCGCCGGCGACTGTGGGCGACAGGTCGCCGGGGCCGTCGTGACCGTAGATGTTGGTGCCCTGAGCGAATCGGGCGATCGTGGCTCGCGCGCTAGCGCGCGGATGACGTTCGTGGCGCGCTGGACGTGCGGTGCCGCCGCAGCCTGCCAGCCATGCGATGCACGCGACGAGGAAGGGGATAGTGCCGCGCAAGCTCCCAGCTGAAGTCACCGCGCGAGGCTAAACCGCGCGATCGGGCACACCGCGCCAATCACGCCGAAGGTGAGAGATGTCTCAGCTGGGTGGGCGTTTGTGAGGAACTTCTCAGCCGCATGGCTCGGCCAACGCCCGGATCGCCGCGTGTGGCTACGCTGGCCGCTATCAACGCACGGTCCTTCATCCGGATCCGGTCGACACCGGCGCGCGGCGTGCTCGCGGCGCTGCTCTCGTTGCTCGCCCTGGCTGGCTGCGGTGGGCAAAGCACGGCGCCGGCGCACGCTCATCGGCGGACGGGCGAGCGTCCCCGCCCGCGCGGCGCGCCGATCGGGGCCCGGCGCGTGTCACTGTCTTACCGCTCGCTGTTCAACCTACCCGCGCCCGTACGAGATCCGGCCAGCGCCCGGCTCGGCCCGGACGCGTTCGTCCTCCTCGGCGGCCTGACTGCGGCTGACACCTCCACCGACCAGGTGATCGTGGGCGGTCTCCGCGGAGCCGCCGACCGGGCCGCGCTCCCCAACGCCCAGCACGACGCCCAGGCCGCCGCCCTGCCCCACGGTGTGTACGTGTTCGGCGGCGGTCAGTACACCCAGTACTCGCACGTCCTCGCCTACGACCCCGCGAGCGGGGCGATCACGACCGCGGGGGCGCTGCCGGCGGCGGCCTCCGACGTCGCTGTCACTGGCGACGGCTCAACCGGGTACGTCGTCGGCGGGTTCGACGGGGTCGACTGGCTGGACACCATCCTCGCATACACCCCCGGTGACCCGGTCCGCGTCGTCGCCCGGCTTCCGGTCGCGCTCCGGTACGCCGCCGCGGCATATGTGGACGGCTACGTCTTGGTAGCTGGCGGCTCCACACCGAAGGGGACCAATGACCGGATCTTCCGCTACGACCCGCACACCCGCGCCGTGACCACGATCGGACAGCTGCCGACCGGCATCACCCACGCCGGCGCCGGGGTGATCGGCGCCACGATGTACCTCGTCGGCGGCCGCGGCGAGACCGAGACCGACCGGTTCGCGGACGTGTGGGCGATCGACCCCCGGACCGGGAAGGTGCGCCTGACCGCGACGCTTCCGCAGCCCTTGTCGGACGCCGGGGTCGTGTCGCTCGGAGACCGGCTGATCGTGGCCGGAGGCAGCGCCGCATCGGGCACGGTGGCGGCGGTCGGGGAGCTGATCGTGGCGGCTTAACGGCGGTCGCGCCGCTCGGCCGCCCCGATGTAGGCGACGACGGCGGCCAGTTGGGCGTTCGTCAGCGGGTGGCGGACCGGCATCTCTCGCGCGAATTCGAGCAGCGCCGGGGGGCTCATTCGATAACCGAGCAGAGCACCGCCCTGCTTGTGCTCTGACTCGTTCCCGACCAGCGAGTGGCACGCTGCGCAGTCCTGGGCGAACACCACGGCACCATGCCCGGCCGGCACGCCCGTCGAGGTGCCGCACCCGGCCAATGCCACAACCGTCGTTAGCAGCGCACCAGGAACGGCCCGCATCGGTCGATCATGTCAGCCCGGGCCACCTGGCTGCTCAGCGTGCATAGACGGCGAAGAGGTCGCGGTCGTCGGGCGACAGGTAGCGGGTCGCCGGACGGGACATGTCGGGCAGCAGCTTGGCGGGGTCCAGCGCGCCGTACGCCCCATAGAAGTTGAACGTTGTCCATTCGTAGTTGATGTCGAGCTCCATTGCACGCACGGCGCCGGCGCGCTGGAGGATCAGCGCGAAGCTGTGGGCGGTCTGGATGTCCGCGGCGGCGTAGATGAGGTTGCCGTGCGCGTCGACGCCGATCCCGGAGCGCCATACCCGCACCGCGTTGCCGAGCGTGGCGCCCCAAAGCGAGTCGTTGCCGAGCGCGGGGTTGAGTTGTGCGTTCTCGACGATCAGCGGCAGGTTCTGCCGCGCGAACGCGACCCCCGGCCCGGGACCGGGCCCGCCGGTCCAGGTGCGCACGTCGACGGTCCCGTTGCTGTAGCCGATCAGTGTCGCCTGGCCGTCGGCGAGCGGCGCGTAGAGATGACCCTGGCAGAAGAACCCGCCGCCGGAGTCCTCGAGCTTAAAGCCGCTGTTGAACGTCGCCAGCAGGCTCGAGCGCAACTGGGGCGGCACCTCAGCCGGCTGGTTGCCGTCGTTGGGGGGTTCGTAGCGGCCGGGGTAGAGCGCGAGCTGGGTGCGGGTGTGATCGATCCATGCCACCCCGGCTACCAGCCGAGGGTAGTTCGGATCGGGGCGGAAGGTGGTGACCAGCACCGCCGGGGCGCCGCCAACTCTCGGGCCGGTTCCGTGCCACTGGCCCTCGCCCGGGAGCGGTGGGTTGATGACCGGCGGGATTGGCGGCGGCGCGTCGGTGGCTGCCTGGAGCCGTGCGCCTGCTCCAACCCGGGGGAGATTCTTCAGCGGCGGGCCGCCGGTCGAGGGGGCGCTCAAGGAGTAGTAGATGCCTTCGATGTCCGAGACGAGCCAGGCGGCACCGTTGTCGCGCAGCCACTCGACGGCGCGCACGCCGAACGGGACGTTGGAGGGCTTCATCATCGCGAGCGCGAACGAGCCGACCAGGTCGAGCAGCAGGATCAACGCGGTCAGCACGACGATCCGCCGCGCGCGCACTCGTGGCGCGGCAAATCGTGGTGGAGCGACCCGCCGGGCGCGCTCGCGATCGCGGACGGCGCGCCCGGGTGGTGGCCCCCGATGGGCGCGCTGCTCGTAGGCGAGGATTCGCGCTTGGTAACGCTCGATCGCCTCGCGGCTGGGGGTCGGGGTGGCCATGCGCGCGCTCCTCGGAGCGGCTTCGACCGGCACCGGGCCATTCCTTGCCCCCGCGCCCGCCGATGAGAAGGTTCTCAGCTCAGCGCAGGTAGACGGCGAAGAAGTCGCGGTCGTCTAGGGTCAGGTAGCGAGTCGGAGGGCGGTCCATGTCGGCGAGCAGGTTGGAGGAGCGCGAGCGCCGTGGTAGCGGTAGGTGATGAAGCTCGTCCAATAGGTGTTGATGTCGAGCTCCATCGCGCGCACGGCGCCGACGCGGATCATAATCGCGGCCAGCGAGCTGACGGTCTGGTAGTTTGCCGCGGCGTAGATCAGGTTGCCGTGGCGATCGACGCCAACCGCTGAGCGCCACACCATGATCGCGTTACCTAGCGTCGCGCCCCACTCGGACGCATCCGAGAGATTCGGGTTGGGGCGCCCGTGGTCGACGATCAGCGGCAGGTTCTGGCGGGCGTAGAGGACGTCGGGTGGCACCCCGGGGCCGCCTTGCCACGCGATCACATCCACGCGTCCGTCGCGGTAGCGGACGATTGTCGCCTCGTGCGGTCGCAACGGCGCGCAGATGTGCCCGTCGTAGGCGAACCCGCCGCTCGAGTCGTTCAGCTTGAACGCGCTGTTGAGGGTCGCGACCAGGCCCGAGCCCATCCCCACCGGAACCTCCTCGGGTCCCCGGGACGACATCGCCACCGCGGGCTCGGAGATGCCGGGGTAGAGCATTACGCTGGTGCGCGTGTGGTCGATCCAGGCCACGCCGGCGACGAGCTGCGGGTAGGCCGGCTCTGGGCGGAAGCTCGTGATGAGCACCGGCGGGCGTCCGCGAGCGCCGGTGAACGTCGGACGCCACACCCCCTCGCCCAGCAGCGCTGGACGGATCACCGGCGCGATGTTCGGAGGGCGGTAGACGTGCTCGGGGAGGACGCGGACCGGCTTCGCCGCGACCGCTCCGGACTGCTTGGGCAGCGCGTTGAGCGCCGGTCCGCCCTTCCTCGGCGCGGTCAGTGAGTAGTAGAAGTTCTCGACGTCGTCGACCAGGCCCCGGGCGCCGTTGTCGCGCATCCACTCGACCGTCCGGATCCCGAGGCTCGAGTCGGATCGGTTCGTGAGCGCTCGAAATAGGAGACCAACGCCGGCAGCAGGCACAGCGCGGCAGCGGCCGTCGCGATTCGGCGGATGCGCGCGGACCGGCTCGGGCGCGACGCCGGCTCGAGGTCAGAAAGGAGGAACCGTCAGGTGAGACATCGAACCGTTCTGGCGTGCGGACGGGCATCGAACTTAACCATGAAGCGCCTGCTAACAGTAATGCTAAAGGAGTCCTGAGAAGGTCCTCATCTCGCTCCTACGTTTTCTTGAGACAGTCGGCGTACCGTGCCGCCATGGACTCTGCGACCGCGGGCCGGTTGGCTCTGCCCGAAGAGCCGCGCGGGCGCGCTCGTGCCGTGATGGTCACGATGCGGCCCAAGCAGTGGATCAAGAACGCGCTGTTGGTCGCCGCGGCCGGGGCGGCTGGGGCTCTGGGACACGACGACGTACCTGGGCGCCTGGCCGTGGCGTGCGTGGCATTCTGCCTGCTCACATCCGGTATCTACGCGATCAACGATGTCCGCGATGTCGACGAGGATCGCCGCCATCCTCGCAAGCGCCACCGTCCGGTGGCGGCGGGCGAGATCGATCCGCGAATCGCCACCGGTCTGGGCCTCTCGTTGATCCTCGCCGCGATGCTGTTGTCCTCCGCGATTGGTGCACTGCTCGCGGTGGTCGCCGCCGGCTACCTAACGCTCACGCTGAGTTACACGTTCGTGTGGCGCCACCTCATCCTGTTCGACATCTTCGCGGTCGCCGGCGGATTCATGCTGCGCGCCGTCGCCGGCGGCGTCGCGGCGCCCGTCACCCTATCCCGCTGGTTCCTGCTGGTCGTCATGAGCTCGGCGGTGTTCGTCGCCGCCGCCAAGCGTTACGCCGAGCTGCGGCGGACCGAAGGGGGGAACGGGCACAGGCGACGCGTGCTGCACACGTACAGCCCGAGGACGCTCGAGCTGATCATGGCCGGGGCCGTCGTGGTCGCGTTGCTCGCGTATTGCGTATGGGCGTTCTCGCTTCCCGCCGTGCGAGGGATCCCGTGGCGGCCGCTCACGATCGTCCCATTCGCCGCCTGCCTGTTTCGTTACAGCGGATTAGTGCACGCCGGAGCCGGCGAGGCGCCAGAAGAGGTGCTGTTGTCCGACCGGCCGCTGCAGCTGACCGGACTCCTGTGGCTGGCGCTGTTCGCGCTAGAGGTCCATGCCGCCAGCTGAAGCGCCATCCGTTCGTCTGACCGCGAGCTCGCCCACCTGGTCGTTGATCGCCGGGTGGGGCGCGGGCGACGGCGCGAGGTATCGGCGCTCCGCCCCCACAGCGTCCAGGCGGCTGCGCACGGCGGTCGAGAGCGCCGCGCAGAGCGCCGCGTGGGTTGGCGCGCCGCCCCGAGGCATGGGGCGCAGCTACGGCGACGCCGCGCAGGTGGCGGGCGGTCTCGTGATCGAAACGACGCGACTCAAGCGGATCGAACTCGAGGCCGAACGCGGGACCGTCACCGCGCAGGCCGGAGCCACGGTCGGCGAGCTGCTGCGCGAGGTAGTCCCCGCGGGTTGGATTGTCCCCGTCGTCCCGGGCAGCCTGCGGCTCATCTTCGCCGTGCTGCGACACCTGCCCAGGCCCATCTACCGGAGGCTGTCGCCGTGAGGACGCGCCACGTGCTGCTAGTCGATCTCGGGATCGCCGTCACCGCGGCGATCCTCGTCCTGACGCTGACCCCGGGCCTCGCCGTGGCCGCGATGATCGCGATCGTGGTCCTGATCGCGTGCGCCATCAGCGGTACGATCGAAGCGCGACGAGAGCATGCGGCGCGGATCGCGCGGCGAAGTCGGATCACCGCGGCGCCGACCGGTGCTCGCTCCGGGCCGCGGAGCGGCGCTCGGGTCAAGCGGGAGAGCGATCGCACAAGCGCGAGATAGGCCTTCGAGGGGTCCGCCAGAAATCACGCCGCACCCGATCAGTCGTGTGACCCTGTTTCGGCATAGGCGGCAGCGAATCCCTGTGGCTGGAATCCAGGCAGGATCAGCTCGACTCGTGCCCCGCAGCCGTCGGCGGGATCGCGAGCATGAACATCGCCGCCGTGGGCTTGGGCGATCGCGCGCACGATGGCGAGGCCGAGCCCGGCGCCGCCCGCCAGGCGACTGCGGCCGGGATCGGTGCGGTGGAAGCGCTCGAAGACCCGCTCGCGTTCGGCCGGTGGGATCCCGGGCCCGTCGTCGATCACCGTGAAGCGGATCCCGTCCGGCGCGGCACGGTTGACCTCAAGCCTCACGAGCCCGATTTCGGGGGAGGTGTGATCGATCGCGTTGCGGACGAGGTTGCGTAGCGCCTGAGCGAGGCGGTCCGGATCGGCCCAAACGGTCCCCGCGGGCACGGGCCCCAGCTCGTAGCGCCGTGTGGCGGTCAGGCTCACCCCGTCCCAAAGACCGCCGATGAAGGAGCGCACGCCTATCGCCTCTGACCGGAGGAAGTCCTCGGTTCCGGCCTGCGCTAAGACAAGCAGGTCATTCACCAGCCGACTGATCCGGCTGACCTCCGTCTGAAGCAGCTGCTCGACCCGCCGCACCTCGGCTTCGGAAGGATGCGACTGTGCGGCGAGCACGTCCAGCTGTCCGCGGATGACGGTCAGGGGGGTCCGCAGCTCGTGGGATGCGTCGGCCACGAACTCGCGCTGGCTTGCGAACGCCTCGGCGACACGGTCGAGCATGTGGTTGAACGCTTCCGCCAGGACCCCTACCTCACCGCCGACTTCCTTGGCGACCTCCATCCGCGGCTCGAGGTCACCGCCATCGACGCGCGTCGCAATTGCGGCAAGTCTCCGCAGCGGCGCGGACACCCGGGCGCCGGCGAGGTAGGAGGCAATCAGCGCGAGAAGGATGGTGACCGCGCCGGCGAGCAGGAACGTGCGAGCGACCCCGTGCTGGGCCGCCTTGACGATCGCCAGCGGCTCGCCCGCAGCAACTACCAGTCGAACCCGTCCGACCGTCAGGGCGCGTTCGAGGATCCGGACGGGGCCGACGTCGGGTACGGGCTGTGTCGAGTAGCCTGGCCGCGGCACCCGCAGCTCGCCCGCCTGTGCGTTTTCCTTCGCCCGCTGCTCGGCGCTCTCCCCGTCCTCGGGGGCAATGGCGCCGAACAGCTCGGGATGATTGCTCACCGGCGCTGTGCCCGGGACGATCACGAGCAACAGCGTCGAGGTGGCGCTGTAGGACTGGGAGGCTACGTAGCGCGAGGCGGCGGTGGATATCTCCCCCGCGCTGTGCCCCTGGAGCGACCGGAGGGCCTGCGAGAGCTGGGCGGTGTCGCCGGCGACGTCCCGGTCGATCTGGCCGCGCAACTCGGTTCCCGTGTCGATGTAGACCACCACGAAGATGACCGCGACGACCACGAGCAGCACGCCGGCCACCCAGGCTGTCAGCCGCCAACGCAGGGAGACCGGCAACAGAGGACTAACCCGAACCATCGAACCGATAGCCCACCGAGCGGACCGTGACGATCTTCGCCTTGCCGGCCGCCCCGCCGAGCTTTCGGCGCAGATAGCCGATGTACACATCGACCACATTCGTCCCCGGGTCGAATTCGTAGCCCCACACGGAGCGCAGCATCCGCTCGCGCGAAAGAACCTGCCCCCGGTTGAGCATCAAGTAGACGAGCAGCTCGAACTCGGTGGCCGAAAGCCGAACTGGCACACCGCCGTTTCGCACCTCGCGTGTGAGTAAGTTCACGTCGATGCCGGCGCCGCTGATCGTGGTCGTCGAAGCCTCCGGCGCCACCCGCAGCCGAGCCCGGATCCGCGCCGCCAGCTCCTTGAGCGAGAACGGCTTGATCAGGTAGTCGACGGCGCCCGCGTCGAGCCCGGTCACTCGCTGGTCAAGCTCCCCTAGAGCGGTGAGGATGATCACCGGCACCTGAGGCTTGGCCCGGCGCACGTCCGCCAGCAACTCGAGCCCGCTGCGCCCAGGCAGGAGCATGTCAAGCACGACCAAATCCTCGTCCTCGTTCAGCGCCTTCTTCGTGCCGGACTCGCCATCGAAAGCAGAGATCACATCCCACCCATGTGCACGAAGGCCGCGCTCCAGGAAATCGACGATTCCTGGCTCATCCTCGACGACGAGGATCACATTCGAAACGGCCAAACCGGCCCCTGATCCCATCGGCCCGATGATAGGAGCGGGTCGGAAGCCTCTCACATCACTGAGCGCCGACCGACGAGGTTTCTCACCCGGCGCTGAACGGTACTTGACCTCTCCGGGCGGACAACTGCACGAGATCTATTGGGAGGAGCAGCGGTACGTTCCGCCTCCCGGGATGGAATCACCCTTCCCCGATCGTCCTCAGCGATACCTACCGCGAGGAGTCGCACCGAGGCAGATCGACCACGTCACCGTGATGTCGAAGGATCCAGTGGGTGACGCCGAATAGTTCCGAGACACGCTCGGCTACCGGTTCACCGAGTACACGCTGCTGCACGACGAGTCGGACCTCGCCGTGTTCGCGATGGTGACCAACAATGAGAAATCACACGACCTCGGGCTGGTGCTCGACCAGTCCCCCCTACCCGGCCGAATCCATCACTTCGCATGGTGGGTCGACGCGCGCGAGGACCTACTCCGTGCCGCCGACATCTTTCTGAATGCCGACATCGCCATCGAGTTCGGCCCGGGCCGCCACGGCATGGGCGAACAGGATTACCTCTACGTGCGCGAGCCCGGCGGCTTGCGGGTCGAGGTGAACACTGGCGGCTATCGCCTCTGCGTGCCCGACTGGGAGACCAAGAGATGGGTCCCTCGCAGGGATCGTTTCCCAACTGGATCGGTTCCGAGCTCACGCGCACGCTGCACGTGACCGAACGGGACCCGGTCCTGACCGCGACGCCGCCCGGAAGCTCTGGAGGCGAGGAGATCATGGTTGCGTGGGAGCGCGACCGGCATGGCTTGGCGGAGAGCCTCACGCCCAGCCGACAAGGCCGGCCGACCTATCACGTATGAGGCTCGCTCCCTGGCCTCACCGCTGACCGTAAAGTCCCTGCAAATGTACAGGTTCAATCGGGGCGCCCGGATTTGAACCGGGGACCTCACCGACCCGAATTATGGGCGAAATCCACCCCGCAGACGGAAAAGCCCTGCAGATCGGATTGTTGTAGTTCCTCTTCACCTCCTTTCAGATCCTCGGATTTTGCGGTGGATTCCCGGGGATTAGGCAGTGAGATCGAGTTACTGCCCAATCGGCTCGGAGGATGGACATCGCTCAGCTGAGTGATCCGCGCGGCGCCAGCCACCGGACTTCCTGCCCGGTGATCGCGGCGATGCGGTCGTAGTCCTCGTCGTAGTGGAGCACCGGAATGCCTCTGGCCTCGGCCGAAGCGGCGATGAGCAGGTCGGGATGCCGGACTGAACGGTGATGCAGCCCGCCTTGTCGGGCGAGTCGCTCGTAGACCTCCAGCGCCCGCCGCCACTCATCCATCCCGATCTCGCAGTTCGGTAGAGCGCCGAGTTCAGTGCGCAGACTTGTGAACTCGGTGGCGTTGCGGGCGCTGTAGAGGAGCTCGAGGCGGACCATGTCGCAGGTCGCTACCTGCCCGTCGATGACGTCTTCGTCGAAGGCGGTGCGCAGTTCGCCGCCGACGGCGCGGGTCCACACCCAAGCGCTGGTGTCGGCCAGCTGCACTTACGCTGGCTGTCGCGGGCGGCGGAGTTGCTCCAGCACGTCCGGCGTCAGGTCATCGAAGTCGCGTGTTGCGAGCCGCTCGCGAGCGGCACGATCGATCACGGCACGCAGCGCAGCATGGACCGTGTCCGTGGTCCGCGCAGTGCCGAGCACAGCCGCCGCCGCGTCGACGAGCTCCGTGTCGAGATTGATGTTCGTGCGCCTGATCTTGGTCTTCCTCACCTCGATCAAGGATACACCTCCGCGGGACCGTGCCATACACATCTGTCGGCCAGGATGTCCTGTCGAACTCCGTCAGCACCAGCCATGCAGCTCAAGCTCAGCCTCCGCGGCATGTCCAAGCCGCCAGTCTGGCGCCGCCTGCTCGTCCCGGCGGACATCCGCCTCGACCGGCTGCACGAGGTCATCCAGACCGCCTTTGGCTGGACGGACACCGTCCCGACCGGCCGCCTGCTGCCCGATTCGTCTCCACGCTCATCTCGCACGTCTCCAGTCTGAACGGTTGTTGGTCGGCTGCACCGTAGCCCACCCTCACCTCCACGTCTTCTCGACACGGTCTGGCGACTACGCAATCCCCGATCCCGAACTGTGATACCGAAATGAGCGCAACGCTCGGCTTGCGCAGTTCCTCCAGCAGCCCGGAGACCGGATCCACTACGACTATGACTTCGGTGACGGCTGGGAGCACGACATCGTTCTCGAGAAGCGACTCGATCCCGAGCCGGGAGTACAGCTACCCGCTTGCCTGGGCGGAAAGGGCGCCTGCCCGCCGGAGGACTGTGGCGGACCCCGGGGCTATGCCGATCTGAAAGTAGCGCTGGCGGACCCGCGCCACGAAGACCACGAGGGCATGCTCGACTGGCTAGGTCCCGCTGGAGCGCAGTCTCGAAGGGATCAGCACGCTCTACAACACGTACTGGGTTCGATTCGACCGAAACCGGACGACTTTCGCCGACGCCGTCACCAACTCGCGAGTGCTGTTCGAGGCAGCTCGACAGGATCGCGTCGCTCGGATCGTGCACGTGAGTATCGCGAACCCTTCGCTCGATTCGCCGCTTCCCTACTACCGCGGCAAAGCGCTCGTCGAGCAGGCTCTGGCTGCTGCCCGGGTTCCGTACGCGATCGTCAGGCCAACGTTCTTCTTCGGCGGCGGGCGGGACATCTTGACCAACAACATCGCCCGGATCCTGCGACGCATGCCGCTGTTCGTCGTGCCCGGCGACGGGCGCTACCCGGTGCAGCCGATCCACGTCGACGACCTTGCGCGCATCTGCCTACACGCCGCGCACGGTACCCGCGACGTGATCATGGACGCGGCCGGGCCCGACACCATGTCGTTTGAGGAACTCGTTCGAGCCATTCGGGACGCCGTCGCCCACCGCACGCCGATCCTCCACGTACCGTCTCCCGCGATGGCCGCGCTCGCCCGCGCACTCGGCGTTCTCGTTCGCGACGTCGTCCTCACGGCCGACGAGATTCGAGGACTGACCGCCGGGCTGCTGGTCTCCCATCAGCCCGCGCTCGGACGCGTCTCCTTCGTCGAATGGTTGAACGAGCATGGGACAACGCTCGGCGCTGCATACGCAAGCGAACTGGACCGTCACTTCAGGATGCGGAGAGCGGCTGCTCATGCCTGACACGGGACCGCGCCCGCCAGACGACCGAGGCCGGTGATCTCGCTGTGCGCGCCACAGCTAGCGATGCATGACGGCGAGGTGCTTCCGGGCGTTCTGCCGTTTCAGACCCGACATCAAGGCCACACCGCTCAGCCGGACCGTCCCAAGAGCGCCATGGCTAGGCGATGAGCCACCACGCAGAAGCGCTTGCCTTGGCTGAGGCGCAGGTCGCGGCCGTGCGCGACGACCCCACCGCGCGTCTGGCCTTGATCAGGCGGACCTATCATGGACCGGCGGGCCGCGCACCACGACACCTGCCGTTCCGACGAGCGGCGTTGTCGTTCATGCGCTGGCAGGCGGACCGTGGTGTGCTCAACGCACTCGAGGCCTCGCTCCCCGGCAGCGTGTGGTGGCGTGCGGTGAACGAGCGGCTGCTGCGCGACGGATGCGAATCAGTGGCGCTGTCTGGCGGCGTGGCCGGGGAGCCATCGTCGCAGGCCGTGCGGCTCTGGCTTCAGTTCATCGCCACACCGACCGGGCGTAACTGGTACCGAGCTCACAACGTGCCCATCGTGAGTGCCTACCTGCAGCACCGGGAGCTCGCCGAAGCAGAGAGCGAAGCGGAACGCTTCTTCATGAACGTCGCGCTGGCGCGCGTCCTCTACGCGCACGCGCTCAATCAGGCTCCGCGCCTGGCGCTAGGCCGGTTCGCCCTCCTCGGCCGGCTGCTGGGCGATCCCCGGCTCGGGATGGCAGGAGCGTTCCTCTCACTCGGCCGCGTGCTCCCAGACCGCTATCCGCTCGCCCAAGACATCCAGAGCTACATCGCCGCCGAGCACCGTGTAGGCCGGATGCTCAACTACGCGGTCATCGTGCCGCGGCTGCAACGCGTCTACGAGTGGTCCGCCGAGGAACTCGGCGAGCCACGCCTGCTCGAGCTAATCCGCAACGGCAGCCCGATCTACGCCTGGCCCGACGAGCAGCGACACGTATGGCGCCCCGCGAACATGCCGACCCCAGCGCGCCTTCTCGAACGCGCCACCAGGGCGCGCTGAAGCCAGACGCCAGTTCTGCTCACCGACCGATCGACCGCGCCGGGCGCGCCAGCCATTGCGTGACGACCGCTTTCGGGGGCTCGGCACGCGCACACGCGACGCCACTCATCGCTGAACCGGACGAGAGACAACGCGAAGAGTCGGTCATCTCGCTCCTGCTTCCTGGCACGCCGTGGGCGAGGTCGGCACCAGCTCGAAAGCACTGGTCGACTACACGCGGCTGCTCGCCGGCGGCGAGCGCCCGTTCGACGAAGACGTGGCTCGCCAGCCACGCATCGTCGGCTACGCGGAGGCGGATGCATCCGTGCGAGATCCGTCCGGGGATCAGTTGGGGCTGATAGTAGGCCGTGGAGGCCGACGACTCCGCCTTCGGGCCAGTCGGTCAGCGTGGAGTAGTCCGAGGTCCCAAACGCGTAGGGCCAGTAGCCCGAGCTGGGGTTCTCGATCTTGAATCGTTCGGTGATCCAGAAGCGGCCGGGAGGTGTGGGGGTGCTGGGCTTGCCGACAGCGACGGGGGCGCTCCAGACCAGCCGTCCGCTCCGGTAAAGCAGAATTTGCAGCCGTTGGCGGTCTACGACCACCAGCAGATGAGTGAGATGAAAGGCGCCCAGCGCGTCGCGCTTGACCCAGCCGGTGCGGCCGTTGGGACGCACCGGGATGCGCACCTTGACCCATTCGCGGCCCTGGGCGTCCCAGCGGGCCCGTAACAGCAGATAGGTTTGCGGAAGCCCGGATTCGGTGCTCCAGCGCGGGCGCGCCATCCGGGCCGAGGTTGTGGCGGCTGCTGGTAGATCGTCTCGATCTGGTTCACGTACGCCCAGCGGGTGAACGTGCTCTCATTAGAGAGCGGCTGCTGCTCGCTCGGTCGGGCAGCCTGAGCTGCGGCGGACGCGAGCGCAGTGCGGGCGCGAGCGCCGCGACTGCTGTCTGCAGACCGCCCACCGCGACCGGGTCCAGTGACTGGACCTCAGTTACCCCCCGGAGGCGTTGTCTGCGCTGGACGCTCACGGGTAAGCCGGTTTGGCGCCGCCGCGGTGGAGCCCGCCGCTAGCGCCAGCGCCCCGCTGGCCGCCGCGCACGCGAATCCCAACCGGGCGCTGAAGCTCATCGTCTGCTTGGCCCCCGGCCTCCGGGGGAGCAGCGCGCCTGACCTCAGGCGGCTCCCCGAGACGCATCGGTGTGGATAACCGCACTCGCTTACCCGATGACGTCGGTGACCGATACGGCTGCGAGCCGGCGCGCCCCCGCGCGTCGATGCAGATGCCGCCTAACCACGCGAACCCGTTGCCTGACGTAGCCCCGGCGTTCAGCGCAGCGAGATGGGAATCACCGTGAGCGCGTACGTCACGGCGTAGTGCCGGCTGCCGTGCCGAGATATGCGCTCGGGTTGGCGGAGGTTCAGTGTGTATCGCCCCGCGGGGAGGGGTCGGTGGGCGGTCAGCTGAATCCGCCCCTGGATGTCGCTCCCCGAGGCGTAGGTGCGGTCGCCTCGAATCAGGGTGGCGGTGGCCTGGGGAATCGGCGGGGGCGGAGCTCCGGTGACTCGGCGGCTGGTGCAGGCGAGGCTCAGGGGGCCGCGGCGCACCGTGGCGGTGAACGCCGGACCGCTGGGGGTGGCCTGGCAGACGCTGATCGTAAAGCTTTTGGCCGCGGCTGACGCCGGGGCCGGCGCCGAGCGAGCACCCCGGGCCCCCAGGCCGCCGGGGATCGCGCCGCAGCGGGTGGCCATGTCGTCGGCGGACATGGGCTGGCGCACCTGGACGTACTCGACGGGGGTGTCGTTGGGGTTCTTGGGGTCGGTGTAGCCGGGGAAGCTCAGGTCGATGCCATCGACCTGGATCAGCTTGTCGATCCCGGCGGTGATGTACGCGTGGCCGGTCACCGACGCCGTCTCCACCCGATACTGCGTCCAGCCCACCCACCCCGGCGGCACCGCCACCACGCTCGTCGTCTTCACCGACGTGCTAAACGACTCAGACTGCTTGCTAAACGCCTTGAACTCCGACGAGACTTCCGCGATCTCCTTCACGCCGATCTGCACTTTCACCGACAGGCTCTCCGACAGGCTGGTCGTCTCCTCACGCTCGTCGGTGATCCCGATCGCCGTCTCCGCGTAGGCCTGATCGTCGCCTTCGGGGCTGCAGTTATACAGCTTGTCGCCGAGGATCTTATACCGCCCGTAGGCGACGGTGATCGGGGTGTCGTTCGTCCACGCGCAATTGGAGATATCCGCGCACCCGGTGTTCAGCACCTGACTGGCCTGGGCGGGATCGGTCTTGGCGTCGATCACCTGCTTGGGCGCCTGCCCGCTGCGCGCCACCGCCAAGGACCCCGCTCGCGCAGTGCGGGTCGAAGCTGCCACGGCGGCGGGGGGCGACAGCGCCCCCGCGCTCAGCACTCCGGCCACCAGCGCCCCCACCCCGACCCGGCGCCCTCTGGCCCGGTGTCGCTGAGCTCGGCTCATGCCATTGCCCTCCCCAGGCGACCGTCGTCTATCCGGATGACAGCGCTCACCCGGCCGTTAGCCCCAAACGCCACCAGCAGCTCCGGGTACACCCAGGTGCCCCCACGCCCGCCCAACGCATCACAGCGCGCATCCCCCGCCCGGCAGGTGGTGACGCGGAAGCGCTGCAGCACCGGCGTTCCCAACTCCCCCAGCACCTGATCGCGCCTCTGTCCCCGCTTGACCTTGTCCACCGCCGCCCTCGGCGGCGGGGCGCCCAAGCCCTTGGTGGCCGAGACGGCCAGGCACGTGTCCTTGATCTCCGCCGCGGTCATCCGCCGGATCCGGACGATCGAATCCAGCGCCGGGGTCAACGGATCCTTGGTCACCCCGCTGCGCGTCTCGCTGAAGTTCGTCACCGTGAGCGTCCCCGCACCAGACGTCAGCGTCAACGTTCCCGTCACCGTGCCCACCGTCGGCGCCACGTACACCCGCGCGATGTCGTTAGCTGGCACGAACACCTTGGTCGAGCGGTCAAGCTCCTTGGTCTCGGTCCACTCGTGCTCCGCTTCGATCTCCACCGACACCTCCACCGACACCACCCCCAAGATGCTGCCCTCCGCCGCGGCGGTGATGCTCCCGCCCACGGTCAAGCTCGCCGACTGCTTATACCCCCAGGCCACCTCAAACCAGTTCGGCTCAGTCGGCGGCGGCGGTGGCGGCTGACCGGTGGGCCCGGGCGCCGACACCAACCCGCCCGGATCGGCCTTCGGCAGCGTGCAATTGGCCACCTGCCCCGCCTTCGTGGTCGCCCCCACACCCCACTTCAACCGTCCGGCCTGAGCAAACGAACACGACGTACTCGCCGCCTTCACACACAACGCATTGAGCACCCCGGCCAGCGCCTGCCCCTGGTTTGACTGCGCATCGAACGTATGGTCGCCGGTAAGCTCGAAAGACTGATCGAACAAATAAGGAACGTTGTGCTCGTAGGTGATCTGAGTGTGGCCGGCGTTTAAAGCGCCCAAGAGTTGCCCTAAGCCTGGGTCATAGCTCGCGGGCGGCGGCGCATACGTGTTGTACACCTCAAGGAGAGGGTACGAAGGGTTCGACCCGCCGACCCCGGCGACATATGTCGACCAGAGCACCACGGTCTCGTACTCCGGATGGTCACCCAGGACGTCAAACTGATACGTGAACCAGGCGTCAAAAGTAGCGGTCTGTAAGTAGTTGAAAAGGTTGTACGTGACGTGCTGTGCCTGGACTTGCCAGAGCGAACTCTCCCCCGGCGCGATGGTCTGCGCAGGGCGCGTTCTCCAGCAACTCCCCCCGCAGTTGCCGAAATACCCTGGAGGCGTCTGCGCGGCCACCAGGGTCATCGTATACGGGGTAACGTTATAGACGGCCGCCGAAAGTAGACCGTCGTTGTTGACATCCCCCGCGAACGCCGGCGCCGCGAACAGCGCCAACCACGCGCCCGCCCCCACGACGCACACCACCGCCAGCAGAGCCAATCGCCTCGCTGACTTCAACATTGTTCGCATCCATCCCGCCGCGGAGTAGGCGCGGTTGCCTCTCCCTCGCCGAGGATTGTCTGCGCGAAGCACGGTCATGTCAAGAGCCAGCCACAAAATCACCCGGGGTGATCCGCGCCGAGCACCGGCGTCACCCGGCCCAGGAGCGGAAGCCGACCAGCAGCCAGCTCAGCGGCGCGCCGGCATCCACGCCGCCACCAGACCGGGCGCCAGGACCAGGCGCAGCGGGCCCCGAGCACCATCGGCAGGGGAGCTACGCCGCCGCACCGGGCTGGAGGATGAGACGTCACCCCCCTCAGAGCATGGCGGAAGGCAAGGAGCGGCGCGAGCAGGTTCTCAATCTCATGAAGTAGTCAACGCTCGGTATCTCGACTCATTGAACGTCGAGCGGCGTGCCCAGCCCGATGTGGCCGGCGAGCCACGCGTCATCGGCGTCGCTGAGCCGGATGCACCCGTGCGAGACGCGGCCGGGGATCGCCCACGGCTGATAGTAGGGGCCGTGGATGCCGACAACGCCGCCGCCCGGCCAGTCAGTCAGCGTCGAATAGTCGCTGGTCCCGAACGCATACGGCCAGTAACCGGAGCTCGGATCCTCGATCTTCAAGCGCTCGCGGATCCAGAAGTGCCCCGCCGGGGTGGGGGTGGAGGGCTTGCCCACCGCCACCGGAGCACTCCACACCCGGCGGCCGTTCTCATAGAGATACATGCGCAGGCGGGCGCGGTTGACGGTGATCTCGGTGTGCGTGAGATGAAAGGCCCCAAGGTCCTGGCGGCGCACCCAGCCGGTCAGACCATTGGGCCGCATCGGGATCCGCAGCTTGACCCATTCCCGGCCGGTGGCGTCCCAGTGGGCGCGCAGCAAGAGGTAGATCTCCGGGAACCCGTCCTCGGTGAACCAGTGCAACCCCACCACCCGCCGCGAACCGGTCGCCGGGCGCTGGTAGATAGGGGCGATCTGCGCAACGTAGGCCCAGCGAGTGAACGTCGTCTCGTTAGAGAGCACCTGATCTGCCGGCGGCTGCGGCGAGTCTGCACCCCGACTCGAACTTGAATCTACCGAGGATGACGGTGGTGAGCTCGAGTCTTGAAGGGGCGACTGCCCCATTCGCAGCGCGGTGACCCCGGCCGCCGTGGCCACCGCAGGATCCAGCGAGCGGATCTCGGTTCCGCCCCACTCCCGGAGCGGACCGAGGCCAGAAGCGCGGCGCGCCGACGCCCCGGCCGGCGCCACCGCCCCCACCGCCGTCAAGACGACAGCGATTCTCAAAACCCAAATCAGACCAACGCGCCGCACTTACGCATCCCGGACCGGATTCAATCAGCCAGGTCCAATCGGATCGCCTCCGGTCAACTTCCGCGTCCCAGATCACAGGCTTGCGGGACCCGCCCCGCGATGGGCACCCCGACCTTCTTCCTGTGGCCGTGACGGCGAGGTGCCGCCATAGAAGCCCAGGCTGCGAACCCGCGCGCCACGCTGCTCACCCCTATCCAGGCGGGAGCAGGCTGGCGACGGTAGCCTCCGGGCGATGTTCGACCACGTGGGGATCGCCGTGTCCGACCTCGCCGCGTCCGAGCGCTTCTATCGCACGGAGGTCGTCAACCGCAACCGCTGAGCCTTAGCCGGCGGGTCGGCCCACTACCTGGCAGACCGAACGCTGATTACCGCCGCTAACACGCACGAGCGGGCACCTCGGGAGGTCGTCGCGGCGCCGGTCGGACTGCTGCTCTCGGTTCGCGGGCGAGCGAAGCGGCAGCGGCGCGGTCGTGGGCCGGGTTGGCGACGAAGGAGAAGTCTGGTCGAGGCGCGAGAGATTGCTCGTCCTCGATCAATCCACCGCTCTGCGCCACACCGCGCGTTGCGCCTTCCGCGCGACGCGGGGAAGTCTCCAGCATCGTCGAAGTTCCGCCACGGGCGTCTATGGATGTCTCGGCGATGTGACGAGCCGCGCTCTCACGCGACGTCGGCCGGCGGCGTTGCCGCTCGGTCCTCGGCTGCTTCCACGACGATCGCCTTTCGAGTGCTCTCGACGATCACAACCACCTCCGACCTTTTCCTGCGGCGGCACCGAAAACTGATCAAGCGACTGATTGAGGTCGTCCATGAATGCGTCCCATTCGTCGCTCGTGATGAACAGATCTCGATGCGAATCCTCCATAGAGCGACCCGTGTACCGCTGCGGCCCACCGGCCGCCTCGGCGAGCATCTCCGTCACGAGGTACTTGAATCCTGGCGGCAGCACTCGGTGGTGTGCCTCGTCCACCCGCGGATTGTTATTCAGCCTGTGGTCCACCATGATTCGATCGATCAAATCGTCGACGACAGTGGCAATCGGATAGATGCCACCGAGGCGCTCGTAGAGCGATGTCGGCTGGGTCTCCATCTCTCACTCCTCGTGGTTCGTTTGGCTGAGGTCGGTCACACAAGCGTGACGGGATCGCCGCGGCGAATCGTCCCGCCCGCGATCACGTCGGCGTAGACCCCCACGTTGGCCTGATTGTGTTGCGCTGCGGCTCGGAGGATGCCCGGGTCCCTCGGCAGATCACCCTGCGGAAGGGTGATCATCACACACCGGGGGCAACCTCCCGTAACCCGCAATCGAACCTCGTCCCCGATCGCGACCGTCCGCTCGATCCAGTCGTTCTCGACGAACCCATGCGCGTCGGGCTTGGTGGACACGACAACGTTGGGACGAAAACGCCGGACCTCAAACCGGCCCGTCGGATACAGCTCGCGCAAATGGTCGATCGTTGCAGTTGTGAGCAGGTGCATGATCGCGAGATCGAAGAACGTACCGGCGGGCAGCTCCCAATCGGTGACGGTGTCCCGGTAGTCGAGACCAGGCATGTCCGGCCAGTACTCCTCAGCCCGCGAGGACTCTTCATTACCGCGCGCCTCCGCGAGCGCGACCTCGCGCCCCAGCGCGCCAGAGAGGACCTTGGGAAGGTCGGCCTGGTCGCTCATCACGGCGCTCCCGTCGGGCAACGTCACGCGCACCTCGGGCAGCGGCGCTCCAGGCTTAGGCGGCTCGCTGTAGGCGGCGCGAAACTCAAAGAAGTTGCCCCACTTTCGCGGATTCTTCGCGCCCGCCACCTTCCCCGTCGCCGGGTCGACAACCGCAAAGTGGCGATCACCAACCACCCCGCGCTGGGTGACCTCGGTGGCGTTCAACTCCTCGCCCATCATCGACTTGACCGGGTAACGCCACAGGCCCACTACCGTGCCCGCGACCTGAGACTCTGCTTGCATGGAGGTCCCTCCTCCGGCTCGAAACCAATCCGTGCGAGGATCCCGCTCGGCCAGCCCCGAGTCAAGGGAATCCCAGCCCAGCCACGGTCGGAGATCGGGGAATCCCATCGCCACAAAAACGGCTTCGATCGGCGGCGTCCCGCTCCCCGACTTGACAGGGCGCTTGGCGACGCGTGGCTGATCGAGAAGATCAGGGAGATCCACGCCGCCTCGGACGGCACGTACGGCGCGCGGCGTGTCCATGCCGAGCTGCGCATGGAGGACGGGATCCGCGTCGGGCGTAAGCGGGTGGAGCGGCTGATGCGAGCGGCGGGTATCTCCGGGCTGCTGGCGCGCAAGCGCCGGCGCACGACCGTGCGCTTGCCGGGTGTCAGAGTCGCCCCGGACCTCGTCGAGCCTGACTTTCGCCCCGAGCGCCCGAACCAGACCTGGTCGGCGGACATCACCTACCGCGCCGATCGCCAATAGCGGACCACGAGCCTCGAGCCGCCGTCCCGCCTCTGGGAGGAGCTCGGGGTCAGGATCACAGAAGCCGGCTGGGATCTCGATCTCCACGGCGTCAGGATACGACTGGATGACCGGGGATCAGGCTCCAGTTGGCTGGCCCGCATGACGAGCGGGGCGCCATCCGCCATCCCGCGACGTTCCGTACCTACCCACGTCACCGGGCGAAACAGGACCATACTCCGCACTAAGTCACAGGGAATCCCTGCAAAGGTCCATGTTCTTCCGGCCGAGGGGGTCGAATCTAAAGACGACTTAGAGCGGAGTTGGGGTCCTCGCAGCTAACTCCGGATTAAGTCAAAGAAATCCCTGCAAGACGGTCTTTTTCGGGCACGAAACAGGCGGGACCAAGCGCGGAGTAACACCGACCTAATGCGGAGAAAACGGCACCTATTGCAAATCGCCGAAAAGTCGATCCAGCGCGTCTGGTACGTCCGCTCGTGGTCGGGGCGCAACGGTGGCGACCGTCCGCTGGAGGCGCGTCGACGAGACGCTTGTCGAGGCATGGCGCATGTCGGGATCGTGGCACCCCGGCGCGACGACACCGTCGTCCGGGGCGGGTGCAGCCCGCGCCGCGAGGAGACTCGCAGCTACTTGTCCAATACCTCACCACTGAGAGCCATGACGACCAGCATCGCCGCCGCGACCGTCACACTCGGCCGAGACCTGGCCGACTACGACGTCGACGCGCTCGACCGTCTCGCCGACCGGATCGCGGATCGACTCGCTGTGCGACTTGCCGGCCTCGCGCCCACCCACGCCCAGCCCGAGCCGCTCGTGGACGCAGCCGAGATCGCGCGACTGCACGGCAAGACCCGGTCGTGGGTCTACGAGCACGCCGGCGAACTCGGCGCCGTGCGTCTTGGCTCGGGCCCTCGACCCCGACTCGCGTTCTCACCCGCGCGCGTGGCCGAGCAGCTCGAAACAGTCGACAAGCCAGCGACCACGCCCCCGCCCGAGCCCGCTCCGCCGGGGCGCCGACGCCAGCGTGCCAGTCGCACGGCGACGGAGGCGCCGCTGCTGCATGTGCGGTCCCACGAGACTTAGATCGAGCCTGCGCGACGGTGCCCGGCGCACGCCGCCCGCGCGCGCTCCCTCGGACGCCTGATACCCGTGCAGAAGCCGCGAGATAGCGCAATCCGCCAGGCCGCCCCGGCTACCACGAGCGAACGGAGCCCGCATACTGGTCGGCAACCTCGCGAACGGATCCGGAAGCCCATGGCACGCCCCGCAACTGGACAAGTGGTCAGGCCGACACCAGGCCAACCCTGCTTCGCCCTGCGCTTTCGCGCCTATGGCAAGCGCGAGTACGTGACCCTCGGCAAGCCTGAGGACGGCTGGACTCTGGCGATGGCGCAGCGCGAGCTCGCGGTCGTGCTTCGCGACGTCGACCTCGGCACGTGGCGGCCTCCGCGGCCGGATCCAGCGCCGGCGAAGAACACCAACCCGACCTTCCACGAGTTCGCGTCCGATTGGTTCGCGGCCAAGCAGCTCGAGATCGAGAAGAACACCGCCAGCAGCTACGCGAACGACCTCACCAACCACCTGCTGCCGTTCTTCAAGGCCCACCGCGTCTCCGAGATCACGGTGGCCGAGGTCGACCGCTACCGCCAGAGCAAGGTGCGCGAAGCCGCCGAGATCACGGCCGCCGCCGAGAACGGGACGCCGCTGACGGTGTCCTACGTCGATCGCCTCGGCCGGGCCTATCGTCGCCGCGCGCGCCCCCTTTCCGGGCGCTCGATCAACATGCACATCGATCTCCTGGCCCAGATCCTCGCCGTCGCCGTCGACCACGGCGTCATCGACAGCAACCCAGCGGTCGGCAAGCGCCGCCGCCTGAAGCTCTCGAAGCCCCGGCCCGTTCACCTCGACGGCGCCGAGCAGATCGCGATCCTGCTCGAGGCCGCCAGCGAGCTCGACCGCGGCGAAGCCGTCATCACCGTAGCCGACCGCAACGGCAGGACCTGGACGCAGCGCCATCCGGTCCAGACGACCGGCCGCCGTGCGGCCATCGCCACGCTCCTCCTCGGCGGCGGCCGGGCTTCGGCCACCGGCGCGATGCTCTGGCGCGACGTCGACCTGGCCAACGGACGCTTCGAGGTCGGCCGGGACAAGACCGACGCCGGCATGCGGGAGGTCGACATGCTGCCGCTGCTCCGGGAGATCCTGACCGAGCACAAGGCCGCAAGCAAGCGTGCGGGGCCCGACGATCCAGTGTTCGTCACCTCGGCCGGCAAGCCCCGCTCGCGACACAACATCCGCCAGGACGTCGTCGACGCCGTGGTGGCCCACGCGAACAGGCTGGTCGAGGAGCGCGGCCTACAACCCCTGCCGCTTGGGATCACCGCCCACAAGCTCCGGCATACGTTCGCCTCGATCCTCGTGGCGATCGGCAAGGACCCGACGTACGTGATGCAGCAGCTCGGGCACACCGACCCGGCGTTCACGCTGCGGGTCTACGCGCACGTGATGCGCCGCAGCGAGGAGGAGCGAGAGCGGCTCAAGGCGCTCGTCGAGGGCCACGTTTGGGCAGTGAATGGGCAGTATGCCCCCGATTCCGCCCCGCAGACGCAGTTCAGTAGCGATTCCTGACCACTAGAAAAGCCCTGTCTTAGTAGGGCTTTTCCTCAATCGGGGCGCCCGGATTTGAACCGGGGACCTCACCGACCCGAACGGTGCGCGCTACCAGGCTGCGCCACGCCCCGATCGGCCCAGTATCGCACGATCCCGCCGTTCAGCCGACTCGCCTACGGCACCTTCGGAACCGACACGGTCGGCGTGCTCACGGTCGGCGTGCTCACGGTCGGCGTGCTCACGGTCGGCGTGGTCACCGTCGGCGTGCTCACGCTCGGGGCCCCGACCTTCGGCACCTGCGGCAGCTGAACCTTGGCCGGCGAGGACGGCGTGCTGACGCCGGGCAATTTCGGCGTGCCGACCTTCGGCAGGCCCGGAACGTGGCCCGTCACCGCCGAGCCGGCGCCAGACACCGCCTGCCCGAGGACCTTGGAGACAGGAGTCGTCGCGGCGGACAGCGAGGACACCGAGCCGCCACCGGGGCCGGAGCCGGACGGCGCCGGGGCACCCGCGCTGCCGTGCGGCGTCCCGCGCTGCGCCGTCGTCGCGGGTCTGCCCGCCGTCCCAGCGGCCGCGCTCGAGCCGGATCGCGAGCGAGCCGAACCGGACCGCAACCCGGCGGCGTGATTCGCCGTATTGCCGGCGACCGCCGATCCAGCCGAGCCTCGCGCCCTTCGAAGCTGCGCCGGCCGAACCGCCGCGATACGAGCTGAGCGATGACGACCCGCGCATCGTCGCCGCCGAGTGGCCGTGGCCCGCGCCACCGATCACCGCCCCGCCCCCGAATCCGGCCACCGCGACGGCCGCCGCGGCCGCCACGGCGCGGCCGAGTCCGGTCGACGGAGCCACCAGATCCGCGAACCGCGCGGCGCCCTGCACCGACCCCAGCAACGGAGAGGCGTGCGTATCGGACCCCGGGGAGCCCTCGCCGCGAGTCCCGCCCCGCCGCCACCGCAGCCACGGGAGCAGCGCCGCGATCTTGCCCGGGACACTGGGCGCCTGGAACAGGGAATCGTCGACGCCGGCGAGCCGCGCCTGGTACCGGCACGACTGGCAGTGGGCGAGGTGCCGAGCCAGCTGCCGGCGCCGGCGCAGCCCGAGCTTCAGCAGCGACTGCGGCTCGTCCGCCGCGATCAGCGCCTGGACCTGCTCGCAGCGCCGCCCGCTGGCGAGCTCGTGGTACTCGTGGCTGAGACGCTTGCGGGCGCGGAACAGGGAGCTCTCCACGACCGGGCGACTCATCCCGAGCCGCTCGCCGATCTCGCTGGACGAGAGCCCTTCGAACTCGCGCATCACGATCAGGCGATGGTGGTTCTCCGAGAGGCCATGGAAGGCACCCTGCAGATCCCTCAGCGACTGCTTGTGCTCGATCGCGGCCTCCGGAGTCGGAGCCTGCGAGCACAACCGCTGATTCGTGTGCGGACCCTCATCCTCGGGCTCGAGCGGCACTTCGCGGACGCGGCGCGTGCGGCGGAACTCGTCGGTGCACGCGTTCTTGGCGATCTCGTAGATCCAGGGTTTGAACGCGACTGGCTGTTCGGTCTGGCGCAGCCGGCGCAGCGCGGAGATGAAGACCTCCTGGGCGATGTCCTCGGCACGGGCGTGATCGCCGACCAGCCCGAGGATGTAGGACCCGATCCGCCCACGGTAGCGCGCGTAGAGCTCCTCGAAGGCGCGGTCGCTGCCGTCCCGCACCGCCGCCACGAGTTCGTGGTCTGAGTACGTCGGCGTGGCTTGTGTCGCGGTCAGCGCCCGTGGCATCGCAGCGGTCGGCCCTCCAGGCCCCCTACCGGGTCGTTCAATTGAACTAAACCGTTTATTTCCCGGCTCAACCCCGCTCTAAGCACGAACTTCGCTTGAGACCGTCCGGCCCGATGGGCATACTTGACCCATGTAGCAACGGCGAAGGAGGAATTGGACCGATGGCAAATCACCTGACGCCCAGCGAGCTTGCGCGAGAGTCCGGCCTCGAGAGGCGAGACGTAATCGTCAAGTGCATCGAACTGGGCGTCCCGATCTTCAACGGTCGGATCGACAAGACCCTCTTCCTCTCGAGCCTCCGCGAGTATTCCGTCTCGAAACAGCAACCGCGCCTCGCCAGCGCGTAGAGGGCAGATTTTCTGAAAGGGCCCGGCGAAGCCGGGCCTGTGTGGTCCCGGGCAGGTGTACGGCTGGCGCGGGCGGTCGGGCTTGCGCGCCCTATTCCTGCGCCGACTGCCGCAGCAGCGTCGAGGTCGTCTGCTCGAGGATCTTGCGCCACGCCCGGGTCTTCTCGCGCTCGGACTCGAAGTGCTTCACGACCTTGCGGACCCGGGTGGCCGAGATCTCGATCCCGTGGCGCGCGCAGATCCGCTTGAACCGGGGGTAGTCCTGGGCCAGCCGGAGCGTCACGGACTGGAAGCCGTGCGTGGCGATGTCGACCCGCGAGCTGTAGTTCATGACGCTGGTCTGGAACATCAGCTCGTCGTTGGGCTCGGGCTCGATCAGGATGATGTCGACGCCCGGATAGCGCTCCTCCCACCGCCGCGCCATCTCGTGCAGCCGCTGATAAGCCAGCAGCTTGAACGCCTGGTAGCCGATCTGCGGAAAGCCCATATCCGACACGCGGCGCACGCGCGAGCCGGTGAGCGACGGGATCCGCTTCTCGAATTCGTTGACGTACGGCACCAGCGGGTTGACCACGACGATGAACTTGGCTCCGGCCTCGACGGCGATATCGACGTTCGTGGTCGACAGGATGCCGCCGTCGATCAGCTCGCGATCCTTGACCTTGGTCGGCTTGTAGATCATCGGCAGCGCCGTCGAGGCGCTGACCGCGGTGGAGATCGGCACGTCGTCCCACCCCTCGGCGCCGAACACGATCCGTTCGCAGGTGTCGAGGTCGGTGGCGGCGATGTAGAGGTCGTTCTCGAGCAGGCGGAAGTCATCGACGCGATCGGGGGCGGACAGGATCCTCCGCACGTACCGCTCGATCCCCTGGCTCGAGTAAAGCCCCGACGGCAGCGCCTCACCCAGCCCGACGGCGATGTCGACCGCCGAGATCTGGCCCAGGTCCTTGATCAGCGTCCGCAGCAGCCGCGCGAGGCGGAGCGGGAGCATCAAGCCGCGGGTGATGAACTCGCCGTAGTTCGGCCTCAGCAATGAGCTGACCCCTGCGTCGGGAAACGGCGTCGGCACCTGCTGGACGATCACCCGCATCATCTCTTCCGGCGTCACGCCGTTGGCCACCGCCGCGGCCACGAACGCACCTGCGCTGGTGCCCACATACACGTCGAACTGGTTGACGGTGCGATTGACCGACAGCAGATCGAGCGCCCGCAGGGCGCCGATCTCATAGACCCCACCGGTGAAGCCCCCGCCGCCCAGCACAAGGGCCGAGCGCGAGCGCCGACGGCCCGCGGATTTCCGCGAGCCCGAGCCAGTCGCCGCGGTATCGAGCTTGACCACCTTCCCCATGGCCAGCCGATTGTAAGGGTGCTGATCAGGCAAGACCGCACCTTTGGTCGCTGTAAGCGGTTAGATATGGCTAGATGCGAGGGTTCGTAGCGACTCTGCTCGCAGCTGGGGCCTTGTTGGGCGCTTTGCCGGCGACGGCGGGCGCGCAGTCCCCGAGCCCCGTGCGGTCGCTCGCCAGGGCTTTGCGCAGCGGTCTCAGAGCGGGCGGGCGCGCGGATGGAGCCGAAGTGGTCGATATGACCACCCGCAGGACGTTGTTCGCCTCGGCCGCCGGAGTGGCGCGGCTACCGGCCTCGGTGGAGAAGGTCTATACGACCTCCACCGCGCTGCTGCGCTTCGGGGCCAACGCCAGGCTGAGCACGCGAGTCCTGGGCGTCGGCGCCTTCGAGTCGCCCGGCGCCTGGCACGGCACGCTTTATCTCAAGGGTGGTGGCGATCCCACGTTCGGCTCCAAGAGCTTCGACCGCTTCGCCTACGGAACCGGATCGACGATGCAGCAACTGGTCGCGAACCTGGAAGGTCAGACCGGAATCAGGTCAATCAGCGGGAGGATCGTCGGCGACGAGTCGTACTTCGATTCGCTGCGCGGCACACCGCCGTACGGATTTCAGCCATCGACCGATGTCGAGGGGCTGCTCAGCGCGCTGATCTACAACCGCGGCCTCGCGAACCCGGAGGGCACGGCGTTCCAGAACCGGCCGGCTCTGTTCGCGATCCAGCAGTTCGTGGGCGCGCTGAAGGCCGCCGGCGTGAACGTGACGAGCGGGACCCGCCTGTTCACCGGTGTGACGCCGCCGTCCGCCCAGCAGCTCGCGGTCGTCCACTCGCCGCGAATGTCCACGCTGATCAGGCTCACCAACACGCCTTCGGACAATTTCTTCGCCGAGATGCTGCTCAAGGGTCTCGGCGCCAGCTTCGCCGGCGCGGGCACGACGGCCGCCGGGGCCGCCGTGGTCCGGGCGCAGCTCGCCAGCTTCGGCGTCCGCCCCCGGCTCGACGATGGCTCCGGCCTCTCCCGCACCGACCTGACCAGCCCGCGGCAGGTCGTGGCCGTGCTCGAGCGGATGGCCAGCAACCCCGGCTTCACGGACTCGCTGGCGATCGGAGGCGAGACCGGGACCCTCCAGGACGAGATGCGGGGAACCGTGGCTCAGGGCAACTGCATCGGCAAGACCGGAACCCTCCACGACGTCGCCAACCTCGCCGGCTACTGCAACGCCAGCGACGGCCACCGGCTCGTGTTCGCGTTCCTCATGAACAACCTCGGCGACCCGGCCTACGGCCACGACGTCGAGGCCAACATGGCCGTCGCCCTCGCCAGATACGACGGCTGACCCCGGTCAGCCGAGCAGTTCGCGCAGGCCGTCCTCGTCGAGCACCGGCACGCCGAGCCGCTCGGCGTTCGCGAGCTTGGAGCCGGGGCTGTCGCCGGCCACGACGTAGGCGGTCTTGCGCGACACCGAGCCCGTGACCTTGCCGCCCGCCGCGGTGATCATCTCTGTCGCCTCCTCGCGGGTCAGCGTTGGGAGCGTCCCGGTAAGTACCAGCGACTCGCCCGCCAGCGTCCCCTCGCCCGGCGGGGGCCCCTCTTCCTCGAAGCGCAGCCCCTGCTCTCGCAGGTCCTCGATCAGCTGGCGCATCAGTGGGTCGGCGAGCTGCTCGTGGATCAAGCGCGCCATCTTCGGGCCGACCCCTTGCGTCTGCTCGATCTCCTCAGGGCTCGCCGCGAGCAGCGCGTCGACGGTCCGGAACTGCTGCGCGAGGTTGCGGCCGGTGACGTAGCCGACCTCCTCGATCCCCACCGCGAACAGAACCCGACCGAACGGCTGGCGCTTTGATTCCTCCAGGGCGCGCACCAGCTTCTCGGCCGAGACGGGGCCGAACCCCGTCCGCTCGGCGATCTTGCCGGCCTCGAGGCGGTAGAAGTCGGCGGCCGTCCGGACCCACCCGAGTTCCATGAACAGGCTCACCTGCTTCTCGCCCAGGCCGTCGATGTCCATCGCGCCGACGAAGTGCTTGAGCAGCTGCCAACGGCGGCCGGGACAGTCGCGATTCGGGCACCGGGTGAAGACCGACTCCGCCGGCTTCACCGTGGGGGTCTGGCAGACGGGGCACTTCGTCGGCGGCCTTGGAGAATCGGGGCGGTCGCTGCGCTCGGCGACATGCGGCGCCGGCGAGAGCACCTGCGGGATCACGTCGCCGGCGCGCAGCACGATCACTTCCTCGCCCTCCCTGAGGTCCTTCCGCGCCAGGTCCTCCTCGTTGTGGAGCGTCGCCAGCTTGATCGTCACCCCGCCGACGTGGACCGGCTCGAGCATCGCGTACGGGTGCAGGTCCCCGAACTTCCCCGGATTCCAGCCGACCTGCTCGAGCTTCGTGACCGCCGTCGTGGGCGGGAACTTCCAGGCGATCGCCCAGCGGGGCTCGCGCCCAACGACCCCGAGCCGACGCTGCAGTTCGACCTCACCCAGCTTGACCACGGCACCATCGATCTCGAACTCGAGCGACCCCCGTCGCTCCTCCCAGGACCGGCACTGCGCCACCACCTCATCCTCCAAGGTCAACCGAGCCACATCGGGGTGCACCGGGAACCGGTGCTCCTTCAACCACTCGAGCGCGTCCCAATGCGCAGCGAAGCTGATCCCTTCGGTGGCGCCGATCGCGTATGCCCAGAACGACAGCGGCCGCCCGGCCGCCAGCTTCGGATCGAGCTGGCGGATCGTCCCCGCCGCCGAGTTGCGTGGGTTCATGAACGTCGAGAGTCCCGCCTCGGCGCGGCGCTCGTTGAGCTTGGCGAAGTCCGGCAGCGACATGTACACCTCGCCCCGAACTTCGAGCAGCGCCGGGGGATCGTCGGTCTCGAGCCGCATCGGGATCGACGGGATCGTGCGCAGGTTGTGTGTGACGTCCTCGCCGATTTCCCCGTTTCCGCGCGTGGCCCCTCGCTCAAACTCGCCATCGCGATACAGCAGCGAGATCGCCAGCCCGTCGATCTTCGGCTCAACCACGTACTCGAACTCCGGATCCTCGATCCCCTCGCGCGCCAGGTGGTTGCGCATCCGCGCGATCCATGCCCGCAGCTCCTCCGCACTTCTGGCGTTGGCGAGCGACAGCATCGCCTGGGGATGACGAACCTTCTCGAGTTCCGAGACCGGCTCGCCGCCGGTCCGCTGCGTGGGCGAATCGGAGGTGACCAGCTCCGGATGCTCGGCCTCGATCGACCGCAGCTCGTCGATCAGCGCGTCGTATCGGTCGTCCCCGATCTCCGGATCGTCGAGGACGTAATAGCGGTAGCCGTGGTAGTCGAGCTGCTTGCGCAGCTCGGCCGCGCGCTCACTCGGATCCGCGCTGACAGCGCGGTTCGCCGCGCTCACCCCTCCACCTCACTCACTCGGAGCCCGTCCGCCGCGCTCACCCCTCCACCTCACTCACTCGAAGCCCGTCCGCCGCGCTCACCCCTCCACCTCGCTCGCCGCGGGTGCGATCAACCGCGCCAGGTCGTAGCGCTGCAGCGCCGAGAGCCCCTCGCGGTCGGTCAGATCGAAGTGGATCGGGGTGACCGCGATCTTGCCTTGGCCGACGGCGGCCAGGTCGGTGCCGGTCTCGTCGCGCTCATAGCTCGCGTCCCCGTAGATCCGGTACAGCCGCCGGCCACCGGTTCCCTCGTCCACAAGCGCCAGCTCGTCGCGATAGACGCGCTTGCCGAGCCGCGCGACCTCGACCCCGTCGGGCTCGCCGCCGGGCACGTTGATGTTGAGCAGCGTCCCTCCGGGAAGCGGGACGTGCTCGAGCTCGGCAACGAGCCGCGCCGTGAACGACGCCGCGACCGCGAACTCGAATCCTGCCCCCGCTCGGAAGTCGAGCTCCAGGGAACTCGACTGCTGTGAGACCGCGATCCCGGGCAGGCCGAGCACGATCGCCTCGAGCGCGGCCGCCACCGTCCCGGAGTAGGTGATGTCATCGCCGAGGTTCGAGCCATGGTTGATGCCTGATACGACGAGCTCCGCCTCGAATCCCTCGATCAGGCCGAGCCGCGCCAGCCGGACGCAGTCCACCGGTGTGCCATCGGTCGCATAGCCGACGGTGCCGTCGCGGAACTCGACTTCCTGCACCCACAGCGGCCGCCGGGTCGTGATCGATCGAGCCATCGCCGAACGGTTGCCATCGGGCGCGATCACGGCGAGCTCGATTCCCGGGAGCGCGAGTAGCGCCCGGCGCAGCGCCTGCAGCCCGGCCGCCTCGATCCCGTCATCGTTCGTGAGCAAAACACGCATCGTTATTGATGCTAGTGGGGGAAGCGGCAGCGGTCCTGGCCGCCTCGCGGGCTGGGGACGACCAAGCTCGGCGACGCTGCCTGGCCAGGCTCAGGGGCCAATCGCGAGCGCCTGCGCCAGCTGCACCGCGACCAGCAGTGGCTGATGAACGAGCTGGAGCCAACTGATCCGGATCACCCTGTAGCCCGCCGCCGCCAGCGCCAGTCCCTTCTTTCGATCCCGCTCAAACGCGCGGCGATGACCGTGGAACTGGTAGCCATCGACCTCGACGACCAGACGCTCCGCCGGCCACAGGAAATCGACCTCGAACCCGGCAACGCGCGCGTTCGCGACCGGGACCGGCAGCCCGGCCGCCCGGGCCAGCCTCCGCATCCGCCGCTCGGCTTGCGAGCGGGTGAGGGCCGGACCGCCCTCGTGGCGTAGAAACGCCTTCATCCGGCCGACTCCCGGTCGCCGACCCGCCCGTTCAAGGGCCTGCTCGAGCTCCCGATCGCGCACCAGTTTCCGCACCCGCGCCTCGGCCACAAGCGACTCGATTACGTCGTAGCCGGCGTCGGCCGCGATATCGATCACCGTCCGCGCCGGCGCAGTCAGCGGGAGCTGCAAGCGGCGCCTGACGTCGCGATGGTCGAGCTCGGAGAGCAGGTGGATCCGGACGCCAGCCTTGGGCCGGCAGCGCCGCCCGACCACCGAGACGTGGATCTCGCCGGGGGCGTCTTCGATCATCCCCCACAGGTAAGCGGCCGACCAGTGGCTGATCAGCGCGCTGTCGCCGCACGCGAGCAGTGCCGCGTATTCGAGCGCTCCCGGCGCGAGCGCAGCGTGACCAACGAGGTAGACACCCCGGTGCATGCGGTGGAAGTGGCCGTTGCTGGCACGGCGCTTGATCGCGTTCTCTCCGATCCCGGACTCACGCAGCTGCCTCCACTTGACCGTCCCGGCCTGCCGCCCGGCGAACATCGCCGCCACCGCCCCGGGCGACTGCCCGGCGGGTTTCCGCCCGACGGCCCGCGGTGCCTCAGCGGCTGGCTTCCGCCCCACGGCCCCCGGCGCCTCACCGGCTGGCTTCCGCCCCACCGCCCCCGGCGCCCACCGGCGCGTTTCCGCCCGACAGTTGGGGCCTCAACGTTACGCGCATCATCCCGATCTCGGCTCGTGTCACATTGAGGCTCGTATCGAGCCGCAGTGTTACGCGATCCTTCCGCGATTGGTTCCGCGTCACGTTGGGGCCGCAGCGAATCGGCGCTGGCGCTCGGATTGGTCCGGTCTTCCGCCACGGGCCAAGCATCCCGCACCCCGCGCCTCGGGCTCCCAACTTTTCACGAAGTCAGCACACGTCGCCCGTTGTAGCCCACGCCCGCCAGGTACAGGCCATGCGGCGGCGCGGTCGGGCCGGCGTCGGAGCGCGGGCGCCCGTCGAGGAGCGACACCAACTCGTCGAGCGACCGCCGGCCTCCGCCCACCTCCAGCATCGTCCCAACCAGCACGCGGTTCATGTTGCGCATGAACGCGTCCGCCTCGATCCAGAACTCGAGCAGGTCACCCGAGGCGGATCCAGACGCTGACGACGCCCCCGCCACCGGCAGCTCAGAGCCAACCCCCGACGCCGACCCCGCCACCGGCAGCTCGGAGCCAACCCCCGACGCCGACCCCGCCACCGGCAGCTCGGAGCCAACCCCCGACGCCGACCCCGCCACCGGCAGCTCGGAGCCAAACCCCGACGACGACCCCGCCACCGGCAGCTCGGAGCCAAACCCCGACGCCGCCCCCGCCACCGGCAGCTCCGACCCGGATCGTGCCCGCCAGAACGCCCCGTACACATCCCGCTCAAACCGGACATGCTCGGTGGCGGTCGGTGTGAACGCGGTGAAGTCGTGCGTGCCGACGAGCGCCGAGGCACATTCGCACAATAATCCGAAATCGACCCGGTGCGGCCAGTGCAGCACGGTTCGCCGCTCCAGAGCACTCCGCGCCGGCCGCGCCAACACGCGGTAGCAGTACGCGCGCGATGTCGCATCCCGGCGCGCGTCGAACTCCGCCCCGGCCTCACAACACGACAGCACGGCGACATCATCGGGAAGCAGCGCGTTCAGCCCGCTCACCGGCAGGACCGGCCCCGAGTAGCTCGCGACCTGGCCCCAGGCGTGGACGCCGGCATCGGTGCGTCCCGCCACCGTCACAGCCACCGAGTCGACCCGCAACAGTGTGCAAAGCGCCCGCTCGAGCACTTCCTGAATCGTCCGAGCGCCCGGCTGCCGCGCCCAGCCGGCGAATCGGCTCCCGTCGTATTCGAGCACGAGCCGGGAAACCGCATCCGGCTCGTGGCCAGTGCGAGCGCTACTCAGTTCCGGGAGACCGCTCCGCGCGCACGAGCAGTCAGCACGGGCCAGCATCCGGCTGGCCCCTATACCAGCTCCAGCAGCACCATCTCGGTCGAGTCAGAGCGCCGTGGACCGAGCTTCAGGATTCGCGTGTAGCCGCCGTGGCGCTCGGAGTACCGCGGGGCGATCTCCTCGAACAACTTGTAGACCGCGAACTTGTCCTGCCCGAGCGCGGACAGGGCCTGACGGCGGGCGTGCAGGTCGCCACGTTTGGCGAGCGTGATCAGCTTCTCGACCTCGGGCTTGACCGCCTTGGCCTTGGCCTCGCTCGTCTGAATCCGCTCGTGCGCAATGACCTCCTTGGACAGGTTCATCAGCAGCGCCCTGCGATGCGAGGCACTCCGACTGAGCTGATATCGCTGGCGCTGATGGCGCATTCGGTCGGAGGAGACCTTACTCGTTACGCAGTCCGAGGCCGCGAGCGTGGAGGGTCTCGATCACCTCGTCGATCGACTTCTTGCCGAAGTTCGGGATCGCGTTCAGCTCGCTCTCGGTCTTCGACACCAGGTCGCCGACCGTCTGGATACCGGCGCGCTTCAGGCAGTTGTAGGACCGCACCCCGAGTTCGAGCTCCTCGATCAGGATGTCATCCATCGCGTTGGGCTGGCGGGCCGGTGCCCCGGCCGGGCCGCCCCCGACGAGGCCGGGCTCGAGAACTCCCGGAACGCCTGTCTCGCGCAGCTCCACCACGCGGTCGGCGTCAGTGAAGATCGCGAGCTGGGAGATCAGGATCTCGGCCGCCTCGCGCAGTGCGGCGTGGGGGTCGATCGACCCGTCGGTCTCGATATCCAGGGTCAGCTTGTCGAAGTCGGTCTTCTGCCCGACCCGCGCCTGCTCGACGTTGTAGGCGACGCGGCGCACCGGGGAGAAGATCGAGTCGATCGGGATCACCCCAATCGGCTGGTCCGGCGACTTGTTCTCCTCCGCGGGGCGGTATCCGCGGCCGCGGCCGATGGTCAGGTACACCTCGAGCTTGGTCTTCTTCTCCAGGGTCGCGATGTGGGCGTCGGGGTTGAGAATCTCGACCCCGGAAGGTAGATCGATGTCCTTGGCGGTGATCTCGCCGGGCCCCGTGACAACCAGCGGAGCCTCGATCTCGGTGGCGTCACTGTGCATCCGGCAGACCACGCCCTTGAGGTTCAGGACGATGTCGGTGACGTCCTCCTTGACGCCGCGGATCGTCGAGAACTCGTGGGCCACGCCCTCAATCCGGACGCTGGTCACGGCCGCGCCCGCCAGCGAGGACAGAAGCACGCGCCTCAGGGAATTGCCAAATGTGTAGCCGAAACCCCGATCGAGTGGCTCGATCGTGAACGAGCCACGGTTGTCGTCGACAGATTCACTGGAGATTCGGGGGACTTGGAAGTCAAGCATCGGGGTCCTAACGTCGTGGGTTCCTGCCGCCGCCGAGGCGGCTGTCAGCGCCGCGCGATGCCGTCAGGCAACGCGGCGAAAAGCATGTTTCTACTTCGAGTAAAGCTCGACGATCAGCTGCTCCTGCACCGGCGCGGCAATCTCTCGCCGCTCCGGTTTGCGGAGCACCTTCGCCGTGAGCGAATCGTGGTCGGCCTGCAGCCATGCCGGCACCTGCCCCGTCAACTCGGTGGCATCACGAATGACCTGGGTCGCGGTCGAGCTTGGATGAATCGCGATCACATCGCTGTCGCGCAGCTGGTAGCTGGGGATGTTCACCCGGCGCCCGTTCACGGTCCAGTGTCCGTGCAGGATCAGCTGACGCGCCTGCCGCCGAGACGCCGCGAAGCCCAGCCTCACCAGCACGTTGTCGAAGCGACACTCGAGCATCCGCAACAGGTTCTCGCCGGTGATGCCCGGCTGACGAGAGGCCTTCTCGTAATAGATCCGGAACTGCTTCTCGAGCACGCCGTAGTAGCGGCGGGCCTTCTGCTTCTCACGCAGCTGGACGCGGTACTCGCTCTGCTTCTGACGCCCGCGGCCGTGCTCTCCCGGCGGATAGGACCGCCGCTCGACACCGCACTTGTCGGTCAGGCAGCGCTCGCCCTTGAGGAACAGCTTCTGCCCCTCGCGGCGGCACTGCTTGCACTGTGGTCCGGTGTCGCGGGCCATGACTAGACCCTCCTACGCTTCCGCGGCCGGCAACCGTTGTGCGCCTGCGGGGTGACGTCCTTGACGCCGGTGACCTCGAGTCCGGCCGCCTGAAGCGAGCGGATCGCCGTCTCGCGGCCGGAGCCGGGGCCCTTGACGAACACCTCGACCCTTTGCAGGCCGTGCTCGATGCCCTTGCGAGCGGCAGCATCCGCCGTCACCTGCGCGGCGAACGGGGTCGACTTGCGCGAGCCCTTGAAGCCGGCGCCGCCGGCGGACTCCCAAGCGATCACGTTGCCCTCGCGATCGCTCAACGAGACGATCGTGTTGTTGAAAGAGGTCTTGATGTGCGCCTGACCGATCGGGATGTTCTTGCGAACCCGCCGGCGGCCGCGCTGGGGCCGTCTCGGAGCGGGCATCAGCAGTCCTCCGCGGGTCGTCCGGACCCGCGTTCTGAAATCGATGTTCGGCCTCCGGCCTCTCTTAGCCGTTCGCGCAGCGCGCTCACTTCTTGGCCGCCTTCTTCTTGCCGGCCACCTGCATCCGCTTTGGCCCCTTGCGCGTGCGCGCGTTGGTCTTGGTGTTCTGGCCGCGCACCGGCAGGCCGCGCCGGTGGCGCAGCCCGCGATAGCAGCCGATCTCCTGCAGGCGCTTGACGTTCTGAGAGCGCTCGCGGCGCAGGTCGCCCTCGACCATGTACTCGCGGTCGATCGCGTCGCGGAGCTTGACGACCTCCTCCTCGGTGAGGTCGCGGACTTTGCGGTCGGGCTCGACGCCGACCTCGCCCAGCAGCTTGTTGGACGTGGACCGTCCGATGCCGTAGATGTAGGTCAGGCCGATCTCGACCCGCTTGTTCAGCGGAATGTTGACTCCCGAGATCCGTGCCATCTAGCCCTGCCTCTGCTTGTGACGCGGATTTGAGCAGATCACGAGCACCCGCCCTTGCCGGCGGATGATCTTGCACTTCTCGCACATCGGCTTGACCGACGGTCGTACTTTCACGCTCGTTTGGCTCCGTAGCTATTTGCAGAAGTTTGCCCAGCCCGGCTCTGGAGACCGCTTCAGGCCGCCGCTACCGCGCTGAGAACGGCACGCAGCGCAAAAAACCGCGCTGCGAGCGCACCGGCGGATGTTAGCAGGGCGGTTACTGCGGGCCCTTCCGGATCAGGCGGCCGCACGACCGTTGCCCGCCTCGTGCCACGGGGTCAGGATCCGAGGCCCGTCGGCCGTGATCGCGACCGTGAATTCGAAGTGCGCGGCCAGCGAGCCATCCTGCGAGTAGATCGCCCAGTGGTCATCGCCGACCCGGACCGCGTGGCGGCCGGCGGTCACCATCGGCTCCACCGCCAGCACCATCCCCTCCTCCAGCGGGATGCCGGTGCCGGGGCTGCCGTAGTTGGGGATCTGCGGGTCCTCGTGCATGCTGCGCCCGATTCCATGGCCGACCAGCGTGCGCACGATCGACAGTCCCTCCCCCTCTACGTGTTCCTGGATCGCGTGAGAGACGTCTCCGAGCCGATTGCCGGCGCGGCAGTAGTCGACCGCGATCAGCAGTGACTCCTCAGTCGCCCCCAGCAGCTTGTCGGCGATCGGGGTGACGTGACCGACCGGGAAGGTCCGGGCGGCGTCGGCCACCCACCCGTCGTAGATCACGCCGACGTCGATCGAGATGATGTCCCCGCGGCCGAGCTTGTAGGACCCCGGGATCCCGTGCACGATCATCGAATTGGGCGACGTGCAGATCGAGCCCGGGAATCCGCGATACCCCTTGAATGCGGGCTCGGCTCCCTGCGAACGGATGAATTTCTCTGCCGCCTTGTCGAGCTCGCCAGTTGTGACCCCAGGGCGGATCTTGCCGGCCAGCAAGTTCATCGTCTTCACCAGGATCGCCCCGGCCGCCGCCATCCGCTCGATCTCCTCGGGGGACTTCTTGATGATCACTCAGTGGTCCCCGTCGTAGGTTCCGGCGCCGCTGAGCACTCAGACGTTCTCTTCCAGGCGCAGCGTGGCGATCACCGCACGGATGTGGTCGTGGACCTCCGCCGGGGGGCGGGTGCCGTCGATCCGCCGCATCACGCCCTGCTCGTCGTAGTAATCGATCAGCGGCGTGGTCTTATCGTGGTAGACGCGCAGGCGATTGCGGATCACCTCGGGCTTGTCGTCGTCGCGCTGAATCAGGCGGGAGCCGTCCTGATCACATACGCCTTCCCGCTTCGGCGGGTCGAACTCGATGTGGTAGTTGTGGCCCGCTTTGACACACACGCGACGCCCGGCGAGCCGACGGATCACCTCCTCGTCGGGCACCTCGATCAGCAGCGCCGCCGTGATCCGACGGCCCAGATCCGAGAGCTGCTTCTCAAGCGCCTCGGCCTGCTCGACGTTGCGCGGGAAACCATCCAGGATGAAGCCGTCCTGGGCATCGTCCTCCTGAAGGCGCTCCGCGACCATCGCCACGATCACCTCGTCGGGGACCAGCTCGCCGGCGTCCATGTACTGCTGCGCCTGCTTGCCGAGATCGGTCTCTTGCTTGACATTGCTGCGCAGCATGTCGCCGGTCGAGATGAACGGCAGCTGGAAATCGACCCGCAGGCGCTCCGCCTGCGTGCCCTTACCCGCGCCGGGTGGCCCGAAGAGAATCAGGTTGAGCTCGGACATGAGCGTTCACTGTATCGAGCGCGAGCGGCGCGGTGAAAGACAAAACGACGCAAAGGGGCCAGGGCCGGCTTCCCTGCCGGCCCTAGCCCGTATGACGGCCCCATTGCCCCCTAGGGCGCCCCCCGCCTGCCCCCAACGACGGTCCCCATTCCCCGCACTGCCGTCACGGCGTTGACCTATCCCCGCCCCGTCGGCGGGTTGTACCTGGATCGCGTCGATCAAGAATCCGGTGTACCAGGATGATTCCAGCATAGCTGCGATCAGCGCCGTTCGCACTAGGGCTCGACCCGAGTCTTTCCGGAGGACCCAACCGATGCGTTGAAGCCGCCGCGTTCGACCGTCGGGATGATGCTGGATGACGCGCTCGATAGCCGCGACGAGCTCAATCCAGCCCGAGCGAGCACCGGATCGCCGAGCTCGCCGCGGCGGGCGAGGGCAACCGCGAGATCACGCAGCGTCTGTTCGTGACGCCGAAGACAGTCGAGTACCACCTGCGCAACGTGTACCGGAAGCTCGGGATCGAGAAGCGCCGGCAGCTTTCAGGCGTGCTCGCGCGCTGAGCTCAGTCTGGGCCGGCCCGGTCTGCCGTGTAACCGCGTCCGGCTGTGGGCCGCGCTGCGCTCCACTCTTGAAATCCGGAAAACCGTTTCGCTTGCGCGGCGATTTCCACAGCCCGGCATCCGGCCGGGCTCTATTTCAGGAAGCCCTCGTAGTTGCGCATCATCAGCTGCGCCTCGAGCTGCTTCATCGTGTCGAGCGCCACCCCGATCACGATCAGGATCGAGGTGCCGCCGAAGAAGAAGTTGGCGCTGGTCTGATTGATGAGGACCGTCGGCAACGCGGCGACCGCGGCCAGGAACAACGCTCCTGGAAACGTCAGGCGAGCCAGGATGCGGTCGAGGAACTCGGCCGTGGGCCTACCTGGTCGCACCCCCGGGATGAAGCCGCCGTACTTCTTGAGGTTGTCGGCCTGATCGACCGGGTTGAACGTGACCGCCGTGTAGAAGTACGTGAAGACGATGATCAACAAGCTCTCGCCCAGCACGTAGTGCCACCCTTGTGGGCTGAAGAACGTCGCGAGGTTGGTCCCGAAGTTGTTGCGGTTCTGCCCGACCAGCTGGCCGATCGTGGGCGGGATCGCCATCACGCTGGCGGCGAAGATCACCGGGATCACGCCGGCCATGTTGACCCGCAGCGGCAGGTAGGTCTGGCCGCCCTGGGTCATCCGGCGTCCGATCACCCGCTTGGCGTACTGGATCGGGATCCGACGCTGTCCCTCCTGGACGAACACGATCGCAGCGACCACGCCGACCACGATGAACGGCATGATCACGCGGAACACCTGGTCGGGATTGGTCCACCACGAGTGCACCCCGTTCGGGATCCGGGCCACGATGCTCGCGAAGATCAGCAGTGAGATGCCGTTGCCAATCCCGCGCTGAGTGATCAGCTCGCCCATCCACATCAGCAGCACACACCCCGCGGTCAGCGAGATCACGATCAGGAACACCTTGGCCAGCGTGAAGTTCGGGATCAGCGTGACCCCCGCCTGCACCTGGAAGCTCTTGAACAGGAACACGTAACCGATCGACTGCGCAAACGCGAGGCCGACCGTCAGGTAGCGCGTGTACTGCGTGATCCGAGTCTGGCCGACCTCGCCTTCCTTCTGCAGCTTCTCCAGCGAGGGGACCACCACCTGCAGCAGCTGCAGGATGATCGAGGCGGTGATGTAGGGCATGATCCCGAGCGCGAAGATCGCGATCCGGCCCAGGCCGCCGCCGGAGAACAGGTTCAGCAGGCCGAAGATCCCATTGCCGCTCAACCGCTGGCTCACGGCCTTGACCGCGCTTGCGCTGATCCCGGGTGCGGGGATGTGCGTCCCCAGCCGGTAGAGAGCGAGGATCCCGGCGGTGAACAGAACCTTCTTGCGGATGTCACCGACCCTGAACGCCCCGAGGATCGTGGAGATCATCTGCTCATGCCTCCGGGGCGCGCTCCGCGACCACGACCTGGCAGGTGCCGCCGGCCGCTTCGATCCGCTCGCGCGCCGTTTTGCTGAACCCGTGCGCGTGCACCGTCAGCGGTTTGCTGAGCTCGCCCCTGGCGAGCACCTTGACGGGAACGTCTTTGCGCGTCGCCAGTCCCTTGGCCTTCAGCGCGTCCAGCGTGACGGCGGCGCCAGATTCGAACCGGGCCTCGAGATCCTCCAGATTGACCGGCTGGGTGTGGGTGCGGAACGGCTCAAACGGCATCGACTTCTTCATGTGCGGGCCGCGCAGCTTGCGCATCCGCATGTGGATCGGGTTCTGCCCACCTTCGAACCGCGGCCGTCGCTTGGCGCCCGAGCGCGAGCCCCAGCCCTTCTGGCCGCGGCCGGCGGTCTTACCCGTGCCGGAACCCTCGCCGCGCCCGACGCGCTTGCGAGCCTTGCGCGAGCCGGGAGCGGGCTGAAGATTGTGCAGGCCAATCCGCTCGGGACTCTCAGCCATCCTCCGAGACCTCCACCAAATGGCGCACCTTGTGGATCATGCCCCGCAACTGAGGCGAATCCGGCCGCTCCACGCTATGCCCAATCCGCCGCAGGCCCAGCGAGCGCAACGTGTCGCGCTGGCTCCTATCGGCGCCATTGCGCGAGCGCCGTTGGGTGATAACGAGATTGCTCATTGCGAAGCCTAGGCGGGCCCCTCAGCTGACGTCGAGTCCGCGTCCGCGGCCGCTCGCGCTCCATCGGTCTCGGATTCCCCGTTTGCGCCCAGCGCGCCCGCGGCCGCGGACGCGGGCTCGGACGTCAGCCCGAGTACCTGATTAACGCTGAGCCCACGGATTTCAGCCACCTCGTCCGGCGTCCGGAGCGCCTCGAGGCCGGCCATCGTGGCTTTCACCAGGTTGATCGGGTTCTGGGAGCCGAGACTCTTGGAGAGGATGTCGTGGATCCCGGCAAGCTCCAGCACCGCGCGCACACCGCCGCCGGCGATCACGCCGGTTCCTGGGGCAGCCGGCTTGAGCAGCACCCTGCCGGCGCCGAACACGCCGGTCACCTGATGAGTGATCGTGGAGCCGTGCCGGGGCACCCGATAGAGATTCTTCTTGGCCCGCTCGACGCCCTTCTGGATCGCCACCGGCACCTCGTTGGCCTTGCCGTAGCCGATCCCGACCACCTCGCGTTCGTCGCCGACGACGACCAGCGCCGTGAATGAGAACCGCCGGCCGCCCTTGACGACCTTCGCCACGCGGTTGATCTCGACCACGCGTTCCTGGAGGTCGAGCCCGGTGGCGGAGACTGTGCGATCGCGTGTTGCCATGAGCAGATCCAGAGTAGCGGCTCTAGAACGCCAGCCCGCTGGCCCGAGCGCCGTCGGCGAGCGCCTTGACGCGGCCGTGGTACCGGTAGCCGCCGCGGTCGAAGACGGCGGTTTCGACGCCGACGGTCTTGGCCCGCTCGGCGAGCAGCTCGCCGATCCGCCGCGCCTGGTCCATCCGGCTGAGCGAGCGCAGCTCCGGCTCAGTCCAGTTCGCCGCGACGAGCGTGCGCCCCGTCTCATCGTCGATCAGCTGCGCGAACAGCCCGCGGTTAGAGCGGAATACCGAGATCCGGGGTCGCTCTGCGCTGCCCTGAACCTTGGCCCGCACGCGGCGGCGGCGCTTCAGACGCTTCGCCGGCTTGGTCATCACGGTCATGCGCGCTTACCGACCTTCCGGGCCACATATTCGCCCTCGTAGCGGATGCCCTTGCCCTTGTACGGCTCGGGCTTGCGCTGCTTGCGGATGTACGCGGCGACCTCCCCGACCCGCTGCTTGGAGGGGCCCCTGACCACGATCCGCGTCGGCTGTGGCACCTCGAACTCGATCCCGTCCGGCGCCTTGACCGACACCGGGTGCGAGTATCCGAGCGCCAGCTCAAGGTCGCGGCCGCGCAGCGCCGCGCGGTAGCCGACGCCCTGGATCTCGAGCCGCTTCTCAAAGCCATCGGTGACGCCCTTCACCATGTTGGCCACCAGCGACCGGGTGAGGCCGTGCAGCGCGCGATGCTCGCCGCGGTCGGTGGGACGGGTCACCACGATCTCCTCCCCGATGTGCTCGACCCTGATGTCACGGTTGATGTGCTCGAACAGCTCACCCTTGGGACCGTTGACGGTCACGCGCTCGGGCTCGATCGCGACGGTGACGCCGCTGGGAACGGGAATTGGTTGCCTTCCGATCCGGGACATGGCTCCAGCAGGTCTACCAGACGCGAGCCACGACCTCGCCCCCCACGCCTTCCTGGCGTGCCTGGTGGCCGGTCATGACTCCCTTGGAGGTCGAGATGATCGCCGTGCCCATGCCGCCCTGGATCCGGGGGATGTGGGCATGATCGACGTAGGTGCGGCGACCGGGGCGCGAGACACGCTGGATCCCCGAGATCACCGGCTTGCGGTCCTCGGTGTACTTGAGCGTGATCGCGATCTCCTCGCCGGGACGCTCCCCCGCGGGCGGGTGGACCTCGTAGCCCTCGATGTAGCCCTGCTCCTGGAGGATCCGGGCGAGCTCGCGCTTGAGCTTCGAGGAGGGGATCCGGACGTCCTGGTGCTGAGCACTCGCCGCGTTGCGAAGCCGGGTCATGAAGTCCGCGATCGGGTCGGTCATAGACATGATGGTGTCCCCTTGCCTGCATCCGGTCGACGCCCTTGATGTTGTCTGCAGGCGTCCAGCCCGCAGTAAGCATTCGCTTCGCTCATTACCAGCTCGACTTGGTCATCCCGGGGACATAGCCGTTGTGGGCCAGCTCGCGCAGGCAGATCCGGCACACCCCGAACTTGCGGTAGACGGCGCGCGCGCGGCCGCAGCGACGGCACCGGCTGTACGCCCGGGTCTTGTACTTTGCGGGCCGCTGCTGGCGGACGCGCTGTGAAGTCTTGGCCATGTGCTCCTTCTAGTTCTGGGTCGCGGCCGCCTCGGGACGGCCTTCCTTCGAAAATGGCATTCCGAGCGCCTCGAGCAGGGCAAACGCCTCCTCGTCGCTCGACGCGCTGGTGGTGATGGTGATGTCGAGGCCGCGGACCTGATCGATCTCGTCGTAGTCGACCTCGGGAAAGATGATCTGCTCGCGGACGCCCATCGAGTAGTTGCCACGACCGTCGAACGAGCGCGGGCTGAGGCCGCGGAAGTCGCGGATCCGGGGGATCGCCACCGACATCAGGCGGTCGAGGAATTCATATGAGCGCTCGCTGCGGAGCGTCACCGCGACCCCGACCGGCATCCCCTCGCGGACCTTGAACTGGGCGATCGACTTGCGCGCCCGGCGGACGCTGGGCCGCTGCCCGGTGATCGTCGCAAGCTGGTCGGTCGCCGACTCCAGGACCTTCGAATCCTGCTTGGCGTCGCCCACGCCCATATTGACCGTGACCTTCTCGATCCTGGGCGCCTGCATCGGGGTCGAGTAACCGAAGCGCTCGACCAGCGAAGGGCGGATCTCCTCGATGTACCTGATCTTCAGTCGTGCGGGCATGCTCCTAATCCAATCTCGTTCCACTACGCCGGGCCACCCGGTAGCGCTTGCCATCCTGCAGCTCGACGCCGACGCGGGTCGGCTTGCTGTCCTTGGGGTCGACGAGCATCACGTTGGAGAGGTGGATCGGTCCTTCCTTTTCGATCACGCCCCCGACCGTCTCGGCTCGCTGCGCGCCGGCCACCTGGCGGGGGCGCTGGTGTCGCTTGACCATGTTCAGCCCCTCGACGTACACGCGATCCTTCTTCGGCTCCACGCGCAGCACCTTGCCGCGCTTGCCGCGGTCCTTGCCCCCCATCACGATCACTTCGTCGTCGGTCTTGATTCGCGCGGACATCGTCACAGCACCTCGGGAGCCAGGGACACGATCTTCATGAAGTTGCGCTCGCGCAGCTCACGAGCCACCGGCCCGAAGATGCGTGTCCCGCGAGGGTTGTTCTGATTGTCGATCAGCACGGCGGCGTTCTCGTCGAAGCCGATGTAGGTCCCATCCTCGCGCCCGTAGGACTTCTTCGTCCGAACGATCACCGCAGTCACGACCTCGCCCTTCTTGACCGATCCCTGCGGCGTCGCCTGCTTTACGGTGGCGGTGACCACGTCTCCCACGCCGGCGTAGCGGCGACGGTGGCCGCCCTTGACGCGGATCACGAGGATCTCGCGGGCACCGGTGTTGTCCGCAACGCGCATCCGGGTCTCGTTCTGGATCACTTATTTGGCCCTCTCCACCACTTCGATCAGCCGCCAGCGCTTGGTCCGCGAGAGAGGCCTGCTCTCGCGCACGATCACGGTGTCGCCGACATGCGCGTCGTTGCGCTCGTCGTGTGCATGCAGCGTCCTCGAGGTCCGCACGATCTTCTGGTAGCGACGGTGGCGGCGCGCCATGTCGATCCGGACCGTGATCGACTTCTCGGCGCCGTCGGAGACGACAACGCCCTGGCGGATCTTCTGGACGCCGGGAACGTGCTCGCGCGGAGCCGTCTCCGCGGTCTCGCTGCGACCGGCGCGCGCTTTCTCGCGAGCCCGCCCGCGCTCGATGCGGCGAGCCCTGGCCTTCGCCCGGCGCTCGGCGAGGCGCGCCTCCTGGCGCTCCTCGGGAGTCAGCGCCGCTCGGACGGGGCGCTTCGCAGCCTTCGCGGCCCGCGAGCGCTGCCGGCGCTCCTGGGGGGCCACGGGCGCGGCAGCCGCCGCCTCCCCGGCTCCACCCCCAGAGGGGGTTGACGCTGCCGGCGGTGCCGATGCCTCCGGCGCCTGAGCCTCTGTGTTCTCGTTTTCCTCAGTCATGAAGTCCTCGCTCTCGCGCAATCGTCAACGCCCGCGCCACCTCGCGCTTGGCCCGCGCCAGCCCGGCGGTGTTGTCGAGCTCGCCGGTGGCGTGCTGGAAGCGCAGCCCGAACAGCTCGCGGCGCGCTGTCTCGATGTGCTCGCGCAGGTCGGCATCGCCCATGTCGCGCAGCTCCGTCGGCTTCATCCGTCCTCCCGCATCACGAACTTCGTCCGCACAGGGAGCTTATGGCCGGCCAGCCGCATCGCCTCACGCGCGAGCGGCTCCGGCACGCCCGCCAGCTCGAACATGACCCGTCCCGGCTTGACGACCGCGACCCATCCTTCGGGCGAGCCCTTGCCGGATCCCATCCTCGTCTCGGCCGGCTTCTTGGTGAATGGCTTGTCGGGATACACGTTGATCCAGACCTTGCCGCCGCGCTTGATCTTGCGGGTCATCGCGATTCGTGCGGCCTCGATCTGCCGGTTCGTGAGCCAGCCCGCGTCGAGCGACTTCAGCCCGTACTCGCCGAACTGAACCTTGACCTGACCGCGTGAGAACCCGGCACGCCGGCCGCGGTGCTGCTTGCGGTGCTTGACCCGCTTGGGGGACAGCATCAGCTCTCACCGCCGGCGCCCGATCCACCGCCGCCGTTGCCGGCGCCCGATCCACCGCCGCCGTTGCCGCTGCTGCGAGGCCCGCGCCCGCCGCCGCCGGCGCCGCCACGACCGGGGGAAGCGCCACGGCCACCGCGGCCCCGTCCCGGCGCCCCGCCGCCGCGTCCGCTCTGACCACCTGGGCCGCCACGTCCACCCGACCCACCTGGGCCGCCACGTCCGCCCGGGCCGCCCGAACCGCCACGTCCACCCGAGCCGCCCGGACCGCCACGTCCACCCGGGCCGCCACCCGCTCCGCCCGGACCGCCGCGTCCGGCCGGACCGCCACCCGAACCGCCGCGTCCACCACGGCCACGGCCGTCACGACCACCGCGGCCGTCGCGACCGCCGCGCTCGGGCGCCTGGGGCGGCGGCTCGTCCATGATCGTCAGATCGGCCCCGGTGTATCCCTCGGGCATGATCTCGCCCTTGTTGATCCAGCACTTGACGCCGATCCGGCCGAACGTCGTGCGGGCCTCGTGGAAGCCGTAGTCGATGTCCGCGCGCAGCGTGTGCAGCGGCACACGGCCGTCGGAGTAACCCTCGGTGCGCGCCATCTCAGCCCCGCCCAGCCGTCCTGAGACCTGGACCTTCACGCCCTTGGCCCCCGACCGCATCGCGCTCGTGAGCGCGCGCTTCATCGCGCGGCGGAACGCCACCCGATTCTGGAGCTGCTCGGCGATCGACTGCGCCACCAGCCGGGCATCGAGCTCGGGGCGCTTGATCTCGAGGATGTTGACCTTGACCTGCTTGCCCGTGATCCGGTGCAGGTCACGGCGCAGCTGATCGACCTCGGAGCCGGACTTTCCGATCACGATCCCGGGCCGGGCGGTGTGGATGTTGATCTCGACCTCGGTCGCGTTCTTCTTGATCGTGATGTCGGACAGACCGGCGTGCGAGAGGCGGCCGACGATGTGATCGCGGATCCGCGTGTCCTCGTGCAGGTAATCGGCGAAGTGCCGCTCGTTGAACCAATTCGACTTCCAGTCGTGGATGTAGCCCACGCGAATCGATTCGGGATGAACTTTTTGACCCATGGTTATTCCTTCGGCGTGAGCAAGATGCTCAAATGGCTGGTGCGCTTGCGGATCCGGGTCGCGCGCCCCATCGCGCGCGGACGAAACCGCTTGATGGTCGGACCCTCATCGGCGTGGATCGCCTTCACGTACAGGTCCTCGCCGACGAGCTCGTGGTTGTGCTCGGCGTTCGCGACGGCGGACTCGAGCAACTTGCTCCAGTCCCGCGCGATCGCACGCGGCGTGAGAGCGAGGATAGCTCGCGCCTCCTCAACGCTCTTGCCGCGGATGTGGTCACAGACCAGCCGCGCCTTGCGCGCCGAGGAGCGCACGTACTTGGCCTGCGCCCGGACGACCGGCGGCGGCAGATTCGGATCGCGCTGGGAGCGCCGGCGACGCGTCGGTGCGGGAGCCGGCGGGGTCTCCTCAGCCGCAGCACCGCGCCGGCGCCGCCGCGCGGGCCTGGGCGCCTCAGCAACCGGCTCCTCCTCGTCCTCCTCCGCTTCAGGCGCTGGCTCCTCGTCAGCCCTCGCCTCCTCGGCTTCGTGCTCCTCATCACCTTCATCCTCGGAGTCCTCGTCGGCCTCCGGCAGCTCCGACTCGCCTTCGGCCTCGGCATCGGCCTCGAGGACCACGTCTGCCGCGGCCTCCTCCGCTTGAACATCCTCAGCCGTGGGATCAACCTCCTCGGAGGGCGCCTCGGTCTCCGGCGTGTTGGGCGTCGTTTCGCCGGACTCCGAGGAACGCGACCGCCGCCGACGCCGGCGCGGCTTTGGCTTCTCCGAACCAGAGTCGTCAGCCATTACCGCCTCCTCCCCGTTCCGGCATGACCCCGATACAGACGCGTGGGAGCGAACTCGCCAAGCTTGTGCCCCACCATCGACTCCGAGATGAACACCGGCACGTGCTTGCGTCCATCATGAACCGCGATCGTGTGACCGACCATCTCCGGGAAGATCGTCGAGGTCCGCGACCAGGTCCTGATCATCCGCTTCTCGCCCGAGGAGTTCATCGCCTCGATCCGCGCCATCAGGCGCTCTTCGACGAACGGGCCCTTCTTACTCGATCGGCTCAACGCTTCTTACCTCTCCTCCGTCCGCGCACGATGTAGCGGTCCGATTCCTTGTTCTTCGGCCGCGTCCGGTAGCCCAGCGTCGGCACGCCCCACGGCGTGACCGGATGCCGGCCCGGGGTGGTCGAGCCCTCGCCGCCGCCGTGCGGGTGGTCGACGGGGTTCATCGCCGTCCCGCGGGTCTGCGGGCGCACGCCCATGTGGCGCTTGCGGCCCGCCTTGCCGATCTTGACGTTCTGGTGATCGGTGTTGCCGATCGTGCCGACGGTCGCGCGGCACTCCGCCCGCACCATCCGCATCTCGCCCGAGGGCAGACGCAGCGTCACGTAATCACCCTCCTTGGCCAGCAGCTGGATGCCGGTGCCAGCCGCGCGACCCAGCTGGCCGCCGCGCCCCGGCCTCAGCTCGACGTTGTGGACGAGCGTGCCGGCCGGCATGTTCGCCAGCGGCAAGCTGTTGCCGACGCGGATGTCGGCATCCGCCCCCGACTGGACCGTCATCCCCACGCGCAGCCGCTGCGGCGCGAGGATGTAGCGCTTCTCGCCATCGGCGTAGTGCAGCAGCGCGATGTAGGCCGAGCGGTTGGGGTCGTACTCGATGTGGGCGACCTTCGCCGGCACCCCATCCTTGCGGCGCTTGAAGTCGATCTTGCGGTACAGGCGCTTGGCCCCGCCACCGCGGTGGCGCGAGGTCTTGCGCCCGTTGGCGTTGCGCCCGCCGGACTTCTTCAGCCCCTCGGTCAGCGACTTCTCGGGCTGGGTGCGGGTCAGCTCGGCGAAGTCGGGATAGGTGACGAACCGGCGCCCGGGGGAGGTGGGTTTGGGATTGCGAATCGGCATCGGTCAGCGACTCCGTGGGAGATTTCTTTTCCTACCGGCAAAGGGATATCGCACAGCCATCATTCGGCTCCCTCCAGCCCTCTGAAGATCGGGATCGTCTCGCCCGGCCGCACCTGGATGATCGCCTTCTTCCATTGACGGGTGCGCCCCGAGGTCTGGCCGCGACGCTTGGGCTTGCTCTTGACCGAGGCCGTGCGGACCGCCACCACGTGGACGTCGAACAGCCCCTCGATCGCCTGGCGGATCTGCGTCTTGTGCGCCCGCTCGTGCACCCGGAAGGTGTACTTGCCGGCCTCGGCCAGCACGAACGTCTTCTCGGAGACGACCGGTCGGATGATGACCTGGCTCGGCTGCATCAGTCGCTCCCCTCCGAGGCGGAATCCGATTCGGCGCCGGCACCGGAGCCCGCAGCCCGCGCGACCAGCGCCGGCAGCGCCGCCTCGGACACCAATAACGACGCCGCGCCGATCACGTCGGCCACGCCCGCATCCGACACCGGCATCGCATCCACGCGCGCGAGGTTGCGAAACGACTTGCCGGCGGCAGCCTCGTCGGCGTCCAGGAGCACCAGCACCGGGGCCGCGGCTTCCCAGTCATCCAGCAACGCGGCGGCCCGCGACGTCGCCGGCGCATCGAACGCCGACCCGTCGAACACGGCCAGCGATTCGCGCGCGGCGTGCGCGGACAGCGCACTGCGCAGCGCCGCCCGGCGCGCCTTGCGGTTGACCTTGAAGGTGTAGTCGCGCGGGACCGGCCCGAACACCGTGCCCCCGCCGGCCCACAGCGGGGACCTGGAGCTCCCCGCCCGGGCGCGCCCGGTCCCCTTCTGGCGCCACGGCTTGGCCCCGCCACCGCGAACCTGGCCACGGGTCAGGGTCGAGGCGGTCCCTCGCCGGCGGGCGCTCAGCTCCGCGCGCACGGTTTCGTGCACGAGCGGCATGTTGAAGCGCGCCTCGAACGCCTGAGCGTCGAGCTTCACCGACCCGCCCCCGAGCACCGGCGCCGTCCGACTAGCCATCGGTCCGCACCTCCACGACACCACCGCGGGGACCCGGCACCGCGCCCCGGAGCAGCAGCAAGTCCCGTTTCGGGATCACCTCGACGACGGTCAGGCCGCGCTGGGTGACGCGGCCGCCGCCCATCCGCCCCGGGCCGCGCACCCCCTTGAACACCCGCGACGGGGTCGCCGAGGCGCCGATCGAACCGGGCGCGCGGACGTTGTGCGAGCCGTGCGAGGCGGGTCCGCGCTTGAAGTTGTGGCGCTTGATCGTGCCCTGAAAGCCCTTGCCTTTGGACGTGCCCGAGACCTTGACCCGGTCACCGGGGGCGAACGCGTCGGCCGTCACCGTCTGTCCCACCAGCAGCTCGCCGGCCTCGTCGCGGAACTCGCGCACGACGCGGTGCGCCGAGGCATCCGCCTTCCTCAGATGTCCCAGCTCCGCCCGCGTCAGCGACTTCTCCTTGCAGCGCCCGAAGGCCAGCTGGACCGCTTCATAGCCGTCACGGTCGACCGTCCGGATACCCGTGACCGGGCACGGCCCGGCCTCGAGCACGGTCACGCGCTCGACTCGACCGTCCTCCAGGAACCGCTGGGTCATCCCGAGTTTGCGAGCGAGGATCGCGGTCATCAGCGCTAGGAGGCGAGGCGAATCTCGATGTCCACCCCAGCTGGGAGGTGGTCAAGTCGCTGGAGCGAGTCGACCGTCTTCGGCGTCGGCTGGTGGATATCGATCAGTCGCTTGTGCGTGCGGATCTCGAACTGCTCGCGCGAGTCCTTGTCCTTGAACGGCGAGCGGATCACGACGTAGACGTTCTTCTCCGTCGGCAGCGGCACGGGTCCGGAGACGGTCGCGCCGGTGCGCGTTGCCGTCTCGACGATCTCCTTGGCCGCCGTCTCGATCGCCGTGTGGTCGTAGGACTTCAGGCGAATGCGGATCTTGTTCTGGGCGATTGTTGCCACTTAAGGGGTTCCTCCGCGGGGCCTCCGGCCCCGCGTCTTGATGAAGTTGTTCGGCTCCCAGCCTGTCTTAACCATTCATTCGCGCGAACGCGCTCATTTCAGTCAAACGGGGCGACACCCGGGTTGCGGGTCCCGCCCCAAATAGGTCGTATCTCTTGTGCGAAAAAAAGGCGGCGGGCCCGAAGGGCCGCCGCCCTATAACTACTGGACGACTTCGGTGACGACCCCCGAGCCGACCGTGCGGCCGCCCTCGCGGATCGCGAACCGCAGACCCTGGTCCATGGCGATCGGCTGGATCAGCTCGATCTCCATCTGGACGTTGTCACCCGGCATCACCATCTCGGTGCCCTCGGGCAGCTGGGCGACACCCGTGACGTCGGTCGTGCGGAAGTAGAACTGCGGCCGGTAACCGGTGAAGAACGGCGTGTGACGGCCGCCCTCCTCCTTCTTCAGGACGTACACCTCGGACTTGAACTTGGTGTGAGGGGTGATCGAACCCGGCTTGCACAGCACCTGACCGCGCTCGATCTCGTCGCGCTTGGTGCCGCGCAGCAGGCAGCCAACGTTGTCACCGGCCTGGCCCTGGTCGAGGATCTTCTTGAACATCTCGACGCCGGTGACAACGGTCGAGTTGGTGGACCTGATCCCTACGATCTCGACGGTCTCCCCGGTCTTGATGATCCCCTGCTCGACTCGACCGGTCGCCACCGTCCCGCGGCCCGTGATCGAGAACACGTCCTCGACCGGCATCAGGAACGGCTTGTCCAGGTCACGGACGGGCTCGGGAATATAGGTGTCAAGCGCTTCGGCGAGCTCGAGGATCTTGCCTTCCTGCTCCTCGTCACCCTCCAGCGCCTTGAGCGCCGAGCCGGCCACGAACGGGATGTCGTCTCCCGGGAACTCGTACTCGGAGAGCAGGTCGCGGATCTCGACCTCGACGAGCTCGAGCAGCTCGGGATCATCGACCATGTCGACCTTGTTGAGGAACACGACGATGTAGGGGACGCCGACCTGGCGGGCCAGCAGGATGTGCTCGCGCGTCTGGGGCATCGCGCCGTCGGCGGCGGACACCACCAGGATCGCGCCATCCATCTGCGCCGCACCGGTGATCATGTTCTTGACGTAGTCGGCGTGACCCGGACAGTCGACGTGCGCGTAGTGACGGTTGGGGGTTTGGTATTCGACGTGGGAGGTCGCGATCGTGATCCCGCGCGCCTTCTCCTCAGGAGCGTTGTCGATCGATTCGAACGACCGCACCTCGGTTCCGCCGAACTTCTCGTTCAGGACCTTGGTGATGGCGGCGGTCAGCGTCGTCTTGCCATGGTCGATGTGACCGATGGTCCCGACGTTGACATGGGGCTTGTCGCGCTCGAACTTGGCTTTCGCCACTTTGATCTCGCTCCTTCTGTTTTCAGTGGTCTGCTCGCCTTGGCTCCGCGGGCGAAGCCCGTGGACGGCGAACTTTGCAAATATAGTTGACTTCCGTCTGCGCCGGCTGCTATGCCGGCTGCAGTTCTCCGACTACCTTCTCGGCGATGTTCGCCGGAACCTCGTCGTAGCGTTCGAACTGCATCGTGTAGGTGGCGCGGCCCTGGGTGTTTGACCGCAGGTCGGTCGCGTAGCCGAACATCTGCGCGAGCGGCACGTAGGCGCTCACGACCTGGGCGTTGCCACGCTGCTCCATCCCCTGGACGTGCCCGCGCCGGCGATTGAGATCGCCGATCACGTCGCCCATGAACTCCTCGGGCGTGACGACCTCGACCGAGAAGATCGGCTCGAGCAGGATTGGCTTGGCCCGCCTCGCCGCCTCCTTCAGCGCCAGCGATCCGGCGACCTTGAAGGCGATCTCCGAGGAGTCGGTGTCGTGGTACTTGCCGTCGGTCAGCGTGACGCGCACGTCGACCATCGGGTAGCCGGCGCGCGGACCGTTCTCCATCGCCTCCTCGACACCCTTCTCGACGGCGGGGATGAACTCCGTGGGGATCGCCCCGCCTTTGATCCGGTTGACGAAGTCGAACCCTTCGCCCGGCGCGGGATCGAGGTCGATGTAGACGATGCCGTACTGGCCGGCGCCGCCGGTCTGGCGCACGAACCGTCCCTCCACCTTCTCGGCGTGGCCCTTGATCGTCTCGCGATAGGAGACCTGCGGGCGGCCGACGTTGGCCTCGACCCTGAACTCGCGCAGCATCCGGTCGACCAGCACCTCGAGGTGCAGCTCGCCCATCCCGGAGATCTCGGTCTGGCCGGTCTCCTCGTTGGTGCGGACCTGGAAGGTCGGATCCTCCTCGGCCAGGCGGCCGAGCGCGGTCGACATCTTCTCCTGATCGGCCTTCGTCTTCGGCTCGATCGCGACCTTGATCACCGGCTCGGGGAACTCGATTGTCTCGAGCTTGATCGGCCGGTCGGGCGCGGCCAGGGTGTCGCCGGTCGCGACCTGCTTGATCCCGACCGCGGCGGCGATATCGCCGGCGTAGACGTCCTTGACCTCCTCGCGATCGTTGGCGTGCATCATCAGGATCCGGCCGATCCGCTCGGTCCGTCCGGTGTTGACGTTGAGCACCCGGGAGCCGGCCTCGAGCCGGCCCGAGTAGACGCGGAAGTAGGTCAGCTTGCCGACGTAAGGGTCGGCCATGATCTTGTGCACGAGCGCAGCGAACGGCTCATCGTCATCGGCCCTGCGCACCGCCGGCCGCTCGTCCCCGTTGCTCGAGCCCTTGGCCGGCTCGACGCCCTCGACCGGCGGCACGTCGAGCGGGCTCGGGAGGTAGTCGATGACCGCATCGAGCAGCGGCTGCACGCCCTTGTTCTTGAAGCTCGATCCGCACAGCACCGGGGTCAGCTTGATCTCCAGCGTGGCCTTGCGGATTGCCGCCTTGAGGCGATCGACCGGGATCTCCCGATCCTCGAGGATCATCTCGACGAGCTCGTCGTCGTAGTGGGAGACCTCCTCGAGCAGCTGCTCGCGGGCCGCGGCGGCCACCTCGGCGTGATCGGCGGGGATGTCGATGATGTCCTGCTCTTTGCCCAGCTCGTCCTTGTAGATGATCGCCTTGTTGGCGACCAGGTCGATGATCCCGCGGAAGTCCGCTTCGGAGCCGATCGGCAGTTGGATCGCGACGGGGTGCGCGCCGAGGCGGTCGACAATCGTCTGCACACCGCGGTCGAAGTCGGCGCCGATCCGGTCCATCTTGTTGATGTAGGCGATCCGCGGCACGCGGTACTTGTCGGCCTGACGCCAGACCGTCTCGGACTGGGGCTCGACGCCGGCGACCGAGTCGAACAGCGCGATCGCGCCGTCGAGCACGCGCAGCGAACGCTCCACCTCGACCGTGAAGTCGACGTGGCCCGGCGTGTCGATGATGTTGATCCGGTGGTTCTTCCACTCGCAGGTGGTGGCGGCGGAGGTGATCGTGATGCCGCGCTCCTGCTCCTGCTCCATCCAGTCCATCACGGCCGCGCCCTCGTGAACCTCCCCCATCTTGTAGGTCCGACCGGTGTAATAGAGGATGCGCTCAGTCGTCGTCGTCTTGCCGGCGTCGATATGGGCCATGATCCCGATGTTGCGAGTCTTCTCTAGCGTGAACTTACGAGGCATTGGTTTCGGTGGGTTGAAGCCGTCGGTCGGTGCTGCGGCCCCTGGGGTGAGACGTGAAAAAGGGCCCAGCGGGCCCCTTCACGACGCAGCTGTCGGCACGGGGCGATTCTCTAGTAGGTCAGCGTCTCCATCGCGTGGATATTCCGGGCCCGGGAGCGAGCACAGTTGAACGCGACGCCGCCCGAGGCGAACTCTGAATATAGCAGAGGAAGGGCGGGATCCAAGCGCCTTCTGACGGCTCGCTCCGACGCCGTGCCGGCGCCCGGGGCACCCATTTCTGAGGCCGGTTCGGAGCGCGCCGACGCGATCGCTTCCGGGGTCCTGCGGGCCGTCCTATGCGCGGTCGGGCTGCTCGGCGCGGTGCTGCTGCTGACCGCCGAATTCACGACCCTCTTCCAGGTCCAGGTGGCCGCCAGCGGAACGCCTGTCAGGTCGGTTTCGACCGGCCCACATCACGCTTACGCGATGGCGCTGATCGCGGCGCTCGCGGCCGGGCTGGCGTTTGCCGTGTGGCGCGCGGGCAGCCGTCCGGCGCTGCTGGCGCTGGGCGTCCTCGGGATCACCGCGCTCCTGATCGCGCTGCTCGGCGACCTTCCCGATACCAGCGCGACGGGCCTGGTGCTGATCTCATCGCACTACGTCGAAGCCAGCTCGACCCCGAGCGCCGGGTTCTACATGGAGACGCTGGGCGCGGTGCTGCTGTTGTTGACCTCCGTCTGCGGCTTGCTGCTGATCGGGGCGCCGCTCGGCACTCCGCAGCGGACCCGACGGTCGGCACTCTGACAACGCATGTCGCAGCTGTCCTGACATCCGTTTTTGATCTCTACCCTTCTAGTTCGCGAGGGTTGTCCCACCGCAGCCCCCGGTCCCGTGTGGTGGGGCGCCCTCGCTTCTCTGGTTGTTGGGGCGGCGCCGCTCAGCCCCTGTGGATCCCGAACTCGCCGATCGCGAAGCCGCCGTACTGCTTGAAGGTTCCCTTCTTCTTGCCCGGAATCGTTCGGTCGTTCGAGCGCACAGTGATGCTCTTCAGCTGCCTGCCACCCTTGGCGACGAAGCCAAAGAACATGGCGCCGGCAAAGCTGCGCACCTGGACCGGCCCCGACGTCGCTCCGGCAGTGGTTGCCGTGATCGCATACGACGGATGGCGCGCCGTGGTGTCGTTGGGCTCGGCATAGAAGTAGAACGCGGTCGTGCGCGCGGGAAGCGTCAGCGTCGTGGACGGATTCACTTCGTAAACGTCCCCGCGATAGTGGTTGCTCCAGGTTTGCCAGTAGCCGCTCTTGTGCGTCCGGACCTGGTTGTGCACGACCGCCCGGCTGAGCTTGATCACGCCCGTCGGGCCGCTAATCGTCGTCACCTGTGAGCCGTGCGGGCGGCGATCAGGCGCGAATGTGGCCATCTTGAGGCCGTTGAAACGCTTTGGCGGCGGGTTGGTTCCGGGCGAGCCGTCGAACCGGACGGTCCCGGCGGCCAGCGCAACTCCCGCCAGGGCGGCCAGCGCGACCAGCACCAGCAGCGCCGCCCAACCCCTCCGCGCGATGGGGCTACCAGCGGTAATGAGCGAACGCCTTGTTCGCCTGGGCCATCCGGTAGACGTCATCCTTGCGCTTGTACGCGGCGCCCTGCTGCTGCTGAGCGTCGAGCAGCTCGTGGGCCAGGCGCTGGGACATCGTCTTCTCGCGTCGCTGGCGGGCGTACCCGACGAGCCAGCGGACGGCCAGGGTGCGGGCGCGGCGAGGCGGCACCTCGACCGGGACCTGGTAGGTGGCGCCACCGACGCGACGCGACTTGACCTCGAGTACCGGCGTCAACGCCTTGATTCCCGCCTCCAGCTGCTCGACCGGGTTCTTGCCGCTGCGCTCGGCGATGATCGCGAGGGCGTCATAGACGATCTTCTCCGCCACCGACTTCTTCCCGTCGAGCATCACCTTGTTGATGACCTGCTGGACCATGCGGTTGCGGTGAACCGGGTCTGGCTCGATCGTCCTGATCTGTGCGGCGGCGCGACGGGGCATCTGTAGGCCGGCTACTTCGCCTTCACGCCGTACTGCGACCGGGCCTTCTTACGGTCGCCGACACCCGCTGCGTCGAGCGTCCCCCGGATCACCTTGTAGCGGAATCCGGGGAGGTCCTTGACGCGCCCGCCGCGAACGAGCACCACCGAGTGCTCCTGGAGGTTGTGGCCCTCGCCGGGGATGTAGGCGCCGACCTCCATGCCGTTGGTCAGCCGCACACGCGCGACCTTGCGCAGCGCTGAGTTCGGCTTCTTCGGCGTGGTCGTGTAGACGCGTGTGCAGACGCCCCGGCGCTGCGGCGCCGCGACCTTCTGCTTGCGGCCCTTGCCGGACTTGAGGCCCGGCGTGGCGAGCTTCTTCTTCGGGGCGGTACGACCCTTGCGGATCAATTGGCTCGTAGTCGGCATGCGGTCCGCAGGGTAGCAGGGGCGGCGCAAACGGCCTCGTGGGGCCGCCCGGCCGCGCTCCGCGCCCGCGAAGCTCGGCCGCCGCGACACCCAGCGGCCTCAAGCCCCCGCCACCACCCCCGCCAGCGCCTCATCCACATCCACGTACTCGAACCCCGTCGCATCCGCGACCGGTAGGTAAGTGACATGACCGCCCGCCACGTTGACCCCCAGCTTGAGCCCCGGATTCTCGGCCACCGCGCCCACCACGCCGGCCGACGCCAGGTGCAGGACATAGGGAATCGTGGCGTTGGTGAGCGCGTAGGTCGAGGTGATCGGGACCGCGCCGGGCATGTTCGCGACGCAGTAGTGGGTAATCCCGTCGACCTCGTAGGTGGGGTCGGAATGGGTGGTGGGATGCGAGGTCTCAAAGCAACCGCCCTGGTCGATCGAGACGTCGACCAGCACCGCGTGGCGCTTCATCAACCCCAACTGCGCACGCGTCACGATCCGCGGGGCGCGCGCGCCGTGGACCAGGACGGCCCCGATCACCAGGTCCATGTCGGGCAGCCGCTCCTCGATCGACAGCGTCGAGGCGAAGCAGGTGTCGGCACGGCCCCCGAACGCGATGTCCAGCTCCCGCAGGCGGTCGATGTTGCGGTCAAACACATACACCGTCGCCTCCATCCCGAGCGCGATGAACGCCGCGTGCATCCCAACCACGCCGCCGCCGATCACCATCACGTTCGCCGCGGCCACCCCGGGGACCCCGCCAAGCAAGATCCCCCGGCCGCCGAGCGGCTTCTCGAGCATGAACGCGCCGGCCTGGGTGGCGATCTTGCCCGCCACCTCCGACATCGGCGCCAGCAGCGGCAGCCGGCCGCGCCCATCCTCGACCGTCTCATACGCGATGCACGTTGCGCCCGACTCCATCAGCCCGGCCGTCAAGCCGGAATCCGCCGCCAGATGCAGGTAGGTGAACAGCGTGTGGCGTGCCTCCAGCATCGTCACCTCCGAAGGCTGGGGCTCCTTCACCTTGACGATCAGCTCGCTCGCGCCGAACACGGACTGGGCGTCGGCCAAGATCGTCGCACCCTGCGCAACATAAGCCTCGTCGCTGATTGCCGAGCCCACGCCGGCGCCGCTCTGGACGACCACCTCGTGGTCCGCGTCGACCAACTCACGGACGCCGGCGGGGGTCAATGCGACCCGGTACTCGTCGGTCTTGACTTCGCTCGGAACGCCAACTCTCATGGTGAAGACACCAGCTCCCTTCCTCGTAACGCCAGCCAGAACTCGATTCGATCGCGCGCGCTACCCAGATTGCGGCCGGTCAGCTCCTCGACCCGCCGGATCCGGTAGCGCAGCGTGTGACGGTGGCAGTAGAGCCGGCGCGCGGCTCGCTCCCATTGACCGTTCTCCTCGATGAACGCCTCCAGCGAGCGCATCAGCTCACCGCCATAGTGACCCTCGCTCGCCTCGATCGGGCCAAGGATCGAGTCGCAGAACAGTTTCAGGGCTTCATCGTCCTGCAGCGAGAGCAGCAGCTGGAAGGACCCGAGGTCCTTGTAGGTCGCCACCCGCGACGGCGCCGCGCCACCGTCCGCCGCCACACCAGCGCCGTTGCTTCCATTCTCCCCAGGGATCATCAGGCCGAGCGCTTCGAGCGCGCACCGGGCCTCGTGGAAGCTCCGCCGCGCTTGCGCACCCGCCACCGGGCGCCCGACCGCGACCCGCGCGGACGAGCCGAGCTCGGCGCTCAGCCGCACCCGGACGCGATCCGCGAGCGAGAACAGCTCGTCCTCCGCCATCCCGGGCACGAGCGCGCAACTCAGCGCTCCCGTCGAGGCGACCAGCCCGGGCACCGCGTCGTCGCGGAGCGCCGCCGAGACCGCCAGCTCGAGCGGCGCCGGCGACCCCCGGCCGGCGCCTGGCCGCTCGACCACGATCGCCGCCACGCTGTCGGACAGGCCGAACGGCTCGAGCCGGCGGGCCAGCTCGACCCCGCTCAGCTCACCGTGGATGACGGCCGCCAGGATGTCCCCGCCGAGCCGGCGCTCGGTGTCGCCGGCCACGCGTGAGCGCAGCAGCTCGAGCGCGACGATCGTCACCGCCTGGTGGAGTGTCAGGCGGTCGAAATCCGACAGCGGCCCGCTGTCCTTGACCGCCACCAGCCACGCCTCCGGAATCCGCCCCGTGCTCGACGCCCCGAGTCGCGGCGGCCCGTCGGCGGCGACCGGAAAGGCCAGTGAACGGCTGGCATCCTCGCCGCCGGGCATGAACGTACGCGACTCTCGGCGCCGGGCCCGCTCGCGGATCTCAGCTCGCAGCCCGTCCAGCGCGTCGAGGCTGACGGGCCGCCGGAAGGCGTGCTGCACGAGCGGCTCTCCGCGTGGGTCGAACACGAACACCGCCCCGCCGATCAACGTCGCCAGCGCGCCCGCGATCGCATCGAGGCCCCGCTCGGAGAGGACGATCCGCTCGAGCCGTTCCTGCGCGGCGAGCGCCCGGCGCAGGACCGCGTACTGCTCGTTGACCAGCTGCGTAAACGCCGCCTCGGTGATCGCGATGAACGGAACCTCGTAGGGCACCTCGAACACCGGGAACTTGCGCTCGGCAGCCACCTCCAGCAGCGCTCCGGGAACCTCCGGATGCGCGAACCCGGTGCCGAACCCGAGCGCCGCCAGCTGGTGATCGGCGAGTCGCGTGACGAACTCCCGTTGGCGCTGCGGTGAGTCGAGCTGCAGCCCGGTGCTCAGCAGCACCTCGCCGCCGGACAGCCACGGCGTCGGATCGAGCAGCTCGGAGATGTGCACCCACCGCACCGGCAGCTCGATTCCCGCCTCGCCGGCCAGCAGGCGGACGTCGAGGTCCGCCAGCAGTTCAGCGACAGTCAACATCTAGCGCGCATTTTTCAATTAGGGTCACGCCGCGGGCGACCGCCGCCATCGGTGTGGACGTGCATCCGATCGCCGGCCTCGGCGAGTACGCCCCGCAGGATCGATTCGATCTCCTCGAACTGCTCGGGACCGGCGATCAACGGAGGCGAGAGCTGGATCACCGGGTCGCCGCGATCGTCCGCGCGGCAGATCAGCCCGCGGCGGTAGAGCTCGCCGGAGAGGAACCCGCGCAGCAGCACCTCCGCCTCCTCGTCGGAGAACGTCTCCTTGGTGTCCTTGTCCTTGACCAGCTCGATCGCGAGGAAGTAGCCGGCGCCGCGAACGTCACCGACGATCGGCAGCTCGCGCAGCGAGTCGATCGTGGCCCGGAAGCGGGCCTCGTTGGCGCGCACGTTCTCGAGCACGCCCTCGCGTTCGAACGCGTCGATGTTCGCCATCGCGATCGCGGTGCTCACCGGGTGCCCGCCGAAGGTGAGCCCGTGCGTGAAGCTGTTCCCCCCCTCGAGGAACGGCTGCGCGACGCGATCCCGGGCGATCACGGCGCCAAGCGGCGCATAGGCACTGGTGATTCCCTTCGCCGTGGTGATCAGGTCCGGCTGATAGCCGTAGCGCTGCGCCCCGAACCACTCGCCGAGCCTCCCCCACGCGCAGATCACCTCGTCGGAGATCAGCAGCACGTCGTTCTGATCGCAGATCTCGCGTACGCGCTGGAAGTAACCGTCGGGCGGGGTGAAGCAGCCGCCCGAGTTCTGGACCGGCTCGAGGATCACCGCGGCGACGGTGTCCGGCCCCTCGAACTCGATCTTCTCGGCGATCGACTCTGCCAGCCCCGCCTCCGTCATCCCCGGCGCCAGCCGGTAGCGATTCGTGTTCGGGACGTGGTGGTCGCCCGGTGTCAGCGGCTCGAATGGTTGCCGCAGGCCGGTGATCCCGGTGGCCGACAGCGCCCCGAGGGTGGTCCCGTGATATGCGGTCTCGCGGGCGATCACCTTGTACTTGTTCGGCTTGCCGGTGAGCTTGTGGTATTGCCGGGCCAGCTTCAGCGCTGACTCGACCGCCTCGCTGCCGCCGCTGGTGAAGAACACGCGATTGAGGTCGCCCGGCGCCAGCGCTGCCACCCGCGCTGCCAGCTCGATCGCCGGCGGATGCGCATAGGACCAGTTCGTGAAGAAGCCGAGCTGCTTGGCCTGGTCGGCGCCCGCCTGCACGATGTCCGCGCGGCCGTGGCCGATGTTCACGCAGAACAGCGCGGACAGCCCGTCGAGGTAGCGGTTGCCGTGCTCGTCGTAGACGTAGCACCCATCGCCACGCACGATGATCGGGACCTCCGCGTCGTCATAGGCCGACATCCGCGTGAAATGCATCCACAGATGCCGGCGAGCCAGCTCTTGCAGGGTGCCCTTCTCCGTCCCGACTGCAGCCTCGATGCTCGCCATCACTCTCCCTCTCAAACGATTCGCCGTTTTGTACAACGGTAGCGGCGAGCGCTCTCATCATCAATTATCCATCCCGGCGTATCCCTAATGCAACCGCTCGACACCGGATTAGGGCGCTCCGCCCCTGGCGGGGCTCCGCGCTGGGTTTGGCCCGGGATGCTCGAGGCCGCCGCGGCCCCGCCCGTCTAGGCCGGCGCCGGCGCAGCCCGGACCGGCGCCGGCATCAGCCACGCGGCGACCAGCACCAGCGCGAACGCCAGGCACTCCAGGCTCAGCGACAGCGGGTTCGCTGAGAGCGGATCGCCGAACACGCTGATCCCACCAATGATCCCGGCCAGGTTCGCGGCCGTGCCGGTGACGGCGATCACCGGCACCGCATCGCCGTCCTGCAGCCCCTTGGCCGAGGCGTAGAAGGCGGCGATCGAAGCGGCGATCGTGACGATCGACCACGGGGTCAGCAGGCCGGCGAAGCCATTCGCCGCGATCAGTCCCGAGATCGCCTTGATCGAGACGTCGGAGACCCCGAACAGGATTCCTGCCGCCGCGCCGAGCATGAACCCATGGTGCTCACTCGGGGCCCCGATCCGAGGCCCCATGATCAGCAGCGTGCCGGCGCCGATCAGGCCGGCCTCGAACGCGATCATCCCGGGCACGGAGAAGCGCGAGTCGGCACCGTGGGCGACCGGGAGCGTGAATCCCAGCAGGATCAGCCCCACCGCGGTCATCGCCAGCCCGAGCCACTGCCGCCTCCCGATCCGCAGTCCGAAGACGCGCTCGGCCATCACCGCGAGCAGGACGACGCCGCCCGCGAGGACCGCCTGCACCAGCGACAGCGGCGCCAGCGCCATCGCGGCCACGTGGAGGATCCAGGCGCCGGTGGCGATCACCATCCCGATTGCGAACAGCGGTGAGGCGAACAGCACCCGGGCCGAGCGCAGCGGCCGGCGCATCTCGACCGCCGGCGCCGCACACGCGCCCCGATGCTTGTAGAGGAAGCCGATGTTCGTCGCCAGCGCGCAGGCGAGCGCGAACAGGATGCCGAAGGTTAGAGTCATCAGTGAGGATCAGAGGCGCAGACCGGCGGCGCGGTGGGAGGCCTCATCATGTGTCTTCGGCTGCCCGCGCGATCGGCTTGAGTCCGTTCACCGCAAGCAAAGCCCATCTCCGGCCCGGCATGCGGCGATCGACGACGGCATTGCACACAATCTGACGAACCTAGATAAGAGCCAGATATGGACACGCCGCTGCTGCTCGTCGATGTCGACGGAGTCATCTCGCTATATGGCTTCGATCCCGCCCGGCCGCCGGCCGGCCGGTTCGAGATGGTCGATGGGATCGCGCACTTCCTGTCGGCCACCGCCGGCGAACACCTGCGCGCGCTCGCGACGCGGTTTGAGCCGGTTTGGTGCACGGGTTGGGACGAGAAGGCCAACGAATACCTGCCGCTGGCCCTCGGCCTCCCCGGGCCCCTGCCGCACATAACCTTCGATCCCTGCGATCGTCCGGCCAGCGCCCACTGGAAGGTGGCGGGAATCGACTCCGGCGTTGAGGCCGCCAGGCCCCTGGCGTGGCTCGACGATGCCCACGACGAGTCCTGCGCCGCCTGGGCGCGCGGCCGCCGGGCGCCGACGCTGCTGGTTGGCACCGACCCCGCCGTCGGGCTCACCGAGGCGCATGTGCGCGAGCTGATGAGCTGGGCTCAGCGGGTCGCGGACAGTGAGTAGACCGGCGGCAGCCGCGTCGAGACGCTGAACCAGCTTTGTCCCCTATCTCCGGAGCCGAACACCTCGCCCGAGGTCGCGCCAAAGTACAGCTCCAGCGACTCGCCCTCTCCGGCGTGGTCGAACGCCTGGCGCAAGACCGTCAGAAAGGCGTCGCGGGCCGGCAGTCCCTCGCCGCGCTGCACCCAGTTCGCGCCCGCGTCGCGGGTCTCGTACACCCGGACGTGGCCTCCGGGTGTAACGCGATCGTAATCGCCCTCGAGCGGTATCACGAAGGCGCTGTCGGGATCGGCGGGGTCGATCGCGAGCGGGAAGCCGAAGTCCGATGGCAACCCGGCGCCGATCTCGACCCAGGACTCGCCGGCGTCGTCGGAGCGGTACACGCCCCCGTGGAACTGCATGAACAGCCGCTCCGGCCGGCTGGCGGCGCGCTCGATGTGATGCACGCACAGCTGGCTTGAGCCGTCCCGCGCCTCCTCGGGCAGGTAGCGGGCCACCAGACCTCGGTTGCCGCGCCGCCAGCTCTGACCCCGGTCCTCGGTCAACCACACCCCCGCGGCAGAGACCGCCACGGCCAGCTTCTCGGGCCGGCCCGGCCAGGGCATGATCGAGTGCAGGCACAGGCCACCGCCCCCCGGCTGCCAGTCCTCGGCGATTCGGTGCTCCCACAGCGCCGGATTGATCCGCCAGCTGGCGCCGCCGTCGACGCTCTCGAACAGCACGCCGGGATCTCCGCCCGCGTACAGCGCGCCATCGTCCTCCCCGGCTTCGATTACCCAGATCCGCACGAGCGCCTCCTCGCCGCCGGCCGGCAGCGCGACCCCGTCGGCCTGGGACCACTCGCCCGAGGGATCATCCGCGTAAAAGATCTTGGGCCCGTAGAACGGCGAGGTCATCGTCGCCAGCAGGCGTCCGCTGCGCGGCTCGCGCATCGCGTAGTCGATCGGCTCACCGGCAAACGCCCGCGCGCTCACCGCAAACGGGGACCCAGGCTCGCCCTCCAGGACGAACAGCCCTTTCTTGGTTCCCACCAGCAGCTCGGTCATTCCTCGCTCATCCTCCCGTGATCGCCGGCACGACCTCGACTCGGTCGCCGGAGCCCACGGCGGTGACCTCGGCGCCCCGCTCGCCGTTGACGAACACGTTGATGTGGCGGCGGATCACGCCGCGCTCGTCCAGCACCCATCCGCCCAGCGCCGGATGGGCCCGCTCGAGCCCGGTCAGCAGCTCCGCCACCGTCGCTCCGTCGATCTCGTGCTCAGAGCGGCCGCCCGCCAGCTTCTTCAACGGGCCGCGAACGCAGACACATGCCACCGGTAAATCTAATCAGGCAAACGTCCCATGCCGTCCGGCGCCGGAGCGAAACCGCTCCAGGCCAGCCTGAACGTCCTGCAGCGATCGGACCCCGTGCTCGAGCTCATTGGCCATCGCGGCGAGCTCGTCCAGCCCGGCCTGCTCGAGCAGCGCCAGTCGGTCCTCGCGCATGCATCGCTGTGGAAACCGCGCCAGCTCGTGGGCCAGCGCCACCGCCGCCGCGCGACTCTGGCCGGCGGGAACGACGCGGTTCACGAGCCCGATCTCAAGCGCCTCCGGCGCGCCCACGGGTCGGCCGGTCAAAATCAGGTCCATCGCCCGGCTGACGCCGATCAGCCGGGGGAGCCGAACCGTGCCGCCGTCGATCAGCGGCACCCCCCAGCGGCGGCAGAAGACACCCAATACGGCATCCTCCTCCGCGATCCGGAGATCGCACCACAGCGCCAGCTCGAGCCCGCCCGCGACGGCGTGGCCGGCGATCGCGGCGATCGCGGGCTTCGACAGGCGCATTCGCGTCGGTCCCATCGGCCCGTCGCCGTCGGCCGCGACGCGGTTGCCCTCGGGCGTACCCACGGACTTCAGGTCCGCCCCCGCGCAGAACACGCCGCCCTCCCCGTGGAGCACCGCGACGGCCGCGTCCGGATCGACGTCGAACTCGCGAAACGCGTTCGCCAGCGCCGCCGCGGTCGCGCCATCGACGGCGTTGCGGCGCTCTGGTCGCGAGAGCACGATCGTCGTCACCGGGCCGTCGCGCTCGATCCTCACCGCTGATCTCACGGCGCACCGACGGCCCGGCGCACGAAGATCCCCAGCGCGGAGACGATCTCCTCGCGGGCGGGTTGGCCAGCGGCCAGCGGCGACAGCGGGCCGACCAGCGCCTCGCCGCAGCCGCCCACCAACGCCGCGGCGGTCAACTCGGCGTTCTGATCGGGCAACTCGCCGGCCGCGATCCCGGCTCTGAGCGTACCCGCCGCCAGCTCGCTGTAGCGCTCGCGGTAGGCGAGCCGTTCGGCGTCCACGAGCGGATCGACCGGCTCGGCGATCAGGGCCCATGCCAGCCGCGGCCGGCGCAGCGCGCGCCGGGCGAAGGTGCAGAACACCGTCACCAGGCGGTCCACGTGGGACGCGTCCGCAGCCATCGCGTCGGCGGCCGCCCGCATCGCTCCCAGCTCCCGGTCGCAGACCGAGCGAAACACCTCCACGAACAGCTCCTCCTTGGAGCTGAAGTGCCGGTACAGCGTTCCCGCCGCGACGCCCGCTCGTCCGGCGATCGCGGCCACCGAAGCCTGACCGTAGCCACCGTCCTCGATCAGCTCCTGGGCGGCGCGCAGCAGCCGTACGCGGGTCGGAGTGAGCAGCTCCTCGGTCATCGGCGCCCATCACCAAACGGCTCGTCGCGGCCCCGGACGGCGGCGCGAAAGCCCTCCCGAGCGGCCCGCTGCTGGAATGCGTAGCCCTCCTTGGTGTGACGAGCGACGCCGTCGAACACCGTGCCGAGCAGCTGGGTCGCGTACAGGCCCTGCGAGTACAGCGACTGGTTGACGAGCAGCTTCATCATCTGCAGCTGGTTGACCGGCAGCTTCGCGATCCGCGCCACCAGCCCCTCTGTGCGCTCATCCAGTTGCTCGGGCGCCGGCGCCTCGACCGCCAGGCCCCATTCGAGCGCCTCGCTCCCGGTCAGCAAATCGCCGGTGAACAGCAGCCGCTTGGCGCGCTGGGGACCCAACCGGTAGGCCCACATCGCGGTCGTCGGCGAACCCCACACGCGGGCGGGCGGATAGCCGATCTTCGCATCAGCGGCGATCACGAGCAGATCCGAGCACAGCGCCATGTCGGTTCCCCCCGCCACACAGAAGCCGTGGACCTTGCAGACGACGGGCTTCGAGCAATGGAACAGCGACATGAAGGCCCGGACGTTGCGGCTCATCATCGCGTGATCGACCATCGGGTCCCACGGCTGCGCCGGGTCATGGTTGGGGATCTGCGCTTCCGCGTATTCCACCAGGTCATAGCCGCCGCAGAATCCCTTCCCGTTGCCCGACAGCAGCAGCACGTGGACGTCCGGATCGAGGTCGGCCCGCTCGACCGCGCGCTCGAGCTCTGACACCAGCGCGCGAGTGATCCCGTTGCCGCGCTCGGGACGGTTCAGGACGAGCCGCGCAACCCGCTCGCCCGGCTCATATGTGACCGCGGTCATGCCGGCAACGCACGATCGATGATCGCCTTGGCGTCGACGCCGGCTGGAAGCGTTCCGTACACACGTCCGCCCTCCCCTCCGAGCCTCGCCGCGCAGAACGCATCCGCCACCGCCGGCGGTGCGTAGCGCACGAGCAGCGAGGCCTGCAGGGCGATCGCCAGATCCTCGACGATCCGGCGCGCCAGGAACGGCGGGTCGCCGCCTGCGAACGCCGCCACCACCCGCTCGCGCGCGTGTATTAGATGCGCATCGAGCCTTGCGTCGCCGCCGGCTGCCAGCTCGCACTCGGCCATGAACGCCGGAAATCCCTCCGGCTCCTTGGCCAGCGCCCGCAGTACATCCAGCGCCGCGACGTTGCCCGAGCCCTCCCAGATCGAGTTCAGTGGCGCGTCGCGATACAGCCGCGGCATCCCGGAGTCCTCCACGAAGCCGTTGCCGCCCAGACACTCGAGCGCCTCCGCGGCGTGGGCCGGCGCGCGCTTGGCGACCCAGTACTTCATCACGGCGGTCGCGAACCGGCGGAACGCCGACTCCGCGGACCGGCCGCCCGCTCGGCTTCCGGCCTCGGTCGGATGGGCGGCGCCGGCGTCATCCGGCGGCTCGTCGTAGCTGCGCGCCACCCGCATGGCCGCGATCGTCGCCGCCTCGGATTCGATCGCCAGGTCGGCGAGCACGTTGCGCATCGCCGCGTGGTCGACGAGCAGCCCCCGAAACGCGGAGCGATGGCGCGCGTGGTGAATCGCCTCGAGCGTGCCGCGGCGAAGGCCCGTGGTCGCGCCGAGCAGACAGTCCAGGCGAGTGTGGTTGACCATCCGGATGATCGCGGGCACGCCGCGACCCTCCTCGCCGACCAGCCGCCCTTCGATGCCCCGAAACTCGACCTCCGAGGAGGGCAGCGACCGGGTGCCGAGCTTGTCCTTCAGGCGCTGGAACTCCATTCCGGGCCCGCGCGGCACGAGGAAGCACGACAGGCCACGGGGGGCTTGCGCCAGGACCAGGAACACGTCGCATGGCGGATACGAGCAGAACCACTTATGGCCGTGGATCTCGTAGGCGCCGTCGCCGACCGGCTCGGCGCGCGTGATGTTGGCCCGGACGTCGGAGCCGCCCTGGCGCTCGGTCATCGCCATCCCCGCGAGCGCGCCGTGCTCGTAGTCGGTGCTCGTCAGGCGCGGCTCCCATTCGGCCGCCAGCTCGGGTGCGCCGTCCCGGAGCGCCGGCACCGCCGCGTAGGTCATCGAGACCGGGCACATGACGCCATCGCAGGCGTTGCTCCAGAGCGTGAACATCGCCGCGCGGACGACGTGCGCACCCGGCCGGGGTTCGCGCCACGGGAGGCAGTGGATCGCCCGGTGCACAGCGCCTCTGAGCAGCCAGTGCCACGACGGGTCGAGCTCGACCTCGTCGATGCGGTTGCCGTAGCGGTCGTGGGTGACCAACCGCGGCTCGTTGCGCTCGGCCCGACGACCGTGCTCGAGCGCGTCGATGCCGCCCGCTACGACGCCCGCCTCACGGACGGCGTCAAGCCCCCAGTTGCCGCCCTCGCGCTCGAGCGCCTCTTGCAGCGCCAGGTCGGACTCGAGCAGATCGATCGGCTGCAGCGGCGGGGGCTGGTTGAACACCTCCCGGGCCGGATCGGTGACTTCGATCGTTGCCATTCGACCTCCTGTGGTTCGTCACCGCATGTGAATCGCGATTCACGAGCCAGATTAGTGAATCTCGATTCACAGCGCAAGCTCACGCCGCGGGGACGGCGTCCAAGGTGCGCTCAGCGACCCGGTCGGTCGCGTCGTGGGTGCCTGCGAGCAGCCGCCGCGAGAGCTGCGCACGGCGGAAATACAGCGGCGCGTCGTGCTCCCAGGTCGCGCCGATGCCGCCGTGTACGTTGATCGCCGAGCGGGCCGCGAAGTCGAGCGCGGCGCCGGCCGCGGAGCGCGCCGCGCTCGCCGCCAGCGGGAACTCGTCCGGGGCCGCTGTCCGAGCCCAGCCGGCGTAGTACTGCAGGCCGCGAGCGTTCTCAAGCCGGCGCAGAACCTCGGTCAGCTCGTGCTTGATCGCCTGGTAGGAGCCGATCGCGCGGCCAAACGTGAAGCGGTCCTTGGCGTACTCGACGCTCATCTCGAGGCATGTCTGGACTGCGCCGATCGACTCGGCGGCGATCAGCGCGTGAGCGAGGTACCAGGCATCGGCGATCACCCCGGAGTCCACCGCGAGGCGGCGACCACGGGCCCCCGAGAAGCTGACGTGAGCCAGCGGGCGGGTGGCGTCGTAGCGCACCACCGGCTCGACCGTCACCCCCTCTGCGGAGGTCTCGATCGCCGCCGCCACGGGCGCGCCGTCCTCGCCGGCGCCGATCGCGACCAGGAGGCCGGCGCCGGGCGCGTCCGGCACAAACGCAACCTCGCCCTCGAGCGCCACCCCGTCTGCGTCGACCACCGCGCGCGGCACGGCCGCCCGGACAGAGCCGCCGCGGGCATCGACCGTCCAGCCGTCGTCGGAGCCGCCGGGCGGCCTCGCGGGCACGTAAGCCGGGCGCAGCTCACCCGACGCGGTCACGCCAAGCGTCTCGTCCCCCGCCGCATCGAGGATCGCCGCCGCCGGCATCAGGCCAAGCAGCGGCACCGAGGCGAGAACGCGGCCGCACTCCTCGGCCACGAGCAGCGCGTCGAATGCCCCCAGCCCGGCGCCGCCGTGCTCCTCGCCGATCAGCAGCCCCGGCCAGCCCGCCTCGACTGCGACCGGCCAGAGGTCGGGCAGCGCCGCGGGATCCTCGAGCGCCTCACGGGCCGCCTCGACCGTCTTGAAGCGAGCCAGCGACCCCCGGGCGGCCTCACGCAACAGGACCTGCTCGTCTGAGAGCGCGAAGTTCATCCGGGCACCGCCTGCTTCTCGATCGCGCGCAGCTCGCTGAACGGGACGCCCTTGTCGAGCCTCGGTTCAGGCGGCAGCCCGAGGACGCGCTCGCCGATCATGTTGCGCAGGATCTGCTCGGTCCCACCGGCCGACTTCAGCCCGGGCAGGAACGAAATCAGGTAGCTCCAGGGGTTGTCCGCTTCCAGCGCATCGGGGCCGACGACGTCAGCCGCGAGGTCGGTGGCGGCAATCGCGGCGTTGACCATCGTCACCTTCGCCAGGCCCGCCTCGGGGCCAGGGATCTGCCCGCGGGCTAGAGCGGTTAGGGCGCGGTAGCCGTTGAAGCGGACCGCGAGCAGGTCGGTCATCACCTCGCCGAGCCTGCGGCGCGTGTCCGCATCCGCGCGCGCGCGTGAATCGGCGGCGATCGTCTCGGCCAGGCGCGCCGGCGATCCGTAGGACTCCGATCCGAAGCCGATCGTCAGCCGCTCATACATCAGCACCGTCAGCGCGGTGCCCCAGCCGTTTCCGACGCCGCCAACGACCGCGTCCGGTCCCAACTGGACGTCGTCGAAGAACACCTCGTTGAACTCCGCCTCTCCCGAGATCTGGCGAAGCCCGCGAACCGTGACGCCGGCGGCGTCCATCGGCACGATGAACATCGTCAGGCCCTTGTGCTTGGGGACGTCCGGGTCGGTGCGCGCGAGCAGCAGGCCGAAGGAGGCGAACTGGGCGTTGGTCGTCCACACCTTCTGCCCGTTGAGCGTCCAGCCGTTATCGACGCCTTGCCGTGCCCGCGTCTGCACCGCCGCGAGGTCCGAGCCGGCGCCGGGCTCGGAGAACAACTGGCACCAGACCTCGTCACCGTGGAGCATCGGGCCCAGGTAGCGGCTCTTCTGCTCATCTGAGCCATGGGCGATCAGGCACGGGCCCAGCATCCCGATCCCGATCACGTCGAGGATCCCGGGGACCTGCGCGCGGGAGATCTCCTGGCCGACGGTCACCTGCTCGATCGGGCCGAGCCCCCGTCCACCGAACTCGACTGGCCACGTCACCGCCGCCAGGCCGGCTTCGGCCAGCCGGCGCTGCCAGGCCCTCCGTGCGTTGATGTAATCGTTGTCCTCGTAGGAACCGGCGCGCGGCGGCGCCTGGTCCTTGTGGGCCTCAAGCCAGGCCCGCGCTTCGCCGCGATATTTGGCCTGCTCGGGCGAGTCGTTCAGGTCCACGATCGTCTCCTCGGTCGCATCGGTGAATCCAGATTCACTATCTTACGTGACCTCGGAGCGCCGGCGGGCGGGCCTGGCAGCCCACCGGCGATCTGGCAGCGCCACCGGCGATCTGGCAGCGCCACCGGCGGGCTGGCAGCGCCACCGGGCGGCCTGCCGTGTCCGCTAACCGCGATTCCGATCCGCGACGGCCAAGCCGGCCGTCAGGCCAGCGCCAGAGCAGGACGCTCGGTCAGCTGCTCGTTGATCTCGGCGGAGTCGAGCGAGATCTCGCGGCCGCCCTGGAGCAGCGATTGGTCGGCGGCCTCGACGATCCGCACGACGCTGCGGGCCAGCGCGGTGTGGAACTCCATCGTCTCGCCGTTGCTGATCGCGGCGACGAAGTCTCCAAGTTCGAGCCCGAGTGGCTCGTGCGATTCGATCCGCGGCGAGATGATGTCGCCGCTGCGGTAGGAGAGGTGATACTCGCCGAACGTCTCAGGGTCTTTGTAGATCACGCCGCTGTCGAATACGCGCACCGGCTCGACCGAGGCGTCGTCATAGACGACCATCCGCTCGCTGCCGACCACGACCGTTCGCCTGAGCTTGCTCGGCGCCAACCAGCTCAACTCGACATTGGCGACGATTCCCGAGCCGAACGTCATCGTCACGAACGCAACGTCGGCGATCCCCTTGACGATCGAGTCACGCCCGACGGCGCGCACGCTGGTCGGCATCTCGCTGAGCCAGTACAGCAGGATTGATACGTCGTGCGGACCCAGATCCCAGATCACGCTGACATCGCGCTGGTGCAGCCCGAGGTTGACGCGGCTCGAGGAGATGAAGTAGACCTCGCCGAGCGTCCCGGCCTCGAGCATGCGCTTGATCGCGCGCACCGGCGGGCTGTAGACGAACGTGTGCCCGCACATCAGGATCAGGTCGCGCTCGCGCGCCTTCGCCGCCAGATCGTCGGCGAGCTCACTCGAATTGGCCAACGGCTTCTCGACGAACACGTGCTTGCCGGCCTGCAGCGCCTGGGCCGCCAGCACGTGATGGGTGTGCACCGGCGTGGCGATGATCACCGCCTCCACGTCGGGATCGGCCAGCACATCGTCGACCTTCAGCGTGGTCTTGACGGCTGGGTAGCGGCGCTTGGACGCCTGCAGGCGGTCTCGGTCGAGGTCGCAGATCCAGCGCACCTCGGCCTCGGGCTTCTCGGACAGCACGCGTAGCAGGTTCGGTCCCCAGTAACCGAGCCCGATCACGGCGATGCCGACCGGCTCGTCCCCCCGATCGGTTGAGCCGTTCGAACTGCGCTTGTGAATTAGTGCGGTTGGCATCGGTCAAGCCCCCATCAACGATCGGGCCGCGTCGAGCGCATCGGCGACGCGCTCGATCTCAGACGGCGTGAGGTCTGGATGCATCGGAAGCGAGAGCTCCTGCGCAGCCCAAGCCTCGGCGACCGGCAGACTCGCGTGGCGCAGAGGCTGGCCGGCCCACGCAGGGTGCTGGTGGATCGCCTGCGGATAGTGCACACCGGTCTGGATCGCACTCGCTCGCAACTCCTCGGCCACTCGATCGCGGTGCTCGAACCGGGTCGCGAAGATGTGATACACGCACGGGCTCTCGGGCCGCTCCTCGAGCATCCTGACGGCCGGCGCGAGCCGCTCTCGGTAGCGCGCGGCGCAGTCGCGCCGGGCCTCGTTCCACTGGTCCAGGTAGCCCAATTTGACCCTCAGCAGCGCGGCCTGCAGACCATCGAGCCGCTCGTTGTAGCCAAGCTCCACATGCTCGTTCTTGCCCCGCTGGCCAATATTCCGCAGCCGACGCAATCGTGCCGCGAGCCGGGCATCGTCGGTGCAGATCGCGCCACCGTCGCCCAGTGCGCCCAGGTTCTTGGCGGGATAGAACGAGAATCCAGCCGCCGTACCGAGCGACCCCACGCGCCTGCCGCGATAGCTCGCACCGGCCGCCTGCGCCGCATCCTCGAGAACCAGCAGTCCCTTGGGACCCGCGAACGCATCGATCGCGTCCATATCGCATGCCTGTCCGTAAAGGTGCACGGGAATGATCGCCGCCGTGTGGGCAGTGACCGCGGCGCGCGCTGCGGCGGGATCGATCAAGCCGGTCCCCTCCTCCACGTCACAGAGCACAGGCGTGGCGCCCACATGTGCGACCGCCAGCGCCGAAGCAATGAACGTGTGTGCCGGCACGATCACCTCGTCGCCGCGGCCGATGCCGTATGCGCGCAGCATCAGCGTGAGCGCCGCCGTGCCCGACGAAACGCCGACGCAGTGCTCGACCTCGCAGTACCGCGCGAACTCCGCTTCGAATTGCTCGACCTCGGCTCCTAGCGTGAATGCGCTTGAGCCGAGCAGGCGCATGAACGCCTCGCACAATTCGTCTTCAATTTGAGAATGCTGGCGCTCCAGCGCCACGAAGCCCACGCTCTCGCGCGCAAGCGTTGCTGCTGATTCCAAAATATGCCCCTTGTGTTGTCCTTGCACAGAGCTTTATCGCAGCTCGGCAGCTCCAGCGGAATAGGCCAGGGCGCCCATGCCACGTTCAAGGCTTTGAACATCGCCGCCGATACAATTCCCAGCCGGGCAACGGATGCGTCCGGGGGGCTAGGACTGACCGAAGGGCGCGATAGCGACGACAACGTATGAATGAGGATGGGGCCCAAGGCCCGGTCATTCGGGTACTGGTAGTGGACGACCACGACCTGTTTCGCACCGGCATCTCGTCGCTGCTTGGGGCGCAGCCCGGGATCGAGGTGGTGGCACAGGCTTCCGGTGGTCATAAGGGCGTGAAGCTGGCGTCCGAGCTGCGACCCGATGTGGTCCTCATGGACCTTCGGATGCCGGATCTCGAGGGTCAAGAAGCCACGCGCGCGATTGTCGAGCAACGCCCCGTTACCCGGGTGCTCGCGCTCACCGTGCTCTCGAGCGAAGACGACGTCGCAGCCGTCCTGCAGGCTGGAGCGTCGGGATTCCTGGCCAAGGACACGCCGGTCGATGACGTGGTCACGGCCGTCCGAGCCGCGGCTGCGGGCGCGGCTTGGCTATCGCCGCGGGCGGCCGAGGTAGCGCTCGGGGCATTGCGTCGAGCTGAGATCAACCAGGAGCCCGACACGGCGCGAACCGATTCCCTATCCCCGCGGGAGCTGGACGTGCTGCGCTTGATCGCGCGGGGGCTGGAGAACAGCGAGATCGCCGAGCTCCTCAGCATCAGTCCCAGAACGGTCAAGAACCACGTCTCGAGCATCCTTGCGAAGCTCGGTCTCCCCAGCCGCATCCACGCGGCGACCTACGCAGTCCGGCGCGGCTTGGACTGAGTGCCTGGGGACTCGGTCGGTGCCCAGTTCGCGGCATCGGTCCCAACCACAAATCCGAGGGCGAGCGCGTTGCGCGCCACGTTCTGCGCCAAGCGCAATTCCTCGATCGCATGCCTTAGGGCCTTGATCGTCCGGTGCGGCGGCTTGAGCGCCCTGGGGGTCTCACCCTGAAGCTGTTCGCCCTCAGCACACGAGCTCGCTGTCGACGCTGAGATCAGCTGCAGCGTGATCAGCGCGTCGCAGCTGGCTTCGAGCGCGGCCTCGTAGTGGTCTAGGGCGGTCCGAGAGTCGAACCGATGAGTCATTTCACGGAACATGCGTCCGCGGATCGTGCCGTCGCGCAGGCGGGCGGGCAATGAGCCGTATGGCCCTGCCGGCGTTCAGTGCTTCGTACGCGTGGACCTACCGGCGATCGCGTGACCGAGCGGTCATCCACCGCCTCCGATCACCTGACCGAGCGGTTATCCACCGCCTCCGATTGCGCGACCGAGCGCTCATCGACTGACTTCGATCGCGTGACCGAGCGGTCATCGACCGCCTCGCGGACTCAGGCGGCGGCGATCAGCTCGGAGCGATCGCCCACGCCGAGCTTGTGCACCAGCTCAGAAATGTGTCGGCGCACCGTGACCGGCGCGATCTCAAGCCGTTGCGCGATTGCCGCGGTGCTGTTGCCGCGACGCAACATGCCGAGCACCTGGGCCTCCCGTCCTGTGAGGGCCTCGGCCCCGACGCCGTTGCCACGCAGCTCCATCAGCAGCTCCATGACCATCTGAGGGGGAACCGCCGCCTCCTTGGCCGCGACGGCGCGGATAACTCTCCGAAGCCGCTCGGCGTCCAGGCCGTCGGGCACATAACCGATTGCGCCGGCACGAACCGCGTCCAGCAGATCATCAACGTCGGGAACCTCGGCAATCATCACGACCGCCGCGCTCGGCGCGGCGCGGCAGATCCCGCGGACCGCGGCGACCCCATCCCCTGGGAGGTCGCGGCCGACCAGGCAGATGTCCGGCTGCTCGCGCATTGCGGCCCGGATCGCCTGCTTCGCGTCATCGGCTTCGGCGCAGATCTCAATATCGGGGTCGAGCGCCATACGGATGCCGATGCGAGTCGGCGCGTGATCGGCGATCAGTAGCCTGACCGCGCCGATCACGGAAGGACCACCTCCAGCTCGGTGCCGCCACCGCCGCGCTCGCGCACGGTCAGCTCGCCGCCGAGCGCAGCGGCGCGCTCCCGCATGCTGCCGAGGCCAAACCCCTCACGCGGGCCCGAGCGCGTCGCGCCACGCATGCCGCAACCATCATCCCGAACCCGCAGAGCGAGTCCGTCGCTGGTCTGACTCAGTGATACGAGGACATTCTTGGCGCGGCCGTGTCGCCCGGCGTTCGCGATCGCCTCGCGGGCGATCCGGAGCAGATGTTCCCTTGAATCTGACGCGAGATCCGCCTCGACGTCAGCGTCAATGGCGATCGCCATCTGAAACCGACCCCGAAGCTCGTGAGCGATCGCTTCCAGCGCGTCCCGCGGCGCTGTCCAACGCGAATCGGACAGGTCGCTGATCGTGTCTCGCGATACCGCAAGCGCGCGACTGGCGGCGATCGTGAGTGGATGCTCGGCCCCTAATTCGTCGGCCATCCGCGCTCCGTGGGAGGCGATGAAGGCCAGATCCTGTGCGAGGCCATCGTGCAGATCGCGAGCGACTCGCCGGCGCTCGGCGATCGCCACCGCCCGCATGGTCCCCGCCCGAACCGCGCGTTCCTGGCGAGCGACGGCCGCCACGACGAACGCAACAGCGAGGAGCCACAGGCCCTGCAGGGGCGAGATCCAGACATACGGGAGCGCGGGCAAGGCGAGGAAGTACAGCCGGGCGGCCGTCATCAGCACCACCGCAGCGGCGAGCAGAGACATTGCACCGTCCCGCTCGAGATGGCCGCGATGCGCAAATCCAGCCGCTCCACACGCCAGTAATCCGCTGCTGAGAAGCACCACCGCGAACGCGAACGGCTCGGCGATAGCAGCACTGATCCCGAACCGCGCATGCGTTGCCACGACGACCAACTCGCTAGGCGCCAGCAGACCGCCAAGCCCGGCGGCCGCAAGCGCCACCAGACTCAGCGCCGCGACGATCGCGACCGAGCGGCGGGATGCGGCCAGCAGCTTGCCCGACGGGGTGAACGCGGCAGCGGCAATCGCCGCGGCGACGAACAGCTGCCCGAGCTGCATCGTGGCGCCGAACTGCCCACCTGAATGGATCTCGAACACGGCTGGGAGCGCACCGCAGGCCAGCTCGATAAGCGTGAAGAGCAACAGCGCCCCGGACAAGATCAGGTCTCGAAGCCGGCGGGTATGCCCGAACTGCGCGCCGAGTACCAGCGCACCGAGCAGGGCGAGCAGCGTGATCAGGCTCTCCAGTGTCGCGCGGAGTTCCGGAGCGTGACTCGCCATCGGACGTATGAATTCCAGAGCGACGAGCGCGGCCGCCCCAGCCGTGAGCACCTGCAACCACGTCAAGCGGCTGCGGATCCCCGCCCACAGTGCGAGTGGCGAGCCACGGCCGACTCGACCGGCACGCGCCTTGATGCCGCCGCCTACCGGCAGCAGCGCAACAGCAGCATTGTGCATCTGGTTTAGACGCCAGCCCCAGCGTCTCGCTGAAGCGCGGCCGTCCATGCCCTCGTTGGCGGCCTCAATCCCCATTTACTTCCCCCCGGGGTATTCGAGTTTCCTTTCGAACCTTCACGATAGCTCATAAACGCGCCCTGTGTGCCGATTTTTACTAACCCGCGCGGAAAGGCGGGTCAGCCCATGCTCAACGCTCCCGACGTTTATCGGCTCAAACCGCGCCGAGCATTAATCCGCGCCGACCCAGCAGGGCGTTCATCACGGCGTTCATCGGCCTGAACGGAGCAATGGGCCGCACCGATCATTGACCGGCATCGGGGCCGGGCCGATACTCGAGAACACAAGGAGAAGCGAGGGCAAGCAGTCCTCGCGGGCCAGCGAAGTATGGGGCAGCACCGGCGCGGGGGATACATGCGCCGGCGCGGACTCAGGGCGCGGGTCGCCAAGAGACCAACCTTCAAACCGAAGGGACACCGTGATCAGCGAAGCAATTGGGGCAACGCCGGCAACGATCGGCTTTAGTTCCAGGACCACACGCGACGAGTCGGCCGAGACTCGCGACAAGACGCGCCTGGCAGTCGCGCGCGCCAAGGAAGGCGATCAGGACGCGTTGCGTTTCCTCTACGTCAGCTACTCCAACAACATCTACGGCTACGTTCGCTCGATTGTGCGAGACGATCACGAGGCCGAGGACGTCACCCAGCACGTGTTCGCGAAGCTGATGACGACGATCGGCAAGTATGACGACCGAGGCGTCCCGTTCTTTGCCTGGCTGCTCCGGCTGGCGCGCAACGTCGCGATCGATCATCTACGCGCGAATCGCCTCACGCCCACGGAGAACGTGCTCGATCCCCGCGCGAGCCAGGGGGTGGACCTCGATCAAGCCGAGACGGTTCGCGCCGCGCTGGCCACGCTCCCGGACGAGCAGCGCGAAGTTGTGCTTCTGCGCCACGTCGTCGGACTGACGCCGGGCGAGATCGCCGAGCGTATGGGTCGCACCGAAGGATCGATCCATGGCCTTCACCACCGTGGCCGGCGCGCCCTCCAGCGCGAGCTGAGGCTGCTCGACTCGACTCCATCGACTCGGCCGGCGACGCGTCAGCTCGTCGCCGCGTAGCCGAAAGGAGGTCTTGCCATGTTGATGACAGAGGAACGCTCGGCGGCAGCGGAACAGGCTTCGCTCCTTGCGGAGCTGATCGAGCGCGGGCTCCTACTCGACTCAGGCGTGCCCGGAATCTACGGACACGGCGCGTCGTTCGAGGATGTGCGGGCTCGTCTGGGCGCGCTGTTCAGTGCCGAGGCGGCAGCCCGAGGCGGCGAGCCGCTGCGCTTCCCGCCTTTGTTGCCCCGTCGACAGCTCGAACAGACCGGGTACCTCGGATCGTTTCCGCATTTGTGCGGGAGCATCTATGCCTTCGAGGGCAGCGAGCAGGACGCGGCCTTGCAGGCCGAGCGCGCCGAGCGCCACGAGGACTGGGGTGAATGCCAGCGGATGACCGATCTGGTGCTCGTGCCTGCCGCCTGCTATCCGGTGTATCCGGCGATCGCCGCACGCGGTACGCTGCCGCCTGGGGGCGTGTTCATCGATGCGGGCGGCTCATGGGTATTCCGCCACGAGCCTTCCCACGATCCAGCCCGGCGCCAGATGTTCCATCAACACGAGCTGGTCCGGATTGGCGAACCTGACGCCGTGCTGCAGTGGCGCGACGAGTGGGCACAGCGAGGGCTGGACCTGCTGCGGGGGCTCGGCCTTACGGCCGAACTGGACAACGCCAACGATCCGTTCTTCGGGCGCCGCGGGCGCATGCTCGCGGCCAGCCAGCGCGAACAGGCCCTGAAGCTCGAGCTACTGGTTCAGATTGCCGGTCCGGAGCCGACGGCACTCGCCTCGTTCAACCACCATCGCGACCATTTCGGCACCACGTTCGGGCTAGAACTCGCTGACGGGCAGGTGGCGCACACCGCCTGTCTTGGCTTTGGTCACGAGCGGATCGTTCTGGCCCTGTTGAAAACCCATGGCTTCGATCCGGCGCAGTGGCCGGCCGAGGTTCGCAGCAAACTCTGGTAGCGCTCTCGGTGCTCAGGCCGCCTGAGCCTTCAACTGCGCAACCGCAGCGGCGATTGCGGCGATGCTCTCGAACGCGCTGCGGTTGAGCATCTCAGCCGGGAACTCGACGTCGAACGTGTCCTCGAGTTCGAGCATCACGTCGACGCTTGCGTGCGAACTCATACCGGCCAAATACAGGTCCGCATGGTCACCGAGCGTGTTGGCGTCGAGCGGCAACCGCCCGGCGTCGTTCAGCACGCGCCGGATTTCTGAATTCAGATCGTCAGTCATTCTCGAATCGTGCCAAAACTACAGCCACCGCGCACCTGGGTTGGTGGCTCATGGAAAGCCGCAGCGACGTCACGCCTTTGCGCTCGGCGAGCGCCCGCGCCGCTCCCGTCAGCTCGATGCAGTCAATTCCGCCGGGCCCGCGCCGCACGCTGATCGACCGCCAAGGCACGGCTTCCTCGCCCGCGGACAGCGCCTTCATCGCCGCTTCCTTAGCCGCGAACCTGGCTGCGAGCCAACGCGGACGCTCGCCGCAGTCGTGCAGCTCGTGGTCGGTGTACACCCGTCGCAGATACCGCTCCCCGTGCCTATCTACTGCGTCGCTGACTTCGCGCACTTCAACGAGGTCGATTCCAATCCCGATTGAGATTGGCCGATCTTAGACCTCCGCAACAGCGACCGGATACCGTTGCCGCGTGTCAAAACGACTCGCCGTTTTCTGCCTCGGGGACTGGTCGTTGGTCACCATTCGCGACTGGGCCGCGTCCGCTGGCCACGAGATAGCGATGCTTCCGGGCAGCGGATCGACCCCGGACCTGCACTACGCGAACATTGTCGGTCCTGACACCGTGCTAATGGTGGTGCCGACGGTGGCGGCATGCGCGGCTGTCCCTTGCCAGGTATCCAAGTCGACCTCGGGGTAGTGTTCACCTTCCGCTGGATGCCGGACAGCGTCGCGGCCCTGCCCCTCCCTGGGACCGTCAACCTGCATCCGACCCTGCTCCCCGCGTATCGAGGGCCGAACGGTTACCGCACCAGGATGCCGCGGCGGCTACTGCTGCGCCCAGGTTCACCGGACGACGAGGCTGTTTTGGACCTCGCGCTGACCGCGCACCTGTCTCAGTGCAGGACGAGCGCGCTGGTCCTGGCCGGGATCCAGCCGTCGGTAACCTTGAATGGTGAGCGGCACCCGCTGCGCGCCGCCCGGCAACTTCGCCGGCTGACTGCCCAGTCCGCAGGCATAATCCGCCTCACCTCGCGCCGTGCTGTCGTCGCGGCGGCCGACGGCGTGCTCGAGCTCGGCGCGCTACCGTTCTGACTCCCCACCCTCCTTGTGCGCGGTACGACCCGCTGACCCACGGCAGGCGCGGCATCAACGTAAGACCCTGGTAGGGCCGTGGAAAAGAAACCATGGGGGCCATGCGTTCCTTGGGGTAGTGACGCTGATGCAGGAGCAGTCAAGGGGGTTCGAGCTCGGAGGGGAGGTCGGGTTCGGCATGCAGACGCCGGTCTCGGAAGGAGCCCTCGCACGTGCGGTATACCTCGGGACGGAGCCAGACCCGATCTTCGCGATGGTGCACGAGCCCACGTCGATTCGGCCTGGGGTGACGGGCGTCCTGCTGTGTCCACCGTTCGGCTGGGACGACATGTGCACGTATCGAGTGCGGCGTGCTTGGGCGAACGCTCTCGCGCGGGCCGGCCACCCGGCGATCAGGATCGATCTCCCAGGCACAAATGACAGCGCCGGTTCACCACGTGATCCCGAGCGCCTCGCCGCGTGGACCTCAGCCGTCGCCGGTGCCGCCGGCTGGCTGCGTGACGAGTACCACTGCGGACGCATCGCCGGGCTGGGAATCGGATTGGGGGGAACGGTGGCGTGGCTGGCAGCCGCCCAGGGTGCTCCGATCGACGATCTCCTGCTGTGGGCCGTCCCGACGCGAGGAGACCAGCTGCTGCGTCACATCCGGGCGGCTGCGCTGATCAACATCGACCATCGAGTCGACTCCGACGGCATCCCCAACGCGGGCCTGGGCGACGGAGGCATCCAGCGTGAGGACGCCGGCCTGGTCGAAATGTCCGGCCGGCTGATCACGAACGAGACGATCGCATCGCTGGCACACCTCGATCTGACAAAGCTCTCACTGGCCGACTCGACGCGTCGGCGAGTGCTCTTGTTCGCGCGTGCGAAGTCCGCTGCCGACAAGCGTGTGAGCGACCATTTCAAGACCTCCGGTGCCGAGCTCACGGTGGCGAGCGGTGACGCTTACGGCGCGATGATGCAGTACACCCCGCTCGCGCGAGTACCGGACGCCGCGCTCAAAGGCTCGATCTCGTGGTTGGCGCAGGGCGAGGATCCGCGCCGGCAATCGGCAGGGTCGGCCGCGGGCCGCACGGGCAATCCCGTCCAGACGCTCCCAGCGCTCGAGCTTTGCCACGACGGCGTTCCGATACGCGAGACGCCGCTGAGAATCGACCTGGGGTCCGAGAGCGCGTTCGCAATCCTCACCGAGCCTATCGCTGCGGGTGCCGCCGACTCATGCGCGGTGCTGTTCAACGCCGGCTCGGACCGGCGCACCGGACCTTGTCGGATGTGGGTCGAGACCGCTCGACGCTGGGCGGCGCGCGGGATCCCGACGGTCCGTCTCGACCAGCCCGGCATCGGAGACGCCGACGGCGAGCACTCCTACGCGAAGCTGGCCGCGTATTACGACCCCCGCATCACCAGCCGCACGACGCTGACGCTCGACCATCTCGAGGCCCGCGGCCTGCCGAGTCGATTCGTGCTGGTCGGATTCTGCTCCGGTGGCCACTGGGCCCTCAACGCGGCTCTTGCCGACCCCCGCGTCGCCGGCGTGTTCACGATCAACCTACCCTTCTTTTTCTGGAACTGGTGGTCGCGGCGTGTACTTCACGGCTGGTGGGTGCACAGAAAGCGCAGACCGGATGATCCGTTGATGATCGTGGGCATCCTCTCGACTCTCCGCAGGGTGTCGCGGATATTCCCGGTCATCCGTCGCATGTTCCTCCGCGTCCGGCCTGGCGGTTCGGATCGTCTCGTTCGGGCGCTGAGTCACCTCCGCGACCAGGGGACCGAGCTGCTGTTCCTGTTCAGGCCCGGCGAGCCCCTATACGACGATCTCCTCGCCGACGGGCGAATGGAACGCATCCGGCAAATGCCCAACGTCCGGGTCGCGCAAATCCCAGGCACCGATCACGGGTTCCGGCCGCTTGCGCTCCAAAGCTTCGTCAGCGGCCAGCTCGACGCCGCGCTGGCCCGTGTAGTCCAGTCAGACCACGTCGGCGGCCCGCCAAAACTGACTCTCATTCATGATCGTAAACAGCCCTGATCCCTGTCCGCAGAAACTCCTCGACGGCCAGCACACCGGCGTAATCCGCGGCCAAGCCCACCACGGCGAACAAATAGCTGCGGGTGCCCTGGCGCGCGTCGATCTGGGTCCCGGGCGGGTGATGCAGATGGACGCTCTTGACCCCGGGAAGCAGCTTCAGGCGTTCAAGTCCGTCGATCGACCTCAGCCGGGAGGCCGACGGCGGCGGCTGGTAGAAGAAGCGGTAGGCGACCCCGGTGCTGGCCGGCACCCCGTCGACCTCGCTGGGCCACCCCAGTGCCGCGCGCATCGCCAACTTCACGATCTCCACGCCCGTCGCGAGACGGAGCATGTCGGGAACTCCGCCGCCGATCCGGCCGTTGACTTCGATGACCCGGAGGCCATCGGCGGTGAGCTTTATCTCGGTGTGGGCCGAGCCGATCTCGACGCCGAGGGCGCGCAGTGTCTCCCCGGCCAGGTCGAGGACCGCGGCTTGCCGATCGGGCGCGATCGTGGCCGGGATGAAAAAGCCCGTCTCGCGGAACGGGGGTGCGAGTGGGAATCGTCCGGTGATCGCCAGATGGGTCATCTGCCCTGGCGACACGATCGTCTCCACCGACACGTAGTCGGCCTCGAACCCTTCGGGCATCGGAGGTCCGTCGGGGAGATACTCCTCGGCCAACAGAGCTTCCGGCTCGTCGGCCGCCAGCTGGTCCCAAATCTCGCCGAGGGCGCGCACGCTCGCGACCGAGAACATGTGCCAGCTGCCGGACGCCCGGCGCGGCTTGAGCACCGCGGGATAGCTGATCGAGGTGCCGAGTCGCTCCACCGTTTCGCGGTCGGCACCCTCCGGGAGAGCCACGGTTCGAGGAGTGGGCAGGCCCGCAGAGCGCAGGGCCTCGCGCTGGAACAGCTTGTCCTCGAGACGGCGTGCGACCTCGGCAGTGTGAAACGGAAGGCCCAGCTCCCGGGCGACAGCCGCGACCCGCTCCATCCCGGTGTCGTAGAAGGTGGCCAGTCCGTCGGGAGCGTGAGCGCGCAAGGCTTCGGCCGCCTCTTCGGGGGGATCCCCGAGCGCATCGACCACGACCCCGAACTTACGCAGAATCGGCCGGACCTTCGCGACCGACGGATCTTCGCGATCGACGAGCCACACCAGATCGCACCAACCCCGCGCGCCCTCGCAGATCTGCATTACATCCAGCGACCGGTGCCCGTAGACGACAACCAACCGAGGACGACGTCCAGACGCCGGCGAAACAGGGTCCATGGGCACAAAACCCTAGCGACCTCTTCCACTTCACATAAGGGGGGACGGGCCGTCGCCGCCCGTGTTGCCACATGACGCCTTTTACAGACCCCATAGCGTGCGAGACCGAGCATCGGCCGATCACGGTCGCATTGGTCAACAACATGCCTGACTCCGCCTTCCTCGACACCGAGGATCAGTTTCGCCGCGCCAGTGCCGTGGGTCCCGACGGCGGCTTCGTCGAGCTGCAGCTTTACACGATCACTGAGATCCCTCGCTCGGAGGCGGTCGCCTCGATGATCAAGTCCCGCTACCGCGGGCTCGACCAGTTGTGGACGAACCCTCCCGATGCCCTGATCGTCACCGGGACCGAGCCGGCGCAGGTGCGGCTTTCCTACGAGCCGTATTGGCCCTACCTGGCCCGCTTGCTGGAGTGGGCGGCCACAGCGGTGCCTACGACACTGCTGTCATGTCTGGCCGCCCACGCGAGCACGCTGCTATTCGACGGGATTGATCGCGTCCAGCGACCGGCTAAGTGCAGTGGCGTGTTCCGCGGTTCCGTCGCGGACTCTTGCGATCCGCTCGCGGTCGGGCTGCCGGAGCTCGTACCGGTCCCGCACTCGCGCGTCAACGATGTTCCCGAGGCTGCGCTCGTCGAGGCCGGGTACCGGATCGTGGTCGGTTCCGCCTCCTCCCAGGTCGGATGGGCGGTGGCGGCGCGCCAGGAGGGCAACGGACTGTTCGTCCTCTGCCAAGGTCATCCCGAATACGGCACGCTGAGCCTGCTGCGCGAGTATCGCCGCGACGTGCGCCGCTGCGTGTTCGGCCGCGGCGCGGTGCCCTATCCGCCGCTCCCTGAGGGCTATCTGTGCCCAGAGGCGGTAGCGACGCTGGAGGGATTCAGGCAGCGGGCGGCCGCGACCGACGCCGACCCGCGGGAACTGTGGGCCACCTTCCCCTACGACGAGGTCGCGGCCAGTGTCGAGAACACCTGGGGTGCCTCGTCGTCGATTCTGTACTCCAACTGGCTGCGCCTGGCGCGCGCGGCGCTGCCGACCGCGGCCTGATCGATCATGCGCGACGAAACCCTTGCCATCCACGGCGGCTACACGCCAGATTCCACCCACGCCGTTGCGGTCCCGATCTACCAGACGGTCGCCCACGAGTTCACCGACGCCGACCATGCTGGAGCCATCATGGATCTCGAGACGCCCGGCTTTCACTACAACCGCATCAACAACCCGACGGTCGACGTGCTCGAGCAGCGGCTCACCGCACTCGAGGGCGGCGCGGCGGCCATGTGCGTCAGTTCGGGTGCAGCCGCCGTCAGCATGTCTCTGCTCAACCTGCTCAGCGCCGGGGATAACTTCGTCTCGGTCCCACAACTCTACGGAGCCACCTACACCTACTTCGCGCACGTGCTCCCCCGCCTGGGAATCGAGGTCCGCTTCGCGCCGGACGACCAACCGGACTCGATTGGCGCCCTGATCGACGAGCGGACCAAGGCGGTCTTCTGCGAGACCGTCGGCAACCCGGCCGGTAACGTGATCGACCTGGCCGCGGTCGCGGCCGTCGCGCACCGTCACGGGGTGCCGGTGATCGCGGACAACACCGTGGCGACGCCGTTCCTGCTCAAGCCGATCCGTCACGGAGCGGACGTCGTGATCCATTCCCTGACCAAGTTCATCGGCGGCCACGGCACGACGATGGGAGGCATCATCATCGACGCCGGCACGTTCCCGTGGGGCGAGAACCCGGAGCGGTTTGCTTGCCTGACCGAGCCCGAACCGGCGTTCCACGGCGTGGAGTACGCGACCCAGTTCGCCAGTGCCCCATACATCACGCGGTGTCGGACCATCGGCCTGCGCAACACCGGAGCCACACTGTCGCCGTTCAATGCGTTCCTTCACCTCCAGGGCCTCGAGACCCTGCCCGTGCGTCTGCCACGCCACGAGGCAAATACCCGGGCAGTGGCCGATTACCTGGCACGAGATCCTCGCGTCTCATGGGTCAGCTGCCTCGGGTTGCCCCACAACCCCTACTATCGTCTGGCCCGCCAGTACCTCGGCGGGCGGGTCCCGTCGATCATGACCTTCGGCGTGCGCGGCGGACGCGAAGCAGGGATAACGGTGTTCAACCAGGTCAAGCTGTTCAAGCGACTGCTCAACATGGGAGACGCCAAGTCACTCATTACCCATCCGGCGTCCACAACCCACCGCCAGCTCACACCGGCGGACCTCGAGCTGGCCGGAGTGACGCCTGACATGGTGCGCCTCTCAATCGGGCTTGAGCATCCGGACGATCTGATCGAGGATCTCGATCAGGCTCTCGCTGCGGCGGCGACCGCCGCGCCCGAGGCCGCGCCCGCCGCACCTGTCGCGGCCTGACTCAAGGATTCGCCGATGCGCCACGCGTGTCGCCGGCCGGCGCGAAGGTCCCCGTCCACGCCACGCGTGTCGCCGGCCGTCGCGAAGGTCCCCGTCCGCGCCACGCGTGTCGCCGGCTAAACCGAAGGTCCCCCTGCGCGCCACGCGTGTCGCCGGCTAAACCGAAGGTCCCCCTGCGCGCGACGCGTGTCGCCGGCTAAACCGAAGGTCCCCCTGCGCGCCACGCGTGTCGCCAGCTAAACCGAAGACCACCCTCGACGCCATGCATGTCGCCGCCTAATCCGGCGTTATCCCACCCGTCACGCTGGGTCGCCGCCCTATCCCGACGTTCGTGCCACTCGGCCTAATCCCGTGAGCGTTGAGTTGCGAGGCGACGTGAATCCAGCGGGTAGGAACTGAGCGCATCCCTCCGGCGCCCGGGGAACGCGTGTCCGTGGGAGCGCCGGCCCCAACGTGACGCGAAATCGTCGGTCTCCGATCGGCGTCACGTTGGGTCCGCCTGAAGGCCCCGACGTGACGCGGATCGGTAGGGCTAGATTTCACGTCACGTTTGGGCCGGCCGTCGAAGGCGGATCCGCGTCGGGTTGATCCTCCGGCGCCAGCATCAAGCTGCTGGCCCAAATTCATCAAGGCATTGAACGTCGCCCTTACCCCTGACCCGAGATCAGGCGCGCCGGGTCCGCGGTCTGCGGCTGGCCGGCGCCTACACGTTTACATTACGAGCTCGGGCACGCGGGCTCCGAGGCCATCAGCTGCCGACGCCTCGTTGAGGATTTCTGCCACACATGCCCCGAGGTCTTCGAACGCGCGGATCCGGCTGTTCGGTGATGGGATGTAGTGATTAAAGTGACGGATACCCTCGGTCAGCACCCCGAACATCGCGATTCGCTCCTGAGGTCGGCCGTCGATGTCAATCGGGTGTGAATCCGGAGTCAGGTCGATACTCCCGACCGTGACCGCCCCGTAGCGGAATTGGCTCACCCGGCCGCGGTTGTACAAGCGTGTCAGCAGCTTCGAGGCCGAGCCGTCGATTCGCGGATCCTCGAGATAGCCTCGGATGACCACGTCGACATCGGCCATGTGCGGCTGGGTGAACGCCGTGGATGAGATGCGAGTGGGCGCCCGCTCGGAACCGCGGCTGGTTCCCGCTGGGCCGAGGGCAGGTGCCGGACCGTAGGGGTACCGCACCAGGCCAGCGTCCATGAGAGCCAGCATCTGCCGGGTGCGCAGCGCGGGCGGACCGGCAACGAGGCGGTGGATCCGGCTGCAGATGTCGGCGTTGAAGTCCATATAGGAGTCGAGCGTCAGCCCGCCTTGCTCGACCACCGACCGCATCGGATCCCTGAAGATCCGGAATACTTCAGACGCGGACTTCACCGGGCTGGCTCCGTCGGGAACCTCGGCCTCGCGGAGGTCATCGACCAGCGCCCGGTACACGAATCGCTCGTAGTCGTCTGTACAGTCGTACTTTGCCGGGTGACCAAAGAACAGCGCCTCGGCATCGAAGGGACCGAAACGTGCGGCCAGCCGGGCGCGCTCCTCGTCGAAGCGATCGTCGTCCCAAGCGGCCCGCAGTCGCTCGCGCACACCGGCACCGTCGGCGCGCGACCCTGCCTGGAATGCCACCTGCGCGTAATAGCGGGCGTACATCTCGGCGAACAGGAGCGGAAGCAACTCGCCCCGCACGTCGACCAACCGCCGATGCCCGTTTCCCCGCCCACTCAGCGCGTCGAGCGCCTGAGGAGTGCAGATGATCGGCTTGTAGACGTTTGATCGATCCCGTCCGGTGACCGACTTGGCGGTGAATGGCAGACCGCTGCGAGAGAACATGTGGATCATCGGCTCGCGACCGCTGGGGCGGTAGCTGAGCCCGTGGCCGTTCTCGACGAACTGGCCGCCTCGGCCGACAGTTAGCGCCGTTACCACGTCGATCGCCACGAGTCCAATCCCGGCGACCGCCACCGTGGCGCCGTCCGGAAGAGATTCGACGTAGGGCGTGACCGGGTACGGGCTCAACTGCGCAGGCTGGGACCCACCCCAGCGGGCGCTGTGATTGTCGGTGTGGCCGGAGGTCACGATCACGCGGTCGACGATCACCGTCTCGCCGTCCGCGAGGAACACCTCCTCGCTTCCGTCGAGCCGACCCACGAGGTCGACGGCCGTGGTCGGGTGATGGATGATCTGCACAGTCGAAGGCGATCCGGCGAGCAGCGCCCGGTAGAACCACTGCAGGTATTCGCCCATGATGCGCCGGGGCAGGAAGTGATGGGGTTCAATCGGTTCACCGGAGCGATCGATCGCGCAACGGTCGCCCACCCACCGGTACCCCTGCGCCACCGCCCAGTCAAACAGGCCAACCGCGTAGCAAGGCTGATCCGTCTCGCTGGAGAACGGATAAAGGCAGAGCTGGCCGCACGGGGCGTTGAGCAGCAGATAATCAGGCTGGGTGACGTCGTAGACGCCCGAGCCGGGAGTCCCGGGCTCGAGCACATGCACCTCGAGCTCGAGGCCAGGCGAAAGACCGCGACGAGCCGTGGTGACGATCCGCTCGAGCGCGCAGATGCCCCACGGGCCTAATCCGACGATTGCAATCCGTAGCAAAGGTGCCCTCCAGAGTTCCTCCTGAAGAACGGGGGGCACCGCCTGGATCTTTTGACCGGTTCGAGCCCGGCTAGCGTTAGCGAGTCTCGGACATCCTCAATCTCGCTCGGCTCATCGCTGGCGCCGCTGGAACCTAGTTCCGTTCAACGACTTGAACGAAGAATGCCCTTGGATCGATCTACATCACGCCAGCAGCATGGACGGACACCGGCGGACAGGTCAAACGTCGTGGCCTTACGGGCTCACGTAGGGAGCAACCGCATCCAAGCAGGCGTAGTTAGCCGAAGCGTCCGCCTGGCCGAACCAGAGCATCGCACCAGCCAGGCCGTTACTTGACGCGTAGCTCGCAATAGAGCCACAGTTCGGCGTGGTGTAGCCATCGCCGCCGCCCGTTACCTCCATGCCAGCTGTGATCTTCGACGCTGGGATTCCCGACTGCGTTTCCAGCGCGCTGGCATCGTTGGCTACCGAGGTCGGGTTCTCGCCTTGCTGGTAGCTCATCATGTTGAACTGGTCGATGTACGGGTTCTGGATCTGGCCGATGTCAAGGTCTGTCGTCGGGTCCACGTCCGAGGTAACCAGGGGCACGGCACCCGTGGACGTCTTCACCGCCTTCGCATCGTCAAAGACATCTTGGGTACAGGCCCTCAACTCGGCTGCCGTGAAGGTGCCGGTACCTGGGTCCTGCTCAATATCGAGGTCGACGCCGTCGAACCCCTTCGTCCGCATGTAGTTGACAAGATTCTGCGCGAACGTGCTCACGTTCGCCGGCGAGCACGGATACGCCCAGTCCGGGTTCGTCGAGCCGCCGATGGTGATGATCGCCTTGCGGTGGTGTTGGTGGGCGGTGCTCACAAACTGCGGCACGTTGATCTCGTTGACGCTGTTGAACACCGTGTCGATCGAGCTGGGAGACGAGCATCCGCTGTTGACAACGCTCGTGCAGGTCGCAAGTGAGAATAGGTTGACCTGTGTCACGGCTTTCCACGGGATCGTTGTGAAGTTGCCGCCGTCCCATGCCAGCCAGAACAGCACCGACTGATATCCGGCCGGCGGAGAAGGCGGAGGCGGCAGCGTCGTGGACGTTGAGCCGGTGCCCGGGGTCGGATTCCTCCGCGCCGATCCCGCCTTCCTGATCACCGCCGTCGCCCGAGACGTGGCCGCCGCCTTTCCCCACCGGTTCCTCGCGAGCACGGTCACGCGGATTGTGTGTCCGATATCCCCCTTGGTGAGCCTGTAAGCACGCCTCGGGTACGGGCGCCCGCGCCTGGGTCCGTGCATCGGCCTGGATCGGCGCACGACTTTGCAGCGCGCTCCGCGCGAGTTGCATCGCTTCCAGCGGTACGTGAACTTGGAAGCGCGGATCCAGCGGCCGCGGAAGACGCGGAGCACGTGACCCACCGCCGGCTCTCCCCCGACCTTCGGCCGGCTCTTGCGCACCGGTGCTCGGTGACGATGACGGCCGTTTGCGGCACTCACCGAGCTTGTTGCGCACAGCAACACTGCCGCGGCGGAAACGCACATCAGGAGCGACACCAGACGGCGATTTGTCTGCACAGTCAACCTCCGGTCCTTGAGATCAGCGCCCGCTCTATTACGGGCTAAGGCTCTGCCTACGGCCGAACGTCCTCGCGCGCGGCGCGACTCTATCAGCGCTGAGGAAAGCGTGCTGCGGCGGCTCGACCTGCGCGACGCAGGTGCCGATGACCGCCTTCACAGAACGACAACCAAGCGATCGCTCTTAAACGTTCCGCTCGATCCCCGATATTGCTCACGATTCTCCGAGGCCAGGAGCGAGGCGGTAAATACAAAGATTGCCTGCAAAACATGTAAAACTGTAAAACGGCTGAACGAGGTGGTCGCCGAGTCAAGCCGAGCCGTCGCGGCGAGGTGGCGGCAGGCTCGTCGGGGCCTTGCGCTCCGGCCGGCTTCTAGGTCCGCAACGCCGCAAGAATCGGCGCGTGCCGCCCGTTTTCTCCTCGACGAGCTGAAGCGCCCGGCTGTGCCCGCAAGACGTAAATCGTGCGGTTCCGAGGCCGGAACGGGGATTGGCGAAGCTCACTATCGGCGAACGGAAACCAGGGAGCTGTAACGGATGAACCTAAATGACGCGCGGACAAACAGGCGGCTCGCGTGAAAAAGTCGACCTCATACCGGCAAACGTTCCGGCAGCATCGGCTGCTGCTGAGCGCGCCGATCGTCGTGGCGGTGCTCATCGCCGCGGTGTTCGTCCTGGGGAGCCCGAAGTCCTACCAGTCGACCGCCAGCCTGTGGGTCGACACTCCCGCGACGACTGATTCGTCGCTCGGCAACCTCAACCTCGCCGACACGCCGCCCTCCACGCAAGAGCAGAACGTCCTCATCGAGTTGCTCGCGACGCCAAACTTCGCGCTCACGGTGGCCCATCACTCCCTGCTCGGGCCCTATCTCGCTGCTCACAGCTCGGGAGGCTCCGGCCTATCTGGCCTGCTCGGAGGGGGTGGCGGGTCGCTCGATTCTCAGATCCGCAGCGCACTGAGCCCCAAGCAGGTCACTTCGACCGTGCCTGGCCCCCAAGTGCTCCAGATCGGCCTTTCAGGTCCCACCCCCGCTGTTGCGCAAAGCACCCTGAACGCACTGGTGAGCGAGCTGCAAAGCCAGAGCGAGCAGTTCAGCCTGCAACACAACCAGAGTGCGCTCAGCTATTACAAGACTCAGGTGCAAACCGCGACTCAAGCGATTCTGCAGGCGCGTAATCAGGCCGATGCCTACCGCAGCCAGCACCCCGGCGCTTCTCCTACAACCGATCCCAACCTCACAGCGTTATCGACGGCGGAAACCGCCGCTGGCAGCCAGCTGACACAGGCCAACGCAGGCCTCGGTGCGGCGGCCAGCGCCGTCAAGGACGGTGCCACCGTCACCCAGGTGCACGTGATCGACGCAGCCGGTGCTGCTGTTCAAACGGGCGGCAAGAAGAAGGAACTGGAAGGAATCATTGGCGGCCTGCTCGCCGGCGTCCTGATCAGCTTTTTGGGAACGATCGCCTTGACCAGGCGCGAGTCCGATCCATGGGAGGACGAGATCGCCGAGGCGGCAACTCCCAGCCTCAAAGCGGAGAGTTCCCTCGAGGCTGAGACGGGTTCTGCCGTCGGACACGCCGCGGTCGCGACAGGCGAGAAAGGGCGAAAGTTCGGAGATCGACTGCAGGTCGTCAACACCCGACGTGTCGCTGCTTCGGGCAGGCGATCGGGGCAGAAGCTACCGCATGACATTCAGGACACCCGCAGGTCGTGACTAACTGGGGATATCTCCTCCTGGTGGCATTCGTCGCGCTCGGCCTGACCAATCGCATCACGTGGCGTAAGGCCAGTCGAACGGCCGTCATTCTGACTGCGCTGGTCATGGTTGCCGTGTTCGCGAGTTACGGAGCCTTGCGTTGACATCGCTTTCCGCAGTCGCCGGTGCGCCGCCCTCGGCGGTCCGCGGTGGAGCAGTCCATCGATTGATGTTCGGACTCGCTCTCGTCGCGGGCGGGGTGATCTTCGGCCTGCTGGCGGGAGATCTCGCCGCAGGCGGGCACTCCCTGGACGTCGTCGCACTCGCCGCGGTGCTCGTGCCCGTCGTGTTTTGGAAGCGCCCGCAGCTTGGCCCCGCGGTACTGCTCGCCGCGGCGGTGTTGGTCGAGCAAGTGGTCGCGACAGCGCTGCCGAGCGCTGTCAACGAGCCGGGTGTCGGAGCTCTGCTCCCGACCCCCAACATCCCGATCACCTCGCATATCCCCCTGTTCCAGGGGATCGGCTCATTCCATCTCGAGCCTGTGGACCTCCTGCTCCTGATGATGGGAGTCATCTATCTTCTGAGGACAACGCCGGAGACGCGCAACTGGCCGCGCTCGCACGTAAGCCGTGCGGTCGGTGCCCTGGTCGGGTCGGTGGCCCTCGGGATCTTCATCGGCACGGGCCATCATGGACAGCTTCGCGTCTCGCTGATGGAGGCCAGGCCGTACGTGTATCTGGCTGCTACCTACGCCTTGACCGCCACGCTGATCCGGACCCATTCGGCGATCCGGGCAGTCCTGTGGGGCTTTGTCGTAGCGACAGGGCTCAAGGCCCTGCAAGGCGTCTACATCTTCATCGAGGTCAGAAACTGGCACCCGCGGCCTGACGCCGTCCTTGGCCATGAAGATGCGTATACGTTTGGCATCTACATCCTCCTCGTCGTCGCGCTATGGCTCTTCGAGGTCCCCGGTCGCCTCAGGAAGACTGCCACTTGGCTGCTGCCGCTCGTCATTGCGGCGAATCTAGCCAACAACCGCCGCGCCGCATGGCTCTTGCTCGGAGGTGGTCTGCTCGCGCTTCTGGTGATTGCCTACCAGTGTCTGCCGGCCCGCCGCCAGAAGCTGCGTCGCGCCGGGATCGTGCTCCTCGCATTCTCAGCTCTCTACATTCCGGCTTACTGGAACAAGACCGGCAGTCTCGCCCAGCCAGCCCGGGCAATTCATTCTCAGTTCAGCCCTGATATCCGGGATGCCTCGTCTGACCTCTACCGCGTCCAGGAAGACGCGAATCTGAAGCTGAATATCAAACAGGGCGGGATCCTCGGCAAGGGGTTCGGCGTGCCCATCGACTACGCACTCCCGATTGTCGACATCAGCGCCACCGACCCGAATATCAAGTACATCCCACACAACGGTGTCTTCTATGTCCTGATGCGGATGGGGCTGCTGGGCGGAATTGCGATGTGGGCGCTCCTGGGAACCGGGATCGTGGGTGGATGCCGGTTGGCGAGAGCGGTCGATCCTGAAATAGCCGTAGTCGGAGCTCTGCTCGCCGGCGCATTGGTCGCATACGCCCTCGAAGGGTCAATCGATCAGGGCTTTTTCTTCTATCGCATCGCGGTCGAGATCGGCACCCTACTTGGTCTGGCCGAGGCGGCGCGCCGGATACACCGGTCCCGCGCCCACCCACACCTGACATCTTGATGAGATCTGCGTAGTCATGTTAGACACACGCCAAATCTCGACATCGTCTCGAGCAGCGGAGCATCAAAGTCAGCAGGTCACTGCTGTCAACTCATCATTCTTACGCGACGGGCTTCGTCTCTTCGGCATCCGCGCTCTCAACTATGTGACAAATCACATCGTGACGCACATCCCAAGCTTGACGATCCGTCACGCCTGGTATCGGCGTATCGTCGGTATTCAGATGGGACGTAATGCGAGCGTGCAGCTGGGCTGCTATGTATGGTTCTACGGGCCCGGAAGTACCCGTCGTAGCGGCGCGCGAATAGGCAAGAATTCTCGGATCAACCGGGACTGCACTATTGATCTCCGTGGAGGTTTGCTCATCGGTGACAACGTGAGCGTCTCGCCCGACGTTACGATTCTGACGAATTCACATGGGGTGAACGATCCGTCTTTCCGGGAGGAGAACGGGACCGTTATGATTGAGGATCACGTGTGGATCGGCACCCGCGCGATGATTCTGCCTGGCGTGACCGTGGGACGTGGTGCGGTCGTCGCGGCGGGGTCGGTCGTGACCCGCGATGCACCGCCAATGACGGTCGTCGCCGGGGTTCCGGCCAAAACGGTCGGCGCAAGAGATGCCGCGGCGACCGAGTATGCCCTCGACGGGCGCCCGCCTCTGTTCGAGTAATGGCGAACAGCGTTCAAGTCGTCTCAGGCGACCAGCTTGCCCAGAGCGGCGACGGGTCGTCCGAAATCCGGACCCGCGACGGCGGAGCCGTGGCACTGGACCTCGGAGTACCGGCAGCCGGGCACTTCAGTCCGCCGGCAGCGGAGGATCTGACTCTGCCGGCGACGGAGGATCCTGCTTCGCCGGCGACGGAAGCTCCTCCTCCTCCTCCTCCTCGGGTCGCCCGGAACCTCGGCGCCCTCGCGGGCGGGCAGTTGGTGACCTGGACAATGACCCTTGTTTGGGTCCTGATCGTGCCGAAGGCGCTCGGGCCGAGTGGGTTGGGCATTCTGGTCTCTGCCCAGTCCGTCAGCGGCGTGCTCACCATCGTACTCGGCCTCGGCACGCGCGTGTACCTAGTCCGCGAGATGGTGATCGACCCCCAGGAAGGTCCGCAGCTACTGGGCACGGCCATCGTCGTGCGGCTGATCCTGGCACCGGTAGTCGGGCTCGCGGCGGTCGTATGGGCTCGTATCGCTCACGATGGCCACGAGGCGACTGTTGTGCTCTACCTCATCACGGCCATGACTGTCTTGACGCTGCTGGCTGAGCCAATGCAGGCGGGTTTCCAGGCACTCGAGCGGATGAAGTACCTCGCCTACGGCGACATCATCAATAAAACCGCTCAAAGCCTGATCGGCATTGCGCTGGTGATCGTCGGGCTCAGGACCGTCGCGATCGCAGCGAACATGGCGATCGTCGCGGGCGTCGTGGTCGTGCTTTACGCGCTGTGGCTCAGGCCCTTCCTACGCATCGACATCAGGACCAACACGCGGCGAGTCACCAGCATGGCGCGGCAGAGCTTGGCGTTCTGGTCGTTTGGACTCTTCGGCTTCTTCTACTTTTGGATCGACACGATCTTGCTCTCGCTGATGACGCGATCGCAAGTCGTCGGTTGGTACGGAGCGACGACTCAGATCTTCCAGACGCTCATGTTCCTCCCGGTTCTGGTGTCGACCGCCTGGCTGCCGCGGCTCGTATCGGCGTTTTCACACAGTCGCGAGCATTTGATCAAGACCGCACGGGCGCCGATTGAGTTCATCCTGGTGATGAGTATCCCAATTGCCGCCACCACCGCAATGGCGGCTCCCATGTTGATCCACGCGGTCTATGGCGCCAAGTTCGCGAAGGCGATACCGGTATTGGTGGTTCTCGCCTTCTGCATCCCCCCGATCTTCATGAACATCATGCTCAGTCAGGTGCTGCTCGCGGAGAAGCGTCAGGCCGTGTGGGCCGCTGTGATGGCGGGGGCCGCAGTATTCAATCCGCTGCTCAACCTAGTGCTGATTCCGCTAACCGAGACCCGCTATCACAACGGCGCGATCGGCGCGGCTGTCAGCCTGGTCCTCACAGAGCTGGTGATGGACATCGCCGGCTTCATGCTGGTCGGCCGCCATGTCTTCGATCGTGGCGCCGCCAGACGATGCGTGCTAGTGCTGACGGCGTCTGCCGGTATGTGGGGCGTCTTCATCGCATTGCGACCACTCGGCACGCTCACTTCATTCGCCCTAGCCGGCGCCACTTTAGTACTTCTCGCAGTGATTTTCCGCGTCGCAACAGACGACGAGGTAGCCATGATGCGGGCGGGGCTCGCGCGACTGCGCGGCCGCCTGGTGGCGAGATCCACCTAGCGTCACGAGTCGGCGTCACGCCAAGACGTCGCACACGCCGTGCATGATCAGTCAGTCAGTCAGACAGGCAGACAACGCGAGACCTCCCTCGCGGCGGCAACATGGCTGACTTAGTCGCGGGTCCGTCGTCCTCCTGGTCCGCGGTCTCGGCGACGCGGAACCCTGGGGCCAGCAACCGATGCCTTCGCTATCCGGCCACAGCCCGCTGGAGGATTGATTGCGCGTCCGGTTAGGCGCGGGAGCTGCGAGCACCATGGCGTGCAGGCGACCACGCGCCGGCGCCGGGCTCGATCGGGTCAGACTGACATTCGAGGGCTGTGTTACCTCAAGACCCCGGTGTGCGTCGCGACGGCCCGCGCTTCCTGATAGCGCTGACCGCGCCGCAGCAAGAACTTCGAGAGGCGGTGCCGGGCCCGCATCAGATCCCCGCCCGCGTTCTCGATGCGCCGGATCAGACCCCGGAACGCCTCATCCTCGATGCCGGGCACGACGCGAATCGCAGCTCGCCGGCAGCCAGCAACCGGACCAGCCGGATCGCGTCGCGACGGTCGGTCTTGACCTGGTCACCCGGCCCTTCGGGATTCGACCCCGGCGTGTGCACGCCCACATCGATCCGGCCCTTCGGGATCGACCCCGCGGGAGCACGCCCACATCGATCCCGCGCCGGCGTGCCTCGCCGGCCAGAGCGAACCCGGTTGGCCCGGCCTCATACACCGCCACCACCGCCGTCGCCAAGCCGCCCAAGAACCCAACCAGCTCCTCCGGCGCGCCGAGCAGCTGGCGCACCGCGAGCTCTCCCGAGTCCAGATCGAGCACCGCCGCTGTGTCTGGCCGGCGTGCACATCAAGACCGACAAGCCACGGAGCCTTCATCGCCATGGTCGGCTCCTTCTGTATGTGGCTGTGGGCCGCCGCGCGAGTGCTAGTCGCGCGGGTTCAACGTCCCCAATGCCATGGGAGGGAACCCGGCCATGGATTACCAGACCGGTCCGACGTCAACCCCCATGGGGTCTGGTCGAGGTCGATTCCAAACTGACGGAGGCTCTTGCCCACTCCGGGGCCTGACCGGCGGGAGCATCACAGCCCGGAGGGAGAATCACCCCCACGCTTGGTCGGCATTCACTTTCACGCCGGGCTGGGCCGGCGAATCCGGTCGCTCACTCGCTCAGCTGTGGCTGGACAGCAGCCGCGGCTTTCGGCTCCTGTAGTGCGCTTTGATCCATGCACCGTAGCCACCGTACGGAGCGCCAGCGTAGCTGCTGATCAATGCGCTGCAGTTCCCCCAGGTGTTCCACGTCCATGCCTCGTAGCCGACGTGATGAGAGTCTGCCCAATCCACGATCGTTGAGATGTGGCGCGTGCCGCAATCCGAAGCATCGTAGCTCTCGCCCATCTCGCCGAAGATCAGCGGCACGCGCCGTGCGACCGGCGCAAACGTGGCGCGAAAACATGCGACGTCGTCGCAAACGTTCTTGCCGTATACGTGAGCCTCGGCGATCAGCTGATGCCGCGGGTCTTTCGGCTCATGCGATAGCCACTCGGAGAGGTCGTTCGCATAGGCGATTCCGGGGATGGAAATGATGCCCTTGTAGCCCGCACCGCGCATGAGGTTGACGGCCTGCTGCATTCCAGCCGTCCTATAGGGAGTGTTCTTCGGCCCGAACGTGGCTCCGCAGACGCCGCCTCTGAGGAAGCAGTTGGCATCGGCGATCGTCTCCCCCCACGGCGCGAGGATCACATCTGGATCGCTCTTGAAGGTGGCCGCCATCCCCGACCAGACGGCGGGAGAGTGATCCTCATCGGGCGCCCCGGACTGGTAGGTGGCGCGGTATTGCCCCGGCGCCGCCCAGATCAGGGACAGTTCCGCGTACATGCCGTGGCGGTGCAGCAGCTGAACGTAACTCACGATTGCCCGGCGATAGGTCGCTCCCGAATACTGAGACTTGACCCCGTGGATGCCGAGCCAGCAATCCTCGTTTAGCGGTATGCGAACGATATTGACGTGCCACGAGGCCATCGCCGCTATCGACGCAGGATCCGAGGGACCGTCGAAGATCCCGGCACCCTGGATGCAGGAATACTCGGTCCCGGCGCGGTTGACGCCCTGAAGCTGAATCGTCCGCCCGAACTTGTCAAGGATGCGATTCCCGGAGACGTGAAGACCCGCCGGAGGATCGGAATGGCCGCTGGAGGAGCTCGCTGCGCATCCAACCAGCAGCGCCGTGACGGCGATGCCGGCGGCGACCGTGAGGACGCGCAGCAGGGCCAGAGATCTCATCACCGATATCTCCTCGGCAGCGCATCGAAACCGGAATGTGTCGCCATGACTGCCAGCATCCAGACTTCGCCCTCTAGAAGTTGCGGCCGACGAGCTCCGCAGGAGGACGCACGACCGCCTCGCTGCTCGCGTCTTGTCGTGTGCCGACCTCTCGATAGAGCGACAGTAGACGTGCCCCCGCCAGATCCCATGAGTAATTTTGCTCCACGACCTGGCGGCCCGTTCGTCCGAGCTCGCCCGCGAGCCCAGGGTTGTCGAACAGATCGAGAACCTTCGAAGCAAACGCGCCGGGATCGTCGCCGATGAGCAGGTGCTCGCCGTCTCGCACGACGACGCCCTCACAGCCCAGTGAGGTAGAGACGATCGCCTTGCCCATCGCAAGCGCTTCGACGACCTTCAGCCGTGTACCGCCACCGATCCTGACCGGGACAGCAACGACGGCGGCGTTCGCCAGGTGCGGCCGAATATCGGGCACCTCTCCGAGCAACTCGACCCCGGGGCGGAGCAGATCTCGGACGTCCACATCCGTCATGCGTCCCACGACCTTCAGCTGTGCCTCAGGGCAGCGGCGCAGCACAAGCGGCCAGATCTCCTCGATCAAGTATCGGGCGGCGTCGAGATTTGGGCGGTAAGTCAGGATCCCGTTGAAGACGACCGTGTGTGGCTGCACCGACGACATGGACGGGGCGAAGTACTCCAAGTCCACGCCGTTTGGAACCACTGCCAGCGGGGTCTGCGGTGCGCGCGCGCGTACGATCGGCGCTTCACGTTCCGAGGTCACAACGCAACCGTCGACTCGCGCCCACCACCGCTCCTCAAAACGGCGGAATCGCGCGTGCTCCACCCTGTTGAACGCCCGGCGAGGGATGGAGCGCTCGGATTCGGACATGCGCTGAAACACCTCGTACTCGATGTTGTGCTCATCAAGTATCACGCGTGTGTTGCGGGGGAACGCGTAGCCGCATAGGTAACTTGATTCGAGCTGGACAACATCGATCCTCTTGGTCGCGCACAACTCGTCGATCGCATGCTGCATGCGTTCTGAGTACACATCCCTGGAGTAGTACGGTCGGCGAGAGACCATCGAGAGCGCTTGAGCCGTCCTCTTCGCCCGCACCGAGACTTGCTCACGTTCGACAACTCGCACCGAAAGCTCCTCCCCCAATGCCGCGACGCCATCTTGGTCGTGCGGGGAGACGTAACTGAGCAGCGTGACGTCGTGGCGTGCCGCGAGTTGGCGAGCAAGCTGATACACGCGGGTGGCGAAGCCGGACCGAGGCGGATATGGAAACTGCGCTGAGACAATCAGAATATTCAAGCCTCGCTCCTTGCCGTCGGCTGCGAGGCCCGTTCCGTGCGCACCCACGTATCCCCGCGGAAACGCATGACGCGGCGGACATGCAGAGTCTTGGTCAGTATGAACAGTGGTGCACGTAGGAGCGCCACATATCCTGACATTGGCGCATCGCCTGCTCGTAGCCCGATCAGCACAAAGAGCGGGATCGACACGCCCGCTAGAAGCCAGGGAGCGAGTGCCCATGCGGGCAGGAGCCCCGTGACGAGAAGGCAGGCGCCAATCAGAGACCCGCCGAGCGCCGCGGCGGCGAGAAACCCAACCGGAGGTACCGCGAGGTCAAACGCCACGCCGAGCAAACCCGGCCGACGCTCGCGAAGCGCACGAAGGATCAACTCCGGTAGACGTGTGCGCGCAAGGTAGACCTTCCCGCCTTCCCACCGGAGCTGTTGCTGCGCCGCGGCCTCAGGGTTCGGTGCGGCGGGCGACATGAGGATGGCGCCGCCGGCAAAGGCGATGCAAATGCCGTCTGTTCGTAGGCCGAGGCTGTACTCGGCGTCCTCCGCGCTCGTGAAGGCCTCCCACGGTTTGGCGACGAGGAGATCCACGGCGAGCAGCATTCCGTTTCCGGCCAGGTGCGTCGCGGACAGTCCCAACACGGCGCGACCAGCGGGACGTACGCGGTTGATCAGAAGGAACGCCGACGCCCGAAGCGCTGCCCCGGTTGATCGATTTGGGTACAGCAGAGACTCCCCCTGCACAGCACGCGCCCCCGCTTCGAACGGTTGGACGAGCCTTACGAGGAACATGGGGTCGGCGAGCGAATCCGCGTCGACGACCACGAATCCCGCGGCAGCCGGCTCGGTGACGAGGAGCCGATCCATCGCCCATCGAAGTGCGTGACCCTTGCCACGAGCGTTTGGCTCATCGCGCACCATCACCACGTGCGCACCCGCCTGAGCGGCGATCTTGGCCGTGTCATCCGTGCAGTTGTCCGCGACGACCACGATGTGGTAGAGCTCGCCAGGGTACTTTTGCTTGCGAAGCGAGCGCACACAATCCGCTATTAGCTCCGACTCGTTGTGGGCGGGGACCAGAACCACAAGCCGGGCGCTTGGCGGCCGTGACGGCGGCTCTGCGGAGTAGAACAGAGCGGCGACGGAGAGCACCAAGAGGTGTAGCGCGAAGACCGCGGCAATACAGCCTGCGGCGACGAAGGCCACGCACAGGACGGTCAGTGCTGCGGACGACAAAGAAGTGCTAGCAAGTCCGATCATGACGTCGTCAGATCAACGGATGACACGACCCGGGGCTTACGTTAGGCGAGCTCCTCGCGGGCGCAATCGAGGGGATCCCGCTTGACCCACGCTCGGTGAAGCCACTGCTGGCTCAGCTGCTCGCTCCCGCCGGAGGAAGAAGCTCGGCCGTATCGCCGGATGCGTCGCACACGGCACTGGTCTTCTCCCGCCCGGAAAAGAAGCACACGACCCGGGTGGAGTGGTCTGTCAGCGGGTCGACGACACGGAGATGACGAACGTCGGGAGTGCTCGAATCGGGATATTCGCCGTACGCCCTCTCGATCGCTCCTGCCAGCTGACAGGTCATGCCGTTCGCGACAGCCGTCCCTTCCACACAGGTTCGCACGACGGCGGACCTGCTCGGAGGCCAGGCCAATCGTCTCGCAGCCTTGGTTGTCGACTCGGCCACTGCACCGTGAGTCGAGGAAGGTTGCGAGGACCCAGCCGGTCCTGGCTCCGGGTTGGGACCTATTTCCTGTTCGCCCATACACCGATTGATGGCCTGCATCGGAACAGATCTAAACCCCTCGCCGTTCCGTTCGCGAACCCACGTCGCAACCGCGGGTTCGATCGGCACGCGGTTCGCTTCGGCCTCGAGCTGTGTCAGCGCGCATTCGCATACAGCCGCATCCCCCAACGCTCCTCCAAGCGGTCCGACGCCGCATCTGTGTAAGAACGAGACCTGCTGTGCAACCGTGAAATGCTGTCCAGGAGCGCCGGCTCGAGCTGTCACATGCCCCCGTCCGCTTCCGGCGCATCCAGTGACCAGGATCGCGCCCAGAGCGACGATTACTCGCGCCACCCCGTTCACGCTCATGACTCGCCTCATCACCCTCGGCGGCCTGACGGCACAGTATCCACGCAAATCGGCCATGCTGCCGGGGCCCTGCTATCCGGCCTTGTAGGCGACCGCAATGGTGGCGTCTGCGGTTGAGCCGGAGCTGCTCGCCCAGGTACCGCTGACCGTCTTCTGCCCGGTCGCGATGTCGATCTGGTACTCGTTGGTCACCGAGCTGTAGAAATTCAGCTGGTTGAACGAGTCGATGGTGCTGTTCGGCGCGATCGGATTGCTCGTGGTCACCGCATCGATCGTCGACCAGCCGAGTACCAGGTCGTTCGGGTTTGACGTTGTGAGCCCCACAGTCCAACCGGTCGCGCCAGCCTGTGCTTTCGAGGCCACAGCATCGACCGGATTGGTGGCGGCGATGCCGAGGAACGATGCAGCCGCCATGTCCCCGTGGTTGACGCTACCCGAGAACGTGGCCGTGATCGCGGTCCCTGACGGCAAGCCGCTCGGCGCGCTGGCGGAAGCGATCGCGACGTGGAAGTTTGCCGTGTCCGTGGCCTGCTCGTCGACTGACCAGGTGAGCCCGCCGCCGGTCACGGACGAAAGGGTGCGCGTGGCGTTGCTCCATGTTACGAAGGCAAACACGCGTGTGTTGGAAGCGGCGGCTGCGCTTGTCGTCATCTTCATCGTGGTGCTGCCGGCGTTCTCGACATGCGTGCCGAGATCCTTGTCGAACGAGATCGACGAGTTGCTGCCCGTTCCTGAGACACCGATCGACTGTGGGGAGTTGGGTGCATTGTCGGTGAGCTGGATGTTCGCCGAGCGGCTGCCCTGGGCACCCGGGGTGAAGGTGACCGAGACCGTGCAGCTCGAACCTACGGCAAGCGTCGCCGGGATCACGGGGCAGTTATTGCTTTGTGCGAAGTCGCCGGCGTTGCTGCCAGTCACCGCGACGTTGCTGAACGATAGGGGCGCCGTTCCCGAGTTGGTCAACTTCACCGCTTGGGAAGCACTGGTGGAGCCCACCAGCTGTGAGCCGAACGCAAGGCTCGAGGGCGTCAGTCCAACTGTCGGAGCGATGCCTGTGCCGGCGATCGTAACGGACTGCGGGCTGTTGCCCGCGTTGTCGCTGATCTGGACGCTGGCTGAGCGAGCGCCCGTCGCAGTTGGAGTGAGGGTGACGGAGATGGAGCAGGTGCCGCCAATGGCGATCGTCGCCGGCGCACTCGGGCAGTTGTTGGTCTGCGCGAAGTCGCCGGCATTGGACCCCGCCACGGCGATGCCGCTCACCGATAGTGGCGCCGTTCCCGAGTTGGTCAACGTGACCGACTGCGAGGAACTGCTCGCCCCCACCAGTTGCGAGCCGAAGATCAAGCTCGATGGCGCAAGTGAGACCGCCGGCGCCGGGGTGTTGCCGGTGCCCGTGAGCGCCACGCTTTCCGGGCTGTCGCCCGCGTTATCGGCGATCTGGACGCTGGCTGAACGGCTTCCGCCCGCAGTTGGCGCGAACGCGACCGAGAGTGAGCAGGTCGCGCCGGTAGCGAGCGTCGCAGGCGCGATCGGGCAGTTGTTGGTCTGCGCGAAGTCGCCGGCATTGGCCCCCGCGACGGCGATGCCGGTCAGCGATAGTGGCGCCGTTCCCGAATTGGTCAAGGTGACCGAGCGCGCCGTGCTCGTGCTGCCGATCAGCTGGGAACCGAAGCCCAGGCTCGATGGCGTCAGGCTCACCGCGGGAGCGAGTCCCGTACCGGAGACCGCGACGCTCTCAGGGCTGTCACCTGCGTTGTCGGTGACCTGCACGCTGGCGGATCGCGCACCCGTGGCGCCCGGGGTGAACCCGACCGCGATCGTGCAGCTCGAGCCCGCGGCCAGCGCAGGCGCACCCACGGGACACGTATTGGTCTGGGCGAAGTCGCCGGCGTTGGCGCCCGTGAGGGCGATGTTGCTGATCGACAGCGGCGCGTTCCCCGAGTTCGTGAGCGTCACCGATTGGGTGCCGCTCGCGACTCCGACCATCTGCGAGCCGAATGACAGGCCGGAGGGGGACAGCGAAACCGCCGGCGCCAGCGGCACGCCGCTGCCCGTGAGCGCCAGGGTTTCCGGGCTGTCGCCCGCGTTGTCGGTGATCTGCACGGTGGCTGAGCGGCTGCCGGCCCCGCTTGGGGCGAATGAGACCAGGATGCTGCAGGTCGCGTTGGCAGCCAGCGATGTCGACCCGCCGGGGCAGTTATCGCTCTCGACGAAGTCCCCCGCATTGGCGCCGGTGACGGCAATCTTGCTGATCGCGAGCGGCGCCCCTCCCGCGTTGGTCAGCGTCACCGACCGCGTGCCGCTCGTGCTACCCACCAATTGCGAGCCGAAGCTCAGCGCCGATGGCGTCAGGCTCACGGCGGGGGCGGTCCCCGGCCCGGACAAACTCACACTCTCCGGACTGTCGCTCGCGTTGTCGCTGACCTGCAAGTTGGCAGCGCGCAGACCCGCTGCAGACGGGGCGAACAAGACCGAGATCGTGCAGCTCGAGCTGGCCGCGAGCGTCGCCGAACCCACCGGACAGGTACTGGTCTGCGCGAAGTCGCCGGCGTTCGCGCCCGCGACCGCGATGCTGCTGATCGACAGCGGCGCGTTGCCCGAGTTCGTGAGCGTCACCGACTGATTGGCGCTCGTGCTGCCCACCGGCTGCGAGCCGAACGTCAAAGCGGACGGCGAAAGCGTCACCGCCGGGGCGGTCAGCGGCGCCGATAAGCGGTTGAGGATGTTTGCAGTGATCCGTTGCCCTATCGGGCTCGCGACGTTGCTGCCGCAATCGCACCAGCCATCGTTGTAGCCGTTGTCGACGGCGAAAGACCACTGGATGGTTCCCGCCGCGAAGACCGTCGCGCCGCTCGGCGCCGTGTATAAGGTGGCGTCCGACCACGCGTTGACGCCATCGTCTGACGCGGGTACGAACGAGTGGCCTACCTCATCGATTCCCGCCGGCTCGGACGATACGTAAGGCGAGAGGCTCGACGCATTGACCGCGCGCTCGTCGAATTCGTACCCCACGAGCCCTGGGAGTGCGTTCTGTCCCGGTCCGCTGGTGATGACTCCGCTGGTGCCATTTCCGGTGTAGTTCACGAGCCCGGTCCCGGCATAGATCCAGCTGCTCGCGTCGGAGATGAGGAACGGCCGTGCGGTAGCGACCCCGTTTTGCATCACCCCGAGGATCGAGTTCTCTGGCTGCTCCGGCGTCAGATATCGCCACTCGTACGTGGTGGAACCCGGTAACGCCCCCTTGTCATCGAATATTCGGCGGTCAGCCGCTCCCGAGTAATCCGACTGAAAGACCACGCGCTGGTAGATGTCGTTGGCGCTGAAGAACGCCATGTTTATGCCCCCGGCGATCGCATTCTTGATGCCGTTACGCATGTTGTCCGAGTAGTACTCGTCGTGGCCGGTGTTGACGAACACCCGGTGATTACTCAGTAGAGACGGATTGTTCTCCAGGTCGACGTCCGTCACGTAGTCGATGTTGTATCCCTGGGACTCCATCCAGCGGATCATCGGGAAATCCCAGTCCATCAGGTTCCCGGCGCCATCCTCAGATCCCTGGTCCATGTAGGGCCGGTCAAAGGAGACTGTGTACGCCCGACTTCCAGGCAGGTCCTGCATCGTCACGTCGTTGATTCGGCCGTAGAGAGTGATGCCCGTATCTTTGTTCCCGGCCCCGCCCCAGAAGTTGTACGCCTGCCAGGTGTTGACGTCGAGGGAATAGACGACAGGCGCGTTGTCGGAGTCATCGCGCACGACGAACGTCATGTAGTTCTGCAGCCCGTCATCGAGCCGGGTGAGCTTGACCAGATAAACGCCGGTGGTCCATGAGGTCGGAACGCTGAGCGTATAGGTCGGGGTCCAATGACACTCGGTCATCCCGTATGTGGGATCGGTGGACGTCGCGTCTTGCGGACAAGCCGCTTGTGTGAAGCCGCTCAACGGCCCCACGTGTTGCATCAGCCGGCCGCCGCAGGATGGTGAACACGAAGTTCCGTCGGGATTGGTGCCGTGCGGGTACCATCCCAGACGGTATATGTCCATGTTGTACTGGGCGGTCGCCGAAAGCGAGACCATGAACTGAATCTGACTACCCTGATCAACGCTGGTCTGCGACGCGTAGCCCTCGATCTCGTGGTTCGTCGCCTTGGCGTAGTTCGTGAATTGCCAGCTCGTCGTCCCCTGCTGCTGGTTCTCCTGCACGATCGGGTTGCCCGCCGCTCTTGCTGCCTGAGCGGCGGACAAGAAGATCGCCACGAGGACGGCACAAAGAATGGGCAGAACCCAACCTGACCTGCCCGATTGCCCCGATCCTCGGCGAAGCAGATCCAGTTGCTGTGCCAAGGTTTCGTCAGTGTAAACAGGTTTTAGGAATTATGGTGATTAATAGCCTTCGTCATGCGCCAACCTGGCCGATCGGGTAGGCAAACGTGTCGGTTGCGCAGAAGCCCGACGCTCGCCCAGCAGGGTATCGACCAGGGACAGGTAGTAATCGCGCTGGTACGTCCAGCGATAGGGCTCGTTTGTCGCGCTGGCACTCTGCACGAGCTCGTTCGACTGGTCGGGACACCTGTAGAGCTCGTCGATTGCGCGGGCCAGGTCCGCGTCGTCGTCGGCATTGAAGTATTTCAGCGAGCCGTTCGGAAAATACGCCATGACCGACTTTGTACGCGAGCAGATCACCGGCCGGCGCATCGTGATCAGGTCGAACATCTTGTTGCAATGCGTAAGGTCCCGGAAGGCGTCACGCTTCATCGCGACCACGCCCGCATCGGCGTCGGCGATGGCGGCGACGAGTTGGTCCATCGGCGCGTAGCCGTGGAACGTGACCTGTTCCTGCAACTCGAGCTCTTCGACCATCTGACGCAACTCGTCTTGGCAGGAACCATCTCCGTAGACCTCCAGGGCGAGCCCAGGTATCTGTCCGCGCAGCCGACTCATCGCGCCGATGATCGTGTCCAGCCCATACCGCTCTTCAATCGTCCCGTGGGAGATCAGTGAGAGGCGCCCCTCTCGTCGCCGGCGAGGCGGGAAGCGCGTCGGGTCGAATGTCGACTCGTCGGTGCTGTTCATGACTACGGCGATCCGGTCGGCGGAGGCGCCGCGCGAGACGAACGCCTCCCGCATCTGCTCCGTACAGGTGATCGAGAACGTCGCGAAGCGGATACTGGCCTGCTCCAGGAAATTGAGCGCGCGTACGGCCGGATGGCGAACGGTCTTGCCGAACTTCGTGGCGAAGAACTCGGGCATGCATTCGTGCAGATCCAGCAGAACCGGGGCGCCGCGGAGGCGCGGGCCGATGGCCGCGAACACGAGCCAATCTGGCACGCTGTTCACCTGTACGAGATCAAAGCGGCGGCGCAGGTCAAGCCAGGCCAGGTAAACGGCGGCGAGCAGCGGGAAGGCGAGGTACTCGAACAGGTATCGCGGAACCCCGGCTCTGCGATGGGTCATCGGCAGCCGATGGATCCTCAGCGACCCGTCGCGTTCGCGCGCTGCTTCGCCGGGCCGGCGCATGCAAACGACGTCAACCGAGTGTCCCTGGCCCGTCAGCGCGTAGATCTCGCGTCGGACCCGAGGGTCCTGCGGTACGAAGAACTGACGAACGACGCAGACTCGTGCCATCACGGCCGCCCAGAGGAGCCCGAGCCTGGGTTTGCTGACATCGCGACCTGCGCGTCAGCCCCGGTCGTGCCGGTCGAAGCTTCCTGATGATTGCGAGCGTTCTCGTGGTCCACTGCGCAGATGAACGTCTGGCCTGCTGGAAACTTGCGCACCGCCTGGCCTCGGCCGCGACACCGCCGGGCCCCGACCGAAGGTGCAGGTAGTACCCCACTCCCAAAGGGCGGTATTCGTTCCTAGCCCTTCACGCCCGACGTCCCGACGTGCATGCTTGGCGCCCATGGCACCCGTTAGCTCGATCAACGCACTCCGCGTTCTCCCAGACGTCCCGACCCTCGCCGAGGTGGAGATCTCGGCCGTCGGCGCGGATGATCTGGTCGAGGCCACGGACGAGCACACGCGGAGTTTGTTGCGGCGCCGGGCAACGTCCAGGCGTGGTCGGATGGTCCCCCGGATGCTGGTCCTGGCCGACCTCTTCGGCCTGACGGTGGCGTATCTGCTTGCCACGGTGCAGTGGAGCGGCCATGGGACCTTCGGCTCGACGAGAGCGCTCGGGCTGTTCGTGCTCACCCTCCCGTGCTGGGTTCTCGTAGCCAAGCTTCACGGTCTTTATCACCGCGACGAGGAATACGCAGACCACAGCACGACCGACGACATCGTCGGCGTTTTCCACTTGGTGACGATCGGCGCCTGGCTGCTGCTCGTGGCCTTGCGCCTGGCCGGATGGAACCGGCCCGGAATTGTCAGCATGATCGTTTTCTGGCTCTTTGCGATATGCATCGTTCCACTGGCGCGCACGATCGCCCGGCGAGCGTGCAAGCGAAACGAGGCCTACGAACAGAACACCGTGATCGTCGGTGCGGGCGACATCGGTCAGCTGATCTGCCGCAAGTTCATCAAACACCCCGAGTACGGCGTCAACGTGGTCGGGCTCGTCGACAGTTCGCCCAAGATCCGGCGCCCCGATCTTCCAGAGCACATCTCGATTCTGGGCGGGCCCGAGCGGCTGCCCGAGATCATCGAGACGCTCCAGGTCGAGCGAGTGGTGATCGCATTCTCCAACGAGCCGGTATCCGAACTGCTCAAGCTGTTGCGGCGGCTGCGGTCCCTCGGTGTTCAGATCGATCTCGTGCCGTGGCTGTTCGAGCTGGTTGGCCCCCGCGTGTCGGTACACACGGTCGAGGGTCTCCCGCTCCTCGGACTGCCGCCCAAGCGCGGCTCGGCCACCGCCCGCGTCCTCAAGCGCGCGCTCGACATCGTCGTCGCGGGCGTCAGCCTGATGATCCTCGGGCCCCTGATGGCATGCATCGCGATTCTGATCCGTCGCGACTCTGCGGGCTCGGTGCTGTTCCGGCAGACGCGCCTGGGCGCAGGGATGAAGGAATTCACCGCGCTCAAGTTCCGAACGATGAAGGTCAATACGGATCCCGAGGCTCACCGCGATTACATCCGCCGCAGCATGTCGCGCGCTGCCGGGGCGGAAGGGAACGGGCTCTACAAGCTCGATCGATCAGACGCCGTGACCAACGTCGGACGGTGGCTGCGGAAGACCAGTCTTGACGAGCTTCCTCAGCTCATCAACGTTCTCAAGGGCGACATGTCGCTGGTCGGGCCTCGCCCCTGCATTCCGTACGAGGCGGAGAACTTCGAACCCCATCACCTCGACCGCTTCGCGATGCCCCAGGGCATCACCGGACTGTGGCAGGTCACCGCACGGGCGAATTCCACCTACGTAGAGGCTCTCGACCTCGACGTCGCCTACGTCCGAGACTGGTCGTTGGGACTCGACCTCCGGCTTCTTCTGCGCACCCCGCTTCAGCTTCTGCGCCAGCGCGGCTCGACCGCCTGAGGCCGGCCGGACCGTTCAATCGGTTGAACGATTCCCCGTCCGGCTGGCCTATTGCGCCCCTGCTGGCCGCCGTCGATGCTTTCCAAGCCGCCTCTCGGATGGCAGGTGGCAAACGGATCAAGGTCAGCTCAGGAGGCAACAGGACACATGATGGGGGCAACGCCGGAACTCACCGGCTCAGATGTGCGACGGACCGAAGCCGGGCGGCGCCTGGTGATCGTCGCTGATAATTCGCTGATCGTCGAGGCCATACGTGCTGGTTTTCGAGGCAGCGGCGAGTTCAACCTGGTCGGTCGCGCCGACGCGCGCAGAACATCAGCACGGACGATCCTCGGCGCAGAGCCCGACGTGATTCTGCTCGACGACATGGAGCAATCCGAGCGGCCGCTCGAGCTGCTGGAAGAGATCCGCGCGGAGAACGAGCAGATCGCCGTGATCCTCCTCAGCATCTATCTGGACGCTGATTGGCTCGAGCGAGCCTTTGCTGCGGGGGCCACCGGCGTCATTTCCAAGGCTACGCATCCGGTCGCACTCGCGACGCTCGTGCGCGAGACGCTCAACGGGCACATCTTCCACCGGCACCCGGCTGTGCGCTCCACCAGTGACGCACCACAACCTGGGATCACTGCGGCCGGCTACCTACCGCTGACCGCGCGTGAGCTCGAAGTGCTGCAACTCGTCGCATCCGGCGCAACCAACGGCGACGTAGCCCGACAGCTATGGGTGACCGAGCAGACGATCAAGTTTCACCTTCGGAACATCTACCGCAAGTTCGATGTCGCAAACCGGACCCAGGCCACCAACTTCGCGCACATCAAGGGCCTCGTAAACTCACCGGTCGCCAGCGCGGCCAGCGCCGAACCCGCACTCACGATCGCCTCGTAGTCTCGACGCAAGGTACGGGGACCTGCGGGCGTTGCTTAGCAGAGAATGCGTATCAGGGAAACCGCACACGCGCGCTTTTGGCGAGGGGCTACGGGCCTTCTCGTGTTTGCCCTTGCGCCCGTCGCGATCGGCGGCTACATCGTTTGGAATCGAGTCAGCTCATCGACGGCGAGGGTGGCGATGACTCCCGACCGCCACCCCCGGACCGGGTGGACACCATGCAACCGCAACTCCCGTAGCAGGAAGCCTTCCACCTTTACGCCGTTGTCCGATGCCGCAGCGGCCTCGCTCATCACGCCCGAGCGTGAGACACGGCACTACAACGCCACCGCTTACGCGGTCGACGGCAGATGGTTTGCGCCGGTCAACGACTACGTACCGACCAGCGCGCAGCTTCGGAACTTCCGGCGCTCGAGGACCTCGGCGGGACAGGCGTTGCTTCGGTTCAATCCTTACTTTCGCTACGTGGACGGTCGCGACGGGCTGAGCAGCCCTTCCACCGACGATCTCATCCAGTGGGCCGCGCAGAAATGGGGCATCCCGGAAAACTGGCTGCGCGCCGAGTTTGTCCTGGAGTCGTATTGGAGTCAGTTCCAGCTCGGCGACGAAGCGCCGGTCAGCTCCCGCTGGTACGGCCTTTATCCGATCCAAGCGCGCATCCCCGATTCGCACAGCGTGTATCAGTCGCTCGGCATCACGCAAGTCAAGTGGATCCCGGACGGCTCCGTGGGAGCCGGCTCGGAGCCCTTGCGATGGGAATCGACCGCATTCAATCTCGATTACCAGGCGGCGACGGTGCGGTTCTACTACGACAATCCACAGGGTGCGCGGTCCTCCTGGGGCGACGCATCGTACGCCCCCTGCCAGCGATGGAACAGCATCGGCGGTTGGTTCGAGCCTTACCCGTGGGATAACCACGGCCAGCAGACGTACGTCGAGCAGGTCCGGCAGCACCTTGCCCACCGTGACTGGACCACGTCGAGTTTCGCGCATTGGAAGCCATCATCGTTCCCGCCCGAAGTCAGGTTCAAGTAACGCCGATGACCAGATCTCAGTACCCGCTCTTAGACACGTCGACGGGAGCGCTGGCGGTGACCAGGAGGCGATCGCCTCAGACAGGCTGAATGGCGTGCGAGCACCGAAGCTCGATCCTGATCGTCCGCCACCCGGTCCCTTCCGGGCGGAGTTCTGGCGTAGCCCTTTGCGGGGACGCTGGCTGACCTCCGTGCTCGGGCTCGTGCTGCTGATCGGACTGCCGGTCGTCGCGATCACGGGCGTGCTTTCGAACGTCGCCTACCAGCCGCACTTGGGCAACAACGTCGTCGGGACAGGCGTCCACCGATTCGACTTCGCCCCGTTCGAATGGCCCACAAGTCCCTCGTGGCTGTACGCGTTCACGCAGGGCACGCATGTCACGATCGGACTTGCGCTAGTGCCCGTGGTGCTCGCGAAGCTGTGGTCAGTGATCCCGCGCCTCTACGTGTGGCCCCTGGTGCGGAGCCCCGCACACGCGCTCGAGCGGCTATCGCTGGTGCTCCTGGTCGGCAGTGCGATGTTTGAATTCGCCACAGGCATCATCGAGATCCAGCTGTGGATGCCGTTCGGCTTCTACTTTCCCTCCGCCCACTACTACGGGGGATTGGTATTCATTGTCGCCTTCGTATTGCACGCAGCACTCAAGCTGCCGAAAATGCGGCACGGACTGACGCTGCGCCGGGAGCTCACGACGACGGTCTCTGGGCTCGACCGTCCGGCCGCGACGCAAGCGCCGGCGTCTGATCCCGAGCGGCCTCTCGCGACCCCCTCACCCAGCCCGCCGACGTTCTCCCGGCGCGCCCTGCTCGGCACGGTTGGCGCCGGGTCCCTGCTGCTGTTTGTCCAGGGCGCCGGCGAATCGATCGGCGGCGTGTTCAGGCCGTTTTCTTTTCTCGCACCGCGCGTGCGCACGGGCTCCGGGGCCAACGGCTTCCCCGTCAATCGCACGGCATCGCAGGCGCTCGTCACGGCGAGGGACGTGGACGCGAGCTGGCGGCTGCGGCTCGCGGGCGCCCGCATCAAGAGCCTCTCCTTGGCGGAGCTGAAAGCCATGCCCCAGCACAGCTACGACCTGCCGATCGCATGCGTCGAAGGATGGTCGACGACGCAGCGCTGGACCGGTGTGCGGTTGCGTGACCTTGCCGTAGTCGCCGGCGTGCCCGGGCCCGCGACGGTGCAGACCGTCTCGCTCGCCCGGGACGGCGGCCCGTTTGACCAGGCGACGCTCGGCCACGAGCAGGTCGCCGACGGACGCTCGCTGCTGGCGCTTGCGGTGAACGGCGCGGAACTGTCGCTCGACCACGGCTATCCGGCGCGCGTGATCGCTCCAGCGCTGCCCGGCGTTCACTGCACGAAGTGGGTCGGGCAGATGACTTTCACACCGGTATGAGCACCGCGTGGTTCAAACGGGCGTATGGCGCCGGTCCGCTTCACCTCCTCGCCCTGGTCGCGAGTTTCGCGCTCGCCGGCTATATCGCCCAGGCATGGTTTCAGCTCGGCATTGGCTCTGTGCTGCGCTGGTTTTTGTTTGCGCTGATCGGGGCCGACTTGGTGCTGCTACCGCTCTACACGGCCCTCGATTGGATCGCGTTCGGGGGTCAGCGCGGCCGCGCGCGAGCAGCGCGTGCGCGGGTGAGCGCGGTGCCGTTCATCCGTGTACCAGCGCTGCTCAGCGGTCTGCTGGCGCTCGTGTTCGCGCCAGAGATCCTTTCGCTCGGCCCCGACTATCGCGCCCTGACGGGGCTTGGGCAGGGGATCTACCTCGGACGCTGGCTCGCGGCGACCGGGATCATGTTCGCGATCTCGGGGCTCGCCTACGCGCTCGCGTTGCGCCGAGCGCATGGAGGACGACATGCCAAGCCGCGGGCCTCCGGATCGGCGGCCCCTACGCAGCCGCCGCAGCTCCGACAACCGTGAACCGCGCAAGTAGGGGTGCGGGTGGCCCGTTGCTCTGGTGTGAAACTGTGTGGCGTAGTCGTTGTAGAGGATGCCACTCGTCACCGCCTCCGGAAGGGCCATGTCCAAGTCCAAGCATTGGAGGACGTCGCCAACCGGCCGATTGTCGAGCATGTGATCGACGCTCTGGAGCTTGCCGGTGTCGATGAGGTCATCGTGGCGTCGTCGGCCGCGCTTTCCGGCGAGATTCGCGAAAGCCTCGACGCGCGCGGGAAACGCGACCGGCCCCCGATTCGATACCTCCACCAGGAGGCGTCGCTGGAGCTCACGGACGCGCTGAGACTTGCAGCGCCGGTCGTAGGCGAGAACCCGTGCATCGTTCACCTTGCGACCGGCCTGCTCGACGAGCCGCTGGCTCCGCTCGCCAATCGCCGCTGGGACGCGCCGGACGTGGTTCTGATCGCTCACCAAGCGCTGAGTCCGGACGACCATCTGAGCGAGGCCACGCAGGACATGCTGCACCTCGCCGAGTTCACCGCTGACCACGCTCTCGGGATGGCCGGCGTTTGGTTACTCGGTCCAGGCGCACTGCCGCTTCTCGCCGCCTCACGCTCACGTCTGGATGGCGATGTCGATCTCACGGTGCTAGGTGAACAGATCGGTCAGGCGGGAGGGGCTTTTCACGTCAAGATTGCCGATACCTGGCGCCAGTACCGAGGTAATCCGCTCGACCTGCTGGAGTTGAACCGGATCGTTCTCGATCGGTTGGAGACCGGCGTCTGTCGCCCTCACAACAAGGGTGTTCAAATCGAAGGCCGCGTTTGGATCCATGCGGACGCATCGGTTCGGGCAAGCGTGATTGTCGGTCCGACGGTGATCGGACCCGGCGCCCGGATCACCGATGCCTACATCGGACCGTATACATCGATCGGCGAACGAGCTCGCGTGGAAGGCGCCGAGATCGAGCGATCGATCATCTCGTCCGGCGCCAGCGTGATGCACGTCGGCGGCCGCCTGGTGGCAAGCGTCGTCGGACGCGACGCCCGCGTCTTTCGCGACTTCTCGCTGCCACGCGCCTTGCGCTTACGAGTCGGCGCTGGGACCGAGGTGGCGCTGTGCTGAGCACCTACAACAACACAGGGAGGTCCTCGCAATGACAGTGGGGGCAATCGCGCGGACGAATCCAAGTTCGGATATAGGGCGGCATCCGCCTCTGTCCCTGGCGAGGACACCGATTGAGGACCCGCCGCACGTCGAGGCCATGGATCGGCCGTTGTCGGAGGTTGATCCGGACATCGCCGAAGTGCTGGAGCTGGAGCTCGAGCGCCAGCAACATACGTTGGAGATGATCGCGTCTGAGAATTTTGTGTCTGCCGCGGTGCTCGAGTGCCAGGGCTCTGTGCTGACCAACAAGTACGCCGTCGGCTATCCAGGCCGACGCGAGTACGGCGGGTGTGAACACGTGGATGTCGCCGAGCAACTTGCGATCGAGCGTGCGTGTCAGTTGTTCGGTGCAGAGCACGCGAACGTGCAACCGTACTCGGGCGCGCTGGCGAACACGGCCGCCTATCACGCGCTGCTTGACCCTGGGGACACGATCATCGGGCTCGAGGTCGCGCATGGCGGGCATCTGACGCACGGGACGCGAGCTCACGTCTCGGGCCGCTTGTACGACACCGCTTTCTACCCGGTCAATCGCCACACCGGCTTGATCGATCTCGACGCGGTCGCACGGCTCGCGCGTGAACGGCGGCCCCGGTTGATCCTGGCGGGTTGGTCAGCGTATCCGCGGGCTGTGGATTTTGAGCGTTTCCGCGAGATCGCCGATGAGGTGGGCGCATATCTGCTGGTCGACATGGCGCATTTCGCGGGTCTTGTAGCGGCAGGCCTGTACCCGAATCCGGTGCCCTACGCGGACGTCGTGACGACCACCACTCATAAGACGCTTGGCGGTCCGCGCGGCGGGATGATCCTCTGCGCCGAGCGACTGGCGAACCGGATCGACGCGGCCGTCTACCCCGCGCAGCAGGGAGGTCCGTTGGAGCACGTGATCGCGGCCAAGGCGGTGGCGCTGCGAATCGCGGGTTCGGATGAGTTTCGCGAGCGGCAGACGCGCACGGTTGCCGGCGCGCGCGCGCTCGCCGGAGAGCTCGTGTCGGCCGGCGGAGGTATCGGCGTCCTGACCGGCGGCACCGACGTTCACCTCGTGATGTGCGATCTGCGGGAGTCCCCTCTGGACGGAAGACAGGCGGAAGATCGCCTGGCGGCGATCGGAATCATGGTCAACCGCAACGCGGTGCCGTTCGATCCCCGTCCCCGCGAGATCTCGAGCGGCGTCCGGATCGGGACCGCGGCGCTGGCCACGCGCGGGCTCCAGGTCGAGGACTTCGCCGAGATCGGGACGATCATCGCCGCGGCGCTGCAGCCCGACGGGTTCCAGCGGCGCCGGGCGCCGCTCGCCGAGCGGGTCGCGGCGATCGTCGAGCGCTACCCGCTCTATAGCCGGATCAGGCCGCCCGCGCTCGTCTGAGCACGAGGTTCATTTGAGATGCCGCCGCTGGCCGCGCAGCCGGGACAGGCGGAGCGGACCGCTGCCCTCGGGCGTCGCGCGTCCCCGCAGGCGCTCCCTCTCCCGCTCATGCGCGCGTTGGCGTTCGCGATCCCGTTCCCGGTCGCGGTCCCGCTCCCGGTCGCGGTGCCGTTCCCGGTCGCGATCCCGTTCCCGATCCTCGCTCAGCCCGACCTCGAGGAACACGAGGCTCGTGGCGAGCACGAAGCCGCCCGCGATCGCGACGAACGCGAGCACCTGGCCGATCGTGGTGCCAATCGCGAACGCGCACGCGCCCCCGGCGAGCACCAGCAATGCCGAGCCGCCAAAGGCCAGGATGCGGGTGTTTCTCCTCATCGCGGCGCCCGGGGCCGCCGGCGTCCGCGGCACTGGGCCGTCCCCCGCGCGATCGGGGGACGGCCCGAGTAAGACCGCGTCCTACTCCTCCGGCGAGCCGTCGTCGTCGGACGGTACATCCAGGTCCGCCAGCTCCTCGACGAAGCCGAGCGATGAGCCGCCGTCGCCGATGTCCTCGAGATCGGACAGATCCGGCTCCATCCCGCCAAACCCAGTCAGGGACTCACCGTCGGTCAACCCGAGCTCGGCAGCGAGATCGTCGTGATCGAGCAGGCCGACATCGTCCATTCCCCGCGGCAGCGGCTCCGATGGCTCGATCTCGATCCTGCGGTAGCGCTTGAGCCCGGTCGCCGCCGGGATCAGCTTGCCGATGATGACGTTCTCCTTAAGCCCGTTGAGGCGATCGATCTTGCCCTCCAGCGCCGCGTCGGTGAGCACCTTCGTGGTCTCCTGGAACGACGCCGCCGATAGGAACGAGTCCGTGTTCAGCGACGCCTTGGTGATCCCGAGGATGATCTCCTCGGCCTGAGCTGCCTCGCCACCGCCGTCGAGCACGCCGTTGTTGACCCGAGCGTACTCGTGTCGGTCGACGAACTGGCCCGGGAGCAGGTCGGTGTCGCCCTTCTGGTCGACCCGTACCTTCTTCATCATCTGGCGCACGATCAGCTCGATGTGCTTGTCGTTGATGTCGACGCCCTGGGACTTGTAGACCTCCTGTACCTCGCGCACGAGGTACAGCTCGGTCTCGGTCCGGCCACGAATCGCGAGCAACTCGTGCGGATACAGAGAGCCCTCGTTGAGCTGCGTCCCCGGAGCGATCTTCTGTCCGCTGTCCACGAACAGACGCGTGCGGCGCGGGAACGTGTGGCGATGCTCCTCGCCACCGTCGTCGGTGATCACGACCGTGATCGCCTTGTCGGACTCCTCGATCGAGACCTTGCCGCCGACTTCGGCGATCTTGGCCAGCCCCTTGGGCTTGCGTGCCTCGAACAGCTCGACCACGCGCGGGAGACCGTGGGTGATGTCCGCGCCGGCGACTCCACCGGTGTGGAACGTCCGCATCGTCAGCTGCGTGCCCGGCTCGCCGATCGACTGTGCGGCGATGATCCCGACCGCGTCGCCGATCTGCGCCAACTTGCCGGTCGCCAGCGAGCGCCCGTAGCAGGCCTGGCACACGCCGGTGGGGGCGATGCACTTGAGGACCGAGCGCACGGGAACATGGATGACCGTGCCCTTGGCGGTGTCATCGTTCCACGCCTCGTAGAGGTCCGCTAGCTCCGCCCGATCGATCTCCTTGCCCTGCTCCACGATCACCCGTCCCCGCTTGGTGGCGATGTCCGCGGCAGCGACTCTCCCGATCAGGTTGTCGTTCGGCTCACCGGTCGGCCGCAGCCGCCGGCTCTCGGGATCGACCTCGAGCTTCGAGACCGGCATCTCGATGAACTCCTCGGTTCCGCAATCCTCCTGGCGGATGATCACGTCCTGCGCCACGTCGACGAGTCGGCGCGTCAGATATCCCGAGTCCGCCGTGCGCAGCGCCGTGTCGGCGAGGCCCTTGCGGGCGCCGTGGGTGGAGATGAAGTACTCGAGCACCGTCAGGCCCTCCTGGAAGGAGGCCTTGATCGGCCGCTCGATGATCTCCCCCTTCGGGTTCGCCATCAGCCCGCGCATCCCGGCCAGCTGGCGGATCTGCGAGAACGAACCGCGGGCGCCGGAGTTGGCCATCATGTAGATCGGGTTGAGCTCGTCGAGGTGCTCGTTGAGGGCCTCGCCAACCTCGTTGGTGGCACGGTCCCACAGCTTCGTGACCGCCTCGTGGCGCTCTTCGCCGGTGATCTCACCGGAGTCGTACTGCGACTCGATCGTGGCCAGCTGGTCGTCATAGCGCGCCAGGATCTCGCCCTTCGTGGGCGGTGTCTGTACGTCGTTCTTGGAGATCGTCACCCCCGCCTGGGTGGCGTAGTGGAAGCCGATGTCCTTGAAAGCGTCCAGCACCTGCGAGATCGTCGGGGCGCCGTACGCCTGCACCAGGTTGTCGACCAGCTTGGTGGTGTCCTTCTTCTTCATCGAGCGGTTGATGAACTCGTAGCTGTCCGGGTCGAACTGATCACCCAGTGCCTCCACGAGCGCCCGCTCGATCTTGTCGTTGTAGATGATCCGCCCGACCGTGGTCAGCACGTGGCCGCCTTCGCGCCCCAGCGGGCGGTACTCGGCCAGGTCGTGCAGCTTGACCACGCCGTGCTCATAGGACCACTCCGCCTCCTGGGAGGTGCGGTACACGTGCGGGCGCGGATCATGGGTGGCTGGATCGATCTTCGCCAGCTCGGAGGCATCGGGACCGTAGGTCAGGTAGTAGGCCCCTAGCACCATGTCCTGCGTCGGCGTCGCCAGCGGCGCGCCGTGCGCCGGCGAGAGGATGTTGTTGGCGGACAGCATCAGGATCCGCGCCTCCGCCTGCGCCTCTGCCGACAGCGGCAGGTGGACCGCCATCTGGTCGCCGTCGAAGTCGGCGTTGAACGCGTGGCAGACGAGCGGATGGACCTGGATCGCCTTGCCCTCGACCAGCACCGGCTCGAACGCCTGGATGCCGAGGCGGTGGAGCGTCGGCGCACGATTCAGCAGCACCGGATGCTCGTGGATCACTTCCTCAAGCACGTCCCATACCTCGGGGATCATCGAGTCGACCATCTTCTTGGCCGCCTTGATGTTCTGCGCGGACTTGCGCTCGACCAGCCTCGCCATGATGAACGGCTTGAACAGCTCGAGCGCCATCAGCTTCGGCAGCCCGCACTGGTGCAGCCGCAGCGACGGCCCGGCGACGATCACCGACCGGCCCGAGTAGTCGACCCGCTTGCCGAGCAGGTTCTGCCGGAAGCGCCCCTGCTTGCCCTTGAGCATGTCCGACAGCGACTTCAGCGGCCGGTTACCCGGTCCGGTGACGGGGCGGCCGCGGCGGCCGTTGTCGAATAGCGCATCGACGGCCTCCTGCAGCATCCGCTTCTCGTTGTTGACGATGATCTCGGGCGCGCCGAGGTCGAGCAGCCGCTTCAGGCGGTTGTTGCGGTTGATGACGCGTCGGTACAGATCGTTGAGGTCCGAGGTGGCGAACCGGCCGCCGTCGAGCTGGACCATCGGCCGCAGCTCGGGCGGGATCACCGGCACTGCCTCCAGGACCATCATCTCGGGCTTGTTGCCGGAATTGATGAATGCGGAGACGACCTTCAACCGCTTGACCGCGCGGGCCTGCTTCTGTCCCTTGGCGGTCTTGACCTGCTCCTGCAGATCAGCCGCCTCGTCGTCGAGATCAACCTGCTGGAGCAGATCGCGCACCGCCTCGGCACCCATGCCGCCGCGGAAGTACTCGCCGAAGCCGTACGCGGAGCCGAAGCGATCCTTGAGCTCGCGGAACGTGGTCTCGTCGTTGATCACGTCCTTGGCCTTCATCGTCTTGAACAGCTCCCACACCTGGCGCATCCGCTCGGCGGCGTCCTCGATGTAGGCCTCGGTGTCGTCGATATCGGCCTGGAAGCTCTTGCGGAGCTCCTTCAGCATCTTCTCGCGCTCGTCGTCGGAGAGCTTGGCGATGTTGACCTCGAGCGTGTCCGCCCACAGGTGGTCCTCGTCGGAGAAGTCCCGCCCGCTCTTGCCGCTCTCCAGGTAGCGCTCGCGACGGCCCAGCGACTCCTTGAGCTCGAGGATCCGCTCCTCCTTCTCGGCGGCGTAGGAGTCGAGCACCTTGTTGACTTCGCCCTCGAGCGACTCCAAGTCGCGAGCACGCGCCTCGTCGTCAACCCACGTCACGATCGAGGCGGCGAAGTACAGGACCTTCTCGAGCTCCTTGGGGGCCATGTCGAGCAGGTAGCCGATCCGGCTCGGGACGCCCTTGAAGAACCAGATGTGCGAAACCGGCGCGGCGAGATCGATGTGACCCATGCGCTCACGGCGCACCTTGGAACGGGTCACCTCGACACCACAGCGCTCGCACACGATCCCCTTGTACCGGACTCGCTTGTACTTGCCGCAGTAGCACTCCCAGTCCTTGGTCGGACCGAAGATGCGCTCGCAGAAGAGCCCATCCTTCTCGGGCTTCAGCGTCCGGTAGTTAATCGTCTCCGGCTTGGTGACCTCCCCCGAGCTCCAGGAGCGGATCTGCTTGGAGGACGCGAGGCCGATCTCGATGGCGTCGAAATTATTTATGTCAATCAAATGAGTTCCTTACTGCTTGATCTCTGGGTGAAATTCTTTTGCCGCTTTTCAAATCTCAGTGGCGTTTGTGGCTGAAGAGCTGGTCACCGTTCGGCCTCCTCCGTAACTCCTTCGGCCTCCTCCGTGACTCCTTCGGCCTCGCCGGCATCGAGATCTCCTTCGAGCATCGGATCGCCGTCGCTCGAGAAGTCCTCCTCTTCGAGCTCCTCGCCGGGCTCCAGATCCGGATCCTCGGACTCGACCTCCTCCTCGGAGGCCTCGACCGTCTCACCTTCGTGCTCGACCGCTTCGTCGGCGGCGCCGTCGGTCGCCCGCACGCCGCTCAGGTCGATCCCGAGCTCCTCGGCCGCGCGCAGGAGGTCGTCATCCTCCTCGCGCATCTCCGCTCGCTCGCCTTCCTCGGAGACGACGTTGACGTCGAGCGCCAGCGACTGCATCTCCTTGAGCAGGACCTTGAAGGACTCGGGGATCGAGGGCTCGGCGATGTTCTCGCCCTTGACGATCGCCTCGTAGGCCTTCACGCGCCCGACGGTGTCGTCGGACTTGATCGTGAGCATCTCCTGCAGCGTGTAGGCGGCTCCGTAGGCCTCGAGCGCCCACACCTCCATCTCACCGAATCGCTGGCCGCCGAACTGCGCCTTGCCGCCCAGCGGCTGCTGGGTCACGAGCGAGTACGGACCGGTGGAGCGGGCGTGGATCTTGTCGTCGACGAGGTGCAGGAGCTTCAGGATGTACATATAACCGACGGTCACCTGCTCCTCGAACGGCTCGCCGCTGCGGCCATTGAACAGCGTGACCTTGCCTGATGCCTGCTCGCCCTGGCGACGGCCCTTGTCGACGTCCATCTTGATCGAGCCCGTGTGCTCATCGCTCCAGCGCACCAGCGCCGTATCGACATCCGCGACGGTGGCGCCGTCGAACACCGGAGTGGCGACGTACACCTTGCCGTTGCCGCCGTTGCGCCCGTTGGCATCGCCGCTCGAGGCGAGCTTGCGGGCATCGGACCCGTCCTCGTACCAGCCGTTGGCGGCGACCCACCCGAGGTGCGTCTCGAGAATCTGGCCAAGGTTCATCCGGCTCGGCACGCCGAGCGGGTTGAGGATCACGTCGACCGGCGTGCCGTCCTCCATGAATGGCATGTCCTGCTCGTCGACGATCTTCGAGATCACGCCCTTGTTGCCGTGGCGCCCGGCGAGCTTGTCGCCCTCGGCGATCTTGCGCTTCTTGGCCACGAACACGCGCACCAGGTCGTTGACGCCCGGCGGCAGGTCGTCGCCCTCGTCACGGCTGAAGGTCTTGACGTCGATCACCACGCCGCCTTCGCCGTGAGGCACCTTCAGCGAGGTATCGCGGACCTCGCGCGCCTTCTCCTTGAAGATCGCGCGGATCAGCTTCTCCTCGGCCGTCAGCTCGGTCTCGCCCTTGGGCGTTACCTTGCCGACGAGCAGGTCGCCGGAGGCGACCTCGGCGCCGATGCGGACGATGCCGCGGTCGTCGAGGTTGCGCAGCGACTCCTCCGAGCGGTTCGGGATGTCGCGGGTGATCTCCTCGTCGCCCAGCTTCGTCGTCCGAGCGTCAATCTCGTATTCCTCGATGTGGATCGAGGTCAGCTCGTCGTCCTGCACGAGGCGCTTGGACAGGATGATCGCGTCCTCGAAGTTGTAGCCCTCCCAGGACATGAACGCCACCAGCAGGTTCTTGCCCAGCGCCATCTCGCCGGCATCGGTGGCGGAACCGTCAGCGAGCACGTCGCCGTCCGCAACCGCGCCGCCAACGTCGACGATCGGCTTCTGGTGGATCAGCGTTCCCTGGTTGGAGCGCATGAACTTCTGCAGCTCGTACTCGTCCTGGCCACCGTCCTTGCGATCGACCACGATCTGCTCGGCGTCGACGTAGGAGACGGTGCCCGGGCTCTGGGTCAGCACCACGTCCCCGGTATCGATCGCCGCCCGGCGCTCCATCCCGGTACCGACCAGGGGAGCGTCGGTGACGAGCAGCGGCACAGCCTGCGCCTGCATGTTGGAGCCCATCAGCGCCCGGTTGGCGTCATCGTGCTCCAGGAACGGGATCATCGCCGTCGTCACCGACCAGATCTGCTCGGGGGAGACGTCGATCAGGTCGACCTCCTCCGGCGAGACGGTCACATACTGCCCAGCCTGGGTGCGGCACAGGATCTCCTCGCCGACCAGCCGGCCAGAGTCGTCGACCGGCGTGTTGGCCTGGGCGATCCGGCGCTCCTCCTCCTGGGTGGCGTCGATCCGGACGATCTCATCGGTGACCTTGCCGTCCTTGACGACCCGGTAGGGCGTCGTCACGAACCCGTGCTCGGAGATCTCCGCGTACGAGGAGAGCGAGCCGATGAGGCCGATGTTCGGACCCTCCGGGGTCTCGATCGGACACATGCGCCCGTAGTGGGTGGGGTGCACGTCGCGCACCTCGATCGGGGCGCGCTCACGCGTCAGGCCGCCGGCGCCGAGGGCCGACAGGCGCCGGCGGTGCCTGAGCCCCGCCAGCGAGTTGGTCTGGTCCATGAACTGGCTGAGCTGCGAGGAGCCGAAGAACTCCTTTTGCGCGGCCACGACCGGACGGATGTTGACGATCGTCTGCGGGGTGATCGTGTCGGCATCCTCGGTCGTGAGGCGCTCACGCACGACGCGCTCCATCCGGTAGAGGCCGATCCGGAACGCCTCCTGGATCAGCTCCCCGACCGTGCGCAGCCGGCGGTTGCCGAAGTGCTCGTACTCGTCCAGGTGATCCTGGATCGGCTCGCGGGAGAAGGCAAGCGCCTCGGCCGCGAAGTCCTTGACCTCCTCTCCCGGCTCCTCGGGCATTCCGAGTCGCTGGGGCAGCGAGACCAGCTCCTTGACCAGCGCGATGATGTCATCGTGGGTGAGGGTGCGGGTGTCGAGATCGACGTCCAGCCCAAGGCGCGAGTTCAGCTTGTAGCGGCCGACCCGCGTCAGGTCGTAGCGCTTGGGATCGAAGAACAGCTGGTGCAGGAGCGCCTTGGCCGCGTCGATCGAGGGCGGCTCGCCCGGCCGCTGTTTCTTGAACAGCTCGATCAGCGCGCCCTCCTCGCTGCGCATCACCTCCGCATCGGCATCGAGCGTCAGGCGGATGTAAAGCGAGTTGTCGAACAGGTTCAGGATCTCCTCGTCGGAGGCATAGCCCATCGCGCGCAGGAGCACCGTCACCGGGAGCTTGCGCTTGCGGTCGATGCGGACGTAGACGCGGCCCTTCTTGTCGATCTCGAGCTCGAGCCACGAGCCGCGAGCCGGCATCAGATTGGCGATGAAGACCTGCTTTTCCCGGTCCTTGGGCTCCATCACGTAGGCGCCCGGGGAGCGCACCAGCTGCGTGACGACCACGCGCTCGGTGCCGTTGATGATGAACGTGCCGCGCTCGGTCATCCACGGGAAGTCGCCCATGAACACCGACTGCTCACGGATCTCACCGGTCTCACGGTTGATGAACGCCACCGTGACGGTGAGCGGGCGAGCGTAGGTCAAGTCCTTCTCGCGGCACTGCTCGAGGCTGGCGATCGGCTCGTCGAAGGTGAATTCGCCGAACTGGACGGCGAGGTTTCCGGTGTAGTCCTCGATCGGTGAGATGTCGTCGATCGTCTCGCGCAGCCCGCCACCGTTGGGGTCGGTCAGCCACGCAAAGGACTTGCGCTGGATATCAATTAGGTTGGGGACTTCAAGGACCTTGTTCAGACGCGCGAAGTTCCGGCGCGTCCGGGGGGCATGAGCGGTTGCCAAGACGGCGACTCCTCGGGCGGTCGAGAGGGAGGCAGAGACTCGCTCCCGGAGCCAAGCCGGACCCTCATGCGACGCCTGGCCGGTTCCCATTGCACCACCGGCCCAACTCCAGATGAGGTCGAATCAGCTCCCAAGAGCGCGACCATCAAAGATAGCACACGGCATCGATGCCCTGTGCAGGGGCCGTCAGCTCTCACGGACCCCGCCCTCGGACGCCGCGTATGTGGCGCGGCACCGCGTGTTCGGGCGGCTACGACTATCGGCTGACCGGGGCAGTGTAGGGACAAATCGGGTTTCGGGCAAGCGAGAAGTCCCGACGCGCCCGCCCCACCCGCGGCGATCCGCGCCCCCCATCCCAACCACGCCGCCGAAGCTCGCCGTCGTCAGAGCGGGTTGAAGCAGCCGTAGATCGTGAACAGCGGGTTGACCACGCTGCGGCCGTGCGGGACCTGCATCATCTGCTGGCCGACGAACGAGGGCGGCGCGTCGGCCTTGTAGCAGCCGTTGGACTTGACGCTCACGTCATAGCTGACCGGCGTCAGCTGGAACGGCAGCGCGCCGCCTTGCTGCGGGGTCACCACGTTGAGCGTGCAGACCCAGTCGTCGCCGGGGCCCTGATTCCCGCCCGAGCGGCGGTTACAGCTGGAGAGGATGTTGAGCTTTGAACCGGCCGGCACCGAACGACCCAGCTCACGCTGTTGGAGCAGCGTCAGGTTGTTGAAGGTCGGCGTGATGTTCGCTTTCAGGCGCGCCGGCGTGACCGCGACCGGACCCCAGTTCGTGGCCACCGCGACCACCCCGACGACCGCCACCGAGATGATCACCACCCGAACCGGCATCACCCACCCGGCCCGGCGGACGGCCGGCGCGCCGGCGAAGTCCCGCCGTCGCAGGATCAGCCAGGACGTGGTCAGGCAGCCGACAATCCAGATGACGCTGACGATCATCGAGACGACCAGGGGTCCGTAGAACGGATGTGCGGTGAACAGGCCGTTCCAGCTGTTGAAAGCCGTCCCGACCAGCAGCAGGTGGGCCCATGCGCCGGTGCCGACGAGTGCGAGCAGCTGCATCACCAGGCCGACGAGGCTCGGCCCCATCACGCCGATTATCCCGTTGCGGGCGACGACCGAGAACAGCACCGCCAGGCTCGTGAAGGCGAGCATCGGGAGCGCACAGATGAGCCAGCTGAGCGCTACCAACCAGATGCACTTCCCGGTCGAGAGCAGCGTCCCACCGAGCCCGACCAGCGGCTGATCGCCCACCAGTACCAACCCGGCGAGCAGGCTCGAGAGAGCCGTGATCACGAGCATCGCAAGCGAGAACGTGGCCGCCGCCAAGATCTTGCCCGCGAACACGTCGACCCGGCTGCACGAGCGAGTGAGGACCATCTTCCAGGTCCCGTAGCGGTCCTCGGAGGAGAAGATGTCTCCGGCGATCACCCCGGCGATCACCGGGAAGCCCCATTGGGCGGCGAAGCCGAGGACCACGAGCGACACGGCGAAGCCGGAGGAATGGGCCCAGACCCCGAACAGCGTGTCCGCCGGCGACGCGCTCTGCGCCTGGAGGATCGCCGCGAACGCGAATGGTCCCAGCAGGCACAGCAGAGCCAGCACCCGCGTGGCAAGTTGGCTCGCCAGCTTCCGTCGCTCGACGCGATAAACACGCCTGAAACCGCGGGCCTCGCTTGGGGGAGCTTTTGTGGCTGGGGCCTCGTTAATCCGGAGCCGCGTCGCCGTCATGCCCGCCTTAACACGGTCTAGACCGGATCGGGCTGCTCCTCGCGATCCAACTCGTCCTCGCTGGTCAGCGCGAAGAACATCGATTCCAGCGGGCTGACCACCAGCTCGAGGCGGCGCACCGCCACACCCGCCTGACCAAGGGCCAGGACATACGAGTCGAGTCGCTGCTCATCCGCCGCCACCGAGAGACCCCCGTCGGGATCGGCACTGGCGCGGACACCCGCGTGGAAGCCAGCCAGCTCGAGCGCCCGCCGGTCATCGCTGGTCCACACGGAGTAGGCCGATCCCGGCGCCTGCGCGCGCAGCGCAGCGGCGGTGCCGTTCCATACCACCCGGCCGCGGCGCAGCACCGTGAAGCGGTGGCACACATCCTCGATCTCGCCAATCAGGTGGCTGCTGATCAGGACAGCGACCCCCTCGGCGCAGAGCTGGCGCACCAGCGCGCGTACCTCGCGCACGCCTGCCGGGTCCAGCCCACTGGTCGGCTCGTCGAGCAACAGCAGCCGGGGCGCACGCAGCAGGGACGCCGCGATCCCGAGCCGCTGGCGCATTCCGGTCGAGTAGCCGCTGACGCGATCGCTGCCGCGCTCGGCGAGTCCGACCTGGGCCAGGACGTCCTCGATCCGGCTGGCGGCGGCGTCACCGTCGAGTTCGGCCAGCAGTTCCAGGTTGGCCCGACCGGACAGGTAGGGGTAGAAGCTCGGATCCTCCACGAACCCCGAAACCCCGTCGACGGCAAGCGGGCCGGGGCCGTGCAGCGGCGCACCGAACAGCTCGATCGTGCCCGCGTCGGGCGCCACCAACCCGAACAGCAGCCGCAGCAGCGTCGTCTTGCCCGCCCCATTCGGGCCCAGCAAGCCGTGGACCTCCCCCGGCTCGACCCGCAGGGCGACGCCCTCGAGGGCACACGTAGTCTCGAACCACTTGGTCAGTCCCCTGGCATCGACCGCCGGCACGGAGTCTGACTATACGAGGCTTGGCGCGAGCTAACGCCGTGAGGCTGGCCGTTTAACGGGACTCCTCGTCCCGTTAAACGGCCAGCCTCCCCTGGGAGACGGCCCACCGAAAGAGCGCCGCCGGAGACGGGCGGGCGGCGCTCTGGGTTACTTGAGCTCGACGCTCGCGCCGGCCTCTTCGAGGTCGCCCTTGAGCTTCTCGGCTTCCCCCTTGTCGATTCCCTCCTTGACCGGCTTGGGCGCTTCGTCAACGAGCGCCTTGGCCTCCTTGAGGCCAAGGCCCGTCGCGGCGCGCACGACCTTGATCACCTGGATCTTCTTGTCGCCGGCGCCGGTCAAGAGCACGTCGAAGGCCGTCTGCTCTTCGGCCGCCTCGGCGCCGTCGGTCGCTGCGGCACCGCCGGCCGGTGCGGCCGCGGCAACGGCGGTCGCGGAGACCCCGAAGGTCTCCTCGAGCGCCTTGATCCGCTCGGATAGCTCGAGCACCGAAATGCCCTTCAGCTCGTCGATCCACTCCTGGGTAGTGGGCATGGTTTCCTCCTTAGGCGTCGGACGGTTCCTCGTCCGCCGCGTCTTGCGCTTCAGTTTGATCAGATTGTCCGGCGGGGGTCTCGGGCTCGGCCGCCGCCTCGGGTTCGGGCTCGGCCGCCGCCTCGGGCTCGGGCTCGGCCGCCGCCGCGGGTTCGGGCTCGGCCGCCGCCTCAGGCTCGGCCGCCGCCTCGGGCTCGGGCTCGGCCGGCGCCTCGGGTTCGGGCTCGCGCGCCGCTTCGGGTTCGGGCTCGGCCGTCGCCTCGGGCTCGGGCTCGGCCGCCGCCGCCGGTTCGGGCTCGACCGCCGCCGCCGGCTCGGCTGCCTCCGCTGCCGGGGCTTCACCGCTGACGAGACCTTGGTCGGCGATCGCCTGCAACTGGATCGCCACCCCGGCGATCAGCGCGTTCAGACCTCGTACCAGACCGCCGATCGGCGAGGCGATCGTCCCGACCAGCTGGGCGTGCAGCACCTCGCGCGAGGGAAGCCGGGCGATCGAGCGAACCTCGTCCGCGCTCAGCGCGGCTCCGTCCATCAGCCCGCCCTTGAACTCGAGGATGTTCAACGCCCTCGCGGTGTCGTTCAGCGCCTTGGCGGCGACCGCGGCGTCACCGCGGACCAGCGCCAGCGCCGTCGGGCCCTCGAGCAGCGCCTTCAGCGACTCGGCTCCGGCCTTGTCGGCCGCGCGCTCGGAGAGGGAGTTCTTGACGATTCGGAACTTGGTGTCGGCGTCGCGGAGCTTGGCCCGCAGCTCCGCTGCCTGCCCGACCGACAGCCCACGGTAGTCCACCGCGAACACCGCGCCGGCGCCTCGGATCTCGCCGGCGATCTCATCTACGACTGCTGCTTTTTGATCTCTGTTCATGGTCCTCTCACAAACAACGCCCGCGTGGCGGGCGTCGAATCCCGAGCCGTCCAATCGGCTCGCTCGAGGCTCCGCCTGCTCCGGGCTTGGGCGCGGTGGCGCTGCCGGAGGTCTTGGGCTTTCGCGGGTTGAAGTTCTACGACGATTCTAGGCCGCCACCGGCTCCTCAACGATGTCTCGAGTACGGCTGGGATCGACCTTCACACCCGGTCCCATCGTGGTCGCGAAGGTGACCGAACGGATGTAGCGACCCTTCGCGGCCGACGGCTTGGCGCGGATCAGCTCGTCCATCACGGCGGCATAGTTCTCGAGCAGACGGCGCTCGTCGAAGTCGCGCTTGCCGATCACCAGATGGACGATCGCATTGCGGTCGGTGCGGTACTCGACCTTCCCGGCCTTGGACTCCTGCACGGCCTTGGCGACGTCCATCGTCACGGTCCCGACCTTCGGGTTCGGCATCTTCCCGGCCGGGCCGAGGATCCGCCCGAGCCGACCGACGACCGGCATCAGGTCGGGTGTCGCGATCGCCACGTCGAAGTCATCGAATCCGTTCTGGATCTTCTCGGCGAGGTCCTCGGCGCCGACGACGTCGGCGCCTGCCTCCTCGGCCTCGCGCGCCTTGTCGCCCTGGGCGAAGACAGCGATTTTGACGTCCTTTCCCAGACCGTTCGGGAGGGCAATCGTCCCCCGGAGCTGCTCGTCGGCGTGGCGAACATTGAGCCCGGTCCGCACATGGACTTCAACCGACTCATTGAACTTCACGCGCGCGAGCTCCTTGATCAACGAGACGGCCTCGGCCGGGGAGTACTCCCGCTCGCGGTCGAACCGCTGCTTGGCGTCTTCGTAAGTCTTTCCGTGGCTCGACATCACACCACCTCCACGCCCATCGAGCGAGCCGTGCCCGCGATGATCTTCGCGGCGGCATCGACGTCGTTCGCGTTCAAATCGTTCATCTTCTTCACTGCGATCTCGCGCAGCTGATCTTCGGTGATCCTCCCGACCTTGTCACGGTGAGGCTCGGCCGAGCCCTTCTCGAGCGAGATCGCCTGCTTGATCAGCACGGCGGCCGGCGGGCTCTTGGTGACGAACGTGAACGAGCGATCCTCGTAGACGGTGATCACGACCGGAATCACGGTGCCCGCGTCGGCCTGGGTCTGCGCGTTGAACGCCTTGACAAACTCCATGATGTTGACGCCGTGCTGGCCCAGCGCGGGGCCGACCGGCGGCGCCGGGCTGGCTTGACCGCCCACCGCCTGAAGCTTGATCTGGGTTAGGACCTTCTTTGCCATCAGTGATCTCCTCGGGGGCGAACGAGTTCGCTCATACCTTCTTCACCTGGTCGAATCCGACCTCGACGGGGGTCTCGCGGCCGAAGATCGAGACGAGCACCTTGAGCCGCTGAGCGTCCTCGTTGACCTCGGAGATCTCGCCCGAGAAGTCCGACAGGGGGCCGGAGACGACCTTGATCTGCTCGCCGATCGAAAACTGCGCGCGACTGCGTGGACGCTCGGCCGTCTCCTGGTGCAGGAGACGATCAACCTCGGCCTGGGTGAGCGGCACAGGCTCGTTGGACGCGCCGACGAAACCGGTGACGCCGGGAGTGCCTTTCACGAGCGACCACGAATCCTCGTTGAGGTCCATGTTCACGAGTACGTATCCAGGCATCGTCCGCTTCTCGACGGTCACCTTCTGATTGTCCTTCAGCTCCGACACGGACTCGGTCGGCACAACGATCTGGCGGACGGCACGCTGCTGCCCGAGCGACACGACTCGGTGCTCGAGGTTGTGTTTGACCTTGTTCTCGTGGCCTGAATATGTATTTACGACGTACCAGCGAAACATTGTTGTTCCTCCGCGGGTCTCCCCGACCCGCGTGTTGACGATATCGCGCGGCGTCCTGCCTCGCTTGACCGTGGGCGCGTGGCGCCCACCGTTCTACTTCAGGATGAAATTGACGACTCTTGTGGCCACCGTGTCGGCGAGGGCGAGGTAGATGCCGGCGACGATCACGAACCCGATCACGACCCCGGTCGCCTGGACCACCTGCCGGCGATCAGGCCACTGTACCCGCTGAAGCTCGCGCCAGCTTCCCTGCACAAAGTGGATCAGCCGGGTGCCGGGGCGGGCCCGCTGGACCGGGTGCGGAACTGCGCCCTCGCCGGCGCCGCCATCGGAGCGGCGAACGAGCCCGCGTCCGCCGCGACCCCCGCTGCCCCCGCTCGCGTCGGTCGCCCGTGGCTCGTCTTCGTCCTCTTCCGGCTCGAACTGCTCCTCGTCGTCGTCCTGGAACTCGGGCTCGTCCTCCTCGAACTCGGGCTCGGCGCTGAACGCGGGCTCGGCGCTGTCGAATTCGGGCTCGGCGGTGACCTCAGGCTCGGCGCTGAACTCGGGCTCGGCGCTGTCGAACTCGGGCTCCGTGTCTGACTCCGCGACCAGCTCCGGCCGGCCAAGCGCCAGCTGCGCCTCGGCCAGCTCCACATCTGGTGCCGCGTGCCGAGTGGGAGCCGGCGGCTCATCCCGCTCGGCGGGTGCGCTGGCCACCGGCTGGGGTCGGCGTGCCCGACGCTCCTTGGCACGTTTACGGTTGCGAGCCACGGATCGCTCCCCGTCAGCTCAGCGCGTCTCGCGGTGCGCGGTGTGACACCTGCACCAGCGGCAGTACTTCCGCAGCTGAAGGCGCTCCGGGTTGTTCCGCTTGCTCTTGTTCGTCTGGTAGTTCCGGCGCTTGCACTCCTCACATGCGAGAGTGGCGGCGATCCGGACGTCTCCACGGGCCATCTACGCGCTTTCCGTCTCGTGGGGTCCAAGGTCGGCTACCGGCCGCAGGCGCGATTGCAAACGCCGCCCGGCGCCACCCTTGAGTGTAGCGTCATTCGGTCAGCTCGACCGGAGACAGCTCCAGGTCGAGGAACCTGTCACCCCGGAGCACGCGGGCCGACAGCGGCCGCCCGATCGCCTCGTAGTTCATCAGCCGCTGGACGTCATCGACCCGCTCGATTGGCGCTCCGCCGAGCTCGACGATCAGATCCTCCGCGCGCAGCCCGGCGCGCTGGGCGGGCCCTCCCGGCGCCACCTCGACAACTTCGACCCCGGCGGCGCGGCCCACGCGCACGCGCGCATGCGGCGGCAGCGGACGCGGTCCGCCGGCGATCCCGATGTAGGCACGGCGCACCCGTCCATCCCTCATCAGCGCGCCGATTATCTGGCGCGTCGCGGCGTTGATCGGGACGGCCAGCCCCAGGCCGACGCCGGCGACGGCGGTGTTGATCCCGACCACCCGCCCCGAGCTGTCGACCAGCGCACCGCCTGAATTGCCGGGGTTGAGCGCGGCGTCCGTCTGGATCACGTTGTCGATATAGCGGACGGTCCGACCGGCGCGGGCGGGGAGCGAGCGCCCGAGGGCGGACACCACTCCGGCGGTCACCGATCCCGCGAACCCGTTCGGGTTGCCGATCGCCACCACCAGCTGTCCGACCCGTAGCTGCTCGGCTTCGCCGAGCGTCGCGGGGACCAGCTGATCGCCGTCGGCCCGCAGCACCGCGAGGTCCGAGAGCCGGTCGATCCCGACCACGCGGAAGCTGAGCTCGCGCCCGTCCACAAACGCGGCGCGTCCTGTCCGCCCCGGCCCGGCGACCACGTGCGCCGAGGTCAGCAGGAAGCCGTCGGGTGTCAGCGCCACCGCGCTGCCGGCCCCGGCGGGCACCTGGCCGACGCGACTGCGGCGCATGACCCGCAGATTGGCAACCGATGGAGCGAGCCGCTCGGCCACGCCGACGACGACCCGCGAGTAGGCGTCGAGTGCCTCTCCCTCGCGTTGGTCCTGCTCAATCTGCTCGATCTCGGAGTTCTCGATCATGGTGCTCATCGGCGTGTCCTTAGAAGGTGACGGTTACCGGGCGCTCGTCGTTGCCGCGGACGATCGACAGCTCGAGCTGTCCCTGCACTCGCGCACCGTCGAGCGCCTCATAGAGGACGTCTACCCGCTCGATCTCGCGGCCGCCCGCGGCGGCGATCAGGTCCCCGCGCTCGATGCCCGCTTGCGCGGCGGGACTGCCTTCCTCGACCCCGCGAACGAGGACGCCATCTCGCTCCGGCAGCCCCACTGCGCGCCGTAGGCGCCTGGCTACCCGTGGCGGCGCGATCGCGACCCCCAGCCGGACGCGCTGGGGCGCCTCGCCGCGGCCGAGCGCCTCGACCCGCTCGCGTAGCGCGCCGCCGACCGGGATCGCGAGGATCAAGCCGCCGTCGACGCGGACCGAATTGATTCCGAGCAGCTGCCCGGCGGCGTCGATCAGCGGTCCGCCCGAGGATCCGCGAGGAAGTGGCGCCGTATGCTCGATCGCTCCGGTGATCCGGCGGCCGCGCGGGCCTCGGAAGCTGCGGGCGTTCGAGGACACGAATCCGGGCGTGACCCGCAGTCCGCGTCCGCCGGGGTTCGCCAGCGCGAGCACGGCGCGGCCGATCGCCGGCTGCCCCGCCTGCGCGTCATCCTGGCCCCAGCTGACCGGCTCGATCTCGGCGGTGTCCACCTCGATCACGGCGATGTCGAGATCCGAATCCGAGCCGGCCACGCGACCCGCGGCGCGCCGGCCATCGTGGAACGTCACGGTCGTCTCGTCGTGACGCAGGTTGTGAGCGTTAGTCAGCACTCGCCCCGGAGCGATCACCACGCCCGAGCCGACCCCCCATCCTCGTCCCAGTCCTATCACCGCCGGCCCGGTCCGCTCGGCGGCGGCCTGAACGGAGCCTTCAAGTTCTTCCAGCAACGTCAAGGTACTCACCCTTCTCTCTCTAAGATAGTTACTTGCGAAATGCAAGTCGATAGCGTATCACGATGGATGGGGCCCTGATGGATCCGCGCGAGCGGGTGGCCCTGGTGGATCCGCATGACAGGAGGGCGCTGGTGGATCCGCATGAGCGGAGGGCGCTGGTGGATCCGCACGAGCGGGTGGCCCTGGTGGATCCGCGCGAGCGGAGGGCGCTGGTGGATCCGCATGACCGGAGGGCCCTGGAACGGAGGGCCCTGGAACGGAGGGCCCTGGAACGGAGGGCCCTGGTGCATCCGCATGAGCCGGCCGTACGATCTCCTGGCGATGGCTGAACCGAACCAGCCGACCGATGCTTCTGAGCAGGAGTCTCACTCGGCGCTAGCGGATGCGCTCGCGGCGGTCGGCGACCGCTGGACGCTGTTGCTGATCGCCGCCCTGCTCGACGGACCCCGTCGCTTCGGCGAGCTCCAGCAGGAGGTCGACGGGATCGCCCCCAACGTGCTCACGCAGCGGCTGCGCCAGCTCGAGCGCAACGCCCTGGTGGTCGCGCAGCTGTACTCGGAACGGCCGCCTCGGTTCGTCTACGAGCTGAGCGCCCCGGGGCGCGAGCTGGCCGGCGCCCTGCGGTTGCTCGCCGGCTGGGGCGCGCGTAACGCCGAGGGCTCCTCCGCCCCCCGGCACGCGGTTTGCGGAACCCCGATGGAGGCTCGGTGGTGGTGCCCCACCTGCGAGCGCCCCGTGTCAGACGAACAGGGCGACGAGCTCCACTTCGCGTAGCCGCCGGGCCGCTTTGCGACGTGGGCCATCGAGTCAGTGATATAGGACGACTCGATGGCCCACGTCGCCCTGGTGCCGCGAGCCGGACTGCCCACCCCCCGCGCAGTCCCTCCTGCGCCGATCGACCGGAAATGGCAGATCCGCGACCAGCGCCGTCTCCACGTAGTCGTCCTCGAGCGGGCTGCCGGAGTCCGGCGCGAGCTGGGCGCCGATCCGCCGCAGCCGAGCGCGCGGACCGTCCGCAACCACCCATGGCGCCAGCGCGAGGAAGGCCGGCTTGAAACCCGCGTAGCCGCGGAAGATGGGCTGATCCTGGCCGGGCACGAACGTGCCGTTGCCGATGTAATGGCAGCCGGGCCCGTGCAGCCCGCGCTGGGTGATCGCGCTCTGCCCGTCGAACGTGAGGTCCGCGAGGTTGCCGACCATCATCGCCGTGACGTTGTAGGCGAAGCTCACGCTCGGGTCGCTGACCGCTCGATAGGTCGACGCCATCCATGACAACGGCTGCCACCGCTCCACGCCGTTTCCATCGGGTCCCGTCCAGCGACCGGGATTGGCTTCGTCCTGAATCACGAGGTTCGCGCCGAGTCGGTTCAGGCAGCGCATGTAGTAGCGCGCCGTGTCGCGGCAGGGGCTGACCCCGGCCGGCGGATGTCCGTACTCGAATGCCGGAAGGCTGGTGGCGAACCCGATCCGAGCGCGAGTGCCCGGCAACCGAAACGGCCGGAGATTCGCCACGGCCGCCGGACCGCCAGAAGGTCCCGGAGTGAGGCCGAGAGAAGTCTCCAGCGAGGTCAACGGCACCTTCCGGTTCGACGCGACCACATTGCGCAGGACGTCGGGACCGCTCGAGCGCACGTCGTGCGGCCCCCACATCAAGACTTCGTTATACACGCGCGGGGCGCTCGCCACGTATACCGAGGAGGGCCGCGGGTTCAGGTCCGGATCGGAAAACGCCGCGAGGTCGGCGGCCGCTCGTGACTCCCGGAACGGGGCCACGTCCGCGGAACCGATCATGTACACGCGGTAGCGCTTGGCAAGCGCCGAGAACGTGCCCATGAAGCTGCGAACGACGGTGTCCGTCGCCGCGACGAATCCCTGCCCGAGTCCGTCCAACATCGGAAACCGGTCGTGGTAGGCGGCGAGCGGGCGTGCGTACGCCGCCGTGATCGACGCGAGCGCGCCGAGCGCGCCGCACGGCTGACCGAGTTGCGCGCACGCTGGACCATCCGGTGCCGCGAAGAACTCTCGCGCCACGGCGCCGCGCGAGCCGATCGCCAGCGTGGCGAGTCCCAGGTCCTCGTCGAACACGACCACGTTCGCCCGGTCAGGCGCGAGATATGGGAGTACGTAGCGGCGCAGCATGCACTCGATCTTCGCTCGGAAGCTCGCATAGGAGACGACGTTGCGCGCATCCTGTTGGTACTGCATCGCAAAGATCCGAGGCGCCCTGGGACGCGGGTCAAGCGACAGGATCGGCGCAACGGCCCGGCGGGACGCCAACGGGGCGCACCGGAGGCGGCGCGCGCTCGCCCCTGCGCCGGCGGCGTCGAGCAGCAGCGCCAGCGCGCAAGCCGCGGCAAGCACAAACGCGACTGACGGCCGGTGCGCAACCACTTTGTGTCAAGGCTCGCAGATCACCGCCCGCATCGCCACAATGTCCGCGGCCACGGATAAGGGAGCAGGCGTATGGCACAGGAGTCGCAGGTGCGCATCTCACGGCGCAAGTTGATCGGGACCGCCGCGGCCGCGGCCGCGGTCACCGCCCTTCCCGATGATGCGGACGCGCGCGGTCAGCGCCACGGCAAGAACCCGAGCCGGCGCGCCGACGTGATCGTGGTCGGTGCCGGCCTCTCGGGCCTCACCGCGGCGCGCAAGCTCGTGGCCGCCGGGCGCTCGGTGATCGTGCTGGAGGCGCGCGACCGAGTTGGGGGCCGAACCCTGAACCACCCGCTCGGCCGCGGGAAAGTGGTCGAGCTGGGAGGCCAGTGGATCGGGCCGACGCAGGATCACCTCGCCGCGCTCGCGCGTGAGCTGGGAGTGGCCACGTTCAAGACCTACAACAGCGGCAACTACCTGTTCTACGAGAACGGGAAGCTGACGCCCTACACACCGAACGGGCCGTTCGGCGCCGTGCCCCCCGATCTCACCGCCGACGCCCAGCTGGAGGCGGTATTGGTCAAGCTCGACTCGATGGCCAAGACGGTCCCGCTCGAAGCTCCCTGGACCGCCCCCAACGCGCTGGCTTGGGACAGTCAAACGTTCGAGACGTTCAAGCAGAGCAACGCGCTGGGCCCCGGCGCCACCAGTCTGCTGGATCTGGGAATCGAATCCGTATGGGCGTGCGAGCCGCGCGATATCTCGCTCCTCCATGTCCTGTTCTACATCCACTCCGCCGGTAACGAGCGCACCCCGGGCATGTTCGAGCGGCTGATCAACACCGCCGGCGGCGCCCAGCAGAGCCGCTTCGTCGGCGGCTCGCAGCTGATCTCGATCCGAGCCGCGCAGTCGCTCGGCTCGCGCGTGGTCCTATCCCATCCAGTCCGCCGGATCGCGCAGGACCGTTCGGGGGTCTCGGTCCAGACCGACCAGCTGACCTTCCACGGCAAATCGGCGATCGTCACCGGGCCGCCGTCGCTAACCGGGCGGATCTATTACGAGCCCGAGCTGCCGGCGCTCCGTGCGCAGCTGCTGCAGCGCTTCCCGCAGGGATCGGCAATCAAGATCGAGGCCGTCTACAGACGTCCCTTCTGGCGCGATCACGGCCTTGCGGGCCAGGTCACGAGCGACACAGGGCCGATCAAGATCACGTTCGACAACTCCCCACCAGACGGCCGTCCGGGGGTGATGCTCGGATTCGTCGAAGGCCACGACGCACGGGTGTTCGGGACGCTCGGCCCGCGCCAGCGACGAGCTCAGGCGCTGCATTGCTTCGTTCGCTACTTCGGCACGCAGGCCGCTCGCCCGATTGCATACCTCGAGAAGAACTGGTCCGAGGAGCAGTGGACACGCGGCTGCTATGTCGGCTTCACGCCGCCCGGCGTGCTCACCGACTACGGACCGTGGATCCGGAGGCCGTTCGGGCGGATTCATTGGGCGGGCGCCGAGACCTCGGACTACTGGAACGGCTACATGGACGGCGCCGTCAGGTCGGGCGAGCGAGCTGCGCACGAAGCGCAATCGGACCTCTAGCAGCGACAGGCCGACACATCAGCGTCCGAACGGGGAAGGATTGCTCGCATGCTGCGCCTGATCGGCATCGTCATTTCGATTGGGCTCGCCGATTCCCTGAACCCCACGACGATTGCTCCGGCGCTGTACCTCGCCACCGCCGAGCGACCGCGCGCACGGGTAACCGAGTTCACCGTGGGCGTGTTCGTCGTCTATCTGGCCGGTGGCACCCTGATCGCGCTCGGCCCCGGGCAGCTCCTGCTGTCGCTGGTGCCGAAGCCCAGTCATCAAACTCGATTCATCCTCGAGATCATCGCCGGCGCGGCGATGCTGGTCGCCGGCGTGGTGCTGTGGGTCCACCGCGATCGGCTCTCAGACCGCCAGCCTCCCGAGGTGCGAGCCGAGGGGAGATCGAGCGCGATCCTGGGGGCCACGATCACCGCGGTCGAGCTCCCCACCGCGTTCCCGTACTTCGCGGCGATCGCGGCGATCGTCGGTTCGGGCATCGACCCGGCCCGACAGATGGTCCTGCTCGTGCTGTTCAACCTCTGCTTCGTAGTTCCGCTGCTCGGGATCGCCGGCACGCTGTGGGTGGCGGGCGACCAGGCCGGCTTGGTCCTGATGAGGTGGCGGATTTTTCTGCAGCGTCGTTGGCCGGTGCTGCTGGCGGGAGCGGCGCTGCTCGTCGGAACCTTCGTCGTCCTGCTCGGAGTGACCGGGCTGGGGACCAAGGCGCATGGCCGGGCTGGTCACTTCTTCAGGCACTTTCGCCACCTGCTTCACCCGTGAGCGGCTCCGACCGTGCGTGCTCGGCCGCCCGCAGAGCAGCGGGGAAGCGCTGGGCACGTCCCGATCAACCTCTGCGCGCCCGCACGCGTCCGGGCTACGAGCTCAGTTCTGTCCGCGCTCCGCGTCCTCGCGGGCCTGGCGGACGAGCCGGCGCATGCCTCTGAGCCAGCGATCGGGCTGGGCGCCCTTGAGCGCCATGTATTCCGCCACCTGCGGATGCGGAAGAATCAGGAATCGCTCTTCCCGGAGCCCGGCGACGACTGCCTCGGCGACATCCTCGGGGTCGATCACCTGCTCGGCCAGCAGTGGCGCCGAGCCGATCGGATCCTCTAATGCGAGGTCGAGCATCGGCGTGCGGACTCCCTGCGGGCACAGGCACGACACCTTGATGCCGGCCTCCGCGTAGTTGATCGCCAGCCACTCGGCGACGGCGACCGCCGCGTGCTTGGTGGTCGAGTAGGCGAGCGCCGAGACCTGCGTGAGCAGGCCCGCCGCCGATGCCGTGCTCAGCAGGTATCCCTCGCGCCGCTCGAGCATCTCCGGCAACAGCGCACGAGCGGCCCACACGTGGGCCATCACGTTGACCTCCCAGGTCCGCTGCCACTCGTCGTCGGAGCCCTCGGGCCCGCCAGGCGGGCCTGGAACCCCCGCGTTGGAGCAGAACAGATCGATCGGGCCGTACTCGCCGCGCGCTCGGGCGACGAGCGCCTGAATGTCCGCCTCCCTGCTGACGTCCACGGCCACCGCCAGTCCGCCGATGTCCTCCGCGACAGCCGCAGCTGAGTTTGGATCGAGATCGGCGACGACTACCCCGCGCGCCCCTTCGGCTGCAAACCTGCGCGCGAGCGCGCGGCCGATGCCGCTGCCGGCGCCCGTCACCACCACGTGCCGATCTGCGATCTCCATCCGGCTCCCAGATTAGTTGAAGTTGAAACCAATTTCAACTAGCCTGGCGGATAACGATGGCGCAGCGTCAGGCCCTTCCGTCGAGGACACGCCGAGCGCCGGTCAGCGCCCGCGGCGCGCGAACCCGCCGAGCGCTCGTCCGGGCAGCCCGACGGGTGTTCGAACGCGACGGATTCCTGGGCGCCCGGATCACCGACATCACGGCGGACGCCGGCGTGGCCGCCGGGACGTTCTACACCTACTTCACGAGCAAGGAGGACGCCTTCGCGGCGGTGATGGAGGAGGTGAACGAGGAGATGCTCCATCCTCGGCTCAGGGAGATCGCCGATCGGGATGACCCGGAGGCGGTGATCGAAGCCGCCAATCGCGCCTACCTGCTCGCCTACCGGCGCAACGCGAAGCTGATGGCGCTGATGGAGCAGGTCGCGCAGATCAACGCTGACTTCCGACGACTGCGGTTGCGCAGGGCCCGAGCCTTCGGCGAGCGCAACGCGCAGGCGATCTCGCGGCTTCAGCAGCGCGGTCTCGCCGACCCCGCACTCGATCCGCGGCTGGCGGCTCACGCGCTGAGCGGGATGGTCAGCCGGATGGCCTACCTGCGCTACGTACTCGGATTTGGCAACGCGTCGCCGGATGCGCTGGCCCGCACACTGACTCGCCTGTGGGTGAACGCCCTCGGCATTACCAAGGAGATGAGGTAGATGGACTTCGAGCTCTCTGACCGCTGCAAGGAACTGCGCGAGCGTCTGCTCGCGTTCATGGACGAGCACGTATATCCCGCCGAGCCCGTGTATCACGAGCAGCTCGTCTCCTCTGGCGAGCCGCACTTCCACCCGCCGATCATGGAGGAGCTGAAGGGGCACGCGCGGGAGCTTGGGCTGTGGAACCTGTTCCTGCCCCACGAGGATGCCGAGCTGTCCGGCCCTGGGCTGTCCAACTCGGATTACGCTCCGCTCGCCGAGATCATGGGCCGCAGCCACATCGCCCCGGAGGCCTGCAACTGCGCCGCTCCCGACACCGGCAACATGGAGGTCCTCACCCTATTCGGCACCGCCGAGCAGAAGGATCGGTGGCTGCGACCGCTGCTGGACGGCGAGATCCGCTCCGCGTTCGCGATGACCGAGCCGAGCGTCGCCAGCTCCGACGCGACCAACATCGAGATGCGGATCGAGCGCACCGGCGAGGAGTACGTCCTGAACGGCCGCAAGTGGTGGATCTCGGGCGCAATGCGCGACCGCTGCAAGATCTTGATCGTGATGGGCAAGACCGATCCCGGCGGGCCGCCCTACCGGCAGCAGTCGATGATCCTGGTTGCTCGCGATACGCCCGGGCTCAAGATCCTCCGAAACCTGCCGGTGTTCGGCTACATCGATCAGGAGGGCCACGCCGAGCTTTCCTTCGAGGACGTCCGCGTTCCGGCCTCGAACCTGATCGGCAATGAGGGAGATGGGTTCCTGATCTCCCAGGCGCGCCTCGGTCCGGGGCGGATTCATCACTGCATGCGGGCGATCGGCGCCGCCGAGCGCGCGCTCGAGCTGATGTGCCGGCGCGCCACATCCAGGGCCACGTTCGGCCAACCGGTCAGCGACCGAGCCAACATCCAGGACTGGATCGCACAATCGCGGGTGGAGATCGAGATGGCCCGCCTGCTGACGCTGAAGGCCGCGTGGCTGATGGACACCGTCGGCAACAAGCACGCGCGGACGGAAATCGCGGCGATCAAGGTGGCGGCGCCCAATGTCGCCCTGCGGGTCGTGGACCGGGCGATCCAGGTTCACGGTGGCGCGGGAATCTGCGACGACTTCCCGCTGGCGATGATGTATGCCCATCTGCGGACGCTTCGCCTCGCCGACGGCCCGGACGAAATCCACAACCGGACGATCGCCCGCCACGAATTGCGGCGTCTCGCGTCTGAGCCGGTGGCTGCCTGAGTCTGACGAGCTCAAACATTGCTCGATGTTCGGGCGGTCCTGACGAACAAACCTCGGCCGCGTCGGGGCGCGCGGAGCGCGCCGGCGGCGACACCCCCGGGGCGCGCGCAAGCGCGCCCTCTCCCCCCGGTCGATGGCCAGCTTTCTCCTCCCCGCGCAGCCGCCGCGGCGCGGTCGCGCACAGCACCCAATCCCCCGCAACCGTCGGGGGCCGATGGTGTAATTGTCGCGACGGCGGCGTCGGATCTGATCGCACACGGCGCGTCGATTGCGATGAGCCGGACCACGCTCCCACTACACCGCTTGCTGACGGTCGGCGCCCCGCGGCGGCACTCGCGGCTGGAACGGCTTCGCCTCGTGCTTGCCGACGGCGCCAGGACCACGCTGCATGTGGCCACCTACGATCGCGCCGCTTACGGCGCGCGGATCGTGGTACTCGAGCAGCCGGCACCGCTCTCTCGCTGGTGCAGGGAGCAGAGCGTGCGCAACGCGGTCGTCGGTGGCTTCTTCCTGCGTCCGGACTACGCGCCACTCGGTCAGCTGCGGATCGCCGGCCACGTCCGGCCGTCGGTGGCGTTCGACTCCCCCTGGGGCGAGCTGCGTGCCTGCCTGCAGATCGACGGTGAACGGCTGCGGATTGCGCGGCGCGACGAGCTCGCCGACGGTCCCCACAGCGACCTGCTGCAGGCCGGCCCGCTGCTCGTCCGTCAGGGCCAGAGCACGATCTCCGACGCCGATTCCGAGGGCTTCTCCGCGGGCGCCCGCCAGTTCGACTCCGACATTACCGACGGCCGCTATCCGCGGGCTGCGATGGCGATCGGCGACGGGCGGCTGATCAGCGTCGCCTGCGACGGACGGACCCGGCGCGACGCCGGGATGACCCTCGCCGAGCTCGCTGACGCCCTGGTGAGCCTCGGCGCGATCGAGGCGCTCAACCTCGACGGCGGTGGCTCCGCCTCATTGGTCCACCAGGGACGGCTGCGCAACCGTCCGCGGGAGGAGCACGGCGTCGACGTGCTCGGCGGCCGTCCGATCGTCACGGCGGTCGTGTTCGAGCCGCGCTAGCCGGCCCGCCGCGACGCGTGTCCCGACGCCATCGGCGAGTGCCGTGCGGAGTCCGACGCCGCAGGAGTCCGCGCCGTGACCGGGTGCTCGATCCCGGGTCGAGTCGTTTACAGGTGGGTAATACGTTGTCCACAAATGGCCCTGCGGATCGTGTCAGCGATCATGTTCTATCCCCGGGGCGGGTCGGCACACGCCGCCCGGGCACTCACCCGCTGCCTGCGAGCTCAGGGCTGTGAGGTGACGCTGGTCGCAGGGTCGCGCGGCGATCCCAGCGGGCACGCGGACGCCCGCGTCTTCTACGGTGAGCCGGTCCACAGCGTGCGGTTCGATCGCGCGCTCGCGAGCCGGGAGCCGCTCAAGTTCGAAGGGCCACCGGGAACGGCGCCGCTGCACCCCTCCTTCGAAGAGCCACCTGGAGCTCCCGACGCTGTGTTCGCCTCGCTCGACGATCTCGACTACGAGCGCCAGGTGCGGGCTTGGAGCCGCGAGCTCGAGCGTGCCGGCGCCTGCGCCGCCGACGTCCTGCACCTCCACCACCTCACCCCGCTCAACGAGGCGGCAGCCCGGGTCGCCCCCCACATCCCGATCGTCGGTCAGCTCCACGGCACGGAACTGCTGATGCTCGAACGGATCGCCGACGGTGCCCCGGCAAGCTGGCGCCACGCGGCACGCTGGGCAACGCGGCTGCGGACCTGGGCCCAGCGGTGCGAGACTCTCGTCGTGGTGCCGGCGGGCGTCGAGCGCGCGATCGAGCTGCTCGAGGTGCCGAGTGAGCGGGTCGTCGCAGTCCCCAACGGTGTCGACCTGAACCTGTTTCACCCCGTTCCGATCGACCGCCGGGAGTTCTGGCGTCGCGTGCTCGTGGAGGAGCCGCAGGGATGGCTGCCCGGCCAGCCGCCGGGGAGCGCCCACTACGGCGAGGACGAGGTCGCGCGGCTCGCGTCCGGAACCGTGCTGCTGTACGCGGGACGGTTCACCGCCGTCAAGCGACTCGATCGCCTGATTGGCGCATTCGGCCGCGCCCGGCTACGGGCCGAGGGGCCGGTAGGGCTCGTGCTCGTGGGCGGCCACCCGGGGGAATGGGAGGGAGAACATCCCGCCGAGCTGTGTGCACGGCTGCAGGTGCCGGATGTGTTTCTCGCCGGGTGGCAGCACCAGGAGGCCCTCCCGCGGTTCTTCTCCGCATCCGATGCCGTGCTCATGGCTTCCCAGCGCGAGCAGTTTGGGCAGGTCCTGGTCGAAGCAATGGCGTGCGCGACTCCCGTGGTCGCCACCTGTTCGCTCGGCCCGGAGTCGATCGTCCAGGATGGCTCAACCGGCTGGCTCGTGCCGCCTGAGGACGAGGCGCTCGCTGCAGCGCTGATCGAGGTGATCGCGGATCCGGCTGAGCGCGAGCGCCGAGGGGTAGCGGCCCGCGTCGAGGTCTCCGAGCGCTTCACGTGGCCGGCGATTGCCGCGCAGCTCGTGGAAGTGTTCGAGCAGGCCATCCAGACCACGGTTGGAGGCGCAGTCGCGCAGAGCGGCTCGCTACCTTCCCCCAAATCGTTTTGAGGACATTCCGATACTCGGGCCCCCGGCAAGGGTTAAGAACGCTCGAGTTGAATCAGATCCGGTTGCTGCGTTATGTCGTCATGATTTTGAGCGCGGCTACGGTTTTCTGCGCCGTGCCGTCGGTCGGCGCTGCCATGACCAGCTCCAACAACACGCCGTTTCCGAGCAGCACGGTTCTGTCTGGGGCGCACTGGTCCAGTCTCCGTCACGGACCCCCGCGTAACCAGTTCGGCGACATCCTGCCGATGGCCTGGGGTGATGACAACAACCTCTACGTGCTGATGGACGACGGAGGCACCAACCCTCCCAAGCTGGGCTCGCAATGGGGGCTGTGGCGCAACTCGTTCGCGCGGATCACCGGCTCACCGCTGCACAATCTCCGCTTCCAGCCGATCGGCAACCCCGGACCGCCCGCGACCTGGGCGCAGATCCATCGTAACCGCAGCCTCTGGACAGGCCCGCTGGGTGGCTACTACGCCACGGGCTTCACGTCCTCTGACCACGTGTTCTACGCCACCCAGGTCAACGACTGGAACTGGAATGCCAACGGCCCGTTCACCGGACTGGCCGGAATCGCGTACTCCACCAACCACGGAACGAGCTGGAGCTTTCCCGCAAAGCCATTCCCCGCCTCGACCGGCAACCTCGAGTGGGTGCAGCGGGGCCGTGACGCGGACGAGCCCGACGGCTACCTCTACGCGATCTCCACCGAGCAGGAGTTCAACGCCAGCACCCTGATCCTGGGGCGGAGCCGCGCGGACATCGCCGACGTGACCGATCCGGCCCGCTGGCAATGGGCTTCAGGATGGACGCCAACGCCATCGCCGTGGCCGGCGTGGTCGAGCTCGAGCAGCGCGGCGCAGCCCATCCTCAGCTGGCCCGGGCACATCACCTATCCGCGGATGTCCTTCGATCCCGGCCTGCGCCGTTACCTGCTGACGTTCACCTATTCCTACGGCTCGACGCCCCCCGGCGTCTGGACGAACGGATCGGAGCTCGTGATCCTCGAGGCCCCTCATCCCTGGGGCCCGTTCTCGTTCGTCGCCCGCCAAGCGTACTTCGGCCCCTCGAACGGATACGACCCCGCGATCCCCGTCAAGTGGTTCAGTGATCACGGCCAGAGCCTGTGGCTGATCTGGGCGGCCAACTTCGACGGCTGCGCGCGCGGGCTGAGCTGCGCGGGTGGCTACGGCTTCAACTACCAGCGGATACAGCTGCTACTCCCCCGGCGACGGGCCAGCGCAGCACGAGCCCACCGGCGAACCCGCGCCGCGGGCCGTCCCGCGCCGCCCCCACGCTGGCGGACGCTGCCCGCCACGCCGCCTCGGTTCCAGCTCCCCAGGCTCCATCTGCGTCCCGGCCGCTGACGCTTAGTGGCGCGCGCCGCCCTCGAGCTCGCGCGCAACCGCGGCCACCTGGCTGAACAGCCGGGCTCGCTGTCGGGAGCTTACGGGGCCGGCGGAGCCACGGCGGTGGCGGTCGATCGTGGCGATCGTGATCACCATCCGTTCGGGCCCGAGCCAACCGCTCCACGGCGCGTCGCGGAATTCGGCGCTCCGCGCGAGCGTGGTCGCGATCTCCCGCGGGGCCTCGTCGCTACCCAGCCGTGGAAGCGCAACCGTCTCGAGCCAGGCCAGGTAATCGCGCAACGCCTGCACCTCCGCGACGGTGGCGATCGGACCGTGACCCGGCACCACCACCGCCGGCTCGAGCGCCAGGATGCGATCGAGCGCGCCAATCCAATTCGCTGCCGGACCAGCCCACATGACCGGGTGCACGCCGACGAACATCACATCGCCCGCGATCACGACGCGCTCGTCCGGGACGTGGACGATCAGATCACCCGGCGTGTGAGCCGGTCCGACCTCCTGCAGGCGCACCTCCCGGCCGCCGATTCGCAGCTCGAGCCCTCCCTCGAACTCACGCCCAGGCCCCGTGACCGTCACTTCGGAGAAGTCGAACGGCGCGAGCATCCATGCCATGTAGGCGCCGAACGTGGCGGTGGGCGGCACACGGCGGAGGATCGGGGCCAGTCCGCGCATCCGCTGAAGCGGCGCCGGCGCCTCCTCGCGGATGATCTGAGCGGCCGTGCGGGTGGCCACGATCTCGGCACCGGTGAGCAGTTGGTTGCCCCACACGTGGTCGCCGTCCGAGTGCGTGTTGACCACCGTCGCAATCGGCACCTGCACGCGGGCGGCGACGGCGTCGAGCATCCGCCGGGTGAGCGCGGGCGTCCACAGCGTGTCGACCAACAGTGCTTCGCCTCGACCCACAACTATGGCCGCGTTCGATTCCCCCCAGTCGCCGTTCGGCTGAAGCCAGGCCAGCACCCGGTCGGCGACCTCGTGTAGCCCGCCCTCGAACCGTGGCTCGATACCGAGCAGAGAGCGCTCCATCGGGGCGGAATTGTAGGGGGCGGGCGTCGCTGAGCGCAGGGCTGACCGCCCGCGGTGCACCGCGGGCGGACCCTCAGCCTCCCTGCTCAGACTGCTTCGCCCCGCGCTACGCCGCCCGGCGCAGCACGAGCGATCAGCCGTGCGATGAACCCGCCGACGATCAGCCACGCGACTGCCGCCAGGCCCCAATTGACGACGATCGACAGCTTCGGGTTCTTGATCGAGAACAAGTTCTTGAACGGGCCGACCAGCGTTTGTCCAGCGTCGTGGATGTGACGGACGATCGCGTTCGCGCTGTTGGCGTCGAGGACGCGCAGGAGAATCGCTGCGACGATGATCGCCGCCGCGATAGCGACGAGCAACCGCACGATCCGGGCGATCGTGACCATCACCGTGCCGACTGCCCACGCGCCGCGCGTCGCATTTGCGGATGCCATGATCGATGCCTCCTGTCTGCTCTCCAGAACGGTGCGGCGGGTTACCTCGGCCCCGTTCAGTTGGTATCGGAGTGCTACCCGGCGCTGCCCCGGCCAAACGGATGCACGTCGGGATGGCGTGGTGGCGAGGGCGATGGCGTATCCAAGCCTTCCCGGGCCGAACCCCCCGCGGTTCGGCTAGCCGCCGCTGCCGACCGCGGGCGCGCCCGCCACGCCGCAGGCGTTCGGACCCTTGCGGACCTGGGCCACGGACGGCGGATCGGACGCGAACAGCTCCGGCAGGCTGACCGAGCGGAGGTGACGACGGTGCAGCAGCGGCAGCAGCGTGGTCAGCGCCCGGATCGTCTGACCGTGGTTCTCGTGCATCAGGATGATCGCTCCCGGACGCAGCTTCGCCTTCACGTTGTGGATGATCTGCGCCCAATCGGCTCCCAGCGAATCGGCCGAGTCCACGTTCCACAGAATCTCCAGCAAGCCAAGCCGTCGGGCGATCCGGTCCGTCATCGCATCGTGCAATTCGTACGGCGGCCGCCACAGATCGACGTGCTGGCCCGAGCTGGCTTCGATCGACTGCGCGGTACGCTGCAGTTCGGAGGTGACCTCGCTCGGCGGCAGCGCGATCAGCTCGGGATGCGTGTAGGTGTGATCTCCGATCGAGGCGACCTTCAGTTCGCGGAGAAGGTAGTCGTGATAGAGGGGAATGTTCCTGCCCACGACGAAGAACGTCGCGCGCTCGCCTGCCTCGCGCAGCTTCTTGATCGCGAGCAGGGTGTACGGGCCGGGGCCATCGTCGAACGTGAACGCGAGCTCGTCGCCTCGCCGGCCGGCACAGTAGATCGGCAGCCCGAGCTTGATCAGGCGCTCGATTCTGGCGTTGCCAATCGCGTCGGTTCTGGAGAGGGTATAGCGGGGATGACGAACCGCCCCGATGTCCTGCAACGGCGTCGCGTTCTGGGCCCGGCGGCGGCGTACAGCGCCGCTCCCGCCGCTCTCGCCGAGCACCACGACGAGTGTCGCGATCGCCAGCAGGCAGCCCCCCGCGTACGCGATCCGACGGCGCCGCCGCCGCCGGCGCCACTGCTCGCGCCGCCGCACGATATGAGCTGGCGGTCCTTCCACGTACGCCGAAGGCTAGAGTGTGTCGTCACCGGTCGGGGCTTCCGGGTGAAGGTATGCAGTGACAACGTGATCAGCCGGGGCTGACGCCCAGCGGGGCCGAGATCCGTATATTCCCCGCAGCCGCAATCGGGGCCAAAAGGAGAGAGAAACACATGGATCGTGGTAGACGGCGCGTCGCTCGACGCATCAGATTTCTGTTCATGGTGGGCGCCGGCGGGCTGCTGTTGGCCGGCGTCCTGGCGACTCTGCTCACTCCGGCGGCGGGCGCCGCCCGGGCCCGCAGGCCTGCGGCCGAGGCCGCCGGCTCCCCCAAGCCGGCCGCGGACTGCCAGCCATTCAGCAAGCGGCCGTGTCTGCTGCCGTTCCCCAACGACCTGTTTACGAAGCGGGATCGCTCGACGCCGACGGGCATCCGGCTCAATCTGCCGGCGGGGGCGATGCCGGTGAACGCGAGCGGGGAGCGGATCAGCGCCGCCCCTTACGACCGCAACGACGGCTTCAGCCCGGGTAGCGCGATGATCGTGCACGTGGCGGGGCTCGACAACGCGAGCGCGTTGGCGCGAACCCACGCGGTCGGGCTGCTGAACATGAGCCAGGCGTTCGCGAAGAACCAGCCGATCGTGGTCATCGACGAGGCCAGCGGCCGCCGTCAGCTGATCTATACCGAGCTCGATGCAAACGCGAGCACGCCGCAGACCACCGATCTGATGATCGTCCCGGGCAAGGAGCTCACCGAGGGCCATACCTACGTGGTCGCGCTGCGCGACCTGCGCAACGCCAGCGGCCACCTGCTCCGGGCGCCGGCGTGGTTCGAGAAGCTCCGCGATGATCGCAAGCTGCCCGCCCCTGAGCGCTCGCAGCGTGCGCGCTACGCGCAGATCTTCACGGCCCTGAAGCGCGCGAAGATCCGACGCGGGAACCTGTACGAAGCATGGAGCTTCACGGTCGGCTCGGAGAAGAGCCTAACCGCGCGGTTGCTGTCGATTCGCAACAACGCCTTCGCGCAGCTCGGTGACAGCAACCTCGCCGATGGCAAGGTGCAGGGTCGAGCCCCCAGCTACACGATCACGAGCACCAGCACGCTGACGCCGCAGCTGCGAGATATCCAGGGCACCTACCAAGTGCCCTGCTACCTGATCACGTGCGGGCCGACCGCGACCACCGGGTTTCACTACAGCTCGAGCCAGGCCGATGCGCTGCCCACCCAAATTCCCGGCAATACGGCCACCGCACCGTTCGAGTGCATCGTTCCGAGTACGGCCACCGCGAGTGATCCGGCGCGTATCTCGCTCTATGGGCACGGCCTCTTGGGCTCGCATAGCGAGGTAACGGACTCGTGGGTCCAGGCGCTCGCGACCAACTACAACATGGTCTTCTGCGCGACCGACTGGTGGGGTCTGGCGCAGGGAGACACGCCGTTCGACGCCGGTGCGGTTGGGAGCCTCAACCTGTTTCCGGTGGTGGTGGACCGCCTGCAACAGGGAGTGCTGAACACGCTCTACCTGGGCAGGCTGATGCTCAACCCGCAGGGATTCGCCTCCAACCCGGCGTTCCAGGCGGGCGGCCATCCGGTGATCGACACCTCGAACCTGTATTACGACGGCAACAGCCAGGGCGGCATCGAAGGAGGACTGACGACTGCGGTCTCGCCCGACGTCCATCGGGCGGTGCTGGGCGTGACCGGCATCGACTACGGCAACATGCTGATCCAGCGGAGCACCGACTTCGCGCCGTTCAAGTCGATCCTCGACGCGGCCTACACGGACCAGTCGCTCTATCCGGTGATCACGGATCTGATCCAGCAGCTGTGGGATCGTGGCGACCCCGATGGCTACGCCCCGCAGATGACCTCGCACCCGCTCCCCGACACGCCTTCGCACACGGTCCTGATGCAGATCGCCTACGGCGACTTCCAGGTCAGCATGTACGCGGGCGCGGCTGAGGCACGGACGATCGGCGCCGCTGCGTACGAGCCGGCGCTCGACCCCGATCGCGCCAGGGACCGCAATCTGTTCTACGGCATCCCGGCGATCGGCCATTACCCGTTCAAGGGATCGGCGATCGAGATCTGGGACAGCGGCCCGGGACGGGTGCAGCCGCCCCCGGAGGGCAACGTCCCGCCGACCTCCGCCCCGAACAACATCGACCCGCACGAGAATCCTCGCCAGACACCCGCCGCGCAGCTACAGATCTCCGACTTCCTGGAGCCAGACGGTGCGGTGGTCGACGTCTGCGGCGGCGAACCGTGTCACTCGTCCGTGTATACGCCGTGACATAGCCGCGAAAGCGTGCACCGCGTCGGCATCAGCGGTGCGCATCGGGTGAGATCGCGCTGTTTACGGCTCGATCTCCTCATCGCCTAGCATCGGCTCTCATGATCGAGTCGCCCTCGGCCGACGTGCGGCAGTCCGATGAGGAGAACCAGCGGCGTCGCCCGGCGATCGTCGCGGTCGACGATGAGCCGGCGGTGCTGGCCGCCGTCTCACGCGACCTCCGGCGCGGCTTCGGAGAGCGCTATCGAGTTATGCGCGCCGGCTCGGGCATCGAGGGGCTTGATCTGCTCAAGCAGGTCCGGGCTCGCGGTGAGCAGGTTGCATTGCTGGTCGCCGACCAGCGGATGCCGGGCCTGTCGGGAACCGACTACCTCGTGCAGGCGCGCGAGCTCGTTCCCGAGGCCAAGCGGGTTCTCCTGACGGCGTACGCCGACACCGAGGCGGCGATCCAGGCGATCAACGAGGTGGCGCTGGACTACTACCTGCTGAAGCCTTGGGACCCCCCGGAGGAGCAGCTGTTCCCGGTGGTCGAGGACCTGCTGACGACCTGGGAGGCCGGCGCGGCGCTCGATTCGGGCGGCGTGCGGGTGATCGGCCACCGTTTCTCAAAGGACTCGCACGACGTGCGCGATTTCCTGGCTCGCAATCGCGTCCCAGGCCGGTGGCTCGACGTGGAGCGCGACGGCGAGGCGCGCGAGCTGCTCGCGGTCGCCGGCGTAGACGCGGACCGGCTGCCGGTCGCACTCCTCGAAGACGGATCGATCCTCGAGCGTCCGACGACGCTCGAGTTGGCCGAGCGGCTCGGGATCTCGGCTCAGCCGATCGGCGACCACTACGACCTGGTGATCGTCGGCGGCGGTCCGGCTGGGCTTGCGGCGGCCGTGTACGGTGCCTCGGAGGGCCTGCGCACCGTGATGGTCGAGCGCGAGGCGCCGGGCGGGCAGGCGGGGCAGTCGAGCCTGATCGAAAATTACCTGGGCTTCCCGGCCGGGCTGAGCGGGTCGGACCTCGCGCGCCGAGCAACCGACCAGGCGCGCCGGCTCGGTGCCGAGCTCGTCACCGTGCAGGAGGCGGTCGCGCTCCGCGTCGAAGGAGCCGGGCGCCTCGTGCACCTGACCGGGGGCGGCATCCTCAGTGCGAACACCGTGCTCGTCGCGTCCGGTGTCTCCTATCGCCAGCTGGCCGCGCCGGGCTTTGCGGAGTTGACCGGCGCCGGGATCTACTACGGCGCCGCGCTGACGGAGGCGCGTGCGTGTGAGAACCAGCACGTGGTCGTGATCGGCGGCGCCAACTCCGCCGGACAGGCCGCCGTGTACTTCAGTCGTTACGCCGGCCGGGTGACGATGCTCGTGCGAGCCGATTCGCTGGCGAAGTCGATGTCCCATTACCTGATCGAGCAGATCGCGGAGTTGGGCAACGTTGAGGTGCGAACGGGCGCGCAGGCCATGGCCGCCGAGAGCGAGGACGACCACCTCCGCGCGCTGCGGATCCGAGCGTCGGACGGGACCGAGACCGTCGAGGAGGTCGACGCATGCTTCGTGTTCATCGGCGCCACGCCGCGTACGGACTGGCTGGATGGCGTCGTCGCGCGCGATCAGCGCGGGTTCATTCTGGCGGGAGCCGACGTGCGTGACAACGGCTGGCCACTCCCCCGAGAGCCGTACGTGCTCGAGACGAGCGTGCCCGGGGTGTTCGTTGCCGGTGATGTGCGGATGCGGTCGATCAAGCGGGTCGCGAGCGCGGTCGGGGAGGGGGCGATGGCGGTCTCGCTGATTCACGAGTACCTGGAAAGCGCATGAACGAGCCGGAGCGCCCAACCCTCGAGGAGCTCCGCCGAATCGACCTCTTCGACGAGCTCGACGACGCGCAGCTCGCGCTGTGGCAGCAGATCGCCGTGATCCGCAACGTGCAGGCCGATACCGTCGTCGCCGAGCCGCGGGATGCCTCCGCGGGCGTGTTTCTGCTGCTCGAGGGGGTGGTGCAGGGCCTCGTCTTCGAGGCGGGTCGCCTCGAGCCGGTAACCCGCCAGGTGGCGCCAACGTGGATGGGCGCGATCACGGTCCTGACCGAGACCGGCTTTGCGGGCGAGATGCGGGCCGTGACCGACGTGCGGATGGCGGTGATCGCTCCTGATGACTTCACTCGGCTGGCACTCAGCCAAGTGCCCGTCCACCGCCGGGTGATGCGCGCGGTCCGGACGGTATCCGCACGTTCGGCCGTGCGCGAGCAGAATCGCGAGCGGCTGGCATCGCTCGGGACGATGGCCGCCGGGCTCGCTCACGAGCTGAACAACCCGGCGGCGGCGGCCCGCCGCGCTGCCTCCGATCTGGCCGAGGCACTCGACGTGCTCGCCTCGACGGTGGGCGAGTTCGTCGAGTCGGGGATCGAGCGTGAGCAGGCGCAGGAGTTGGTGATGATGCAACGCGAGGCGCTAGCCCGGATCGCGTCGCGAGACACGCTTTCCGCGCTCGACGCGGCGGACGCCGAGGACGCGCTGCTCGGCTCGCTCGAACGCTTGGGGGTGGCGGAGGCGTGGCGGCTCACCGAACCCCTCGCGGCGGCCGGAGTCGACGCCGCATGGCTCGAGCGAATCGCGCAGGCGGCGGGGCCGGGCTCGAGCGCCGCCGTCGCGTGGGTCGCCGCATCGCTGACGGCCCGCGGCTTGGCGGCCGAGATCGCGGAATCGACCGACCGGATGAGCAAGCTGGTGAAGGCGATCAAGGCGTACGCGTTCATGGACCGTGGTGACCTTGTCGAGACCGATATCCATGAAGGTCTCGAGACGACGCTGCTGGTCCTCGGCCACAAGCTCAAGCACACCTCGATCGAGGTCCAGCGCGAGTACGACCGCTCGCTCCCGAAGCTAACTCTTCGAGGCTCCGAGCTCAATCAGGTGTGGACCAATCTGCTGGCCAACGCAATCGAAGCGCTCGGCGACTCTGGCACGATCAGCATCGGCACCGCCCGCGACGGCCCGTGCGCGCGGATCGACATCGCCGACGATGGCCCCGGCATCCGGGCCGAAATCCGCGATCGGGTGTTCGATCCGTTCTTCACCACCAAGGACGTCGGCGAGGGGACGGGCCTCGGGCTCGACACCGCGCGCCGGATCATCACCGAACGGCTGGGCGGCTCGATCCAGCTCGACTCGGCGCCCGGACGGACGGTGTTCCACATCTGGCTGCCGCTCGACGGCGTCGGGCCATACGAGCGATCTTGACCGAACGCGGTCCGTGACCGTAACACTGGCACCCCGGGGACCTACCCATTGCGGGGCTCACGTTCTTTGACCGTGCCCTCGCGCAGTACGGGCGCGTGGCGAAACACCCGCTCCAAGCGCGCGGCCGGTTGCGTCCACGACATGGTGGACTCCGGGGTGACCGCTGAGGACGGGATCTAGCGGCGCGGACGCGGGCGAGCGGTTCTTGTGGTCACGTATACCGGCTGCAAGATCGCTTTGCGGGTTCGGCGCTTCTGCCGAGCGAGGAAGATGCCGATGCCCGCCATCGCGAGGAGAGATGAAGCCGCGTTGATGATGATGATCGTGGTCATGATGAGGTTCCCCTTTTCTAGACGCCATGAGGATGCCGTGCTCCGCCAAAGAGCAACCATCGAGAAACCTCACAAGTGGATAAGAATCGCTGGGAGTCGCCAGCCCCTTGTCACCCCGCTCGTCGCGCATAGACGGTCGTGGACAGGCCCGGCGTGCACGGGTCGGGCTTCCTCTTGCCGGGAACCACAGCCACACGGTCCGGGCGCCAGCCAGCGCCGCGGCGATCAGGGCCGCGAAGGCGTCAACGGTCAACCCTGCGAACAACGCTGGTTAGCTCCAACTTTGGCGCTCTGGTTCCGGGGGGTGGAACCAGAACGCCAAAGTTCGCACCTCGGATCGCCGCCCCGGCTCCCTGGATCATGCCTCGGATCGCCGCCGCGGCTCCCTGGATACAGTTGGGTCAGTGGGCGAGGTTTCCTACGTCTCGCGGGTGAGGATCGAGCGACTCGGCGGTCCGCAGCGGCTCGCGCACCTGCCCGCTGAGCAGGCTCCGGTCGTGTTCGGTGTGCACTCGGAGGTCGCCGAGCACTATGGCGTTCGCCCCGAGCAGTATCCGCCACACGCCACAACGCTCGACTACGTGGTCGCCGCTGCCGGGGGCTGACTGGCCGGCACCCTCGCCGGCGCGCTGGAGGCGCGTCAGATCGAAGTCGATCCCCACCGCTACGACGTGGAGGCGGTCGGCGAGATCGAGACCGAGGACCACGTCCTGATCATCAAGCGCATCCACGTGCGCTACCGGCTCGCGGTCACCGAAGAGCGACGGGAAGAGGCCAAGCGGGTGCATTCATTTCACGCCCGCTTCTGCCCGGTCGCCCGCAGCCTGGAGGGCGCGATCGAGATCAGCACAGAACTCGACCTGGTCTGAACGAGTCGCCGATGCAATGGTTTCCAAGAAGTTTCATGGACGAGCGTCCACGTGCGCCTCGACTGCGTTGGCTTCTCGGGCCCGGCCGGCGCGCAGCGACGGCGGCGACAAGTCGCGCGATGGCTAGATCAAGACCGCCGCTAAGTCGTCGGGTTAGGCGGCGCCCGCGGAACGGGCCAGCTCGACGGCCGTCTCGGCACCTTGCCGCCACGGCTCTCCATGGCCCACGAGCACCGTCTGAGCGCCTGTCTGAGCGAGGGCATCAAGCGAGGCGAGATTGCGGGCCGAGTCGACGGTTGCCGCTCCCGCGATGATCCGAGGTCCCTTACGCCCTGTATAAGGATCAAGCGTCACCACGGCATCTCCCGCGATGACCACGTCGCGGTCAGGCAAGTGAAGCGCGCAGTGGCCATGGGTATGTCCCGGCGTGAATATCACGCGCGGGGATCCCGGTACGGGCAGCGTCCCGCTCTCGTAGCGGACGACCTCCTTCACCGGAGCGGGCCACCACGCGCGGTTGCGGACGAAGGCCGCGACCATCGGCAGGGCCCGGAACTGAGTCGCGAAGTAATAGGGCCGAGGACGCTCATGGTCATAACGCCAGGGATGGCGGGTCAACGGCACATCGTTCTCGTGCACGTATACCGGCACACCGAACGATTCCCGAGCTCGCTCGGCGAATCCGAGGTGATCGAAATGAGCATGAGTCAAAACGACGGCTTCCACGTCGGTCGTGTGGCGGCCAACGCGTCCAAGCGCGTCGTGAAGCGAAGCCCAGGAGGTGGGAACGCCGGTATCGACGATCGTGAGCCGGTGGTCCTGCTCGATCAGGTACCAGTTCGTAAAGGAATCCTCGATCCGGTGGATACCTTCGACGACGTGGGTTTGAAGCTTCATGAACGGGGCTCCTTGGGATCTCCTCCCCCACCCATACCCGCGAGCCCGAGCCCCCACACGGACACGCCGATCCCCAGGTTACGGTGCCCTCCCCTCTCACCGACTCCGGCTCGAGCGCGCGGCGTCGCCGGGCGTTGTTAGCCGGGGTCAGTCCGGGGTACTCGTGTCCCCGTACCGAGACCGCGGAGGTAAGCGATGGATTCGACACAAACGCGTCCGCTGGCCCTGGTGACGGGCGCTTCCAGCGGCATCGGACTCGAGCTCGCAAAGCAGTTCGCCGACAACGGGTTCGATCTCATCATCGCGGCTGAGGACGCCCGGATAACCACGGCGGCGAACGATCTTGGCGCCGCGGGCGCGCAGGTCGACGCGGTGCAGGTCGATCTGGCGACCTCAGCGGGAGTCCAGGAGCTGCATCGTCACGTGCAGCATGCGGGCCGGCCGCTGGACGCGGCAGCGCTGAACGCCGGGATCGGCGCCGGAGGGGCGTTTGCCACCGATACCGAGCTTCAGCAGGAACTGAGAATTATCGATCTCAACGTCCGCTCGACCGTCGAGCTGGCCAAGTATGTGGTGCAGGACATGGTGGCGCGTGATCACGGCCGGATCCTGTTCACATCGTCGATCGCCTCCACCATGCCCGGTGCATTCCAAGCCGTGTACAACGCCTCGAAGTCCTTCGTGCAGTCGTTCGCCATGGCGCTGCGCAACGAGCTCAAGGACACCAACGTGACTATCACCTCCCTCATGCCCGGCCCGACCGACACCGAGTTCTTCGAACGGGCCGACATGCTCGACACCAAGGTCGGAGCCGGCGATCAAGATGATCCGGCCGACGTCGCGCGCGACGGATTCGAGGCGCTGATGAACGGCGAGGAGCGCGTTGTCTCGCACTCGCTCAAGACCAAGGCGCAGGGCATCGGCAGCCGAGTCCTGCCCGACAGCGTCAAGGCCGAAATGCACCGTCGGATGGCTGAGCCGGGCTCCGCCTGACACCGCCGGTTGCCCTGAGTTCCGCGGCGGCGTCGAGCGCACCTTCGAACACACTGGGTGCAAGATCCGCACGTAGGCTTCAAAACGGCGCGGCAGGATACGGGCAGGCGCAAGGCGTCTCCGCTTGCGTCTGCTCGCGGACGCGAGAACGTGCTCGCGGACCCGAGAGTTTCGCCGCACGCCGGACCTTGGTGGCGCTCTCCTCGAGAGCGCCACCGCGAGCGAAGTCGTCAGCTCAGAGCCTCCTTGACCTTGCCAATCACACCTTGGCCGTCGTTGGCAACTGTCCCAGTCGGCTGTTCGGGCAATCCGGCGGCCTGGCGGAGCTTGCGGGAGACCTCGGCGATCATCTCCGGGTCGGGACCGGGTGCGAATACCGCCGGTTGTGCCGGGAGGTCGAACGGGGGCGCGCCCTGGGGCGAGACGTCCTCGGCGATCGTAAGCTCCTCGCCGGTCTCTGGGTGCGGACCGTTGAAGACAGCGGCAATCTCCTGATAGTCGCTCGGCGAGAACCGGTACAGCTTGAGATGCTCGCCACGCTGGATGTGCGGTTGGCACTCCGGGATCTTGTCGGTCGGGATCCGCGGCGAGGGAAACAGCTTCATCAAGTCTGCGCCGGTGAGCCGCTCCAGCGCCCGCGCGTATGCGACTTGGTGAACACCTCCGCGGACCAGGAGGTATCCGGTCAGCGCCCGTGCTGCAGGATGCTCCACCATCTCATAGACCTTGAGCTTGTTGTTGCGCGCTCCGGTCTCGAGGAAGAAATTATGAGTGAGATCCTCGACCAGATCGCCGGAGGAGAAAACGTAGTCGCCGTTCCAAGGCTTGCCATTTGAGTCTTGGACAAGGGTGCCCGCCCCGCCGGCGATGAAGTGCTGCGTATTCCGGACGCCCTTTACGGCGCTGAGGTCGCCGACCTTCCCTGGCTCTCCTTCAGCCGCCCCGGTGAGCATCGTGTTGATCGCCGCGGAAACGAGCTCGATGTGCCCGAATTCCTCGGCGGCGATGCTCGCGAGCAAATCGTAGAACGGGCGCGCTCCCTGGCGGTTCCGGAAATTGAACGACTGATAGGTGTAGTTCATGAAGGTGGACATCTCGCCGTATTTGCCGCCCAGCAGCTCCTGAACGGCGGACGCACCGATCGGATCGGGGTCCGACGGGGGTGGCAGCTCAGTCTGCAATCGATCAATCCGCAAGATCATTGAGGTTCTCCTTGATAGGACAATGTCCGATCTGGATTCCCCGGATGGCGCACACTAAACACATGGCCTACGGCACAATGGGGGCATGACTCCGGCAGCTGATGAGGTCGGCGAGCTGTTACGTGCCCGCGGATTGCGCAGCACACCACAGCGTCGAGCGATCCTGGCCACGTTCCGCGGTGAGCGCGCGGAGCATCTTTCTGCCGACGAGGTCTACGCCAAGGTATCGGGGGCACTGCCCGATCTCAGCCGTGGCACCGTATATGCGACGCTGGCTGAGTTCAGCGAGCTGGGTCTGCTGGCCGCATTCGGGGCGCCCGAACCGGTCCGGTATGAGACCAACACCGATCCGCACGCCCACTTTCGCTGTCGTCTATGCCTGCGTGTGTTCGACCTGGCCAGCGGGTTACAAGAACCGGGACAGATCACCGACGCGGGCTTCATCGTCGAACGCGTCGACACCCGCGCAGAGGGTATCTGCGTCGACTGCCGCGACTATGACATCGGACTGAGGGCCGGAGCTAACGCGATCGCACGGTCCGGCCCATCGGCTGACGTCCTCGCCGCCCCTGGCGCCGCCGCTTCGGAGATCGAAGGGCCGCTTGGCAGGATGAGCCTGGCCGCGACCTCGCACGGGCTGACACGGGTGGCCTTCGACGGCCATGGCGACGCAGAGCTGCTTCGCGCGTACGCCCTGAGCCGCCGCGGTAGTCAAGCCGCGCGCCGACATCTCGCGGCCTGCGCGGAGGCCCTGGACGCCTATTTCGCCGGCGCGATCAGGCAGCCAGAATGCTTGGTCGACTGGACTTTTCTGGAGTCATCCTGCGCGATGGCGCTGAAAGCCACGCAGTCAATTCCGCATGGCGAGCAGCGCTCCTACAGCAATCTCGGCGTCGAGCTACCCGCTCGGGCGCTGGGCCGGATCATGGGCGCAAACCCCATTCCGATCGTCGCACCCTGCCATCGCGTGATTCGCGGCAGCGAAGTGCCGAGCGTGTTCGTCGGGGGAGCTCAGCGACGAACCTGGCTCGAACACCACGAGCGAACCCATCGCGAGGCGAAACCGCAGTAGTTGCGCTGGCCGGCGCTGGAGGCGCGAAATCCGTCTCCAGCCGTCCTAAACAAAGCGTTCGGCGCCGGCGACGTTGGGAGACGATCCTTGACGCGGTGGCGGACAGGGGGCCCTGCTATCCGTCTCGGGCCGCTCCAACTAGATGACCCGATCATCTATCCGCTCGCCGGTCGGATCGGACTGCTGCTAGTCCTGACGGCCACAGTACGATCCCTTCAGGATGAATTGTCGGGGCTGTGGGACGGAAAACCGTATTGGACGCAGGTTCTGCTCGGCGTGCGGAGCGCCGCTGGTCTTCTTGTGCCCTGCGTGCGGAGCCCCGAACGAGCGTTTGGACAAGTTTTGTGGGGCGTGCGGGGGCCCGCTGGTTGATAGCGCGCCGGCGTCGGCCGCCGCGAGCGGCTCTGAGCGACGCTTGGTCAGCGTGCTGTTCGCGGACCTGGTGGGTTTCACGACGCTTTCCGAGCATCGCGACCCCGAGCAAGTCCGCGAGCTGCTCAGTCTTTACTTCGACCGCTGCCGGACTCTGATCGAACGCTACGGCGGGACGGTCGAGAAGTTCATTGGTGATGCTGTGATGGCCGTGTGGGGCACTCCGGTGGCACGCGAGGACGACGCGGAGCGAGCGGTGAGGGCTGGACTCGCGCTCACCCAGGCGGTGGGAGATCTAGGTGATCCGCTACGGGTCCGGGTCGGGATTCTCACCGGGACGGCGGCGGTCGACCTGGGTGCCGAGGGAGAGGGAATGGTGCTCGGCGACACTGTCAACACGGCGAGCCGGCTTCAGGCAATCGCGGCCCCCGGGGCGGTGCTCGTCGACGATGTCACGCGGCGTGCGAGCGAGGCCGCGATCGCTTACGAAGATGCCGGCACGCATGACGTCAAGGGTCGGGAGCAGCCGGTCCGGGCTTGGACCGCGCTGCGTGTGGTGGCGGGCGCGCGGGGCGCGAGGCGCTCGGCGGGCGTCGAAGCGCCGTTCGTCGGGCGCGAGCGAGAGCTGCAGTCGATCATCGAGGCCTCTGAGCAGAGCGCTCACGAGCGCCGCGCTCGACGGGTCGCGGTCGGGGGCGAGGCGGGCGCCGGCAAGTCACGGTTGGTGTGGGAGTTCTTCAAGTACCTCGATGGAATCAGTGAGAGCCGGTGGTGGCACCAGGGCCGCTGCCTGTCCTATGGGGAAGGGGTCGCGTACTGGGCGCTGGCCGAGATGGTCCGTGCGCGCGCGCACATCAACGAGGACGAGCCGCCGGCTACTGCGCGTGAGAAGCTGCGCGCCTCGGTCGCCGCGTACGTGACCGACGAGCGCGAGCGGCGGCTGGTGGAGCCGCGCCTCGCGCACCTTCTGCGGTTGGAAGAGCGGCCAGATGCCGACCGCGCGGACCTGTTCAGCGGGTGGCGGCTGTTCTTCGAGCGGATGGCGGGCACCGACCCGGTGATCCTCGTGTTCGAGGACCTGCAGTGGGCCGATGGCGGGCTGTTGGATTTCATCGACTACCTGCTGGAGTGGTCGGCGGAGTTCCCGATCTTCATCCTCGCGCTCGGCCGCTCGGAACTGCGCGAGCGCCGGCCGTCGTGGGAGGTCCTGCTGCTTGAGCCGCTCGCGGCTCGGTGCGATCCGGGTGATGCTCACTGGTCTCGCGCCGGGCCTGCCTGACGAGCTGGTCGCGGAGATCGCCCAGCGCTCCGAGGGGATTCCGCTGTACGCGGTGGAAACGATCCGGATGCTCCAGGACCGTCGTCTCCTGGTCCAGGACGGCGCGCGGTATGTACTTACCGGCGACGTGCGAGATCTCGAGGTCCCGGAGACACTGCACGCGCTCGTCGCCTCGCGGCTCGATGGCCTATCCGCGGTGGAGCGCTCGCTGCTCCAGGACGCCTCGGTGCTCGGTCAGTCTTTCACCGCTGCCAGCGCCGCGGCGCTGAGCGACCGGCCCGAAGCCGAGGTCGCCGAGATGCTCGACCGCCTCGTGCTCAAGCAAGTTCTCTCCCGCGACGACGATCCGCGCTCTCCCGAACCGGGACAGTACGTGTTCCTCCAGGCCCTGTTGCGGACCGTCGCCTATGGCACGCTGTCACACCGCAAGCGCAAGGTGCTGCACCTCGCGGCGGCCGGGTATCTGGAGCGCAGCTGGCCGGGGGAGGCGGCGGACATCGCGGAAGTGCTCGCCTCGCACTACCTCGAGGCGATCCGCGCCGACCCGGAGGCCGAGGACGTGGACGTGCTGCGCGCGTCAGCGGGCGAGCGGCTGGCCGCCGCCGGGCGCGCGGCCGCATCACTGGCGCTCGGCCCCGAGGCGCAACGCTATTTCGAGCAGGCCGCCGAGCTGGCAGAGGATGAGCTCGCCCGCGCGGGTCTGTTCGAGCAGGCAGGCCGGGCGCTTCGCGCCAGCGGCGACCCCGAAGCGGCACAGCAGCAGCTGCGCCGCGCGATCGAGCTCTTCCGCCAAGCCGGAGTCCCCTCGGGCGGCTCGGCGGCGGTGGCGCTGGCCCAGATCGTCAGACTCGACGGGGAGCTTGACGCGGCGCGGACATTGCTCGACCCGTTCCGGACCGCGGATGATCCGAACGTCGGCGGGATCGTGCGAGCCCAGGCGCTCGCGGAGCTCGCTGCAGTCAGCGTGTTCTCCGGTGCGCGGGAGGAAGCCGGAGCGCTGATCGAGGAGGCGCTGAGCACCCTCGAACAGCACCAAGCGTGGGCTGAACTCGTTGAGGGCATGATCGCGCGGGGGATCTACCTCGCCACGGGACACCGCTTGCAGGAAAGTGCCGCAGTCCTGGAGCGGGCGGTCTCGCTGGCCGATCAGCATGACCTGCCGGCGGCAGCGCTGCGCGCCCGTTTCAATCTCGCCAACGCTGCGATCGCGAGCGACCACTTCGCCCAGGCTGTCCGCGAGCTCGACGATGCGCTCGCACTCGCCCGCGAGCGGGGTGATCGGGACTGGGAGCGACTGCTGCTGGGACAGACCGTGGCGCCGCTCACGGTGCTCGGGCGCTGGGACCAGGCCGCCGCCGCGGCAGCAAGAGTGATCGCCGAGGACACCGGGCTCAACGCGGTATTTGCTGCCGGCTTACTTGTGCAAATCGCGGCGGCCCGCGGCGAGGACGAGACACTCGATCGCTGCCGCTCGCTCGCGGCGGCCCACCGCGAGTCGACCCACGTCGACTTGGCGTCGGCCGCGGCGCTTGTGCTGTCCCGGGCCGCGCTCGAAGGCGACTCACCCGATCAGGCCCTCGCGCTCGCGCGGCCCGTGCTCGGCATGGACAGCGCCTCCACGGAGGTCGTCGAGGACGCACACGCCGTAGCCATCGAGGCAGCGCTCGCGCTCGGCGAGCAGGCCGCGATCGACGAGCTCGAGGCGTTCGTTGCGGCCCTGCCTCCCGCCCGCGCCACCCCGCTGCTGCGCGCTGGACGCGCACGGCTCCTGGCTGAGCAGGCGCACCGACGGGGCGACGCGGAAAGCGCCGATCGCCTCGAGCTCGAAGCGATCGACCTGCTGCGTACGGTCGACGCACGGCCGCTGCTCGCCAAGGCGCTCCTGGATCGCGCGCGTCGCCGCGATGACGCCGATGCCCTCACTGAAGCCAGATCGATTTACGAGGAGCTCGGCGCAACCCGGTGGCTCGGCCGAATCGACCAGCACAGCGAAGTGGCCGCCTGAGGGGGTGCAGGAGTTCTGGGCCACCGCCTCAGGGCTCGCCTGACGCCTGATGCCGATGCCCAAGCACTAGTTCGTCCCCGAGTGGCAATCGAGTCCCTCGTCCGGCTGTCAGAGAAGCGGCGATAGCAGCGACTCTCGAGGAGCGCTCGCGCTCCTAATGCCGCCTCCGGCGGGGGGTACTCCCGCTCCGGCGACGCCCGTTCAGGCTGTCACCGGATCGGGAGTAGATGCTGAGCGGTTCAAGGGGAACCGCACGAGGAACAAGCACATTCAGGAGGACCACGGAAGCGACGTTCTCGCGATCCGACACGGTCATGAGAGCACGAGGGACGGCCGTGCAGTTTCCAAAAGGTTCATCCGCCCCCTTATGAACCCGGCCCCCGGATAGTCCGCGTCCGCGAAACCCGCAAATAAAGGCGATCGTCTAGAGCCCTCTGTCGGACTCGAACCGACGACCCCTTCCTTACCATGACCCCGCAGGGCCCGTAAGGTGTCATGCGGATCCCGATTTATGCTGCAAACGCGGGCTTTGGCGGTTTGGATGCAGGCGGCTGCGAGGGGTTTCGTGCGGGCTGCGGTTTCCAAAAAGTTTCCATGGCGAACTGTCGTGACCGTGATCCGCCACGGGCTTTACGGAGCCGGGAGACGAGCAGCCACCGCGGCGACTAGTTCGCGCAGCTGCCTGACCAAGATCGCCTCGAGATCGACTTCACGTGCCGTTGCCTCCCGGTCGGCGCGTTCGAGCGTCGTCTCCAAGCGTGCCGCATCGGCCCCGGCGGAGGCCAGCGCAACATAGTCATGCTCCGTCTCCTGCACCAGCCGAGACTGCTCGTCTTCACCGCCCTCGAACTCGCCCGCCTGCGCGTTGCGCAACTGCGCTCGGTAGATCACGAAGAGAACGAGCAACTCCTCGCGATCTCGACGTAGCGCGGCGGCGAGTTCGCTTGACCAAGGCCTCGGCACGCCCTCAATCTGGCAACCGGACCGGTCGTCTAGCCGGGCCCGTCACCCGACTGGCGACGAGCGATGATGCCTTCTGCAGCCTCGACGAAGATCGGCGGCTCGCCTTGTCACCAGCTCACGCAACTCGGCGTCGCTCATCTCGTCGAGTCGAGCGAGACCAGCGCTAACGCGTTCATCGTTGAGTTCGACCGACTGAAGGCCACGATTAGGAGCGGTCACTCGCCACGCACCCAGGGTACCTCGACGTCAAGCCGACCTGAGCGAGACAGCGAGCTGACGGCGACTGAGGGGCCCACGCCGCGCCACGCCTCGGGATTGGCTCAATCCGAGCCGTACTCGCCGTCCAGCGCTAGGCGGAGTGCGTCCGCGTACTCTGCCGCCATCCGTGATCGCCGGAGAGCCCGACGCCGAGCGTCCGCTACCTCTCGCACGTAGACCGTCCGGGTGACGGTGCCGTCTCTGTGGCCGAGCAAGAACGCCACCTCGTCCACGCTCTCCCCGGCGAGCAGCGCCCGCGAGGCAACCGTGTGCCGGAACGAGTGCATCGACGGGAGCGTCGCGCGAGTGATTCGCACGCGTCTGCCGTCGGCGTCAGTCTCGTGAAGGATCGGGAAGGTCGGCCGTCCGTCCGCGTCGACCGCACGCGCTTGCGCCTCCCTCAGCGCACGTGCGACGTTGCGCTGCTGCAGGGGTCTGCCAGTGCGGCTCGCGAAAACAAAATCGGTGGGCGCGCAGTGCTTAGCCGCGAGCCGATGCCGGGCAAGGACGCGCGCCAGCGCTCCGGGGATTGGCACCGTCCGGGCTGAGCCGTGAGTCTTCGTCGGTCGCCGACTGCCGTGGCGGTCGACCTGCCAGCCGA
>CAWCYH010000013.1:0-133741 GCA_963799745.1 uncultured Solirubrobacterales bacterium | reverse complement strand
GGCTCGGTTGCTCCGCCGGAAAGGGGCAGCGGTCAATGCCAGCTCGGCGTTAGCCTGGGCTGACGTTCCGTGGCTCCCGGATGCATCGCCTGATCTACTCGCTGCGATCAGCCAAGAGACGGAGGCAGTTGAGGCTTTGCGGGCGAGATCTCGGCGGCCTTTCGCCAGCGCCAATCACAGGCAGGACTTCGACCGGATTGCTAGTGCTCTCGCGGACGAGCTCGGTGAGGCCGCTCGCCTGCTTGGGAGCGACATCCGCACGACCAAGCTTTGGGGCTCGGCCGGTGCTACCGCATCAGCGCTGCTATCAGTTGGAGTCGGAGTCACGACAGGGGCGGTTGGCGGGCTGCTCTCCGCTGGAATTGTGGCAGCGAGTTCGCTTCCCGTTATCGGGCAGTTGCGCGAAAAACAACGCCGACCGGCGTACGCGCTGGTCATGGCGAAGCGAGCTGCAGAACAGCCGCCAAAACGGCCGTGAAATCGGCGAGTGACCGGACCCAACTGGCTCCAGTGGCATGTTCTTTGAGTTCTTGCGCTGCGCCCATCGTGGCTCTTTGGCCGTCTGCGAGCGCTATGCCACGATCGATCACGCGCTTGGGCATCGACCCATCTCGGCTCCCGGAGCGAGGGGGTCATGAGTTCGACGTGGCCGGCCAGCCGGAGCTCCAGCCCGCGGACATGAGCGGTCACGATCGCGGGAAGCTTGCCGCGCCACAGTTGCGCCACAGTCGACCCCGATCGAGGGCGGTCTCAGCTGACGATCCGCCCGCCAGACGGCAGGGCGCGCGAGCTACCGGTCCTCGTTGCTTGCCGCTCGTCCGGGGGTGGTGTGCGGCTCGAGCAGATCCAAGAAGGTGCGCATCGGTGTCGTGAGGTCGGTCTCATCGGGGTCGAGCAGGAACTGGAGTTCGAGCCCGTCGAAGACGGCTAGAGCGATGCGGGCGAGATGGTCTGGATCGACGCCGTCGATGATGCTTCCACGCTGTTGGTCGTCCGCGATCGCCTGCCCGAGCCAGGCTCGGATGCGCCGGAATCGGTTGACGAACCAATCATGGGCGGGGTGGTCGGGCTTGATGCTTTCGGCCGCCAGCGTGATCCAGAGGCGAATCCACGCCGGCTCGGCCTCGTACAGCTGCGTCAGCTCGAACGCGGCGTCGGCGAGCGACCGCTCGGCCATCACGACCTTGATGCGCTCGAGGTTGGCGGCCTCGTGTTCGAGCAGCACGCGCTCGAGCAGATGACTCTTGGAGCGGAAGTGGTGCAGGAGTCCGGGTTCGCTGATCCCAGCCTGATGGGCGATCGACGCCAGCGAGGTCCCGCGGTAGCCCCGCGCTCCGAACGCGTACAGGGCGAGCGCGACGAGCTGCCGGTGGCGGCCGGTGCCTTCCGCGGTCACCTTCTCCTGGCCGGGTTCACGGGTGCCGCGGGCGGACACGCGACGATTCTAGGACATGGTGGAGGAGCTTACCGAGCACTCGGTAAGTATTATGCCGGAGCACCAGTCTTCCCACGAACGCAGAGGAGAGGTGTCACACGATGCGCGTCGTCGCGCCTGTCGATCAGAAGCGGTGGTTTGCCGTCAGCGGACGAGCGGTTGCGCTTGCTGTCGCCTCGGTGCTCGTTCTTGTTCCGGCGGGTGCTCGCGCCGCTGGGCCATGTGGTCCGCACCCGTGGTGCGACTCCTCGTCGCCGGCGGCTGAGCGTGCGTCGCTGGTGCTTTCGGCGATGACGCCGGCGGAGAAGCTCGAGCTGGTGGCGGATGGCCGCTCTGGCGACGCCCGGCTGGGAATCCCTCCGATCCAGTTCGTCGACGGCCCGAATGGGGTGGGCGAAGACAGCACGTATGTGACGGCATTTCCCGACGCGGAGACGATCGCCGCCTCATGGGACCCAACAATGGCGCGCGCATACGGCCGGGCGCTCGGCGCGGAGGCGGCGGGTAAGGGTGATACGTTGATCGCGGCACCGACGATCAACATCCTGCGGACCCCGGTGTGGGGGCGGGAGGCGGAGACGCTGGGGGAGGACCCGTTCCTAACCGGCTCGCTGGTCGCGCCGGAGATCCGCGGCATCCAAGCGGCGCACGTGATCGCGCAGGTCAAGCACTTCGCGGGCAACAACCAGGAGATCGACCGGTTCGGCCAGCCGCTGGCCGCCGATGCGGTGAGCGACCAGGTGAGCTGGCGGGCGTTACAGGAGATCTACTTTCCGGGCTTCAAGGCGGCGGTGCAGCAGGGGCACGTGGCATCGGTGATGTGCTCGTACAACCGCATCAACACGGTCTACTCGTGCCAGAACCCGTTGACCCTGGGCACGCTGAAGGGATGGGGCCTCCAGGGCTTCGTCGGTCCGGACTCGACTCTGGCCGTGCGCAACGACGTGGCTGCGGTCAACGCGGGGGTCGACAACATGCAGCTGGGCAGCCTGGCGACGGCGACCGGCGGGAGCGAGCTGTCGATCCTCACCACCGCCTACAACAGCGGGCAGATCTCGAGTACCCGGCTCAACGACGCAGCCCGCCGGATCCTCACCGCCATGTTCGCCGTCGGGCTCTTCGATCACCGGCCCACCGGCGGCGCGAACAGTCGGGTCAGCACGCCGGCGCACCGCGCGCTGGCCACTCGTGTGGCAGAGCAGGCGACGGTGCTGCTCAAAAATCGCGGTGGCGTGCTGCCGCTGAGCCGGAGCATCGGATCGATCGCGGTGATCGGCCACGATGCAGGGTCCGATACGCGCATCGAGGAGAACGGCTCACCGGCCGTGCTCCCCGGGCCGGTGATCTCACCACTGTCAGCGATCCGCCACCTGGCTGGTCGCGGCACGCGGATCGCGTACGCGCCCGGCACGCTCGGTGACGTGCAGCTGCCGGATGTCCCGGCGCGTGTGTTGACGCCCAGCACCGGCGCGGGCCCGGGACTGGGCGCGAGTTTCTACAGCGGGCAGACCACGGCCGGGCAGCCAAGCGGCTCGGTGACGGCAACGCGAGTGGATCCGACGATCGATTTTGCAGGCGCGCCGAAGCCCCTGACGCCGATCCCCAACAGCGGAGGAGCGAACTCGGGCGTGTGGACCGGCACGCTCGACCCGCCGGAGACCGGCACCTACCGCTTCTCGCTCACAACCTCAGGCATCGCCCGCCTGTATCTGAACGGGCGCCTGGTCGTGAGCGCCAACGATGAGTTCTACACCGCTAGTCTGCCCGGCGGGATCGTCAACGCTCCGGGCGGCCCGACGATCACCTTCCAGGGGCTGGCCAGCCTGACCAAGGGTCATCAGGCATCGATCCGGGTCACCTACGCGACCGGCTCCTCGATCGCCGGCGCGGCGCTGAAGGTCGGTTGGCAGCCGCCGGAGCCAGCCCTGCTGGCGCGGGCGGTCGACGCGGCGCGGCACGCGCGCACGGCGATCGTGTTTGCCAACGACGTCTCCAGCGAGGGCATGGACCGTCCGTCCCTGAGCCTGCCGGGTGACCAGGACCGGCTGATCGAGGCCGTTGCGGCGGTCAACCGGCACACGATCGTGGTGCTGCACACCGCTGGCCCGGTGCTGATGCCCTGGCTTCCGAAGATCGCCGGCGTGCTGGAGGCGTGGTATCCGGGCCAGCAGACCGGCCCCGCGATCGCCGCGACCCTGTTCGGCAAGTCTGACCCTTCCGGTCACCTGCCGGTCACCTTCCCGAGAACGGTCTCCCAAGGCCCGGCCACGAGGCCGGCTGACTATCCGGGGATCAACAACCTCGCCCAGTACTCCGAAGGCATCTTCGTGGGCTACCGCTACTACGACGAGCACCACCAGCGGCCGCTGTTCCCGTTCGGCTTCGGCCTCTCCTACACGACCTTCTCGCTCAGCCACCTCGCGGTGAGCAAGCGTGGCGCGGGCTACCGCGCCACCGTCACCGTGCGCAACACCGGCCGCTACGCCGGCGCCGAGGTCGCGCAGGCCTACCTGCAGTTCCCAGCCACGGCCGGGGAACCGCCCCGGCAGCTCAAAGCCTACGCCAAGGTGTTCCTTCGCCCCGGGCGGGCGGCCATCGTCCGGCTGAGCCTTCCGAGCGCGAGCTTCGAATACTTCAGTGCCAGCCGAAACACCTGGACGACCGAGTCGGGGCGCTACCGCCTGTTCGTGGGCACTTCGTCGCGGGACCTTCCCCTGACCAAGACGATTCCCGTCAGCTGATCGTGTCGCTCTTCGAAGGAGGCACGTACAGGTGAACCGCAGAGACCCGGCGCACTACGCTTGCCGTGGTGAGGTTGACCGAAGCTGCTCAGGGCAAGCCGCGCCAGCGCCGGCCGCGCCGCGCCGGTCGCGCCAACAGCGACGCTGAGCGGCGGGCTTTGGCGAAAGCCAATGCGCGGCCGTCGCGATGGGTCGCGCCGGTTCGTCCGGGCTTTGCCGCGCTAAGCGCAGATGGAGGCGCACGTGCGACCCCGCCCGCGGCAGCCATCGGCTATGTGCTCAACGCCACCGACGGCTCAGTCCTCGAAGCGCATGCCGAGCTCATCGGCGTCGTCAGCGCCACCGTCGCGGAGTACCGGGCGCTGCTGGCCGGGCTGCAACGCGCCTACCAACTCGGACTTGAGCGCGTCGACGCTCGCAGCGACTCCCGCGTGGTCGTCTCGCATCTCTCGGGCGAGCGCAAACCCACCAACCCCAAGCTCGTCGCGCTTGCCGGCGAGATCCTCGACCTCACCACGAGGATTGGGAGCGTGACCGTTACCTGGATCCCCAGTGACGCCAACGGGGCGGCGCACGGTCTGGTTGCCGATGCTCTCGCTGCGCGCGCCGATTACATTGGGTGAGGATTGGGTCTATCGAGCTGGCGCCTTCCGGCGGGCGCGCTTCCTCGATCACCCCGAGGTCGACATGATCTGCCCCCGCGGGCGGGATCGCGGCTAGGCTCGCGTTTGAATCGGCGATCGTAAGGAGGATGGCGGTGGCGACGGTACAGACGGTTACGGGGGCGATCGACGTTGAGCAGCTAGGTTTGACGCTGATCCACGAGCACTTCTTCTCCTCTGATGAAGCGGTCTCGGTCCAGTGGCCGCATGTTCGCGACCACGATCGGGAGTACAGCCTCGCCCTCGAGAGCGCCGCGGCGGTCAAGGCCCATGGGGTCGAGACGGTGGTCGAGCCAACCGCCATGCTGCTCGGTCGCGACATCGGGTCGGTGGCGCGGCTGGCCGGCGACACCGGCTTGCAGATCGTCGCGTGCACAGGGATCTACACCTACGATCACCTCCCGCAGTTCCTGCTCAACCGCGACGCTGACTTTATCGCGGGTCTGTTCGTTCACGACATCGAGGAGGGGATCCAGGGCACCGACGCGAAGGCGGCGTTCATCAAGTGCGCGGCGGACGAACCCGGAGTCAACGAGCGGATCGAGAAGGTTCACCGCGCCGCCGCGCGCGCGAGCCTCCAGACGGGCGCGCCGATCATGGCCCATTCCCGCCCTGCGTCGGGGACGGGCCCACGGCAGGTCGAGATCCTGCTCGAGGAGGGGGTCGAGCCGGAGCAGGTTCAGATCGCGCACACCGGCGATACCGACGACTTGGAATACATCGAACGGCTGCTGGAGACCGGCGTGTACATCGGCATGGATCGATACGGGCTGGATCTTTTCCTGCCCACCGAGCGCCGCAACGCGACGGTGATTGAGCTGCTGAGCCGCGGCTATGCCGAGCGGATGTTCCTCTCGCAGGATTTCGACATCCCGATCGCCAATGGCCTGGACTGGTTTCCGCCGGAGACGATCGAGCAGCTGGAGGCCGAGGGCGCCGCGAGCGATTGGAGCATGACGTTCCTGTTCGAGCGAGTGATCCCCGCGTTGAGGGAGGCCGGCATGAGCGACCAGCAGCTCAACACGATGATGGTCCAGAACCCCCAGCGCTGGCTTGGTCGGTGATCGTGGCAGGGTATCTTCGGGCCGAGCTCGGGTAAGAGAGGAACACGTGATGAGCCGGCTCACCGACGAGCAAGGTCACGCGACGTAAGGCAAAGGAGCAGCAATGCAGACCATGAGCCCGCTCGACGCCTCGTTCCTGCACATCGAGGACGGGGTCACGCACATGCACATTGGCTCGGTGGGGATCTTCGAGGGACCGGCGCCCGGGCCCGATGAGGTCCCGGACGCGATCACCGGGCGCCTGCCGCTGGTTCCCCGCTATCGGCAGAAGGTTCGCTTCGTGCCCCTGGACCTCGGGCGCCCGACGTGGGTCGATGACCCGCACTTCAACCTCGAGTACCACGTGCGCCGGACGGCGCTGCCCTCCCCGGGTGGCGATCAGGAGCTGCGCAACCTGGTGGGACGGGTGATGTCCCAGCAGCTTGACCGCGCCAAGCCTCTGTGGGAGATCTGGGTCGCCGAAGGGCTCGACGATGGGCGCTGGGCGTTCATCTCCAAGGTCCATCACTCAATGGTCGACGGCGTCTCCGCGACTGACCTGCTGAGCGTGCTGCTCGACTCACAGCGCGAACCGGAACCTCCCCTTGCGGATCCGTGGCGACCAGAGGCCGAGCCCAATCCGGCCGAGCTGGTGGCCCATGCGGTTGCTGGGCGCGCGGCGAGCCCGTATGAGGGGATCCGCACCGCGCTCGCGGCGATCCGTGGACCGCGGCGCGTCGCGCGTCAGGCGCTCGAGGTAACACGCGGAATGGTGAACCTGCGGCGGCTTGGTCAGCCACTGCCGACGAGCTCGCTGAATGGGCCGATCGGCCCCCACCGCCGCTGGGATTGGGCCCGCGCGCGATTGTCGGAGGTCAAGGAGATCCGCGAGGCGCACGGCGGGACCGTCAACGACGTCGTGCTGGCGGCGATCACGAACGGATTCCGCGAGCTGCTGCTGGCTCGCGGCGAACCGGCGCAGGACGCCGTCGTTCGCACGCTGGTGCCAGTGTCGGTGCGGGCCGAGCACGAGCGGGGCACCTACAACAACAAGGTCTCGGCGATGTTCGCCGAGCTGCCGGTCGCGATCGAGGATCCGGTCGCGAGGCTGGAGGCGATCCGCGAGGAGATGCAGAAGCTCAAGCGCTCGGGCGAGGCCGTGGCAGCGGAGCGACTGACCGCGCTGAGCGGGTTCGCGCCGGCGATGCTGCTGGCGCTCGCCGGCCGCGTCGGCAGCCGCATCCCGCAACGTGCTGTGCAAACCGTCACCACGAACGTGCCGGGCCCTCAGCACCCGCTCTACCTGTGCGGTCGCCGGATGCTCGAGGCGTTCCCGTTCGTGCCGCTCGGCGGATCGGTGCGAGTCGGCGTGGCGATCTTCTCCTACGACGGGAACATCAACTTCGGCGTGACCGGCGACCGCGACAGCGCCCCCGATATCGGCGTGCTGTGCCGAGGGATCGAGAGCGGCATGACCGAACTGCGGAGCGCGCCCTCGCAACCCTCCGATCGGCGACCGGGCAAGGGAAGGCGTAAGCAGCTCTCGGCTGCCCAAACCGCGCCCACGACTCGCGGGCGCTCCAACCGCGAGGTCACGCGCTGAGCTCGGGTATGGTCCGGGCAGCCGTCCGCGAGAGGAGGAGTTCGATGTCGCCCACCACCTCGACTAATCACCGGGTGCCGGTCCCGCGCGATCGCGAGAACGACTACACGCGGGAGGCCGCCGCGCAGCGCGCCGAGTTCGTGCGCGAGCAGAGCGGCGCCTCGCTCGAGCATGTCAGCAGCTACTCGTTCGATCCCGCGATCCTGTCGGGCAACGTCGAACAGTTCGTCGGCGTCGCGCAGGTCCCGATCGGTCTTGCCGGCCCCCTGCTGGTTAAAGGCGAGCACGCACAGGGCGAGTTCTACGTCCCGATGGCGACGGCAGAGGGGACGCTGGTGGCCAGCTACAACCGCGGGATGCGACTGCTGTATGAGGCGGGTGGCGTCACCACGACGGTGATGGATGACCGGATGCAGCGCGCGCCCGTGTTCCTGTTCGCCACCGCTCGGGAGGCACGGGCGTTCGGCGAGTGGCTGCACGAGCACTTCGAGGGGATCAAGGACGCCGCCGAGGCGACGACACGGTCGGGACGCCTGCAGGACATCGAGCAGTATTCGGCCAGCCGGATGCTGTACACCCGGTTCAACTACACGACCGGCGACGCGGCGGGTCAGAACCTCACCGGCAAGGCCACGCAGGCGGCGTGCCGATGGATCGTCGAGCACCACCCCGCGATCGAGCAGTACTTCCTGGAGTCCAACTTCGCCACCGACAAGAAGAGCTCGCAGGTCAACATGCTGCGCACCCGCGGCAAGCGGGTGGTCGCCGAGGCGACGATCCCCGACGCGCTCTTCCAGAGCATCATGCGCTCCAACACCGAGCTGATGTACCGCGCCCGCCAGGTCTCCAACCTCGGCGGGTTCATGTCCGGCGTCAACAACAACGGCGCTCACTCTGCGAACGGCATCACGGCCATCTTCATCGCCACCGGCCAAGACGCCGCCAACGTCGCCGAGTCCTCGGCCGCCTTCGTCTACGCCGAACGGCGCGACAACGGCGACTACTACTACTCGGTCACGATTCCCTCGCTGATCGTCGCCACCTATGGCGGCGGCACCGGCCTGGCCACCCAACGCGAGTGCCTGGAGATGCTCGGCTGCTACGGCGAGGGCAAGGTCCGCAAGTTCGCCGAGATCGTCGCCGCCGCTGTCCTGTGCGGTGAGCTGTCGCTGGGGTCGGCGATTGTGGCCGAGGAATGGGTCGAGGCGCACGACCTCTACGGACGCAACCGACCGTAGGGTTCGCTGGATCCTGCGAGGGGGCTCATCGAGGTTGATTTCTCGTCCGCCGGGGTAGGCTTGCGCCGCTCGGATGACGGACTGCGCGCCGCGCCGAGCCTGATGTTGAGGATTCCAGGAGGGGAAATGACGAACTTTGCCGAGCAGCTGTCGGCGGCAGCTGCGGATGCCCGCGATCGTCCGGCGGTCAAGCTCGACGATCAGGTTCTGAGCTATGGCGAGCTCGATGCCGCAGTTGCCCGCGCCGCCGGGCTGCTGCGGGGCCACGGAATAGGGGCGGGTGATCGGGTCGGGATGCAGCTGCCCAACGTTCCGTACTTCCCGATCGTGTATTTCGCGGCACTGCGGTTGGGCGCGGTCGTGGTGCCGATGAACCCGCTGTTGAAGGACCGCGAGGTCGCCTATCACCTGTCGGACTCCGGCGCGCGGGTGATGGTCGGCTGGCACGAGTTCGCACAGCCGGCACGCGGGGGGAGCGAGCAGGCCGGCACGGAGTGCACGTTGGTCTCCCCGGGCGAGTTCGAGCAGGTCCTCGAGGGCTCCGAGGCCGTCGAGGCGGTCGCCGAGCGCGCGGACGATGACCCGGGGGTGATCATCTACACGTCCGGCACGACCGGCACGCCGAAGGGCGCGGTGCTCACGCACGCGAACCTGACAACCAGCGCGGATGTCGCTCGCGATCTCGTCAACGCCGGTCCGCACTCGGTGACGGTGGGGACGCTGCCGTTGTTCCACGTGTTCGGGATGAACTCGATCATGAACGTGACGGTGGTGGCGCGCGGACTGCTGACGCTGGTCCCGCGCTTCGATCCGGGAAAGGTGCTCGAGGTGATCGAGCGTGACCGCGCGACCACGTTCGGCGGGGTGCCGACGATGTACGCGGCGCTGCTCCACCACCCGGATCGCGAACGCCACGACGTCTCGAGCCTGGAGCTGTGCGTCTCGGGCGGCGCGGCGCTCCCGGTCGAGGTGTTACGGGGGTTTGACCAGGCGTTCGACTGCAAGGTCCTGGAGGGCTACGGGCTGTCGGAGACGAACGGGATGGCGTCGTTCAATCTTCCCGAGCGCGAGCGAAAGCCCGGGTCGATTGGCGTGCCGGTCGGCGGCACCGAGATGAAGGTCGTCGACGATCAGGACAACGAGGTTCCCCAGGGTGAGCCGGGGGAGATCGTGATGCGCGGCCCGTTCGTGATGCGCGGCTACTGGAACCGCGAAGAGGCCACCGAGAGCGTGATGCGCGGCGGTTGGTTCCACACCGGTGACATCGCCACGATCGACGAGGATGGCTACTTCTTCATCGTCGATCGCAAGAAGGACCTGATCATCCGCGGCGGCTACAACGTCTACCCGCGCGAGATCGAGGAGGTCCTCTACGGCCACCCGGCGGTCCGCGAAGCGGCGGTCATCGGAGTGCCACACGAGTCGCTCGGCGAGGAAGTCGGAGCCGCCGTGGTGCTCAAGGAGGGCGAGCACACCACGCCGGAGGAGCTGCGCGACTACATGAAGCAGAAGGTCGCGGCGTACAAGTACCCGCGCGTGGTGTGGCTGATGGACGAGCTGCCGAAGGGAGGGACCGGCAAAGTCCTAAAACGCAAAATCGAGGTGCCCGAGGCGGTGACTTCGGCGGCACGGTAGCTCCCGAACGAGCGAGGAGGAGAGAAGCTGATGAGCACGATCACCGGTGAGGAACGAGTTCCCTCTGCGGCGGCCCCCCGCGGGCTGCGCCGGCTCTGGGACCGTCAGCTGCAGCACTACCCGGATACCGCCCCGCGGATGATGTATCTCGGGATCACGGTCGCGGCCACGATCACGCTGTACTACCAGCTCTACATCCAGGGGGCGGTGGCGACCAAGGTCATCGCGCACTTCGGCTTCACCTTCACCCAGTTCGTGTTTGTGCTGGTGATCGGGAACGCGGTCGGTGCGTTCGCGTCGCTGGGAGCCGGGTTGGCGGACCGGTGGGGCCGCGCAAACCTGGTCGTGGGCGGGCTGCTGGTGACCGGCCTGCTGGTCGCGTTCGCGTTGCCCAATGCCTCCAGTAAGGCCGAGTACACGGTGTTCTTCGCGTTGATCAGCATGGTCGAGGGGATGGCGCTGGTCGCGACGCCGGCGCTGATTCGCGATTTCTCGCCGCAGGTGGGGCGAGGCGCTGCGATGGCGTTCTGGACGATGGGGCCGGTGCTCGGCAGCCTGGTCACGACCGAGGTCTCGAGCCATACCCTGTCGAGCCACCCAGACTGGCAGTTTCAGTTTCGCGTCGCCGGCGCGGTCGGACTGGTCGTGTGGGCGATCACGTTGATCGGCCTCCGGGAGCTCTCACCGCGGCTGCGCGACCAGCTGATGGTAAGCATCCGTGACCGAGCGCTGATCGAAGCACGTGCCGCGGGGCTGGACCCCAAAACGGCGTTGACCGGCCATTGGCGGCAGATGCTGAGGCTCGACATCATCGGTCCCGCGTTGGCAATCAGCCTCTTCCTGATGCTCTACTACATCTTCGTCGCGTTCCTGGTCGTCTACTTCGCGACCGTGTTCGGGTACTCAGCGGCGAAGGCGAACGACCTCGCGAACTGGTACTGGATCGCCAATGCGATCGCGCTGGTGATCGCGGGCGTCTTCTCCGACCGGCTCCTGGTCCGCAAGCCTTTCATGATCCTCGGCGCCGCGATCAGCCTCGTCGGGATCGGTCTGTTCGCCGCCGCCACCACCGCGCCGCATACCGGCTACCACACGTTCGCCTTCTACTTCATCCTGATCGCCGGCGGAAGCGGCCTGGCGTACGTCGCTTGGATGGCCGGGTTCACCGAGACGGTCGAAAAGCACAACCCGGCCGCGACCGCGACGGGACTGGCGGTCTGGGGCTGGACCATCCGCATCGTCGTATCGGTGTCATTCGCCGTCCTGCCGGCGGTTGTCCCGGCGACCACCACGCTCGTCGACCACGCCCCACGCGTGCAGGCAATCGTGGCGAGGTACCCGCAGCAGGTGAAGGTGTTGCAGACGGTCAACCCCGCGACGCTCGCGGCGCTGAAGGCCAACCCTGGCAATCTGGCGGCACAGGCGAGCGCGCTCTCGCAGCTGTCCGGACTAGCGCCTGCCGACGTCGGCAGGGTGGTGGCGCTGAGCGCCAAGTACAAGGCCCCCCTCGCGACCGCCGCTGCGATCGATCCGGCGACGCTCGCGACGCTCACGACCAACCCGACCAACAAGCCGGCGGCCACGAAGGCGATCGGCGAGATCGCCGCGAAGTTCGGCATCCCGCCGACGGCGGCGATCAGCCGGCTGCAGGCGCTCGGGAAGGTGCCGCCCGCGGATCTCGCGTTCCTGAAGACCAACGGGACCAAGGTGCAGCAGGCCGGCGCGAGGTTGAAGTCGACGTCGAGCATCCCGCCGGCGGACCTGGCCTACCTGTCGGCCAACGGGACCAAGGTCGCCAAGGCCCAGAAGGATAATCCGGGCCAATGGCAGACCTGGTGGTGGATCTGCTTTATCGGGCAGCTCCTGTTCATCCCGTTCGTGTTCCTGATGACGGGGCACTGGAGCCCGCGTAAGGCGCGCGAGGACGAGCAGGCGCACGAACTGATGGTCAACGAGGAGCTCGGCCGCCTTCGGGCCAGCCCCACCGCGGCAGCCTGATCGGTCGAGCGGCCATCGCACCGGTCTCGCCGGCGCAGGATCTCGCCGGCGAGGCCGCGCCGACCTTGAAAGCGTCTACTCTCATCGCTTCATCTTTGCGATCCAAGACCAGTGCCCCGCGCTCCTGACCTATCCGGCCTTGCCCTCGATGGACGCTACGAGCTCCACGCCATAATCGGCGAGGGCAGCTTCGGACGTGTCTATCGCGGGCGCGACCGGCGCCTGGCGAGGTGGGTTGCCGTCAAGGTGATCAAGCCCTGGTGGGCCGAGGACCCGGAGTGGGCCGTGAGCTTCGAGCGCGAGGCGCAGCTGCTCGCGTCGATCAGCGATCCGGGCATCATCCAGATCTTCGACGTCGGTGCGGCCGCGGAGGGGCTGTACTACGTCGCGGAGCTCGTGGACGGCGAGAGCCTGGCGAGCCGGCTGCGCAGCGGCCGGATCGCCCCGGCGGAAGCCCGCGAGATCGCTCTCCAGCTCGCCGCGGCGCTCGCCCGGGCGCATTCGCAGCGCGTGGTGCACCGGGATGTCAAGCCGGCCAACGTGCTGATCACCCGTGAGGGCCGCGTCAAGGTCGGCGATTTCGGCGTCGCTCGGCTCGCGGAGGGCAGCAGCGACGGTATCGCGGCGACGATCGCCGGCACACCCGGATACATGGCGCCCGAGCAGGCCTCGGGCGGAGTCACGAGTCCTGCCACCGACGTCTACGGGGTGGGCATCGTGCTGTACGAGATGCTCGCAGGCCGTCCACCCTTCGAGGGCAAGTCGACGGTCGAACTCGCGCTTCGCCATGTTCACGATCCGCCACCGCCGCTTCCGGCCGACACCCCGCGGATGCTGGTCCGGGTCGTGGGGCGGGCGCTCGCCAAAGACCCGGCTGAGCGCTATCTCGACGGCCACGAACTGGCCGCTGCGCTCGCACAGGTTCGAATTCCGGCTGTGGCGGCCGCGGCCCAGGAAGAGGATCGTGACATTGCCGGCGTTGCCTCGAGCGCCGGCCGCGTCGCGGCCGTCGCGGTGCTCGCTCCACCGACGCAGCCTGCGGGGGCGACCGAGCTGATGAGCCGCCGGGTGGCCACGGAGAGCACCGCGAACGCCCGGCAGGGCGTTGGCGATGGCGCGGGCGCTGGCAATGGTGCGAGCGTTGCCGACAGCTCAGACGCTCCCGCCGAAGGGCCGCCACCGATCCCGCCGACCCGCGTCGGGGACCCGCGCTCACCGCGGCACAACTTCAATCCGTCCGAGCGTCGGCAGCGGATCGCGCTTCTGACCTTCGCCGTGCTGGTCGCGGTTGGAATGGGCGCGGTCGCACTCGCCACCGCGTCGGGGCATCTGAGCGTGCCCAATCTGCTCGGGATGAGCAGGGGCGGGATCGTCAGCACCTCTCATCGCGAGGATTTCCAAGCCGCATTCAGCCGGCGCTACAGCGGTAGGCCGCGTGGTCACGCGGTCGCCCAGAGCCCGGCGCCCGGCACTCGCGTCGGCGACGGCGCGACGGTCAACGTGGTGCTCAGCGCCGGTCCGCGACCGGTCACGGTGCCGGCGCTCGTGGGCAGCTCGACGGAGAGCGCCCAAACCGTGCTGAGCCGGCGAAAGCTGCGAGCGGCCGTGACCCAGGTGCCGGCGCCGGGCGTCAGCACGGGCACGATCACCGGGCAGTCGCCGTCGGCTGGAGCGAGCTTGGCGCCTGGATCGACGGTTGCGCTGTCGGCCGCCGAGGCGCCACGGCTGCGCCCGCTGACGAGCTTCTCCGGGGATGGGAATGGACGTTCGGTGCCGTTTCGCATTCGTGGTAGCCGGTGGGAGATCGTCTACAGCATGGGTTATGAGGGAACGTGCACGTTCATCTTCTTCTGCTCTGGGCCGAACGCGAAGGTGAGCAATCTAGGCAACGGCTCAACCATCGACCAGTTCGGCCTCGGAGAGGGCAGCGGCGAGGAGCGGATCTTCAAATCCGGTCCCGGCGTCTACCAGATCTCCGTTTCGCCCGGTTCGGACAGCGCGCGCTGGAAGATCCAGGTGGAGGACTACTACTGAGTTCTTGCCGGGCCTGTGCCAGCGGGCGGATCGGCAAGACCTGCGGCGACATCACGCAGCCAGTGCGGGAACAGGTTCTCCGGGACGTAAATGCCGGAGATCGTCTTCGCGGATCCCAGGCTCCTGTTTCAGCGGCCACGAACCGGGACAGACTGTAAGTTGGCGCTCTGCGACCGACAGGGAGTGGCAGCCAGCGGCACGAACCAGGTTGTCCGGACGCGGTCTCCAGCTATGAGGACCGTTGGACGAACAACACGTTTGAGATCCCGAGATGGAGGTCGCTCCTTTGGCCCTCAACGCGTCGTCGCAGTGCCGCTCGATTCGCCTGATCAACACCTCTCGGCTCACCGACAGCGAGCTGCTCGCCATCTACCACGAGCGACGCGAGCGATCCGCCCGCGACGAGCTCGTGGAGCGCTTTCTGCCGTTCGCGCGCAAAATGGCGCTCCGCTACAACTACACGCACGAGCCGCTGGATGACCTCGTGCAGGTCGCCTGCCTGGGGCTGCTGAAAGCGCTTGACCGTTTCGATCCAGGTCTGGGTCACCGCTTCACGAGCTTCGCGGCTCCGACGATTCTGGGCGAACTCAAGCGTCATTTCCGCGACAAGGGCTGGGGGGTACATGTGCCGCGCGACCTGCAGGAGCAGGCGCTGGCGATGGGCCGCGCCCGGGAACGGCTGTGCCAACGCCTGGGACACTCGCCCACCATCCAGGAGCTCGCCGATGCGCTGGCGTGGCCGCTCGAGCAGGTCCTCGAGTCAAGTGAGGTCGTCCGCAACTACGAGACCGCCTCGCTCGACGCCCCAGTCTCGCGCGAGGGGGAGGAGGCGGCGGCCCTCGTCGAACTGATCGGCAGCGAGGAGGACGGCTTCGAGATCGCCGAGAACCGGGAGGCGATCGCCCGGACCTGGAGCGAGCTGTCGGAGATCGAGCGCCGCGTCGTGGCGCTTCGCTGCCTACACGATCTGACGCAGCGGGAGATCGGCGAGGAGATCGGCTATTCCCAGATGCACGTCTCGCGGTTGTTGCGGCGATCGGTCACGCGGCTCGTCGAGCCGCTGCCCGCTTAGCCGGACCCACGCCGGGGGACCACCTGGACGGGCGCCCTCAGGCGGCCGTGCGCACCGGCGCACTCGTGAGGTACGTGGCGCACATGTCCTCGTCGCCGTGCTCCTTGGCGCCTTCCGCCATCCGCTCGCGAATCACGCTGAACAGCGGCAGGTCGAGATCGTGGCGCGCCGCCGACTCCTCGATCAGAGCAGCATCCTTGGCGGCCAGCTCGAGCCGGAATGACGGCTCGAAGTTGCGCTCGGCGATCGCCTTGCTCTTCATCCGCAAGTAGGGAAGATCGAGCGGGCCGCCTTCGATCGCGGCGAGCAACAACGCCGGATCGAGCCCCAGTCCCTCGGCCATCGCGATCGTTTCCGCGCCTCCCTCGACGACCGTCAGCACCCAGCTGTTGATGACAATCTTCAGCCGGGTACCTGCGCCGGCGTCGCCGATCCACATCGTCTTGTTGCCAATTGCATCGAAGATCGCCGTCAGCCGCTCACGTGCCTGCTCCGGGCCGGAGGCCAGGATCACGAGCTCGCCCTGCTCGGCCGGCTGCTTGGTGCCCAACACCGGCGCATCGATGAACGTGACGCCGCGCGCGCGCGCCAGCTCGGCGCAGCGCTCTGTTCCGAGCTCCCCGATCGTGCTCATCTGCAGCCAGATCGACGATTCGCCGGCATCGGCGAGCGCCCCTTGGTCTCCGTCCACCGACTCGGTCACGGCATCGGTGTCGGCGAGCATCGTGAGCACGAGCGCTGCTCCAGCGGCTGCCTGCCGCGGGGTCTCGCAGACCTCGGCCCCGTCCTGCGCAAGCGGCTCTGCCTTCTCACGAGAACGGTTCCAGGCCCGCACCTCGAGGCCGGCCCGCGCCAGGTTGCGCGCGATCGGAAAGCCCATTGTGCCTCCCGCTCCGAGTACTGCCACCGGTTCATGGCGAGCCATCGGTCTTCCCCTTCCCAGGTAGTTCACAAGCTCTCCGCCTTCCGATAGGCGATCTGCAACAGCTCAGAGCCGAAGAACGACACCAGCACCGACGCGACCCAGCGCGTGAAGCGCGGAGCCACGAGCAGGCCGGCGGCGAACCCGGCACTCGTCCACATACCCAGGCAGTAGGGGCATATCAGCAGCTCACCGATCGCGCGCCGAAGGCCTTCTCCCCGCGCCTCCTCGCTGACCTCGCCCGGCCCGCCCTCTCCCTCGAAGCGGGCGAAGGGCGCCCGGACGGGGGTCATCACACGGTCCTTGGAGATCATCCGCGCGGCCTTGTGGCTCGCCACGGTGAGGAGGATCAGATCCCGACCCTCCATGCGGTCCGGCAGCTCCCGCGCGGAGGTGCGGAACCACAAGGCAAACGCACCCGCCAATGCGGAGAAGACCGACATGAGGACCGCATAGCTGCGGATCGGCTTCTCGTCCTGGGGGGAATAGCCAGCAACGACTTCGTCGTCAAAGGTTTCGACGCCCATAGCCCAGGTGCTTACCCGAACGAGGGATCCCGAACCGTCATCAGCACCTCGAACGCTGAGTCACGCCGCGGCCCCGCGGGCGCCAGTCGCCGCGTGTCAGCCCGCAGCGGGGGGCCGCTTCATGACTGAGGTGTCTCCGTGAACCGATGCGGCTGTCTCCTGAGGCTCGATCCACAGCGCCTCGACGAGGATCATCGCCAGCGACAGCAGCGGGATCGCGATTACCACACCGATCAGACCGAACAGTGCGGCCATCACGAGGACCCCGATCGCGACCACGGCGGGGTGCATGTCGACTGTTCGCGCCATGATCAGGGGGAGGATCAGGTTTCCCTCGATCTGGTTGACGATCACGTACACCGCGAGAACCGCCAGGGCCTTTGCCGGGGAGTGCGCGAGACCGACAAGAATCGGCGGTATGGCACTGATGATCGAGCCGTAGTTAGGGATCACCGTCATGATCGCGGAGAAGACCGCGAACCCGACGGCAAACGGCAGGCCAACCGCCTCCATGCCGGCGAACAGCAAGCCACCCAGCACGACCATGTCGAGCCCGACGGCCAGCATCCACCCGAGCCAGGCTCGCCTCACCCGCTCCAGCACGGCCCTGGCCTGCTCGCGTCGCGCCGCGGGCGCCAGGCGCAACGCGGCGTCGAGCAGCGGCTCCGGGTTGACCGCGATCAGGAAAGCGACGAGCACGATCAGCACGAGCGAGGCGACGATCGCCAGCGCGCTCAGGCTAATCTGCTCGAGCGGACCGATCAGCCGCTGCGGGTGGTGCGTGTAACCCTGAACGAACCGCACCAGCTCCGCGGAGAGCTTCGGCGTGTGCCGACCGCCGATCCCGTGCAGGTAGCGGTCGGCGCTCGACAGGATCGCCGGTAGTCGCTGGGCGAAGTCCTTGGCCTGATCGACGAACTCCGGAATCACCGCCAGCGCCACCAGCGCGATCGTCGCAAACCCACCCACCAGCGCCGCGAGCGCGCCGACTGCTCGCGGCGCCCCTCGCCGCTCGGCCGCCGAGGCGGCAGCCGACAGCGGCAGCGAGACGATGATCGTGACCACGACGGCCAGCAGCAGCGTCATCAGCTGCGCCACCACCAGCGCCAGCACGATCAGCGCTGCGCCGAGCGCCACCGCACGGTAGACGGCCCGGTTGCTCATCCCGCGGACGGCGATCCCGGCGCAGCGAGCATGCAAGAAGCGTTCTGCGGGCAGCCTTGGGAGTGATGACGCAGTCGCGGATCACGCCGGGCGCGCTTTACCGCGCCGTGCTGCTCGCGTTCGGGCTGGTGGTCGCGGGGCTGATCTTCCAGCAACTGGTGACGCTCGTGCTCGCGATCTTGATCGTGGTCATCATTGCGCTCCCCCTGTCGGCGGTCGCTTCGATGCTCGCCCGACACGGAATCCCGCGCGCACTGGGCGCGGCGATGGCACTGTTGCTGGGGCTCGCGGCGCTCGGTGGGGTGATCGCCCTGGTGGTTCCCGTGTTCAGCAGCGAGGTCAACCACTTCACTGCCTCGCTGCCGAGCATCGTCGACTCGCTCCGCCACCGCGTCGCCGGCCTCACCGGGACCTCGCCGAGCCGAGTCGGGCAGCAGGTACAGCATTTCGTTAACGGCTATACCCAGCATCCGACCCGCGTGCTCGGGCCGCTGGCATCGATCGGCGCCAGCATCGCGGCCGCAATCGCGGCGATCGTGGTGATCCTGCTGACGGCGCTGTACACCGCGATCCATCCAGAGCCGCTGGTCGGCGGTTTGATTCGGATCTTTCCGCCCGCCCGGCGCCGGCACGCGAAGCACATCCTCCACCGGTTGGGCCGCGCCTACATCGGGTGGCTGCGAGGGTTGGTGATCGGGATGGTCCTCCTCGGAGTCCTCACCTACATCGGTCTGCGGATCATCAACCTGGACTTCGCCGCGTTCTTCGCCGTGTTCACCGCAGTGGCGATCATCGTCCCCTACTTCGGGGCGCTGGTGAGCTCGATCCCGCCGATCGTGTACGCGCTTACGATCTCCCCCGGAAAGGCGCTGCTCGTCGCCGCGATCTACGTTGGCGCCCACCAGCTCGAAGGGAACGTGATCCAGCCGCTGGTGGTCGCCCGGTCGGTCGAGATGCACCCCGCGGTCGTCGCGGTCGGTGTCGTCGCGGTCGACCGGTTGTTCGGTTTCGTTGGCCTGTTCGTCGCGATCCCGATCCTCGCGACGATCAAGATCCTGATCGAGGAGCTCTGGGTAACGCCGATGGAGCGAGGCAGTCAGGCGGGGTTACTGGAGCCGCCGGGCGGCAACGGAAGCGGGCGCGGACCGTCGTTGGCCTATCTTGAGTCCGATGTCCAAGCCCCCAGCCAGCAATGAGCGCGTTCCGACCGTCCGTGACCTCAGCGGGCGCCTCGAGGGCCGGCTGGCGGTGCTCGAACCGCTGACGCGCGAGCATGGAACAGGCCTATCGGAAGCAGCCCGCGACGGAGAGTTGTTCCAGTGGCTCCCGGAAGATCTCCGTACCTCGCGCACGCAGCTCGACAGTTGGCTGACCGCCGCGCTCGAAGCGGCCCGGGCCGAGCTCGAGGTGCCGTTCGCGATCCTCTCTGCGCGCACCGGTGAGCCGGTCGGCTCGACGCGTTTTCAGGAGATCCGCCTCGAGCACCTGCGGGTCGAGATCGGCTGGACCTGGCTCGCGCGGAGCGTGTGGGGCTCCGGTGTCAATGTTGAGTCCAAGCTGCTCCTGCTGGAACACGCGTTCGAACGAGTCGGCTGCCGCCGAGTCGAGTTCAAGACCGACGCCCGCAACGAGCGTTCGCGGGGCGCGCTCGAGGCACTCGGCGCGGAGTTCGAGGGCGTGTTCCGCAAGCACATGGTCGTCAAGGACCGCGCGGCACGGGACTCGGCCTATTACTCGGTGATCGACGACGAGTGGCCTGAGGTCAAAGCGTCGCTGACACGACGGCTCGAACGTCATCTGGCATTGGGACCGCCGGGTGGATGAAGCGCCAGACCGTCACGCTGATCGCCACCGGTACCGTGCTCGCGGCCACCCTGCTGGCGGCCGGCCCGCAGCTGGCGGCCGGCGCAGGGTCCGCCCGTAGGGCGCCAGACCGCGATTGCACCGGCCGCTACGGCGGCGCCCCGGCCCGAGCCGGAGCGCCGGTGCGGTTCGGCGTCGACCCGGGAATCGCCGGGAGCGCCGGCGGCGTCCAGCTCCCTACCGTCGCCGATGACCCGGCACGCGACCTGTCCGCCGTGCGGAGACTGCGGCCGCCGGGGCGGGTACTCGTGATCCGGCTCAACCGCTTGTTCTTCTCAGACGGCCAGTCCGGCATCGACCGCTTCAAGCGGATGACAGCGAGATATACCCGGAGGGGATTCGAGGTCGAGCTTCAGGTCCGCTATCACCCGACCTCGAACCAGGCGGGCAATCTGAGGGAGTGGGTGCGCTACGTCCGCCACGTAGTCGATTCGTTCGGTCCCGACCCGCGGGTCGTGGCGATGACGATCACCAACGAGGTGAACATCAAGATCTCGCCGAACACCTCCGATGGCTCCTATCCGCGGGCGGAGGATGCGCTGATCGACGGGATCGAGGCGGCTGACCAGGAGGCAGCCCGTCGCGGCTATCGCCAGCTGCGGTTCGGCTTCACCTACGCCTACCGGTTCGTGCCCAGCCAGGACGCCGGGTTCTTCTCCTATCTCGGCGCGCACGGCGGCAGAGCATTCCGGGACTCGCTCGGCTTCGTCGGGCTGGACTTCTATCCCGGCTCGATCTACCCCCCGGTGATCGGACCCGGCGACAGCTTCCGGGCCGAGTTCGCGCAAGCGGCGGGTGTGCTGCGCGATTGCCTGATGCCGAAGGCCCGGATCGGCCCGCGCGTGCCGATTTGGATCACCGAAAACGGCTTTCCAAGCGGGAGCTCGGGAGATGCTCGGCAGGCGGCCGCGCTCGGCCAGCTCGTCAACGCTGTCCACGGGTATTCCGGCACCTTCAACATCACCGACTACCGATGGTTCAACCTGCGCGACTCGAGCTCGAGTACACCGTCGACGTCGCTCGGCGCAATCTTCTCCTCCGATGGCCTCCTGCGCGCCGACTACACGCCCAAGCCGGCGTTCGCGCTCTACCGATCGCTGATCGCCAAGTTCGGCGCCCGCAGCCCACGCTGGCCGAAGCGGTGCCGACACCGATGAACGATCACCCCGCGACCACCTCGCTGCCGGCATAACGCGGTCCCTCGTGAAACCGTTCCGCGGTGGCGCGGGCGGTGTCGCTCGCCCATTGGGTCGTGGTCACCGCGCCGAGCACGACAACCGCGAGCCCGAGTGCCGCGATGATCCACCAGCTCGGATGGGTGGCGGCGGCAAATCCCTTGCCGATGCCGCTCGCGGCGATCCCACCCGCGACCGCGCCGACGACCGCGACGCCGAGCGTCGTCCCGACCTGCCGGCTGGTCGAGGCCACTGCCGCCGCGACGCCGGCCTGGGCGGAGGGCATTCCCGACACGGCCGTGTTCGTGATCGGCGGGTTCACGAGCCCGGACCCCGCGCCGAAGATCACGTAGGCGAGAAACAGAAATGCCGTGCTGCTTGACGGAGTCAGGCGGGTCAGCATCAGGGCGCTGATCAACACGCCGGCGCCGCCCAGCAGCAGCGGCAGCCGCGCTCCCTGACGCCCGACCAGGTGGCCCGAGATGGGCGAGCAGATCAACATCATCCCAGCCATCGGCAGCATGTACAGCCCGGCGTGGAACGGGGAGAGGCCGCGCACGCCCTGCAGGTAGAGCGTGTTCAGGAACAGGAAGCCGCCGATCGCGGCGAACACGCAGACGGCGATCGCGCTCGCGCCCGCGAACGGGGCGCTCCGGAAGAAACGGACCTCCAGGAGGGGCTCCCGGCGGCGCAGCTCGTAGAAGATCAGGGCGGCGAAGGACGCCGCCGAGAGACCGAACAGCCCGAGGATCTCGCCCGACAGCCATCCGCTCCGCGGGCCCTCGATGATCCCATAGGTCAGCGACGCCAGCGCGACGATCACCAGCACCTGCCCCACGGGATCGATCCGGCGCGGATGTGGAGCCCGTGACTCCGGGACGAACAGCGCGGTCAAGAGGATCGCGGCCAGGCCCACCGGCAGGTTGACCAGGAACACCGCGCGCCAGCTGAACGCATCGACGAGCACGCCGCCGAGGACCGGTCCCAGCGCCATGCTCAGCCCGAACACAGCACCCCATACACCGATCGCCTGTGCCCGCTCGCGCGGATCCTCGAACACGTTGCGGATGATCGACATCGCGACCGGGTTGAGCATCGCGCCACCGATCGCCTGAATCACGCGCGCGGCGATCAAAAACGGAAGGCTGGGCGCGAGCGCGCACAGCAGCGATCCCAGCGAGAACACCACCAGCCCGGTCTGAAACGTCTTGCGCCGGCCGACCCGGTCGGCGGTTGAGCCGGCGAGCATCAGCAGGCTGGCCAGCACCAGCGTGTACGCGTCAACGATCCACTGCAGCCCCGAGATCGAGGCGTGCAGCGAGCGGTGAATCGAGGGCAGGGCGACGTTGACGATCGTCGTATCGAGGCCGACGATCAGCAGGCTCATGCTGCAGATTGCGAGCACCAGCAGGCGGCGACGGCGACCAGGTGGATGCATATCAGTAGGCTAGTCGGCGAACCCGGTCCGGTTTTCTCCCCTTGCCCGTTGCAAACACTGCCCAGCCAGAGGGGCTGTCGTCGTTCCCGCAAGCGGCGACGCTCGAGCTCCGCAGCGTCTCCAAGCGCTATCCCGGACAGCGCGAGGCAGCGATCCAGGAGCTCAGCCTGAGCGTCGGCGCCGGCGAGGTGTGCGTGCTCGTGGGACCCTCGGGCTCGGGCAAGACGACCGCCATGCGGCTGATCAACCGGATGATCCCGCTCTCCTCTGGCGACATCCTGCTCGGTGGGCGCAGCGTGCTCGATCGCGAGCCCTACGAGCTGCGGCGGGAGATCGGCTACGTGATCCAGCAGATCGGCCTGTTCCCGCATCAGACGGTCGCCGAGAACATCGCTACCGTCCCGCGGCTGCTGGGATGGGACAAGCGACGGATCTTGGCGCGGGTAAACGAGCTGCTCGAGCTGACCGGGCTCGATCCCGAGGAGCTCGGCCCGAGGTATCCCGCGCAGCTCTCCGGGGGTCAGCGCCAGCGGATCGGGGTCGCCAGGGCGCTGGCCGCGGACCCACCGTTGATGCTGATGGATGAGCCGTTCGGTGCGATCGATCCGATCAACCGCACGCGGCTCCAGGACGAGTTCCTGGGCCTCCAGGAACGGGTGCGCAAAACCGTCGTGTTCGTCACGCACGACATCGACGAGGCGATCAAGATGGGCGACAGGATCGCGATTCTGCGCCAGGGCGGCCATCTCGCTCAGTACGACACGCCGGCGGAGATCCTCACCAACCCCGCTGACGAGTTCGTGGCGGAGTTCGTGGGTGCCGACCGGGCGCTCAAGCGGCTGGGTCTGGCGACCCTGCAGGAAGTGAGGCTGCTCGAGCCAAACGGCGCACAGCCCGGACCGCAGAGCGTCCCGCTCACCACAACCGTTCGTGACGCGCTGTCACAGATGCTGGCGGCCGGCGGCAGCCCCCTGACGGTGGTGGACGAGCAGGATCAGCCGGCCGGCATCGTCACGCTCGAGCTGCTCGGGGGCCTGCTCGGCGGCGATGGGCTACCTCGGGAGAAGGAGCCCGCCAGGTGATCCTGATCGCCAGCGGCGGACCGGTCATTCCGAACTTCGGCGGTAGCTCTTCGTCGTTTGCGTGCGAGCGTGCCAACCGGCTGTTCTGTCCTCACTGGGTGTCGCAGAACTGGAGCACGGTGCTGTGGCCGGCGCTCCGCCAGCACATCGTCCTGACCCTGATCGCGGTGGCGATCGGGTTTCTGATCTCGACGACGCTGGCGCTGATCGCCTATCGCCGGCACTGGTTCGAGCGGCCGGTGCTGATCGTGACCTCGATCCTCTACACGATTCCGTCGCTGGCCCTGTTCGAGCTGCTGGAGCCGGTTCCGGGTCTGGGGCTGAGCCGGACGACGGCCGAGGTCGCGCTGGTCTCCTACACGCTGCTGATCATGTTCCGCAACACCCTGACCGGCCTGCGGGAGGTGCCTGCCGAAGTCCGCGATGCCGCCGCCGGGATGGGGATGGGACCGACCCAGACGCTGCTCCGCGTCGAGCTGCCGCTGGCCCTGCCGGCGATCATCGCGGGGTTACGAATCGCCACCGTGACCGTGATCTCGCTCGCCACGGTGGCGTCGCTGATCGACAACGAGGGATTGGGCGTACCGATCCTGACCGCGATCTCCAACGAGGTGTTCAAGACGGAGCTGATCGTCGCCGGCGCGATGGCGGTGGGACTGGCGCTCGCGGCGGACGGGCTGCTGGTGATCGTCCAGCGATTCCTGACTCCCTGGACCCGGGCGCGGGCGGGCTGATGAACAACTTCCTGCAGGCACTCAGGTTCATCGGCCGTGACGGCCAGGTGCCGGGAGCGCCGCCGCTGCCGAGCCTCGTTCACCTGACGCTCGAGACGCTCAAGATCGCCGGAATCGGCATCGGGCTCTCGCTCGTGATCGCGCTGCCGCTCGGCGTGTGGCTCGGTCACCTCCATCGCGGCTCGTTCGTCGCAATCAACGTCGGCAACATCTGGCGTGCGCTCCCGAGCCTGGCGGTGCTCGCGATCGGGGTGGCGTTCCTCGGGATCGGGCTTCGCAACGTCGAGCTGGCGCTGGTGGTACTCGCCGTCCCGCCGATCATCACCAACGCGTACGTGGCGATTGATGCCGTGGATCCCGACGTGGTCGACGCGGCGCGGGGGATGGGGATGACCGGATTCGAGATCCTGCGCAAGGTCGAGATGCCGTTGGGAATCCCGCTGATCTTCGCCGGAATCCGCACCGCGGCGCTGTTCGTCGTCTCGACGACGACGATCGCCGCCCTGACCGGGTTCAGCGGCAGCCTCGGCGACATCATCAACAACGAGACCAGCTACCACCTGTCGGGCGTCCTCGGGGCGGCGATCTGCATCGCCGCGCTGGCGCTCGCGGTGGAACTGGTCCTGTCCCTGATCCAGCGGGCGCTGACGCCGCGCGGGGTGAAGGTGCAGGAGGCGGAGGACATCACCCTGACGGTTGCGCCGCTCGTCACCGAAACTGCATGACAGCGACCTTGACCGCAACGATCCCGAAAGAAGGAGTCAACATGAGATGGTTCAAAGCGACCACCGTCGCGATCCTGCTCGCCACGTCGCTTGCGGCGTGTGGGAGCTCGTCGAAGAGCTCGTCCAGTTCGACGACGACTACCAAGAGCGCGGCCGCGAGCACCACGTCCGGGCCGACCCAGAGTACCCCGCCATCGGCGACGAGCGGCCCCGGCGTCGGCAAGCCGCCGGTGACGATCGGCGATAAGAACTTCACCGAGGAGTACATCCTCGGCGCGCTGTACTCGCAGGCCCTCGCCGCGAAGGGCTACAAGGTGACGTTGAAGGGCAACATCGGCTCCTCCGAGATCATCTGGAAGGCGCTGACCTCAGCGCAGATCGATCTGTATCCCGAGTACACCGGGACGCTGCTGTCGGCGATCGCCGGCGACGAGAAGCCGCCGACCAGCGCCGCACAGACCTACGCCCTGGCGCAGGCTTACGCGCTGAAGCACGGCTACGTACTGCTGAAGCAGACCCCGTTTTACGACTCCGACGCGCTCGCGGTGACCAAGGCGTTCGCGGCCAAGAACCACCTGAGCACGATCGCCGACCTGAAGAAGCTCGGCCATTCGCTGAAGCTCGGTGGCGCACCGGAGTTCGCCACCCGCTTCTCCGGCCTGGTCGGATTGAAGAAGGAGTACGGAATCGATCCGACGTTCGTCCCGCTGGCAATCGGGATCACCTATAAGGCGATCGACGACGGACAGGTCGACACCTTCGACGCGTTCACGACCGATGCCGAGCTGACGAGCGGGAAGTACGTGCTGCTGACCGATCCCAAGCGCGTGTTCGGCTTCCAAAACGTGACGCCGGTGGTCAAGAAGAGCCTGCTCGCGTCCGAGGGCCCCGCGTTCGCACAGACGCTCAACAAGGTCAGCTCGCTGCTCACCCTCCCGGCGATCAGGAAGATGAACGCCGCGGTCGCGCTCGACCAGCAATCGCCGCAAGTGGTCGCGAAGGAATTCCTGAAGGCCAACGGCCTCGCGTAGTTGCGGCGGACCGGCGCGGCGAGGTCAGTCCCGTGGAACCAGGCATACGGGACCCCGTGAAACGGGGCACACGGGAGCGAAGACCTCGCCGCGTCGGCCGCCACGCCGAGCCCGGGCCCGACCTCGGCGTCACCACCGGGCTCTCGGCGCTGAGCCTCGACGCGCTCTCGAGCGTCGCCTACGGACCGGAGGCGATGATCGTCGTGCTGGTCGCCGCCGGCACGAGTGCGCTTCGCTTCACGGTGCCGCTGACGCTCGTGATCGTCGGGATGCTGGCGGTGCTGGTCGTCTCCTACTCGCAGGTGATCGCGGCTCATCCCGATGGCGGCGGGGCGTACGCGGTCGCCAAGCGCAACCTGGGCCGGTGGCCGGCGCTGCTGGCGGCGGCTTCGCTGGTCGTCGACTACGTGCTGACGGTCGCGGTCAGCCTGGCCGCCGGGGCCGCCAGCCTCGGCAGCGTGTTCCCGGCCCTCGCGCACCACCTTCTGCTCGTGTCGGCGATCGCGCTGGCGCTGTTGACGGCGATCAACATGTTCGGGATCTCGGAGTCGGCGAAGGTCCTGATGCTGCCCGCCGCCGTGTTCCTGGTGAGCACCTTCGCGGTGATCATCGTGGGACCGTTTCACTCCCATCCGGTCGCAAAGATCGGGACGCCGATCCCCGTGTCGGCGACAGAGGCGCTCGGGATCGTGCTGATCCTCAAGGCGTTTGCGGCCGGGTGCTCCGCGCTCACCGGGGTTGAGGCGATCGCCAACGGCGTCCCGGCGTTCCGCGCGCCGCGCGTGCGGACGGCGCAGCGGACCGAGATCTCGCTTGGCGTGCTGCTGGGAATCATGCTGATCGGCCTGGCGACGCTGGCTCATGCTCACCACGTGGTTCCCCGGGGCGGCGTCACGGTCCTCGCGCAGCTGTCAGCGGGTGCGTTCGGGACCGGCTGGCCGTTCTACGTGTCGAACATTGCGGTGGCGCTGGTCCTTGGACTGGCCGCCAACACGAGCTTTGGTGGCCTCCCGGTGCTGATGAGCCTGCTCGCCCGCGACCACCGCCTTCCGCACATGTTCTACCTGCGCGCCGAGAAGCCGGTCTACCGCCACGGGATCATCGCGCTCGCGCTCGCGGCGCTGCTGCTGCTGATCGCGGTGAACGCCGAGACCACCCGGCTGATCCCGCTGTACGCGATCGGCGTGTTTCTCGGCTTCACGATCAGCCAGGTCGGCCTGGTACGCCACTGGCGCCAGGAGCGTCCCGCGAAGTGGCGCGCCAGAGTCGCATTGAACGGCACCGGCGCGGTGATGACCGCGATCGCGGTGGTGGTGTTCCTGACCAGCAAGTTCCTCGAGGGCGCCTGGGTGGTGGTGATCGCGATACCGGTGATGATGTTCCTGTTCTCGCGGACCGAGAACTACTACGCCCATGCCGCGCACGAGCTGCGCCTCGGCAAGACGCCGCCGCATCCGCGGCGGCGCGACAGCGTCGTGATCGTTCCGACCTCCTCGGTCAACGTGCTGACCACGCGAGCGGTGAGCTGCGCGCTGTCACTCGGTGAGACGGTGGTCGCCGTGGCCGTGGCCGGAGACGAGGAGGAGTGCGACCGAATCAAGCACGAATGGGACGAGTGGGCGCCGGGGATTCCGATCGAGGTGTTGCTCGATCGCCACCGCTCCCTGATCCGGACGGTGCTCCGGTACATCAAGTCGATCGAGAACGAGGACGCGACGATCACCGTCCTGATCCCGCAGATCATCCCGAAGAAGCGACGGCACGAGATCCTCCACAATCAGCGCGGTCGGCTGCTGGAGGGCGTGCTCAAGGCGCGCACCGACGTGGTGATCGCGACGGTGCCGTTTCATATCCAGGATTAGCCCGGGCTGGAACCTGCTCCGAGGGCTGCGAGCGCCTGACGTGGGCCATCGAGTCGGGCTATAGGACTGACTCGATGGCCCACGTCGATTACGCCCGGCCAGCGGCTCGTTCAGCCCCGCGCGGCTCGGTCAGCCTCGCTCGCCGGCGCGGACGCTGCCCGCGCGGGAGCCGGCGCCGGCGGGTCGGGAGCGGCCTGATTCGCTCATCTTTGTCGGGCCGTAGCACGACGATCTCGCCCGGCGACGCATCGAGCAGCCACGCCACGTCGTCGGCGTCGAATCCAGGATTGCCGTTCGCCGCCGCGGCGACGACCAGCCGATCGAAGTGTTCGTGCTCGATCGTCTGCCTGAGGGCGTGGCGATATGTCCTGCCCTGCTCGATTCGGGCGTCGACCGGGACGTCGAACGCCGCCGCTCGCTGCTCGATCGCTTCCTGGAGGGGGATCGCGACGCTGCACTGATGGGGTAGCGGCGCGCCGACCGGGAGCTGGAGCGGGACCCGGCCGAGAAACACCGGTACGAGCGTCGCGTCCTCGGCACTCGCCTGGCGCAGCGCGGCATCGAGCGCCCGGGGCGAAAGCCCGTTGGCGACATACGGGAACAGGATCCGTCGCCCGCCGCGGCTCGCCGCACGGGGGGGAGGCCGCCTTCGGCCCTCGAGCCGCGTCCAGGCGAGCGCCGCCAAGGCAAGCGCCAGGGCCACCACCACTACTGTCAGCAAGACGGTCATTCCTCCTCCTTCTGACGCTGGGTCCGGTCTGCGACGATCCTCAAATCGACGCCCGGAAGGGTCGCGAGCAGCCTGAACGGCAGTGCCGGCTGGACCAGCCGGCGAAGCGCGGTGCGAGGTTTTGGCGTGCCCATCAGCACATACGTCGTCCCGTGCTCGCTCGCCACCCGCTGCGTGACCGCCGCGACGTCGTCACCTCGCTCCACCAGGAGATGCGCGCCGAGCACGGTTGCCAACCTGCGCAGAGCGTCGAGCTGCTCACGCTCGGCGGCGGACGGGTCGTGGTCAGCTACCCACAGAAGGTCGAGCTCGGCGCCGAGTCGCTGCGCGGAGCGCCAAGCGCGCCTGACCACGCGCTGGGACTCGGGTTGCGGCTTGATCAGGGCCAGCAACCGCTCACCGACCGCCTGGGGCGCCGCCGTGTCGATCAGCCGCTCGTCCCCCGGGCGCCCTGCGGTGTCCACCGGGATTCGCTTCGCCTCGACCTCTTCGGCCACCTGGCGCAGCGCGACCTCCCGCAGCGCGGAGAGATTCTCGACTTTGAAGAAGTTCTCGAGCGCGGCCTGCACGCGTTCGCCCGGATACACCTTGCCCGCGCGAAGACGCTCGATCAGCGATTGCGGCGTGATGTCGATCAGCACGACTTCATCGGCTGATCCGAGCACCGCGTCGGGAACGGTTTCGCGCACACGGATGCTGGTCAGCTCCGCGACCTGGTCGTTGAGGCTCTCCAGATGCTGCACGTTGACCGTCGAGAAGACATCGATCCCCACGGCGAGTACGTCCTCGATGTCCTCGTAGCGCTTCTCGTGCTCCACGCCCGGCGCATTGCTGTGTGCGAGCTCATCGATCAGGCACAGCTCCGGGGCGCGCCGCAGGATCGCCGGCAGGTCCATCTCCTCGAGCACCGTGTCGCGATAGCTCACCCTCCGGCGCGGAACCACTTCCAAGCCGTCGGCCAGGGCGACCGTTTCAGCCCGTCCGTGCGGCTCGAGATAGCCGATCACAACGTCGCGGCCGGCTTCGGCCTCCGCTTGCCCCTCCTGGAGCATCCGATAGGTCTTTCCGACTCCGGCGGCCATGCCCAGGAAGATCTTGTAGTGGCCGCGGGCCCGATCGCCGTGCATCATCGGTAGCGGATTCGCAAGGGTGGCGGGCAACACTACGCCCCAAGCAGGTTGTGGATGATCAAGTCGATCAGCTTGATGCCGATGAACGGGGCGATCAGCCCGCCGAGGCCATAGATCCAGAGGTTGCGCCGCAGCAGCGCACTGGCGCCGATCGGCCGGTAACGCACGCCTCTGAGCGAGACCGGGATCAGCAGGGGAATGACCAACGCGTTGAAGATGATCGCCGAGATCACTGCCGACTTCGGGGTGCCGAGGCTCATGATGTTGAGCACGTGCAAGGGCCCCGTGCCACCCTTGGTGGTAGCCCACGTCGAGACGAAGATCGCCGGCAGGATCGCGAAGTACTTGGCGACGTCGTTGGCGATCGAGAACGTGGTCAGCGCGCCTCGCGTGATCAACAGCTGCTTGCCCACCTCGACGATCTCAATCAGCTTGGTCGGATTGGAGTCCAGATCGACCATGTTGCCGGCCTCCCGCGCGGCCTGGGTGCCGGTGTTCATGGCGACGCCGACGTCTGCTTGAGCGAGGGCCGGTGCGTCGTTGGTGCCGTCGCCGGTCATCGCCACCATCCGTCCGCTGGTCTGCTGCTCCTTGATCAGCGCGAGCTTGGCCTCCGGCGTGGCCTCTGCGAGGAAGTCATCGACGCCCGACTCCTCCGCGATCTTGGCCGCGGTCAGGCGGTTATCGCCGGTGATCATGACCGTGCGGATGCCCATCGCGCGCAGATGATCAAAGCGCTCGCGCATTCCCTCCTTGATCGTGTCCTTCAGGTAGATGACCCCGACAACCTGGGAGTCGCGGGCGACCGCCAGCGGCGTTCCGCCCTCGCGTCCGATCCGGTCCAAAACCGGCTGGAGCTCGGTCGGGGGGCGACCTCCTTCGTCCTCGACGAACTTCACGATCGCGTCCCCCGCGCCCTTGCGCAGCTGACGGCCGTCGAGGTTCACCCCGCTCATTCTCGTCTGGGCGGTGAAGGGAACGAACTCGGTGTGCAGGTCCGCCATGTTGTGCTCGCGGATGCCGTATTGCTTGGCCAGGACGACGATCGAGCGGCCCTCTGGCGTCTCGTCGGCGAGCGAGGCCATCTGCGCCACCTCGGCCAACTCGCCCTCCGGTACGCCCGGCATCGGGATGAACTCGGAGGCAAGCCGGTTGCCGATCGTGATCGTGCCCGTCTTGTCGAGCAGCAGCACGTCGACATCGCCGGAGGCTTCGACCGCGCGGCCCGACAGCGCGAGCACGTTGCGGCGCACGAGCCGATCCATCCCGGCGATGCCGATCGCCGACAGAAGGGCCCCGATCGTGGTCGGGATCAGCGCCACCAGCAGCGAGATCAAGGTCGTTTCGGAGATCGGGGTATGAGCGAAGAGACCGAACGGGCGGAGCGTCGCGACGACGATCATGAAGATCAGTGTCAGCCCCGCAAGGAGGATGTTCAGGGCGATCTCGTTCGGGGTCTTACGCCGCGCGGCGCCCTCGACGAGATTGATCATCCGGTCCAGAAACGACTGGCCCGGCTCCTGGGTGATCTCGACGCGAATCTCGTCCGACAGCACGCGAGTGCCACCGGTGACGGCGCTGCGGTCACCGCCGGACTCGCGGATCACGGGTGCCGACTCGCCGGTGATCGCCGACTCGTCGACGGATGCGATCCCCTCGATCACCGTCCCGTCGCCCGGGATGAGCTCGCCCGCCTCGACGACGACGACGTCACCCTTGGCAAGCTCGGAGGCCTTCTTCGTGCTCCCATCCTCGAGCGTCGCAAGCGTCTCCTGGCGCAGCGAGCGAAGCGTGTCCGCCTGCGCACGGCCGCGCCCTTCGGCAAATGCCTCGGCCATGTTCGCGAACACGACCGTGAGCCACAGCCAGAACGAGATGACGAACGTGTACCAGGCCGGATCGTTGCCCCCCAGCGCTTTGCCTCCGAACACCTGGATCAACCAGGTGACCGTCGTGATGCTCGCCCCGATCTCGACCACGAACATCACGGGGTTGCGAATCTGGACCCTCGGGTCGAGCTTGACAAAGCTGTCGATCAGCGCTCGCCTGACGATGTCGGGCTGGAACAACGAGATCGCGCGGCGCTCGGATGCGCGGGGCGCTGCGCGCTCCTCTGGCGGTGCCAAGAGCGCCATCACTGACCTCCGGCCAGGCGATCGAGCGCCAAGTTGAGCTCCAGCACGTTCACACCCGGTTCTCCGGAGAAGCCGAGGCCGCGCCCGGCCGTGTATTTCGAGATCAGCTGCATCACTTCGGGCATCGGCAGGTGGCGGATTGCCGCAACGCGGCGGGCTTGGATGTCGGCATTGGCGAGCGAGATGTCCGGGTCGATCCCCGAGGCCGAGGTATTGGCCGCGTCGACCGGCACCTTCGCGGCGCTCAGCCCGTGGTCGTAGGGCTTCTCAAGCGCCAGGTAGCCCTGGATGTTCGAGGCGATCGCCTGTTCAGTGGCGATGTTGTTGGGACCGAGATTCGAGAATGTGGTGGCGGCCGCGTTATTGGGCGGGGTGGTGGCCGACGGTCGCGGCTGGAAGTAGCGCCGGTCCGGTGTGGTGACCGGGTTGCCGTTCTTGTCGACTCGCGGTTTGCCGTTCTTCTCGACCTGGGTGGCGAACTGCTGGCCGATGATCTTCGAGCCCACCAGCTTGCCGTTCACATAGACCTTCTGGCCGTTGGCGTTGCCCGGAAAGGCGACCTGGCTGACGCCGGTGACGACGAGCGGATAGACGATCCCGCACAGCAGCGTCAGCACGAGGATCCCGATCGCGGAGGTGACGAGGTCTTTTTTCATAATCAGTACAGATGTCCGGTCAGGCCCTGGACGATTGGTCCGAGCAGCAGGGCGGGGAAGAACGTGAGCGCGCCGACGAGGATGATCACGCCAATCAGCAGCACCACGAACGTCGGGTTGTCGGTGCGCATCGTTCCCAGGCCGGCGGGGCTGACCCGCTTGCCGGCCAGCGAGCCGGCGACCGCCAGCGCGAACAGGATCGGCGCGTAGCGCGCGAACATCATCGTGAAGCCGCCGAGCAGGTTGGCGAACTTGATCCCGTGGGAGCCAATGTTGCCTGGGTTCGGCTGGCTGAAGCCGGTGTAGCCGGCGAATGCGGAGCCGTTGTTGTTGGCTTGCGACAGATACGCGTACAAGGTCTCTGAGAATCCCTGGGGGCTGCCGGCCGCAGCAGCCGAGATCGAGGCTCGCCCGGCGGCGCTCGCGGTCGCCAGGGCGGTCGAGAACAGCGCCGCCAGCGGTGTGATCAACAGCCCGATAGCCACCAGCTTGATCTCGCGCGCCTCGAGCTTCTTGCCCAGGTACTCGGGCGTTCGTCCGACCATCAGCCCGCCGATGAACACCGCCAGCAGGACGTACAGGAGGATCGAGTAGAGGCCGGTGCCGACGCCCCCGAAGATCACCTCGCTGGCGGACAGGTTCGCCATCGGGACCGCGCCTCCGATCCCGGTGAACGACTCGATCGCGCTGTTCACCGCCCCGCACGAGGTGGCGGTGGTGACCGTGTCAAACAGGGCGGAACCGGCGATCCCGAAACGCTGCTCCTTGCCCTCCAGGTTGCCGCCGGTGGATCCCGCGATCACGTGCGTGTGCAGTCCCGCCGCGTGCTGAGCAGGCGATCCGTGCGCCTCGGCGATGTAGGCGACGCTCACCGCGCCGAGGAACATGATCATCATCGTCGCGTAGATCGCGTAGCCCTGGCGACGCTTGCCGGCCATCCGGCCGTACATGAATACGAGCGCCGCCGGGATGACCAGCACCGTCAGCATCTCGATGAAGTTGGTGAAGCCGGTTGGGTTCTCGAACGGGTGGGCCGAGTTGGTGTTGAAGAAGCCGCCGCCGTTGGTCCCGAGCAGCTTGATCGCCTCTTGGGAGGCGACCGGGCCCATCGCGATCGTGTTCGCCAGCCCGGTCACGCCGTTGAAACTCGCGTAGTGGGAGAAGTTCTGGATCGAGCCCTGGAACACGAGCACCAGTGCGACGAGGAACGAGATCGGCGTCAGCACCCACAGGACGGTCCGCACCAGGTCCTGCCAGAAGTTGCCGAGGCTCTTGCCGCTGCGGCCGACGATCCCCCGGATCAGCGCCACTGCGACGGCGATCCCGACTCCGGCCGAGAGGAAGTTCTGGACGGTGAGCCCGGCCATCTGGCTGAAGTAGCTCATCGTCGTCTCGCCGCTGTAGTACTGCCAGTTGGTGTTCGTCATGAACGACGAAGCGGTGTTGAACGTCACGTCCCACGTGCCCGAGTGGAAGTGCTGTGGGTTCAGTCCTGTGAAGTTCCACAGCGTCTGCGTGCGCAGAATGAGATACAGCAGCAACCATCCGACGAGCGAGAAGATGATCAGGCTCTTGGCGTAGGCCCTCCAGTCCTGGCCCCGATCCGGGTCGACCCGCATGATCCGGTACAGCAACTGCTCGGGGGTACGGAACAGGGGGTCGAGCACCGTTCGCTGTCCGGTGTAGACAGCCGCCAGGTAGCGACCGAGCGGCAGCGCGAGCGCCGTCAAGAGTGACACGAACAGGAAGATCGTGAGCCAGCCGAGGAAGGTCACCGCGCCCCCTGCCTGCCTAGAACTTCTCGCCCCGCAGGAGCGCGTAGAGGAGATAGGCGCAGACGAGCACGGAGACGACAAGACCGAAGAAATCCGCGCCGCTCATGTGAGCGATGAACGCCCCGAGGGGAATGTTCATATCCGCTCGATCCCGTACACGAGCGCGAGCAGGACACTGAACATCAGCACTGCGAGCAATACGGCTAAAACATCCATGGCCCCATGGTGGCCGCTCTGTAGTCAAGAGCCCATGCAGAAACCGGCCCGCGCCATATAGATGTTGTGAAGAGCCGCGTGCAGGCGGTGGCCCGCGTGCAGTTTCAGGGCTAGGGATGAACTGGCGTGCCGAAGGAACGAGTCCCGTCGTCGGGCGCAACCGGGCGCAGCCCGTCGGCGATCCACCAGATGGCCTCGCTCATCGAGCGCGCCGCGTGCGGGTCATACACAGGGCTACTTCCATCAGTGAGCAGCACCATCACCCGCGCCACCCCGCACGGACCGACCGGCTCTGCCCGCTCGAGCCGCTCCGCCACGCCCAGCAACGCTTGGCGCCACGGCAAGACGGCGCGCCGGCACACGGGGACCGCGGAGCACATCCGCGCCGTGGCCGCAAGCTCGGAGTCGGTGATCAATGCGCGCAGAGAGCGGGCGAGTCGCCGGCGCGTGTCGGCATCGGCAAGCTGGCGCGCACGCAGGGCGCGGTCCTCGCAGCCGTCGGCGGCCAGACCATCGGACAGCTGGCGATCAAGCACTCCCCGGCGCAGGAATACCCGGAGCCGCAGGCCAAGCGCGGGCGGCGGATCGCCGCGGCCGCTCCGGCGGACCGTCCGCTGCCCTTTGCGTGGGGGTACGAGCTTCATCTCGATCGATCGGCCCGGTTGTCGTTCCTAGACCACGGTAAATCCCGAGCCGTCAAGGCGGCGTCGAGATCGGCGGCCAGGCCATCAAGATTTCGTAAAGATCGACCCCACGAAGCCCCCGAATCCGGCACTAAGCTACGGACGTATGCCCCGGCGGCGCCAGGTCCACCGCACCTCGACGCGGGTGATGTCGATCCTGATGATCGTGATCGGGATCGTGCTGCTGGGACGCACGCTCGCAGCGGGTGGTGGAGTCGCGGCTACGGGCCTGATCCTCGGCGTGCTGTTCATCGCCGCCGGCGCGGCGCGCCTGTACTTGCAGTCGAGGGGTCCGTGAGGCAGCCGCAAGCGCGCACGTGAACGAGCGGCCCTTCTCCTACCGCGCGCTGTTCGCGGTCGTCTACACGACATCGGTCAGCTCGGTCTACTTCGCACTCGGCGTAGTCGCCCACCGCGCCAACGGGTTGACTCCGGTGGTGTTCCTGGCCGGCGGGATCTTCTTCCAGCTGACCGCCATGACCTACGCCGAGGGCGCCTCTCTGCACCCCGAGCGAGGTGGATCGGCGGTGTTTGCGCGCTACGCCTTCAACGAGCTGGTCAGCTTCATCACGGGCTGGGCGATCGTGCTCGACTACACGATTCTGCTGGCGGTCGCCGCGCTCACGGTGCCGGCGTATCTCGCCGCATTCTGGGCGCCCCTCGGTCACGGTGGCGTGCAGATAGCGGTCGCGTTCGCGGTGATCGCCTTTGTCGCCTTCGACAGCCTGATCGGCGTCAATGTCCGCCAGCTGAGGCGACGGATCGCGATCACCGGCGCTGACCTGGCGCTCCAGGCAGCGGTGATCATCCTCGGACTGATCCTGGCGCTGCATCCGCACCGGTTGGCCGAGACGATTCATCTCGGAACGGCGCCCACGTGGCCCGACCTGGCATTCGCATTTCCGATCGCGGTAATCGCCTTCACCGGGCTCGAGGCGGCTGCCAGCCTGGCGGGCGAGGTGACCGCCAGCGCCGGCCAGATCAAGCGCTTGGTGCTTCCCGGTTCGGGAATCATCGTGCTGATCTATGTCGGAATTTCGTTCGTGGGGATCAGCGCACTCCCCGTCCACCACGGAGTCAGCGAGCTGGGAACCCGTCACCTCCAGGCACCGGTGCTGGGGGTGGTCGAGGCGTTCCGGCCGGTCTGGGTCTCCGACGTGCTCAAGTACGCGGTGGCGATCGGCGGTGCGCTCGGGCTGGGGGCCGCCGCCGCCTCGGCGATGCTGGGCGTCTCGCGGCTGGGATACTCGCTCGCCACCAATCGCCAGATCCCGAGCGCGGTCGGCCGGCTCAGCGGGCGCTGGGGAACGCCGTTCGTGGTGATCGGCGCCGCTTCGGTCGCGGCCGCTGCGCTCGTGCTGCCGACTGACTTGGAGCTGCTGGTCGGGATCTACGCGTTTGGCGCGCTGCTCGCGTTCACGATCGCGCACGTGTCGGTGATCGCCCTGCGCTTCCGCGAGCCCACCCGCGAGCGTGGGTTCACGGTGCCGCTGTCGATCCCGGTGCGCGGCGTCGGTGTGCCGATCCCGGCGGTCCTGGGCGCAGCGTTGGGCGCGGCCGGGCTCGTGTCGGTGCTGATCTTCCACAGCGGCGCGCGCTACGTCGGGCTGGGATGGCTGATCGGCGGCCTGGTGCTCTACGTCACCTACCGCGAGACGCAGCAGAAGCCGCTGCTGCGACGGGTCACGATCCCCGAGCGAGCGCTCCGACACGAGACGCTCGAGCCCGAGTTCGGATCGATCCTGGTTCCGATCTTCGGTAGCCCACTCGACGACGACATCGTCCAGACGGCCGGACGGCTGGCCGGAGAGACCCGCGATGACCTGGTTGAGGAGGGCGCGGTGATCGAGGCGATCTGGGTGTTCGAGATGCCGCTTTCGCTCCCGCTCGACGCGCCGCTGCCCGATGCGCAGATCAAGCGGGCGCGCGAGGCGCTGGCGCGGGCCAAGGTGGTGGGGGAGGAGTACGAGGGCGTGGAGGTCGCCACCGCGATGGTCCGCGCACGCCGCGCCGGCCAGGCGATCGTCGGGGAGGCCCGTCGCCGTGGCGTGGAGGCGATCGTGCTCGCCGCCGAGGAACCGTCCCGCGTTCGCGGCGGCGCCCTGCTCGGCGGCATCGGACCGATGGAGAACTACGTCGGAGAGGTGACGAAGTACGTGATCAACAAGGCTCCGTGCCGCGTGATCCTCACCGCCCCGCCGGCGGACTGGCAATCCAGGTTTCACCCCGACGGCCAGCCCGGGGAGCACTGATGGCAGAGCGGCGGCTTCCGGGGTTGCAGCGGGTCCTGGGCGTCAACGCTCTGTTCTCGACGGCGTACGGGAACGTTGGATCTTCGATCTATTACGCCCTCGGTCTGGTCGCGTCGTTCGCGCTCGGGCTGACGCCGATCGTCTTCCTGCTGACCGGGGTGATCTTCTATCTGACCGCCGCCACCTACGCCGAGGCGACCGCGATGTTCCCCGAGGCTGGCGGGTCTTCCAGCTTCGCGCGCCACGCGTTCAACGAGTTCTGGTCGTTCTTCGCGGCCTGGGGCCAGATGCTCAACTACGTGATCACGATCGCGATCTCCGCGTTCTTCGTACCGCACTACCTCGGCGGCCTGTTCTTTCCGTTCCTGAAGACCTCCCCGGGGGACATCTTGTTCGGGATCGGCGTCGTGGCGCTGCTGTGCGCGATCAACGTGGTCGGGGTCTCCGAAGCGGCGGCGCTCAACATTGGGCTGGCGATCACCGACTTCTCGACGCAGTTGCTGCTGGTGATCGTCGGCGGGGTCCTGGTGTTCTCGCCCCACACGCTGATCACCAACGTCCAGCTCGGCACGGCGCCGCACTGGAAGGACTTCCTGATCGCGATCCCCGTCGGGATGATCGCCTACACCGGGATCGAGACGATCTCGAACATGGCCGAGGAGGCCAAGGACGAGACGCGGACCATCCCCAGAGCGATCAACCGGGTGGTGATCGCCGTGTTCGTGATCTACGCGGCGCTGCCGGCGGTCGCCCTCTCGGCGCTCCCGGTCAAGTGCGTCAACGGTCATTGCCAGACCCTGCTCGGGGTCAGCGAGGACAAGGGTGGATTCGCCGGCGATCCGGTGCTCGGGATCGTCAAGCACCTGCATCTGGGTCCCCTCCAGCACGCCGGCGAGATCTACGTCGGCCTGCTGGCCGCGACGATCCTGTTCATCGCCACCAATGCCGGGATCATCGGCGTTTCGAGGCTCGTCTATTCGATGGGCCTCCATCGCCAGGTGCCGGCCGGGCTGCGCCGGCTCCATCCCCGCTTTCGCACGCCGTGGATCGGGATCATTCTGTTCGGGGGTGTCGCCTGCCTGACCTTGATCCCCGGGCAGGCCGTTTTCCTGGGCAACATGTACGCGTTCGGCGCGATGCTGTCGTTCACGATCGCGCACCTGGCGGTGATCCGCCTGCGCATCGTCGAGCCCGGGCGAGAGCGTCCCTACCGCGGGCCGGGAACGCTGCGATGGCGCGGCAGGCCGCTGCCGCTGTTCGCGCTGATCGGGGGGCTGGGCACGTTCCTGGCCTGGATCACCGTGACCGCGCTCCACTTCGACGTCGCGATCGCGGGGGTGGGATGGCTGACCGTCGGCGTGTGTCTGTACATCGCCTATCGACACCAGCAGGGCCTGGATCTGACGACGACCACGAAGGTGGCGGTCCCCAGGCCCGCAGTGGAGACCGAAGCCGAATACGAGTCAGTCCTGGTCGCGTTCGACGAGCGCGGATACGTGCCCGAAGTGATGGCGACGGCGGCACGGCTGGCGGCGCGCCGACGGCGCGGGATCCATGTGCTGGTGACGATCTCGGTGCCGGCGAGCAGCCCGATCAATGCCGCGCTGCCCGATCATGAGGCGGCGGCCGCATCGATCATCGAGGAGGCGAAGGTGCAGGTCGGCCGCCGTGTCTCTGGCCACTGGGAAAAGGTGAGGGCGGGACAGACCGCACGGCGGATCCTCGACGAGGCCCGGGAGATGCGCGCCGGAGCAATCGTGATGCCGATGGCGCGAACGGGGAGCGGGTTCGGGCGCACACTCGAGACCGTGCTCCGCGAGCGCCCCTGCCGGGTGATCATCGAGTCTGTGCCGGAGCAGCCCAGGCGGCACACGCCGATCGCGGCGTAGCCTGTTGGCAATGCGCGGGGAAACGCCTTCGAAGATCGCGCTCGACCAACGGGCGGCGGCCTCGCGCGCGATGCTCCAGGTCTCGATCGAGGTGATCGCCGCGGTCGGCATCGCCACCGCCTGTATCGCCGCGCTGCAGTCGGCGGCGCCCGCTGCGGACCTTGGCGTTCTGTACCTGCTCGCGGTGCTGGCGATCGCCATCCGCCGGGGACAGGTGGCTGCCCTGGCCACCGCGGTGCTGGGGATCGTGACGCTCAACTATCTGTTCATCACGCCACGCCACCGGCTGGCGATCGCCCACTCGCAGGACTTCGTCGCGCTGGTCGTGCTGATGATCGCGGCAGTGGTGGTGGGCCGCCTGGCCGCACTGGGGCGCGAGCGTGCCGCGGAGGCCGAAAGCCGCGCGCGGATGGCGGCCGCCCGGGAGCGGGAGGCCTCGCTGCTGGCGGAGGCGGCGTCGGCGATCCTGGCCGGACAGAGCGTGCGCACTCAGCTCGAGAGCATCGGCAGCCGGATCGCCCGTGCGGCCGGCGCGAGCCGGGCGCGGGTGGTGCTCGAGGCCGTCCCATCGCGCGTCGACGGCGAGCTCGCTCTGCCGCTCCATGCTCGGACGCGCGCCGCATGGCTGTATGTGTCGAGCGACACCGCCTGGGAGCCCCGCGAGCTCGAGCGGATCTCCGAGCCGCTCGGCCGGCTGATCGACGTCGCCGTCGAGCGCGAGCGGATGGCCGAGCGGGAGGCCGAGACGGAGGCGGGCCGCCGGGCGGAGGTCGCCCGGACGGCGATCCTGCACGCGATCTCTCACGACCTTCGTTCACCGCTCACGGCGATCACCACCGCCGGCGCGGCGCTGCGCGCCGCCGGCATCACCGAGGTTGAGCGCAGCGAGCTGATCGAGGTGATCGAAGCGGAGGGAACACGTCTGGCGAAGTTGGTCGATGACCTGCTCGACCTCTCGAAGATCCAGGCGGGCGCGGTGTCCCCTCAGGCCGACTGGTGCGATCTGCACGACGTGGTCGGCTCGGCCGCGGCTCACCTGCGCACCGAACATCCGATCGAGTTTGCGCTGCCGGGCGATCTGCCGCTGGTCCGCGCGGACGCCTCGCAGCTCGAGCGGGTGTTCTCGAACCTGATCGAGAACGCGGTCAAGTTCTCGCCCGCGCGCACGCCGGTCCGGATCACCGCCGGGGTCGGCTCGGGCCGCGTGACCGTCCGGGTCATCGACCGTGGCCGGGGCGTGCCTCCGCAGCACCGCTCGCACGTGTTCGAGCCGTTCTTCCGCGGTCGCGGCGACACCGGCTCGGGCTCCGGGCTCGGGCTGGCGATCGCCCGCGGCTTCGTCGAGGCCAACGACGGCCACATCGTCCTTCAATCCGATGCCGACCGCGGCACCTCATTCGCGGTCAGCTTCCCGCTCGTCCCGCAACCGGAGGCGGTCGGATGAGCGACCCGCGCGTGTTGGTGGTCGACGACGAACCCCAGATCGTGCGGGGATTGAAGATCGTTCTGCGCAGTGCCGGATATGCGGTCGAGGCCGCCGAGACAAAGGAGGAGGCGCTGGCCGCGCTGGCGCTCAAGCCTCCGGACGCGATGGTGCTCGACCTCGTCCTCCCCGACGGGCGCGGGGTCGACGTCTGCCAGGAGGTCCGGCGCTGGAGCCGGCTGCCGATCCTGGTCCTCTCCGCGGTCGGAGACGAGCGCGAGAAGGTCCGCGCGCTCGATGCCGGAGCCGACGACTACGTCACCAAGCCGTTCGGCACCGACGAGCTGCTGGCCCGGCTTCGGGCGATCCTGCGCCGTTCGGCCGAGGCGGGCGGCAGCCCCAGGCTGGAGCTGGGAGAGCTGGTCATCGACCTCCAGGATCGGCGGGTCACGCGCGCCGGCAGCGAGGTCCATCTGACCCCGATCGAGTTCGACCTCGTGCGGGTGCTGGCCCAGCATCACGGACGGCTGGTGACCCATGGCCAGCTGCTGCGGGAAGTGTGGGGCCCGGAGTACGGGGGCGAGACCCACTACCTGCGCGTCCACGTCGCGCACATCCGCGCCAAGCTCGAGCCCGATCCCTCCCGACCGCGGTATCTGATCACCGAGCCCGGCGTCGGGTACCGGCTGCGCGACCCTTCGGTCTAGCCGGGCGCTCGCGAGCCCCCGTCATCGCGCTGTCTTAGCGCTTTCTCTACGCCGCCGAGGCGATCTTTAGCGGGATCTTGACGGTGCCGACTCTACTGTCGGTGGGGGCGCATGGCCCGGATCGAGACCCACGGACTACGTCGCAGCGTCGGCGTCGGCGGTCTGTTCGCGACCGCGTACGGAAACGTCGGCTCGTCGATCTATTACGCGCTGGGGATCGTGGCGGCGTATGCGCTGGGGCTGACGCCGGTGGTGTTCATGCTCGCGGGCGGCCTGTTCGCGCTGACCGCCAAGACGTATGCCGAGGGCGCCGCGATGTTCCCGGAGGCCGGCGGCTCGTCGAGCTTCGCCCGCCACGCGTTCAACGATCTGGTGTCGTTCTTCGCCGGCTGGGCGCTGAGCCTCGACTACATCCTCACGATCGCGATCTCGGCGTTCTTCGTGCCCCACTACCTGGGCGCGTTCTGGCCCGCGCTGACGCATCCGCCGGGCGACGTGATCGGCGGCATCATCGTGATCGTGCTGCTCGCGTGGCTGAACGTCCGCGGGATCGGCGAGTCGGCGAACCTCAACTTCATCCTCGCGGTCCTCGACCTGGCGACGCAGTGCCTGATCATCCTGCTGGGAGCGGTGCTGGTGCTGAACCCGTCGCTGCTCGTTCACCAGGTCCACCTCGGCACGGTGCCGAGCTATTCGCACCTGATCTTCGCGCTGTCGCTGGCGATGCTCGCCTACACGGGCATCGAGACGGTCTCGAACATGGCCGAGGAGGCGCGCGACCCCGGCCGCGACGTTCCGCGCGCGGTCAACTACATCCTGATCGCGGTGCTGGGCGTATACGCCGGCATGACGGTGGTGGCCCTGTCGGCGCTGCCGGTCACCGGCCACGGCGCCCACGCAACGACGTTGCTCGGTCAGGCCCCGCCCCACGGCTACCAGAACGATCCGGTGCTGGGGATCATCCAGCACCTGGGGCTCGCGACCGCCGCGCAGCACGCGCTGCGCTACTACGTCGGCGTGCTGGCGGCGACGATCCTGTTCATCGCCACCAACGCGGGGCTGATCGGGATCTCGCGACTGTCGTGGTCGCTGGCCGAGCACCGGCAGCTGCCGAGCGTCTTCTCGCAGCTGCACCGGCGCCATCGCACCCCCTGGTTCACGATCATCACCTTCTCGGTGTTCGCCGGGATCCTGCTGATTCCCGGCAACACCGCCTTCCTCGGCAACCTGTACTCGTTCGGCGCGATGCTGTCGTTCACCACGGCGCACGCCGCGGTGATCGCGCTGCGATTCAAGGATCCCGAGCGCGAGCGGCCCTACCGGATGCCGTGGAACATCCGCGTCCGTGGCCGTCAGCTGCCGCTGACGGCGGTGATCGGCGGGACGGGCACGTTCGCGGCGTGGGTGTCGGTGATCGTCCTGCACGTCGACGCGCGTTATGTCGGCATCGGCTGGATGATCGTCGGGCTGGTCGGGTACGTCGTCTATCGCCGACGCCAGGGGCTGGATCTGCGCAGCGACTACCGGATCGAGCGGCGCGAGCGTCCGGCGTTCTTCGTCGAGCTCGAGTACCGCTCGGCGCTCGTGCCGATCTTCGGCACCGACGTCGACGCCTCGGCGCTGCGCGCGGCGGCCAAGCTCGTCGGCGAGGACGCCCTCGTCGAGGCGGTCTACGTGCTGCGCGTTCCCAACCAGCTATCGCTCGACGCCGGCCTCGAGCGCGAGGAAGCGCTCGGCATGAGCGTGCTCGAAAGCGCCAAGGTCACCGGCCGCAAGGTCGGCCTGAAAGTGCAGACCCATCTGATCCGCACCCGCAGCCCCGGCGCGGCGATCGTCGAGGAGGCGCAGCGCACCGGTGCCGAGATCATCTACCTGGGAACCGCCCACGCGCCTCCGTCCGAGCGCGCCCTCGGCCCCACCGCGACATATCTGCTGGCCCACCGCCCGTGTCGCGTGGTGATCGAGACCCCGCGTGTCAATGGCGCCGGCGAGAACGCCGGCGCACGCTCGGCCGGGCCGGGCCGCGCGGGTCAGCCCGCGAACCGGTAGCCGACCCCGGCCTCGGCGCGCCCGCCGCTCCGATCAGCCCGCGAACCGGTAGCCGACCCCGGCCTCGGTACGGATGAATCGGGGACCGCCGGCCGGCTCGATCTTGCGTCGGAGATTGGCGATATGCGCCCGCAACACCTGCGTGTCCTCGGCATAGCCGGGACCCCAGACCGAGATCAGGAGATCTCGGTGGGTCATCAGCCGTCCCCGGTTGCGGGCCATCTGGCGCAGCAGGTCGAACTCGGTAGGGGTCAGATGGATCGCTTCGCCTCGTACTCGAACCTCGCGGCGAGCCAGATCAACCTCGAGCCCGTCAGCCGTGATCATCGCCTCTTCCGGTTCAGGCGCCACGCGCCGGAGGTTCGCCCGCAGCCGGGCGATCAGCTCGCGGGGCCCGAACGGCTTGGTCACATAGTCGTCGGCTCCCGCGGCGAGCGCACGGACCTTGGCCTCCTCCTCGCCGACGGCCGAGAGCACGATCAGCGGGATATCACTCCATTCCCGCAGACGCCGGCACAGCTCGATGCCGTCTCCGTCGGGCAGGAGAAGATCGATGATCGCGGCCTCCGGCCGGCTGACCGCGGCGACGTCGAGCGCCTCCTCGATCGTCGTCGCGGGGATCGCGTCGAAGCCGTCGTCGCGCAGAATCACGCGAAGGGCACGGAGGATCTGCTGCTCGTCGTCGCAGACCAGCACCCGGGGCCTTTCCGAAGCGTTCACGCCTCCACCTTCGCCGGCGGCGCCTCCAGGGGCAGTGAGACGATGAACGTCGTTCCCTGTCCCGGCAGCGATTCGACCGAGATCGCGCCGCCGTTCGCCTCGACGAAACCTTTGGCGATCGCGAGCCCCAGCCCCGATCCGGTCCACGGGTCGGGCCCGGACCGCGCACCGTGGTAGAACGGTTCGAAGATCCGTTCGCGCTCAGAGGGGTCGATACCGGGGCCCTGATCGACGATCCGCACGAGCAGGCGGGTGTCCGCGCTGCGCGCCTGGACCGACACCGGCCGGCCGCCCGAATAGCGCGCGGCGTTCTCGAGCAGGTTGGCGAACGCTCGCTCGAGCTGCGCGGCATCCGCCCGCGCCTCAGGCAGCTGAGGTTCGATGCTCACGCGAATCTCGCCGGCCGTCGTGGTGACCCCCTCGCGCGCGGCGAGGAGCACATCCTCGAGTGAGACCCAATCGCGGCGGGGCTCGGCGCGACCGGCCTGCAGCTGCGAGAGGTCGAGCAGCTTCTCGACCAGCGCCGCGAGCCGCTCGCCCTCGGCGACGACGGCTTGACTCAGCTCCGTCTGCTCCTCCGCGGTCAGCGATCGGGTCCCCAGCGCGTGCCCGGCGGCGACGATCGCCGTCAGCGGCGTGCGTAGATCGTGCGAGACGGCGCGCAGCAGCGCGGTCTTGACGTCATCGCTGCGCCTGAGCGCCTCGGTCTCGACCGCGGCTGCCTGCACTGCGTCTCGGCGAAGTGCGATTGCCACGATCGCCTGGAGCGCCGGCACCACCTGGGTTCGCAGACGGTCTGAGACCTCGGCCGGCAGGTTGGCGGGGACGAGCAGGGTGGCGATCTGGCTCTCGCGCGTGTCTCTCAGGGCGAGCGGGCGCCGGCGCTCGTCGCCGCCGTTCGCTCCGAGGACGATCGAAGCGGACGGCAGCGCCAGCGCCTCTGCCAGGTGCCGAGCCGCCGCCGCCAGCCCGTCGCTGGTCTGGGACTCGGCCAGCAGGTCGCGAGCGAGCGCCGCGGCCAGGTCGGCTTCGGCGCGTCTTCGATCCGCCTCCAGCGCGCGGCTGCGCGCCAGCTCGGCCACGGTGCTGACGACCACCGCCACGATCATGAATGCCCCGAGCGCCACCCAGTTGCGGCTGTCGGCGATCGTGAAGCGCCCGGTCGGCGGCAGGTGGAAGAAATTGAAGGCCGCCGCGCTGAGCAGCGACGTCACCAGGCCGAGCACCAGCCCCCAGTAGGCCGACACGAGCAGGACGGCCGGCAGGTACACGACGCTCAAGGAGACCGTCGGGGCGAGGTGCTTGAGCGGATAGATCGCGGCGGTCGCGGCGGCTACCGCGACGAGCGAGGCCGCGGCGCCGGCCCACCCGTTCGGCCGCGCGCCCACCAGGCGGGTCGGTGTCCGCTCGCCGGACATTTGACAATCAGCGTACGCTCCAGCGGATCGTGACCGCGAACTTTGGCGCTCTGGTTCCACCCCCCGGAACCAATCAGCCAAAGTTCACGCCCCCACGGTGAAGGAGTCCGCGGCGTGGGGGCGAAACCGAGCACCATGCTGCTCAGACACCGTCCACCGGCACTCGGTTCACAGCCGGTCACAACCGCGAAGGGCTTCGAGCATCTCGATCCAAAGGCAATCGCCGTCCTGCGCTGGCTCCGGGCAAACAGCGTGGAGTTCGTGCTCGTCGGCCCCGTGGCGCAGGCGGTCCGCGGCGCGGCGGGTAGCACCGGGCCGGTCGCGATCGTGCCGGCGCCATACGGTCGGAACTTCGAGCGTCTGTCCCGCGCCCTCTGGCGGGCCCATGTCCGCCTCCGGGTCGACGCCGACGGCGACACGGAGACCATGCCGTTCAAGGTCAACCAGGAGAAGCTGATGCGCGGTCAGCGCTGGACGTTTCGCTGCGGCGAGCACAACCTCGACATCGAGGGTCGTCCCGAGGGTGCCCCGAACTACCAGGAGCTGCTCTACGAGGCGGCTCGCGTCGAGCTCGATTCCGACCTGAAGATCCAAGTCGCGTCGCCCGAGGACGTGGAGCATTACGCCCATTTGCAGCGCACCGGCAGCGCACCCGAGATCCTGATCACGCGCAGCAACAGCCGAGAGCAGAAGCCAGCTTAAACCAGCCTCAGGTGTTGGGCTAGCCTGAGGTGCATGCCGGAACGCGCAAGGACTGCGATCATCGGGGCGGGCGTCTTGCTCGTGCTGCTGATCGCGACGTGGTACGCCGCCTTTCACATCGGCCTGTTCGAACACGCCGATCAGTCGATTCTCCGCGGCTTTGGAGACCTGCAGTCGCATCCGCATGTGAACAGGCTGGCCAGCTTCATCGCCGGTCTGTGCGATCCCAAGCCCTACGTGTACTTCTGCGCGGTGCCGGTGCTGGTCGCCGTCGCGCGGCGGCAGCTGTGGGTGGCGCTGGCGATCGTCGCCATCCTGCTCGGCGCCAACGTGACCAGCCAGCTGCTGAAGCCGCTGCTCGCGCAGCCGCGTCCCTCGAACCTGCTCGTCGGGCTGAACTTCCCCGACCCCGCGTCGTGGCCGAGCGGCCACGCCACCGCGGCGATGTCGCTGGCCCTGTCCTGCGTGCTGGCCGCCTCGCGCCGTCTACGACCGTTTGTCGCGGCGCTCGGCGCCGCGTTCGCGGTCGCGGTCAGCTACTCGTTCCTCACCTTGGGCTGGCACTACCCCAGCGACGTTCTCGGCGGCTTCCTGGTCGCCGCGATCTGGACCCTGCTCGCGGTCGCGGCGGTGTTCACGGCCAACGCCCGCCGGCCACAGGCGGCGAGCACCGAACTGGTGCAGCGGGCATCGGTCCGCGAGGCGCTGGGGCCGCCGTCGGTCGCACTGCTGGGCGCGCTGGGGCTGGGAGCGGTGGTCGTAATCGCACGACCACAGGAGGTCTCGGCCTACGTCCGGGCGCATGAGGCGTTCGTGGTCGGCGCCTCGGCGATCGCGGCGCTGGGGCTGGCCCTCGCCACCGGATTGATGCTCGCGCTGCGAAAGTAGGTGGTGCCCGCGACCGGCCGCCAGGCCAGCCCGACTAGTCCCGGAAGCGGCCCGGCTGCCACAGCCGCTCCTCGCCGCGGTTGGCGCCGCGACTGAGGATGAACAGCAGGTCCGAGAGCCGGTTCAGGTAGCGGACCACCTCGGCGGAGACCTCATCTCCGCAGGCGATGGCCAGCCGCTCGGCGCGGCGGCAAACGGTTCGGCACACGTGCAGCTGTGACGCCGCCGCAGTCCCCCCCGGCAGCACAAACGACTTCAGGGGCTCGAGCGTCGCGTTGACCTCGTCGCAGCGCTGCTCGAGCCAGCCGGTCTGCTCGGGGATCACGCGCAGCCGCTCGCGTTCGGGATCCTGGGGAGCCGAGATGTCGGCGCCCACATCGAACAGGTCGTTCTGGATGTGGCGCAACCAGTCGGCGTACCCCTCGGGCAGTCCTTCCACCGTCAGCGCCACGCCGATCTGCGCGTTCAACTCGTCGACGGTGCCATATGCCGCGATCCTCGGATGGGTCTTGGAGACCCGGCTCATGTCCCCGAGGTGGGTCTCGCCGTCGTCGCCGAGACGGGTGTAGATGCGCGTCAGGTTCACCGTCATCGTGCCGGCAAGTGTAGGGGGGCCCGCCGCCGTCACGGACCGACCCGCGGTACGATCCACCGGTTCAAGGTCGGTGTAATGGGAAGCCGGTGCGAATCCGGCGTGGACCCGCCACTGTGATCGGGGACGCCAACCGCGATGTGCCACTGGCGACGTGGAGTCGCCGGGAAGGCGCGGGTGGGTAGGCCCGTCAGCCAGGAGACCAGCCTCCGACCGCCAAGCCGATACGCCCTCGTGGAAAGGGGTGGCCCTCATGGATGTAAAGAAGCTCATCGCGCCGTGCGCAGCGACCGTCGCCGTCGTCCTGGCAACCTCAGCCGGCGCACTCGCCGCTGCCGGCACGGCAGTGACGGTCCGGATCGAAGGAACCAAGAAGACGCTGCTGGCGGCGCGCGCCATCCGTACGCACGCCGGCTGGATCACGACGGGCGGGACGCCAAAGGGATCGTGTCCTGACACCAGCGCCGCCGGCGCGCTCGATGTGGCGACCGATCACAAGTGGGGGGGAACGTACAGCGCCTCGATCGGCGGCCTGGAGATCCTCTCGATCCTCGGCGAGCGCCACACGTTCAGCTCGCCCTACTACTGGGAGATCTTCGTCAACAACCGCGCCGCCAGCGTCGGCGCGTGCGAGCAGGCGCTTCACCGGGGCGACAGGCTGCTGTTCGCCGCCGTCTCGCAAAAGACGATCGAGTACCCGACCGCGATCCGGGCGCCGCGCCACGCGGGCGTCAACCACCCGTTCACGGTCAAGGTGGTGTGGTTCAACGCGAAAGGGATCGCCAAGCCGCTGAAGGGCGCGCAGGTGACCGTCAGCCAGCACTCCGTGACGCCCGGAGAGGTGACCGCCAGCCAGCACTCCGGGACGCCCGGGAAGGTGACCGATAGCGGGCAGGTCGTGACGACAAGCTCCCAGGGGACGGTCCGGATCAAGTCGGGCAGCCCGGGACCGCTGGTGATCCGCGCCGATCGGCCCAACTACATCCGCGCGGCGCCGGTGCTCGTCCAGGTGTCCGGCTGAGGCGATGGGGCGGCAGGGCGGCACGCTGGCGATCGTGGCCGTCTGTGCGGTCGCCCTCGCCGGGTGCGGCCTCGGCCCCGGCACCGGAACCTCTGATGTGAGCGTCACGGTCACGGGCGGGTTCGGCTCGACACCGATCGCGTCGATCACGAAATCCAAGGTCCCCGGGTCCGAGACCGTGATGCGCATGCTGGAGCGCTCGTTCCAGGTCCAGACCCGCTACGGCGGCGGCTTCGTGGAGTCGATCGACGGGCGGTCGGGCAACTCATCGCGGCGCGACTGGTTCTACTACGTCAACGGGATCGAAGCCGCCCAAGGCGCCGCGACGACTGCCGTGCACCAGGGGGATCGGATCTGGTGGGATCTCCACGACTGGAGCGCCACCGACTCGGTCCCCGCCGTCGTCGGCTCGTTCCCGCAGCCGTTCGTCCGCGGTGTTGGCGGCAAGCGATTCCCGACCACGGTCGAGTGCGCCACGAACGTCGGCGCGGCATGCCAGCGGGTCACGGCCGAACTCGATGCGGTTGGCGTGCCCGCGGCCAGCCAGCTTCTTGGAACCGGCTCCGGTCAGGACACGCTCGACGTGGTCGTGGCACCCTGGAGCGAGCTGCGGGCGGCGCTCGCCGGGAGCCTGCTCGAGCAAGGCCCGCAGGCCAGCGGCGTCTACGCCAAGTTCGGAGGGGCGGGCGGGAGCAGGCTCGAGCTGCTCAACCCTCGCGGAACCGTGGTGCGGACGCTGGGTGCCGGGGCCGGGCTGATCGCCGCCACTGCGGACCCCGGCTCGACGCCGACATGGCTGGTCACGGGCACCGACGTCGCCGGCGTCTCGGCGGCGGCCGCGGCGATGACGCCGGCCCGGCTGCACGACCACTTCGCGCTGGCGGTGCAGGGATCCAGCGACGTGCCGATCCCGGTGGACGCCGGTTCGTGAGCTACCGACCCCGCCCCAGCCCGTTGCACGCCGCTCGGGCGGGGGCGGGGGCGGCGTACTGCCTGTCGCTCGCGGTGGCTGCGCTGATCGTCTCGAACCCGCTCGTGCTGGGGGCCGTGACTGCCGCGAGCGCGGCCGCGGGCGCCGCCGCCGGGGTCGGACGCGAGATGCGCCGCGCCGCGCGCCTGGCGGCCGGGCTCGCGGTCGCGATCACGGTGATCAACGCGCTGGTCTCGCGCGACGGCCTCACCGTGATCGTGCGGCTCGGCCAGCTGCCCGTGCTCGGCCACACCGATATCACGCTCGAAGCCACGGCCTACGGCGCGGTGCTCGGGCTGCGCGCGGCGGCGCTGATTCTGTGCGGAGCGCTCTACACCGCGGCCGTCAACCCCGACGAGGTGCTGCGGCTGTTCCGCCGCGTCTCGTTTCACTCGGCGCTGACGGCGACGCTGGCCACGCGGCTGGTCCCGCTGCTGGTCCGCGACTCGCGTAGGTTCGCCGACGCGCAGCGGTGCCGGCCAGGGACCCCCCCAAGCCGCTACGGCCTGATGCGGGCCGCCACCTCGGGGGCACTGGACCGCGCACTCGACGCGGCGGCGGCGCTGGAGGTCCGTGGCTATGGCGCGGCCCGCCGGCCGCCGCGCCACCACCGGCCGTGGTCGCGCCACGACGTCGCCTTCTCGGCCGCGGCGATCGCGACCGTCGCTGTTGCCGTCGCGGCCCGGGTCCTCGGATGGGCGCCGCTGCACGCCTATCCGTCTTTATCTGCGCCGGTGGCGGGCCCGGAGATCGCGGTCTCGGTCGCGCTGATCGCCGGCGCACTGGCGCCATTCGCAGATCGCAGGGGAATCGAGCCATGAGCACACCGGTGCTCGAGCTTCGCGACGTCTCCTACGCCTATCCCGGCGCCTCGCGCGCAGCGCTGGACGGCGTGTCGCTGGAGATCGAGCCCGGCGAGCTTGTCGTCGTCGCCGGCCGTACGGGCTCGGGCAAATCGACGCTGCTGCGCGTGGCCAACGGACTCGTCCCCCACTTCCACGGCGGGTCATTCGCGGGCCAGGCCGTGGTGGCGGGGATGCAGACGCGCGCTGCCCGCCCCGGCGAGCTGGCGGCAGCGGTCGGGACGCTGTTCCAGGATCCCGAGACGCAGGTCGTGATGGGAACCGTGCGGGCGGAACTGGCCTTCGGCCTCGAGAATCGAGGCGAGGAACCCGCGGCGGTTGCCCGCGGGGTGGAAGAGGCGGCGCTGTCGCTCGGGATCGCGGACCTACTCGACCGCGCCACGGCGGAGCTCTCGGGCGGAGAGCTCCAGCGCGTCGCGCTGGGGGCGGCGCTCGCCGGGCGCCCGGCGCTAGTGGTCCTCGATGAGCCCACCTCCCAGCTCGATCCCGTCGCCGGCGACGAGCTGATCGGCACGCTGCGGCGCCTCAACGAGGACGCGGACGTGGCGATCCTGCTCGCCGAGCACCGGCTGGAGCGGTGTCTCGGGCTCGCTGACCGGGTGATCGCCCTCGATCGCGGGCGGGTGGTTTGCGACGCCTCCCCACGCGAGTTCCTGGAATGGGCGACTGCGGCCGCGCCGGAGCTGGCCACGCCCGGAGCACGGCTCCTCTCCGGCCTCGGGCTGCGACCCGTCCCGGGCGTCAAGGCGGCCCGCTCGGCGCTGCGAGACGCCGGCCTGGACGTGGCCGATCCAGTTCTTCCGGTGGCAGACAAAAGTCGTCCACGTCGATCGCCGGCCCCGGCGCTGGCCTTCACCCGGGTGTGGCATGAGATTCACGACGGGCCGGTGATCCTGCGAAATGCGACGCTGTCGGTCGCCGGCGGCGAGCGCGTCGCGCTGATGGGCCGCAATGGCGCTGGCAAGTCGACCCTGCTGCGGCACGCGGCGGGGCTGATGGATCCCACTCGCGGTCGCGTTCACCGCGCCGGCCGCGTCGCGCTGCTGCTTCAGAATCCCACCGACTACCTGATCCACGAGACGGTCGCCGAGGAGGCCTCGCCCGCGGCGCTCCGAGCCGTGGGGCTCGATCCGGACCAGCTGGCGGCACGCCACCCCCGGGAGCTCTCGGGAGGCGAGAAGCAGCGGCTCGCGCTGGCGATCGTCCTCGATGCGCCGAGCGGGGACCCGCCCGCAGTGGTCTGCCTCGACGAACCCACCCGAGGAATGGACCGGGGCCACAAGGACGAGCTCGCCGCGCTGCTCGACGGGCTCTCCGCCGCCGTGATCGTCGCCACCCACGACCCCGAGTTCGCGGCCACATTCGCACGGCGGGTGGTGCTGCTGGCTGACGGCAGGCCAATCGCGGACGGCACGGCGGCCGACGTGCTGGCAGGAGGGACGTACTTCGCGACCGAAACGGCTCGCATCCTCGGCGGCGCGGATGGCGCGCTCACCTCAGAGCAAGGTCGCGCGGCCGTGCAGGCGAGACTTCCGGCCCGGGAGGTGATCGCGTGAGCTGGCAGCTCGCCGCGTTCTCGATCCTCGTCTTCGCGCTGGCACTCGGCTTCGGCTGGTACGAGCGGGCGCGGCCCGACGCGCGGGTCGTCGCGCTGGTTGCCACGCTCGCCGCGCTGGCGGCGATCGGGCGGATCGCGTTCGCGGCCCTCCCGAATGTCAAGCCGACCACGGACATCGTTCTGATCTCCGGTTACGCGCTCGGCGGAGCGCCGGGGTTCGCGGTCGGGGCGATCGCGGGGCTGACGTCCAACTTCTTCTTCGGCCAGGGACCGTGGACGCCTTGGCAGATGGCCGCCTGGGGTGCGACCGGGATGATCGGCGCGGGGCTGGCGATCGTGACCCGCCGGCACATCGGACGGTGGCCGCTGGCGGTGCTCTGCGGGCTGGTCGGGTTTGCCTTCGCCGCCTTCCAGGATTTCGGTGACTGGGTCATGTTCAGCGACCACAGCGCCGCCCAGCTCGGGGTGTACGTCGGAAAGGGAATCGGCTTTGACCTGATCCATGCGGTCAGCTGCGTGCTGTTCGCGGTCGCCTTCGGTCCGCCGCTGACCCGCTCGATCCAGCGCTTCGCGCGCCGGCTCGACGTGAAGTGGGAGTCGGCCGGGGCGCTCGCCGGGGGTGCGCTGGTGGCCGTCCTCCTCGGGGGATGGCTCGCCGGCCACCCGGCCCTGGGTGGGGGAGAGGGGGGGGATGTGGCTCTCGCCGCCGGGAGCGCCAGCACCCCGACGAGCTACCTCCTGTCGGCGCAGAACGCCGACGGCGGCTTCGGAGCCTCGCCCGCCGCCCCGTCATCAGCGCTTTACAGCGGCTGGGCGGCACTGGGACTGGCCGCTGCCGGGCACAACCCACAGGATGTCCGCCGCGGCGGCGCGAGCCTGCTCGACTACATCCGGGCCCGAGCCGCCGCGGCCGCCGACCCGGGGTCGCTCGAGCGCACGATCCTCGTCGCTCGCGCCGCAGGCGTCTCCGCGAGCGCATTCGGCGGCGAGGACCTGGTGAGCCGTCTGGAACGGGACATCCGGCGCGACGGATCGGTCGGCGACCTGGTGAACCTGACGTCGTTCGCGGTGCTGGCGCTACGGGCCGAGGGCATCACCCCGCCGGCGCGGACACGGTCGTGGCTGGTCCGCCAGCAGGACCGCGACGGCGGCTTCAACTTCGCCACCGCCGGTGCCAGCAGCGATGTCGACGACACCGGGGCGGCGTTGCAGGCGCTTGCAGGCGCGGGAGGGCCGGCCGCGCGCGCGCGGCGACGCGCCGTGCGCTTCATCGCCGGCCAGCAGGGTCGCGACGGCGGCTTCCCCTCGGAGCCGGGCGGCCAGTCAAACGCCCAGTCCACCGCGTGGGCTATCCAGGGGTTGCTCGCCGCGGGTGTCGACCCAGGCTCGCTCCATCGAGCCGGCGCTGCCTCGCCGGCGCAGTTTCTGAGTTCGCTGATCGCCGCCGATGGACACGTGCGCTACTCGCGCTCGAGCGACCAGACGCCGGTGTGGGTGACCGGGCAGGCGCTGATGGCACTCGCGGGCAAGTCGATGCCGCTGGGCGCGGTGCCCCGGGCGCATCGGACGACGATCACACCCCTGCGCCGGCGGTCCCGCCGGGCCGTGGCGCCGGCGCACAAGCACACCGTTGCCGCCAGGGCGGCGCCCGTGAAGCATCGAGCGGGGTCCGAGCGCCGGGCCAGCCGAGCGTCGCCGTCGATGTCCGCGCTCGCCGCCGACGCGGCCTGCGCCGCGGCGCTGGCGCTTGGCCCGGTCGGGTTGGGTTAGATGACTCGCCGCACCAACGGGCCGATTCGGAAATCAGCCCTCCGGAACCGATAGCCTCCCGCGGCGCATGAAGATCGGGGTTCCCAGGGAGACGGTCGAGGGTGAGCGCCGGGTGGCGCTCGTGCCCGAGGTGGTGCGCAAGCTGACCGGTCAGGATCATCAGGTGGTGGTCGAGCGTGGGGCAGGGGCGGCGGCGTTGATCCCGGACAGCCAGTTCGAGGAGGCGGGGGCGACGATGGCCGCAGATCCCGGCGCGGTGTATGAGTCAGACGTGGTGGTGAAGGTCGCGCCGCCGAGCGGCGAGGAGGTCGGGCGGCTGCGCTCGGACGGTGTCTTGATCGCGTTTCTCGCGCCGCTGACCAATGGTGACGGGATTCGCTCGATCGCGCAGACGGGAGTGACGAGCTTCGCGTTGGAGGCGGTCCCGCGGATCAGCCGCGCGCAGTCGATGGATGCGTTGTCGAGTCAAGCGAACATCGCCGGGTATCGGGGGGCGTTGATCGGGGCGCAGGAAATCGGCCGGTTCTACCCGATGTTGATGACGGCGGCGGGGACGATCCGGCCGGCGACGGTGCTGGTGCTGGGGGCGGGGGTGGCGGGGTTGCAGGCGATCGCCACCGCGCGGCGGCTCGGCGCGGTCGTGCAGGGCTTCGATGTCCGCGCCGCGGTCAAGGAGCAGGTCGAGTCGCTGGGAGCGCATTTTCTGGAGTTCGATCTCGGTGGCGATCTGGAGGGCGCGGGGGGATACGCGAAGGAGCTCACGGCAGAGCAGCAGGCACGCCAGCAGGAGCTGATGGCGGAGGCGATCGGCAAGGTCGATGTCGTGATCACGACGGCGGCGGTGCCGGGGCGCCGCGCCCCGATCCTGGTCACCGAGGAGGCCGTGAAGCTGATGAAGCCGGGGTCGGTGATCGTCGATCTGGCGGCCGAGACGGGCGGTAACTGCGAGCTTTCTGAGCCGGGCGAGACGGTGCTGCGCCACGACGTGAAGATCATCGCGCCGCTGAACGTGCCCTCGACGATGGCCGAGCACGCCTCGCAGCTGTACGCGCGCAACATCGAGGCGCTGCTCGGGCTGATGATCGACGAAGGGCAGCTGAAGCTTGATTTCGAGGATGAGGTGATCGCCGGGGCGTGCATCACCCGGGATGGGGAAATCGTCCATCAGGGCGCCAAGCAGGCGGCCGGCGCCACCGCCTAGGGAGGAGCAGGCAGATGAGCACCGTTACGGAGATCGCGATTCTCGTGCTCGCGGCGTTCGTGGGTTTCGAGGTGATCTCGAAGGTCCCGAACACGTTGCACACGCCGTTGATGTCGGGCACCAACGCGATCCACGGGATCGTGCTGTTGGGTGGGTTGTTGTTGATGCACGAGGCGCACGGCGTGCTCGAGCACGTGCTGTTGGTGATCGCGATCACGTTCGGGACGATCAACGTGATCGGCGGGTTCTTCGTCACCGATCGGATGCTGGGGATGTTCAAGCGCAAGGATCCGCCGAAGAGCGAGGGCGATCAGCCGTGATCGCGGCGAGCGTGTTCTTGCAGCGCGCGAACTTCATCGACGCGCTGTACATCGTCGCGTTTTCGCTGTTCATCTATGGGATGAGCGGGCTGACGGGCCCGCGGACAGCGGTGCGCGGCAACAAGATCGCGGCGAGCGGGATGGCGATCGCGGTGATCGCGGCGCTGTTGACCCCGCATGTGCTCTCGGGGTCCTCGCCGTGGCTGATCGCGCTCGGGCTGGTGCTGGGGACCGCGGTCGGGCTGCCGGCGGCGCTGCGGGTCCGGATGACCGCGATGCCGCAGATGGTGGCGCTGTTCAACGGCGTCGGCGGCGGCGCGGTGGCGATCATCGCCTGGGTCGAGTACCGCCATCACTTCGGCGGGCACTTCGCGGAGAAGAGCCAGATCCCGACGCTGTTCGCCGCGATCGTCGGGTCGATCTCGTTCTGGGGGTCGAACATCGCGTTCGGCAAGCTGCAGGAGATCCTGCCCGGCCGTCCGATCAAGCTGCCCGGTCAGGTGCTCGTCAACGCTGGCCTGTTCGTGATCTGCGTCGCGAGCGCGATCGTGCTGGCCGCCGGCACCCACTCCCAGGCGCTGTTCATCCTCGGGATCCTGCTCTGCGCGGCGGTCCTCGGCAACATGGTCGTTTTGCCGATCGGCGGGGCCGACATGCCGGTCGTGATCTCGCTTCTCAACGCGTTCACCGGCCTGTCCGCAGCCGCGACTGGGATCGCGCTGAACAACACCGCGATGATCGTCGCGGGGATGATCGTCGGCGCGTCGGGCACGATCCTCACCAACCTTATGGCCAAGGCGATGAACCGCTCGGTGCCCGCGATCGTCGCCGGCGGGTTCGGCGGCGCCGTGGCCGCGCCCGCCGCCGGCGCGCTCGACGGCGGCACGGTCCGCTCGACCTCCGCCCAGGACGTTGCGATCCAGCTCTCCTACGCGCGCCAGGTGGTCATCGCCCCCGGCTACGGAATGGCCGTGGCCCAAGCCCAGCACGCGGTCCGCGAACTCGAACGGGCACTCGAAGGCAAAGGCGTGGAGGTCAAATACGCAATCCACCCGGTCGCGGGACGAATGCCCGGCCACATGAACGTGCTCCTCGCCGAAGCCGATGTCCCCTACGACCTGCTCCGCGAAATGGACGAGATCAACCCCGAATTCCCCCGCACCGACGTGACGCTCGTGATCGGCGCCAACGACGTCACCAACCCCGCCGCCAAAAACGAACCCGGCTCCCCGATCTACGGCATGCCAATCCTCGAAGTCGACCGCTCTGGCGCCGTCGTCGTACTCAAACGCTCAATGGCCTCCGGCTTCGCCGGTATCGACAACCCCCTCTTCTACGACGAGAAAACGTCACTGCTATTCGGCGACGCCAAACAATCAGTCAGCGACATCACCAGCGAAGTTCAGGCGTTATAGACCGGCGGCGTTCGCGGCCGTTAGAGTCACCGTCGCTTGCTCAACCGAAATCGGGAGCATCTCATGGATCCGAGCCGACTGAAGAAAATCCCCCTGTTCTCGCAGCTCTCGCCCGAGGAAGCCCACCGCCTCGCTGCATTCGCGACGGAGACCAGCATCGCCGACGGACAGATCCTGATGAAGCAGGGGGACTACTCGACCGAGCTGATCGCGATCGAAGAGGGAACCGCCGACGTGCTGCGCGACGGCACGAAGATTGCCTCGCTGAACGCCGGCGATCTGATCGGCGAGATGGGTCTGCTTTCGCGTGAGCCGCGCAACGCGGACGTCATCGCGACATCGCCGATGAGGGTGATCAAGCTCACCCACTGGGAGATCAGACGGATGTCCGAAGATACGCTCGACCGGATCAAGCAGATCATCCGAGAGCGCCGCCAGAACGGCGTCGCCGACCCGGCGTACCAGCCGGACTCCTGACTGCTCGTCGCCGCGACTTCTGATAGTTTGGCGCCCGCCGAATCCCCGGCTTGCCGCCCCGGGGAGCGGGGAACCCAAACATATTGGGGCGAGTCTCGCGGTGATCCGCGAGAAGCGCTTATCAAGAAGCGCGAGCCCGTCAGCTAACTCCGTAGGCACCAGGCAGAACTGCAAGACCGCACCCGCGGAGTGCTGGGCACTGTTCGCTTTCTGCAGCTTTCAACCGAAGAGGCCGTGCAAGCGAGGACTAACCAGGCCGGCGGGTGGCGCTCGCGCCGACCTTGGTTGGTGGATGGGGTACCTGCGCAGAGTGACGACCTTGATGTCCCTGGCGCTGCTGATACCGGCTGCAAGCGCCCTTGCGTCGTCATCGGGGGGAGCCGGAATCGTCGCGCCGACGGCGCCCCACGGAATCGTCAAGGCGCCGAGTCGGGCTTCATCGGTCTTCACTCGGACGTTGCGCAAGGGCGTAACGGGAGCGGACGTCAAGACGCTTCAGACGTGGCTGGGCAACCTCGGCTACCGGCTTCCCGAGACCGGCTACTTCGGCTCGATCACCAAGACCGTGGTGAGGCGCTTCCAGCTCGCGAAGCACCTGGCGCCGGCCAGCGGAACCGTCGGCGACCGGACCGCCGCGGCGCTGCTGGCGGCGGTCAAGCGCAGCGCCAAGCGGAACGGCCTGCAGGGCGGCTCTGACGCCGGCGCGCCGGGACCGGCCGGTGGACAGCTGGTCTTTCCGCTGCGGCCGATCTCACGCGTGCTGGGACCGCGCGACTGGACCCTCGATCAGGGAATCGACATCGGCACGGTTGGCAGTGCCTGTGGGCCCAAGGTCGTCGAGGTGGCCATGGCCTCGGGCACGATCGTCCAGGAGGGAATCGACGGTTTCGGTCCCGCCGCTCCGATCCTCAAGGTCGACAGCGGCCCGTACGACGGCCGCTACATCTACTACGGCCATGCGCTGCCCGCGCTCGTTGCGGTCGGCGCGCAGGTGACCGCGGGCGAGCCGATCGCCGAGGTCGGCTGCGGAGACGTCGGAATCTCTTCGGGGCCGCACATCGAAATCGGGATCAGCGACGTCGGCGGACCGCCTTGCTGTCCGGGCTATCAGGAAACCTCGCCCGCGTGGTATGACGTCGTGTTAGGCCTGTACCGCGCGGCTGGCGGCTAGCTCATCCCTGGCCACTCCGGCGGGCTAACCTGCTCGCCATGCTCACTCGGGAGAGCGCCATCGAGACGCTGGTCGGCGAGCGCTTTGACGTCCTGGTGATCGGCGGCGGCATCACCGGCGCCGGGGTGGCGCTCGATGCGGCATCGCGCGGCTACAGCGTGGCGCTGGTCGAGAAGGCGGACTTCGGCTCGGGTACCAGCAGCCGGTCCTCGAAGCTGGTTCACGGCGGCCTGCGCTACCTGCAGAAGTTCGATCTCGGGCTCGTCCGCGAGGCGCTGCTCGAGCGTCAGCTGATGGTCAAGCTTGCGCCGCACCTCGTCACGCCATTGCAACTGGTGGTGCCCGCCTTCGATGGCGCCCGGCCCGACCGGCTGGTCGGGATCGGGTTGAACATGTACGACGTGATGGCAACGCCGCGGCTTCGCGGCAGGCGCTCCCGGCGCGCCGACCGGATCCCCGAGGGCGGCGCCGAGTCCGACTGGAGCCCGGCCCGTCACCGCGTGATCTCCGGGGAGGAGGTGCTGGAACTGCTGCCGGCGCTCGAGGCCCGCAAGCCGACCGGTGGCTACCTGTTCTACGACTGCCAGACCGATGACGCCCGGCTGGTGCTGACGGTGCTCGGCGAGGCCGAGCGATTCGGAGCGATCTGCGTCAACCGAGCCGAGCTGACCGAGCTCGAACGCGAGGAGGACCGCGGAACCGCAGCCAAGGTTCGCGATGCCGAGAACCGGACCGAGTTCACGATCCGCGCCGACAACGTGGTGAACGCGACCGGGGTGTGGGCCGACCGGATCCGGCCGGAGGAGCTCCATTCCGAGGCCGAGGTGCCGCGGATCGCGCCGAGCCGCGGCACGCACGTGACGCTCGCCCACGCCGCTCTCCCGCTGCGTGCCGGTGCGATCGTTCCAGCCGGAGACGGCCGGTCCATCTTTGCGCTGCCCTGGCTGGGCCGCAGCCTGGTCGGCACCACCGACAACAACTACGACGGCGACATCGACCACGTCCGCCCGTCCGGAACGGATATCGAGTACCTGCTCGATGCGGTCAACGCGTTCTTCGGGACCACGCTCGATCCCGATGAGCTGACCGGCGCGTATGCAGGTGTGCGGCCACTGATCTCCACCGGCGACACGCGCAAATCGGTCGACATCTCGCGCAAGGCGGAGCTGTACGAGACTTCGAGTGGCCTGATCACGATCACCGGCGGCAAGCTGACCACGTGGCGGCGGATGGCGAAGCTGGCCGTCGACCGGCTGGTCGAGCGCGACGGGCGCGAGGCACCGTGTCGAACGCAGGAGATCCCGCTCGGCCAACCGATCGACCCGGCAGAGCTGCCACGGGTCGAGGGAGTTCCCGACGATGCCTACGCGGCGCTCGCCGGCCGCTACGGCCACGCCGCCGAGCAGGTCCTGGCGATCGCCTCCCGGCGAGGCGAGCTGGCGCAGCCGATCCTTCCCGGACTTCCTGATCTGCTCGCTGAGGCGGCCTTTGCGGCGTGCAACGACCAGGCTCGAAGCGTCGCCGACGTGCTGCTGCGCCGCACGCGGCTGGGCGTGCTGGCCGGGCGTGCGCTGTGTTCTCCGGGCACCGAGGCGCCGCTGCGCGTGGCGCGCGCGATCGGCGCGGAGCTCGGCTGGGATGAGCATCGGGTGAAGCTCGAGACCGAGCGATGGGTGGAGGAGGCCCGGGCAGAGGGAATCGGCGTCAAGCCAGATCCGGGAGAAGCCCGGTGAAGGCTGCGCCGTGCTCACTGCGCACGTCGGTTGGGACGCTCGAACTCGGCGGGCGGCCGTGGCTGATGGGAATCGTCAATGCCACCCCGGACTCCTTCTCAGACGACGGGCTGGCGCCCACCTTCGAGCAACGGATCGAGCTTGCCCGATCGCTGCTTGCCGGCGGCGCCGATGTGATCGACGTGGGCGGCGAGTCTGGGGTCACGAACCGCCCTCCGGTCGAGCCCAGGGTCGAGATCGAGCGCGTGGTGCCGTTGATCGAGAGGCTCGCGGCCGAGCTCGGCGCGCGCATCTCGGTCGACACGTACAAGCCGGCCGTGGCCCGGGCGGCAATCGCGGCCGGCGCCTCGATCGTCAATGACGTCAGCGGACTGCGTGACCCTGAACTCGCCGAGGTGTGCGCCGACACCGGCGCCGCCCTGGTCGTGATGCACACCCGGGCGGCCCCCAAGCAGAAGCGGTTCGATCGGGGACTCGACGGCCGCGTGATGGCGGACGTGATCGAGTTCCTACGGGGGCGAATCGATCTGGCGCTGGCGCGTGGAGTCGAGTTCGAGCAGCTGATGCTCGATCCGGGACCAGACTTCGCGAAGACCCCGGCGCAGACCGTCGAGCTGCTGCGTCAGCTCGACGAACTCCATGCGCTGGGCCGCCCGCTGCTGCTCGCGGTGTCCCGCAAGGACTTCATCGGGGCCATCACCGACCGGCCGCCGCGGGCCCGCCTCGCGGGGACACTGGCGGCGGTGGCCCACGGAGTGCAGGCCGGGGCACACATGTTGCGCGTCCACGACGTCGCTGCGGTCGCGGAGTTCCTGGCGGTACAGGCGGCGCTCGAAGGTGAGCGGGAACTGGACCCGGAGCTGCGGCTCTCGGAGGAGCTGCGGCGCGAGCGTCAGGGGTGAGCGGCAAGGGTAAGCGGCAGGGCTGAGCGGCAGGGCTGAGCGGCAGGGGTGAGCGAACAGAGGTGAGCGGCAGGGTCAGCTACGGAGGGCGAGCGGTGGCAGGCGCGGCGGCACGCTAGATTCACAGGCCAAGATCGCCGGCCGCTGCCTCAACGTGGCCGGAGCCCACCGATAAGCACACAAGGAGGCATCAGGTGTCCGTGCTCGACCGCGCCGCACTGCAAGCAAGTCCGCTCGCCGATCTCCACGCGATCGCTTCAGAGCTCTCAATCGACGGCTACCGGCGGCTGCGCCGCCCCGAGCTGATCGAGACGATCCTCCGCAGGCAGGCCGGGGAGGAGCCAGAGCCCGCGTCGAGCGCCGCCGAGCGGGACGCGGACGCCGCCGGCGCAGAGCCGGCTGGCGCTGGCGCAGAGCCGGCTGGCGCTGGCGCGGCGGCGCAAGAGGAGGAGCGAGCGCCGACGCGCCCGCGCCGAGGCCGGCGAGGTGGCCGCGGACGGGCCGGCGAACGCGGGGAGGCCGTGCCCGCGGACGAGGAGCAAACCGAGGCCAGGGAGCAGGGCGTCGAGGATGAACCGGCCGCTGCCGAGACGGCGCCGGCCGCTGCGGATACGGCGCCGGCCGCTGCCGAGACGGCGCCGGCCGCCGCCGAGGAGGAGGTCGTCACCGGCGTCGTCGAGCTGCTGCCAAACGGCTCGGGCTTCGTGCGCGTGCAGCCACCCGAACCATCGGATCAGGACGTGTACGTCTCCGTCGCCCAGGTCAAACGCTGTGAGCTCATTTCCGGCGATCGGATCTCGGGGCCGCGCCGTGCTCCACGGCGCTCCGAGCGCTTCGCCTCGCTGGTCCGAGTCGACACCATCAACGACCGGCCCGCCGATGAGCTCGCCGACAGCACCCGTTTCGACGATCTGCCCGCCGCGTTCCCGCAGGACGTGTTCCGTTTTGGCTCCGAGGACCCGACGCTCGAAGCGATCGAGCGGCTGGCGCCGATTGGCCGCGGCTCGCGCGTGACGATCGCCGGAAGCTCCAGGACCGGAAAGACGGAGGCATTGCGGCGCCTGGCGGCGGCGCTCTCAGGTGACGAGCGCCTTCAGCTGTCGGTGGCCCTCGCGGGCGTTCGCCCCGAGGAGATCGCGGAATGGAGCGGCTCGCTCCGGCCCGCCGCCGCGGTGAGCCTTGCCGCCTCACCCGACGCCCAGGATCACACCGTCGAACTGGTGGTGGACCAGGCGCGCCGGCTGGCCGCCCGCGGCGCCGATGCGGTGGTGCTGATCGACTCGCTCGATGGGCTGCATCAGAACGCCGCGCGGAAGGCGCTCGCCGCCGCTCGCAACATCGTCGACGGCGGGTCGCTGACCGTGATCGCGACAGCCTCCGAGCCGATCGGCGGCGAGACAACCGTGATCGCGCTCGATCGGGCGCTCGCGAGCTCGGGCAGGTTCCCCGCAATCGACGTGATGGGAAGCGGGACCATCCGCGCCGAGCTGCTCGTCGGCGAGGCCGGCGCGGAGGAGATCCGCCGAGTGCGTTCAGGGTCCTACTGAGGCGGTCAGCAGGCTGTGAACCTGCTGTGTGTGGTGTGTCAGTAGGCCATGCACCTGCTGCGGTGGCGCGCCGCCGCCTTGTAGCGCGGCTCACGCCCTCGATACCAGAGCAGCTGGTCGATGTCCGCCGCGCAGCTGCCCGGACGCTGCGCGACGAGCAGCTCGACTGCGTGCACCGCGCAGGCCCTGATCTCGACCTCCTCGGCTGAGCCGTGCTCGATCAGCTGCTCGCCTTCGATTCGTGCCAGGAGCTCCGGAGCGAACCGCAGGACTCCATCGACGCGGAGCACGTGGGGGACTAAGTTGTCGGCGAACATCGTGAGCTGTTCGAGGTCGGCAAAGGCGGCCACGCCTGCCCGCGCCAGGTCGGCTGCGGCGATCTGAGCCCGCTTGAGGAAAGGGATCGAGAGCTCATCGTAGGTGGAGGTGTCAGCGAACGACTCCCATTGCCCGAGGTCGCGAACCAGCGCCATCGCCGAGCCGGCGGCGTCGTCGGCGACCGCCGCGAATCGCTCCCGGTGCTGCTCGGTCACGTGGCGGCCGACGTCGCGCAGCGACCGCGCGAACAGTTCCATCAGCTCGTGGCCGGGATCCTGCTGCAGCGTGGCGGCGATCTCGGACGTGCTGATATTCGTCAAGTCTCCGGCGCTCCATGGCCCGGCGACCGCAAATCGCTCGCGGATGCCGCTCGCCACCGTGAAGTAGCCCGACCGACCCGGCCGCTTGCGAAGCGTCGGGAACCAGCCGGAGCCGAAATTGATCGCATTGAGCGTCAACCAGAACGCGGCCAGCTGCTCCCGGCTGCCCTCGAGCAGATGGGCCTCGGGATCGGGCGCCGGCGCGGGTGCCTCGAGCGGCAGCGCCGCCGCGTACGGCGCGATCTCGGCGTGCTCGATGGCGACGTGCTGCGCGCGGCCGGCGACGGCGGCGCATGCGAGGCGGAGCTGTCTCATCGGCCGCCCCGAACGCTACCGTTGAAGGCTGCGATGACCGAGCTGACGATGGAACTGGATGCCCTGCTCTCGGGCCTCAACGACCCCCAGCGGGAGGCCGTCACGCACGGCGAGGGACCCCTCCTGATCCTGGCGGGCGCCGGGTCGGGGAAGACCCGGGTGCTCACCCACCGGATCGCGTATCTGGTGGCGACGGACGCAGCCAAGCCCAACGAGATCCTCGCGATCACGTTCACGAACAAGGCCGCAGGCGAGATGCGCGATCGGGCCCAGCTGCTGGTCGGCCGTCGTGTCCGCGCGATGTGGGTGATGACGTTTCACTCCGCCTGCGCGCGAATGCTGCGGGCCCACGCCGAACGGCTCGGCTACACCCGCCAGTTCACGATCTACGACCAGGCCGACTCCCGCCGCCTGGTCAAGCGGTGCCTGGACGAGCTCGGCATCGATCCCAAGCGCTTCACGCCCGCCGCGATCCAGTCGCAGATCTCGGACGCCAAGAACAAGCTGCGCGACGCCGACGCCTACGGCCACATGGTGGGGTCGTTCTTCGAGCAGACGGTCGCGGACGTGTACCGCAGCTACGAGCGCGAGCTGCACCGGATGAACGCGATGGACTTCGACGACCTGCTCGTTCGCGCCGTCAACGTGCTCGAGCTGTTCCCCGAGGTGCGCGAGATATACGCCAACGGCTTTCGCCACGTGCTCGTCGATGAGTATCAGGACACCAACCACGCGCAGTACAGATGGCTGCAGCTGCTCGCGGGCGAGCACCGGAACCTGATGGTGGTCGGCGATGATTCCCAGGCGATCTACGGGTTCAGAGGCGCCGATATCCGCAACATCCTCGAGTTCGAGGACACGTTCCCCGATGCCCGGGTGGTCAAGCTCGAGCAGAACTACCGCTCGACGCAGACGATCCTCGACGCCGCCAACGCGGTGATCCGCAACAACCGCGCTCAGAAGCCGAAGTCGCTGTGGACCGAGCTCGGGCAGGGTGACCCGATCACGGTCCGCGAGCTCGAAGACGAGCACGCCGAGGCGCGGTTCGTCACCGGTGAGGTCCAGCGACTCGTCGACGACGGCGTCGCCCGCTCGGAGATCGCGGTCTTCTACCGGACCAACGCGCAGTCGCGGGTGCTCGAGGACACGCTGGTCCGGGCCGAGATCGCCTATCAGGTGATCGGCGGCACCAAGTTCTACGAGCGAGCGGAGATCAAGGATGCGATCGCGTATCTGACTGTGCTCGTCAATCCCCAGGACGTGGGCGCGTTCACGCGGATCGTCAACTCCCCGCGGCGCGGGATCGGCGCGACGTCCATGTCGCGCGTGCTGGCGTTTGCCAACACGATGGGCGTGCCGGTGTGGGACGCGGCGTCCGAGCCCGAGCAGGTACCCGGTCTGGGGGCCGCGGCGATCAAGGCGCTCAGGCGGTTCATGGGCACGATGCACGTGCTCCGCGAGCGCGCCGAGTCGGGAGCGCCGATCGCGTCCCTGCTGAACGACGTGTTCCGTGAGACCGGGTACATCGAGGCGCTCGAGGCCGAGCGGACGATCGAGGCGCAGGGACGGATCGAAAACCTCGACGAGCTGGTCAACGTCGGCGCCGAGTACGACAGCGGCGAGGACGGGGAGCGCTCGCTGGCAGAGTTCCTCCAGCAGGTGGCCCTGATCGCCGACGCGGACGAGCGCGCCGACGACGAGGGCCTGGTCACGTTGATGACGTTCCACAACGCCAAGGGCCTCGAGTATCCGATCGTGCTCATGATCGGCTGCGAGGAAGGGGTCTTCCCCCACTCGCGCGCCTTGGACGAGGGTGGGTTGGAGGAGGAGCGCCGGCTCTGCTACGTCGGGATCACCCGCGCCGAGCGCGATCTCTACATGACCTATGCGAGGACCCGAAGCGTGTTCGGCGCCCGGACCTACGGCGCTCCGAGCCGCTTCCTCACCGAGATCCCGGCCGAGCTGACCGACCGCGAGCAGCAGCCGACGCGAGCGTTCGGGGGCATCCGCGCCCGCATGACGAGCTGGGACTCGGGAACCGGAGACGACGGCTGGGCCCGGGACGCGGCGGGCGGCGACGCGGAGTCCGTCCCGATGGCGTACGGAGTCGGCGACGATGTCGTGCATGCGGCGTTCGGCGAAGGCGTCGTGACCGGGGTCGAGCCAGGCGGGATCGTCGTGATCCGCTTCAGCAAGGACCACTCCGAGCGCAAGCTCGTCGCGGACCTGGCGCCGATCAAGCCTCTGGTCTGACCGCGCCGCGCGCTCCCGGCGCGCGTTTTGACTGGTATCGCGGGGCGATCAGCGTGGAACGCGAGGGGGCGCGCCGTCGCGCAAACAGACGGCGCTCTACGAGCGTGGTCGACGTGGGCCATCGAGTCAGTGCTATAGGACGACTCGATGGCCCACGTCCGGCCGAATCGGCCCCAATCCGCGCCGGGGGCGCGGGGCGCGACCCGACCGCGAGATCGTTTAGCGTCTCGTTCCGTGGCCGCGACGATCATCGATGGCAAGGCAATCGCCGCGCGGGTGCGCGCGGAGGTGGCGCGGGAGGTGAGCGCGCTCGTCGAGCAAGGCGAGGACCCGCCCGGTCTCGCCACGATCCTGGTCGGAGACGACCCTGGCTCGACGATCTACGTGGCGAACAAACGAAAGGCGTCTGCGGAGGTCGGGATCGCTGACCATCACCGCCACCTGTCCGCCGACGTGTCGCAGGAGGAGGTGGCGGCCGCGATCGATCACAGCAATCGTGATCCGTCCGTCGCCGGGATCCTGCTGCAGCTGCCGCTGCCGGCCGGACTGCGCGCGGCGGAGCTGACCGCAATGATCTGGCCGGACAAGGACGTCGACGGCCTGACACCCATCAGCGCCGGTCGGCTGGCGCAGGGCACGCCCGGATTGCGGCCGTGCACACCGCTCGGCATCGTCGAGTTGCTCGATACCTACGAGGTCTCCTTGGAGGGCGCCGAGGCGGTGGTAGTGGGCCGGTCGAATCTGGTCGGCAAGCCGCTGGCCGCGCTACTTCTGCAACGCAACGCGACGGTCACGATGTGCCATTCGCGCACGCGTGAGCTCCCGCGGGTCTGCGCCCGCGCCGACATCCTCGTCGCGGCCGTGGGCGTGCCGGGGCTGGTGGGCGAAGATCACGTGAAGCCGGGAGCGACGGTGATCGACGTCGGCGTGAACCGGACGGAAGCGGGGCTGCGCGGAGACGTCGACTTCGAATCTGCGGCGCGGCGCGCCGGCCTGATCACCCCGGTTCCGGGCGGGGTCGGGCCGATGACGATCGCGATGCTGCTGCGGAACACGCTGGCGGCCGCGGAGCTCCGGCGGGTGGCCGATGACCGAGCCGCCTGAGCGTTCGCCGGCGCCCGAGGACTCGGCACCGCCCGCCGCATCGGCACCCCCCACCGCATCGACACCGCCAGCGGCGCCGGAAAGGCCAGCGGCGTCGGAACGGCCAGCGGCGTCGGTAGCGCCCGAGAGCTCAGGATCACCTGTGGCCGCGCGGGCAGAGTGGCGACCCCAGCGTGGCGAGCTGGTCAGCGCGGCGGGGGCGATGGCCCTGCTGGCGCTGATGTTCCTATCCGAGTGGTATGGCGTGGACGGGATTCCGGGACGGTCCGAGGTCTCCTCGGCGGAGAACGCCTGGCATGGGCTGACGGTCGTTCGGTGGTTGATGCTGTTGACGATCCTGGTCACGCTTGGATCGCTGATCATCCACACCACGCAACGTTCGCATGGGGCGCAGACCGAAACCAGCGGGGTGATCGCCGTGCTGGGCACGCTCACCGCGGTTGTGCTGACCTGGCGGGTGTTGATCGTTCTTCCTTCCCCCGCCGCTGTCGTCGACCAGAAGCTGGGGGCGTATCTCGGCGCATTGAGCGCGTATGCGATCGCCCTTGGCGGCTTCGACTCGATGCGTTCGGGGACGCGAGCGTCCTTAGGACGCCGGCCGCGGCAAGCCGTCGCAGCTGCGGCGCCCCGCTCGAGAGCCAGGTAGGGTTGGAGAGCGCCGTGAGGGTCGGAGAGCGCCGTGAGGGTCGGAGAGCGCCGTGAGGGTCGGAGAGCGCCGTGAGGGTCGGAGAGCGCCGTGAGGGTTGACAAAGCCGGGCGTGAGGACTGGATCGTGGGGGCCCTCGCGCTGCTACTCATGATCGACCTGCTCGAACTCCCCTGGTACAGGATGGGCGGCGGCATGGTCAGTGGCATCTTGCTCCCGTCGGTCAGCAATACCGCGACCGGGCCGCCCGCGGCCTTCATCGGAGTACTCGCGGTGCTCGCCTCGCTCGCCGTGCTGCTGGACCTCTTGGTCGAGCATCTGTCCCCGGATAGAGACGTCCCTTCGATCAAAGGCAGCCGTACGCTCACGCGGCACGCGCTGGCGATCGCCGCCGCGGTCCTGATCGCGCTCAAGTTCGTCCTCCATCTGACACTGATCGGCAACCTCGCCGTGGGATTCTGGTTCGGCGTTGTGCTGGCGGCCGCATTGGTTTATGCGACGACACGCGCAAGGCGCCACGAACCGCCGGCAAGGGCGCGGACCGATGCCCCGGCAAGAGCGCAGACCGATGCCCCGGCAACGGCGCGGACCGATGCCCCGGCAACGGCGCGGACCGATGCCCCGGCAACGCCGCGGACCGACGCGCCGGCAAGGACGCGCACCGACGCGCCGGAACCTGCAACCCACGACCAGCTTCCAGATGAGCCCGGCGAGCCGCCAGAGGACGGCGAGCGGCGAGAGCAGACCGGCGAGCCCGAGTCCGCAGAGACGACGGACGCCGCCAAGCCCGAGTCAGCCAAAACCGCCGAGACGGCCGGCCCCGAATCCTGATCGGCAAGAGTCGGCCCATGGACATCGAGATCTCGAGACTTCGAGCGGGCGAGATAATCGCCGCCGCCAGCGCGGTCCTGCTGCTGGTGTTCATGTTCGCGCTGCCGTGGTACAGCGTGAAATCGGCAACCTTGTCGACGGTCGCCCTATCCACCAAGGTCGACGGCTGGCAGGCGCTAACTCACATCCGCTGGCTGATGGTGGTGACGATCATCGCCGCGCTGGCCCTTGCCTACTTCCAGGCGACCCGCCGGGCACCCGCGATTCCGGTCAGCCTGAGCGTTATCCTGACCGTCCTCGGGTTGCTCACAGCATTGGTGCTCGTGTACAGGGTGCTGATCAATGTCCCGGGTTCCGACGATCTCGTGGACGTCAAGACAGGCGCGTACCTCGGGCTGCTCGGGGCCCTCGGGATCCTGTACGGAGGCTTCTCATCGATGCGACAGGAGGGGATTTCCCCGAGCGATGCGCCGTCGGAGATCGAGACGGTCAGACCTGGGAGCTCGGGCGGATCCTAGAATCCTCGCCAGATGCTCGACCGCGCACAAGTCCTCCACGTCGCCCGGCTCGCCCGGCTCGAACTCACCGATCAGGAAGTCGAGCGGATGGCGTCGGAGCTGTCGAAGGTGCTCGACCACATCGAGAAGATCCGAGAGCTCGACCTCGACGGAGTGCCGCCAACCTCACACGTGGTCGACGTCGTCAACGCTCTGCGCCCCGATGAGCCGAAACCGTGCCTGCCGGTCGACGTCGTCTTGGCGGCAGCGCCCGAACCGGTCGAGGGCGGCTTCGGGGTTCCGAGTCCCGGCGCGTCTCCCGCATGACTGCGGAGTTGGTCGAGCTGACGGCTGCACAGGCAGCCGAACGCGTCCGCACCGGGGAGATCGACCCGGCCGAGCTGTTTGAGGCCTACCGGGAGCGCGCCGCCGGCGACGAGCTGAATGCGTTCACCTGGGTTGCTGACCGTGCCCCCGAGGGCTCCTACGCTCAGTCGCCACTCGGTGGCGTGCCCTTGGCCGTGAAGGACCTGTTCTGCACCGCCGGCGTCCCGAGCCAAGCAGGCTCGCGGATCCTCGAGGGCTATCGGCCGCCGTACACAGCGACCGTCGTCACCAAGCTCGCCCAGGCCGGCGCACCATTGCTCGCCAAGACCAACCAGGACGAGTTCGCGATGGGCTCCTCGAACGAGAACTCGGCGTTTGGGCCGGTGCTCAACCCGTGGGATCGGCGTCGCGTCCCGGGCGGCTCCTCCGGTGGGAGCGCCGCTGCGGTCGCCGCCGGTCTGGCGCCGTGGGCGATCGGCACCGACACCGGCGGGTCGATCCGCCAGCCCGCCGCGCTGTGCGGAATCGTGGGCTGTAAGCCCACCTACGGCGCCTGCTCTCGCTACGGGATGATCGCGTTCGCCTCCTCGCTCGATCAGGCGGGCCCGCTCACCCGCAACGTGACCGACGCGGCGCTGCTGCTCAGGCATATGGTCGGCCAGGACGAATGCGACTCCACCTCGGTCCCGTTCCCCGAGGAGATCGTTCCTCCCCGTGCCGAGGACCTGAGCGGTGTCCGGCTCGGTGTGCCCGAGGAGCTGACCGGAACCGACGGTGGCGTCGAGCCCGGCGTCAAGGCAAGCTTCGAGGCCACGCTCGAGCTGGCCGCGCGGCTCGGGGCCGAGATCGAACCGTGCCGGCTGCCCCATGCACCCCACGCGCTGTCGGCGTACTACCTGATCGCGCCCGCCGAAGCCTCGGCGAACCTGGCACGCTTCGATGGCGTTCGTTACGGCTTGCGGGTCGACGGCGACCTCGACCTGACGACGATGTACAGCCGCACGCGGGCCCAGGGGTTCGGCGCGGAGGTCAAGCGAAGGATCATGCTGGGGACCTATGCGCTGTCAAGCGGCTACTACGAGGCCTACTACGGGACGGCGCAGAAGGTGCGCACGAAGATCACCGAGGACTTCCGCCGAGCGTTCGAACGCTTCGACTTCATCGTCACGCCGACCAGCCCGTGGACGGCGTTTGAGCTGGGCGCGAAGACCGACGATCCACTGGCGATGTACCTGAACGACTTCTGCACGGTGCCGATGCCGCTCGCGGGGATCCCGGCCGTGTCGATCCCCTCGGGGCTCAGCGACGGACTTCCGGTCGGCTTTCAGCTCGCCGGCCCCGCGTTCAGCGAGAACCGGCTGCTGAATGCGAGCTACGCACTCGAGCGGGCGATCGGGTTCGACGGCGGGAAGGCGCGCCGATGACGGTCGGCACCGATTACGAACCCGTCATCGGCCTCGAGATCCACGTCCAGCTGCGGACCCGCACGAAGATGTTCTGCGGTTGCGAGCTGTCGTTCGGCGATCCGCGCAACGTGCATACGTGCCCGGTCTGTCTCGGTCTGCCCGGAGCGCTGCCGGTGATCAACGAGCGTGCGATCCACTTCGGCCTGATGATCGGCGTGGCGCTCGGCTGCGAGATCGCCGAGCGATCGCTGTTTCATCGCAAGAACTACTTCTATCCGGATCTGCCAAAGGGCTATCAGATCTCCCAGTACGATGTGCCGCTGTGCCGCGGCGGCACGCTCGGCGAGGTGCGGATCCACCGGGTGCATCTGGAGGAGGACGCCGCGAAGCTCGAGCACCTGGGGCAGAGCGGCCGGATTCACGGCTCCGATCGCAGCATCGTGGACTTCAACCGCGGCGGGACGCCGTTGGTTGAGATCGTCACCGAACCCGACTTTCGCTCGCCGGAGGAGACGCGCCGCTGGCTGATCCTGCTCCGCGAGACGCTCAGAGCGCTCGGCGTCTCGGATGTCGATATGTCCCAGGGCTCGCTCCGCTGTGATGCCAACGTTTCAATTAGGCCGGCGGGATCGGCGGAGCTCGGCACCAAGACCGAGCTCAAGAACATGAACTCGTTCGCGTTCCTCGAGCGGGGCATCCGCGCCGAGGTGCAGCGGCAGATTGGCCTGCTCGAGGCGGGCGACGGCGTCGTGCAGGAGACCCTCCACTTCGACCCAGTATCGGGCCAGCTCACGCCGCTTCGTTCAAAGGAGGAGGCGCACGACTACCGGTACTTCCCCGAGCCGGACCTCGTTCCGATCCTCGCGACCGAGGAAATGCTCGACGCTGCGCGAGAGGCTCTACCGGAGTTGCCGGCGGCGCGGGCGGGGCGATTTGAGCGCGAGTTCGGGCTGAGCGGAGATCGAGCCCGGGAACTCGCGTTTCGTGCCGAGCTCGGCGACTATTTCGAGCGCGCCGTCGCGGCCGGAAGAGACGATGGCGACGGCGCTGGGCCGGTTGACATCGCCAATTGGATCCCCCAACTGGTGGAGCGGATCGGCTCGGCGACCGATCCTGCCGCCAGCAACGTGGCGCCGGAGAGCCTGGCCCAGATCGTGCGGATGGTCGCGGCCAAGGAGGTAAGTCGCGACGCGGCACGGGACGTGCTCACGCGCCTCGTGGCCGAGGGCGGAGATCCGCGGGCGATCGTCGAGCGTGAGGGTCTCGGCGCGATCAGCGGCGAGCCGGGCCTGCTCGAGGTCGTCGAGCGGGCGATCGCCTCCGACCAGCCAGCGGCCGAGCAGGTCAGAGCGGGCAACATGAAGGCGATCGGACCGATCGTCGCCTTCGTGATGCGCGAGACGAAAGGCCGCGCTGACGGCGGCGAGGTCACCAGACTGATCCGCGAGCGGCTGCAGTCCTCGAGCTAGGGACCTCGCCGTACGGCCGACCGTGAGCTTCCCGTGATGACGGGCACCGGAGTCCCTGTAAGTGGTGGCGAGGGAGCGCACTGGAGTCCGTAAGGCGGCAAGGGAGCGCACTGGAGTCCGTGTAAGACGGCAGGGCAGCGCATCTGGTCCGGCTGATTCAGGAAGGAGTCCGCAACTTGCGCCTGATCAGCAGGCCGGTCCCGAATAGCAACACGCCCGCGATCCACACGGCGACGAGATCGAGACCCGTCATCGGCAGCGTCGCCGCGCCGGTCTGCGCCGGCTGAGCCGAGCCCGAGCCGCCCGCGGACGTGTTCGAGCTGAGCGCTGCCGATGGGGTGGTCGTGGCCGGTGTCGTCGAGGTCGGCGTGGTTGTGGTCGGGGTGGTCGTCGTTGCCGTGCTCGCCTCCACCACGACGGTTCCGTGCATGAACGGGTGGATCGTGCAGATGTAGGCGTACGTGCCGGGCTGCGTGAACGTGTGCGATGCGCTGGCGCCCTTCTTCAGGATCCCGGTGTCGAAGCTTCCGTTGCTGGCCGTCGCGGTGTGGTCAGTGGGACCCGCGTTGGTCCAGGTGATCGTGTCGCCGACGTGGATCGTGATCGTCGCCGGCGTGAACTTGAAGTCGGAGATGGTGTCGCTGGGATCCGCAGCCGCGCGTGCCCTGTGGCGTACGCGCGGCCCCGACACCTGCAGGGCCAGCCCGAGGCCGAGGTCGTTGGCCCTGTCGGCCGCGGCTCGACGCGGTTTCCTTCCGGAGTGACGACGCCGCAGGGGCGGCCGGCCCCGATGTGGCCGCGAGCCGGCGCTGCCCCGGTGGGGTGGAGCGCTCTCGGTGGCTGGGTGGCGGCCGGGGGCGTCAGGCTTCCCGGCGTGCAGCAGTGAGCCTGTCGCCGAAGCGGCGGCCGTCTGGCGTCGCTGCCCAGCAGCATGGTGCCTGCCGGCTCTGTGGCGGTGGCCGGCGGCGGCGTGCAGCGGGATCGGCAGCGCGACCGCGGCGAGGACCGCGATCGTGGGCTTGGAACGGGGGTTGAGCAGCAACGTGATCAGAATGACGTGGGGTGTGTCGGCAAACCTTCCCAGATTGCGGCGTAGGATGGGAATCCCGAAGTCCCCAGGAGGTCAACGATGTCCCGACTGATCAGGATGGACCAGACCGGTCACACCACGGTGGCCGAGTGGACGGCCGGAGATCGGACCAGCATCGAGGCGGCGCTCGCAGCGTTTCGCGCCGAGCTCGAGCAGGGATACTTCGCCGTCGTCTCGGACGGCGAGGGCCACGCCGAGCAGGTGAAGGAGCTCCCGCTCAAAGCTCCTCTGGTCATCCTTCGCCAGCCGATCGCGGGGGGATGAAAGCTGCCAGCCTGCGCGCGGAGCTCGAAGTTCCGCTGACGGGGTCGCTGCCGGAGCTGGCCAGCGTCCGCTGGCGCCCCCGCGCAAACGAAGACCGGCTCGCGCGCAGCGGCCGGCGGTGGACGCTCAGCGCCGTGGCCCACACGGTTCCGCTCGTCGCGGCCGCGGTGCTTCTGGCAGCCCTCAACCCGATCACGATTCCCGTCGGGCTGGTGCTGCTCGCCCATGCATGGGCGATCCCGGAGCTGTATGCCGCGCGCGGCGCGAACGTCGTGCGCCCACGCCGCAAGGCCGGCGTCGAAGCCGAGCGCGCCGCGATGGGGCTGCTCGGCGACCTCGTCGGAGACCGGGCCCGGGAGCTGCACCGGCGGACCGGGTTGGTGCTGGAGCGGGGCCGGCTCGGCAGCTGGTTGATCGGAGAGGCCGGCGCGCTGCTGATCCGGCCCGGCGGCCGGCGCGTCAACTGCTACTGCGTCAACGTTCCCGACCCGACGCTGCCCTCCGCCGACCGCATCGCGCACCTGCTGCTCGCGCTGCGGGCAGACGAGTATGGATTTGCGACGGTCGCCAACCTGGCCTTCTCCGGTGCCCCGTGGCGTCTGCGCCGGCGCTTGCACAAGACACCGCGGGAGGCGCTGGCGGTCGCGCTGCAGGCGTCGCGTCGCGACTGAGGAACCGGCGGGCAGCGCCCTGGGGCGCAACGGCGGGCGAGAACTTTGTCCCCAGGGCCAATGCCGGCTTCGCGCTTCAGCGAGATCATCTTCGCCATGACCCGCCCCTTCAGATCACCAAGGCTCTTGCTGGTGGCCGATCCGCGGCCTGCCTCACCGGAGTCCACGACCGTGCCGGTGCGTCGCTACCGGCTGGCGCGACTTCGGCTCGACGGCCGATCGCCGGAGTCGGACCTTCGGTTCGAGCATCTCAAGCGCGCATTCGACTGACTCCCGTCGCGGGCAACCGCCAGGCTGGTGAGTGAGTTTGCGAGCGCGCTACGCTTTCAATATGCGAAGCGAACTTGAAACGCAACCAACTCGTACTCCGGTCGTAAGGAAAGCGTTCGCGGGCCTGGTGCTGATCGTCGTCGCCGCCCTGGCGGTGAAGGTCGTGATCGGCCTGGTCATGAGCGTGTTCTGGATCGTCGTCGCGTTGGCTGCCGTGATTGCAGTTCTCTGGGCGCTGAAGACGATCGCCTGGTGAGCTTCCGCCGATGGCGGACGACGGCCTGATCGTGATCATGTTCTTCTTCGGCCTGGCCGGAGGGATCGTGGGACGGATTAAGGGGAGCTCGTTCATCGTGTGGTTTCTGATCTCGGGCCTGGTTCCGTTCCTGGGCCTGCTGACGGCGATCTTCTACCGCTGGGAGAACCGGGAGCTGCGCCGCCAATGCCCGGGCTGCGGCCGGGTCGTGAAGCTGCACGACGCGCTCTGCCTCAACTGCGGCACGGAGCTGGAGTTCCCCGATGTCGCGATCGCATCCGAGGCGGCGATCCGCAGCCGGCCAGCCTGACCCGCGCCCCGCGTCAGCGCCGGGGCGGTGAGCCCCAGCCCACATGAGCGCCGGTCAGGGGCCAGGCGGGTACACTCGCCGGTCCTGCCCCGCGCGAAAACCCTGCGCGTGCACAGATTCCGAGTCGCGAAAGGAGGCGAAGCGCATGCGTGCAGTCGATGCCCTGATGGAATGCCTGAAGGCGGAAGGTGTCGATGTCGTATTCGGCCTGCCCGGCGGCGCGAACCTCCCCACCTACGACGCGTTCTACGACGCCGGAATCCGCCACATCCTCGTCCGCCACGAGGCGGGTGGCGGCCATGCCGCTGAGGGCTATGCGAAGGCGACCGGCAAGGTCGGAGTCTCGCTGGGGACGAGCGGTCCCGGCGCCACCAACCTCGTGACCCCGATTTGCGACGCCATGATGGACTCGGTCCCGGTGGTGTTTGTGACCGGACAGGTCCGCACCGAGCTGCTCGGCACCGACGGCTTCCAGGAGGCGGACACGATCGGGATCACGATGCCGATCGTCAAGCACAGCTTCATGATCCAGCATCCGCTGGAGCTTCCGCGCTCGATCCACGAGGCCTTCCACATCGCCCGGACCGGACGCCCAGGGCCGGTTGTGGTCGACATCCCCCAGGACCTGAGCCGCGCCGACATTCCCTACGAGCCGGTCAGCGACGTTCACCTTCCCGGCTATCAGCCCACCATCGAGGGCAACCAGAAACAGATCCGCCTCGCGGCGAAGGCGCTTGCCAACGCCCGGCGGCCCGTGATCTACGCCGGAGGGGGCGTGGTCAGCTCGAACTCCGCCGCTGAACTGGTCGAGCTCGGCACCGCCGACAGGTTCCCGGTCACCTGCACGGTGATGGGACTGGGAGCGTTCCCGGCGCCGCACGCGCAGTGGCTTGGGATGCTGGGGATGCACGGCACGAGGGCTGCCAATTACGCGATGGACGAGGCCGACCTGATTTGTGCGATCGGCGCCCGGTTCGACGATCGGATCACCGGCAAGCTGTCGGAGTTCGCGCCGCGGGCGAAGTTCATCCACATCGATATCGACCCGGCCGAGATCTCGAAGAACGTCCCGGCCCACATCCCGATCGTCGGCGACGCGAAGAACATCCTGCCGCGGCTGACCGCGGAGTATCGGGCGCTGTCCCCCGATCCGGGTCGGCTCGAGGGATGGTGGTCGCGGATTCGGTCCTGGCATGAGCGCTATCCACTTCGCTACGAGGACTCCAAGGACGCCGAGATCAAGCCGCAGTACATGATCCAGGCGCTGTACGAGGCGACCGCTGGCGAGGCGATCGTCACCAGCGACGTCGGACAGCATCAGATGTGGGCCGCACAGTACTTCCACTTCCCGGCTCCGCGGCGCTGGATCAACTCCGGCGGCCTCGGGACGATGGGCTTCGGGCTCCCCGCCGCGATGGGTGCCAAGGTCGGCCGCCCGGAGGAGACCGTCCTGTGCATCGCCGGAGACGGCTCGGTGCAGATGAACATGCAGGAGCTCGCGACCTGCGCCCAGGAGGGGATCGCGATCAAGGTGTTCATCATGAACAACGGCTACCTCGGGATGGTTCGCCAGTGGCAGGAGCTGTTCTGGGACAAGCGCTACAGCCACGTCGAGATGGGGCAGTGGCCCGACTTCGTCAAGCTGGCAGAGGCATACGGCGCCACCGGCATGCGCTTCGAGGACAAAACGACGCTCGTCGCCGACATCCAGCAAGCGCTCGCCACCGAAGGCCCGGTGTTGGCCGATGTCCGCGTCACGCGCGAGGAGAACACCTATCCGATGATCCCGGCCGGTCAGCCGGCGCGGGACATGGTCGGGTGAGGGCGATGGGAGAGCCGGCCACCAAGGAAGTCCTGTCGCTCGATGAGCTCGAGGCCGCCGGCGGACTGCGGACGGGCCGCAAGCACGTGCTGGCGATCCTGGTCGAGAACAAGCCCGGCGTCCTGACCAGGATCGCCGGCCTGTTCGCGCGGCGCGGCTTCAACATCGACACGCTGGCCGTCGGCCCGACCGACGATGACTCGGTCTCGCGCATCACGCTGACCCTCGACGGGGCGCTACACCCGATCGATCAGGTCACCAAGCAGCTGCACAAGCTGGTCAATGTCCTGAAGATCCGCGATCTGGAACCGGAGGAGACGCTCGCGCGCGAGCTCGCCATGTTCAAGGTCTCCGCCGATGGCTCCAGCCGCGGCGAGGTGATGCAGCTGTGCGAGATCTTCCGCGCGAAGATCGTCGATGTCAGCAAGCGATCGATCGTGGTCGAGGTGACCGGCACCTGCGACAAGGTCGAGGCATTCGAGGCCCTGGTCCGCCCCTTCGGCCTGATCGAGATGGCCCGCACGGGCGAGATCGCCATTTCACGAGGGCGTGGGGAGACCTGAGAGTCCCTGACCGCATGCGCCGTACAGGGATGGGCGCTCTCGTTCTCCACGAGCCTTCAGGCGACGAACTCGTTCTTGAACGCGCGCCCGACCTGGCAACCGTCCGCGACGACTGGAATCGACTGGCTGAGAGCTCAGCCAACGTGTTCAGCACCTGGGAATGGGCCGACACCTGGTACCGCCACTTCGGCGCCGGGGTGCGGCTTGCCGTTGCCATAGGCCGCGGACCGGACGGCGCCCCGCGCGCTCTGCTGCCGCTGTGCGTTACCCACGTGCAGTCGCTGCGACTGGTGAGATTCATCGGCTTTGGCCCGAGCGACCAGCTCGGGCCACTGTGCGCGCCAGTGGATCTACCCGCTGCGACCAGCGGGCTGAGAAGGCACGTCGCCGACAACCTCGGAAGCTCCGGCCTCTTCCTCGGGGAGCGACTGTGGGGCGCGGACCGGTTGGGTGACGGGCTCGGAGCGATTACGCTGCGCCGTGCGGCCAGCCCCATGCTTCCGGTTTCGGGGCGCAGCTTCGACGAGTTTTTGGCCTCCCGCAGCCGCAATTTTCGCGACCAGGTCCGGCGACGCGAACGCAAACTCGCTCGCGGTCACCGGCTGGAATATCGACTCACCGACGACCCAAATCGCCTGGACGAGGACATGCGCACGATGATGCGACTGCACTGGGCTCGTTGGAGTCACCGGCAGTCCAGCGCTTTCAGCGGCCAGCGTGAGTCTTTTCATCTCGAGTTCGCGAAACGCGCCCTCGAAAACGGTTGGCTTCGCCTCTGGACGATGGAGCTGGATGGGAACCCGGTGGCCGCCTGGTACGGCCTGCGCTACGCTGGGATCGAGTCGTACTACCAGGCGGGCCGAGACCCGGTGTACGATGCGCAGGCCGTGGGTTTTGTCCTGCTGTGCCACACCATCCGCTCAGCCTTTGGGGATGGTGTGAGTGAATATCGCTTCGGCCTGGGAGGAGAGAGCTATAAGGATCGTTTCGCCGAGTTTGATCCCGGCCTCGAGACTGTTGCCATCGCAGCCGGGGTTCGGGGGACGATGGCGCTCGCCGCCATTCGCGCCATGTTGCGGATGCCAGAGCGCGCGCGGAGCTCCACCCGGCGCCTCATCAGCCGTCAGCGGGCCGCGATCTGAGGTGCCGCGTCTAGTTCCGAGGTCCGGGGGGTGCGGGCTTGAGTTCGGTTGCCGATAAAGTCACCCGTCGTGACTCCTTGACCATCCGTGTTTCCGGCCGGGAGACGTCTCGCCCGCGGCGGCCCGCGCCACTTCCCGGAGTCCACCAACCCCACTGCTCGCGACCTGTCCACGATGTGATCCATACCGACGACGTTCTGGTTATCGACGCAGGCCAGCGGGCAGCGCTAGTGACGCTGCGTGAGTTGGGACAGACTGGACTGCGGGCCTGTGCAGTTGACTCCGACCCTCTCGCGCCCGGCCTGTTCTCCCGCTGGAATGTCTGTAGCGCACGTGTCCCTGATGTCAGCCGCGGTCCCGGTTCCTACGTCGACGCGCTTCTCAGGATCTGCGAGAGCCACAACCCGCGCGTGCTCATGACCTGTCACGACGGCTCGATTGCTGCGCTCCGGGCGCGCCGCCAAGATATCGAGCAGATCGTGGCGCTGGCTCTCGCGCCCGAGGCCGCCCTGGGCATCGCCGTGGACAAGGTCCGCACTCTGACCGCCGCCGGTGAGCTCGGCATCCGCCTGCCGCGCGGGACGCTGGTCGAGAATGCGGGCCAGGCTGAGGCGGCGCTCGAGGAGATCGGGCTGCCTACGGTGATCAAGCCCGTCGAGTCCTGGGTAGGTGGCCCGGACTCGGGACAACGACTCGTGCCTGCGGTGGCGAGCGATCAACCTACGGCACTGGCTGAGATCCACCGAATGCTCGGTCACGGAGTGTCCGTGCTGGTCCAGGAATGGCTGCCGGGCGCCCGGGAGGCGGTAAGCCTGTTCATGGCGGACGGCCGCGTGATAGCTCGCTTCGCGCAGCGTGCCACGCGCACAAGCCCGCCTCTCGGCGGCAACTCGGTGCTGCGCGAGAGCATTCCTCTCCCCCCGGACATCGCTGCGGACGCCGAGCGCCTGGTGCGAGCGATTGGGCTCGACGGCTATGCGGAGGTCGAGTTTCGCCGCGACGCCAGGGGGCGAGGCGCGCTGATGGAGATCAACCCGCGCCTCTCGGCATCGGTGGAGGTTGCCGTCCGTGCCGGCGTACCTTTTCCACGCCTGCTCTATAAATGGGCCCGTGGCGAGACGCTTGACCAATCGAACGGCTATCAGATCGGGGTCCGCATGCGGTGGTTGGGGGGAGATGTTTCGTGGCTCAAGCAATGCCTGGCCGGACGAGGTGGGCCAGACTGCGAGAGCGGCGGACGAGCTATCAGTAGGTTCGCCGGGGATTTCTTACTTCCAGCGGGCTACGATTACCTTCACAAAGATGATCTCCGGCCCGCCGCCGTGGCGATGTTCGGTAAGGCACGCCAGCTCAGACGCCGGCGCGTCCCTGTCAGTGCAGCCGGCTATGACACTGATGTTGTCGTGGTCGGTGCAGGACCCTACGGGCTATCGATTTCGGCACAGTTGAGCGGTGCCGGCATCGCCCATGAGATCTTCGGCCACACCATGGACAGCTGGGAGAACCACATGCCCAGCGGTATGTATCTGAAGTCGGAAGGATTCGCATCTAACCTTTCGGACCCTCAGGGGAAGCACACACTGGAGCGGTTTTGCCGTGAGGCCGGAATCGAGTACGGGAGTGTCGCGATCCCGATCAGTCTGGACACCTTCACCCGGTACGGCAAATGGTTTCAAGCGCATTGTGTCCCCACCGTGCGCGAGACTCTCGTCGAGGACGTCCGGCGGCACGTTGGCGGATTCGAAATCAGGCTAGAGGGGGGTGACACCCTCCAGGCTCGGCGCGCCGTCATCGCCACCGGGATCCAGCCCTTTCCTTTCGTGCCGGCTGAACTGCGCGGGCTTCCCGGATGGGCGCTCGGGCATACCTATCACGAGCCCGCAGCGTCACACGGCGAGGGCGATGACCTACTAGTGGTCGGCGCGGGTCAGTCGGCGCTGGAAGGCGCGACGCTGGCCCATGAACAGGGAGCCAGCGTCCAGCTGGTCGCTCGGGCGGAGCGGATCGCCTGGCTCTCGAGGCCGCAACGGAGCGGTAGGTCACTGCGAAGCCGATCCCGTTATCCGCGTTCGGGGCTGGGCGACGGGAGGGCCCAGTATGTCTATTCCAACTGCCCCGGCGGCTTCCACCATGTCCCGCCGCGTATACGCTTACGGTATGCCTACACAGCGCTGGGCCCTGCCGGTGCATGGTGGTTGAGGCCGCGCTTCGAGGGCCGGGTACCCGCCAGGTTGGGACGACGGCTCGTACGGGCTCATGTCGGAGACGGAAAGGTGCACGTACGGCTTGGTGGCGCAGCGGGAACTGAGGAGCTGAGCGTTAACCGGGTGGTGGCCGCGACAGGGTATCGACCAGACATCGAGCGGCTGCGCTTCCTGGACCCGGCGATTCGGGGATCGTTGGACGCGTTGGCCGGTACCCCCGTCCTCGATCGAGCCTTTGAGAGCAGCGTGTCGAATCTGTACTTCGTCGGCTACCCAGCGGGCCTGAGCTTCGGCCCGATCATGCGGTTCGTGTACGGAGCCGACTTCACCGCCCGCCGCATCGCCGATCGGTTGCGTGCATCGTGAAATGCCCGGGCTGAGCCCACTGACGTGAATAGCTCGATCCGAGTTGTGAGCCAGACCGAGCCCGGCGTGGTGAGCGCCGACTGGAACCGCTTGGCATTGAGGTCGGGGAGCCCCTTCCTCACCTACGAATGGCTGACCAGCTGGTGGCGCGCCTTCGGTCGCAGCCGCCCGACGTGGCTCCTCCTGCAGGACGGGAGCGGAGCGCTACGTGGAGGCGCGTTCCTGGAGCGAGGAGGCATCCGGTCGCTGGCCGCGGCGGCCAATGTGCACAGTGTCGATTGGGACGTCCTTGCCGACGATGATTCGACGCGGGTACGGCTATGGGAGGCTGTGGCGAATCTCGGTGTCGATCGCATCCACCTGTCCGGAGTCCCCGCGGAGGATGACAGTGCTCGGTTGGCCCAATGGCATCTCCGGAGGGTCGGCTATCGGGTCGCCCACCAGGCCGGAGCGGCTAGCCCGTGGCTGCAGCTTCCTTCGACTTGGGAGCAGCTCCTGGGCAACGTGAGCCGCAACCTGCGGAGCCAGGTCGGAAGGCGCCGCCGGAGGCTGGAACAGATCGGCTCTGTCCAGTTGCGCCTAACTACAGGGGGTGACCAACTCGCGCGCGACCTCGATGCGTTTCTCCGCCTCGAGGGATCGGGATGGAAGCGCAAGGCTGGCACGGCAATCCTCTGCGACCCCCGCACCGAGCGCCTGTACCGCAGCTTTGCCCACGCCGCCGCCGCACAGGGCTGGCTGCGGCTGTATCTGTTGGAACTCGACGGGCAGCCCATCGCTGCGAACTACGGTTGTGCGTTCGGCGGCACAGGGTTCCTGATCAAGACCGCGTTCAGCGAAGACCACGGCGATCTGTCTCCCGGGCTCCTGTTGCGCGCGGCAGTATTGCGCTCCTCGATCGAAGAGGGGTTGCACGCGTATGACTTCCTCGGAGATGCCGACGAATACAAGCGACGGTGGGCCTCTGAGATCCGTCCCCATGTGAGCATCTGGGCTTACCGAGGCGCTTTCCTCCCCGGCTACGCCTACCGCCGAAGGCTACGCCCGCTGCTGAAAGCGGCTCGGGACCATGCACGTGTCCTCCGAGGTGGTCGAGCTCACGCGAGCTTGCGTGCCACGGCGAACAGTCGCTGGCCGTCGTCGGCCATGCAGAACAGCGGCTGACGGTCGCCGCCGTCGCGGAGGAACCGCTCGAACCCCCAGTTGAACTCAACGTCATCGACCACGGCACAGCCGCCACGACGAAGTGCCGGCCAGGACGCCGAGAGCTCCCAGTACACGTTGCGAGTGGAATGCATGCTGTCGTGAACAAAGAGATCGAGCTGCGATACATCGCGGAGCACAGGCGGCAGTCGCCGCCGACTGGACCCCTGGCGGAAGTCCCAGCTTTCGCGCAGATCGTCCGGGATCGCCGCGGCGATTTCGGTCCGTCGTTCCGGGATCGTCATCGGCGCGAGGTCGATGCTCGAGAGCCGGCCTCCGCCGCTGCGCTTCAGCGCTTCGAGCATGATGCGACTGCTGACGCCGTGGGCAACGCCGGTCTCGACGACCTCGCGGGCGCCCAGATGCTGCACGAGACACCACAGAGTCCTGGCGAAACCGCTGTCTGCGTCGTCATCGTCACCATAGTTGCGTCGGCCGACACGGAGCCCATGCTCGCTCATCGCCTCAGTGACACCGACCCAGGCTTGAGCGTAGCTCTCGGCCAGCGGACACGGCCAAGGGGCGTCAAGCATGTGGTGGAGTCGCTGCTCCCAGTCCTCCGCCGCGTGATATCGCGGCCGCGAACACCCGCGCCTCGTGCGTTCCCAACGTGCGGCGACCTTCTCCATGACTTTTTCAAACGCATCCCCCGGCGCGGCATAGGCGCCGCGTGCTGCCCGCACTAGATACCTGGGACCTGGAGACATGGCTCGTCACTACCCAGCGGGGGCCCGCGCTAGCCTACTTCACCGGATAAACCTGGTGGCGAGGGTTGGGCGCGTCGATAGCGCTGGCGGGCGTAGCGGGTGCGACGCGAGCCGCTTCCTAGCACCCGCTTCATCGCCGCCAGCCTGCTCTAAGCCGTCGCCGTCTCAATCGGCGTCAACCACACCCCCGGCGGCCTCCACATCGCCGCGTAACCCGAGCATTTATCCGGAGGAAGTAGCCTAGGTTCGTGAGCGTTGGAGTCGGAGTCTCCACTCCGCCCGACTGGGTGGACGCAGCCATTATCCGCCGGCTGAAGGCGCGCATAGGCCAGGCCTCGCGGCGCCGCGGCAGCGGGAACGCCGTGCTTCTGAGCGTCTCCACTCCTTGCCCGCGAGCAGCCGATCCCACGGCGATAGTGCTGGCTTCACGCCGGCCCGGAGAGCCATGGTTCTGCTTCGAGCAGCCGGATCGCGACGGCGCGGCTATCGCGGCGCTCGGCCGGGTGCTGGCGATCGAGGCCGAGGGGGAAGACCGGTTCACGCGGGTGGCGGCGCGGTGGCGAGCGGTCGCCCGGGATGCGCTGGCCGACGAGACCGACGGCCCCGGGGGGTGCGGTCTAGTCGCGCTCGGCGGCTTTGCCTTTGCTCCGCAGGGCGGCGCCTCGCCGGCGTGGAGCGGCTTTGCCCCGGCATCGCTGATCGTCCCGGAGGTCTCGCTGGTCCGGCGCGGCGGGGCGACCTGGCTGACGGTCAACGTCGCCGTCGGCGCCGACGACACGGTTGACGACGGGCTGGCGCGGGTCGCGCAGCGGCTGGCCGAGCTGCGGAGTGCGGCGCTGCCGCTGCTTGACCCGGTCCCGGTCGGCACCTACGAGGTCGTCAGCCCGATTCCGCCCGCCCACTACGAGGAAGCCGTGGCGCGGGCGGTGCAGCGGATTCGCGCCGGCGAGCTCGACAAGGTGGTGCTGGCTCGAGAGGTCGAGGTGCACGCTCCGGTCGACCACGACGCCGGCGCCGTGATCGGCATGCTGCGCGAAGCGTTTCCGTCGTGCTACGTGTTCGCGGTCGGTCGCGGCGACGCGACATTCCTGGCTGCGAGCCCCGAGCTGCTGATACGCCGGGAGGGGCAGCGTGCCAGCACGGTCGCGCTGGCCGGCTCCACGCGCCGCAGCGCCGACCCCGCGGTCGATGACCATCTCGGCGAACAGCTGCTGCGCAGCGACAAGGACCGCGAGGAGAACCTGATCGTCGCGCGACGGATCGCGCAGGCACTGAAGCCGCACGCGCTGTGGGTCACCGCCGCGCCGGAGCCCGCGCTCGTGCGGGTGGCCAACATCCAGCATCTGGGGTCGCCGATCCGGGCGCAGCTGGCATCGCCGATCGACGCGGTCGAGCTCGCGGGCGTCCTGCATCCGACCCCCGCGGTCGGTGGCGAGCCGGCCGGGCGGGCGATGGCGCTGATTCCCGCGCTCGAGGGGTTTGACCGCGGCTGGTACGCGGGCGCAGTGGGATGGACCGACTCCACCGGGGACGGGGAGTTCTGCGTCGCGCTGCGCTGCGCGTTGGTGCGCGGGCAGCTCGCCCGGTGCTACGCCGGCGGCGGGATCGTCCGCGACTCCGAACCAGCGGCCGAGCTCGCGGAGACCGAGATCAAGCTGGGGGCGATGCTGCCGGTTCTGGCCGGTTGACCGCCTCGGCGATCCGGCGGTGCAGCGCGAGGTTCTGCTCGCGCTCCGTTCTGACCTCGATCAGCGTTGCCTTCTCGCCCGCGATCGAGATCTCGAGCGCGGCATGCAGATCGGCCGGGCTGATGGGTCGGTCGTATGCGAGTCCGTAGAGCGCCGCGGCGTGCTCGAAGTCGAGCGCCGTGTGGCGTGGCGACGTGCTCCTCGAACGCGTCGCGCTCGCCCGCGACCGCCAGGAAGTGGAAGATCCCGCCGCCGTCGTTGTTGAGCAGCACGATCGTCAGCGGGAGCTTCAGGCGGCCGAGCGGCGAGCAGCCCGCCGATGTCGTGAAGCAGCGCGACGTCGCCGATCAGCAGCACGACCGGCCCGTTGCTCGCGGCCGCGACGCCGAACGCGGAGGAGACCGTGCCATCGATCCCGTTGGCGCCCCGGTTCGAGAGCGTCCTCGGAGCGATCTCGGTGATCGGCGCGAACAGTTCGATGTCCCGGATCGGCATCGAGGAGGCGACGAACAGGGTCGCGTCGGCTGGCAACCACTCGCCGAGCCGCGCGGCGACGAGCGGCTCGGATAGTTCCTCGCCGAGAGTGCTCGCGATCACCTCGCCGGCGGTGTCGTCGGCGGCGCGCCAGCCGACGAGCCAGTCGCGGTCTGGCGGGGTCTCGGGGGTCCACGCGCTGAGTGTCGCTGCCGGGTCTGCGCGGTGGACTTCGGCGAGCACGCTGTCCGGATCCTGCCAGGCCTGTTCTGGATCGAGAGCGATCTGGCGCACGCCGGCGAGCGAGGCGAGCCAAGCGCGCAGCGGCTTGGATGTGGGCAGGTCGCCGACCCGGATCACGAGCTCGGGGCGCATTCGGCGGACGAACCCGACGTCCCGCAGGAGGAGGTCGTACCTGGCGACTGCCGCCGGGCCGTGCCGAGCTCCCGAGAGGGGGTCGGCGAGCAGCGGGTAGCCGGCACGCTGCGCAAATCGGGCCGCCGCCTGGCCGAGACCCGGGCCGCGCTCGGACCGACCGGCTATGACCACGCCGCGGTCCGGCAGCGTCGGGCCGCCCGCGGCCGGTGCGGGAGCGGCAACGGCTCGCCTGACCCAGGGCTCGCCGCCCGCGCGGCCGCCATCGTCCTCGGGCAGGGGATCGGACAGGACGAGCGGCTCGTGGAGTGGGAAATTGAGGTGGACCGGGCCGGGCCGGCCGTCGAGCGCGGTCCAGCATGCCCGGCAGGCGAGGGCGCGGACCCAGCGCAGCCGGTCGGGCGTGGCCTCGTGCACGCCGACCTCGACGAACCAGTTGACGGCGTCGCCGTAGAGCTTCAGCTGGTCGATCGTCTGGCCGGCGCCGACGTCGCGCAGCTCCGGGGGCCGGTCGGCGGTCAGCACGATCATCGGGATCCGCGCCTCGCGGGCCTCGATCACCGCCGGCGCCAGGTTCGCCGCCGCGGTGCCGGAGGTGCACGTGACCGCGGCTGGCGTCCCGGATGCCTTCGCGGTCCCGAGCGCGAAGAAGGCGGCACTGCGCTCGTCGATGTGCGACCAGCACCGGATCCTCGGCTCGCGCACCAGCGAGAGCACGATCGGGGTGCACCGCGACCCGGGAGAGGTGCAGGCATGCTCGACGCCGCAGCGGGCCAGCTCGTCGCAGAATGCTCGCAGCAGCAGGTAGGTGTCGGTGGCGCTCATCGTGCGTGCAGGGCCACGCTATAAGACGGAGCGAAATGGCTACCGACGTGGTGCTTCTCCACGGCTTCACGCACACCGCCGCGAGCTGGGAGCCGGTGCTCGCCCGGCTCGGTGGGCCTGTCGCCGTCGCCCCCGATATCCGCGGTCACGGGTCGGCGTCGGCGCGCGAGCCGGTGACGCTCTCGGCGGTGCTCGGCGACGTGGCCGAGGTCGCACCATCGCGGTTCACGTTGGTTGGGTATTCGATGGGGGGGCGGATCGCGCTGCACATGGCGCTGGCTTTGCGGGAGCGGGTTGAGCGCCTGGTCCTGATCGGCGCGAGCCCGGGCATAGACGATCCTCGCGAGCGGGAGGCGCGGCGGGAGGCGGATGACCGGCTGGCGGACCAGATCGAGGGCCTGAGCATCGAGGAGTTCGCCAGACAGTGGGCGCGGACCCCCGTGCTGGCTGGCCAGCCAGCCAGCGTGCGGGCCGCATTGGACGAAGATCGCCGGCGCAACACGCCGGCGGGCCTGGCGCGGGCTCTGCGGGGACTGGGAACCGGAGCGCTGCCGTCGCTGTGGGAGCGGCTCGGGGAGCTGGCGATGCCGCTGAGCCTGATCGTGGGCGAACGCGATCAGAAGTTCAGAGCGATCGCGCGCGAAACGGCGGCTCTGAAGGGGGACGCGAAGGTGGTCGTCGTGCCCGGGGCGGGGCATGCAGTCCATCTCGAGGCGCCAGCCGCGGTCGCGACGGTCATCGCCGAGTAGCGCTGAGGGAGATTTGGGTTGTCATGCAACCCAAATCTCCCTCGACGACCGGTACCACCGCAATAGCCCCTCGCCGAGACCCGGGCCGCTCGGAACGGCAATCCGCCCCTCGTGCGGCGGTAGCGGGTCGCTCCGGTCGGCGAACAGCCCGAGTGTGGCGAGACCGCAGGGGCGGTCGGGCCGGATCGCAGCCGCCGCGTGGAGCGCCGCGGCGATTCCCAAAGGCCCGTCGTGGGTCGAGGCCAGGTACACCTCGTAGCCGGCGCCGCGGGCACGGCGGGCGGCCTCGAGCAGGCCAGAGATCCCGCCGCAGCGGGCGATCTTCAGGCACACCGCCTCGCAGGCGCGGGCCTCGAGGGCGCCGGGGGCACCGGCGGTCTCATCGATCGCGATCGGCACGAGCGTGGCGGCGGAGACCTCGGCGATCGCGCCGAGTCCCGCCACGGGCTCCTCGCACAGCTCGATCCCGATCGGCTCGAGTGCGCTCAAGGCGGCCAGCGCCTCCTGCACCGACCAGACACCGTTGGCGTCGAGCCGGATCTCCATGCCCGGGCCGGCCACGGCGCGCACGGCGGCCAGGCGGCCGGGATCGTCGCCGATGCCTACCTTGGCCTTCACGCAGCGGAAGCCGTCGGCCCGGGCCGCGGCGGCCTCGGCGGCCGCGCCGGCGCGATCGGCCGAGCCGATCGTCGCGTTGACCTCAACCGCCAGGGGCTGCTCGGCGCCGAGCAGCCGCCACACCGGCTCGCCCGCGCGGCGCCCGCCGAGGTCCCACAGGGCGAGGTCGATCGCGGCCACCGCCTGCGGCAGAACGGCGACTCGCCGGCATTGCGCGAGCAGCTCGTCTCGATCCAAGCCGTCAGACGCAGCCAACGGCTCCCGGCAGTCCTCGAGGGCGGCCCGCACATCGTCGAATGAGACCCCGTCATAGGGCTCGAGCGGGGCCGCCTCGCCGAACCCGACGCCGCCCTCGGATCCCTCGACCCGCACGAGCAGCAAGTCGCGACTGCCGACAGAGCCCCGGGCGAAAACCACGGGCGCGCGCATGCGCGCCTCTATTACTTGAATTTCCAGCTTCAACGGCTCAGGAGCACGCCCGCGGCGAGCAACACGCAGAACGCGAGCTGGAGCATCCCCGACTGCGCCAGCGCCTGGTTCAGCGATGGCCCGTCGGTGCGGTTGCGCACGGCGCGGACGACCCCCGCCGCGAGCGGCAGGGTCAGCCACGACAGCAGCAGCCAGGGCCGCAGCGGGCCGAACAGCCACGTCACCGGGGCGAGCACGTACGCGCCGTAGACGATCGTCGCGTCCAGATTGCGGGTGCGGGCGCGGCCAAGCCGTACCGCCAGCGTGCGCTTGCCGGCGCGCCGGTCGGTGTCGATGTCGCGGACGTTGTTGACGACCAGGATCGCCGCCGCCAGCAGGCCGACCGGCACGGCCAGCGCGAACGCCTCCCACTCGAGGTGGGTCACCTGCACGAAATACGACCCGGCCACCGCGACGATCCCGAAGAACAGGAACACGAACAGCTCGCCGAGCCCCTCATAGCCGTACGGGCGCGGGCCGCCGGTGTAGAGCACGCCGGCGAGGATCGAGGCCGCGCCGACGATCAGCAGCTCCCAGCCGGCGACGACGATCAGGTAGGCGCCGGCGAGCACCGCGACCCCGAACGAGACATAGGTGGCGCGGAGGACCTGACTGGGGGGCACAAGGCCGCCGGCAGTGACCCGAACCGGCCCGAGCCGATCCTCGGCGTCCGCCCCGCGTCGCGCGTCGGAGTAGTCGTTGGACAGGTTCGTGCCGACCTGGATGAAGATCGCGCCGATCAGGGCGGCGAGGAACCGGAGCGGATGGAACACGTGTTGATAGCCGGCCAGCGCGGTGCCGACGAGGACCGGCGCGATCGCCGCCGGCAGCGTGCGCACCCGAGCGGCCATCAGCCAGATGCGCGCCCCGCTCGGAGCACTGACCGCCGCTCGAGGGGCCATCAGCTCATGGGCGCCGGGGAAACTGCCCGAAGTCCGGCCGGCGCTTCTCCATGTAGGCGCGGCGCCCCTCCTGGGCCTCCTCGCTCATGTAGAACAGCAGATTGGCGTCGTGGGCCAGCTGCTGGATGCCGCTGAGGCCGTCCTCGTCGGCGTTGAAGCTCGCCTTCAGCAGGCGCAGCGCGAACGGGGAGAGGGCGAGCATCTCGCGGCACCAGCCGACGGTTTCGCTCTCCAGCTCGGCGAGCGGCACGACCGTATTGATCAGCCCCATCTGCAATGCCTCGTGCGCGTCGTACTGGCGGCACAAAAACCAGATCTCCTTGGCCTTCTTGGGTCCGACCAGCCGGGAGAGCACCGTGGCGCCGAAGCCGCCGTCGAACGAGCCGACCTTCGGGCCGGTCTGCCCGAACCGCGCGTTATCGGCGGCGATCGTCAAATCGCAGATGACGTGCAGCACGTGGCCGCCGCCGACCGCATAGCCGGCCACCATCGCCACCACCGGCTTGGGCATCCTCCGGATCTGAACGTGCAGATCGGTGACGTGGAAGCGCCCCACGCCTCGAGCCGTCTGGCCGGACGAGTCCGCCCCGGTCACGTATCCGCCGCGCTCACCGCGGACCCGCTGATCGCCACCGGAGCAGAACGCGTCCGGTCCCTCGCCGGTGAGGATCACCACGCCGACCTCGAGGTCCTCGCGGGCTTTCGTGAACGCGTCGATCAGCTCGACCACCGTCTCGGGGCGGAATGCATTGCGGACCTCGGGGCGGTTGATGGTGATCTTGGCGATGCCGGCGTCCGCGCCGGTCGCGAGCTCGTAGCGGATGTCCGAATAGTCGGCGGCGGTTTCCCAGGTGACTGACAAGGCCGGCCGAGACTACCGTTTCCGCGATGGAGCACTGGATCACACGCGCCGCGGCGATTCATCCGGAGCGGCTCGCCGCCGGGGGACTCAGCTACCGGAAATTGCTCGCAGCGGCGCGGACGGCCGCCGGCGGGTTTCGCGAGCGCGGGGTGCAGCCAGGCGACCCGGTCGGGCTGGCACTTCCGCCCGGGGCCGAGTTCGTCGCCGCGCTGCACGGCTGCTTCCTGGCCGGGGCGGTGGCGGTGCCGATCGACCTGCGACTGGGGGACGTGGAGCGTGCGCAGCGCGCTCGGCACACGCTCCTCGTGGTCGACGAGCCGCTGGAAGGCTCTGAACCGCTAGTCGACTCGTGCCCGCTGTCGCTGCACTCGGTCGCAGCCGTCATGCACACGTCGGGGACGACTGCCGATCCGAGACCGGTGGCGCTCACCTACGGCAACTGGCTCGCGAGCGCGCTCGGTTCGGCCGTCGCACTGGGGCTCGATCCCGAGGAGCAGTGGCTGTGCCCGATGCCGCTGGCGCACGTCGGCGGGCTCTCGATCCCGGTTCGCAGCGCGATCTATGCCACGACGGCGGTCCTCCACGGCCGCTTCGACACCGAGGATGTGCTCGAGGAGTTGATGAGCCCGGCGCGGCAGATCACGCTCGTGTCACTCGTGCCGACGATGCTGGCCAGGCTGCTCGATCGGGGCCTCGAGCACCCGCCGACGCTCCGGTGGGCGCTGCTCGGGGGCGGCCCGATCGCGCCGGCGCTGCTTCACCGTGCGCGGGCGGCGGGCGTCCCGGTCGCGCCCACCTACGGGATGACCGAGGCCTGCTCGCAGATCGCCACCCACGGCTGGCCACTGCCGGGCGTGGACGTGGAGATCGCCGGGGACGGTGAGATTCTGATCCGGGGGGCGACGGTCGCGGCGAGCGCGCTGGCCGACGACGGATGGCTTCACTCAGGCGACCTGGGCGAACTGGACGCGGCGGGCCGGTTGACGCTCGCCGGGCGCAAGGCCGACACGATCGTCAGCGGCGGAGAGAACGTCGCGCCGACAGAGGTCGAGGCGGCGCTGTTGTCGCATCCGGCGGTCGCCGACGCGGCCGTGTTCGGCCGTCCCGACGCGGAGTGGGGGGAGGCGATCGTGGCCCGGATCGTCCTGCGCGACGGCCGCGGGGCCGAGCCCGAGGAGCTCCACGCGCACTGCAGCGCGCATCTGGCTCGGTTCAAGGTGCCGAAGGCGATCGAGTACGCCGAGCGACTGCCACGCAGCCAGTCGGGCAAGCTGCTGCGGCGGGAGCTGCGCTGAGCGTTCGTCGAGACCGGCCCTGACCGTATGATCGCCGAGTGTCGACGGCCAGATTCCTGGAGGAGATCGAGGCCGCTTTCGGAGAGAGCACCCGCCGTCTGTCGGAGCGCAACCGGTGAGCGCTGAAGACGCCGACGCCGAGCGCGCGGAGATGCTCGCTCGCTGGGAAAGCGCCGCAGCGGGGTGGGAGCGGCGCGCGGACCGGATGCGGGAGACGGGAATGGGGGTCTCGGCACGGATGATCGACCAGCTCGGGCTGCAACCTGGACAGGATGTGCTCGAGCTGGCGGCCGGGCCAGGCGATACGGGGTTTCTCGCGGCCGAGCTGATCAAGCCGGGCGGCACGCTGATCTGCAGCGATGGAACCGACGCGATGCTCGAAATCGCCCGCGAGCGGGCGCGCCGGCTGGGAATCGACAACGTGGAGTTCAAGCGGATCCAGCTCGAGTGGATCGACCTCCCCACCGCGAGTGTCGACGCGATCCTGTGCCGATGGGGAGTGATGCTGATTGTCGACCCGGCGGCGGCCCTGCAGGAGTCTCGCCGGGTGCTGCGGCCCGGCGGGAGGATCGCGCTGGCGGTCTGGGACCGGAGCGCCGACAACCCCTGGGCCACGATTCCAGGGCGGGCACTGGTCGAGCTCGGTCACACCTCGCCGCCCGATCCCAACGCACCCGGCATGTTCGCGCTGAGCGCGCCGGGACGGCTGGCAGAGGTGATGCAGATGGCGGGATTCGTCGAGGTCCACATCGAGACCGTCGAGCTCGAGCGTGAGTACGAGGACGTTGACCGCTTCCTCGCGGAGACGCTCGATCTATCGCCGGTCTTCTCGGAGATCTATGTTCCGCTCGACGAGCCTGACCAGGTCGCGGTCAAGCGCAGGATCGGCTCGCTGGCGGCGGAGTTCACCGCCAGCCGCGGGACGATTCGCCTGCCCGGCCGGTCGATCGTCGCCGCCGCAAACGGATGAATGAGATCTTGCTTCCTGGGACAGGAATTGCAGGGCTTTTAGCGACGGGCGTTTGGCCACAAACTGCGGGCCATGCGCCTGCGAACCATCCTTCCGTTCCTCGCCGCCGCGATGCTGGGCTCGCCCGCGGCCGCGTCTGCCGCGTTCCCGCACGTCGTCGCCGCCGGTGAGTCCCTGACGTCGGTCGCCGCGGCCGACGGCCTGACCGTGGCTCAGCTCGCGGCTGCCAATGGCGTCTCCCCGAATGCCCAGTTGGTGAGTGGCGCGACGCTGATGATCCCTCCCCAGCAGGCCGGTCTCGGACCGGTCGCGGCGGCGACCGTCTCCTCTTCGGCCGGGGAAGGCGATACGGACAGCGATGACGTCGCCACGACGAGCGCGGGCTCGAGCCCTGGCGCGTCGAGCGGCGGTGGCTATGTGGTGCAACCGGGTGACACGCTGTCGGCGATCGCCGCGCGGGCGGGCGTCAGCGTCGCGCAGCTGGCGGGCGCCAACGGGCTTGACCCGAACCGGTTCCTGCTGTCCGGCTCGACGCTGCAGCTGTCGGGCTCGGGGTCCTCTTCGGGGACCGCCGTGCCGGTGGGCACGAGCACCGGCGCCGGCGCGAGCGCGCCGAGCGGCGGTGGTTACGTGGTGGCGCCCGGCGACACGCTGTCGGCGATCGCCGCGCGGGCGGGCGTCAGCGTCGCGCAGCTGGCGGCCGCCAACGGGCTTGACCCGAACCGGTTCCTGCTCTCCGGCTCGACGCTGAGGCTTCCCGGCGCGGGGACGGTTCCGAGCGCATCCGCCTCCACGCAGCCGGTGGGCTCAGTGGCCGAGGGCAGCCCCACCTCGCCACCGTACCCAACTCCGGAGCGGGTCAGCGCGTCGGAGATCGGCTCGATCGCGGGCGCCAACGGCGTGCCGCCGACGCTGGCGGAGGCGATCGGCTGGCAGGAGAGCGGCTTCAACAACGACCTCGTATCGACGGCCGACGCCCGCGGCGTGATGCAGATCCTGCCCGGGACCTGGGACTGGATCCAGCGAACACTGACGCCGAGTGAGCCGCTGGCCCCGGCCTCCGCGGCATCCAATGTCCGCGGGGGGGTGCTGCTGCTCCACTCGCTGCTGAATTCGACCGGAGGCGATCCCGCGCAGGCCGCGGCCGGCTACTACCAGGGGTTGTCGTCGGTGCAGCGGAACGGCTTGTTCCCGGATACGCAGCAGTACGTCAACAGCGTGATGGCGCTGGAGCACCAGTTCGGCGGCGGGTAGGAACGCGGGCGGCGGCGGGTAGGAACGCCGGCGGCGGCGGGTAAGGACGCGGGCGGCGGCGGGCATGTAGCCTGCCTCGCCTATGTTCTACGACGACGACGCTGACCTCTCGCTCCTCGACGGCAAGACCGTCGCGATCATCGGCTATGGCTCTCAGGGCCACGCGCACGCGTTGAACCTTCGCGACTCGGGCGTGTCGGTGGTGGTCGGGCTGAGGCCGTCGTCGGCGAGCGTGGCCAAGGCCCGCGAGCATGGGCTCGCGGTGAGCGAGCCGGCGGACGCCGCGAGCCAAGGCGACGTGGTGATGATGCTGGCCCCCGACGAGCTGCACGAGCGCGTGTGGGAGTCCGGCGTCAAGGACGGCATCGCCGCCGGCAACATGCTGATGTTCGGCCACGGCTTCTCGATCCACTATGAGCAGATCGTCCCGCCGCCAGACGTCGACGTCACCCTGGTGGCGCCGAAGGGGCCGGGCCATCTGGTGCGCCGCCAGTACCTCGAGGGTTCCGGCGTGCCGTGCCTCGCCGCGGTTCACCAGGACGCGAGCGGAAACGCGCTCGCGCTTGCCCTGGCATATGCGAAGGGCATCGGCGGGACCCGCGGCGGCGTGATCGAGACCACCTTCAAGGATGAGACCGAGACCGACCTGTTCGGCGAGCAGGCGGTGCTGTGCGGCGGTGTCACCGAGCTCGTCCGGGCCGGCTACGAGACCCTGGTCGACGCCGGCTATGACCCGCGCCTGGCCTATTTCGAGTGCCTGCACGAGCTCAAGCTGATCGTCGACCTGATGTACGAGAAGGGGATCGCCGGGATGCGCTATTCGATCTCCAACACCGCGGAGTACGGCGACATGACTCGGGGCTCGCGCGTGATCGGGTCGGAGTCGCGCGCGGCGATGCAGAAGATCCTCGGCGACATCCAGTCGGGCGACTTCGCCCGCGAGTGGATCGCCGAGAACCGCGCCGGCCAGGAGAACTTCAAGCGGATGCGCGAGGAGCAGTCCGGCCATCAGGTCGAGGTCGTGGGGGGCGAGCTGCGCTCGCAGATGGACTGGATCGACACCGAGTTCAGCGAATAAACTGTGTGAGCCGCCGTGACTGGCGCTGAAGGTGGAGTTGACCACTGGGAAGCGGCGGCCTCGAACTTTGCCGCGCGCCTGGGCGTGTAGATCCCCGCTAACTTCGAGGAGCGCGCATGCCCCAGACCGTCCTCCAAATCCCCGAGCAGCTGAAGCCGGCCGACGGACGGTTCGGCTCCGGGCCCTCGCGGGTCCGCCCCGCGCAACTCGAGCACCTGGCCCGGGCCGGCTCCCACGTGATCGGAACCTCTCATCGCCAGAAGCCGGTGAAGGAGCTCGTGGCCCGGATCCGCGCGGGACTGAGCGAGCTGTTCGACCTCCCCGAGGGCTATGAGGTGGCGCTCGGCAACGGAGGGACGACGGCGTTCTGGGACGCCGCGACCTGCTGCCTGGTGCGCGAGCGAGCGCTGCATCTCAGCTATGGCGAGTTCTCCTCGAAGTTCGCCGGCTGCACCCGCAGCGCCCCGTTCCTGCGCGATCCGGCCGTGATCGAGGCGCCACCGGGTGATGCGCCGGCGCCCCAGACGGGCGAAGACGTGGACATTTTGGCCTGGGCGCAGAACGAGACCTCGACCGGAGTGATGGTCCCGGTGGTGCGACCGGCCGACGGCGACGCCCTGGTCGTGATCGACGCGACCTCCGCCGCCGGCGGACTCCCCCTCGACCCGACCCAAGCCGACGTCTACTACTTCGCCCCGCAGAAAGGCTTCGCCTCCGACGGCGGCCTGTGGCTGACGCTGCTCAGCCCGGCGGCGCTGGCGCGGATCGAGGAGATCGCCGACGATCGCCCGAGCGCCACCAGCGCCGCCCGCTGGATCCCGGAGTTCCTGTCATTGCGCACCGCGCTCGAGAACTCGGTCAAGGACCAGACCTACAACACCCCGGCGATCGCGACGCTGTTCCTGCTGGCAGAGCAGCTCGAGTGGATGCTCGAGCAGGGCGGCCTCGAAGCGATGGTCGCCCGCACCACCGCATCCTCGGCTCACCTGTACCGCTGGGCCGAGGAGCACCCGCACGCGACCCCGTTCGTCCGAGATCCGGCCAAGCGCTCGCTGGTGGTGGGCACGATCGACTTCGATGATGCAGTCGACGCACCCGGCCTGGCGGCAACGCTCCGGGCGAATGGGATCGTCGATGTCGAGCCATATCGCAAGCTCGGTCGCAACCAGCTGCGGATCGCGATGTTCCCGGCCACCGATCCGGCCGACGTGGAGGCGCTGACCGGGTGCATCGACTATGTGCTGGAGAACCAATGACGCGCGTGCTCGTGGCCGAGAAGATCGGCGACCGGGGAACAGACCTGCTGCGCGAGCACTTCGACGTCGAGCTTGGCGCCGACTGGAGCCGCGATCAGCTCGCGGAGCGGATCGGCGAGTACGAGGGGATCCTGATCCGGTCGGCCACCAAGCTCGATGCCGAGCTGCTGGCGAAGGCCCTCCGCCTGCGGGCGGTCGGCCGGGCGGGCGTTGGCGTCGACAACGTCGACGTCGCAGCCGCGACCAAGCGCGGGATCGTGGTGGCCAACGCTCCGCAGTCGAACGTGATCACCGCGGCCGAGCACACGATGGCGCTGCTGCTGGCGCTCGCGCGCAACATCCCTCAGGCGCACGGGTCGCTCACCGATGGCAGGTGGGAGCGTTCGAAGTTCTCCGGAGTGGAGCTGTACGAGAAGACGCTGGGAATCCTCGGGTTCGGCCGGATCGGTCAGCTGGTCGCGCAGCGCGCGCGAGCGTTCGGGATGCGCGTGATCGCGTTCGATCCGTATGTGGCGGCCGAGCGCTACCGCGAGCTCGGGGTGGAGAAGGCCGACTCCTCGGACGCGGTCTACGCCGCCGCGGACTTCCTGACGCTGCATCTGCCGAAGACGCCCGAGACCGAGGGATGGCTGAACGCGGAGGCGCTCTCGAAGTGCAAGGACGGGGTCCGCGTGTTGAACGTCGCCCGGGGGCCGCTGGTCGTCGACGAGGATCTGAAGGCCGCAATCGACTCGGGCAAGGTTGCGGGAGCGGCGCTGGACGTGTTCCGCTCCGAGCCGGCGACCGAGCACCCCCTGTTCGGCTATCCGAACGTGATCGTCACGCCGCACCTCGGCGCCTCGACGGCGGAGGCCACCGACCGAGCGGGGTACCAGGCCGCAGAGCAGGTGGTCGCGGCGCTGACCGGCGGCGTCGTCACGAGTGCCGTGAACGTCCCGGCGATCTCGCCGGAGGACATGGAGGTGCTCGGGCCGTTCGTGCATCTCTGCCGGTCTCTGGGCCGGATCGCGATCGAGCTCGCCAGCGGCTCCTCGATCGATCGGGTTCACACCGAGTTCCTCGGCCGGATCGCCGAGCACGACACGCGGATTCTGTCGATCCAGGTGCTGCTCGGCGTGCTGCGCGGACATACCGAGGAGGAGGTCAACGAGGTCAATGCTCCGGCGATGGCCGAGGAGCGTGGGATCGGGCTCGAGGAGACCAAGCGCACGCAGGCACGCGACTACACCGACCTGATCAGGGTGAACGTGATCTCTGGCGAGGAGAGCGTGCGCGTGGTCGGGACGCTGATCGGGCGCCGCAACCGGGCACACCTGCTCGAGGCGTGGGGTCAGCGGTTCGACGTCCAGCTCGAGGACCACATCACCTTGCTGCGCTACCGCGACGTGCCGGGAATGATCGGTCGGGTCGGCACCGTGTTCGGCGCCCACGGGGTCAACATCGTCTCCGCGGCGGTCGGGCGGCAATCCAACCAGCACGACCGCGCCGACGGGCGGCTGGCAGCGATGGCGATCACCACCGACGCTGCCGTCCCGCACGAGGTGGTGCAGGAGATCGTGGCGGGCGAAGGGTTCGTGGCTGGACGCACCGTGACCCTGTAGGTTGTCGCCGTGCGCGCGGTGGTGATCACCCGGCATGGTCCGCCGGAAGTGCTCGCGGTTCAGGAGCGGCCCGAACCCCGGCCCAGCCGAGGCGAGGTCGTGATCGAGGTGCGGGCGGCCGGGATCAATTTCGCCGACCTGATGGCGCGGATCGGCGTCTACCCGGATGCTCCGAAGCCACCGTGCGTGGTGGGCTACGAAGTGGCCGGCGAGATCGCGGCGCTCGGCGACGGCGTCGATGACGCCCTGCATGTCGGGCAGCGGGTGATTGCCCCGACCCGCTTCGGCGGCTACGCCGAACGGGCGGCGGCCCGATCAGACGGTGTCGTGCCGCTGCCCGACGAGCTCACCTTCGAGCACGGGGCGGCGATCCCGATCAACTACGCCACAGCCTGGGAGGCTCTGCTGAGGGCCGGCAGCCTCCAGCGCGGGGAGCGCGTCCTGATCCATGCCGCGGCGGGCGGCGTCGGGATCGCCGCGACCCAGATCGCCAAGCGCACCGGCGCCGAGGTCTGGGGCACCGCCTCGCCGGGCAAGCACGATGCGATCCGCGGCTTCGGCGTGGACCATCCGATCGACTACACCCAGGCCGGGTGGGAGCGCCAGGTGCCGAAGCTCGACCTGGTGATGGACGCGATCGGTGGCGCCAGCTTCCGCCGCAGCTACCGGCTGCTGCGGGCGGGGGGGAGGCTCGTGTGCTTCGGGGCATCGGGCCTCGTCTCGGGGGAGAGCCGAAACCTCGTAGCCGCCGCGAAGACCGCCCTGCGGATGCCGCGCTTCAACCTGATCAAGCAGATGTCGGATTCCAAGGCGGTGATCGGACTGAACGTGCTGACGCTCTGGGATGAGTTTCAGTCGGCCGGCCGTTGGCGCATCCCGCTCAGCGAGATGCTCGCCGACGGGACGATCCGACCGGTCGTGTCGGAGTCGTTCTCGTTTGACCGGGCTCCCGACGCCCACCGCTTCATCGGCGAGCGGCGGAACGTCGGGAAAGTGGTGCTGGTGCCGTGACGGGGGTAATCGAGACGTCGGCCGGAGAGTCGCTCCCGTGCGCTGGCCGCCGCCACGATGTGCGATCTCGATCACGTTCGGCGAGTACACCGACCGGGTACGCCGGCTGGCGGGCGGCTTGCACGCGCTCGGCGTGGACCGCGTGCTGAGCGGCCCGGAACTTCACTCGCCCCGTGACAGCAGGGCGTGCTCGATGTCTCCCGGGCGGTCTCCGTTGTCGGCCATCGGGTCCCCGAGGGGCGAGGCGCAGGCCACCTGTACGAGCGCCGGCCTGCCTCGACGGCGGACGAGCCGGGCCCGGCCGGGCGGCAGCGGCTCGGCGCGCGCCCCGCGCAGCAGCGGGCCCTCGTGCGAATCGCCGCTCAGCAGCAGGCCAGGCGCTCCCGATTCCACCAACCTCGCGACCACCGGATCGAGCATTGCGCGCGCGGCGCCGCCCGAGGCGCGGGCGAGCACCACGTGCATGCCCGCGTCGCGGCCCTGGAAGATCAGGTCGGTAAGCCCTGCGAGGGGGTTGATCGACGAGCCGGCGATCAGGTCGTAGTCGTCGACCAGGACGTACACGTGGGGACCCTCCCAGCCGGATGCCTCGGCCCGATCCAGCGCTCGCAGCCGCTCGATCGTCAGCTCGCGCAGCTCGGCCAGCGCCTCGTCGACCTGTGGCGGGCGTGAGGCGAATCGGCACGGCAGCGGCCCGTTTTCGAGGTCCGTCAGGCCACGGCGGAAGTCGACCACCACGAGGCGCGCCTGGCGGGCCGTGTAGCGCCTGGCGAGAGCGTGCGCCAGCGCGCGCAACAGGGTGGTGCGACCGGAGCCGGGATCGCCCAGCGCCAGCAGATGCTGGTCAGCGTCGGCAAGATCGAGCTCGACCGGCGCGAACGTCAGCTCCTCGACGCCGATCACGAGGCCGGTGCCGACCGGCGCGGGCAACTCCTCGAGCCCGATCCGCTCGGGCAGCACCCGGACCGAAGTCGCCGGCGGCCCCTGCCAGCGATCCGCGAGCGTCCGGGCGAGCTCGGCGAGCGCCTCGCTGAGGCCCGCCGTCTGGGCCTTGTCGTCGAGCCTCGGTAGCGCGATCTGGAACTGCAGGCCCTCCGGCGTGACTCCGCGCCCCGGCACGTCGGCCGGAACCGTGTCGGCGATCCGGCGCCCGAAGTCGGATTCCATCGGATCGTTGAGGCGCAGCTCCAGGCGGGTGCCGAACGCTTCCCGGATCGCGGGGCGGACCTCGGCCCAGCGGCCGGCGCTGAGCACCAGGTGCACGCCGTGCTGGAGTCCACCCGCGGCGATCTCGGTCAGCTCTTCGAGCAGCTCTTCGTAGTCGCGCAGGAGTGCCGCCCAGTTGTCGATCACCAGCAGCACGTCGCTGGCCTGATCGGCAGTCAGCTCGCCGCGCCGGCCGCGTTCGCGCGCCTCCGCCATCGAGTCGATGCTCAGTTCCCGGAACCACGCCTCCCGCTCGCGGATCAGGGCCTGCACCTGCCTGACCGTTGCGTGCACGCGCTCGGGCTCGGTCTTGCCGGCCACTCCTCCCAGGTGTGGCGCGCCGGCCAGGGCACGGAGCAGGCCGCCGCCGAAGTCCAGGGCGTATGCCCGCAGCTGCGCCGGGGTGTAGGTGAGGAACAGCGACGCCAACAGCGTCCGCAGCAGCGTGCTCTTGCCCGTCTGAGATGCGCCGACGACAGCGAGGTGCCCGCCGACGCCGCCGAGGTCGAGTGCGAATGGCTCCTGGCGCTGCTCGGACGGACGGTCGAGCAGGCCGATGCAGGCCCGCAGGCCACCGGGATCCCGAGCGGCATCTTGGGACCACCAGATCGGTGAATCGAGCACCGCCGAGAGCGGTTGGCAGGACGGCAGGGGATCGAGCCAGACCTGGTGGACGCGTTCGCTGCTGCCGTGCTGGGCGCGGGCGCCGGCCACGAGCCGGTCGAGCTCGGTGGGGCGCGCTTCATCGTGATCGCTCCGCTCGCCTTTACGTTCGCCTGGTGAGGCGATCCCGAAGCCCGTCACCAGAGCGCGCTGGCCGGCGCCGGCGCGGTCGTCGAACGGCGTCGTCACCAGCGCGGTCTTGAAGCGCTGGTAGACGTCGGTGTCGACGCTCAGGTATCCGACGCCGGGGTAGGGCGGCAGCAGGAACGCGTCGGTGGTTCCGAGCACGCTCTTGCTCTCCTGCGCGGAGTACGTCCGCAGGCAGATCCGGTAGCGGAGGTGGCCCTCGAGCCCGCGCAGCCGCCCCTCCTCGAGCCGCTGGCTGGAGAGCAGCAGATGCATCCCGAGACTCCGTCCGACGCGACCGATGGCCAGGAACAGGTCAATGAACTCCGGCCGGTTGGCGAGCAGCTCCCCGAACTCGTCGACGATCAGCAGCAGATGCGGAAGCGGCTCCAGCGTTGGGTCGGTTCGCTGGAGCGCCCGGTATGCGGCGACGTCGTCGAGGTTGCCGGAGGCGCGCAGGATCGACTGCCTGCGCTGCTGCTCGCCGAACAGCGCCGCGTGCATGCGATCGATGAGGCTCAGGTCGTGCTGGAGGTTGGTGATCATGCCGGCCGCGTGCGGGAGCTCTGCGAGCTCGGCGAACGCCGCACCCCCCTTGAAGTCCACGAACACGAAGCACAACTCCTCGGGCCGGTGCGAGGCGGCCAGACTGGCGACGATCGTCCGCAGCAGCTCGCTCTTGCCAGAGCCCGTCGCGCCCACGATCAACCCGTGCGGTCCCATCCCGCCCTCGGCCGCCTGCTTTAGGTCGAGTACCAGCGGGTCGCCTTCCTCGGTCAGCCCGACGGGGGCGCACAATGGCTCACGCGGCACCGTCAGCAAGTCGCTCAGCCGGACCTCCGCGGCAAGGTCGATTGCCGCAGCCGTCTCCTCGAGCCGCAGCGGCGCCAGCGCGCGAGCGAGGGCCTCGCCCGCGGCCGGCCCCAACTCGTCGAGCGCGACCGGCGCGATCCTGTAGCCGTGGGCGCCGGTGCGCTCGAGGATCGCGGGCCGATCGGCAGGCGCGAGGATCCGCACCGCAGCCTCGGGCGGCTCGGCATCGCCGTCGCCGACGAGACACAGGGTTCGAACCTTCAGGCGCTCACCGCGCGTGGCCAGCTCGCGGATCAGCGGGAGCCTGGCGGTCGTGCTGCCGGCGTGGAAGTCGTCGAGTACCAGCAGCAGCTCGGGAGCGTCGACCGTCGCCGAGGTCCGGTCTGCGCTGGTGGAGGACTCGATCCGGCGCAGCTGCTCGAGCCGCGGCTGCACGTGGTCCTCGAGCAGGCGCGCGAGCTCCTCGATCGTCGTGGCCATCAGCAGCGAGGGCGGGCTGGCGGCGTGATCGGCCTCCTGGCGGCGACCGGACCGTGCATGGGGCAGCCACTTCAACCAGCCCCAGTCGTGCTCTCGGCGATCATCGAAACACGTCATGATCCGCAGGTCGCCCGGAGCGCGGAACGCCGCCGCCTGCGCGAGGATCGCGCGCGCCAGCCCGGTGATCCTCTCGCGCTCTCCGGCCAGGGTGACGAAGCTCGCGTCGGCGAGCGAGGCAACGACGCTGAGATCGTTGACCGAATGAAAGCGGGAGACCAGAGTCTTCGCCTGCTCATAGAGCTCGGGCTGGTACTCGATCATCGGATCCTCGGACAGCGAGAGCTCGAGCGGGCACGCGAGCGGAACCGCCGCGCGTCCGAGGCGGAAGGCGAGGAAGTCCCCGTCACTTGGTCGACGTTCCCACAGGTACCGGCGGTGCGCCACCAGCCCCGCGAGGCGCAGCGGATCGGGATACAGCCGCTCGTCGATCTCGCGCTGGCGGATGACGACCTGCTCGAGCCGGCGCTCGCGCTCGGCGAGGTGGGCCCGGTACAGCCTCCGTTCGGCTCGCGCGGAGCGCTTGCCGCTGCGACGCTGTGCCCAGTAGGACCCGATCACCGACACCAGGGCGATCGCGACGAACGCCCCCGCGACGATCAGGAACAGCTTGTTGGGCATGATCACCGCGAACGCGACGATCCCCAGCGTCCCGAGCACCGGTAGCAGCATCTGCACGATCCCGCCGGCGCCGCGGCGCGCGAGCGACGGCGGCTGGGCGATCATGATCGGTTGATCCGGGACCGCCGCCGGGAACGAGCGCGGGGGGCGATGGAAGGCGCCTGGACCGTCGCGCGAGTCGGGGCGGCTCGAGTTGCGATTCTCGATCATCTGACGGTGATCAGTCCCAGCGACCAGGCGACGCCAACGGGCGTGACGAGCACGATCACCCAGGCGCCGAGGTAGGCGGTCCACATCCGCAGCTCGCCGCTGCGCCGGCGAATGCCGCTGAACAGGCCGCTGCGCGACGGACGCCGCGGCAGCTCGCGCAGGAACAGGGCGCCGATGGTCACGATCGCCGGCAGAGCGAGGACCCGCCAGGCCGGGCCGTTGGTGAGCCGCGCCATCCCGCCGCCGAACATTCCGAGCCCCGCGACCAGCGCGCCGAGCCCGTCGCGCCGAGCCTTGTCGGCCTTCCCCAGCAATGCCGAGCGGTTCCTCAACGCCGTCCCCGCCGCCGCCATCAACAGCACTCCGGCCGGTGCCCACAGCGCGATTGCCCCGGGTACGAGCGCTCGCCCGTGTTCGGAGAGCCCGAGAAAAACTCCTCCCGCGGACAAAGCCGCGAACAGCCAGAACCAGATGAATACCAGCCAGGGATGGCGGACGGGGGTGGGGGCCGGGCTGGCCGAACCCCCGGTCAGCGGGGTGGGGGCCAGGCTGGCCGAACCCCCGGCCAGCGGGGTGGGGACCGGGTTGGCCGGACCCCCGGCCAGCGCGCTGGGGCCCGAGCCCGTCGTCCGTCGGCGGGCGATCCGCTCAGCGGCCATCGATCGCTCCCCACAGCGAGACCAGCCGCGCGGCAAGCTCGGTCCCGGCGCCCAGCTCCAGGGCGCTCACGCTCAGCCGCTCGGCCGCGGCCGAAAACCCGGCCGCGGATGCGGCTTGCGCCGCGTCGAGCAGTGCCCCGATTGCCAGGTCCCCCTCCCCGAGCAGGGCCAGCGTCTCGGCGGCGCGCTCCCACACGGTCACGGCGAGCTCGACCGATCCGGCCCGCTGGCGGGTCGACGCGAGCTCGAGCGCGGCGGCGGCGCCGTGCAGGCGGTCGCCCAGTCGCCCGCACGCGTCGATCGAGCGCTCGAACTGGTTGCACGCTTCCTCGAGGTCCCCCGCGGACGCGGCGCGGCGTCCCATGTCGTGGGCGGCGCTGGCCCGCGTGCGCAGCGGGCGCCGCGTGTCGGCGTCGACGAGCTCGCTCACGCCCGCCGCCGCGGCCGGCGGAACGCGACCGTTGGTTGGTGTCCCCATGGCTTGCGCGTCAACCAGGAACGCTCCCGGTCCTGCGGCGTTGACCGCGATCACCGCGCCGCCAGCCGGCGGGAGGCCGGCCAGCGCGGAGCCCTCGACCACGATCGCATGCTCGACAGGGTGCCGGTCCCACGCTGCCAGCGCCTCGAGATCGGTGAACGCCCACAGCAGCGTTGCGCCCGTCCCGGTCCGTCCGCTGCGCACCAGGGCCTGGCCGTCGCCTAGAGGCGTCGCCGGCACCAGCAACGTCGCGACGTGCAGCTCGGTCCGGACTGCGGCCGGGTCCTCGGCGAGCAGCTCCGCGACGAGCTCGGGGTTGGAGACCGCGCGGGCGTCGGTGGCGGAGCTCATCCGTCTGCACCGTCTCGCCGCGAGCGCCACCGCGCAAACCTGTCCACGTCGGCGTCGCGGTAGCCGATCGACATCCTGGCCAGGAAGTCCGCCATCTCGCTCAGCGATGGTTCGATCCACCTCGGCTCGTCGGCCTCGTCAATTCCCTGCTCTCGCATTTCGAGCAGGATCTCACCGCCCTCGAGCAGCCCGTCGATCGAGCGCCACGGATCACCGAACTGCCCCCACGAGAACGCTCCGAACATCAGCTGTGTGATGCCTGGCTTGGCCTCTCCTCGGCCAAGCCGCCACCTGCCGCTGAGGATTTCGTGCTGCGCGGCGGCCCCGAGGCTTCCCAGCCGGTTGCGCGTCGCAAACTCCGGTTCCAGCCGCTCGAACGCGGCCTCATCACCCGATTCGATCGCGCGCCGGATCGCCCGCATCAGCTCGGCCATCCGTGCCCGCTCAGCCGCGCGTGCCGAGACCTCGAGCCACGCCTCCTCGGTCCCCTCCAGCCGCCGGCGCCGCAGCCGCGGACGCATGTTGCGGCACTCGTAGTGATGGGCGACAAACCCGAGCGGTCCAGCCGGATTGACGACCACTGCCACGGCGTCCAGCTGCTCGAACCAGGCCAGCCACAGCCTGCGCCCGTCGCGCTCTGATCCGGGCTGGGAGTCCGACGTCAATCCGAACGTGGGCACAGCGGCCTCGGGGCGCTGCTCCGCGGCCCACGCTTGCGCGGCCTCGTCGTCGGTGAACGCGACCAGCACTCTTCCCTGAGGACCGGGCCGCGCGAGCGGGGTCCCGTCGGCGAGTGCCACCAACAGCGTCTGTCGCTCCATGCACAGCACCAGGTCGCGCTTGGCTTCCTCCCATGCGCGTCGGTCCTCTCGACGCGAGAACCTTCGCGTGGCGGCGACCGTGTGGAGCAGCTCGGCGTTGTCGGACGGCTGCAACGTCTCGCGCGTCGCGCTCATCACCAGTGCCAGGGCTCGAGATCGTGGATCACGTGCTTGGCGGTCTTTACGGCGGGGGCCGACTCGTGGGAGACCCACGAGCCTGCGTCCTTGATCCCGTCCCAGGCCTCGCCGGCGACATGAGAGCCGCCGTGATCCCAGACCCAGCTGACCCCCTTGTCGACCGCCCACGTCCCGGCCACGGCCACGACTCCCACGGCGACGACCTCGCCGACGCCGGGCACGAGCGCCGTGCCGGCGAGCGCGGCGATCGCTCCGTCGCCGGCCGCCAGCGACGCCGCCGCGGTCGTCACGCCGCTGGCGATCAGCGGGGCCGTCGTCTCGGTGATCGCGGTTCCGACCGCCAGGTTGCCGACCGGCGTGACGACTGCCTCACCAACCCCCTTGTGCCAGTTCATGATCATGTCCGCCGCCGTCAGGCCGTAAGCCAGTCCGGGCACCTTGCCGAGGACGCTGTCCTCGGAGAACGGGCTCGAGTGCAGGAACTTGGTGACCGGGTTCTCTGCGAGGCGATATGAGTTGGCAGCGAGGTCGAACGAGGGCTCGGCGGGCCCGTCGTACGCTCCCGCGTTCGGGTCGCCCCATAGCACGCCCGCGACCACTGCGCCATCGCCGCGATACGCATCGATCTCCGGCTCCAGCCGCTTCATTGCCAGCCCGATCGCCGAGTCATACCCCTTGATCAGTCCCGTCGCGCCGGCGCCGGCGAAGTCGTTGGCGTGGCCCATCCAGGTGATGATCGGATCGGCCCATCCTTCGCCCACGTCCTGGGCGGGGCGCAGCTCGGCCGCGGCGGCGTGCAGGCGCCCGACCACCGCCGCCGCTTCATGCTCGTAGGTGGCGACAGCAGTCTGGCCACGAGTCTGGGCGCTGGCTAGATCGCCGCGCGCCCGATCGGCGGCGCCCTGGGCGGTGCGCTGCTGCTGCTCGGCGGCCGTGGCCTCGCGCTGAAGCGCGGCCACGACGGTGGGGTGGACCGCGCCAGCGGCCGCCTGCTGCGCCGCCTGAGCCCCCTGGCCGGCCTGGTCGGCCGCACCCTGCTGCGTGCTCGCCTCGGTCTGGGCGCGCTCGCACTCGGCCAGCGCCTGTCGGGCGGTCTGCTGGGCCTGCTCGAGCGCGCGGGCGAGGGCGGTCAGCGCCGAGGCCGCGAGTCCGCACGCCTGTCCGTTGTCGCCGAACGCGGTGATCAATCGCTCCGCGCTGCCGGCGAACGCGCCCGACGCAGGGCCCTGCCAGCCACCCGCTCCGAGCGCCACCTGCGCCGCCGCCCCGATTGCCTCGCCCTCCTGGCCCAGAGCTAGACCGAGGGCGCGCCAGCTACCCGCAGCTGCGTCCAGCGCGCCCGGGTCACCCTGCGGTATTTGGAAGCCAAAGCCGGACACGCCTGCTCACCTACCCGCGGCCCGGCAGGTAGCAGGCGGTCGCGGACTGCTCCGAGGCGGCGTATGCCACCGCCGCGCGGCCGAGCGCGTGGGAGAGATCGTCGACTGCGCGCTGGAGACTCGCCACTGTCTTCCCGGCGTCCCCGGTGAGCGCCTCGTACGCGCCGGCCGCCGGCGTCCCCGCGGCGGCGCCGGCGGCGCCGCGCACGGCGGACATGGCCCCGGCGAGATCGATGACGCTGCGCGCCACGGCCGCGCCGGCGGCGGTCAGCTCCTGGGTCTCGACGCGGAAGTAGGTCATCTCAGCTTCCTCCTCGGCGGCTCACCACGTTTGCCCCTCGGTTCCGGACCCCCCGGTTCCGGAGGCTCACGCAGGACCGGACGCTGGCTAACGGAACATGGAGGTGTTGGCCGACTCCGTGTCCTGGTAGTTGTTACCGGCCATCAACGTCGCCCGGCCGATCTGCGTCGCCGCGAGCTGAATGTTGTTGGCCGCCGCCTGCCATTCGCCCATCGCCGTCTCAAACGCGCTGTTGGCAACCCCGCGCCACTCGCCCTGAACCCCCAACGCGGTCGACTGCAACTGGCCGATCAACTGCTCGATCTCCTGCGAGAGAACCTGAATCCGCTGACCCGCGGCCTGCACCGCCTCGGTCACAACCATGATCTGGGGCATGCGCTACCTCCTTTGAATGGGACTTTTACTGAATTGCTCCGCAGTGCAGCTGACGCTCGCGCCTGGAGTGGCCCGCCTTCGCCCGCCAGCAGCGCGCGACGGCGCGGTTGGCCCGCAACCGGGTGCGGGTGCTGGCAAGGGTGGCGGACTGGCGGGTCAGCGCGAGCTGCAAGCGAGCCCGCGCTTGGTCATCGCTACGGAGCCGGGCGTTCTCGGCCGCCTGCGCGCCGCGAAGCGCTCGCGCAGTCTGCGCCGATCCCTTCGAGCTCCCGCCTGAGCTGGCCGACGCGACGACCACCCCGACCAGCACGAGCACGATCGCGAACGCCGCCACGGCGACGATCAACCGCGGCCACTCTCGCAGGCGTCGCGCAGTCATCGGCACCACGCGGTGGCGAGTTGGTGGGCGAGGTCTTTGATCGCGATCCGAGTGGGCTGGTCGAGCTCGCCGACGTTCAACAGACCCGCGTCGAGCTGGCGCACAAGCGCGTCATCACGCGGGATCGCGGCGTACCGACGACGCTTTGCCACGGGGCCGTCGGCGCCCGGGGCGCGCTCGGCGACCTCGATCACCCGCCTGATCGCCTGATCGGGACGCTTGGGCACCATGTTCAAGGCCAGCGTGATCGGCACATCCGGACGATGCTCGGCCAGATGGCCGAGCATCCGCCCCGCCCGCCTCAGACTCCCCCGAGTCGGCGTGGCGACCGCCACGATCTCATCCGCAACCCCAAACGCCCACCGCGGGATCGTGCCGCGCAACCCGATCCCCGGAGACAGATCGAGCAGGACCACGGGAAAGAAGCGCTGCAGCAACTCCAGCAGCTCCTGCATGTCGGGGGCGTCCAGCCGTTCGATCTCCGCGGGGTCAGTCGGCCCTGCCAGCAGCTGCGCGCCGCCGGGCAGCGCCAGCAGGTACGGTGCCAGGTCCCCCGGCGAGGCGATCCGCTCGCGCGCGGCCAGCACATCGCTCAGCGTCCCGCCCCGCCGGCCGTCCTGGGGCGTGCTGTCGGCAGCCGTACCCCACTCCAGGTCGGCGTCGACGACCAGCACCCCGCAGCGCAAGGAGTCGGCCAGCATGTCGGCGAGCGTCAGCGTCAACGTCGTCTTGCCCACACCACCCTTGATCGATCCCAGCGCCACCGTCACCCCATGCGCGAGGCCGCGCACCCGGAGCTGGCGTAGGTCGTGATCGAGACGCTCCTCGTGCTTGGCCGGGGGGCTCGTCAGCGCCGAACGCGCCCGCCCCACCAGCCGCGACCACGGCGTATCCCGAACCTCCCGCCCATCGACGATCCGGTACACATCCTCGGGCAACAACTCCATCCCCAGCGAATCCTGGCCGTCGCCCCGTTCGGCCCCGGGCGGCTCGCTCCCCGCGCCCAGCGACTCGCGCAGGTCGACGCGGACCTCGCCCGCAGCGACCCGCTCGCTCCGGGCTTCTGCTCGATCTCCGTTCACCATCTTCTCAGTATCCATCCTGCCTAATGAACCCATCCCGGGCTCAGAAGTTGCCCGCGTTCGAGCGTGCCCGCGGAGGCGGTCTCAGGCCACCTGCCGTCAACGCCTCGGCTCAGCAGACGACATCATCGATCAGCGGAACATCGAGGTGTTGGCCGACTCCGTGTCCTGGTAGTTGTTACCGGCCATCAACGTCGCCCGGCCGATCTGCGTCGCCGCGAGCTGAATGTTGTTGGCCGCCGCCTGCCATTCGCCCATCGCCGTCTCAAACGCGCTGTTGGCAACCCCGCGCCACTCGCCCTGAACCCCCAACGCGGTCGACTGCAACTGGCCGATCAACTGCTCGATCTCCTGCGAGAGAACCTGAATCCGCTGACCCGCGGCCTGCACCGCCTCGGTCACAACCATGATCTGGGGCATGCGCTACCTCCTTTGAATGGGGCTTTTACTGAATTGCTCCGCCTGCGCTCAGCGGCACCATGCGTCCGCCAGCTGGTACGCGAGCTCCTTGATCGCGATCCGCGTCGGCTGGTCCAGGTCGGCGATGTTCAGCAGCCCGGCGTCGAGCTGGCGGACGAGCGCTTCGTCGCGCGGAATCGCCAGGTAGCGCCTCGTGCCACCTCGCTCGGCGACCTGGATGACCTTCCGGATCGCATCGTCGGGACGCCTCGGAACCATATTCAGCGCCAGCGTGATCGGTACCTCCGGGTGATGCTGGCCGAGATAGCCGAGCATCCGGCCTGCCCTGCGCAGGCTTCCCCGGGTGGGCGTCGCAATCGTGACGATCTCGTCGGCCGCCCCGAACGCCCACCGCGGGATCGTTCCCCGCAGGCCGATTCCGGGGGACAGGTCGATCAGGATCACGGGGAAGAAGTGGCGCAACAGCTCGAGCAGCTCCTGCATGTCGGGGGCGTCCAGCCGTTCGATCTCCGCGGGGTCAGTCGGCCCGGCCAGCAGCTGCGCGCCGCCGGGCAGCGCCAGCAGATACGGCGCCAGGTCACCTGGCGAGCCGATCCGCTCGCGCGCGGCCAGCACATCGCTCAGCGTCCCGCCCCGCCGGCCGTTCTGCGGCGTGCTGTCGGCAGCCGTACCCCACTCCAGATCGGCGTCGACGACCAGCACTCCGCAGCGCAGCGCGTCGGCGAGCATGTCGGCGAGGGCGAGCGTCAGGGTGGTCTTGCCGACGCCGCCCTTGATCGATCCGAGCGCGACCGTGACCCCGCGTGCCAGCCCGCGCACGCGGAGCTGGCGCAGGTCGTGATCGAGACGCTCCTCGTGCTTGGCCGGGGGACTGGTCAGCGCCGAGCGAGTCCGCGCCACCAACCGGGACCAGGGGGTGTCGTGAACCTCCCGCCCGTCGACGATCCGGTACACATCCGCGGGCAACAACTCCATTCCCAGCGGATCGATGTCGCTGGCGTCCGGCGGCTGCGCCTGAGCCGGAGCAGGTCCCGGGGCCGGTGGCGCGGGAGATGGGCTCGTCTCTCCGTTGCTCCCGCCCAGCGCCTCGCGAAGGTCGACTTGCAGCTCGCTCGCCGAAACGCGCTCGCCGCCTGTTTCTGATGGAGCTTCCCGTGTCATGTCCCCCCGTTCCCAGGAAGATGGTGGACGCTCATTACCCCTGTGCGCTCGTCGCTAAACGACAGCCGACAGGCCCAGCTCCGGCCACGCCAGTGCCAGTGCGGCGGCAAGTTCGAGCAACGCATCCCGCAGCTGCCGCGGCGCCTGCTCGAGCACCAGCTCACCCCGCAGCGCCAGTCCCACCTCGGGCTCCTCCGGAATCCCGATCAGCCCCTTGGCGCGCGGAAACAGGGCGTCGAGACGGAGCAGATCGTCGGCCCCCTGCTTGCCGCGGCGGAGGCGATTGCCGACGATCGTGATCGGGCGGCCCGCCCGCTCGAGCAGCCGAATGGCCTCGACCGCGAGGCTCGCGGTCGCGCCGCTGGCGTCGGTGACGAGCACGAGCTGGTCGCAGGCCAGCACCGCAGCCTGGACTCCCGGCTGCCCGAGGCCGGTCCCGCAATCGATCACCAGCACGCCGGCGAGCCGCTGGAGCGTGCCGATCACCCGCGAGTAGGTGGTCCGGTCGGCCTGCGCCATCGCCGCGGGATCTCGAGGCGAGGGCACGATCCGCAGTCCACCCGGGAGCGCCCACAGCGTGCGGTCGAGCTCGGCGAACGTGACCCCGCCCTCCGCCAGCGCGGGAAAGATGCTGTCGCGTGCCTGAACCGTTCCGGTGCCGGGGGGCGCCGGCGCCACGCGACCGAGCGATCCGTAATCTGAGTCCGCGTCGAGCGCGAGCACCTGGTCGGCACGCAGCCCGCACAGCAGCTCGCCGAGCAGAATCGAGATCGTGGTCTTGCCGACGCCTCCCTTCGGCGAAAGCACCGCGATCGTCGCGCAGCGATCGAGCCGGACGAGCTCCACCGCCCGTTCGAGGGACTGCGGGCGGCCGTCCGACGGCAGCAGCGCGCGCGTGCGCTCGAGCGGAGATCCCGGGGGTTCCACGCCTGGAAGCGCCCCGAGCACTGGCTCGGCCGGCGCTGCGGCCTGACGGCGCAGCACCAGGACCGCGCCGTCGAGCACGCCCGACTGCTCGAGTGTGCGGTCGGGCTGGACGGGCTGCTTGCCGGTCAGGGCCACGGACCAGGCATCCGCCGGAGCACCCGACACGCCACCCGCCGCGAGCAGGCTCGGGAGCAGTTCGGCGACGGGCGTGTCGGCGTCGACGACCAGGTCGCTGGTCCGCTCGGGACCAATCAGCGTGATCAGCACTGTGCGCATCGGCCCGCAGATGATCGCGCTTCGCGGCCCGGACGGTCCCGACCGCGAGCGTGCATTGACGGCTGGCGGCGGCGCCCGCTACCCTTCGTGCCGGATGGCGCTCCGCCTCGACCTTCGACTTCTTCTCCTCCCCCTTCGGGGGGAATAGCGCGCCGGCGGCCGCACGTAGCCGCGAACCAGCACCGAGAAGAAGCAAGTTCGAGAAGCAGAGAGGAGCGGCATGAACCCGACTGAGGACCCAAACCGAGTACTGATCTTCGACACGACGCTACGCGATGGCGAGCAGTCGCCGGGGATCTCGCTGAACACCCAGGAGAAGCTCGAGATCGCGCAGCAGCTCGCGCGGCTGGGGGTGGACGTGATCGAGGCGGGCTTCCCGATCACCTCGCCCGGCGACTTCGAGGCCGTGCAGGCGATCTCGCGGAGTGATTTTGGGCCCGCCGCCCCGCCTGTGATCGCGGGTCTGGCCAGAACCCACGTGGCGGACATCGACGCCGCCTGGAACGCCGTCAAGGACGCCGAGCGACCGCGGATCCACACCTTTATCTCGACCTCAGACATCCACATCCTCCACCAGCTCCAGGCCACCCGCGAGGATGTCAAGGGCCAGGCGCGGGCGGCGGTCGCGCACGCCAAGCACTACGTCGAGGACGTCGAGTTCTCGCCGATGGACGCCACCCGCGCCGATAGCGAGTTCACCGCGGAGGTATGCCGGATCGCCATCGACGAGGGCGCCACCACGATCAACATCCCAGACACCGTCGGCTACACGATGCCGCACGAGTTCACGGCCTACCTCGAGCAGCTGTACGCGCTGGTACCGGAGCTGGAAAACGTCGTCCTGTCGGTTCACTGCCACGACGACCTGGGACTGGCGGTGGCGAACTCGTTCGCGGGGCTGCTGGCCGGCGCCCGCCAGGTCGAGTGCGCGATCAACGGGATCGGGGAGCGGGCCGGCAACGCCTCGCTCGAGGAAATCGTGATGCTGCTGCACACGCGCGCTCAGGATGTCGGGCTGCGTACCGGCGCGGTGACGCGTGAGATCGCCAGGACCTCGCGACTGGTCTCGCGCCTCACCGGCTACCCGGTCCAGCCGAACAAAGCGGTGGTCGGCCGCAACGCCTTCGCGCACGAATCTGGCATCCATCAGGACGGCGTGCTGAAGGAACGCACCACCTACGAGATCATGGACGCGACCACCGTCGGGCTCGAGGCAAACTCGATCGTGCTCGGCAAGCACTCGGGCCGGCACGCGCTTGCGCAGGCGCTGTCGGAGCTCGGGTTCGAGCTCTCCGGCCAGGGCCTCAACACCGCGTTCAAGCGGTTCAAGGAGATCGCCGACAAGAAGAAGCACGTCACCGCGATGGACCTCGAGGCGCTGGTCACCGACGAGCTGCGCGAGGAGATCGCCGGCTACCAGCTCGAGTGGTTCGACGTGGAGGCGTCCTCGCGCCGCCCGCCGCACGCGACGGTGGGGATTCGCACGCCCGACGGCGAGGAGACGGTCGGCTCGTTCACCGGCGACGGTCCGGTCGACGCGATCTTCCGCGCGATCAACGCCGCGATCGGCACCGACGGCCGCCTGCGCGAGTTCCGCGTCGACGCCGTCACCGGCGGCCAGGATGCGCTCGGCGAGACCTCCGTCGTGCTCGAGGTCGGCGGCGTCAGCGGGTCGGGACAGGGCGTCTCCACAGACATCCTCGAGGCGGCGGGACGCGCCTACGTGCGGGCACTGTCAAACGCGCTTCGCCGCCGCAGCCTCGCCGAGGCGGACGCGGCGGGCGCCGCGCCGGCGGAGGCCCTCACCGCGCCGTAGCGAGGGCCAGCCCCTGGCGGTAACCCGCGGCCAACACCCGGCTGCGGGGCTCGCGATCCATGAAGTTGGTGCCCATCGCCCCGGCGGATTCCATGTTCGGCGCCACTGCCTGCACCGCCGCGCCGCGGCGGCGCAGCGCGAGTGACTCGATCGAGACCGCCGAGCGCGCGACGCTGCGGATCACCCCGAGCACGGACTGGGTGCCGCTGATGCTGGCGGTCGGGTTCAGGCACAGCACGTGGGTGTCGCGTCCGGCCGGCGCCACGTCCAGGTTGGTCGGGCTCCACACCCCGCCGTCGACGTACTCCCGTCCGCCGATCCGGACCGGCGCGAACAGCCACGGCACCGTGCACGAGGCCTCGACGGCCTGGCCCACCGATGCCGCCGGAGCGCCCGGGCTTCCGAACACCACGCGTCTGCCCGAGCGCCGGTCGACCGCGACCACGCGCAGCCGGCCATCGAACCGAGCTCCGGAGCGCTCCACCCGCAGCCGCAGTTGATCGAGGGTGTCGGAGGGCCGCGGAAGCCGGCGGAGCAGCGCGGCCCGCATCACCGCGCCCCCGGGCGCCGCGACTCCCAGCGCCAGGGGCGCAAACGTCGACGCCGCCGCCATCGTCCAGGCCCCGGCCCGCCGGGCCGCCTCGACGGCGGCCGCCGCGAGGCCGCCGACGGCGGCGGAGCCGGCCAGCTCGACCTCGTTGCCTACCGACGGCGGCCGGCGCGGAGCATTGCCGGCGACCAGATGCGCGGCGACGATCGAGCCGGCGGAGGTGCCGACGAAATACTCGCAGCCGCGCAGGTCAAACCCAGTGGCGTCCTCGACCCCGGCCAGCACTCCCATCATCCAGGCCTCGCCGAGCACGCCGCCGCCGCCGAGGACGAGGATGTCGGGACGAGTCAGCATGTCGGGCCGATGCTAATAGGGGTCGGCGCAGGCGCCGACCCTTTGGGGGTGGCACACGCGACCAGGCCTGCGTACGTGATAACGTACGTTTGTAATGGCGACGGCTGCGATCGACAGCTCGGTTGGCCCACGTGTCCGGGCGCTCCGCGAGGCGATGGACCTGTCGTTGCGCGACCTCGCCGACCGCTCCGGCGTCAGCGCGCCGATGCTCTCCCAGGTCGAGCGCGGCGAGACCAGCCCGACGCTCCAGGTGGCGGCCCGGATCGCCGCCGGGCTCGAGCTGCGGCTCTCACAGCTGCTCCGGCTCGACGAGGACGGCGCGGTCACGGTCGTTCGCCGCGGCGAGCGCCGGAGCGGACCCGTGCGCGGTGGGCACAGCTACGAGATCCTCACCCCGCCGCTACCGGGACAGCGGGCCGAGCTCTCCCGTCATACCCTCGCACCCGGAGCAGCGACCGGCAAGCCGGGCGACCCCCCGATGCACGAGCCGGGCAGCCGCGAGAGCGCCCTGGTCGAGTCCGGCACGCTCGCACTGCTGATCGATGGCGCGCGGCATGAACTCCATCAAGGGGACTGCGTGACCTTCGACGCCGATCTCCCGCACCATTTCGAGAATCCCGGAGCCCACCAGGCGGTGCTGCTGGCGGTGGTGAGCGCCGGCCTGCGAAGGAGCTGAAACCGATGCCAGAGACCCGGAGCTGAAACCGATGCCAGAGACCCTGTTCGACAAGATCTGGGACAGCCATGAGGTGGCCCACAGCCTGCTCTACATCGATCTGCACCTCGTCCACGAGGTCACCAGTCCGCAGGCATTCGAGGGCCTGCGGCTGGCGGGGCGCGAGGTACGCCGCCCTGACCGGACGCTGGCCACCGTCGATCACAACGTGCCGACCGACGGGACGCCGATCGCCGAACGAATCGCCGACGAGCTCTCGAGAGTCCAGGTACAGGCGCTCGAGCGCAACTGCGAGGAGTTCGGCATCCCGCTGTACTCGCTCGGCTCAGCGCGTCAGGGCATTGTGCACGTGATCGGCCCCGAGCTCGGGATCACCCAGCCGGGGATGACGATCGTGTGCGGCGACTCGCACACGGCCACCCATGGCGCCTTCGGGGCGCTCGCGTTCGGGATCGGCACGAGCGAGGTCGAGCACGTGCTGGCGACGCAGTGCCTGGTGCAATCCAAGCCGCGCTCGATGCGGATCTGCTACGAGGGCGAGCTCGGCTTCGGCGTGACCGCCAAAGACCTGATCCTCGCCACGATCGGGCAGATCGGCGTGGCGGGCGCCGTCGGCCACGTGGTCGAGTACGCCGGTCCGGCGATCCAGTCGCTCTCGATGGAGGGCCGGATGACGGTCTGCAACATGACGATCGAGGGCGGCGGACGAGCCGGGATGATCGCTCCCGACGAGACCACATTCGAGTGGGTCCTCGGCCGGCCCGGAGCGCCGGCGGAGGTGCCCGATCGGTGGCGAGCGCTCCACACCGAACCCGGGGCGAGGTTCGACCGCGAGATAGCCGTCGACGCCGCCGCGATCAGCCCGATGGTGACGTGGGGTACCACGCCCGGAATGGTCGTCCCGGTGACGGACGCGGTGCCCGAGCCGAACTCCGAGCAGGATGAGCGCGCGCTTCACTACATGGGCCTACAGGCCGGCACGCTGATCCGGGAGATCAAGCTCGACCGTGTATTCATCGGCTCGTGCACGAACTCGCGGATCGGCGACCTGCGCGCCGCCGCGGCGGTCGTCGACGGGCACAAGGTCTGCAGCGAGGTGTACGCGATGGTCGTACCCGGCTCAGCGCAGGTGAAGCTGCAGGCCGAGCAGGAAGGGCTCGATGAGGTCTTCAGGCGGGCCGGATTCGACTGGCGTGGGGCCGGCTGCTCGATGTGCCTGGGCATGAACCCCGACATCGCCGCCGCCGGTGAGCGCGTCGCCTCGACCTCGAACCGCAACTTCGAAGGTCGCCAGGGCCGCGGGGCGCGGTCGCATCTCGTCTCGCCGGAGATGGCCGCCGCGGCCGCGATCGAAGGCCGCTTCGTCGACATCCGGGAGTGGGAGGGCGCGCGAAGCGCGCCCGGTCAAGCGAGACCGGAGGTTGAGCAATCCGACCAGAGCGCGGGGCTGGACGCCCCGCGGAGGTGACCCCGGTCATGAAGGCGATCGAGACCATCACCGGCCGGGTGTCGGTGCTGAACCGCGACGACGTCGACACCGACCAGATCATCCCCAAGCAGTTCCTCAAACGGGTCGCGCGGACCGGTTTCGGAGACTTCCTGTTCTTCGACTGGGCGAAGGAGCCAGGATGGGAGCTGCCGCCCAACCCGATCCTCGTCGGCGGCCGCAACTTCGGCTGCGGCTCCAGCCGCGAGCACGCAGCCTGGGCACTCGAGGACTACGGATTCCGGGCCATCATCGCGCCGAGCTTCGCCGACATCTTCCGCTCCAACTGCACCAAGATCGGATTGCTGCCGGTGCAGCTGACGGCCGAGGAGTGCGCCGCGATCGCGGAGGCCGGCGAGGCGCAGGTCGATCTCCACGCCCAGCAGGTCCGCTGGCCGGGAGGCAGCGCCCGGTTCGACATCGACTGGCAGATCAAGCACCGGCTCGTCAACGGCCTCGACGACATCGCCGCGACGCTGGCCGAGGACAGCGAGGCGATCGAAGCCTATGAGCGCGACCGCGAACGGGCCGGGCCGGTGACCACCGCGCTGTGAGCACGCGCGACTGGGACGCGGCCGCGTATGACCGCGTCAGCGATCCGCAGCTCGGCTGGGCCCAGGAGCAGCTCGAGCGGTTGCGGCTGAGCGGTGACGAGGTGGTGCTCGACGCCGGCTGCGGGTCAGGCCGCGTCACCGCGCTGCTCGCCGAGCTCGTGCCCGATGGCCGCGTGTACGCCGTCGACGTGGCGCCGTCGATGGTCGAGCACGCGCGGGGCGCGCTCGGCGAGCGGGCCACCGTGCTCCGCCAGGACCTCGTCGCACTGGAGCTCCCAGAGCCTGTCGACGCGATCTTCTCGAATGCCACCTTCCACTGGATCCATGATCACGACGCGCTGTTCGCGGCGCTGGCGCGGACGCTGAAGCCCGGCGGACAGCTGGTCGCGCAGTGCGGCGGCCGGGGGAACATCGACTCGTTTCGGAGGACCGCGGATCTCGTCGCCGGGGAGCAGCCGTTCGCGCCCTATTTCGTCGACTGGAAGCGGCCGTGGAACTACGCCACCGACGCCGAGACGGCTGAGCGCCTGAGACGGGCAGGCTTCAGCGAGGTGACCTGCTGGCTCGAGCCAAAGCCGGTGACGCCACCCGATGGGCGTGCGTACATCCAGACCGTCTGCCTGGTCCGCCACCTCGATCCGCTTCCGCACGAGCTGCGTGATGAGTTCGTCGATCGGGTGCTCGCGCGCTGCGGCGAGCCGCTGGTGCTTCAGTACGTGCGGCTCAACATGACGGGCCGAACACGTAGGATTTAGCCGGTGCAAGACCAGGGGGTGGAGGTGGGATGATCCGTCGATCTCGCGCTCGGCGGTTACTCCGTGCAATCGCCGGGCGGCAGGCGCTGATCGCGATCGGGTGCCTGACCGCCGTCGCGTTCGGCCTCCTGTCGCTGGGGAGGGGCCACGTGGTGCGAGCCGCCGCCGCGCCGGCCCCGCTGCCCGCCACATTCAGCCTCACCGGAGGCGCGATCGCCGTCCCCCGGTCCTTCTTCGGGATCTCGGTGGAATACGACCAGCTGCTGACCTACGAGAACGAAGGGCCGGTCTTCGATCACGCGCTGTCGCTCATCCGCCCCCAGGACGGGACCCCGCTGCTGCTGAGGATCGGGGGTCGCTCGACCGACCACACCTACTGGGAGACGCCCCGGCCCGAGAACCCGAAGCACCTGATCGAGATCGGCCAGGACTGGATGGACCAGCTGGGCGCGCTGGTTCGGCGCGATGGGCTGCGCGTGATGCTCGACCTGAACCTCGCGGTGCACTCTCCGACGCTCGAGGCGGGCTTTGTGCGGGCGGCGATCGAGGCGCTCCCGCGTTCGCGCCTCGCTGGCCTCGAAATCGGCAACGAGCCGGATCTGTACTGGCGCCAGCCGTGGCTGAGCGAGGGGCGGATCGCCAGCACGATCGCGTCCACCCCGAAGCGCTGGGCCGTGAAGTACTCCGCCTCGGACTACCGCCGCGACTACATCAACTACGCACGGACCCTGAGCGCCCAGGCGCCCGGGATTCCGCTCGGGGGTCCCGAGATCATCTCCAACAACCCGCCCTGGCTGTCCTCGGTGGAGGGTCTCGGGCGGCTGGATCCCGGCTTCCTCTCGATCCACAGATACGCCTCCTCCAACTGCTGGCCGACGAACTCGCCGTGGTACCCGACGATCCCGTTGATCCTCAACGAGGGCTCATCAGCCGGACTGGCACAGTCGGTGGAGAGCGCGGTCGCGTTTGCCCACAGCCGGCACCAGGCGCTGCGGATCACCGAGATCAACTCGATCAGCTGCGGCGGAAACACCGGCGTGGCGAACACCTTCGCCACCGCGCTGTGGGCGTCGGACACGCTGTTCGAGATGATTCGCGCCGGCGTCGACTCGCTCAGCTGGCACATCCGCCCGAACCAGCCCAACACTCCCTGGGAGCCGACCCGTCGCGGGATTGAGCCGATGCCCGAGCTGTACGCGCTCGCGGTGTTCGCCCAGATGCTCCGGCCGGGCGCCGCGGTCCTGAACTCGAAGTTCACCTCGGCCCTGCACGTCAAGGGCTGGGCGGTTTGGACCCCGCAGGGCTTGCGGGTGCTGTTGATCAACAAGGGCGCGCGCGGCGCCGACGTCACCCTGCGCCTGGGCACCGGCTCGCGGCCCGCGTTTGTCAGGCGGCTGCTGGCGCCGGGGGTCGGGTCGCAGAACGGCGTGACCTTCGGCGGCCAGTGGATCGGCTCCGATGCGCGCTGGCATGGACGCCTGAGGACAGCCACGCTCCACGGCAGCGGTGGCGCGTATCGGCTCGGGCTGCCCGGCTACAGCGCTGCGCTGGTGAGCGTCTGGCGCTGAGCACGGCGATGACCCGCACCGTCACGCTGCTGCCCGGCGACGGCATCGGACCCGAGATCATCGAGCCCGCGGTCAGGGTCCTGGACGCGGTCGCGCCCGGCGAGCTCGAGTTCGACTCGCGTCTGTTCGGGGGCGCCTCGATCGACGCCTTCGGCACCGCGCTTTGCGATGAGACGCTCGCGGCATGTCGCGCGGCCGACGCGGTCCTGCTCGCGGCGGTCGGGGGCCCCAAATGGGACACCACCGATCCGAGCCGGCCGCGGCCCGAACAAGGGCTGCTCGGGCTTCGCCAGGCGCTCGGGCTGTTCGCCAACCTGCGGCCGGTCAGGCCGGTCCCAGCCCTGTATGACGCCAGCCCGCTGCGGCGGGAGATCATCGAGTCGACCGATCTGCTGGTCGTGCGCGAGCTGACCGGCGGGATCTACTTCGGCGAGAAGACGCGCACCGATGACTCCGCCTCGGACCTCTGCGCCTACACCCGCGTGGAGATCGAGCGAATCGCGCGGGTCGCGTTCGGGGCAGCTCGCTCGCGAGTGACCAGCGTCGATAAGGCAAATGTGCTCGAGACGAGCCGTCTGTGGCGGGAGGTGGTCCGCCACGTGCACGGGACCGAGTTCCCGAACGTCGAGCTCGAGCACCTGCTGGTCGACAACGCCGCGATGCGGTTGGTCGCGGCGCCGCGGCACTTCGACGTGATCCTGACCGAGAACATGTTCGGCGACATCCTCAGCGACGAGGCGGCGATGCTGACCGGCTCGATCGGGATGCTCCCCAGCGCGTCGCTGGGCGCTGACGGCCCGGGGCTGTTCGAGCCCGTACACGGCTCTGCGCCCGATATCGCGGGCACCGGGGCCGCCAACCCACTGGCGATGTTTCTCTCCGCGGCGCTGATGCTGCGCCACGGACTCGCCATGGAAGCCGAGGCGGCGGCGGTAGAATCGGCCGTCGATCGGGCGCTGGCCGAGGGCTTGCGCACGCTCGATCTGGGCGGCAGCGCAACGACTGAGCAGGCCACCCGGGAAGTCCTCAAACAGCTTTGAAGGAGTATTCGTGGAACAAGCGGACCTGATCTGGCACAACGGAGAGCTGGTCGCCTGGGAGGACGCCAAGATCCACGTACTGACGCACGGCCTGCACTACGGAACCGGCGTGTTCGAGGGCGAGCGTGCCTATCCGACCCCGCAAGGACCGGCGATCTTCCGCCACCACGATCACCTCCAGCGCCTGCTGCGGTCCGCCGAGCTGTACTACATGCCGATCCCCTACACGCTCGAGGAGCTGCGCAGCGCGACCCACGAGCTGATCGCGGCCAATGAGCTGCGCGAGTGCTACATCCGCCCGATTGCCTTCCGCGGCTACGGACAGATGGGGCTGTATCCGCTCGACGCGCCGGTCGAGGTGTCGATCGCGGTCTGGCCGTGGGGCGCGTACCTGGGGGAGGAGAGCAAGCAGCAGGGCGTTCGCGCCAAGGTCTCGAGCTGGCGAAGGATCCCGCACGATGCGTTGATCCCCCACGCCAAGGCCAGCGGCCAGTACCTGAACAGCGTGCTCGCGAAGATCGAGGCGACCAAGTCCGGCTATCAGGAGGCGATTCTCCTTGACTCGCACGGGTTCGTCTGCGAGGGCTCGGGCGAGAACATCTACGCGGTCCGCGAGGGCCGGATCCTGACGCCACCCCAGACTGCGGGGATCCTCGACGGCGTCAGCCGCAGGTCGATCCTGCAGATCGCGCACGACCTCGGGATCGAGGTGATCGAGCGCGATCTCGCGCGGGCCGAGCTGTACCTCGCCGACGAGGTGTTCCTGTCGGGAACCGCGGCGGAGCTGGTGCCGGTGCGGGAGATCGACGACCACGCGATCGGCGCCGGCCAACCGGGCGAGGTCACGCGCGAGCTCCAACGCGTGTTCGACGACGCGCTGCACGGCCGGGATCCGCGCTACCGCGGATGGCTCGACGTCGTGAAGGTGCCGAGCAAAGCGGTGTAGGCCGCGGAGGCGCGGCCTCCTCATGACCAAGATCCAGCTATACGACACGACACTTCGCGATGGGATGCAGGGAGAGGGCATGTCCCTGTCCGCGCAGGAGAAGCTGCGCGTCGCCCACCGGCTCGATGAGCTGGGCATCGCGCTGATCGAAGCGGGCTTCCCGAGCTCGAATCCCAAGGAGCTCGAGCTGTTCGAGCTGCTGGCCCGCGAACGGTTCGAGCAGGCGGACATCGCGGCCTTCGGGATGACTCGACGGCGCGGCATCGCCGCCGATGAGGACCCTGCGCTGCGCGTGCTGGCCGACTGCTTTGCCCCCGTCTGCACGCTCGTCGGCAAGACCTGGCGCCTGCACCTCGAGAAGGTGCTGAAGGTCGACGGCGAGGAGAACCTGCGGATGATCGAGGACTCGGTCGCGTTCCTGGTCGCCCGGGATAAGCGGGTCGTCTACGACGCCGAGCACTTCTTCGACGGCTACGCCGATGACCCGTCGTACGCGCTGCGATGCCTGGCTGCGGCGGCGCAGGCCGGCGCGGAGACCGTCGTCTGCTGCGATACCAACGGCGGGACGCTCCCCGAGGGGATAGCGTCGGCGATGGCTTCCGTGGTCGATTCGCTCCCCGGCGCCGGCGTGCGGGTTGGCATCCACTGCCACGATGACGCCGGGTGTGGCGTGGCCAACTCGTTGGCGGCAGTGCAGCACGGCGCCACCCACGTACAGGGGACGATGAACGGCTACGGCGAGCGGTGCGGCAACGCGAACCTCGTCTCGGTCATCCCCAACCTGCAGCTGAAGCTCGGCCACGAATGTCTGAGCGACGAGCAGCTGGCGGCCCTCGCCTCGGCGGCGCACTTCCTCGACGAGCTGCTGAACGTCACTCCGGATCCAGATCAGCCGTACGTGGGACGCAACGCGTTCGCACACAAGGGCGGGATGCACGTGGCCGGCGTCGCCGCCGACCCGGCGACATTCGAGCACGTCGACCCAGCCGCGGTCGGCAATCGGCGCGAGGTTCTGATCTCCGAGCTGTCCGGTAAGGGCACGGTTCACGCCCGCGCCCGCGAAGCCGGGATCGCGCTCGACGATGACACCGCTGGGCGGGTGGTGGAGCGCATCAAGGAGCTCGAGCACCGGGGCTACCACTACGAGGCAGCCGACGGATCATTCGAGCTGCTGCTGCGCAAGGAGACGGGAGAGTACGAGCCGCTGTTTCGCCTCGAGGCGTGGCGCGCGATCGTCGAGCAGCGGGCAGATGGCCGGGTCGAGACGGAGGCGACGATCAAGATCTGGGTCGACGGTGAGCGGTATGTCCGCACCGCCGAGGGCAACGGCCCGGTGAACGCGCTTGACCGCGCGCTGCGTGACGCGCTGATCGAGATCCACCCCCACCTCGCGGACATCGACCTCGTCAACTTCAAGGTCCGGATCCTCGACGAGGCGAAGGGGACCGGCGCGATCACCCGGGTGCTGCTCGACGCCTCCGACGGCGAGCAGGTATGGGGATCGATCGGCGTCTCGGAGAACGTGATCGAGGCGTCCTGGGAAGCGCTGGTCGACTCGCTGGAGTACGGGATGCAGGCGGCCGGGCTGGCCGCGGAGGGACTGCAGGCGCCGCGGGCGCCGGGCACATGAGTTCGATCTCGGGCCAGGCGATTCCGCTGGCTCGCCCGGTCCTCGGCCCCCGCGAGGAGGAGTTGGTGCTCGAGGTGCTGCGCTCGGGTCGGCTGTCACTCGGTCCGCTGCTGGCGGAGTTCGAGCAGGCGTTCGCGGAACGAATCGGCGCGGCGCTGGCGAGCGCGGTGTCGAGCGGCACGGCCGGATTGCACCTGGCGTTGCGCGCCGTGGGGGTCAGCGACGGCGACGAGGTGATCACCAGCCCGTTCTCGTTCGTGGCCAGCGCGAACGTTGCGGTCTACGAGCGAGCCCGTCCGGTGTTCGCGGACATCGACCCGGTGACGCTGAATCTGTCTGTTGATGCGGCAGCCTCAGTGGTTTCGGATCGGACCGCCGCGATCCTGCCGGTGCACATCTTCGGTTACCCGGCCGATATCCCGGCGTTCGAGGCGCTCGGCGTGCCGATCGTCGAGGATGCCTGCGAGGCGCTCGGCGCCGTCCACGCCGACGGCGTCGCGGTCGGCGGCCGCGGTCACCCGGCGGTGTTCGGGTTCTACGCCAACAAGCAGCTGACGACCGGGGAGGGGGGGATGGTCACGATGGCCTCCGCCGCCATCAAGGAGCGGATCGACTCGGAGCGCAACCAGGGCCGGGCTCCGGACATGGGTTGGCTCGACCACGACCGGCTCGGCTTCAACTACCGCCTGTCCGACATCGCCTGCGCGCTCGGGCTGGCGCAGCTGGAGCGACTCGATTCGCTGTTGGACCGTCGGGCCCGGGTGGCATCGCTGTACCGAGTTGCGTTGGAGGAGATCGAGGGGCTGTCGCTGCCGTGCTCGGACTTGGATGGCAACCGCCGGGGGTGGTTCGTGTTCGTCGTCCAGCTGCCGCAACGGGTCGGTCGGGATGGCGTCGTGCAGGCACTTGCGGAGCGGGGGGTCCCGAGCAAGCCGTACTTCCCGGCGGTTCACCTGATGAGTTACTACCGAGAGCAGTTCGGCCACCGCGAGGGGGAGTTCCCGGTGTGCGAGGACATCGCGGCACGCTCGATCGCTCTTCCATTCTTCCCGGAGATGACCGAGGGGCAGGTCGAGACCGTGGCCGAGGCGGTGTCGGCGGTGCTCGAACCTCAGCGCCGTTAAGCTGCGTCGATCCGAGCCGGTAGCGCATCCGTGGGGTGGACGGACTGGCGTTGAGACGCTCCCTGGTGACGTTCGCCGCGCTGGCCGCGGTCGTTCTCGGGATGAGGCTCGGCTCGGAGGCTCGCCTGATCTCTCGGGATGCACCCGCAGCGACGGGAACCGCCCCCAGTGAGCGCTGCCCGCCGGGCAGGGCCCTGCCGGTGGCTGTCCCGCATCACCTCGCCACCTTCGGCGCGGGCTCGTGGTCGTGGTTCGCCGATCCTCGCGCGGTCGACCTCGATCACCCCTACGACGAGACGGTCGCGGGCTGGATCGACCCGAAGGGAAACGTCACGATTGGGGCCCTCGATCCGCGCTGCGGCATCGAGCGACTCCACGTCGTCGGGCACCTGTTCCACGATGACCACGGGACCCCGGCGATCCTCGTCGAGCCCGACGGCCGGCTGACCGCGTTCTGGTCTGGCCACAATGGACGGAAGCTGAACTACCGCACGACGCTGCTCGCCGGAGACATCAGCGCATGGGGTCCGCTGCAGCACATCCGGGCGCGACTGCCCGGTGCTCTGGGGTTCACCTATCCCAACCCGGTGCTGCTTCCACGCGAGGCAGACCGGCTGTATCTGTTCTGGCGCGGCGCCGACTGGAGCGCCGACTACGCGACCAGGCGCCTGGACGGACGCTGGAGCCCGGCCCGGAAGGCGATCCGCAATCCCGGCCAGCGACCGTACGTGAAGGTTGCGGGGAACGGAGGCGACGCGATCGCGCTCGCATTCACCGACGGCCATCCTCGGGAACTCACGACCAGCATCTACTACGTCGGGTACCGCGACGGCTGGCTGCGGCACGCCGACGGTCGCCGGATCGCGAGGCTCGGCCGCGCCCCGATCCTGCCGCGCCAGGGTGACCTCGTCTACAACGCCGCCAAGACTCATGTCTCCAGCTGGGTGTGGGATGTGGCCTTCGATTCCAGGCGGCGTCCGGTGATCGTCTACGCGACCTTCCCGTCGCTCCGTAACCACGCTTACTGGTACGCCGACTGGAACGGAAGGCGTTGGCTGTCTCATTTCCTGACCTTCGCCGGACCGTCGATCAGCCCGGGCACGATCGAAACCGACTACTCAGCCGGAATCACGCTCGACCATGCGGATCCATCAATCGTCTACCTGTCGCGCGAGGTCCGAGGATCGTTCGAGATCGAGCGGTGGTTGACCGCCAACGGGGGCCATACCTGGCGTCACTCGACGGTCGTGCGTAGCCATGGCGTGCAGAACGTCAGGCCGGTGGTGCCGCGTGGAACCGGCACCGGGCTGCCCACCTTGCTGTGGCTCCGGGGCCATTACGGCAGCTACACCAGCTACCGGACGTCGATCGCGTACCTCCGCTGAGCCCGATTACCAGGACCGGTGCGGGACGCCGCCGAGGCAGTCTCCTACCATGGCGCCCCGATGTCCCGATTCGGCGAGCCCCAGGATCCTGCCTTCCGCCGCCTCAACGACTCGATCGGATTCGACTGGCGGCTAGGTCCCTACGACGTGCGGCAGTCGAGGGCGCATGCGTCGATGCTGGCGGCGCAGGGGATCATCTCGGACTCCGAGCGCGATCAGCTGCATCGGGCGCTGGACCAGGTGGATCGCGAGCTCGGGGACGGATCATTCGCGTTTGCCGACCACGACGAGGACATCCACATGTCGATCGAGCGTCGGGTGACCGAGATCGCCGGCGCCGTCGGGGGCAAGCTTCACACGGCGCGCTCGCGCAACGATCAGGTGGCGACGGACATGGCGATGTTCGTCCGCGCCCACGCCCAGCAGGCGGTGGAGTCGATTCAAGCCCTGGCCGGAACGCTGATCGATGTCGCCCAGCGCCACCTGGACTGGCCGATGCCCGGTTACACCCATCTGCAGCGCGCACAGCCCGTCTACCTGAGTCACCACCTGCTGGCCTACGTGTGGATGCTGGTCCGCGACCGCGATCGCTTTGTGGGCGCGGTCGGCGCCACCGCGCCGCTGCCGCTGGGCGCCGGCGCACTCGCGGGCGTGAACTTCGACACCGACCGCCGGCGCGTGGCCGCCGAGCTCGGATTCCGCGCTCCGGCCGAGAACTCGATCGACGCTGTCTCAAACCGGGACTTCGTGCTCGACTACCTCGCCGCGGCAGCGACCTGCGCGACCCACCTTTCGCGCCTCGGCGCGGAGATCGTGCTGTGGTCCAGCGAGGAGTTCGGCTTCTGCGAGGTCGCCGACGCCTGGGCTTCGGGCTCCTCGATCATGCCCCAGAAGAAGAACCCGGACGCAGCCGAGCTGCTGCGGGCCAAGGCGCCGCGCATCGCCGCGCACCTCGTTGCCCTCCACGGCGTGATGCACGGACTGCCGCTCACCTACAACAAGGACATGCAGGAGGACAAGGAGCACCTGTTCGACGCGATCGACACGCTCGAGTTGTGCCTGGCCGCCGCCGAGGGGATGATCGCGTCGATCTCGTTCCGGCGCGAGCGGCTCGCCTCCGCCGCCAGCGACGAGCTGCTTGCGGCCACCGACGTCGCCGACCTGCTGGTGCGGCGGGGAACGCCGTTCCGCGAATCGCACGCGATCGTCGCCGGGCTCGTCCGGCTCGCGATCGATCAGGGCGTGTCCCTGTCGGAGCTGAGCACCGAGCAGCTCGCCGAGCACTCACCGCTGCTCGGCGACGAGTTCTACGCGGTCCTGCGAGACCGTGCGTGGCTCGAGTCGAAGGTATCCGAAGGCGGGACCAGCCTGGGCCGGGTTCGCGAGCAACTGCAGCGCGCGCGGGCGGCGTTGGACGCGTAGCGCGTGAAGCCATCGTTCTATGAGCGGCCCGTGCTCGAGGTTGCCCATGACCTGATCGGCTGCGTCGTGGTCCACGGCGCCACGGCCGGGATGATCGTCGAGACCGAGGCCTACCACCATTCCGAGCCGGCCTGTCACGCGTTCGTCGGGCACACTCCCCGCACGCAGACGCTGTTCGGTCCGCCGGGTCGCGCCTACGTGTATCGCTCGTACGGGATTCACGCTTGTCTGAACGCGGTGTGCGAGCCATCGGGAATCGGCGCGGCGGTGCTGATCCGCGCGCTCGAGCCAGTCGCGGGGATCGACGAGATGCGCTCGCGGCGGCGCGTCGAGCCGCTGGAGGGCCTGTGCTCGGGTCCCGGCAAGCTGACGCAGGCGCTCGCGATCAAGCTCGAGCACAACGGCACCGACCTCGTCACCGGACCGGTGATCATCGCGGATCCCCCGCCCGGCCGGCTGCAACCGGCGGTCGCGTCCGACCGCCGGATCGGAATCACCAAGGCGGCCGAGCTGCCGTGGCGATTCTGCGCCACCGGAAGCCGCTTTTTGTCGCGCCCGGTGAGCTCACAGGCTAGCCCGACGGGTTAGCCACCTCCGCCTCCGCCTCCGCCGCCTCCGCCGAGGCCGACGCCGCCGGTACCGCCGCCACCCGAGCCGCCGCCCCCGCCGGAGCTGCCTCCGCCGCCACCCGAGCCGCCGCCCCCGCCGGAACCGCCTCCGCCGCCACCCGTACCGCCGCCCCCGCCCGTACCACCGCCGCCGCCGCCGGTAGCGCCGCCGCCCGCGCCGCCGCCCGCGCCGCCCCCGTTTCCGCCGCCGGCGCCCGTGCCGCCGCCGGCGCCACCACCGCCGCCGGCCGTACCGCCGCCGCCGCCCGCGCTGCGGCCGGCGCCCGTGCCACCGCCGCCCCCGCTTCCGCCGCCGGCCGAACCGCCGCCGCCGTTCTCCGAGGTGCCCGTGCTCGGGGTGCCAGTGGCGGGGTTGATCTGGGACGAACCTCCGCCGGCATCCGTGAGCGAGCTCGTGGTGCTCCCCGTCGTGCTCGTCGTCTTGTGACTCGGAGGCGTCTCGCTCCTGAGGATCTGGAGCGCCTGGGTCATGAAGTTCTGCCAGATGATCGCCGGGTAGGTCCCGCCCTCGACCGGCCCCCCGTCGTAATCGGTGGCCATCGAGACCAGCTTCGTCGGGAATCCGACCCACACCGCCGTGGTCAGCTGCGGTGTCCAGCCCACGAACCACGCGTCCCCGTAGTCGGAGGTGGTGCCCGTTTTGCCGGCCACGGCCACGCCGGGGATCGCGGCCAGCGTCCCGGTGCCGTGCTCGACGACGCCCATCAGGAGCTCGTGGACGGTGCTCGCGATGCTGGCCGGAATGATCCGCCTGTAGGTCGGTTTGTCGAAGATCGTCTTCGACGAGCTGCCACAGACGTGGGCTGGGCAGTTGATCTGCGCGATCCCGGTCGGGCCCGCGTGCGGCGCCCCGAGCCGGGGATTGAACACCCGCAATCCACCGGTGGCGAACGTCTCATACGCGTGGGCCATGTCGAGCGGCGATACCCCCTCCTTCAACCCTCCGAGGATCATCGCGTAGTTGTTCGATACGTGCGAGCGGATCCCCATCCGCCCCGCCAGCCGCGCGATGATGCCGGTGCCGACGTTGATCCCGACCTGGGAGTAGACAGAGTTGTCGGAGATCGCGGTGGCGTCGGCCAGCGTGATCGGGCCCGAGTAGGTGTTGCCGAAGTTATGGACGATGAAGTGCTCCTTGCCGGCGCTGTTCGGCACGATGAAGTTCTGCGGCGCAGAGTCGATCACCGAGTCGGGGCCGTACTTGCCCGATTCCAGCGCCGCCGCGAGCGTGAACGGCTTGAACGCCGAACCCGGCTGGCGGTGACCCTCGGTGGCGAGGTTGAACGGATAGTCCTTGAAATCCTGCTGGCCGTTGACGATCGGACCGCCGACCATCGCCCGGACCTCGCCGGTGTTGTTGTCGATCGCCACCAGCGATGCCGTCGGCAGGCCCGAGCCGTACGGTAGCTCGGCGCTGACCGCCTGCTCAGCCGCTCGCTCCATGCTGAGGTCGAGCGAGGTTTTGATCTTCAGACCGCCGTAGTAGGCCCGATATTCGGCGACGTTGGCTGGGACGTGGCCGTGCTCCAGCACGGCGAGGATCTGCGGACGCAGCCAGCTTGTGAAGTAGGGCGCCGCAGTCGGCTCCTCCGGCTGCTGGATGTCGCTGGCGGTCGGGAGCGGCTCGGTGCGGGCCTGGTCGTACTGTGCGCGCGTGATCCCGAGGGGACCGAAGTTCTGCTGCAGCATGTCCTGGAGCACCAGACGGCGACGCGCACTGGCCGCAGTGCGGTTTACGACCGGATCGAACGCAGTCGGTGATGCTACGAGCCCAGCCAGAAACGCGGACTCCGCAGGGGTGAGCAGCGAGGCGCACCTCGGTAGCGCGCCGTCGCCGCACCGGGCTCCGCTCGTGGGCTGGCCCGATTGGTCGGGAAGGCTCGTGTTTGCGGCCGCCGCGGGGCTGTAGCCGAGGACCCTTCCGAAATAGACCCGCGCCGCTGACTCGATCCCGTACGCTCCGTTTCCGAAGTAGATCGAGTTCAGGTATTCCTTGAGGATCTTCTGCCTGGACCACTCGCGCGTGAGGTGGTAGGCGAGGGCCGCCTCGCGCAGCTTCTCGAAGATCGTCCGGTTGTTCTCCTCCGAGAGCGCGTTCTTGACGAACTGCTGCGCGATCGTCGAGGCTCCCTGACGTGACCCGCCGGCGACGTCGGCGACGAACGCGCGGGCGATCCCGCGGATGTCGACCCCGGGGTCGCTCCAGAATCGCTTGTCCTCGACCGAGACGATCGCTCTACGCATCCACGGCGAGATCTGCTGGAAGCTGTCGATCACGGCCCCGTTCGGAGGAGCGAAGACCCCGATCGGCCGCCATTGATCGTCGTACAGGAAGGAATCGACCGTCCTTCCGTACTGGACGCGGTTCTCGATCTCCGGCAGGTCCGACGCGACGGCCATCATCATCCCGAAGACCGTCGAGATGAGGGCGAGGGCTCCGAAGCCGGTCAGGATCAGCAGCAGCCGGATCTTGCGCAGCCGCGGCTTGGGCGGGCGCTCAGGGCCACGGGGACGACGTCGCCACCACCGGCGGCGTCCGTCGGGCGCTGCGAACGGGATCGGCTCACCGAGTTCTTCGCCCGGCTGAAGGATGTCAACGTCGTCGCTCATGCGGTCGGAGATGCCGAAGCGGCGGTGCGCCTACGCGGTCCCGAGGGCGGAGACTGCGGCGCCCGGACGGCATCGGGCAGCGGTCTCGACGGGAGCGAGAGTCTAGCATTGCCCCGGATGCACTCTTCGCCCCGGGAGGAGCCCCTCGAGCCGGGGCTCCCGTCCCCGTCGAACTACGCTGAGCAGGCTGCCTGGCTGGCGCGAAACGCCGTCGACTGCCTGCCCGAGGGGGCGCTGGAGCAAAGACTCGCGGTCGGTCGGCCGCTGCGCGTCAAGTTGGGGATCGACCCGACCGCCCCGGACATCCATCTCGGATTTACCGTCGTTTTGCAGAAGCTTCGCGAGTTTCAGGATCTCGGCCACGTGGTGGTCTTGATCATCGGCGATTACACAGCTCGAGTCGGCGACGCGAGCGGCCGATCGAGCACGCGTCCGGCGCTCGAGCCGGCGCAGATCGACGCCAACGCCCGCACATTCCAAGCGCAGGCGCTGAAGGTGCTCGACTCCAACCGGTTGGAGGTCCGCTTCAACAGCGAGTGGCTCGACATGCCGATGGAGGACTTCTTCCGGCTCGCGCGGACCACGACCGTGGCGCGAATCATCGAACGCGAGGACTTCGCCACCCGTCTGGAGACGAACTCGCCGATCTCGATGCTGGAACTGCTGTATCCGCTGCTCCAGGGCTACGACTCCGTGGCCATCAAGGCCGATGTCGAGCTTGGCGGGACGGATCAGAAGTTCAACCTGCTCCTGGGCCGCGACATTCAGCGCGCCTACGGCCAGCCCGAACAGCTGATCCTCACGATGCCGCTGCTGACCGGCACCGACGGGCATCGCAAGATGTCGAAGTCGCTTGACAACTACATCGGCGTCACCGATCCACCCGACGAGATTTACGGCAAGACGCTCAGCATCCCGGACGAGGCGCTCGGCGATTGGTTCCGGCTTCTGATCGGCTCGGAGCCGCCGCCGGGGGTCGGCCCTCGCGACGCCAAACGCGCGCTGGCCCGGACGCTGGTCGAGCGCTTCCACGGTGCCGACGCGGCCCGCGAAGCGGAGGCGAGGTTCGACCGCCTGCACGTCCGCCGCGAGCTGCCGAGCGACGTCCCCGTGGTCGAGTGGGATGCAGTCGAGAATCGGATCCATCTGCCGGCGCTGATTGCCCATGCCTTCGGGATCTCAACCTCCGAGGCGCGGCGAAGCTTGGCCCACGGGGGGGTGAGGCTCGACGGGGTCGCGGTCGCCAACGGCTCACTGGACCTCGACCGAGCAGCGGTCGACGGCAAAGTCCTGCAGCTCGGCAAGCGGCGGTTCGCGCGGGTCCGAGTGAGCGGCCCGTCAGAGCGCGGGTCCGCGTGAGCGGTCCGTCGGAGCGCGGGTCCGCGTGACTGGCCCGCCGGCATCCGCGCGAGCGTCCGGGGTGAGCTGATGGCTGTCCACGGCGGGCTGCTGCGGCTCCAGACACCTGGCGACGGCCACATCGTGGACATCACCGATGGGGTCGGACGCGTCGTCGCCACGGCCGGGATGGAGCGCGGGGTCGTGACCGTGTTCGCGACCGGCTCCACGGTGGCGGTGACGACGATGGAGTACGAGCCGGGCGGCGTGCAGGACCTCCAGGCCCTGCTCGAGCGGCTGATCCCGGCCCAGGGCGACTACCAGCACAACCGCCTCAACCACGACACCAACGCCCATGCGCACCTGCGAGCCGCCGTCATCGGGCCATCGGAGACGATCCCGCTGCTCGACGGGCGGCTGGCGCTCGGAACCTGGCAGCAGCTTGTCCTGATCGACTTCGACGACCGGCCGAGGACGCGGACGGTGACCGTCCAGGTGCTGTCCTAGACTGCGAGGTCGGCCTTCCCAGCGCCTCCAGTTGCGCGCTATACTCGGCGGTCCGCTCCGGGATCCGGTTTGGGTCTTGGGCGCGCCGATTGGAGGGAGACCCCTTCTGAAGAGGTGCGACGGTCTTTGAAAACTCAACAGCATGCGCACTCGCGACCGACCCCTCGGTCGTGGAGTGTGTCCAGGTTCGAAACCGTCGCCCGCCCGGCTCCTCGCGGAGTCACTGAGGCGGCGGTGCCAGAAATTGAACCCCGTCTTGCGCTCCGGAGCCCAACGTGTACAGCGGGCTTCCTCGTGTGAGCGCAAGGGTCTGATCCCACCAGGGACAGGCCCAGGGTTTTGCCCGTAGCCGATGCGGCCACTCGCCGTATCTGCCTGCGGGTTGTAATCCCTGACGACTCTTTGTGAAAGGCGGGTGGTCTGACGATCGCTCGCCGGCAGTTCTTCACGGAGAGTTTGATCCTGGCTCAGGACGAACGCTGGCGGCGTGCCTAACACATGCAAGTGGAGCGACGAACCAGGCTTCGGCCTGGGGCAAAGCCGCGAACGGGTGAGTAACACGTGGGTAACCTGCCCCGATGATTGGGACAACCCGAGGAAACTCGGGCTAATACCGAATGTGCCCTCCGGCCATAAGGCCGCTGGGGAAAGGAAGCTTCGGCCTCCGCATCGGGATGGGCCCGCGGCCCATTAGCTTGTTGGTGAGGTAACGGCTCACCAAGGCGACGATGGGTAGCTGGTCTGAGAGGACGATCAGCCACACTGGGACTGAGACACGGCCCAGACTCCTACGGGAGGCAGCAGTGGGGAATCTTGCGCAATGCGCGAAAGCGTGACGCAGCAACGCCGCGTGGGGGAAGAAGGCCTTCGGGTTGTAAACCCCTTTCAGTTGGGACGAAGCTCCGTCGGTGAATAGCCGGCTGGAGTGACGGTACCTTCAGAAGAAGCCCCGGCTAACTACGTGCCAGCAGCCGCGGTAATACGTAGGGGGCAAGCGTTGTCCGGAATCATTGGGCGTAAAGAGCGTGTAGGCGGCTCGGTAAGTCCGCTGTGAAAGTCCAGGGCTCAACCCTGGAATGCCGGTGGAAACTGTCGAGCTAGAGTCCGGAAGAGGCGAGTGGAATTCCTGGTGTAGCGGTGAAATGCGCAGATATCAGGAGGAACACCAATGGCGAAGGCAGCTCGCTGGGACGGTACTGACGCTGAGACGCGAAAGCGTGGGGAGCAAACAGGATTAGATACCCTGGTAGTCCACGCCGTAAACGATGGGCACTAGGTGTGGGGGGTGTCGACTCCCTCCGTGCCGACGCTAACGCATTAAGTGCCCCGCCTGGGGAGTACGGCCGCAAGGCTAAAACTCAAAGGAATTGACGGGGGCCCGCACAAGCAGCGGAGCATGTGGTTTAATTCGACGCAACGCGAAGAACCTTACCTGGGCTTGACATGTTCCTGACAGCCGTGGAAACACGGTCTCCCTTCGGGGCAGGATCACAGGTGGTGCATGGCTGTCGTCAGCTCGTGTCGTGAGATGTTGGGTTAAGTCCCGCAACGAGCGCAACCCCCGTCGCATGTTGCCAGCATTTAGTTGGGGACTCATGCGAGACTGCCGGTGACAAACCGGAGGAAGGTGGGGATGACGTCAAGTCATCATGCCCCTTATGTCCAGGGCTACACACGTGCTACATTGGCGCGTACAGAGGGCTGCAAGACCGCGAGGTGGAGCGAATCCCTCAAAGCGCGTCTCGGTTCGG
>CAWCYH010000012.1:0-61598 GCA_963799745.1 uncultured Solirubrobacterales bacterium | reverse complement strand
ACTGTCGCTTCGCCACCCGAGCGGGCACGACGGTAGTCGCGATCGAAGACGCTCGCATTGGACGACAACCAGCCGTCGCAGCGCAGACGCCAGACTGCTGCATCGACCCGGCGGTCCGCGAGTCGATGGACCTCGAGGCAGGTGACCCGTGGGCTGCGGTGTTGCTCGGCGAGGCGAAGCAGCGGCGGCACACGGGGACGGCGAGATGCTTGCTCAGTCGCGCGTGGCCCGGGCTTGAGCAAGCGGGCAGCCCGCGCGGCGGTTCATCAAAGCAAGGGGGCGATCGGACGCAACGGCCCGCTCGTGCTCCCGCCCAATCCGAGCGGCCGGGAGACCGCCCGGGCCGTAACCATTCGCTGCTGGTTTCACGAAATAGGGGCACTCTCGGGAGCATTTGCCGGTCGGGCTCGACACTTCTCCTTTCGGCGAGATGCGGCCACCAAGGCGAGGCATCACGAACCCGGCTTGCTGGTGCGCGAGACCGGCAGCCGCTACCCCGGAAGCCCTGGCCTCGCGCGGCAAATGCGCCAGATGTCCGCGCCGGAAGGAGCCAGCGCTTGCAGACCTTGGGACACATCCGGGACACATTCCCTACGCATGTGTCCCGTCCCTGGCTCGCCCGAAAAGTAACCTGATTACCAGGCCTTCCGTCATGCCGGAGGAGGGACTCGAACCCCCGACACGCGGATTATGATTCCGCCCGTGTTCCTAGTGTTTCCGGGCGATTCGGGCGATTTTGGACGGCAGATTGGACTGTTTTGTCAGACGACTTGCACGGTTGGTGAACGAGCGTTAGCGCTTAATCGACGGGCAGCGAGACGCTCTCGAACGCCAGGACCTCGGCGAGGCGATCGAAGTGGCCGTCCTTGTGCAGGACGGCCAGCCCGCCGTGCTCGGCCGCAGCGGCGGCGATAAGCGCGTCCGTGACCGACACGCGGTGATAGCCGTCGCTGCGGGAGGCCAGCCCGCTGAGCGCCGACATCGCGCCGTCGGCGACAGCGCGGTCGTTACGCAGCATCCGGAGCGCCGACAGTTCGGCGTCGTAGGCGACGTACTCCGCCGACGAGCGCGCCGAGTAGAGGATCTGCATCCGCACGACGGGAGTGATCAGCATGCGGTCTTCCATCGTGGCTCTCCGGAGCGGACCTAGAAGCTCCACTGGCAGCACCTCAATCCGCCACCAGGCCGACGTATCGATCACGAACGACGCGCCGCCGTTCAACAGCTCAGCGGCGTCCATCGGGCGGCTACTGGTCGCGTTCGTCCAGTTGCTTAATGTTCTTCAGGGCCTCGCGATCGAAGCCGTCCGGATCCATGAGACGGTCCCACAGCGCGTTGACCCGCTGGACGCGGTCCTGTTCGGACATCTCGGGTCGTTCGCCGATCAATGTAGGACTCGTGGAGGAAGGCTCCATCTACTCGAGGTTATCGACACCTTCGGGCGTCAGGTACAGACGGAGCTTCGACGGTCACGACCCGTGCGCGTTCGCTACTCGCCCCGCAGCTCAGTCAGAGATCCCGGCTGGAACACGACACCGTCGGTGCCATCGGGCCACCACCACCAGCCTCCGGCCTGCTCGACGAGCCAGTTGAACGGCGGATCGTTCATGCGCGCCATCTCAGTGTGCAGGCCAATCAGCCAGCCAGCGCACCAGCGCTCCTCGCTGAGCCACTTCATGTAGCCGAGAAGCGCTTGGGCTGGCGGCCCGTCACCCGTCGGGATGTCGTCGCCATCCGTCATCACTGCGCTCGCCGACGCAGGTACGCATTCAGCCGCTCGGCGGGGTCGGTCTCGTCGAGCGGAGGCAGGAGCTTCACGTAGCGCTCGGTGGCCTGGAGCGAACTGTGACCCATGTACTCCATCAGCTCCCGCAGGGTGTAGCCGGCGGCCATCAGGAAGCTCGCGTACGTGTGCCGGCACTCGTGCAGCGTGATCGGCTCGAGCCCGGCAGCGGCCCAGCGGTCGCGCGCTCGCTCCGCGAGCCTGCCTGAGGTGACCGAGACGGCGCTGACTGCTCCGCTCTCCCGCCGCCCCTGCCGCATGAACTCGCCGAGCAGGATCGGCCGAAGCGGCTCGGCGATCGGCGGCCGCCGGCCAGTCCCAGCCTGGCTCTTGGCCTTCCGGACGACGAGCCGATAGCCGTCGAGCTCAACGTCGGGCCAATCGAGCCGTTTGATCTCCGCTCGCCGCAGGCCCGCGTAGAAGGCGAGGGCGTACGGGGCCATGTCGGCGGGATCCAAGGCGGCAATGAGGGCGGCCGCTTCGTCGGCGTCGGCGACTCTCGTGCGCGGCTTCTCATCATTCGGCGGCAACTCGATACCGAGAAGCGGGTTGCTCTCGACCAGGCGACGCGTGGGGCGACTCGCCCAGCCGTAGATCGCGCGAGCCACGGCAAGGTGATTCGCGATACGCGACCGCGACAGGCCCTCGCGGCTCAGCCTGTCGACCCACGTCTGCCACTCGCGATCGTCGATCTCGCTCGCGGGCCTGGCTCCGAACTCTGCGAGCAACGCATATCTGAGCGAGCGCTCGTAGCCCTCCAACGTCGTCGGGGAGTACCCAGTGCCTTTCTTCCCTCGGCGACGGCCAACGGCACCCGTGTGCACGCCGTCCAGCCATTCGTCGGCAAGCGCACGGAAAGTCGGACCGGCCGCTTCGGCCTGCTCGACAGCTTCCTGCCCTTTCAAGGTCGCGGCGAGCCAGCTCAGAACCTCCGCTCGTTTCTTGAATGTGTCCGACCACACCATCCGTCCTCGACTCGGATCCCAGCGGCGACCGCGGTAGGACGGCTGGCAGCGGCAGCGGCCCTCGTCCGCGCCGGCGGCGGGGCAGCGCATCTGGTGGCGGACGTAGACGCCTACGGTCTTGGTCTTGCGGTACTCGGGCACAACCGCCTCCTGATCCGGGTCCGTCCAGCCTACGCCCGGATCAGGCGGCATCAGGCGGTCTGCTTGAAGAACGAGCGGGCGTTCTCACGCGCCCAGCGCCGCAGCTCGTCAGGCGGCACCTGGACGAGCGCTCCGCAGGGCACGACCCGGATGAAAGGTTGGACGCGGCGCTCGAACGTGTCAACGCTCATTCCCAACGCCGTCGCGGCCTCCTCGCGTGTGTAGAGGATGCGCTCCACCGGCGCGACGGGCCTCAGCGATCGGGCCCGTGGGCTCATAGGAACCTGCGCATCGGTCCTGCTGACGACTTGGACGGGGCGAACATCAGGCGAGTTCCGAGAACCCTGCTTCATTCGTTGGGGGGCGGCGGATCCCATGTACCTTAATAGCGCCGACAGCGCTAATCATGATTAGCGCTAAAACTGGAGCCAGATGACCGATCCCGAGCCCAATCCGCACGACGACCCTTGGATGACGGTCGCGGAGTTCGCGCAGGAGATGCGGGTTCGGCCGGTGACTGTCCGGTCGTGGATCGCGAAGGGTCAGCTGAAGGCGACACGGGCTGGGCAGCGGAAGTGGTTGGTCCGTAGGTCTGAGTTGGCGCGGATGCTGGAGCAGGGCGATGGTGTGACGGCGCTCCCGTCGCCGCCGGCTCTCCGGCCCGGCGAGTTCCTGGAGCTCGACGACCGTCCGCCGGCGATGTGGGACCGGATGGCCGAGGAGGCCGTAACGGAAGAGAGAGAGCGCCAGGAACGGGACTACGCGATGGCCGCCTATGAGTGGGAGATCGCGCTGGAGCAGAGTCGGATGGCTCCGCCCGACGCCCGCTTCGCGAGCCGGATCCGTCACATCGCGCAGGCCGCGTCGCGCCGCGCGGCTGCGATCAGAGAGTGCAAGGATGACCCGGGCTTTGCGTGGAAGCCGGTCGCGGACTCGGCCGGGATGACGCTGTCCTACGAGCTCCGTGCCGGTGGCGTTCGGCCGGGTCCGAAGGACGCATGGGATCGCGTCGACCGCGTCGTCGCCCGCCTCGGGATTGCGTTGGAAGGCGACTCTGGCAGCGCGGTCGCGAGCGCTCTGCGTGACCTGTCGAGTGCGATGACCGGCGTTGCCGACGCGATCGAGAACCGGCCGGCACATGCGCCGCTGACCGACGGCGCAGCTGATCCGCCGCCGCAGCCGGACGCTGAGTGAGCTGATCGTGGGCTCGTGCCGCAAGCCATGGTGGTGCTCGTGGGGTCCGCTAGGTGGTCCGCGAACTATGGAGAGAACTATGGAATCCGATTACATAGTTCGCGGACCGGGCGGCCGTCCGCCCCGCCATCACTAGCGTGCCAGCGGGGTCTTTGTGAGCCGACTACCCGCCCCCCACGTAGTGATCTGAGTGGTGATTTAGGGCGGGTAGTCGGGCTCCAGTCAAGACCCGGTGTCTGCTGGGTGATGGCATGTCGGACGGCAGGCAGGCAGTACATGGTTGAGAACGGCACGTGGAAATCGGGCCCGGGTCGATACGGGTGGGGCGATTTATAGGAAGGCTGGGGGTGGTGCCGATGCCGGCGATCGGGCACGGGTTGGGGCTGGTAGATCGAGTGGTACGCAGGCATGTGGCCAAGCTCGAAAAAGTCGGGTGGTGTGCGCGTGTGCCGGCAACGCGCGGCGACGGGATGCTGGTGTGGATGACCGCGACGGGACTCCAGGGCGTTGGGCTGGCCGGGCTACCAGCCCCCCGCGCGCCAGACCAGTTCTCACCGCAGACTATGCGCAGCATCCGGGTCGCGTGGGCGGCCGCTGACATCGAGCGCACCGGCCATCAGTGGATCGCAGGTCGCGAGCTGGCCCTGGCACCGGACGGGTGGGCTGCGGAGGCCGCCAACGAGCGCGGCGGCTACAGCCGCCGGCTCCCAGACCTCGTGTTCTGGCCCACTCGCGACCGCAGGCGGCACGCGGCAGTAGTGATTGCCCCGGGGCTGACCAATCCCCGGCGCGAACGAGCTGCGCTTGAGGGCTGGCAGCGCTCAATCGTGGCCGGTCGATATGTACAGGTCTACTACGTGGCGGGTCCCGCGTTCATCAGCCACCTGACACGTGAGGCGGAGGACATCGGCCTGACCACCCCGCAGTTCATTGTCGGTGAACGTGTTGTGGCCGACGAGCTTCCGGTACTTGCGTCGGTCATTGAGAACATCGACGAGGAGTCGGTGGCGTAGAGCTGCCCGAGCAGGCAGCCGAAAGCCGACGCTGATCATCGACGTCCTCGGCCATCGGAAGCCCGCTCGCCGTGGCGCTCGCGACGCGGATCGACCTGGGATCGGGCGCAGGACCGCCCGATTAGCGGCGCCTCGTGCGGATTTTTCGCGGACACCTCTTATGCAACAGGCGAGCCTCGCGAGAAGCGATGCTTACCGCTCGCGCATGCGGCTCCGTTGGTCGATGGCCATCTGCGACGAGACGCGCGTTCCGCGGTGACCGAAGGAGCGCCCATGGCCGCCGCGGCGACGAGGCGGTGCAGGCGGCGATGGCCTCGGCGGGCCGGGCGGTGCTGTTCTCCGGGCTCACCGTCGCCATCGGCCTGCTCGCTCTGGTCGTGCTCCCGGTCCCGTTCCTGCGCAGCGCCGGGATCGGCGGCGTGCTGATCCCGCTGATCTCCACCGTGCTCGGCATCGCCGGCTCGGGACCGTCGATGATCGACTTCTCCCACGACGTGTACGGCAGCTTCCCGCTGATGTCGGCGCTGATCGCGCTGACGACGTTCGTGCTGCTGGCCCGCGCGTTCCGCTCGCTGCTGCTGCCGCTCAAGGCGGTCGTGATGAACCTCGCCTGGCTCGGCGCCGCCTACGGCGTGATGGTCTGGATCTGGCAGCACGGCCACGCCAGACACCCGCTCTGGGGCATCCCCTCCACCGGCGCGATCACCATGTGGGTCCCGGCCATGGTGTTCGCCTTCCTGTTCGGACTGTCAATGGACTACGAGGTGTTCATCCTGGCCCGCATGCGCGAGACCTACGACGCCACCGGCGACACCCGCACCGCCGTCGTACAGGGAATCGGCCGCACCGGCCGCCTGGTCACCAGCGGCGCCCTGATCCCCGTCCTCTCGTTTCTGGCCATGTCCGCCGGGCCCGAGACCGACATCAAGATCCTCGCCGCCGGCCTGGGCAGTGGGATCCTCGTCGACGCCACCCTGACCCGCTGCCTGCTCGTCCCCGCCCTGGTCAGTCCGTTCGGCGCCTACAACTGGTGGCTTCCGATCTGAGCCGCGCGTCTCCTCAGGGTCAAGCCCTCCCCGCTGCGTAGCCGCCGGAGCACCTCGGCCGCTCCGCCCGCCACGGTTGAGCCCCAAGCCGTCCACGCCTGACAAACGCAACAATCCGCGTGAGCCCTAAACCACAGACCAGCGCGATCACGGCGAGGGCGCTGTCACCTGATGCCTGGCCGGTGGGCCCGGACGAGGATCTCGTTCCGGAGGGTTGCAGGCGGGTCTGAGCGGTTGCAAGCCTGTGGCGCCAGGGCCCTCAATCCAGCCGCTTGATTAGGCAAACGGACTCGGCGTTGTAGCCGAGGCGGCGGTAGAACCACAGTGCGTTCTCGTTGGTCGACCACACGTCGAGGCTGAGCAGCCCGAGGCCTAGGTCCCGCGCCCACGACTCCGCGGCCTTCATCAACGCGGTGCCGACCCCCATCCTGCGAGCCCTGTCGGTGACCGCGAGGTCGGCCACGTGCGCGCGCTCGCCGCCGGCGGGGACCTCGCGAACCTTGAGCGAGATGAAGCCGAGCTGGGTCTCGTCAGCCGCCTCCGCGATCAAGACTGTCGAGTGGCGGCTCTGATGGCTGATCGCTTGCTCCAGCACCTCACGGAACTGTGGAGCCAGAGCCTCGGTGTCCTGCCAGACCGGAGAGCCGTACGCCAGGAGGGTCGACACCATCCCGGCCACGAAGTCTCGATCCTCGCTGCACGCCTGCCGGATGAGAATTCGATCGGCCATAAAGTTGGTTGCGGGTTGCGACCGAGGCCGATCAGCCTGGGACGTCTGTCCAACAACACTCGGATCGGGAGAGCATGTGGGCGTCAGTCGTAGTGTCGCAGCGTCGGCCAGAGTACTGACCAGGGCCGGCGCTCGCCGGTGCAGACGATCACCGGGGCGTTCTGTTCCTGGTTGTCGAGGCCTTGGCGGTTGTTGATTCGCGCCCGGAGCCGACAGCCGGTGAAGTCCTGTTGGGCCTGCGGGAGATCGATTCCTACCACCAGCGCGGTGGTGTCGCTGTTCGGTGGTGGCCCCCAGAGCGCCCAGCCGTTGTGGCCGCTGTAGGGGTAGGGAAGCCCAAGCGTGGGCCCGTAGTGTGCGATCGCGCCGGCTTCGCCGTAGTTGTGGGTGAAGATCGCGGTGTGCGCGCGTGTGCTGGTCGGGAGCGACTGGTAGACGACGGCGATCGTGTCGGTGAAGCGGGGCCATCCGACGGTTTCGCCGGCGTCGGGGTTCAGCTTCAGCACGACGCTGTCGCGAAGGTCGCGGACGGGCAGCACGTCGAGCCCGATCACGGCGCTGAGCGCGGCTGTGAGCGCGACCGTCGCGGTCAGCAGGATCGTGCGCCGCCGGCGCGTCCCAAGCCATCGCGCTGCGCGGACGGCGCCGGCGGCGAGTAGGATCGGGTAGAGCCCTGACATGTAGTACGCCTTGCCGCCGGTGAGGATGAAGATGGGGATCAGGACGAGGTAGGCGGCGGCGAAGCAGCGCAGCGCGCGCAGCGCACGGGTTCGGAGCAGTTCCAGCAGCCCGGTGATCCAGATCGGGGCGAGCAGCGGGCCGATCAGGATCAGCTGGAACGGGATGAAGCCGGCTCGGCCGCCCTCGGCGCCGCTGCGCGCGATCGAGGCTGCGAGCTGTGACTGCGGCACGCCATGAGCTAGCTGCCACAGCCCGTACGGGAGCGCGCCAAGCAGCGCCAGCGCCGCGCCGGCGGCGAACCAGCGTGAGCGGAGCAGCCCGCGCGGGCCAAGGATCGCCAGCGCGACGAGTACGACGGCGATCACGACCCCGATCAGGGACTTGTTCAGCAGGGCGATCCCGAGCACCGCGCCGGCGGGCAGCCACCAGCGATCGTCTCCGGTTCGCAGCACACGCACGATCATCAGCGAGACCACCGCCGTCGCAGCAACGTCATACGTGGTCGTGGTCACGAAATGGCCGGTGACCAGGCACACCGCCCCGGCCGCCCAGCACGCGCCGGCGAGTGCCTGGGCGCGCGGGACGCCGCCGAGCTCGCGGGCCAGCAGGCCGGTCGTGACGGTCGTCACGCCGCAGGCAAGGATCGCCGGTGCGCGTAGCACGAGCAGCGAGCCGGGTGCGAGCAGGTCCATCGCGCGCGCCAGCAGCGGCGCGAGCAGCGGCTGGTCGGGGTATCCGAACGCCGGATGCGCGCCGGCGGCGATGAAGTACAGCTCGTCGCGGTGATAGCCGTAGCGGCCGCTGGTCAGCGCCAGCGCCAGCATCGCCACGCCGGCGATCGCGAGCAGCGGACCACGGGCAACCGGCACGAGCGTGTCCGCCCGGCGCTGCCGGCAGGAGCCCGGGGCGCCGAAAATCCTCGCCCCGCGGCCAGGGAGCGCGACTGCGGCGAGCTGGGTCACGACGCTGGCTCGGGCGCAAGACGGGGGCATGCGCTCTCGCCCGTGCGCGCGGTTGGCGAGGCGGCGGCCGAAGCGAGCTGATCGGCGGGGCACGCGAGCGTATCGCCGAACCGTCGTTCAAGCCACCGCCGGCCGCCGCGCCTCATCACAAAGCCATCAAGCAAGCTGGTTGCCTCGACGATCATGCACAACAAGACACCGCTGCCGAACGGTCGACTGGCGATCGTCCACGCAAAGGATCCCCGAGTTCGTCTGCCGATCTTGGCGCGACCGGCGATCATTCTGCCGGGCGCGAGCGCACCGTGCTTGCGCAGGTTGGCGAGAAAGTCGAACACCCTGCGGGGAGTCGGCGAGCTCGGCCCGCGCGGTGATCGGAGTGGTCATGTCGTGAGGCCTCCGACGGCTCCCTTGAGGAGCGAAGATTGGCGCGACCAAGGTCGGGAGTCGGGTGGGGAGGCTTTGTCCTCAGAAAGACCCCGGCCGGGGCGGATTCCTTCCGCGGCCTTCGGCAAGACGGCTGAGGCTCCTGCGCGGGGGCGAGACCGTGCCGTCACCGCGGCCACGGTTGACGCCCCCTCGCCGGGCGGGGCAGGCCGTGGGGTCGGAGCGACGTTTGCATCCAAACATAAGATCGTGTTATCATAACATGTGTTATGGCCAGGGAATCGTCTCAGGTAGGGTCACCGAGGGGAGAGGGCACGCGGGCGAGGATCCTCGATGCTGGGATGGCGCTGTTCGCCCAGCGCGGGTACAGCGACGTCACCGTCGGGCAGATCGAGGAGACCGCCGGGTTGGCGCCTCGCTCGGGCGGGCTCTACCAGCACTTCCGTGGCAAGGAGCAGGTGCTTCGCGCTTGTGTTGAGCGGCACGTCGAGGAGCTGGGCCGGATGCAGGATGCGATCGAGATGCTGCCGTTGGGGGATCTGCATGCCGAGCTGCTGTTGATGGGCCGCTGGAACCTCGCGGATCTCTCGCGGCGCCAGCCCCTGTATCAGCTGTTGTCAAAGGAGGGCGATCGGTTCCCGGACCTGCGCGAGCGTGTCGGACAGGCCGTGGTCGAGAAGCCGCTGCGGCGCGTGGCGGAGTGGATCCGTCAGCGTGCGGCCGATTCGGGCGTGGCCGAGCCTGACTGCGAGGCGCTCACGCTCGTCATCGTCCAGTCGATGGCCTCATACCGGTGGCTCGAGACTGTCTATGAGCACGAGCCACTCGGCGTTAGCGAAGAGCGCTTTCTGAATGCCTGGGTCGGCATGTCGCTGGCGACCCTCGAGCGTGCGGGGATCGACGTCAAGACGCCCACGGCATCTTGATGGCGGCGCTGACTGATACCTACGCGGGTCGGATAATCGCTTGGAGGATGCCGTCGGTACGCGACGATCGGCGGTTCGCTTTCCGTGACATGACCGCAAGCCCAGACCCGGTCGAGCTGCCCGCCAGCAAGATTGCCGTGCAGGCAGCGATCGGAGAACACACGGTGAGTGGGATTCGCGTCTCGGCTAACAACCTCCAAGAGTTCTTGGCTGCCAACGGCACGACGTCATTTCTCGTCATCCGTGCCGGGACGATGGTGTTCGAGCGCTACTTCGCTGATGCCGCGCCAGACATGGCCCTGGCCGCGTTCTCGGTCAGCAAGTCCTTCCTGGGCGCGCTGATCGGGATCGCATTGGACCGCGGGATGCTCGGGTCCGTCGAGGACGCAATCATCCAGTACGTGCCCGAACTCGCAGATCACGGGTACGGGGCTGTGCGACTCAAGCACCTGCTGTCGATGTCCGAAGGGCTGCGCTACAGCCGGCGACCGGTGCCGTGGAGCGGACACGCGCGTGCGTACTACGCGCCAGATCGTTGGGCGACCGTCATGGCCCACGCCCGTCTCACGGTCGCGCCCGGCACCGCCTGGAACTACAACGATTACGCACCGACCATCATCGGCGTCGCACTACAACGCGTCAGCGGTCAGCCCTTGGCCGAGTTTGCGAAGGCGGCTCTGCTTGACCCGCTCGGCATGCCGCACGACGCTCGTTGGACGCTTGACAGTCCACAGGCTGGGCTTGAGAACGCGGCGGCGGGCCTTTACGCGACCGCGCGAACACTGGCCGCGTTCGGGCAGGCTCACCTTGACGGCGGCCGAGTTGACGGGCGCGAGGTGATCCCGGCGGCGTGGATCGAGCAGGCCACGGCGATCCGCCCGACCGACCCCCCGGCGCTTCGCAACGTGCGAACGGAGTTCTTCTCCGTCGATCGGATGTCCTACAAATACCTTTGGTGGGTGAAGGAGCGCACCGAACAGCCCGGCGACTTCGTCGCGATCGGCAACTTCGGCCAGTTCGTGTACTGCTCACCCGCGGCAGGCACGGTGATCGTTAGGACCGGACGGAAGTGGGGACGCTTCGGCGCCACGAACTGGCTCACCCTTTTGGATCGAATCGCGCACCTCGAACCTTCCGGGCCTGGAGCGCGGTGATGCCCAGCGAACTGCGCAGCCGTGGCTGGTTCGGGCGCACCGACATGGAAGGGTTCGCAAACCGCTCCTGGACCCGCGCGGCGCTCGGCCTCTCAGACACCCAGTTCGACGGACGGCCGGTCGTCGGGATCGCCAACAGTGCGTCGGATCTAACGACCTGCAACACGCACCTGCGGTTCGTCGCTGAAGCGGTCAAGCGCGGTGTCCTGAGCGCGGGAGGCCTTCCGATGGAGTTCCCGACACTCTCACTCGGCGAGATCCTGATGAAGCCGACGACCATGCTCTATCGCAACCTGATGGCGATGGAGGTCGAAGAATGCCTGCGCGCCTATCCACTCGATGCCGTTGTGCTGCTCGCTGGTTGCGACAAGACCACGCCGGCGATGCTGATCGGTGCCGCGTCGGCCGACATCCCAGCGATCATGGTCACCGTCGGCCCAATGCTTCGCGGGGTCTGGCGCGGACGCGAGCTCGGTTCGGGTACCGATGTCTTCCGGCTCGGGGCCGAACACCACCTCGGGCAGATCAGCGACGAGGATCTCGCCGACGCCGAGCACGCCATGAACCGCTCGCCAGGGCACTGCATGGTGATGGGCACCGCCTCGACGATGGCGTGCGTGGCCGAAGCGCTCGGGATGACGCTGAGCGGCAACGCCGCGATCCCAGCCGTTGACTCACGCCGCATGGCGCTCGCGGAAGAGTCCGGGGCGCGTGCGGTCCAGCTCGCGCTCGACGGCGGGCCACGACCCTCCCAGATCCTGACCGACAATGCGTTCGACAACGCGATCCGCGCCGACATGGCGATCGGCGGCTCCACCAACGCGATCATCCACCTGACCGCGTTAGCCGGCCGCGTCGGAATCGACCTCCCCCTGACGCGTTTCGACGAGCTGTCCCGAACCACCCCGCTGCTGGTCAACGTCCAACCGTCCGGCACCCACCTGATGGAAGCCTTCTACTACGCGGGTGGTTTGCCGGCGGTCATGAAGCAGTTGCTTCCCCTACTTCACGAGAACGCACAGACCGTTTCAGGCAAGACGCTTGGCGACAGCATCGCGGCGGCCAAGACGTTCGATGCCGACGTGATCCACACGCTCAAAGATCCGCTATCTCCCGAGGGCGGCACGGTCATCCTGACCGGCAACCTCTGCCCCGACGGTGCGGTCCTCAAGCAGGCAGCCGCCTCACCCGAACTGCTGCAACACCGCGGCCCCGCCGTCGTGTTCGAGAACGCCGCCCAGATGTGGGACCGAGTGCTCGATGAAGACGCCGAGTTCAACCCCGCTTCCGTACTCGTCCTACGCGGCGGCGGCCCAAAGGGTGCCCCCGGCATGCCCGAATGGGGCGTCCCGCTCGTCCCAGTCAGCCTGCTCAGACAAGGCATCACCGACATGGTCCGCATCTCAGACGCCCGCATGAGCGGCACCAGCTTCGGCACCACCGTCCTTCACATCACCCCGGAGTCCGCGATCGGCGGCCCGCTCGCCCTCGTCAAGGACGGCGACCTCATCGAGCTCGACACCCCCGCCCGAACCCTCAACCTGCGCGTCGACCCAACCGAACTCGACCGCCGCCGCAACGGCCTGCAACTGCCCAAGCCCCACTTCACCCGCGGCTACGGCGCGATGTTCCTCGACCACATCCTCCAAGCCGACCAGGGCTGCGACTTCGACTTCCTACGCGGCGCGACCCCAGCCGCCAGCCGAACCGACGTCCAAGGCACTTGACCAGCGCTCCGGCGAAACGCGTCCGCGAATATCGCAGACACGCCCAAGTCATGCACACGGACATCACGCCTCATGTCGGTCCGGGCGAATTCGAATGAGCGAGGGTCCCGGCTGACCTGCAGCAACCCGACCGACCTCGACGACCCCGAAACTCACGACCTCGCGCTGGCAGAGACCGCCCTCACAGGCCAACAGCAGCCCAGACAGCGGAGTGCCGCCAATACTTGCGCCGCCCAGACGGTCGATCTGCTCGGGTTCCGCTCATGAGCGGATCCGCTTCCAGCGCCGAGACCCCGCCCGTTGGACTGTTCGTTGGACTGTTTTGTCAGCCAACGAGCGGTTTCTGGCGGTTCGTAGCGGTCGATACCCACGCGGCTGAATCCGCCCAATCCCCTGTAAACACGGGACTTTCCTGCAAGCAACGTCATGCCGGAGGAGGGACTCGAACCCCCGACACGCGGATTATGATTCCGCTGCTCTAACCGACTGAGCTACTCCGGCGAGGAGTCGCCAGTCTAGCGGCGGTGGGGGAGGCTGAAGCGCCGTCGCGGCGCCATTGACCGACCGGTGAGCGCGACCCATATGATCCGCGGCGATGCCCGATCTGGGGCCTGCTCTGAGCACCGTCGTACGCTGGATGCTGGAAGGCGGCACCTGGCAGGCCCCGGCCGCGTGACGACGCTGCTCGCGGTCCCGAACGTCTCCGAGGGCCGCGATCTCCCCGCGATCGAGGCGATCGTGCGGGGAGTCGACGCCCGGCTGCTGGACGTCCACACCGACCCCGATCACCACCGCACTGTCTTCACCTTGGCGGGCGAACCGGGGCGCCTGGCGGGCGCCGTTCGAGACCTTGCGCGGGAGGCGATCGCGCGGATCGACCTCGCCGGCCACGTCGGGTTGCATCCACGCGTGGGTGCGCTGGACGTCGCACCGATCGTCTATCTGCGAGACGCCGACCGCGGGGCGGCGTGTGCGGAGGCGCTGGTGCTCGCGGATCTCCTCGGGAGCGAGCTCCACCTTCCCGTGTTCCTCTACGGGATCCTCGCGGCGGGCCGGTCCCGTGCTGAGCTGCGGCGCGGCGGTCCGGCGAAACTGGACGAGCGGATCCGGCAAGGCGAACTGAAGCCTGACTTCGGCCCGCGCCGGCTTGACCGGACCGCGGGAGCCGTGCTGGTCGCGGCCCGGCCGCCGCTGATCGCGTTCAACGTCGAGCTTGCCGCTCCCGCCACGCTGGAGGACGCCCAGGCGATCGCCGCGAAGATCCGCGAGGGAGGCAGCCAGGGGCTCGAGGGCGTTCGCGCGATCGGTTTATGGCTCACGCGCCGAGGCACCGCGCAGGTCTCGATCAACGTCGAGGACCATCGGCTGATCAGGCTCGCCGGCGTGATCGCTGCGATCGAATCCCATGCCGCGATCGCCGAGGCGGAGCTGGTCGGACTCGCTCCGCGCGACGCCTTCGAGGGCTTCCCGGCGCACGTCCAGGTACGCAACAGGCGCCTGATCGAAGAGGCACTGCAAGCCGACATGCCGCCCGCGCACTAAGCTCTCTACACGATGGCCCAGACCAAGCGCAAGCGTCGCAGTAAGCATCGCGGGACGGCGGCCGGAACGATCGAGGCGCGAGGTCGCACGGGGCGTCCACCGACTGCCGAGGAACGAAAAAAGCAGTCCCGGCAGGACGCCCGTGAGCGGCGCTTGAACACGCCGCCGACGTGGCGCTCATCGCTGACCCGGGCCTCGTTCGCCGCGATCATCATGTTCGCGTTCCTACTGCTGACGACGAGGAATCACAGCGTCGTGACGGCGGCGGCCTTCGCCATCGTGGCGCTGCTGCTGTACGTGCCGTCCGGCTATTACCTGGAGGTCTACCTGTACCGCCGCCGTCAGCGAAAGAAGGCGCAGAGCGGATGATCGACGTACGGATGTTCACCGTCGGGCCGGTGCAGGAGAACTGCTTCATCCTCCGGGCCAAGGACAGCGATCGGGCACTGATCGTCGATCCCGGGGACGAGGCTGATCGGATCACCGGCGCACTCGACGCCCTGGCGATCAGGACGGTTGAGGCAATTCTCGTCACCCACACCCACTTCGATCACATCGGAGCGGTCGCGCCGGTCGCTCGCGCTACGGGAGCACCGGTCTACTGCCCGGAGCTCGAAAAGCAGGTCCTCGCGAACATCATGGATTACGTCCCGTGGCCGGGGTTCGGACCGTTCGAGAGCTATGAGGCCGATCACACGGTGGGCGGAGGCGAGCAGCTCGAACTCGCCGGCCTCGAGCTTGACGTGCGGCTGACCCCGGGCCACAGTCCCGGCCACGTCACGTATGCGATCAGGAACGAGCAGGCCCTGTTCTCCGGCGACGTGCTGTTCCAGGGCTCCGTTGGCCGCGTCGACCTTCCCGGCGGCGACTGGCCGACGCTGCTCGCGTCGATCGAGTCGCTGGTCGGGGCGTTCCCGCCGGAGACCACCGTCTATCCGGGACACATGGGGTTGACGACGCTCGGCCGGGAGCGCGCCACCAATCCGTTCCTGCGCGAGCTCGCCGCGAAGTGAGCGCGCTCGGCGCCCACATGAACCTGTGATCCAGGCCCCCAAGGGCACGTTCGATGTGCTGCCCGACGACGCTGCGCGCCGCGAGCTGTTCGAGGCTCAGATCAAGAAGACGCTCGGCGCCGCGGGCTACCGGCGGATCGAGACGCCGGCGTTCGAGTCGACGGAGCTGTTCACGCGGGGTGTCGGCGAGGCCACCGACATCGTGCAGAAGGAGATGTACACGTTCGATGACGGCGGCGGACGGTCGCTGACGCTGCGTCCCGAGGGCACGGCGCCGGTGTGCCGCGCGTACATCGAGCACGGGATGCACAAGCTTCCACAGCCGGTCAAGCTCTGGTACCTGTCGAGCTTCTTTCGCGCGGAGGCGCCGCAGCGGGGCCGCTATCGCCAGTTCTGGCAGGTCGGGGCCGAGGCGATCGGGTCGGCCACGCCCGAGACCGACGCGGAGCTGATCGTGCTGCTGGCAGACCTGCTCGACGCGCTCGGAGTGCGGGACCTGACGCTCCAGCTCGCGAGCCTCGGGAGTCCCGAGACCCGGGTGGAGTACCGCGAAGAGCTCAAGGCCTACCTGCGTGCGAACGAATCGGGGCTGGCGCCGGAGGTTGCGGCCCGCATCGAGCTCAACCCGATGCGGGCGTTCGACGCGACCGACAGCGCCACCCGGGAGACGATGAAGGGGGCTCCGAAGCTGCTCGATCGGCTCGCCCCCGAGGATGCTGAGCACTTCGCCGACGTGCGCGTCCTGCTGGACGGTGCCGGGATCCGCTATGAGCTCGATCCGACTCTGGTTCGCGGCCTCGACTATTACACGCGCACGCTGTTCGAATTCTCGAGCACGGCGCTCGGCGCCCAGTCCGGCGTCGCGGGGGGCGGCCGCTACGACCGCCTGATCGAACAGCTCGATGGTCCTGCCACCCCGGCCTGTGGTTGGGCGGCGGGAATCGAGCGGATGTTGCTCGCGTCGGGCGAGCAGCGCAGCGCGCCGGAACTGGTCGACCTGTTCGTCGCCCTCGCGAAGCCGGCGAGCGTGCGCAGCGCGTTCGAACTCACGCAGCAGGCTCGCCGCGCCGGTCTCCAGGCTCAGTTAGAGCTCGCTAACCGCTCGCTGCGGGGTCAGCTCCGGCACGCCGATCGGCTCGGCGCGCGCTACGTCGCGATCGTCGGCGAGGACGGCCACGCAAGCCTCAGGGACATGCAATCGGGCGAGCAGCGCGAGACCGAGCTCCAGAACGTGATCCCGACGATTCTGCGGGGAAGCCGGCTGTGAAGCACGCACCCCGCCCCAATCGCTATCGCGACTCGTGGTGCGGCCAGCTGACCGCGGAGCGTGCCGGCACGCCCGCGCGCGTCGCCGGCTGGGTCCATCGGCGCCGCGATCATGGCGGCCTGATCTTCATCGACTTACGAGACCGTTCGGGCATCGTCCAGCTCGTGTTCCATCCCGAGACGGCGCCATCCGCTCACCAGGTCGCTCATCGGCTGCGCTCCGAGGATGTGCTCTCCGCCTCCGGGACGGTCACGCGCCGCGACCCTCGGAACGTCAACCCCAATCTGGCCACCGGCGAGGTGGAGCTGAGCGTTGCGGTCGCGGAGCGGTTGGCGGATGCCGACACGCCGCCGTTTCCGCTCGACGAGGACGTTGCGGTCGACGAAAGCCTCCGTCTCAGGCATCGCGCGCTCGACCTGCGCCGGGCGCCGGTGCAGCGGCAGCTTGCGCTGCGCCATCGGGTGGTCTCGACGATGCGCGAGGTCCTGGACGAACGGGACTTTCTCGAGATCGAGACTCCGTATCTGACCCGCTCGACGCCGGAGGGGGCACGCGATTACCTCGTCCCCGCGCGCGTGCAGCCCGGCTCGTTCTATGCGCTGCCGCAATCACCGCAGCTGTTCAAGCAGCTGTTGATGGTGGGGGGGCTCGAGCGCTATTACCAGATCGCGCGCTGCTTTCGCGACGAGGACACCCGCGCTGACCGTCAGCCCGAGTTCACGCAGCTGGATTTGGAGATGGCTTTCGTGGACCAGGACGACGTGATCGAATGCATGGAGGCGGTGATGGGCGCCGTGTTCGAGCGCGAGGAATTCGGCGTCGCCCCGCCACCGTGGCCCCGGATGACCTTTGCCGAGGCGGTCTCGCGATACGGCATCGACCGGCCGGATACCCGTTTCGGGCTCGAGCTGAAGGACCTCGGCGAGGCCCTCGCCCACTCCCAGTTCCAGGTATTCGCCGGGGCGCTGGCGAGCGGGGGAGTCGTCCGGGGGATCAACGCCGGAAGGCACGAGCTGGCGCGCTCGGAGCTCGACGCGCTCACGGAGCTCGCCAAGCGTCACGGCGCCAAGGGGTTGGTGTGGGCGTTCGTGCAGGCTGAGGGTCCCGGCTGGCGCTCACCGATCGCCAAGTTCCTCACGCCTGAGGAGATCACGGCCGTCAACGATCGGCTCGATGCCTCAGCCGGCGAGTTGCTGCTGATCGTCGCAGATGAGGTGACCACGGTGGGGCAGGCGCTCAGCGCGCTGCGCATGGAGCTTGCTCACCGGTTCGACCTGATCCCGAACGGGCGACACGACATCCTCTGGGTCGTCGAGTTCCCGGCCTTCTTCTGGGACGAGGGCGAGCAGCGCTGGGACGCCGCCCACCACCCGTTCACGGCACCGACGGGCGATCTCTCCGATCCCGGGAGTCTCACCTCGCGCGCGTACGATCTCGTGCTCGACGGCTCGGAGATCGGTGGAGGGTCGATCCGTATCCATCAGCTCGATGTCCAGCAGCGGGTGTTCGAGCTGCTGGGGATCGGCCCCGAGGAGGCACAGGCGCGGTTCGGCTTCCTGCTCGACGCCCTGCGCTACGGCGCGCCGCCGCACGGGGGGATCGCGATGGGCATCGACCGGATCGTCGCCCAGCTCTGCGGAACGGAGTCGATCCGCGAGGTGATCGCGTTCCCGAAGGCGGCCAGCGGCGCTGATCCTCTGACCGGCGCTCCGGCTCCGGTCGATCCGGCCCAGCTGCGCGAGCTCGGCCTGCGGCTGACCTAGCCACCAGCTCTATCCTCGCGCGGATGGACCGCGACGCGTTCGAGCACCATCTGGTCTCGCCCCAGGGCCAGGGCCACATACCCGCGGCGGCCTACACGGTCACCGCCGGCGGTGGCACATGCTGTGACTCGATCCGGTTCTCGCTGGCCGTCCGCGATCACGGCCTGATCGATGCCGGCTTCGACGCCGAGGGGTGCGGCGCCGCCAGCGCCGCGGGCAGTGCCGCCGTGACGCTCGTGCGCGGGAGCACGATCCTCGACGCGGCCCGGATCGGACCCGGTCAGATCGCCGAGGAGCTCGGCGGGCTCAGCCCCGGAAAGCTTCATGCGGCCGACCTCGCCGCGGACGCGCTCGCCCGCGCGCTCGGCGCCGCGGCGCGGGATCGCGCCGTGCTCGCGCCTCCCCCCGCCGGTTCGCGCACGCTCGCGGCGATGAGCGGCGGCGTTGACAGCGCGGTCGCCGCGCTCCTGTGCGCCGGGAGCGGCGAGACGGTGGCCGTCACGCTGGAACTGTGGGCCGACGTCGAGAACGACGGCGAGCGGAGCTGCTGCTCGGCCTCCGCGGTGGCGCAGGCACGCGCGCTGGCCCACTCGATGGGCCTCGCGCACTTCACGGTGGATCTCCGGAGCGAATTTCGCGCCGGCGTCGTCGAGCCGTTCATCGCCGGCTATGCCGGCGGCGAGACGCCCAATCCATGCGTGGGCTGTAATGGGCACGTTCGCCTGGACGCGATGCTCGAGCTCGCCGAGAACCTCGGTGCCGAGACGCTCGCGACGGGTCACTATGCGCGGACGGCAGAGCGAGACGATGAAGGCGGCCCGCTGCTGCGGCTCGCCGTCGACAGCGCCAAGGACCAGACCTACATGCTCTCCGCGCTCACGCCGCGTTCGCTTTCCAGGCTCAAGTTCCCGCTCGGGGAGCTCCGCAAGCCGGAGGTCAGGCAGATCGCCGCCGAGGCGGGACTGCCGGTCGCCAGCAAGGCCGACTCGCAGGATCTCTGCTTCCTGGCCGGGACCAGCCGCGCCCGGTTCCTCGCGCGTCACGGCGGGTTGCGCGAGCGTCCAGGATCGATCACCGATTCCGAGGGCACGGTCCTCGGTCGCCACGACGGGCACCACCGCTTCACGATCGGGCAACGGCGCGGAGTCGGAGTCGCCGCCGGCGCTCCGCTGTACGTGCTCGACAAGGATGCCGCCACCAATCGCGTCATCGTCGGATCGCGGAGCGCGTTGCGCACGACGAGGGTGGCGATCCGCTCGGCCACGCTCCATCGCCCGGGCGCACGGGTCAATCGCGTCAAGCTCCGCTATCGCTCGAAGCCGCTGCGCGCGCAGTTGCTCGCCGACCCGCCGGCGGGACGGCATGGGCTTCTCACGCTCGAGCTGGGCGACGGCGCCGAGGCGGCCGCGCCGGGCCAGCTCGCGTGCCTGATGGACGGAGAGCTCGTCGTCGGATGGGGGACGATCACGCGGGAGCGCCCATGATCCCGGGCCTCCGAGGCACGAGCACAGCCTTCAGACTCGCCGCGGGATGAAGGTCACGGGCCGCCCCATCGCGGTCGCGGTTGTGCTGCTGGCGGTGGTCACTACCGCCGTCTGGGTCGGCGGCGGGACGGCTCGGCGGACGCGGCGGCGGCCACCATCGGCTGACGAAATCCAGAACAGTGTCACCCGCGAGGTGGCGCTGCCCGGCAAGCTGGCGCGCGCGCGCATGGTCGTCTGGGCCCACGGGTCCTGGTGCTGGTTCGGCGATCCTCGGGCGATCCAGATCGGCGGCCGGCGGGACGAGGCGTTCGTGGGCTGGATCGGCTGGCGGGGGCAGATCACGATCGGCGCTTACCAGCCGCGAACCGGGTTGACCGAGTCACGCGTGATCGGCAGGGAGGCGGTCGATGATCACGGCGACCCCTCGATCCTGATCGAGCCCGATGGCCGCCTGAGCGCGTTCTGGTCCGGCCACAGCGGCCCGACGATGTACTACCGCACGACGCTCCGGCCATACGACATCAGGGCCTGGGGACCGATTCGTCGCGTGCACGCGCAGCTGCGGGGATCCAAGGGCTTCACTTACCCCAACCCGGTCGTGCTCACTGCCGAGCACGACAAGCTCTACCTGTTCTGGCGCGGGGCCGACTGGAGTCAGGACTTCGCCACCCGGACCGTCGATGGCCGCTGGAGCGCCGCGCACCGGCTGATCGCCGTCCGGCGTGAACGCCCGTACGTCAAGGTGGCGTCGAACGGGACCGACACGATCGCGCTGGCATTCACGAACGGCCACCCTCGTGGCGTGGTGAGCAGCATCTATTACGCGGCGTACCGGGACGGCTGGCTGTGGAGCGCGGGGGGGAGGCGGATCGCCGGTGTGGACGATGGGCCGATCTCCCCCCGACAGGCGGACCTCGTTTACGACGCCGACAAGACCGGAGTTCGGGCCTGGGTCTGGGACGTGGCGCTCGATTCGGCCGGGCGGCCGGTGATCGTCTACGCGACCTTCCCTTCACGCTCGCGTCACGTCTACTGGTACGCAAAGTGGACGGGGCAGCGATGGATCTCACACCGGATGACGATCGGCGGTCCCTCGATCAGCCCGCACACGATCGAGACCGAATACTCGGGCGGGATCGCACTCGACCACGCGGATCCATCGATCGTCTACCTGTCCCGAAAGATTGGGAGATGGTTTGAGATCGAGCGCTGGACGACGACCGATGGCGGCTACACCTGGGGCTACGACACCGTCGTCCGGACGCGAGGATCCGACAATGTGCGGCCGGTCGTGCCGAGGGGACCAGGCGGGCCGATCGATGTGCTGTGGCTGCACGGCCACTACCGCGGCTTTACCGATTACCGCACCTCGATCGCGTTTCTGAAGTAAGACCCGCGCCTACACTGCTTGGAAATGACCTCCGACGAGATCAGGGAGACGTTCCTCGAGTTCTTCGAGGCGAGAGACCACAAGCGCCTTCCCTCCGCCTCGCTGATCCCTGCCGAGCATGACCCTTCGGCGTTGTTCACGATCGCGGGCATGCATCCGCTGAAGCCGTACTTCGCCGGTACCGAGGTCCCGCCCCATCCCCGCGTGACGACGTGCCAGACGACCTTCCGCACGGCCGACATCGAGATCATCGGCACCACCACCCGGCACCTCACGTTCTTCGAGATGCTCGGAAACTTCTCGTTCGGCGACTACTTCAAGCGCGAGGCGGTGCGCTACGCGTGGGACCTCTCCCGGGAGGCGTTCGGCCTTCGCGAGCAGGACATCTGGATCACGGTCTTCGGGGGCGACGACGAGCTGGGGCTCAGCCCCGACGAGGAGGCGATCGAGGCGTGGCTCGCGGTCGGCGTCCCGCGTGAGCGGATCGTCGAGTGTCCGCGCTCGGAGAACTTCTGGCAGGTCGGTCCGACCGGACCTTGCGGGCCGTGCTCGGAGCTCTACCTCGATCGCGGCGTCGAACATGGCAGGCCCGACGATCTCCCGGGCGGCGAGAACGAGCGGTTCCTCGAGTACTGGAACCTCGTGTTCATGCAGCTTGACCAGAACCCGGTCAATGTCCTGACGCCTCTCCCGGCCAAGAACATCGATACCGGCCTCGGCCTCAACCGGATGGCGATGATCCTGCAGGACAAGGCGACCATCTTCGAGACCGACCAGTTCGCGCCGCTGATCTCGCTCGGAGAGGAGCTCTCGGGCCGGAGCTACGGCCGTGATTTCGCGACCGATCGGGCGCTGCGGATCCTGGCCGACCACGGGCGCTCGATGGTGTTCCTGGTCGCCGACGGCGTCGTTCCCTCCAACGAGGATCGCGGCTACGTGCTGCGGCGGATCATGCGCAGGGCGATCCGCGAGGGGCGAGCACTCGAGCTCGAACCCGGCTTTCTGGCTCGCTACGCCACCGTGGTCACCGAGCTGATGGGCGCCGGGTACCCGGAGCTCTGTCAGCAGCGCGACAACGTGCGCAAGTGGCTCGACTCCGAGGAGGAGAGCTTCGGCCGCACGCTCGAGCAGGGCAGCAAGCTGCTCGACGAGCTGATCGCGCGGGCCAAGGACTCGGGCGCCGAAGGGATCAGCGGCGAGGATGCCTTCCGCCTGCACGACACCTACGGCTTCCCGATCGACCTGACGTTGGAGATCGTCGCCGAGCACGGTCTCGGGGTCGACGAGGAGGGCTTCGAGGCGAACATGAACGAGCAGCGCGAGCGCGCGCGGGCGAGCTCCGGACGAGATCGTGGCCGGGAGGCGCTGCGAGAGCGGGCACTGGCGTTCGCCGGCGGCGCGGGTTTCGCCACCGACTTTGTCGGCTACGAGACAACCGACCGGGATACCACGATCGGAGCCCTCGAGCCCGACAACGGTCGTGTCCTCGTGAAGCTGGTTGAGTCTCCTTTCTATCCCACCGGCGGGGGCCAGGTGGCCGACTCCGGATATGTCACGTGCGCCGATGGCGATTGCCTGGCGCGCGTGGATGACGTCCTGCGCCTGGGCGACGATCAGGTTCTGGCGGTCGTGCCCGAGCGCGGCTCGCTCGAGCCGGGAGAGCGGGTCCAGGCGCGGGTCGATCGCGCCGCTCGTCACGCCACCGAGTGCAATCACACCGCCACCCATCTACTGCACGCGGCGCTGCGCCAGCTGCTCGGCACGCATGTGCACCAGGCCGGCTCCTACGTCGGGCCCGACAAGCTGCGCTTCGACTTCACGCACGGCAGCGCGCTGTCAGCACAGGAGCTCCGTGAGATCGAGGACCGGGTGAACGCGTGGATCCTCGAGAGCCAACCCGTGCGGGCACTGACCACGACTCTGTCCGAGGCCAGGCGGCTCGGCGCGATGGCGCTGTTCGGCGAGAAGTACGGCGACATGGTGCGGATGGTCGAGGTCGGCGATGGCTCGTTTTCGCGCGAGCTGTGCGGCGGCACGCACGTCCGCTCGACGGCGGAGATCGGGCTGTTCAAGATCTCCAGCGAGAGCTCGAGCGCGGCCAACGTCAGGCGGATCGAGGCGCTGACGGGACCGGCCGCGGTTGCGCTGATGCGCCGCCACGACGGCGTGCTCGCACGGGTCGCGGCGTCGCTGCGGGTTCCGCCCGAGCGGGTTTCAGAGTCGGTCGAGGATCTCCGCTCCCGGGTCCGCGAGCTCGAACGCGCCGTGCGTCAAGGGGGTGCCGGCAACGGCGCGCTCGACCTCGAGCGGCTCGCCTCAGGTGCCGGTGAGCTCGATGGTGCGCGGGTCCTCGCGGCCGCGCTCGAGGGTGTCGACGGGAAGGCGCTGCTCGAGATCGCAGACCGGTTGAAGGCCAAGCTCGGAGATGCAGCGATCGTGCTCGGGAGCGCCGGCGAGGGTCGCGTCGATCTGATCGCCAGCGTCGCGCCCTCGCTCGTCGCCCGGGGGGTTCGCGCCGGAGAGATCGTAAAGGTCGCCGCTGCCGAGGTCGGGGGCGGCGGGGGTGGTCGCGACACGCTGGCCCGCGCCGGCGGGCGGGACGCGGCCAAACTCCCCGCTGCGATCGAGGCAGCCCGAAGAGCGATCGAGTCGGCCCTCAGTCGATAAGGTCATGCGAGTGCTCGCGCTCGATTACGGCAGCGCGCGATGCGGTTGTGCCGTGAGCGACCCGACTGGCGTGCTGGCCACACCGATCGACCCGGTTCTCTCGCCGCGATCGCGTCGCGGGCTCGGACGCCTCCGCGCGCTCGTGGCGGAGTTCGATGTCGCGCGGGTCGTGGTCGGCCTGCCGCTGTCGCTGTCGGGCCATGACAGTGCCCAGACCGCTGAAGCGCGCGAATTTGCGGCCGCGCTCGAGCGCCGGCTGCCGGTGCCGGTGGAGCTCTATGACGAGCGATTCACGACCCGGCTGGCCGAGCGAACCGGTGGTGAGGCCAGCGAGGATTCCCGTGCGGCGGCTCACCTGCTCGAGGGGTGGCTGGCAGCGCATCCTGTTGCTCGCGGGGAAGCGTCGTGAGCGACGGGAGGGAGCGAAGCGAGGAGGAGCGCGAGGCAGCGCGGGTCGAGCGAGAACGCCGCCGGGCCCAGCGAACCGGTCAGATCGCATCCCCCGATGACGGCGACTCATTCGAGCCGGTCAGCGACGAAGAAGACGCCGAGATGATCGACCAGGAGGACGAGGACGAGGACGAGGACGAGGACGAGGACTCCCGCCGGGACCAAGCGCATCTCGCATCTTCAGCGCCAGCGGATCGCCCAGCGCTCCGCACGTCCGGCTGGGCGCTCGCGGCGGCCTGTGAAGCCGCGGCGGCGAAACCCCCGAGCGCCGAACCAGCGCGCCGCGAAACTGCGACCCGGAGAGCCGCGGGCGCGCCGCCATTCCTGGGTGGTGAGGGCCGTGTCTCTGCTCGCACTGCTTCTCGCCGCAGGCCTGATCTGGTTCTTGGTCGAGCTGCTGCAGCCCTTTCACGGCTCCGGGCAGGGCACGGTGACGGTCACGATCCCGACGCACTCGACCGTGAGCCAGATCGGCGATCTGCTCGAGCGCGACGGAGTGATCGCCTCGAGCTTCTTCTTCGGCGCCCGGGCGACGCTCGCCGGCGATCGCGGCGACCTGCGCTCTGGCACCTATCAGCTGAAGCTCGACATGCCCTACAGCGCCGTGCTCACCGCCCTCACGACGCCGCCGCCGGCGGCCAAGGTGAGCACCCTGACGATCATCGAGGGTCGCACGCGCCGACAGATCGACGCGCTGCTGCGCTCGCAGGGGGTGCGGGGCAGCTATCTGGCGGCAACCCGCCATTCGCGGCTCCTCAACCCTCGCTCCTTCGGCGCGCCGCGCGCGACCCCGACGCTGGAGGGATTCCTGTTCCCCTCGACCTACCAGCTGCGGGACCCGATTCGGAACGGGGCGCTGATCGCCGATCAGCTGCAAACGTTCCGCAAGCAGTTCGCGTCGGTGAATCTGTCCTACGCGCGGCGCAAGCACCTCACTCCCTACGACGTGCTGATCGTCGCCTCGATGGTCGAGGCCGAGGCGGCGACCGCCCATGACCGGCCGCTGATCGCGTCGGTGATCTACAACCGGCTTGCCGACGGCATGCCCTTGCAGATCGACGCCACCACCCGCTACGCGACGAACAACTACACGCGGCCGCTGACCGTCTCCGAGCTCGACTCCCCCTCGCCGTACAACACCCGGATCCACACCGGCCTGCCGCCGACGCCGATCGACAATCCCGGCCTCGCCTCGATCCAGGCCGCCGCGCATCCTGCGAGCACCAACGACCTGTACTTCGTCGTCAAGCCGTGCGGCAACGGCGAGCAGGTCTTCACCTCCAGCTACTCGCAGTTCCTCAAGGACGCCCAGCAGTACCAGGCTGCCCGCAGCGCGCGGGGCGGTCGATCGCCGGCGCACTGCTGAGCGCTTCATACCTCATCAGCTGCTCGGTTGCCCAAATCGTGCGTGGAACCGCATGATCTGGGCGATCAGACATGAGGATCGTGTTTGATCGCCCATTTCACTCACCGGCCCGCAGAGTCGGGCGATCGAACACCTGATTTCGGGCCCAACACGACTCCCTCGCCGCCCATCCAGCCACTCAGGTCCCCCCGCCACGGGAGACTACAGTCCCACGCATGCCGTCCAGCGCCCGCACCCGCCTCGGGGTTCTCGGCTGGCCCGTTGCGCACAGCCGCTCGCCGGCGATGCACAACGCGGCGCTGCGCGCGGTCGGTCTGACCGGCTGGCGCTACCAGCTGCTGCCGGTGGCGCCCGAGCTGTTCGCCGAGACGGTCAGAGCGTTACCCGGAGCGGGGTTCCGCGGCGCCAATGTCACGATCCCGCACAAGGAGCGGACGCTCGCGCTCGCAGACGAGGCGACGGCGCGAGCGCGCGCGATCGGCGCCGCCAACACGCTGGTGTTCGAGGACGGAGCGATCCAGGCCGACAACACCGACGCTCCTGCGCTGATCGAGGCGCTGCCGTTCGCGCCTCAGGGCGCGACCGCACTCGTGCTGGGGGCGGGCGGGAGCGCGCGGGCCGTCGTGTGGGCGCTGCTCGACGCCGGCGCGCGGGAGGTTCGCGTCTGGAACCGCACCGCTGCGCGGGCGCGCCGGGTGTGCGAGGAACTCGGTTGCTTGTCGGTGGACACCGTCGAGCCGGCCGATCTGCTCGTTCACTGCACCCCTGCCGGTCTCGACGGCCGCGAGTCCGCGTTGCAGGAGCTGCCGCTGCGGGCCGATCAGCTAACCCGGTACCGGTGCGTGGTTGATCTCGTCTACGCAACCACGGAGACGGCTCTGATCCAGGCGGCCGGCGCGCGGTCCGTCGCCGCGGTCGACGGGCTGGAGCTGCTCGTAGGCCAGGGCGCGCTCAGCTTTGAGCGCTTCACCGGCATCGCCGCGCCCCGCGCCGTCATGAGGGCAGCGGCGCGGGAGCCCGAACCCGAGTGAGGTGAGGCTGACGCGGCGACGCTATGGTGCCCGGTCATCATGAGCCCGGACGCGGAGGCGCGACAGTCGACGGGTGCCGTCTGCGGCCCTTGCCGGGGGACCGGACAGGTGATCTCCAACCTCGGCGGGCAGGCGCACTCGCTGACCTGTCCCTGGTGTGGCGGGAGCGGTCGGTTCACGCCCGGGTGGGATGCGCAGGAACGCCCGGCGGAGCGTCCAGACGGCTAACCCTGGCGCGAGCCGCGAGCCGCGAGCCGCGAACCGCGAGCCGCGTAGCCGCGAGCCGCCGGCGGCGGGCGGCTGCTCGCGCCGGCGCGCCCGTAAGCTTGGCGCCGATGGCGGCGTTGCGCATGATCACTGCCGGTGAGTCCCACGGCCCGGGGCTCACTTGCATCATCGAGGGCCTTCCCGCCGGACTGGTGCTCGAGCCCGAAGCGATCAATCGCGATCTGTTTCGCCGGCAGCTCGGCCACGGCCGCGGTGGGCGGATGAAGATCGAGCGTGATCGGGTGGAGGTGACCGGCGGCGTCAGGCACGGCCGGACCCTGGGCGGGCCGATCGCGCTGCAGGTCGCCAACCGCGACTACGCCAACTGGGAGGAGCGGATGAACCCGTGGCCGGTGGAGGCGGAGCTGCGGGAGGTGCACCTTCCGAGGCCGGGCCACGCTGACCTGGTGGGAACGCAGAAGTACGGGCTGAGCGATGTGCGCGACGTGCTCGAGCGGGCCAGCGCGCGGGAAACCGCGGCCCGGGTCGCCGGCGGCGCGGTGGCGAAGGCGTTCCTGGCGGTGCTCGGGGTCGAGGTCTTCTCCCACGTGATCCAGATCACCGGCGTCAGCGCGCCCCGCACAGCGGATCTGGCCCCCAACGACTTCGAGCACGTGGACGAGTCACCCGTCCGGTGTCTGGATGCCGGCGCGAGCAAGGCGATGGTGGCCGAGATCGATCGACTGCGCAAGGCGAACGAGTCGCTCGGGGGGGTGTTCGAAGTTCGCGCGTTCGGGGTGGTGGCGGGTCTCGGATCCCACGTGTCCTGGGAGGAGCGGCTCGATGGCCGGCTCGGTCAAGCGGTGCTCTCGATCCAGGCGATCAAGGCGGTCGCGATCGGGGACGGCTTCGAGGTCGCGGGCCGGCCGGGCTCCCAGGCCCACGACGAGATCTTCTACGACGCGGACCGGGGCTACTTCCGGGAGACCAACCGCGCCGGCGGACTCGAAGGAGGTATGACGACCGGCGCGCCGCTGGTCGTGCGCGGCTCGATGAAGCCGCTGCCGACCTTGACCAAGCCACTGCGCTCCGTCGACATCGCGACTCACGAACCGGCCGAAGCGCTGCGGGAGCGGACCGATTCGTGCACCGTGCCGGCGGCCGGAGTGGTGGGCGAGGCGATGGTCGCATTTGTCCTGGCCGACGCCTACCGGCAGAAGTTCGGCGGCGATCACGTCGACGACGTGCGCGGCGCGCTGGCCGCCTACGAGGGACGGATTGGATGGAGGGGGGGGTGACGCTTTCGACTCCCGGCGCCGGCGGCGCTGCGCGGCGTTCGATCGTCTGCATCGGGTTCATGGGCGCCGGCAAGACGACCGCCGCCGCGAGCGCCGCTCGGGTGCTCGGGACCGAGCCGATCGACGTCGACGCGGTGATCGAGCAGCGCCTGGGAAGGGCGATCGAGCGGGTGTTCGGGGAGGACGGAGAGGGAGCATTTCGCGCGGCCGAAGAAGCGGTCACGCTCGAGCTGCTGAAGCGGCCAGACGCACCGGTGCTGGCGCTCGGGGGCGGCGCGATCGGCTCAGAGGCGGTCCGCCAAGCGCTCGCCGAGCGGCTGGTCGTGTGGATCGATGTCGAGCTCGACGCCGCGTGGGCACGGTGCGAGGGCAGCGGCCGGCCGCTGGCTCGCGACCGGGCTCAGTTCGAGCGGCTGTACTTCCAGCGTGAGCCGATCTACGCCGCGCTTGCCGACGTCACGGTTCCGGCCGCCCGCTCGCAGGAAATGCGCTCCGTGCTCGAAGCCCTCGAGGGGCTGCCGGCGCGGGCGAAGATGCTGTGGGCGATGAGCCAGTCCGGCGACTATCCCGTCTATGTCGGTGCCGGGCTGCTCGGTGAACCGGGGTTCTGGCCGCGGACGATCACCGGGCGCCGGTTTCTGGTCAGCGACGGCAACGTCGCGCGGCTCTACGCGAATCGGCTCGAACCGCTGTGCGGCCGGGTGATGATCATGCCCGGGGAGCAGTCGAAGACGATCGCGCACGCGGAGATCGTCTGGACCGAGCTCGTGCGCGCGGGGATGACCCGCCAGGACCTGGTGCTCGCGCTCGGAGGGGGCGTGGTCGGGGACCTCGCCGGCTTCTGTGCCGCGACCTACCAGCGGGGGGTGCGGTACGTACAGCTCCCGACCACGCTGGTCGGGCAAGTCGATTCCGCGTACGGCGGCAAGACGGGGGTCGACCTCACCGAAGCCAAGAACTACGTCGGCGTGTACCACCAGCCCGCGGCGGTGATCGCGGACACCACCGCGCTGGACACGCTGCCCGCGACCGAGCTCGCGGCGGGCTACGCCGAGGTCGTGAAGATCGCGCTGATCGCCGGTGGCGAGCTGTGGGAGACGATCCGTGCCGGCGCCGACCCCGCCACACCGGAGCTGATCGCGGCGAGCGTCCGCGCCAAGCTCCGGATCGTCGCCGGCGATGAGCGCGATGGCGGCCCGCGGCAGGTCCTCAACCTCGGCCACACCGTCGGCCACGCGATCGAGACCGCCACCGGGTACGCGCGCTACCGCCACGGCGAGGCCGTGGCGCTGGGACTGCTGGCCGCGCTGCGGCTCTCCGGTCAAGACCAGCTGCGCGAAGAGGTCCGCGAGCTGCTGGGCGCCCGAGGGCTCCCGATCACGCTCGATGGCGTGGATCCCGATGCCGTGGTGATGGCCACGGCGCGCGACAAGAAGCGGATTGGCGAAGGGCCGGTCCCGTTCGTGCTGCTCGATGCCCCCGGTCGAGCGCAGACCGGCTGCACGGTCCCGCCGCGCGATCTGATCGCGGCCGTGCGAGAGTTGAGCCCACGGTGAGCGAGAGTGCCCCAGCGCCTAGCATGCGCAAGCGGATCGAAGTGATGCACGGCGTGAACCTGGACCAGCTCGGCCGGCGCGATCAGCGGCACTACGGGCAGCTGACGCTGGTCGAGCTCGAGCGCCAGATCTCCGACGTCGCCGCCGAGCTCGGCCTGGAGACGCGGTTCTTTCAGACCAACCACGAGGGCGAGTTCGTCGAGCACCTCCACCGCCTCGAGGGACTCGCCGACGGCATCGTGCTCAATCCCGGCGCCTGGACGCACTATTCCTACGCGATCCGCGATGCGCTCGAGTTGACCGGACTGCCGGCGGTCGAGGTGCACCTCTCGGACGTCGACAATCGTGAGCAGTGGCGGCGTCGGTCGGTGATTGACGAGCTGTGCGTCGGTCGCGTGTCCGGCAAGGGCGCCGGCGGCTACCGCGATGCGCTCACCCGGCTGCAGCTGGAGCTCGCGCGATGAGGGCTCGCGCGGATCGCCTGATCGACCTGCTCGCCGAGGAGTCGCTGGACCTGATGCTCGTCACCGAGCTCGTCAACGTGCGCTACCTGACCGGATACACAGGGTCCAACGGCCTCGCGCTGGTGGGGCCGCAGACGCGGAAGTTCGTGACCGACTTCCGCTATGTCGAGCAGGCCTCGGAGGAGGTCGATTCCTCGTTCGAGCGCCGCCGCGCGCCGCAAGAGCTGCTGGACGCGGTCGGCGAGGAGCTCCCGGCCGGTGCTCTGCGGCTCGGTTTCGAGGACGCCAACCTGTCGGTGCGAGACCACAACCGGCTTCGTTCGCTGCTAGCGGACGAGGTGGAGCTGATCGCGCCCGGACCGCTCGTCGAGCGGCTCCGCGCGGTCAAAGAGCCCGAGGAGCTCGAGGCGATCCGAGCCGCCACCGCGATCGCGGACGAAGCGTTCCAGGGCGTGATCGCCGACGGGCTCGTCGGCCGGAGCGAGCGGGATGTGGCGCGGGCGCTGACCCACGAGATGCTCGCGCGCGGCGCGGAGGATCCGAGCTTCGAGGCGATCGTGGCGGCCGGCCCGCATGGCGCGCTGCCCCATGCGCAGCCGCGCGATGTGGCGATCCGGCGGGGCGAGCTGGTGGTGATCGACTGGGGCGCCGTGGTGTCCGGGTATTGCTCCGACTGCACCCGCACCGTGGCCGCCGGGGATCGGGACGGTGAGGCGCAGGGCGTCTACCAGCTCGTGCTGGATGCCCAGCTGGCCGGTCTGGAGGCGGTCAGAGCGGGGGCCGGGGCGCGGGCCGTCGACGGCGCCGCCCGCGCGGTGATCGACGCCGCCGGCCACGGAGAGCACTTCGGCCATGGCCTCGGCCACGGCGTCGGGCTCGACATCCACGAGGCCCCTCGGCTCTCGCAAAGGGCGAACGGCGGGCTGGAGGCCGGCAACGTGGTCACGGTCGAGCCCGGCGTGTACCTCCCGGGCCGGTTCGGCGTCCGGATCGAAGACCTGGTCGTGGTCACGCCGGACGGATGCGAGATCCTCACCTCCGTGACCAAGGAGTTGCTGGTCACCGATTAGTCTCGAGCCGGGCTCGAGGGCCTGACGGCGGCGGGCGGGCCACCTCGCGCGAGCGCCGGGTGCCCGCCGCGGCGCGTCAGGCCCGGACTACACTGGCGCGTCGATGATCTCAACCAACCAATTTCGCAACGGATCCCACATCGACGTCGACGGGACGGTGTTCAAGATCCTCGAGTTCCAGCACGTGAAGCCCGGCAAGGGCGGGGCGTTCGTGCGGACGAGGCTGCGCCGGGCCAGCGATGGCGCCGTGATCGACCGGACCTTCCGGGCCGGCGAGAAATTCCGGCCGGTGCGCACCGAGGTTCGCAAGATGCAGTTCCTCTACCGCGACGGCTCGGACGCCCATTTCATGGACACCGAGAGCTACGAGCAGCTGATGATCCCCGAGAGCACGCTGTCCCACGCGCTGCGATGGCTGCGCGAGTCAGACGAGGTCGACGTCCTCTACATCGACGAGGAGCCGGCCGACGTGCAGCTCCCCAGCGCACTCGATTTGACGGTGTCGGAAACCGAGCCCGGGATCCGCGGCGACACCGCATCGGGCGGTGGGAACAAGCCGGCGGTACTCGAGACCGGCACCAAGATCCAGGTTCCGCTGTTCATCAACATCGGCGATGTCGTGCGCGTCGACACGCGCTCGGGCGAATACGTGTCGCGTGCTTGACGGCGGTCGGGGCGTGAGCGTCGTTGCGTAGGACCGAGCAACGGCGCGCCGCGGTGTGGGCGCTGTACCAGAGCGACCTGCTGGGACGCCCGCTCCAGGACACGTTTCCACGGGAGACGCACGCGTTCACGCGCGCGCTGGCGCTGCTCGTCCGCGAGCACCAGCCCGAGCTCGACGAGCTGATCCGCGAGCACGCGAAGGGCTGGTCGCTCGAGCGGATCGCCCCGCTGGAGCGGTCGATCCTGCGGGTCGGTCTGGTCGAGCTGATGTATCCGCGCGAGCTGCCGGGCGAGGAGGCGATCCCGCCGGAAGGGGCGATCAACGAGGCGGTCGAGACCGCCAAGCGGTTCTGCGGGGCCGAGGCGCCCGCGTTCGTCAACGGCATCCTCGGGACGATCCTGCGCGAGCGCTCAAGTCCCGCCCGCTCCGGTGGCGGAGAGGAGTAGAGCGCTGTGGGGCATCTTTTGCCATATAGACAGAAGATCTCCGACAGCGCCGGCGCAGACCGCCCCAACACGAGATAAGGCCAACGTAGGAAGCGCTCGCCAAAGGACGCCGCAGCGGCCACAATCAACGTAGATGAGACTGTTGGTCGTCGATGATGATCGGGCGCTGCGGGACGTGCTGCGCCGTGCCCTCACGCTCGCCGGCTACGACGTGCGGCTGGCCGAGAGCGGCGCCACGGCGCTGTCGGAGGCGACCGTCACGGTGCCCGATGCGGTGGTCCTGGACGTGGGGCTTCCGGACCTCGACGGGCTCGAGGTGTGCCGTCTGCTGCGGCGAGAGGGCAACCGCGTCCCGGTCCTGATGCTGACGGCTCGCGACGCCGTCTCGGATCGGATCGATGGGCTGGATGCCGGCGCCGACGATTACCTGGTCAAGCCGTTTGACATCGACGAGCTCAAGGCGCGGCTGCGTGCCCTGCTCAGGCGCGCGGGTGGAGAGACGTCGGCCGACGGCGGCCTGTCGTTCGGGGAGCTGCGGCTTGACCCCGCGCGGCACGGCGTGTGGATCGAGGAGAGCTTCGTGGAGCTGACGCGAACCGAGTATCAGCTGCTCGAGCTGCTGATGCTCAATCCCCGCCGTGTGCTTCCCCACAGCCTGATCTACGACCGCGTGTGGGGCTACGACTTCGGGCCGACATCGAACGCGCTGCGCGTCTACATCGGCTACCTGCGCCGCAAGCTCGAAGAAGGTGGGGCGCGGTCCGAGATCCACACCGTCCGTGGCGTCGGCTACGCGCTGCGGGACCCGGAGCCGCCCGCCACATGAGCCTGCGCGCGCGGATGGGCCTCGCCGCCGGAGTGGCCGTCGCGATCGCGGTCATCGCGGTGGCGTTCTCGGCCTACGCCGGCATGCGCTCCCAGCTGCGCGGGCAGGTCGATCAGTCGCTGCAAACGCTGCGCAAGCAGGTGCTGCAGGGACCGGGAGGGAGCGCGGGCGGACCCGGCGGAGGGGGCGGACCGCCGGCGAGGGGCGGGTTCGGCGAGCCGCCCGGCGTCCGAGACGAGGGCCTGGGGATCGACGGGCGGACCGGTCCCGCGTTTGGTGGCCCGCGGGGAATCGTCACGCTGATCTACCGCGACGGTGGCACATACAACCCCCCGGGCCAGCAGGATCAGATTCCAGTCGACGCGAGGATGAAGGCGTTCGCAGCGACCGGGCGGGGCGAGTACTACACCGACCTGCACGCGGGCAGCACCCACATCAGAGTGCTGGTCACCGGGCTCGGCGCGGACGGCGCCTTGGCGGTGGCCCTGCCGCTGACCGACGTCGACCACGCGCTCTCCAGCCAGCTGCTGCTGCTGGTGCTGATCGCCGCCGGCGGGATCGCGCTGGCGGCGCTGCTCGGGATCCTGGTCGCCCGCACGGCGCTGGCTCCGATCGCGCGGTTCACGCGCCAGACCGAGTCGATCGCGGCGAACGCCGAATGGCTCGAGCGCGAACGGCTCGACGTGGTCGGCAACGACGAGCTCGCCCGGCTCGCGCGCACGTTCAACGCCACGCTTGACACGCTCGAGCGGTCGGTCGCGGCTCAGCGAAACCTGGTCGCCGACGCCTCGCACGAGCTGCGCACCCCGATCGCCTCGATTCGCGCCAACCTGCAATTGCTGCGCGACGAGGCGCTGCTCTCGCCCGAGGACCGCGAGGCGCTGCGGGCGGACATGATCGACGAGCTCGACGACCTGACGGCGCTGGTCAGCGATGTGGTGGAGCTCGCCCGGGGCACCAAGGGCGATGGCGGGCAGGGCGACGTCCGCCTCGACGAGATCGTGGCCGGCGCGGTCGAGCGGGCGCGGCGCCGCGCGCCGGGGCTGACGATCGAGACCAGGCTCGAGCCGACGCTGGTCAGGGGCGAGGGCGATCGGATCGCCCGTGCGGTCGCCAACCTGCTCGATAACGCGGCCAAGTGGAGCCCGCCTGGAGGCGTGGTCGAGGTCGATCTTCGCGGTGGCACGCTGAGCGTCCGCGATCACGGCCCGGGCTTCCATGAAGAGGATCTTCCCTACGTGTTCGATCGCTTCCACCGCGCCAGGGACGCGCGCTCGAAGCCCGGCTCAGGGCTCGGTCTGGCGATCGTGCGTCAGGCGGCCGAGGCCCACGGGGGTTTCGTGGAGGCGCAAAATGCGCCCGGCGCAGGCGCGCTTTTGCGGATCGGATTTGGTCCGCCGCTCGAGCTGGAGCAGCCGCCGCTGCAGCCGATCAGCGCGCCTTGAGCTGCCCCGGGGCCTCGCAGCCTTCACGGCTGTGACCCGAGGCGCTGAGCGTCAAGGTGATCGTCCGCGCCCGCTCACAGGAGACGATCCGCAGGGTCGAGGCGCCTCGGCTCGAGACGATCGCGCCGCCCGTGACCCGGACCGCGTAGTGGCCGCCGTAGACGAGCGACGGGGTTGCGATCTCCGTCACCGAGCCGGGCTCGAACCTGCCGCGCCCGCCGGCGCGAGCGGTCGTGAAGCGGAACTTGAATGTCCTCGTTGAGGGGCTGAACCCCCACGACACGGGGGTGCCGGAGATGAGCTGCGGATAGGGCTCGACGAGTGCCCGCAACGTCGGCCGCACGACGTTCGCACCCGTAGGCGGCTTCGAGGGGTCGAGGACGATCGCTTCGAGATTCCCGGCGCCGGTGGGATCGCTGCAGCCGCAATAAGCCCACTCGAGCCACGGGACCATGTTGCGATCGGCCAGCGCGACGATCGAAGCGAGATCCGCGGTGCTGGCGGTGGCGCCGAACTCGCTCAGCATCGTCGCCTCGTGCGTGCGCGCCACGTGCCCGGCGGCGTTGGCCATCGTCGCCGCGTTCGATGGGCAGCCCTGCGCTCCGTCGGTCAGGCAGTAGTCGTGCCATGAGAATCCGGCCCGCGGGTCATCCAGCGCGCTCACGTTGGTGGGAAAGCCGTAGTCGAACAGGACGTTCGGCTCGTACCACACGAGCGTGCGTCGATCGACCGTGCGGATCCCGGCGTCGACGCGGCGGTCAAACGCGGTCAGCTCGGCGTCGAAGGCGGGGCAGCCCGACGCGCTCACGCAGCTCAGGTACGGGGTCCCGGGGAACGGCTCGTTGAACAGCTCGTAGCCGAGCACCGACCGCTCACCGCGGAACCGCCGCGCGACATGACGCCAGGCGGCGGCATAACGGTTCTGAAGGCCGATGCCGCCGGGACCGGGGCTGTTGTCCCAGAAGTGGTCGTAGGCGTGCTGGAGCGCCGGCATCGTCTCGTAGTTGCCGGGGAAACCCCGCTGCGGGACCGGCGCCAGCCCGTCGTCCTGCACCGCCCAATCGGGGGCGCCCTCGCCCTGGAAGAGCTCGTTGTACATGTCCTGATGGAAGTCCAGCAGCGAGACGATCCCGTGGCGCGCGAGCGTCTTGACGGTGGCGGCGATGTGGTTCAGGTACGCGTTGTCGTAGATGCCCGGCTCGGGCTCCACGGCTTTCCAGATCACCCCCACGCGGACCGCGTTGAAGCCGTTGCGGGCCAGGAACGCGGCGTCGTCGTCGCCAAACCCGGCTGCGGCCGGGTAGTACGGCGCGACCTTATAGACCATGTTGATCCCGTGGACGATCACCACCCGCCCGCCCGCGCCGGTGATCCAGCGGCCGGCGTGGCCGAGCGGCAGGCGCGGCGCCGCCGTGGCGCCAGCGCACAGGATCACGGCGAGCGACGCCAACAACCACGCGAGCGCAAGCGAGCGAATAAACACCCTCACCGCGGCAACTTGCGCGTGAGGGTCACCACCTGCTGGAAGGTCGGACGGTTCTGATAGGGGAACGGTGGGATCGTGATCGCGGAGGCCTCGGTGAAGGTGTTGCGGTCAGCGCAGGCGGGCTCGGGATCCTTCGGGCAGACGCCGGCGTAGAGCTGCTGCGCGGTGACCGTCAGCGCCTTGCGCAGCGAGCCCTGGAGGGCGCTGCGGCAGCGGCTGCGCAGCGCTCCGCCCGAGAGGTGCCGGTGGGGGAGGTTGCCGCAGTAGGCCTGGCTGTAGCGCGCCCGCTCGTGGCCGGTGCCGAACACGCGGCGCAGATCCTTGGACACGTATCCCCACCAGCCGTCGGCGAAGTCGGTGCCGCCGAACCCGGTCATCGTCTCGACCGCGGCGAACGCGTGCGCTCGCAGCATCGGTCCAAACTCCGCCTGCAGCAGCTTCGGCCACCAGGCGTCCATCAGCTCGATCGCGGGCGTGAACTCGTCGTGTCCGTCGCGGTCCAGGTCGCGGCGGTGCCCGCCGGCGGCCGCCCATGCCTTCAGCTCGGCGATCGCGCCGCGCAGCGCCGGCGTGCGAGGCTTGCCGACCGCCTGCAGGATCGTGGGCAACAGCTTGACGGCGCGGATGTCCTCGGTGGCCGGTTCCTCCATCGCCTGCACGAGCTGGGCGATCGTCATCTTCCGTCCGTGCGCGATATCCGCTCTGATCCGGTCGGCGATCAGCTGCTGGCGGTAGATCGGGCCATATGCCCAGTGGTCATCGGCGGCCGCCCAGCCCGGCGCCTGCTTGTTGTTCCACGAGACCAGATAGTCCTGGTCGGTGATGTGCGGGTGCTGGGCAAACGGGAGCCAGTCCGCGAGGTGCGTGGCCGGGTTATAGCCCTTCCAGTCGTACTGGCCGGTGCCGAGGATCGGGAAGTCGGGGGAGGTTCCGCGGGCCCGCTGGGGCATCCAGCCCGACATGTAGTAGGAGATGTGGTTGGCGTCGACGTAGGCCCAGTTGAACAGGAAGTTGATGTGCGAGACCGCACGCTGGAAGGAGGCGGGACCGCGCACGTAGTCGGGGTTGTTGAGGTCGGAGAAGCCGATCGCGGAGTCGGCCTCGTGGAAGTAGGTCGAGCGGGCGTGGACGAACGCTACGGCCTTTCCGTGCACCTTTCCGCGCGCGTAGACGATCCCGTGGACGGTGCGGTAGGCGGTCAGCGTCTCGGAGCCGGCGGGGGCGCTGTCGGCGAGGCTCGGATGCCAGCTCTCGGTCTGCTGGAGCTTCTGCATCGCCAGGCAGTGGCCGCGGTACAGGTAGTGGTGGGCGTCGCGGCACAGCACCTCCGCGAACGTGTCGACGTTGTCCGAGGTGCTGGTGGTGGCGCTCCAGGCGTAGTCGGTCCCGTGGCCCAGCTCGACATACTGGTTGACGCCGGGGAAGGCGGCACCGCGCGCGTCGATCCCGGGACCGTGGAGATCCTCCTCCATCAGGATCTCGGGGACGTAGTAGCCGACCTGCGGACCCATCACCGCGAGCGGGTGGCCGGTGGCCGAGTGCCGGGCCGAGACCAGCTCCCAGTTGGAGGCGTGGACGGGACCCTGGAGCGCCTTCTGGATGATCCGCGCCGAAGTTCGCCAGCGACCCGTGCGCGGGACCGATCGGGGACGCCGCGGCGGTCGCGGACGGCGAGCCGTCCGAGGGGAAGCTCACCGAACCGGGGTCGGGCAGCGCCAGGCCACGGGCAGAGAACGCGTTCGCGGTCTCGTAGGGGAAGCGCTGGTGGAGGATCGTGGTCGGCGCCTCGGGGTCGTTGGCCTCGCGGAAGTCGCTCCAGGCGGACTCGCCGCGTTGATGTCCGAACCGCCGCTCCAGAGCCTCCAGCGCGAGCGCGGAATGCAGCTCGTTGCCGCCGCCCTTGCCGAAGATCGAGCCGATCAGCGAGGAGACCGCGATCACGTCGGTCAACTTCCAGGGCTGCGGCGTCTGTCCCGCCGCCGCGTATTCGAACGGCATCAGGGCTGGGTTGAGCTTGGCCGCCTCGATGTACGCGTTGACACCGGCGACGTAGTTCTGGCCGTCGCTGACCAGTCGCGCCCCGGCCGCTCCGTACAGCTTCGGCGCCCCGTTGACCTGGGATTGGAGATCCTGCTCGGTGTAGGGGGCGATCTCCCACTGGTTCTCGTCCGACTGGATGTTGGACGTCGAGCCGCCGATGAACGACGCCAGGTCCGAGCGGGCGGTGTGGCGCAGCACGTCCATCAGGAACAGGCGGTCCTCGGCACCCGCGTAACCGGCGCCGAACATCAGCTCGGCGCGCGTGTCGCCGTAGATGTGCGGGACGCCGTAGCGCTTGTCACGGACGATCGTCAGCCCGGCCTCGGGGTGCTCGATCGAAGCGACGTCCCCTGACTGGACGCCGAACGTCGCATCCTTGAAGTAGTTCGGGATCTGTGCGTCGGTGAGCGTCGGATCCGCGTAGACCAGGTTCTCATAGAGCGGCAGCTGGTCGGCGAAATGGGGTGGGAACGTTCCGGTGGACCCGAACGTCCCGAACTGCGCGGCGTTGTCGACGCCCCCTTCGCCGGCCGGCAACACGTTCCGGAATCCGCCGGCGTCGCCCTGTCCGTACGGCGCCGGCGACGTCGCCGCCACCGCCGATGGCGTGGCCGTGAACAGGGCAAGCGCCGCCACGGCGACGATGATCCTCCAGAGCCTCTTGCTCTCCATCCCGGGTGGATCCTATTGGTTTCTCCCCAATGCTGCGCAGGTGGCCGGAGAAGGGGTGGGCGCATGAGGCGCCGAGCGGTGTGCGACCAGCGACTTCCATGATTAACGTCCCGAGCCACACCCCCGGGCGCGGGCCAGCGCACCCTAACCCTGTCCAAAGCCTGGCTTAGCGGCGCAGCAGCCGCTCCAGCGACGGGGTGCAGACGCACGCCGCGCCACCGCGCCTGCGCAAACCGAGCAGGTCCTCGATCGTCTGCAGGACCGAGTAGTGATCGACCGGCGTGGTCAGCCTCGCGTGGCGTCGGGCGTCGGCGCCGGCGAGGATCGTGACGATGTGCCCACCCGAGGCCAGCCGGCAGCAGCCGTCGTCGCTCGCGCCCTCGTCCCAGGTGAGGATCAGCAGGCCGTTGCGCCCGAGGGCGCGCAGCAACGGGGGCAGCAACCCGCTCAGGAACCGATCGCCGGTCGACGCGTCGCAGTCGTGCATGTCATGGCAGAGGTTCGGCGTGATCCAGATGAAAGTCGGCAGGCGGTGCGCGCGCTCGTCGGGGCCGAGCTCGGTCATCGGGAGGACCCGGGAGCATTGCGCGGGGTCGTGGACGATCCCGGTGTAGTAGACGAACGGGTCGTGCTTCTTGGCGTATTCACCGGCGCCGGCGCCGGTGAAGCAGGCCCGCGGGAGATCCTCCATGTACGCCTTCCAGGAGATCCGCTTGGCCGCGAGCTGGCCCGCCAGCCCTGCTCCACCGACGGTGCAGTCGGTGCAGTCGCTGTCGATCCCAAACGTCGAGCCGCCGGTGAGCGCGAGGTAGTTGGGCAGCGACGGGTGGGTGATCGCGTAGGCCGAGCCGGCGAGCGAGTAGCTCCTGGCAAGGCCGTTGATGTAGGGAGCCGAGCGCGAACCGATGATCGAGCCGTACTCCTCGTTCTCCATCATGACCACCGCGATGTGCTCCGGCGCTCCGCCGGCCAGCCGCGCTCGCGGTGAGGCGATGGTCTGGGCCGGGAGCCGGACTGCGGCATCCCCGCAGCCGGCGAGACACGGGAGCAGCGCGACGGTCAGCAGGCCGACCACCGTCCAGCGGATAGGCGTGTGGCCGCTCAGGGCCGGGACCCGACGCCCCAGAAGAAAGGTCCGGGCAGTTGACGGACCTGGATCCGCCAGCCGAGCCCCGCCAGCCGGCGCTCGAGATCCGCCGGCCGGTGAGGCACCTTCACAGCGCGGAACACCGTGCCGTCGCTGAGCAGCCGGCGGATGGTGGAGGACGCCTGCCCCTCGATCAGCTCCTCCTCGGTCCGGAAGCCGTCGTCGACAAACAACACGCGGCCTCCGGGTTTCAGCGCCTCGGCGACCATCGAGAAGAAGTCCTCGAACCGCTCGAGCGGGACGTGGGAGAGCCAGAAGCCGAAGAACACGAGATCGTAGGTTCGGTCTGGGATCCACTGGAACAGGTCGGCCTGGATGAATCGGACGCGCTCGTCCCGTACCCGAGCGGCCGCCAGCTCCAGCATCTCCGGCGAGGCGTCGAGCGCCGTCAAGCTCATGGCGTAGCGGAGCAGCTGCTCGGTCCAAGTGCCGGGCCCGCACGCCAGCTCGAGTGCCTCGCCGACGGGTCCGATCGTGTCCAGCGCCGCCAGCAGCTCCCGTTCCGCGTCGGCGGCTTCGCTCTCGCTGACGATGTCGAACGTGCTCTGCACATACTCGGGCGCGCGCGCACGGTAATAGGCGACCTGCTCGGCGAGCAGCGCGTCGAGCTGATCGTTGCGGCGAGGAGCGCGCACGAGGGCGATCGTAGAGGGCCCCTGCAAGCGCCGAGTCATGATCCCAATTTGCAGGGGATTGGTCACTGTCCGCGTCCGCCCTGTGTTTCGGAAATTGCGAACGCGGTGAGCCGCCCGGTAATGCTGCCGACGTCTCGATCGTCGCCGGAATCGCATCGACCATCTGGGCCGCCAGGCGGTTTGGCATCCTGGGAGGAGTGGTGGTCTTCCGTGATCCGCCCGGCGGCGGCGCGCCAACGATGATGGCCCGCGGCGCCAGCGAACGGGACTAGGGATAGCGACCGTGTCGGCCACGCCAACACGCGGGGCGGTCGGCGATCGGACGCGGCGTGGGACGCAATTTTTCAAGCGTCATAAGCGCGCGCTCGCGATCGGGGTCGTCATCGCCGCCGGCGCCGGGTTCGTGTTGTTCGTGCTGCCGCAGATCAGCAATCTGTCGGCGACGCTGCATCGGTTGCAGAACGCCGATCCGTGGTGGATCGGAGTGGCGGTAATCGTCGAGATCCTCTCGCTCGGCGGCTACGTGCTGCTGTTCCGCACCGTGTTCTCCTGTCACGGAACTCGCGTCGGCTGGCGCGAGAGCGCTCAGATCACACTGGCTGGAACCGTCGCCAGCAAGCTGTTCGCCGCCGCCGGCGCCGGCGGTGTCGCCCTCACCGTGTGGGCCCTGAATGCTTCCGGGCTGGCGCCACGCACGATCGCCAGGCGAATGATCGCGTTCGAGCTGCTGCTGTATGCGGTGTTCGCGGGGGCGTTGTTGACGTTCGGCGTCGGCCTGCGAACCGGTGTGCTGCCGGGCCAGGCTCCGTGGACCTTGACCGTGATACCCGCGGTGATCGCGGGGCTTGCGATCGCCGCGACACTGTCGCTGCGCGCCCTGCCGGCAAGCCTCGAGGAGCGGATCGTCGCCTGGCGCGACTCGAACCGGCGCGGCACAAGGCTGCTCTCGCGGCTCGCCACCGCTCCCCAGGCCGTCCGCGATGCCACCTCGATCGTGATCGAGCTCGTCCGCGAGCGCAAGTTCGGGATCTTCGGAGGGATCGCGTACTGGGGGTTCGACATCGCCGCGCTGTGGGCCTCATTGCACGCGTTCGGGGCACCGTCGCCATGGCCCACGGTGGTGATGGCGTACTTCATCGGGCAACTCGCCAACGTGATCCCCCTACCAGGGGGAGTGGGCGGCGTCGAGGGCGGCACGATCGGCGCCCTGATCGCCTTCGGCAGCCCCGGGAGCCTCGCGATCCTCGGCGTGCTCGCCTATCGGCTGATCTCGTTCTGGCTGCCGACGTTGCCCGGCGGCATCGCCTACGTGCGGCTCCGCGGCACGGTGGCGCGGTGGCGGCAAATGGAGGAGCATCCGTAGCTTGGGCGGTCATCATGCTCAGGCCGGCGGGGTCGCGCAGGCCCAGGGCGTAGGCTTGCGGTGCTGGTGTCAGCCTCGGTGAACAGCTCGGTTTCGGCGCGCAAGCGTCACGCGGTTGATCTGTTCGCGGGCTTGCCGGCTCACTACGCCCGCCTGGGTGCCCTGCTGAGCTTCGGCCAGGATCCTCGCTGGCGCCGGGCGATGGTCGCCGCGATCGATCCGGCGCCCGGTCAGCGCGTGCTCGACGTCGCGACCGGAACCGGGCTCGTCGCGTTTGAGTTGGTTCGCCGCGGCGGCTGCGAGGTGGTCGGGCTGGATCAGAGCGAGGAGATGCTCGCCGGCGCCAAGTCGCGCCTGGCCGGCGTGCCCGCGCTGGCTGATCGGGTGAAGTTCGTGCGCGGCGAAGCGGAGCGCCTGCCGTTCGGCGACCGGGACTTCGACGCGCTCACGTTCACGTATCTGCTGCGCTACGTCGACGACCGCCGTGCGACGATGCGCGAGCTTGCCCGGGTGGTCAGGCCCGGGGGGCGGATCGGGATGGTGGAGTTTGGCGTGCCGGAGATGGCGCTGGCGCGCGGACTGTGGCGAGCGCACACGCGGGTTGGGCTGCCGCTCGTGGGACGGGTTGTCTCCCCGGCGTGGTTTGAGGTGGGGCGCTTTCTCGGACCGAACATCGAGCAGCTGTACGTCCACGAACCCGATCTGCCGGCGCTGTGGAAGGCCGCCGGGATCCGCGAGGTGCGTATGCGCAGGATGAGCTTTGGTGCCGGCATCGTGATGTGGGGGGTCAGAGATGGCGACGGCACCGCGTGAAGTCGACCGCCCGGCCTTCTACGCGCTTCGCCCGGGCGGCTGGCGCGATCTGATCACGCTCCTGCATCCGCCATACACGGCATGGCACTTGAGCTATGTCGCGCTCGGCGCGGCGGCGGCCCCGACGCTGCACGCCGTCCGGCTTGGCGCGACGCTGGCCGCGTTCTTCCTCGCGGTGGGGGTGAGCGCACACGCGCTGGATGAGTTGAACGGACGGCCGCTGCAGACGAGGCTGTCGCCTCGATCGCTGATCGCGCTCGCGGTGGTTGGCTTGGCGGGGGCGGTGGCGATCGGCGTGATCGGAATCATCGTCATCTCGCCACTGCTCGCGCCGCTTGTGCTCGCGGGTGGTCTGCTGGTTCCGGCCTACAACCTCGAGCTGGGCGGCGGGCGGTTTCACAACGACACGTGGTTCGCGGTGGCGTGGGGCGGGTTTCCGGCGTTCACCGGCTACTTCGCAAACGCCCTGGCGATCCGGCCGGCAGGGCTGCTCGTGACCGCCGCGTGCTGCTTGCTGAGCGTGGCGCAGCGACGATTGAGTACCGCGGTCCGGGAACTGCGCCGGCGTACTGCGAATGTGGTCGGCGAACAGCGGCTGACCGACGGGCGGGTGCTGGAGCTGACCAGGGAGCGGCTGGCGGACCCGCTCGAAGGCGCGCTGTCGACGATCTGGATCGCCCTCGTGTTGCTCGCCGCCGGACTTGTCGCGGTACGTCTCTGACAGGCGCCCCGAGTGCCCAACGCCGAGGCTTACACTGGTTCGGTGACCGCGCGCGGCACCGATTGGGGTCTCGCTGCGCTGGTGGCGTCTCTGATCGTAACCGGCGCGCTTACGTTGTTCGCGGGCGGCCCGGGCGACGCGTGGGTGTTTGTCGTACATGACGCGCTTGGCTTCGCGATCGCAGGGCTGCTGGTATTCAAGCTGCGTCGCGTCTGGCCCCGGGTGCGGCTGCCGGAGCGCTGGGATCGAAGGACCGGCGCCGGTCTTCTCGGTACGGCGTTGATCGTCGCCGCGCTCGGCTCGGGGTTTCTGTGGGGCACGGGGATCACCCCGGCCCCCGGTGGCTACAGCCTGCTCGCCTGGCACGACGTCCTGGGTGTGGTGCTGGCTGGGGCCGTCGGCAGCCACATGGTGTTTCGGGCGAAGCGGCTTCGGGTGCGTGATGTCGCGCAGCGTCGCCAGTTCCTGATCGGCGTCGGCGTCGGCGCCGGGGCACTCTTCGCCGCTCGTGTGCAAAGGCCGGCCGAGGCGCTCCTCGCGCTGCGAGGTGCGAAGCGCCGTTTCACGGGGTCATACGAGTCGGGCTCGTTCGCCGGCAATGCGTTCCCGACGACGTCGTGGGTCGCCGACAATCCACGGCCGATCGCGCCGGCCGGATATCGGTTGGCGGTCGGTGGGCTCGTCTCACGGGGGCTTTCGCTCGCGCTCGAGGAGCTCGTTGTCGGCGATGAGCTGACGGCCACGCTCGACTGCACCGGCGGCTTCTACTCAACCCAACGGTGGCGGGGCATTGGCCTGCATCGTCTGCTTCAACGAGCCGGCGTGCAGAGCAGCGCTCGCCACGTCCGAGTCGCGTCGCGCACCGGCTACCGCTGGAGCTTCGCCCTCGATGACGCCCATCAGTTGTTGCTGGCGACGCACATCGGCGATGAGCCGCTCACTCACGAGCACGGTGCGCCGGTCCGCCTGGTGGCGCCCTCGGCGCGCGGATTTCAGTGGGTCAAGTGGGTGGACCGGATCGACCTCCTCGAACATCCCGACTACGGCGCGCCGGCGTCGACGCTGTGGAGCAGCTTCACCTCCGCGGGGAGGGGTGGGTCCTAGGTCGATGCAGGCGCCGCGCGCGACTGTCCTGTTGGTCCTGAGCGCGCTCCTCGCGGGCGCCTGCGGCTCAACCTCGCCAAGCTCGCAGACCGCTCAGGAGCTCGTCCCCGCGCCGTCCCCCATCTGCGCCCACGGCACCGGTGCTCCCGCCGGGAGCCGGAGCCGGCGGGCGGGCGCCGACGGCGAGCGTCAGCGCGCAGCTGTTTGCCCGCTCGGCCGACGAGCGGCTGCGGTCCGGCACGGTCGTGCGTCCCGCCAACCTCGGCGTCGCCGTGTTCGCCGACGCTCGGCATGGGTTCACGCTGGCGAGCATCGACTACGAGACCTATCCGGCCGCGACGATCGACGGGGGCAGGACCTGGCGCATCGACGGGCCGGGGCTGCCGATCCCGCAGGGGCCGGAGGCTTCAAGCCAGCCCGGGGTGGCCGGCCCGGACACCTACTTCGCGGCGGATGGCCTTCAGGGCACCACTGTCGTGGAAGTCACCACGGATGCCGGCAAGCACTGGTGGCAGGCGTTTCTACCCGGGGGCGTGGTGTTCGTGGGCGCGTTCGATGGAGAGCTCACGGCGATCATCGCGGTTCCCACGGGTGACCCCCAAAGCGCGGGAGTGGAGTTCTGGGCCTACCACTCGAAGTCGGGCCGGCGCTGGAACTACGACGGCGCGCTCAACTCCGTGAGCAGCTAGCTCGCGCTGCCGTCAGACCCGGGCGCACCGCTACGTGGCGGTCCACGTCGGCGGCCGCTTCTCCAGGAACGCGCAGATCCCTTCCTGCGCGTCCGCCGCCATCGAGTTCATCGTCATCACCGACTTGGTGAGGTCGTACGCGCGGTGCTCGTCGAGCTCGACCTGCTCGTAGAACGCCTGCTTGCCGATGCTGACCGTCAGCGGGCTGGAGCGCGAGATCGACGCGGCGAGCTCCTCGACCGCGCGGTCGAGCTCCGGGGCCGCCACGACGCGGTTGACAAGACCCCATTCGAGCGCTGTGGCGGCCGAAATCGGCTCGCCGGTCAACAGCATTTCGAGCGCGCGCTTGCGGCCGATCGCGCGCGACAGCGGCACCATCGGGGTCGAGCAGAATAGGCCGATCTTCACTCCCGGGGTGGCGAACCGCGCGTCCTGCGCCGCCACCGCGAGATCACAAGCGGCGACCAGCTGACAACCTGCCGCAGTCGCGATTCCGTGGACCTTCGCGATCACCGGCTGCGGAACGCGATGGATCGTCTCCATCAGCTCGGTGCAGCGATCGAACAGGTGCTGGTAGAACGGCAGCTCGCGCCCGATCATCTCGCCCAGGTCGTGGCCGGCGGAGAACGCGACCCCGGCCCCCTCCACCACGATCGTCCGGACGCCGCGGCGTGTGCCGAGCTCCTTGAGGACGTCGATCAGCTCGCCCATCAGTTCGAGCGACAGCGCGTTGCGCTTCTCGGGGCGGGCGAGCGTCACGCGGACGGCCGGCCTGGAGCCCTCAACCGTCAACGTCCGAAGCTCATCGCCGCTCGCCACGCTTGCCATCGCCTGCTTAGCGTAACGGTTCGGCGGTTGACTGAAAGGCTCCGTACGACACGTCCTATAGTGCCGAGGGCGCCAATTCGCCATCCACCGGGAGCGCGTGAACACGAATGAACTCGGCCAACCAGCAGATCCGTCTCGCCGCCCGCCCTTCCGGCCTGCCCACGGCCGCCGACTGGGAGCTGACCACGGAGCCCGTCCCCGAGCCTGGCGACGGCGAGTTCGTCGTCGAAGTCTCCCACCTGTCGATCGATCCGGCGATGCGCGGCTGGATGAACGCCGGTGCGTCCTATATCGAGCCGGTCGAAATCGGCGCGGTGATGCGCGCCGGCGGGGTGGGACGAGTGACCGCCTCGCGGCACCCTCGGTTTGCCGCCGGCGACCACGTGTACGGTGCATTCGGCGTTCAGGAGTTCTCGCGTTCCGATGGTCAGGGCGTGATCAAGCTCGACCCGTCGCTGGCGCCGCTGCCAACCTACCTCGGGGCACTCGGCCTGAGCGGCCTGACCGCGTACTTCGGACTGCTCGATGTCGGCCGTCTGAACGAGGGGGATACGGTCGTCGTCTCGGCGGCCGCCGGCGCGGTCGGAAGCGTCGCCGGCCAGATCGCCAAGCTCAAGGGCGCCCGCGCGATCGGGATTGCCGGCGGCCAGGAGAAATGCCGCTGGATCGTCGACGAGCTCGGCTTCGACGCGGCGATCGACTACAAGAGCGAGGACGTGCGCGGCGCGCTGCGCCAGCATGCGCCGGCGCGGATCGACGTGTTCTTCGACAACGTGGGAGGCGAGATCCTCGACGCCGCGCTGACCCGGCTCGCCCGCGGCGCGCGGATTGTGATTTGCGGTGGCGTCTCGCAATACAACGCCCGGCAGGTGCGCGGGCCGGCGAACTACCTGGCCTTGATCGCTGCCCGCGGCTCGATGATCGGGATGGTGATCTTCGACTACGCCGATCGCTACGCGCAGGCCACCGCCGAGCTGGCCGGCTGGCTGCGCGACGGGCGGCTGGTCTCGCGCGAGCACATCGTCGAGGGCGGGGTGCGGGCCTTTCCCGACACGCTGCTGCGGCTGTTCGCGGGGGAGAACACCGGCAAGCTCGTGCTGGCTTTGTGAGCGCCCGGATCTGAATAGTTGGTGAACAGCGGGCGGTAGCCCGCTCGCCGCGGGTGGCGGGCTGCCAGAATCGCTCGGATGGAGGACAACGGCCGCCCCTCGGTTCTGGTGGTCGACGATGAGCCGACGATCGCCGAGGTCGTCGCCCGATACCTGGAGCGCGCCGGTTATCGAACCCGCATCGCGCTCGACGGTCCGCAGGCGATCGAGTCCGCGGAACGGGAGCGCCCGGACCTCGTGGTGCTCGACCTGATGCTCCCGCGGATGGACGGGCTCGAAGTGATGCGCCGGCTGCGCGAGCACGATCGCGACCGCATCGCGGTCATCCTGCTCACCGCCAAGGGCGACGAGTCCGACCGCGTGATCGGACTGCGACTTGGTGCCGACGATTACGTCGTCAAGCCGTTCTCGCCGGCCGAGCTGACGGCCCGGGTCGGCGCTGTCCTGCGCAGGATCGATACCTCACCCGAGCAGGAGGCGCCGATCGAGCTCGCCGGCCTGAGGATCGACCCCTCTGCCCGACTCGTGCACGTGCGGGGCACGGAGGCACAGCTCACCCAACGTGAGTTCGACTTGCTGCTGTTCCTGGCTCGCCACCCGGGTCAGGTGTTCTCCCGCGACCAGCTGATGGACGCGGTGTGGCAATACTCGTTCTATACCGATAGCTCGACGGTGACGGTGCATATCCGCAGGCTGCGTGCCAAGCTCGAGGTGGATCCCGGCGAGCCCCGCTGGCTGCAGACGGTGTGGGGCGTCGGCTATCGGTTCCAGCCGTGAGCCGCCGGTCGGCGCTGGCGGTGTTGGCGGCCGCAATCGCCGCGGGGGCGATCGGGGTCTCGTCGCTGGGAGGCGGCGGGACGCTCGTGGCGCTGCTGGTGCTCGCGGGGCTGGGCGGCTGTGCGTTGGCAGCGGCGCGGCTCGTCGTCGCGGCGCGCACGCGAGGTCGCGCCGGCCCGCTCTCCCGGCAGCTGGCGATCGCGGTGGCGCTGGTCGTGGGACCCCTGCTGCTCGCGCTGGTCGTGCTCAGCCTGCTGATGTTCGTCTCCGGCCACGATGCCGCGATCGTCGCGGTGATCGTGGCGTTCGCCGGGGTGGTCGGGGTGGTGGCCGCGAACCAGCTCGCAACGGCGATCATCGACGATGCACAGGCGATCCGCGACGGGCTGGTCGCGGTCGGCAACGGCGAACGGGAGTTGACGATCGCCACGCGCGGACGCGACGAGCTCGGAGAGCTGGCCGCGGCGGCCAGCGCGATGGTGCAGCGATTGGCCGCCGAGGAGGCCGCACGCGATCAATCAGACCAGGCCCGGCGGCACCTGGTGGCCGCGGTCTCACACGATCTGCGCACCCCGATCACGTCACTGCGACTCCTGGCGGAGGCGGTCGAGGACGAGATTGTCGACGGAGAGGCGCGCCGTGAGTACCTCGAGCGGATGCGCACCCACATCGTCGCGCTCAGCGGGCTGATCGACGATCTGTTCGAACTCTCGCGGCTCGAGGCGGGTGACATCCGGTGGTCGCTGGATCGGGTCGCGCTGGGTCAACTGGTCAGTGAGACAGTGGCTGCGATGCGGGTGCACGCAGAGCTCAAGGGGGTGGCGGTGCACACTGAGCTGCCGGAGTCGATGGAGGCGGCGCGGGCAAACCCGGAGAAGGTGCAGCGCGTCCTCTTCAACCTGATCCAGAACGCGATTCGCCACACCCCCGCTGACGGCAGCGTGGTCATCCGCGCCGAGCCCGTGGCCGACCGGATCGAGATCGAGGTGGCGGATACCGGCGACGGGATCGCCCCGGGCGAGCGCGAGCTGATCTTCGGGCCCTTCTATCGCGGCGGTGTGGATGCGTCGCGCACCGGCGACGGGGCGGGACTGGGCCTCGCAGTCTCACGGGCGATCGTGGAGGCGCACGGTGGGCGGATCTGGCTGGCGGACTGCGCCGCCGGCACGCGCGTGCGGTTCAGCCTCCCCACCGCTGCGTGACCAGTTCTTACGGTTCGATGTCAACCGCTCCGTGCGTGTTGATGCAGGGGCGTCACTCTGCTCCAATGACAGTGACTCGTCAGTTGGGTGAGGACCAGTTCACATCTCGCCCGGCTGGTAACTGACGGCTAACCGCATCAACTAGCCACAAAGGAGAATTAATGCGTTCCTTAATGGGACTGCTGCGTCGATCTGCGCTGCTCGCGTTTGTGTTCGCGGGAGCCGCGGCCGCGACCGCCGGCGCGCACGACCGTACCGTAGCCGGCCACGTCTACATCAACGACAACACGGCCGGCGCCAATACGATCTCGGCGTTTGACCGCCACGCCGACGGCAGCCTGACACGGATGCCCGGCTCTCCGTTCCAGACCGGGGGAGCCGGCACGGGCGCGGGGATCGGATCGCAAGGCGCGCTGCAGAGCGCGGACCACGGTCACTACCTGCTGGCGGTCGACGCCGGCAGCAACCAGATCTCGGTGCTGCGGGTCAGGCCCGATGGCTCGCTCCGATCACTGCGACGCGGGCCGTTCGACTCCGGCGGCGCCGAGCCGGTCAGTATCGCCGTGCACGACCAGCTCGTGTATGTCGCCAACGCCGGTCCCGGCGACAGCGATTACGCGGGCTTCCGCCTCACTTACGGCGGGCGGCTGGACCCGATCGCGGGCTCGACGTTCCCGTTGCCCGCCGACGCACAGCCCGGCGATGTCCTGTTCAACAGCGATGGGACCAACCTCGTCGGCACGCGAGTCGCGACCTCGCAGATCGACAGCTTCAGCGTCGGTTTCGACGGCCGTCTGACCGCGGGGCCGGGATCACCGTTCACCGCCCAGGGCCCCGGGCCGTTCGGTAGCGAGTTCCGCCCGACCAATCCTGCCCAGCTGTTCGTCTCCAACGCGCACGGCGGCCACGGCGCTGGATCCGTGTCGGCGTTCCGGGTGTCCGGCGCGGGCAGGCTGAATCCGATCGGATCCTCGCCGTTCGCCGATCAGCAGACCGCCCCGTGCTGGGTCGAGATCAGCCACGATGGTCAGTTCCTGTTTACCGTCAACACGGGGACGCCGAGCATCTCGCGGTACGCGATCACCCGAAATGGATCGCTGGTGCTGCTCGGCAGCACCCCGTTCAATGGTCCGACCACGTTGGCTCCGTTCGACGCCCGGCTGGCGCCGGACGGCGGCACCCTGTGGGTCGTCGACAACGGCGGCCCTGCCGTCAGCGGCTTCAGGGTCTTCGGCGGAGACCTGGCCGAGCTGCCGTCATCTCCGACGTCGCTACCGGCGCACTCGGCGCCGTTCGGGATCGTCGTGAACTAAGCGCACCGCGGGAGCCGGGAGCACACCGCTCCCGGCTTCCGCACTCTAAGACCGGTAGCTAGCCTCTGGGCTCTGCCTCCGGTCAACCTCTACAGCGACACGCAGACGCGTCCGAGTCAGGAGATGCGTGCGGCGATGGCCGCGGCCGAGGTCGGCGACGAGCAGCGCGGACGCGACCCGACGACGCGAAGGCTCCAGGAGCGGGTGGCCGAGTTGCTCGGGCATGAGGCGGCGGTGTTCCTGCCGAGCGGCACGATGTGCAACGAGATCGCGTTTCGCGTTCATGCGCGTCCCGGGGGCGACGAGGTAATCCTCGACCGGACCGCGCATCCAGTCAACTCCGAGGCCGGCGGTCCGGCGCAGCTGGCAGGGGTGATGATTCGCGCGCTCGACGGTGACCGCGGGGTGTTCACGGGCGCGCAGCTCGCGGCGGCAGTGAGATCGCCGGGCAACCGGTACGCGCCACGCTCGCGGCTGGTGTCGGTCGAGCAGACCACGAACCACGGCGGAGGCAGGGTCTGGCCGCTGGAAACCATCCATGGCGTCCTCGACGTCGCCCACCGACATGGCCTCAGGACCCATCTCGACGGCGCCCGGCTACTGAACGCGGTGATCGCGTCCGGTGTTTCAGCGAGCGAGTACGCAGGCGGGTTCGATACGGCGTGGCTTGACTTCACCAAGGGGCTCGGCGCTCCCACGGGTGCGGTGCTGGCCGGCTCGAGCGGGCTGATCGATGAAGCCTGGCGCTGGAAGCAGATGCTCGGGGGAGCGTTGCGCCAGTCGGGGATCCTCGCGGCCGGCTGTGTGTACGCGCTGGATCACCACGTCGAGCGTCTGGCCGAGGATCACGAGCACGCCCGGCAGTTGGCCGACGGTCTCGCTCGGCTTCGGGGCGTCGTGCTCGATCCGGGTACGGTCGAGACGAACATCGTGATCTTCGAGGTGGATGACGCGCCGAGCCTCGTGGCCCAGCTCGCTGACCGCGTCGAGCTGCAGGCGATGGATGCGCGTCGAGTCCGAGCCGTGACGCATCTCGACGTGAGTCACGATGACGTGACGCAAGCCCTGACCGCGCTCGCCGAGTGTCTCGGCGCCGGCCCGATCGCCGAGTAACGACCGCGTCGGGCGCGCGGTAAGTTCCAGCCATGATCCGCTCACCCCGACGAGCTTTGTCGCGCAAATGAGAGCCTCACGCTACTTCTCGGCGGTCGACTCGCACACCGAAGGGATGCCGACCCGCGTCATCACCGCTGGGCTCGGGACGCTGCCGGGCGGCTCGATGCAGGAGCGGAGGCTGTATTTTCAGGAGCACCTCGATCAGCTGCGGTTGCTGTTGATGCGCGAGCCACGGGGGCACTCGGCGATGTCGGGAGCGTTCCTGCAGCCGCCGACGCGCTCCGATGCGGATTGGGGGGTGCTGTTCGTGGAGGTCTCCGGGTGCCTGCCGATGTGTGGTCACGGCACGATCGGCGTCGCGACGGTGCTCGTCGAGTGCGGCCTGGTTGCGGTCACCGAGCCCCTCACGGTGATCCGGCTCGACACGCCGGCCGGCCTGGTCGAGGCGGTCGTAGAGGTCGACGGCGGGCATGCCGAGCGGGTCACCCTGCGCAACGTCCCGGCGTTCGTGGTTGCGCTCGACGCCGCGGTCGACGTCGCCTCACTCGGGACCGTTCACTACGACATGGCGTTCGGCGGCAATTTCTATGCGCTGGTCAGCTCGGCGTCGGTTGGGCTCGAGCCGACGGCGGCCAACGCAGGTCGGCTGATCGCCAGCGGGCTGCGCATCATCGAGGCGATTGAGGCATCCGCCTCGCCGGTCCACCCGCTGGATCGGTCGATCCGCGGCTGCAAGCACGTGGTCTTCCACGCTCCGGGCGAGAACGGGGCCGATGCTCGAAATGCCACCGCGATCCACCCCGGCTGGCTCGATCGCTCCCCTTGCGGAACCGGGACCTCGGCGCGGATGGCGCAATTGCACGCCCGTGGCGAGCTGGCGCTCGAGCGGGAGTTCGTGAATGAGTCGATCATCGGCTCGCGGTTCGTAGGCCGGCTGGTCGAGGAGGTCGAGGTGGGTGGAATCCCGGCGGTGATTCCGGAGATCAGCGGCCGCGCCTGGATCACGGCGATGGGCCAGTATCTGCTAGACCCGAGCGATCCGTTCCCGGCGGGGTTCGTATTGTGAGCCAGGTGATCGTGGTCGGTGGCGGCGCGGTCGGCTTATGCGCGGCCGAAGCGCTGACCAGCCGCGGGGCCGAGGTCACGGTCCTCGAGCGCGGTCGCTGCGGTGGCGGCGCGTCGGCCGGGAACGCCGGCTGGATCACTCCGTCGTTGTCGATCCCGATTCCCGGGCCGGGGGTGATCAGGGCGTCGCTGCGCTGGTTGGTCGACCCCTCGGGTCCGCTGTGGATTCGCCCAACGCTCTCGCCGGCGATGCTCGGCTGGATCGCCCGGTTCGCGTCGAGGTGCTCGCGGCGCACCTACCAGCGCGGGCTTGCGGCGCTTCAGGCGGCGGCGGGGCCCGCCGGCGCCGCTTTCGATCGCCTGGCCGAGCGCGGGGTTCGATTTGAGATGCACGGCGAGCCGCTGCTGTATCCGGCCTTCGAGCGGGGCGAGCTCGACCATCTGCTCGAGGTCGCCGAGCAGCTGCGAGCGGCTGGCGCGTGGGCGCCGCCGCACCGTCTCTCGCCGGGCGAGCTGCTGGCGCTCGAGCCGGCGCTCGACGAGCGGGTACTCGGTGGGGTGATCGCCGATGGCGAGCGGCGCGTGCGCCCGGAAGGATTCGTGGGCGCCATGCAGCGGGCCCTCGCGGGCGCGGATGCGGAGGTCCGTGAGCTCGCGCCGGTCACGGCGCTGAGGCGAGATCGAGGTCGCTGGCTCGCGCAGACCACCGAGCGCGTGCATCGGAGCGATGCGGTCGTGCTCGCCAACGGTGTCGCCGTGAAAGGGCTGCTCGCACCCCTCGGTGTGCAACTGCCGGTAGTCGCGGCGAAGGGTTACAGCCGTACCTACGGGCGCGACCCCAGCGGCCCCCAGCGGCCGCTGTACCTCGAGAAACCGAAGGTTTCGGTCAGCGTGTTCGACGGAAGTGCTCGCGTGTCGGGGACGCTCGAGCTGGGCGCCCGCGATCTGTCGCTTTCGCGGCGGAGATTGACAGCGATCGCCGCGGCGGCTCAGCGGGCGATGCCGGACTGGCGGATGCCGGCGCAGCCTGATGACTGGGCCGGGATGCGGTCGCTGTCACACGACGGGCTCCCGTTCATCGGTGCCGTCCCGGGCCACGACGGCGTGTATGTGGCGACCGGGCACGCGACTCTTGGCATCACGCTCGCGCCGCTCGGCGGTGAGCTGCTGGCCGGGCTGATGCTCGAGCGCGAGCACGGCGCATTGCTCCAGGCTTTCGACCCCGCGCGGGCAGCTAATCGCGGCGTTCGCTACAACCAACTCAGGAGGACTTGAGATGAAGGGTGTCCACGCAGCGATCGTCACCCAATTCGACCTCGACCTGCAGGTCGATCACCACGCTGTCGCGAGCCAGGTCGGCCGGCTGATCGACGAGGGCATCCACGGGATCGTCGCCACCGGAACGATGGGCGAGGCCGGCAGCCTGAGCGCGGAGGAGCGCAGCGCGGTGATCGCGACCACGGTCCGCGCGGCGGCGAGGCGGGTGCCCGTCTGCGCGGGCGTCTCGGCGCCGACGCCCGAACAGGCCGCGGCGTACGCGCGGGATGCCCAGCGCGCGGGGGCCGACAGCCTGATGGTGCTGCCGCCGCTGCTCTACCACGGCGACCGGCGCGAGCTCGTCGAGTTCTTCGCGTCGGTGGCGCGAGCGACCGACCTGCCGCTGATGGTCTACAACAACCCTCAGGCCAGCGGCACAGATATGGCTCCGGAGAGCCTCGCCGCGATCTCCCGGGAGGTGAGTGCGGTCCACTCGTTCAAGGAGTGCTCGGGCGACGCCCGCCGGATCGCCGAGCTGATGAACCTCTGCCCGGAGATCGCGGTGATGGTCGGCGGTGACGACTGGGCCCTGGAGGGCTTCGCTGCCGGCGCATCGGGCTGGATCTCCGGCGTGGCGGTCGTCTTGCCCGGGCCGTGCGTGCGGCTCTGGGAGCTATGCGTCGCCGGCGATCTCGTCACGGCGCGCGAGCTCTACGCGGAGCTGTTGCCGCTGGCCCGCTTCGACATGACTCCGAAGCTCGTCCAGTACTTCAAAGAGGCGCTGCACGAGCTTGGACTCGGCGCCGCGCGCTGCCGGCCGCCCCGGCTACCGTTGACCGAGGAGGAGCGCTCGGCGCTCCGCACCGCGGTTGCGCACGCGTCGTCGGCCCGCGTATGAGTGGCGGCGCGCTGAGGGCCGTGGACCCGAGGACCGGGAGCGCCGGGGCAAGCTACGGCGAAACTCCGCGCGAACAGATTCAGGCGTTCGTTGCGGCTGGACAGTCCGTCCGCGATGACACCGGCTGGCGCTCGGCGAACGCGCGGGCGCGCGCCCTGGCCGGCATCGCGCAGCGTCTGCAGGCGCACGGCGAAACGATCATCGAGACGTGCTCGTCGGAGACCGGTCTCAGCCGCGCGAGGCTCGAGAGCGAGCTGGAGCGGACCTGGAGGCAGGTGCTCCTGTTCGCGGCGCTCGTGCGCTCGGGCGAGCACTACGAAGCGAGAATCGACCGGGCCGATTTGGACGCGCGGCCGGTGCCACGACCGGACCTGCGGCGGATGATGGTGCCGATCGGCCCGGTCGCCGTGTTCGCGGCGAGCAACTTCCCGCTCGCGTTCTCGGTCGCCGGTGGCGACACCGCGTCGGCGCTCGCCGCCGGTTGCCCGGTGATCTGCAAGGCGCACCCGGGGCATCCGGGAACCAGCGCCCTGATCGGCGCCGAGATCGCCGACGCCCTCGCCGAGCAGAAGCTGGCCGCCGGGTGGTTCTCGCTGGTGCAAACCGCGTCAGTCGAGCTCGCGCTGGACCTCGTGCGCGAGGACGGGATCGAAGCAGTCGCCTTCACCGGCTCGACCGGAGCCGGACGGGCGATCTTCGACGCCGCCGCTTCGAGGCCCCGACCGATCCCCGCGTTCGCGGAGATGGGGAGCGTCAACCCGGTGATCGTGACCGAGGCCGCGCTCCGTGCCAGGGCGGGGGACGTTGCGGCCGCACTGGCCGGCGCGATCACTCGCGACGCCGGCCAGCTATGCACCAAGCCGGGGCTGATCTTCGTGCCCGATGGAGAAGCGGGCACCGAGTTCCGCGCCGCCCTGCGCGAGGTCACGGCCGACGCGGACACCGGCGTGATGCTGGGCGAGCGCCTGTACGGCGCGGCGAGGGACGCGGCCCGCGAGCTCGCCGAGCATCCTGAAGTGGAGCGACTCGGCGACGGTCGCGAGCGACCACGGTCAGCCGGGTTCGCGCTCGCCCCGGCGCTGTTCACCACCTCGAGCGGGATCCTGCGTGACCATCCAGAACTGGGTGAGGAGCGTTTCGGCCCGATCGCGCTGCTCGTCTCCTACCGGGATCTCGACGATCTGCTCGCAACGATCGGGGTGATCCCGGGACAGCTCACCGCGACGCTGCACGCCACCGACGAGGACGAGCAGCTTGGCCGGGCGCTCGCCGAACGGCTGCTGCCGCGGGCCGGGCGGTTGATCTACAACGGCGTCCCGACGGGGGTCAGCGTCACCGCCGCGATGCAGCACGGCGGCCCGTACCCGGCGACCACGGCCCCGGCGCACACATCCGTCGGCACCGCGGCGATCCGGCGCTTTCTGCGGCCCGTGGTGTGGCAGAACGCACCGGACTGGCTGCTGCCGGAGCCGCTGCGAGATGACAACCCGCTCGGGGTCCCGCAGGTCATCGACGCGTGATCACAACCGCCATACGGTCTGGCGGGCGGGGCATGAGCGGATCGGCGAGCTGCACGCGCAATACGGGTAGACGGGCAGCGGCCGGGGCATCAGAATCTGCGGCGTGAGCGTCTTGAGGCTGCTCGCGCCGGCCCACGAGAACGAGTCAGGAGGCGAAATGAGAGCAACCGAGAGGCTGCAGAAGCTTGGTCAGACAGGGCTCGCCGTCGCTGCCGCGAAAGGAGCCCGATGAGCACCGCGGCCCCGACCTCGACGCCGCTCCGGCAACGTCCCGCGTGGCAGGCGCTCGAGCGCCACCACGCCGAGATCCGCGAGCTCCATTTGCGGGAGCTGTTCGCCGGGGACCCGGGTCGTGGGGAGCGGCTGGTCGCGCAAGGGGCGGGTCTGTATCTCGACTACTCGAAGAACCGGATCGTCGACGAGACGATCGTGTTGCTGCTCCGGCTGGCCGAGGAGTCCGGGCTGCGCGAGCGCACTGAGGCAATGTTCCGGGGGGCACGGATCAACGTCTCCGAGGACCGTTCCGTGCTCCACGTCGCGCTGCGGATGCCGAAAGGAGAATCGCTGGTCGTGGACGGCGTGGACGTCGTCGCCGAGGTCCACCGTGTGCTCGATCGGATGTCGGCGTTCGCCGACCGGATCCGGTCAGGTGAGTGGAAGGGTCACACCGGCCAGCCGATTCGCAACGTCGTCAACATCGGCATCGGCGGCTCCGACCTCGGTCCGGTGATGGCGTACGAAGCGCTGCGCCACTACGCCCGACGCGACCTGGTCTTCCGGTTCGTCTCGAACGTCGACTCGACCGATTTCGCCGAGGCTACGCGCGACCTCGCCGTCGAGGAGACGCTGTTCATCGTCTCGTCGAAGACGTTCACCACGCTGGAGACGATGACCAACGCCCGGACTGCGCGGGAATGGGCTCTGGCCGCGCTCGGCGACGAGTCGGCGATCGCCAAGCACTTCGTCGCGGTCTCGACCAACGCGGACGAGGTCTCGAAGTTCGGGATCGACACCGAGAACATGTTCGGGTTCTGGGACTGGGTCGGGGGTCGCTACTCGATGGACTCGGCGATCGGCCTCTCGACGATGCTGGCAGTCGGCCCCGAGGCGTTCCGCGAGATGCTCGCCGGCTTTCACGAGATGGACGTACATTTCCGCAGCACTCCGTTTGAGCGCAACCTGCCCGTGCTGATGGGGCTGTTCGCCGTTTGGTACGGCGACTTCTTCGGCGCGCAGACCTTCGGGGTGATGCCCTACTGCCAGTACCTGAAGCGCTTTCCGGCCTACCTGCAACAGCTCACGATGGAGTCCAACGGCAAGCACGTGACGCTCGATGGCCGCTTGGTCGACTACCAGACCGGCGCCGTCTACTGGGGCGAGCCGGGGACAAACGGCCAGCACAGCTTCTACCAGCTGATCCACCAGGGAACCAAGCTGATCCCCCTCGATCTGATCGGCTTCGGCCAGACCCTGAACCCGATCCGCGACCACCACGACCTGCTCATGTCAAACGTGTTTGCGCAAGCCGAAGCGCTGGCCTTCGGAAAGACCGAGGAGGAGGTACGGGCCGAGGGAACGCCGGCTGCGGTCGTCCCCCATCGCGTGTTCGAAGGCAACCGCCCGACCAACGTGATCCTGGCCGAGAAGCTGACGCCGCACGCGCTCGGGTCGCTCGTCGCGCTCTACGAGCACAGCGTGTTCACGCAGGGCGCGGTCTGGGACATCGACTCCTTCGACCAGTGGGGCGTCGAGCTCGGCAAGGTCCTGGCGAGGCGGATCATCCCCGAGCTCGAAGCGGCCGACGAGCCCGACCTGCGGCACGACAGCTCGACCAATGCGCTGATCCGGCGCTACCGCGAGATGCGATGACGCGAATCGACAAGCCAACGCCGAAACCGGCGCAAAGGAGCTGAGCATGCCCACGAACACCCCAATGCAACTCGGAATGGTCGGTCTGGGACGGATGGGCGCCGGTCTCGTCCGGCGGCTGATGCGCGACGGACATCACTGTGTCGCCTACGACGTCTCCCCGGACGCGGTCAAGGCGCTCGAAACCGACGGGGCGATCGGCGCGGGGTCGCTCGAGGAGTTCGCCGCCAAGCTCGAGAAGCCTCGGGCGGCCTGGGTGATGGTGCCCGCCGGACAGATCACCGACACGACGATTGCCTCGCTCGCCGAGGTCCTCGAGCCGGGCGACACGATCATCGACGGCGGCAACACCTACTACCACGACGACCTCAGGCACGCCGCCACGCTCAAGGACAGGGGCATCTATCACATCGACGTAGGGACCAGCGGTGGGGTCTGGGGAGTGGACCGCGGCTTCTGCCTGATGATCGGTGGCGAGCCCGAGGCCGTCGACCGGCTCGATCCGATCTTCGCCTCGATCGCGCCGGGTGTCGACTCGGCGCCCCGAACCCCCGGGCGGGCCGGCGAAGCCGCGCCCTCGGAGCAGGGCTACTACCACTGCGGTCCCAGCGGCGCCGGCCACTTCGTGAAGATGGTGCACAACGGAATCGAGTACGGGCTGATGGCCGCGTACGCCGAGGGCCTGAACATCATCAAGAAAGCCGATATGGGCAAGCGCCAGCAGGAGACGGACGCCGAGACGGCACCGCTCGAGGAGCCCGAGCTCTACCAGTACGAGATCGACACGACCGAGGTGGCCGAGGTCTGGCGACGCGGCAGCGTCGTCGGTTCGTGGCTGCTCGATTTGACCGCCGAAGAGCTCTACGCCTCGCCAACGCTCGAGGAGTACGAGGGCAGAGTTTCCGACTCGGGCGAGGGGCGCTGGACGTCGATCGCAGCGATCGACGTAGGCGTTCCCGCCCCGGTGCTGACGACCGCGCTGTACTCGCGCTTTGCCTCCCGGCACCTCGACGAGTTCGCCGACAAGCTCCTGTCCGCGATGCGCAAGGAGTTCGGTGGACACGCCGAGAAGAAGACGTAGTGGGGTCGGCCACTGGTCGCGGCGGTCCGTCCGGCGACGACACGGCGAGTCGGAAGGGACCGTCAGACGGTGCGCGGCGTGGACACCGTGATCCGCTCGACGTCCTCGCCACGCCCGACGAGCACCTCGGCGACCATCGCGGCGGGAAACAGGCCGTGTTCGACGACGCCGACCGCGGCCGACAGCCATGCAGCGAGCGCCGCCGGATCGTCGAACTCGCCGAGGTAGTCAGCGATCACGCCACGGTCGGGACTGAGCGGCGCGTCGCGAACCCGTACCGGATCCAGACGCGCCAGGGCGGCCGCGAGGCCGAACTGGGCAAGCTCGACCGGGATCGGCGGCGACAGCCGGTCAACAAGCTTGTTCGACGAGACGATCACGATGAAGCGATCCGCGGCGGCTGCCACGGCCTTCTCGCGGGTGTGAGCGCCGCCGCCGCCCTTCACCAGCCATCCCGAAGGATCGACCTGGTCGGCCCCGTCGATTGCCACATCCAGGCTGGTGGGAGCGTCCGGGCCCGTGAATTCCACGACCTCCAAGCCAAGCCGCAGGCCCGCTTGAGTGGTGGCCGGAGAGGTGGACACGCAGCGGATCTCGAGCTCGCGAGCGGCGAGCGGCGCCAGCAGGTGGGAGACGGTCGAGCCGGAGCCCAGCCCGACCGTCATACCGCTCTGCACGATCTGCGCCGCCGCTTCTGCCGCGAGCTGCTTTTCCCGCTCCACCTGGCCTTGCGTCAGCTGCCCCTCCCGGGATCGGTCCGAAAGATGCCGACTTGCAGGGACCTCAAAGCGGCTGAAGGGACTCGAACCCTCGACCTTCTGCATGGCAAGCAGACGCTCTAGCCAACTGAGCTACAGCCGCGAGCGGGGTGAGTATAAACCCGGTTCCTCGAGCACGTACCGACGGACCTCGGCCGCGAAGCGCGGTTTGCCATAGCGGCGAGCCTCCGCCTGCCCGTTGGCGCGGAGCGTCTGCGCGCGATCCGCGTCCTCGATCAGCTCGCTCGTGCGTGCCACGAGTTCGCCCATCGTGTGCCAGTGGCGACCGGTGACGCCGTCGGTGACGATCTGTGCCTGCCCGCCGAGGGGCACGACGAGCGGCACCGCACCGCAGAACATCGCTTCGGCAGTGGCAATGCCGAAGTGCTCGAGTCGCTCCGGATGACGTCGTGCGTCCTCCCCGTAACCGGTGGCGTGCCAGAACAGCGAGCTCGTCGCGTACAGTTCGGCGAGCGCGTCGCGTCCGGCGTTGACGTGAAAATGAACCGGCACGCCACGGGCCAGCGAGCGCAGCTCCTCCAGCCAGCGTCGCGTCGACGGGGTGTCCTCGGCGCCGCCGACTAGGTGCAGCTCCCAGCCGGCGCGCTGGGCAAACGACTCCGGCAGCTGCGCGAACGCGCGGACGAGGACCTCCTGATGCTTGTCGTGCTCGCCCTTGTGGAAGCGTCCCACCGCCAGGATCCTGCGCTGCTTTTGGAGCCCCGCGACCAGCGGCGGATCGACCGGCGGCGCGACAATCGTCGCGCCGACGCCCAGCCGGCGCCTGATGTGCTCGCGCGTGAACTCCGAGTTGCACAGGAACAACTGGTATGAGGCAAGCGCGGCGGGCGCGCGGCGCCGGCCGACGGCGCCGGCGAGCGCCGCGCGGGCCCGCTCCATCGGCGTGTCGCGCGCTCGCGTTGGGAACTGGACCATCGCGACGCCGCGACGTGCGTGGTTCAGCACCGGCACGTCGTTGCTCATGGTCACGAGGAGATCGAGCTCGCGCGAGCGCGCCGTGACGACGGCGTCGTCGGCAGGAATCCACATGAACCGATCTCTTGCCACGAATATGTTGAGCCGCTCCCAGCTGCGAACGTCCGGTTCCTGCGGTGAGAACACGGTGAGGCGTGCTCGCTGTATCCTCGCCGCCTCCTCGAGCACGGAGAGGAAGTACTTCTCGCCGCCGCCGAGAGCGGCGAGGTATGGGTTGTAGAGGCCGATGTCCACCGTCGAACCAGGATCGTGACACAGGAACCCAGATTGCCGGTCGCGGATCCCCTGTACGCGAAGGTCCGGCGCCGCTTCCGCGAGGCTGGCGGTGATGACTCGGGGCGGGGGGGTAGTCATCGACCCCCGCGAGCATGAGCGACACCCGCCGCCGGCTGAGCCTCGATCCCGGTTTCACGATCTGAGCGGGCGTTGGGAGCGGTCGAGTGCGGCTGGTTTGAGAGACGCTCAACGGCGGGGCTTCCACACA
>CAWCYH010000011.1:0-269593 GCA_963799745.1 uncultured Solirubrobacterales bacterium | reverse complement strand
CTCCGCGGCGCCAACCTCTCCCACGCTGACGCACGCTCGAGCGTGTTTGACAGCGCCGACCTGCGCGCAGCCAACCTCACCGCAGCACGCCTCTCCGCGGCCAACCTGACCACGGCAGACCTCCGCGGCGCCAACCTCACAGACGCCAACCTGAGCCAAACCTCGCTGATCGGAGCCAACCTCACCGGCGCCAACACAACCGGCACGATCTTCTGCAACACGATCATGCCCAACGGAACCATCGCCAACCCCACCCGCACCGCCTGTCCCGGAACCTGACCGTCCGCAGCTGCCGGGAGCACCACGATCCCGGCAGCTCCCCACCGGCAAGCCACGAACCCCAGCAAACCACCTGCCGCGCAAAGCGAATCCCAATCGCAGCTCACACGTCGACCGTGTCCGACTTCCGTGCCACCAACTACCCCTCGGGTCAGGTCGATCCGAACAATCCGAACCTGGTGGCCGTCACGTTCGGGTCCTACATCAACCGGGACTCGAACGAGAGCAACGGGTGCGTGCCAACCGGCTTCGCCGATGACGGCAATCCGACCTACATGGGCGTCAAGACCCCCGGGGCATGCAACAACAAGATCCTGTTGAGCGTGTCAAAGGACGGCGGTGCGACGTTCACCGGCGGGGCCGCGGATCCGCGCGACGAGCTCGTCGTCCCGCAGTCGCGGCGACAGAAGCGGACCGACCAGTACTGGCAGTGGACCGCATTCACGGGCAGCGGCAAGTTCGCCGTGGACTACTACGACCGCCAGTACGGCAACGATGAGACCACCGGCTCCTCTGATTTCAGTCTCTCGGGGAGCACCGATCTCGTCAACTTCGGGCAGGTTCGGGTGACGTCCAGCTCGATGCCGGCTCCGACGCAGTTCGAGGGCCCGGCGGGCGGCCAGTTCTACGGCGATTACGTCTGGCTCTCGGCGTCCAAGAACAAGGCCTATCCGATCTGGTCCGACACCCGCGCGCCGGACCTGTTCCTGTGTCCGGGATCGGCCACCGGTCCGGGCAATCCGCCAGCGCTGTGCGGTGCGACGGAGACGAACGGCGAGACGGCCAACGACGAGGACACGTTCATGGCGACCATGGACGTGCCTTCTCCCTGAGGTAACTCGCACGAAGAGACGGAGCTGTGGGGCCCGGCACGTCCGGGCCCCACACAGCTGCGTCCCTGGGCGCCGCAACCAAGGCATCGGTCGCGCTCCGGGAGGCGGCAGGTCCGAGTGCGCGCCGGTCTCGACTCCCATGGCGGTCGTTCCGTCCGAGATGAGCGCCATCCTCGGTGGCGATGGATGCTCTTTGGCTGCTAATCGGGCTGATTGTGGGTGCCGGCCTGGTCACCGGCGCGGCGCGCGCGCGCCTGCGCGCACTGGCCGCCGAAGCTCGCCGCGCTGCCGAGCTCGAGCGCGAGCTGGTCAAGGCTCGCGCGGACCTCGAGCACGAGCGGTCGCTGGCCGAGGAGCGCCTGCGGACGGTCAGCGACGCCCAGTCCCGGCTGTCCGAGTCATTCAAGGCGCTGAGCGCCGAAGCGCTCCAATCGAATATGACGCAGCTCGCGGAGATGGCCCGCGCTCAACTGCAGGCCACGCAGATCCAGGCCAAGGGTGACCTCGACAAGCGCCAGCAGGCGGTGGAGCAGCTCGTGGCCCCGCTCAAGGAGCAGCTGGGGCGCGTCGATGCCCAGCTCCTGAGGCTTGACCAGGAGCGACGCGAATCCCGTGGCCGCCTCGAGGCCCAGCTGCGGACGCTGACCGAGACGGGCGAGAAGCTGCGCACCGAGACAGGCGCGCTCGTGACTGCTTTGCGCAAGCCGAACGCCCGCGGGCAGTGGGGGCAGATGCAGCTTCGCAACGTGGTCGAGCTGGCGGGCATGGTCCGCCACTGCGACTTTGCCGAGCAGTCCTCGCTCGGCGGCGAGGACGCGACGCTCCGCCCGGACCTGATCGTCCGGATGCCCGGGGGCAAACACGTCGTTGTCGACGCGAAGGCCCCACTCCAGGGCGTGCTCGATGCCTACCAGGCCCGCGACGAGGAGGAGCGTGAGCGCCACCTGCGCGACCATGCCAGGCTGCTGCGCAAGCACGTGAAGAGCCTCGCCGACAAGGCGTATTGGGCCGGGCTCGACTCCGCCCCCGACTTCGTCGTCCTGTTCCTGCCCGGCGAGCATCTCTACGGCGCCGCGCTGGAGGCCGATCCCGCGCTGATCGAGGATGCGATGGCGCGGCGCGTGCTGATCGCAACGCCGACGACGTTACTCGCGATGCTGCACGCGGTCGGCTACGGGTGGCAGCAGGAGCGCGTCGCGGAGTCGGCTCTCGCCATCTCCGCGTTGGGACGCGAGCTGCACGCCCGGCTCCTCAAGCTGTCCGGCCTGCTGGCGACGCTTGGTAAGCGGCTCAACGGTGCGGTCGCCGCCTACAACGAAACGGTCGGGTCCTATGAGGCGCGGGTGCTGCCGGGGGCGCGCCGCTTCGCTGAGCACGGCGCGGTCGCCGAAGATCGGGAGCTGCCACAGCTCGAACCGGTGTCGCTCAGCGCGCGAAGCGTTCACGTCGGTGAGCTTCCCGACGAGGATGCACCCGCCGAATTGATCGCTCGGAGGCTGCGGGCAGCCGACTAGTTCGCTGTCCGCTCGGCCCACCAGCGCTCGAGGTCGGCCCGCTGGTGCGGGAGCGGATCCGCCGACGGCTTGCGCTGACGGACGCAGGCGAGGGCTTGTTCGATGCCGACGCCTTCGCGGCTCGCGATCACGCCGGCGGCGATCGCTGGTGAGCGCTGCCAGCCAGCGCGGCAATGCAGGTACGTCCGCCCGCCCCCCTCCAGCCAGCCGGAGAGCAGCCGCACGGCGGTTTCGAGCTCACCGGCAGGCAGGCCGGCGTAGTCGGTCAGGCCCACCCGCCGCTCGGCGATTCCGGCGGCTGCGTACGCGGCCTCGATCGCATCGCGCTCCCCGGGCTCGTACTCGGCGTCCTCGACGAGGTTCAGCACGCGCTCAATACCCAGCTGCTGGAGGACCGCCACGTCCTCGGCGTCGAGCGGGTAGGAGCCGACCCACAGGTCGTGGAGGACGACGGCGAAACCGTAGGTGCGAAACCACGAGGACACGGGAGCAAATGATCCCGGCTGGGCTGCGCGGCGGTGTCCTCAGCCCCTGCCGCTGAGGATAAAACCGTCGCTAAGCTCAAAGCCATGGCCCTCCGAACTGACAGCTTTGATTTAGGGGGGTTACGGCTCAGCGCCGGCGAAGGCCGTCGGCTCGAGCTGGCGGTGGCCATCGACCCGTTCGAGCTCGGCCGTGAGCGCTACCGGGTGCAGCCGCAGCTCGTCCCGGCTCGCCTCGACGTGTCACGCACGACCGGGGACGGGTACGCGCTGCGATTGCGCTTCGACGCGACCCTGGCAGGGCCGTGCATGCGCTGTCTGGAAGCGGCGACGCCCACCTTCAGCGTCGACGCCCGCGAGGTGTCCCAGCCGGGCGGGGAAGACGAGCTCGGGTCCCCGTACGTCGAGCGCGGCGTCCTCGACCTGCATGCATGGGCGCGGGATGCCCTGGCGCTGGTGCTCCCGACGACGCTGTTGTGCCGGGTGGACTGCGCGGGTCTGTGTCCGATCTGCGGGGTGGACCTGAACGCCGCCGGGTCCGAGCACCAGCATGAGCGCCAGCCCGATCCGCGCTGGGCCAAGCTCTCCGAACTGCGCTTCGAGTAACCTGATCGCCCATGGCCGTCCCGAAGCAGAAGCAATCTCATGCCCGTACCGCCCATCGCCGCGCGCGGCACAAGGTGAGCGCGCCGACGTACAACGCCTGCCCGCAGTGCCACAGCCCGCGGCTTCCGCACCGAGTTTGCCCGGTGTGTGGCAACTACAAGGGACGCGAAGTGATCGCCCCGGGCGCCGACGAGCCGTCCCTCTAGCGGCCGCGCAATGATCACGGTCGCCGTGGACGCGGGCGGGGCCGATCTCGGTCCCCAAGAGGTCGCGCAGGGCGCGGCGCGGGCCGCCGCGCAGGGAATCGGCGTGCTGTTGTTCGGTCCCGCTGCGGAGATCGGTTCGGTCGGGGCCGGGGTCGAGGTGGTCGATGCGCCGGTCTCGATCGCGAAAGCGGCCGACCCGGCGTATGCGGTCCGAGCGACGCCCGACGCTTCGATCGTCCAGGCGGCCCGAGCCGTCGCTGAGGGGCGAGCCCAGGCGCTTGTCTCGGGAGGCTCGACGGGCGCCGCCCTCACCGCCGGCCTCTTCCACCTGCGGCGTGACCGCGGAATCCACCGGCCGGCCCTGGCGCTGCCGATTCCGATCCCCGGCGACTCGCCGGTGCTGCTGCTCGATGTCGGCGCCAACGTGACCTGCCGGCCCGAGCACCTGGTCCAGTTCGCCTACATGGGCTCTGCATTCGCCCAGGCGGTGATGGGCATTTCCGCCCCCCGCGTGGCTCTCCTTTCCAATGGCGAGGAACCGGCCAAGGGGACGCCGGAGCTGGTCTCGGCCCACGAGCAGCTGGCTGCCCGGGCCGGGAAGGGACTGAATTTCGTCGGCAACATCGAGGGGACCCAAGTCACGGAGCGCGTCGCCGACGTGGTGGTGATGGATGGCTTCACCGGCAACATCACGCTGAAGCTGATCGAAGGGGTCTCCGGGCGTACGATGCGCGCGATTCGCGACGTCGCGCTGAGCTCGGTCCGCGGGAGGATCGGAGGGTGGCTGCTCGCGCCCGCGATCCGTGGCCTGCGCGAAGAGATCGATCCCGAGACGCCGGGGGGGGCGTACATGCTCGGCCTGCGGCAGCTCGGGGTGGTGGCCCACGGGCGGTTCACTCGCCGCGGCTTCGCTCGCGCGGTCGAAGTGGCGGCACGCGGTGTCCACGAGGACGTGATCGGCCGCACCCGCGCCGCCCTGCTGGAGGCGGGGGCACTGCGATCGCCCCCCGGCGACGGCGATGACGACGCCGCCTCGTCCGCGCCGACGGCTACCGTTTCGGGCGGATGAATCGCGAGCAGGTCTTCGAACTGATCCGCGCGCATCTGGCGGACGAGCTTGAGCTGGATCCGGCGCGGATCCACGAGTCGACGCGCTTCAAGCAGGATCTGGAAGCCGACTCGCTCGATCTCTACACGCTGGTCCAGGAGCTCGAGGACACCTACGGCGTGAAGATCTCCGACGAGGAGGCGGCCAAGATCCTGACGGTCGGTCAGGCGGTCGAGTTCGTGCTTGCGAGCGGCGTAGCACCGTCGGCCGCGGCGAGCCAAGGCTCTGACTCTGAGTGACCGTCGAGCGCAAGCGAACGGCTCCGCGCCGCCGACGTTCCGGCACGACGCTCGCCGAGCTGCTCGAGGGGTTACCCGACGAGCTCGCCACGAATGTGTTCACCCACTCCTCGTGGACCGCGAAGCGGTCGGATTCCTACGAGCGGTTGGCGTTTCTCGGCGACAGCGTCCTGGCGCTGGCGGTGACCGCCCACCTGTACCCGCGGCTGGAGGCCGAGCGGTTCGGGGCTGGCAGGCTGACGAAGATCCGCGCCCAGGCCGTCTCCGGGCGCTCCTGTCGAGCCGTCGCGCAACGGCTGGGGATTCCCGAGCGGCTGCGCGCCGCGGCTCCGCCCACCGTCGCGGCGAGCATCGACGCGCTGATCTCGACCGAGCGCGTGCTGGCGTCGGTGATCGAAGCGGTGATCGGGGCGTGCTATCTGGACGTCGGCTACGACACCACCGCGACCGCTGTGGTCGAGGCGTTCGGGCCGGAGATCGACGACGCGCTGGAACACCCCGTCGACTACAAATCGGCCCTGCAGGAACTGCTGGCTCGCCGTGGCGCGCTGGTCAGCTACTCGATCGTGGCCGAACAGGGGCCTCCGCACAACCGGATGTTCTCGATCAGCGCCACGATCGACGGCGTCGAGGTCGGCCGCGGGTCCGGCCGCAGCAAGAAGGACGCCGAGCAGGACGCCGCCCAGTCGGCGCTGGAGGCCCTCGAGGAATCATGATTTCGGCCGCGAAAGGGAGATCGTGTACCTGAAGTCGATCACCCTCAAGGGGTTCAAGTCGTTCCCGGACCGAACCAGGCTCGAGTTCGGGCCTGGGGTGAGCGTGGTCGTCGGTCCGAATGGCTCGGGCAAATCGAATGTCACCGATGCGGTCCTGTGGGCGCTGGGGGAGCAATCGCCGCTCGCGGTCCGCGGTCAGTCGATGCAGGACGTGATCTTCGGCGGCTCACCCGGCCGACAGGCGGGCCACAGAGCGGAGGTCGAGCTGGTCCTCGACGACAGCGCCGGATCGCTCGGGCTGGGAGTCCCGGAGGTCTCGATCGTGCGCCGGCTCGACCGGACCGGCGAAGGGGAATATCGGCTCGCAGGGGCGCGGTGCAGGCTGGTTGACGTGGTCGAGCTGCTGTCGGACACCGGCCTCGGCAAGGAGATGCATTCGGTGATCTCCCAGGGCCGAGTCGAGTCGATCGTGACCTCGAAGCCTCGCGAGCGGAGGATGCTGATCGAGGAGGCCGCCGGCCTCGGCAAACACCGCAAGCGCCGGCGCCGGGCACAGCTGAAGCTGGTCCGTACTCAGGACAACCTGGATCGCGCCCTCGATGTGGAGCGCGAGGCTCGTTCTCGCCTGCGACCACTGAAGCGCCAGGCCGAGGCGGCGGAGCTCCATGCGCGGCTCGAGCGCCAGGCGATCGAAACTCGGTGGGAGCTCGTTCGCGACGATGTCCGGGCGCGCGAGCTGGAGCTCGGAAGCGCGCAGGAGGCGGCATCCCAGGCGCGGGCCGGCCGTGAGCAGACCGAGCGCGAGCTCGAGGGGGTGGGAAGTCGCCGCGAAGCAGCCGAGGAAGCGCTGGCCCGCCGCAGCGCTCAGCGCGAGGAGCTCTCACGGCGCTGCTTCGTTGCGCAGTCGGCGGCCGAGCGGGTCGGCTACCGGGCCGAGGCGGTGAAGGCGGCCGCAACGGCGCTCGAGACGCGCGTGGCCAGAGCTCGCGAGATGCTCGATGCGCTCGGAGCCCAGGTCGCCGCCGACGTGCCGGACCCCGGGGCCGGGGCCCGGATCGCGGGGCTGGAGGCCTCACTGGAGGCACTCGATCGCGATCGAGAGGCCGAGCTCGCGCGCCAGCTGGCGGGCCTCCAGGCGCAGCTTGAGGGCGCTTCAGCCGAGACCGCCGCGTGCGCCGCAGGCCTCGAGCAGACCAGCCGCAGCCGCGCGCAAGCCGAGCAGTCCGTGGAGCGAGCGCGCGCACAACTGCGGGAGGCCGAGCGCGGGGTCGAGGGGACCCGGCGCGAAGCGGCCCGCATCGGCGGTGAGCTCGCCGCTGTGAACCAGTTCCTGCGCAGCCAGGCGGAGGTACCCGGCGGGGCCAGCTCGCTTTCCGATCAGCTCGAGGTCGATCCCGGCTTCGAGCTCGCACTGGCGGCAGTCCTCGATGGCCGCCTGCGGGCGGCCGTCGTTCCCGACCGCGCGGCGGCCGCGCAGCTGCTCGATCGCGTCGGTGCGGACGGTGGCAGGGCCCTGATCGCGGCAAACGAGACCGATGAGCCTGCAGCCTCCCGTGACGCACCGCCGATGCCTGGGGCGCAACCGCCGATGCCTGGGGCGCAACCGCCGATGCCTGGGGCGCAGTTGCTGGCCGATCATGTGCGGGGCGTCGGGCCTGCGGCCGCGCTGGCACGAGCGTTGCTGGGCGACGCGTGGGTGGTGCCGGCGCTGGACGCCCTGCCGGAGACGTTCGCCGGCATCGCCGTCACGCGCGGCGGTCGAGTGTGGTCTGCCGGCGCCAGGGAGGTCCGCCAGGCTCCCGCCGCGGGTGAGGAGCGGGTGCTCGCCGAGCGCAACCGTCGCGATCGGCTGGTCGTCGCGAGTGAGGCCGCGGCCGGCGCCGAGCTGACCGCCGCAGCCGCGCTCGAACAGGCCAGCAGCGCCCTGAGCGAGGCGGAGATCCGGCGCGAGCAGGCGATTGCCGCCGATCGATCCGCGGTTCGCGCGCGCGATGAGGCTGCCGAGGAGCAGGGCCGGATCGCCGCCATGATCGAGCGCCGGCGTGGCGCGCCCGACGACGGGCCTGACGCGGGACGGCGGGCGCAGGTGACCGCCGAGCTGTCGGCCGAGCGCGCCGCTCTCGAGCGGGCCGAGCGCGACCGCCGCGAGCGCGACGCGCGGCTGGGGCAACTGCGCGCTCTGATCGCGCGGGATGAGGCATTGTCCGCCCCGATAACCGCCCTGATCCGGGCGCTTCAGGCCACGGCCGACGCGATCGCCGAGCGACGCGTCGGCTTCGACGCCGATCTCGCCAGTGATCGAGAGGCGGGCGAGCACGTAGCGGCGGAGCTGCGGGATTGCGCCCAGCAGGAGGCCGCGCTCCGGGCCCGGCTTCACCGCGAAAGCGAGGTCCTGACCGAGGCCGAGGTTCGTCTCCAGCGTGTTCGCGATCAAGTTGCCGATGCGCGAACGGAGCTGAGCGAACTTGCCTCACGGCTGCAGCTCGAAGCCGAGGCGGCGGCCGAGCCGCTGAGGCCAGATGAGCGCGAGGCACTGAGAACCCGATTGGAACGGCTCGCGCGTCGCCGCGAGCAGCTGGGTCCCGTCAATCCGCTGGCTCAGGAGGAATACGCGGAGGCGGTGGAGCACGTCGAGGAGCTCGAGCGCCAGCGTGGCGATCTGGAGACCGCGCTGCGCGAGCTTGAGAAGCTGATCGCCGACACCGATCGGCAGATCCGGGAGACGTTCGAGCAGACGTTCGAGGCGGCGGCGAGGAATTTCGAGCACCTGGCGGCGGAGCTGTTCCCCGGCGGCCGGGGCCGGTTGAGGCTCGTGACCGAGCGCGAGGGAGCCCCGCGGGTGCTGGGAGGGCAGCCTCCTGATGGCTCCGAGGAGCCGGCCGACCCGGAGGAGGCCGAGATGGCCGCCGAGGGAACCTCCGAGGAGGAGGACCGGCTCGGCGTCGAGATTGAGATCACCCCGGCCGGCAAGGAGATGAAGCGGCTCACGCTGCTGTCCGGCGGCGAGAAGTCGATGACCGCGCTCGCGTTTCTGTTCGCCGTCTTTCTGGCCCGGCCGTGTCCGTTTTACATCCTCGACGAGGTCGAGGCGGCCCTCGACGACCTCAACATCGATCGGTTCCTGGCCCTGCTTCGCGAGTACGCACAGACAGCCCAGTTCATCGTTGTCACCCATCAGAAGCGCACGATGGAGGCCGCCGATTCGCTGTACGGCGTCTCGATGGGTACCGACGGGATCTCCAAGGTGATCTCACAACGGCTGCCCCGGGAGGACGTGGCGGCCTGACTGGCCACGGGCGCGTCCCGCGTCCGGGCGCCGCATGCGTGCCCGCCCAGTCGTCGCGCGTCCCGCCCGCCTCCCAGCGCGCGTCTCCGCCCCGGTCCCGGCGCGCGTCCCCGCCCCGGTCCCGGCGCGCGTCCCGCCCGGTCACCACGCGCGTGTGCGCCCTGGTCCCGGCGCGCGTCCCGCCCCGGTCACCACGCGCGTATGCGCCCACTCGTCGCGAGTGCCCGCCTGGTCCCGGCGGGCGTGCCCCCCCGGGTCCCCGCGGGAAGGTCGCAGCGCTCGGGGGGCGCCGGTTTGCGCCGGGATGCGACTCGTGGAGGCGGGCGAGTGAGCGCCGGCATGCACAACGGCCCAAATTGATTTCCCGGTTCGCGATTTGGGCCCCGGAGCACGAATCTCGTGTTGCGTTGCCCATTTCTGGCCGCGCGAAGCCGATTTGGGCTCCCGTGCATGCTCGCGGGCCGGCCGCCCGCCTAGCGCCGGGACGCCACCGCCGTGTCGCCCGCCCAGCCGGGTGCCGCCACGATCATCCGCGACCATCCGACATCGGCTAACGTCGCCCGCCCAATGGCTCGCGACTGGCAGGACCTGTTCATCGTCGACGGCGCTCCGGCGCGGGCAGCCGAGGCCGACGGCGCCACCGAGGAGCGCCGGATGGGCCGCTTCCGGCGGTTGCGGGAGAACCTGCGCAAGACCCGTCAAGCGCTCACCAGCGAGATCCAGGCGACTCTGTTCGAGGACCTCGACGATGAGACCTGGGAGCGGCTGGAAGAGGCTCTGATCTACGCGGATGTCGGCGCGCGGACGACCGCCCAGGTGGTCGAGCAGCTCGAGCGCGAGGCGACCAGCGGCGAGATCTCCGGAGGCGAGGCGCTGACGGGGAGGCTGACCGAGCTGCTGGCGGACATCACCCGGACCGGAGATGACCGGATCGACCTCACCGCGCAGCCGACGGTGATCCTGGTGGCCGGGGTCAACGGCACCGGCAAGACGACGACTGTCGGCAAGCTCGCGTGGCACCTGCGCCAGGAGCTGGGACAGTCGGTAATCCTCGGCGCGGCAGACACGTTCCGAGCCGCCGGCGTCGAGCAGCTCGAGCTGTGGGCGCAGCGGGCAGGCGCAGATTTCGTCAAGGGGCCGGCGGGATCCGATCCGGGCGCGGTCGCTTATGACGCGATTGCCGTTGCCCGCCGCGAAGGCGCAGACGTGGTGATCATCGATACCGCGGGGCGCTTGCACACGCAGGACGACCTGATGGGCGAGCTGGGGAAGGTCCGGCGGGTGATCTCGAAGCAGATCCCGCAGGCGCCACACGAAACACTGCTGACGGTCGACGCGACCACTGGTCAAAACGGCCTGCGCCAAGCGCAGATGTTCTCGGACGCGGTCGACGTGACGGGCTTGGTGTTGACGAAGCTCGATGGCACCGCGAAGGGCGGGATTGCGCTGGCGATCGCGCACGAGCTGGGGATTCCAGTCAAACTGATCGGGGTTGGCGAGAAGCTCGAGGATCTCCGGCCCTTCGAGCCGAGCGAGTTCGCAAAAGCGCTGGTCAGCTAGCGATATTCTCGCTCTCTATGAACGGCTGGATCGTGTGGTTGATCGCCGCCTGCGCGTTCGGGATCGGGGAGATGCTCACCACCGGCTTCTTCCTGGCGCCGTTCGCCCTCGGCGCGCTGCTCGCGGCCGGGATCGACGCGGCCGGCGTGGGCGGCGTCGTGCCCTGGATCGTGTTCGTCGTGGTTTCGCTTCTCACCCTGGGGGTCGTCCGGCCGATCGCAAAATCCCATCTGCACGTGCCACCGCAGATCAGAACCGGCGCCGCGGCGTTGATCGGAAAGCAGGCAGTCGTGCTGGAGCGGATCGTCAACGACGAGGGAGTCGGGTGCGTCAGGATCGACGGCGAGGTGTGGACAGCCCGTTCCCTCGATGAGGATCAGGTGCTTGAAAAGGGGACCCGGGTGCAGGTTGTGGACATCAGGGGCGCTACGGCGCTCGTGGCTGAGTAAAGGAGAGCGGCAATGGCTGGAGCAATCGTCGCGGCCGTGGTAGTGATCTTCCTGCTGATCATGTTCGCCCGGACGATCAGGATCGTGCCGCAGGCGCGGGCGGGAATCGTGGAGCGTTTCGGGCGCTACAACCGGACGCTGATGCCGGGGCTGACGGTGCTGATGCCGTTCGTCGATCGGCTGAAGCCGTTGATCGACCTGCGCGAGCAGGTGGTCTCGTTTCCGCCGCAACCGGTGATCACGCAGGACAACCTCGTGGTGCAGATCGACACCGTCCTCTACTTCACGGTCAACGACGCCAAGTCCGTCACCTACGAGGTGGCCAATCCACTGCAGGCGATCGAGCAGATCACGGTGACGACACTGCGCAACGTGATCGGTTCGCTATCGCTCGAGGATGCGCTGACCAGCCGCGACCACATCAACGCCCAGCTCCGCGGCGTGCTCGACGAGGCGACGGGGAAGTGGGGGATTCGAGTCAACCGGGTCGAGCTGAAGTCGATCGATCCTCCCGGCACGATCCAGGAGGCGATGGAGAAGCAGATGCGCGCCGAACGCGACCGCCGCGCAGCGATCCTCAACGCCGAGGGCGTCAAGCAGTCCCAGATCCTCACGGCCGAGGGCCAGAAGCAGGCGGCCGTGCTCACCGCCGAAGGGCAGAAACAGGCCGCCGTTCTTCGCGCCGAGGGTGAGTCCCAGGCGATCGCCACCGTGTTCGAGGCGATTCACGAGGGCAAGCCCGACCAGCAGCTGTTGAGCTATCAGTATCTGCAGATGCTGCCCCAGCTCGCTCGGGGAGACGCCAACAAGGTGTTCGTGATTCCGTCGGAGTTCGCCGAGGCCTTCGGCGGGATCGCCAGGGCGTTCCCGGCGGCGGGCGCGAACGAGCACGGGCCCGCGGCCGAGGTACCCCCGCCCGACCGCCCCGAGTGGAAGAAGGGCTGACGGCGTCCGGGACGGTCGAGCCCGCCGAGCGTCTGGCACGCAGTAGCCTGAGCTTCGAAGATGTTTGCGTCCGGGACGGTCGAGCCCGCCGAGCGTCTGGCACGCAGTAGCCTGAGCTTCGAAGATGTTTGATTCGCTTGCCGAAAAGCTCCAGGCCACGCTCGCCGATGTGCGCGGGCGGGGAACGCTGACCGAGGACGATGTCTCCGCCGCCATGCGCGAGATCCGCCTGGCGCTGCTCGAGGCGGACGTCAACTTCAAGGTCGTAAAGAGCTTCACGAGCGCGGTCAAGGAGCGTGCGCTCGGAGCCGACGTGATCGGACAGCTGAACCCCGGCCAGCAGGTCGTGAAGATCGTCTCCGACGAGCTGACCGAGCTGATGGGCGGGTCCGCGCGCGAGATCTCGTTCTCTCCCCGCCCGCCGACGATCGTGCTGATGGCCGGGCTGCAGGGCTCGGGCAAGACCACGGCGACGGCCAAGCTGGCGCGCTACCTGCGCGAGCAGCATGGATCGTCAGTCGCGGTCGCCGCCTGCGACGTCTATCGCCCCGCCGCCGTGGAGCAGCTGGTCAAGGTGGGGGGGCAAGCCGGCGCCGAGGTATACGAGCAGGGGACCGATCGCGACCCGGTCAGGATCGCGGCGTGGGCCCGTGACCGCGCGCAGGCCGAGGGCAAGGACGTGCTGATCATCGACACCAGCGGCCGGCTGCACGTCGACCAGGAGCTGATGGCGGAGCTCGCCAACATCCGAAAGGCGGTCAAGCCGCACGACATCCTGCTCGTCGTGGACGCGATGACCGGGCAGGACGCCGTCACCGTCGCCGAGCAGTTCGCCGAGGTCGTGCAGTTCGATGGCGTCGTGATGACCAAGCTCGACGGCGACGCGCGTGGTGGCGCCGCGCTGTCGGTGAAGGCGATCACCGGCAAGCCGATCCTGTTTGCCTCGACGGGCGAGAAGCTCGACCAGTTCGAGCGCTTCCACCCCGACCGGATGTCTCAGCGGATCCTCGGGATGGGCGACGTGATGACGCTGATCGAGAAGGCCCAGGGCGCCTACGACGATCAGCAGGCGGCGGAGCTCGAGCGCAAGTTCCGCAAGCAGGAGTTCGGGCTCGACGACTTCCTCGATCAGCTCCGCCAGATCCGGAGACTCGGGCCGTTGCAGTCGCTGCTGGGGATGATCCCCGGCCTCGGCAAGGAGCTCCAAGGCGTCAAGGTCGACGAGCGCGAGTTCGACCGGATCCAGGCGATCATCCTCTCGATGACCCCCCAGGAGCGCCGCCATCCAGAGCTCATCAAGGGCTCGCGGCGGTTGCGGATCGCGCGCGGATCGGGGACCAATGTGCAAGCCGTCAAGGCGCTGATCAAGCAGTTCGAGCAGATGCGCAAGGTCATGCGCCAGGTCTCCCAGGGGCGGATGCCGGACCTCGGGGCGCTGATGCGCCAAGCGCGCTGAGCAACCGCAGAGCGACGTACCGAAGCCGGCCACGCTAACCTCGTCGCACAGACATGGCGGTAAGACTTCGACTGACACGCATCGGCGGCCGCAAGAACCCGATCTGGCGGGTGGTCGTGGCTGACCAGCGCTCAAAGCGCGACGGCCGCGTGATCGAGACGGTTGGTCACTACAACGCCCAGACCAATCCCTCGACGATTGTCCTCGACGAGGAGCGCGTCCGCGATTGGCTCGCCCGCGGCGCCCAGCCGACCGACACGGTCCGCAAGCTGCTGCATACGCAGGGCATCCGCTAGCGGTCACGTCCAGATGAAGGAGCTGCTCGAGTACCTGGCCCGCGGCTTGGTCGAGAGCCCCGGCGATGTGCGCGTCAACGAGGTGCGCGAAGACGACGGATCAATCGTCCTCGAGCTGTCGGTTGGAGAAGACGACTACGGCAACGTGATCGGCCGCGGCGGGCGAACCGCAGCAGCGCTGCGGACGGTGATCAAGAGCGCGGCGGTCAACGACAAGCGCCGTGTGTTCGTCGACATCGTCGACTCGTAGTGCAGCGAGAATGGCTGCGCGCCGGCCGGGTCGGCCGCCCGCACGGTCTCGACGGGAGCTTTCACGTCGGCGAACCACAGCCGCAGCTGCTGGTCCTCGGGGTGACCGTGGTGGTCCGCGGAGCGCCGCTTCGCATCACCCGACGAGCCGGGACCGATCAGCGCGTGATCCTGCGGCTGGAGGGTCACGAGGATCGACCGGCGGCGCAGGCGCTGGGGGGAGAGGCGCTGCTGGTGGCTCGCGCACAGGCGCCCGAGCTTGAGCCCGACGAGTGGTGGGCGGAAGATCTCGAGGGCTGCACGGTCCACGACGCCGGCGTACCGGTCGGTACCGTGCGCCGGCTGCTGGCGCTCCCCTCCTGCGAGGTGCTCGAAGTCAGCCGACCAGGTGAGCAGAGCGACCTGCTGGTCCCGCTGATCAGCGATGCGGTTCGCACCGTCGACATCGAGCGCCGAGAGGTCGAGATCAATCTGGCGTTCCTGGGGGAGCGGTGAACGAGATCGATGTGTTCACGCTGTTCCCGCAGGCGTTCGCGTGGTTTCAATCTCAGCGTCACGTCGCCAACGCCGTCGCCGCGGGCCTTCGCCTGGAGTACGTCAACTACCGCGAGCACACGCCGCTGAGCGCTGGGCAGGTCGACGACACCCCGTTCGGGGGTGGCGCCGGGATGGTGTTGAGGGTGGATGTGGTCGAGGCGGGCCTGCGCGCCCGCTACGGCCGAGACCCGGTCGAGCTTCGCGGCGAGCGGCGCGTGGTCGCCCTCGCGCCGAGCGGCCGCGTGCTCGACGAGCCGCTCGTGGAGGAGCTTGCGGCGGAGCCGGCGCTGACGCTGCTGTCGGGCAGATATGAGGGATTCGACGAGCGCGTGCTCGAGCATTTCGCCTCAGACCGCATCTCGATCGGTCGCTACGTGCTGGCTGGCGGCGAGCTGGCCGCGATGGTTCTGTGCGACGCCGTGATCCGCAAGCAGCCCGGAGCGCTGGGTCATCAGGATTCGGCCGTCGAGGAGTCATTCAGCGTCGCGCTTGAGGGGGGACCCGAATATCCGCACTACACGCGGCCGGCCGAGCATCGTGGCTGGCGTGTCCCGGACGTGCTGCTCTCAGGACATCATGCGCGGATCCGCGAGTGGCGCCTGGCGCAGAGCAAATCGCGCCGCAATCCCGGTCCGCTACCATAGGCCCCCGCGCGGGCGGGGCCCTCGCGTAGCGTGCGCAAAGCCCCCAACCACCGGCTCTTGCCGTTGCTGCCGGCGCCTGGACTTGCCATGAGTACCGTGATCGACAGTCTGGAGCGCACTCAGCTCCGCCGCGTGCCGGCGTTCGATGCCGGCGACCGTGTGCGCGTCCACTTCCAGGTGATCGAGGGAACTCGTCGCCGCACCCAGGTCTTCGAGGGCGTTGTCATCAAGCGCCAGGGGCATCGTGCACGCGAGACATTCACCGTCCGCAAACAATCCTTCGGCGTCGGCGTGGAGCGGACGTTTCCGCTGCACTCGCCAAAGATCGAGCGGATCGAAGTGGCTGCGCGCGGCGACGTACGACGAGCCAAGCTGTACTACCTGCGCGGCCGGGTCGGGAAGCGCGCCCGCGTACGCGAGCGTCGCTCCACGGGGCCCGAGGAGATCGTCAACCGCGAGCTCCTGTACGGGCCCGAGGCCGAGCAGCCAGAACCCGAGACTGCAGACGCGCCGGGCGAGCCAGACGGCGTGAGCGCGGACGCAGCTCAGCAAGGCACCCAGCCGGAGGAGGAGCAGCGGGCGGCCGAAGACGCGGCCGATTCCGTTCCCGCCACGGTGGCGCAGGAGCCCAGTCCGGCGGGTGACGAGGCTCCCGCCGGCGAAGAGCAGGTGTGACTCGGACCAAGAAGTCATTGACGAGCTCGATCTTGGAGCTCGTCGTGATCGTCGGCGTAGCGCTCGGCCTGGCGCTCGCGATCCAGGCGTTCCTGATCAAGCCCTATCGCATTCCCAGCGCCTCGATGTTGCCGACCCTGCACATCAACCAGCGGATCCTCGTCGATCGGATCGGAAGCCACTTTTCCTCTCCGCACGTCGGCGACATCGTCGTCTTTCATCCCCCCAAGAACTACGCCGACGGATGCGCCAACCCGAACCAGGGCGAGAATCAGTCCGGACAGGACGCGGCCCGTCCGTGCGGCGTCCCGCAGTCCCAACCTTCCTCGGAGACCTTCGTCAAGCGTGTGGTGGGATTGCCCGGTGACCGGATCTCGCTCGTCGACGGCCACGTGATCCGCAACGGCGTGCGCGAAAAGGACGCCTACATAGTCCCGTGCGATGGGGCCACATCCTGCAGCTTTCCGGGGACCATCACGATTCCTCGCGGCGATTACTACATGCTCGGCGATAACCGTCCCGACTCCGAGGACAGCCGTTTCTGGGGACCGGTGCCGAAGGCGTGGATCATCGGCGAAGCATTTCTCACCTACTGGCCGCCAGACCGGATCGGGTTACTGTAGGTGGCCCGATCGGGGACCAAATCTCAGAAGACCGCGCTGAAATCCGCGATCGAGCTGGTGCTGACGGTGGCGATCGCGGTGGGACTCGCCTTCCTGATCCAGGCGTTCGTCGTCAAGCCGTATCGGATACCCAGCCCCTCGATGTTCCCGACGCTGCACATCGGCCAGCGGGTCCTCGCAAATCGGGTGATCAATCATCCCAGCGTCGGCGACATCGTCGTCTTTCACCCACCCCAGGGCGCTGATCCGGACACGCCGGTCTGCCAGAACCCTCGGCAGGGTGCAGGCCACAACGCGGCCTGCGATATGCCGACCCCCCAGCAGTCCAGCCAGACGTTCATCAAACGCGTCGTCGGGGGTCCGGGCGACCGGATCTCGATCGCCGGCGGACACGTGATCCGCAACGGAGTCCGGGAGAAGGACTCCTACATCGCCCCCTGCGGGAGCGATCCTTCGTGCAATTTCCCGAAACCGATCGTGATTCCGCCCGGCGACTACTTCATGATGGGCGACAACCGTGGCGCATCCGACGACAGCCGCTTCTGGGGCCCAGTCCCTGACAAATGGATCATCGGGGTCGCGTTCTTCACCTACTGGCCACCGGATCGAATCGGATTCCTCTAAGGCCCGGCCGAGGCGCCCGGCGCGGGCGGGCCGGCGTCTGTTCGCGTTCGATCGCTCCCTCGGATTCCGTTTCGTCGCCGGTGCCGACGAAGCGGGGAGGGGCTGCCTGGCCGGCCCCCTGGTTGCCGCTGGCGTGGTGTTCGACCTCGAGCAGATCGGTCCCGCCGAGGTCCGCGCGCTCGGCGCGCTGAACGACTCCAAGCAGCAGACCGCGGCGACGCGGGCCGAGCTCTACCCGGTGATCCTCCGCGTCGCTGCCAAGGTCGCGGTCATCTCTCGCTGTGCGCCGGGGATCGACGCTCGTGGTCTGCACGTCACCAACCTGGCGGCGTTACGCGATGCGCTGGCGCGCGTCTGCTGCGAGGGCTGCGTGTGCCTCAGCGACGGATTTCCGGTGGCCGGCGTCGGCCACGAGCAGCGCGCGGTGATCGGGGGTGACGCCAAGAGCGCCGCGATCGCCGCCGCATCGGTGATCGCCAAGGAGACTCGCGACCGCTACATGCGACGCGCCGACGCGACCCACCCCGGCTGGGAGTTCGCCCAGCATGTGGGCTACGCCACGCCCGAGCACCGCGACGCGATCGAGCGGCTGGGCGTCTCGCCGCTTCATCGCCTTTCGTTTCAGTCCGCGGCCTATCAGCAGCTGGGGCTGGCGTCGTTCTCAGAAGGCGCCCTCGAGGTGCTCGATCCCGATGAGCTTTCCTGACGGGTCAAAGGTGACGCCGATCGCGTCGAACCGCAGCTCGTCCGCGTAGGGTCGCTCGGTCCGCTCGCACAGCCAGCGGCACGCCATCTTGCGCACGCGCGAGCGCTTGGTGTAGCGCAGGGCATCGAAGGGGTGTCCAGCGCCAGGATCCAACCGCCGGGTTTTGACCTCGCAGAATGCGAGCGTCGCGCCATCGAACGCGACGATGTCGAGCTCTCCCCACCGTGTGCGGTAGTTGCGCTCGAGGATCCGGAATCCGCGGCGGACAAGATGCTCGGACGCGAGTTGCTCGCCGAGCTGACCAAGGCGGTGACGGAGATCGCTGCTCACCCCCGGGACGCTAGGGATCGATTGCTGGGGCGTGGCGCGCGCGGTGTGACGATTCGGCGCAAAGCCGCGCACCGGCGCTGCGCAGAGTTGGCACACGCCGTGACCCATCGGTCACGCGATCTTGCGTAGCGTCGAGCCATGCTCGCCCGCGTGGCCACGTTTGCGATCGACGGCGTCGATCCACGCCAGGTGTGGGTCGAGGTCGACATCCGCTCGGGCCTTCCCGCGTTCACGATCGTGGGCCTCGGCGACGCGGCGGTGCGAGAGTCGCGGGACCGGATCCGCTCGGCGATCCTCAATTCCGGGTTCGAGTTTCCCCAGAGCCGGATCACCGCCAACCTCGCTCCCGCCTTCCTGCGCAAGGTGGGCCCAGGCTTCGACGCCGCGCTGGCGCTGGCATTGCTCGCGGCGAGCGGCGAGGTCACGGTCGCTTCGCTGCGCTCCTACGCTGTCTTCGGCGAGCTCTCACTCGGCGGCGAGCTGCGCGACTCTCCCGGAGCGCTGGCGGTGGCCCAGGGTGCCAGCCTGGCGGGACTGTCGCGGCTGATCGTGCCTCGCGAACGCGCCCGCGAGGCAGCGCTCGTGGACGGGCTCGAAATTGCCGGCGTCGGCACGCTGCGCGAGGCGGCAGCCGTGCTGGGAGGCGCCGAGCCGCCGCCGCTGCCGACCCCGCTCCCGCGCCGGCAGACACCGATGCACGAGCCCGACCTGGCCGATGTTCGAGGCCACGCGGCGCCGCTGCTCGCGCTGCAGATCGCCGCAGCCGGTGGCCACAACCTCCTGCTCGAGGGGCCCCCGGGGACCGGCAAGACGATGCTGGCTCGAAGGCTGCCGTCGATCCTGCCGGCGATGACCCGCGCCGAGGCGCTCGAGGTGACCCGGATCCACAGCGTCACGGGGATGCACGGGGACGGCTTGGTCTCGGAGCGCCCGTTTCGCGCGCCGCATCACACGGTCTCACCGTCAGGATTGGTGGGAGGCGGATCTCCGCCGCGTCCCGGCGAGGCCACGCTGGCCCATCACGGGGTCCTGTTCCTGGATGAGCTCTCGGAGTTCCAGCGCTCCGCGCTGGATGCCCTTCGCCAACCACTCGAGGACGGCTGCGTGACGATCGTGCGCGGACAGGCAGCGCTCATCTTTCCCACACGATTCGTGCTCGTCGCGGCGACCAATCCCTGCCCGTGCGGGTTTGCCGGCGTGGGGGATCGGTGCAGCTGCGGCGAGGCCGACCTCCGGCGCCACCGCCGACGTCTCAGCGGTCCCCTGCTCGATCGCATGGACCTGCTCGTGAACGTCGAGCGGCCGACGGAGCCCGAGCTGCGCGGCGCCCCGCGGCTCGATTCTGCCCGCGCCCGAGAGCTGGTTGCCGACGCGCGCCGCCGGCAGCAGCGCCGGCTCGCCGGCTCGGTCGCACGCTGCAACGGCGAGATGGACGCCCGTGAGGCCCGCCGCCACGTAAAGCTCGACGAACCCGCCGAGCGGGCGCTGGCGAAGGCGTACGCGGTCGGAGCGCTGAGCGCGCGAGGCCGGCACCGCGTGCTCCGGGTTGCCAGGACGATCGCCGATCTGAACCGGCACGAGTGGGTCGTACACGCGGATCTTCTCACCGCTCTCAGCCTTCGCCAGCGTGGTCAGGCCGAAGCGACCCTGGCGGCCTGAGCATGGGCGAGCGGGCGTGTGCGAGCTGCCTCGCGCGGGCCTGGCTCCTCGGCCGGCTGGCCGGCCATCTCGAGCGCGTGCGGGGGCAGCTTGACGCCGTGCTCGCGCTCGGTCCGGATGAGCTGATCGACGCCGTCGGCGGAGACCGCAGGCCGGCGATCCGCGCGCAGCTCGAGCGGTTCGATGCCGACCGCGCCCGCGAGCAGGCCGGATCGGCCGGGCTGGAGGCGATCTGCCGCTGCGATCCTGATTATCCGTCTCGACTGCTGGCGCTGGAGCAGCCGCCGTCGGTGCTTCACATCGCGGGTGGCTGGGAACGGTTCCTAAAGCTGGTCGACGAGGATCCGGTGGCGATCGTCGGAGCGCGCCGGGCCTCGAGCTACGGACTCGACGTCGCGCGTTCGCTTGGCCGGGGGCTCGGGGCGGCGGCCGTCACGGTCCTCAGCGGCATGGCGATGGGGGTGGACTCCGCCGCGCACGCGGGAGCGCTAACCGCCGGCGGAGCGACCGTGGCCGTCCTCCCGGCCGGCGCCGAGCGTCCATACCCGCCCGCTAAGCGCGGCCTGTACCGGCAGATCTGCCAGAGCGGGGCGGCAATCTCGGAGCTGCCGCCGGGGAGCGATGTGTGGCGCTGGATGTTCCCGGCTCGCAATCGCCTGATCGCGGCGCTGGCCGCGATGACGATCGTCGTCGAAGCCGGCGAACGATCCGGTTCGCTCGTGACCGCGGCTGTCGCGCACCGGCTCGGCCGGCTCGTCGGTGCCGTGCCGGGGCGCATCACCGCTTCGCTCGCGGTCGGCCCGAACGGTGTGCTGGCCGGCGGCGGCCACGTCGTGCGCGGGCCGCAGGACGTCCTTGACCATTTGTTCGGCCATGGCGTCCGGACGGTCACGGTGGATCGCCGGGCGCCGCCCGAGCCGGGGCTCCAACGCCTGCTGGCGGCGATCGCAGACGGAAACGACACACCCGCCGCCCTGCACCAGGCGGGTCTTCACCCACGCGAGGGGCTGGCGGCACTCGCGTCGCTGGAGCTCGATGGATACGTGCGCCGCGAACCGGGCGGGAGGTTCTCGGTCCTGCCGTGAGCGTGGCCCCCACTAATCTCGTCGAGGTGAAGGACGATCGCGACCCCCTCGAGTCACGCGACCGAGACCGCATCCCGCGCGTGCTGTCGATCGCCGGGTCTGACTCGGGCGGCGGCGCGGGAATCCAGGCGGACCTGAAGGCGTTCGCCGCGTGTCGCGTGCACGGAATGACCGCGATCACCGCGATCACGGCGCAGAACACGACGGGCGTCTCAGCAATCCATCACATCCCGCCACGGATGATCATCGAGCAGGTGCGGGCGGTCAGCGCGGATATCGGTGTCGACGCGGTGAAGATCGGCATGCTCGGCGACACAGCGACGATCGAAGCGGTGGCCAGCGCCATCGATGCGCTTCCCGCCGCCACACCGGTCGTGCTCGATCCGGTGATGGTCGCCGAGTCCGGCGCCGAGCTGCTCGAGGCGGCCGCCCGGGCATCGATGATCGCGCAGCTGTTGCCGCGCGCGAGCGTCGTGACGCCCAACATCGCCGAGGCGAGGGCGCTGATGGCGCAGGCTGACGCGAGCTCCGCGCACGACGCCGACCCCGAAGCGCTTGCTCGGGCGGTCCACGCGCTCGGCCCGCGAGCGGTGATCGTCACGGGCGGCCACCGCGAACAGACCATCGATCTGTTCTTCGACGGACGACGACTCGTGGAGATCGCCGGCGAGCGCCATCCCGACAGAGCCGCCCACGGATCGGGCTGCACTCACTCGTCGGTGCTGGCGGCGCGGCTGGCCTGGGGCGATGATCCCCTTCAAGCTGCCCAGGCGGCTCACCGGCTCGCGGCGCGCGCAGTCGCGGACGGGCTCGCCGAAATCGGCGCCGGCGCAGGCCCGGTTGACGTGCTGGGGCTGAAGTCAGGGCGGCGCTGAAGCGTCCAAGGGCGCGCTGGGTTTTGACATAATCCTCGTGTGCGCTTCCTGCGGATGAGGCCAGGCCATGGTGAGGTGTTGATTGCAGAGGGTGACGTCGAGCTCGCCGAGGATCAGCAGCGCCTGGTCGAGGAGTTTCGTAGGCAACTGGACGCGGGGCTGTGGGCAGCCGTGCCCTTGACTGGGGAAGCGGGGAGGCGTCAGGCCCGGATGGTCCGAGGGTTTGACGAGATCCCACGTGATGCCGACCGCGTGATCTTCTTCCCGCGGGCAGCGGGCGGTCGGTAAGGCCGCCGGTCGGTCCGGTGCTACTGGCGCTCGCCGCAACTGCGCTGGTGGCGCTGGCGCTGCTGTGCGACGTGATCATCCCGTGGATGGACGAGGCCTGGGCTCGCCATCGCGCGCGGCGCCAGCGAGTGCCGGCCGTCATGTACGACCCCGGTCGAGAGCGACGTGCCGAGCAGCGCGCCCGCGCTCTGCTGCGCTCATGCGTCAACGAGGAGGAGTGGTCGATGTACCACGACCTCGGGTTCATCCGTGTGTGGGGATCACAGGCGGCGGGCCTCGACGAGACGGGTGGAAGCTCGGGAGCGCCGTATGCCTATCTGATCTATCCCCATCGCCCGATCGTCGCGTATGTCCCGCAGACGCATCGGCTGTTGAACGAGTACTGCATCGCGTTCCCGGATGACACTCGCCCGTACGGCAGCACCCGCCTGCCGGACTCCGATGACGTGCTCGCGAAATGGATGGCGCTCACCGGCGACGAGCGAAGGCTGATCTCGACCGCCAACATGCACCTGCCGGGACGCCAGCTCGATCCGGCCCAGGTCAAGCGAGACCTGTGGCGGCTGTCGCAGTGGGAGCGAGCGTGGATCCGGCACGCGACCGGTAGCTCGGCTTCCAGCACGGCAGACGCACCAGGGTGAGTTGGATCGCGCCGGCCAGGCCGCGTGAGGCCCCCGGCGCGTCTGGTCGCCGGAGGGCCGTCGTGCGCCGGCCGTCGGCGAGGATTCCGCGCCGCTACAGTCTCGGCCCGATGAGCGCTACCAACAGCTCGCCTGATCTCAAGCATCGCAGCCGCGCGCTGACCGAGGGCCCGGAACGCGCTCCCGCTCGCGCGTTCCTCAAGGGGATCGGTTACGACGATGAGGCCCTCAGCAAGCCGCTCGTCGCGGTCGCCAACACGTGGATCGAGACGATGCCGTGCAACTTCCATCTCCGGGCGCTGGCGGCGAAGGTCAAGGAGGGGATCAGGGCCGCCGGCGGCACGCCGATGGAGCTGAACACGATCGCGATCTCGGACGGGATCACGATGGGGACGGCGGGGATGAGAGCCTCGCTGGTCAGTCGCGAAGTGATCGCCGACTCGATCGAGCTGGTCTGCAATGCCCACCTGTTCGACGCAGTGATCGCGATCAGCGGGTGCGACAAGACGATTCCCGGCACCGTGATGGCACTGTGCCGGATCAACGTGCCCAGCCTGATGCTCTACGGCGGCTCGATCCTGCCCGGCCATCTGCACGGTGAGCAGCTCACGATCCAGGAGGTGTTCGAGGCCGTTGGCGCGCATGCGGCGGGACGGATCACCGACGAGCAGCTGAGCGAGATCGAGGATGCGGCCTCCCCCGGCGCGGGTGCGTGCGGCGGCCAGTTCACCGCCAACACGATGGCGATGGCCTTCGAGATGCTGGGGATCTCGCCGGCCGGCTTCTCGATGGTCCCGGCTGTCGACTCGCACAAAGCCGAGGTCGCCACCGACGCCGGCAAGCTGCTGATGGACGTGCTCGCGCGGGGCCAGCGCCCAAGCGACATCATCACCCGGGAGAGCCTCGAGAACGCGATCGCCGCGATCGCGTGCAGCGGCGGTTCGACCAACGGCGTCCTGCATCTGCTGGCGATCGCCAGCGAGATGGGCGTCGAGTTGTCGATCGACGACTTCGACCGGATCAGCGAGCGGACGCCGCTGCTGTGCGACCTGAAGCCCGGAGGCCGGTACGTGGCGCCGGATCTGTACAAGGCGGGCGGGGTGCCGCTGCTGATGAAGCGGCTCAAGCAGGCGGGGCTGCTGCACGAGCACGCGCAGACGGTCACCGGTCACAGCGTCGGCGAGCACGCGGACAGTGCCCGGGAGACCGAGGGCCAGCGCGTGGTGCGCCCGCTCGACGATCCGATCAAGCCGACCGGCGGCCTCGCGATCCTGCGCGGGAACCTCGCCCCCGAGGGGTGCGTGGTCAAGCTCGCCGGCCACGAGCGGCGCAAGCAGACGGGTCCGGCGCGCGTATTCGAGTCCGAGGAGGACGCGATGAAGGCGGTCACCGCCGGCTCCATCAACGCCGGCGACATCGTCGTGATCCGCAACGAGGGACCCGCCGGTGGTCCCGGGATGCGCGAGATGCTCGCGGTCACGGCGGCGCTCGTCGGCCAGGGGATCGGCGAGCAGGTGGCGCTGCTTACCGATGGACGCTTCTCGGGGGCCACGCACGGCCTGATGGCGGGCCATGTCGCGCCCGAGGCGTCGCGGGGCGGTCCGATCGTCGCGGTCCGCGACGGCGACGAGATCACGCTCGACGTCGATCGGCGCCGGCTCGACGTCGCGCTCTCCGACGAGGAGCTGGCGGAGCGGATCGACGCCTACAGCGCGCCCGAACGGCCGTATCCAGGCGCGGCGCTGACGAAGTATGCGCGGCTCGTCTCGAGCGCCTCCGACGGCGCGATCACCCGCTGAGCCAGCGACTACCGCGTCAAAGCTCCGCAAAGCTCCTCGGGGCGGCTGAAACGCTCTGTATCACGGCGCCGGCAGGGGCCGGCCGGGTCAGCGCCGAACCTAAGATCGGTACCATCCACGGCCAGGAGACCCCTCGAAGTGGCTGACGTCTCATACCTCCGCCCGGCGGGCGCAACGGAAAAGGGGGCCCGTAGGGGCCTTCGTCGATCCGCCGTGCCCGGAGGTCGTTCGCGGCGCGGCCTCTACTTCTCCGGGGGCGTGCTGTTGCTGGCGATCGTGCTCGTCGCGGGCGTCGCGATCGTGGTCGCCTCCTCCCGTGCCACGCTCACCTCCGACTCGAGCGCGCTGGCCGCGGTCAAGTTCCCGGCCGGCGGCGGCACGATCGAGAGCGTGAGCGTCGCCACCGGGCCCCACAGCGCGTCGGTTCCGATCGAACTCCGGGGAGACAAGATCTGGCCCAAGCCGTTGATCCCGGCTCATCAGCTCGTGTCGGTCGACGTCGTGGTCAAGCGCCCCGGCTGGATCTCCTGGCTCGCCGGCGGCACTCAGCGCGTGCATCTGCAGCTGATGACGCCGGTGGCGAGCCTCCGTTCGCACTTCCTCACGCTGCGGTCGGGTGCGCCGCTGCGGCTCAGCTTCAGGCAGCCGATCAGAGTCATCTCCTACGGCACGCCCGGCGCCCGGCACCGGCGCGTCCTCACCACGCCCCGCGCCGAGGTCACGCTGCCCCGTATCGCCCCGGCGGGGTCACTGGCCATCGCCGCCGCCCCGCGGAGCTGGGAGACCTCGAAGCCCGCGCTGGTGAGCTGGTTCCCGGCCGGTGCGGCCGCGGCCGCGATCGCCAATCCGGCCCCCGGCACCCTGATCCGTCCGAACACCCCGATCAGCCTGACCTTCAACAAGCCGATCGATCAGGCCCTGGGCGCCAGTCGTCCCCCCGTAACGCCGACCACCGCGGGGACCTGGCACTCGGTAAATGACCACACGATCGTGTTCCGCCCCGAGGCCTACGGCTACGGTCTCGGCGCGACCGTCCACGTCGGGCTGCCGGGCGGCGTCCAGATCCTCGGCGCCCCGGGCGGCGACCCTAGCTGGCGCGTCCCCGGGGGATCGCCGCTGCGCCTTCAGCAGCTGCTCGCCGTGCTGGGCTACCTGCCGCTGAAGTTCAACTACGCCGGGTCGGGCCCTGGGCTGAATCCTCAGGCGCAGGTGAACGCGGCCATCCACCCGCCCGCCGGCAGGTTCGTGTGGCGCTATCCGAACGTTCCCTCTGCGCTGCGCAATATGTGGCAGCCGGGTGCACTGGGCGTCATGACCGAGGGTGCGCTGATGGCATTCGAGAACGACCACGGTCTGGCGACCGTCGGACTCTCCAATCCGCTCGCGTGGCAGTACCTGATCCACGCCGCCGCCAGCGGGACGCGATCGAACTTCGGCTATTCGTTCGTGACGGTGAGCGAGGGCTCGCCGGAGTCGCTGACGCTGTGGCACAGCGGCCGCACCGTGCTGAGCGCGCCTGTCAACACCGGAATCCCGCAGGCACCGACGGCGCTCGGGACCTACCCGGTCTACGAGCACATCCGCGTGGGGACGATGAGCGGGACCAACCCGGACGGCAGCCACTACGACGACCCCGGGATCCAGTTCATCAGCTACTTCAACGGGGGCGACGCGCTGCACGCGTTCGACCGTTCGCAATTCGGATTCCCGCAGAGTCTCGGGTGCGTCGAGATGGAGCTCGGCTCCGCCGGTCAGGTGTGGCCTTACACGCCGATCGGGACACTCGTGCACGTGGCCTAGTGTCACGAGTCAGGTGACCCCTCTCGGTGTCACCGAATTTACGACTCGCGCCAGTAGCTCCGCGGTCCTGAAGGTTGCCGCCGGCTCATGCCGAAATAGCATGAGCACGTGATGAGCGCGCGCGTCTTGGCAACCAACGGACACGACAGCGATAGCGCCATCGACCCGCGCTGGCAGGCCGCGTTGGACGCGTTCGAACGCGACTTGCGCCGTCGCGCCGTGGCCGAGAAGACGCGGCGTGCGTACGCGATCGACGCGCTGCAGTGCGCCAAGTGGGCCAGCTCGCACCAGCTCGATCCAGCCGCCATCGATGTACGTGCGCTGCGGCGTTACGCCGCCGGCCTGTCCGAGCGTGGCCAGGCGCCCTCCACGATCGCCCGCAAGCTCGCGGCGCTGCGCGCGCTGTTCCGGGTGCAGGTCGAGGTTGGTCTGCGCGGGGATAATCCGGCCGAGCTGCTGAGCGCACCGAAGCGCGGCCGCCGGCTGCCGCGCGTGCTGAAGGCGGACGAGCTCGCGCTCCTGCTCGACCGGATTCCTGCGAGCACGCCGCTGGAGCTTCGCGACCGGGCGCTGTTCGAGCTCGCCTACGGGTCGGGGCTGCGGGCGGAGGAGCTGGTGGGTCTCGATGTCGAGTCGGTGGACTTCGACGCCGAGTCGATCCGGGTCGAAGGAAAGGGTGGGAAAACCAGGCTCCTACCGGCCGGAGAGCACGCGCTGCGGGCCACCGAGCACTATCTCGCCCGCGGCCGTCCGGCACTCAACAGCGACCGGGGGACCGTGCTGTTCTTGTCGAAATCAGGGCGGCGGCTGAGCACGTCCGACGTCAGGCGGCGGCTCCGGACCTGGGCGCGGCAGGCCGCCGCACAGGCGCCCGCCCTGGCGGACGCCCATCCGCACGCGCTGCGCCACTCATTCGCGACTCACCTGCTCGATGGCGGCGCCGACCTACGCGCGATTCAGGAGCTGCTTGGCCACGCAACCATCTCAACGACGCAGGTCTACACTCGGGTAGAGTCGGCCCGGCTCAGATCAGCATATGTCCGCGCCCATCCCCGCGCGTAACACCGGATTCTGGGAGCGAGAACTGGAAACCAACGTCAAAGCGGTCGAGCTTCAAGATCTGTGGCGGCGCTACAAGGCGTCCGGGGACGAGCGGGCCCGCGAGCGGCTTGTGATCGCCTACTCACCGGTGGTGAAGTACGTCGCCGGCCGGATGAGCTCGGGGCTTCCCGCGCACGTCGAGGAGGCGGATCTGATCTCCTACGGGCTCACGGGGCTGATCTCCGCCATCGAGCGTTTCGATATCAGCCGAGAGATCAAGTTCGAGACCTACGCGATCACCCGGATCCGCGGCGCGATCATCGATGAGCTGCGCACGCTCGACTGGGTGCCTCGCTCGGTCCGAGCCCGGGCCAGGGAGATCCAGCGGGCCAACATGAGGCTCGAAGCACGGTTCCAGCGCGCCCCAACCGACGAGGAGATGGCCACCGAGCTCGTGATCAGCGTCGAAGAGTTCCAGGACGCGCTGCTGCAGATCTCCAACTCGACGATCGTCGCGCTCGATGAGTTGTGGAGCGCGCCGGACGCGACCGGCGATCAGGTCTCGTTGCTTGACACGCTCCCCGACCGCGGCGCACCCGACCCGCAGACGCTCGTCGATCAGAGCGAGCTGCGCGACCGGATCGCCGGCGCGATTGCCGCGCTGCCGGAGCGCGAGAAGCTGGTCGTCGCGCTGTACTACTACGAGAACCTGACCCTGCGCGAGATCGGGGAGGTCCTCGGCGTCACCGAGTCGCGCGTGTCGCAGCTGCACACCAAGGCGGTGCTGCGGCTGCGCTCGAAGCTGGCGGGCGAGCTCGACTAAACGGCCCAGCCGGATGCTGGGCCATGGAAGCTGCCGGCGTAGCGGAGCGTTCTCCTGGACTCAAAGAAGCGGAGCGTACGCCGGCCCGGAGCCGGATGCGGTCACATCTGAGGCCGTCCGGACGGGGCGCATGGTCCCAGGGACGCCGAGCGCAGCGAGGCCCGGTATCGTCGGCTCCTTCGATCACGAAGGAGAGGAGAACGGTATGCACAAGCCCGCGGATCGCATCCGCAACGTGGCGCTCGTCGGCCACCGCGGTAGTGGCAAGACCTCGCTGCACGAGGCGCTCCTGTTCCAGGCCGGGGCCGTCAACCGGCTCGGCACGGTGGTGGAAGGCACGACCGTCTCCGACGCCGATCCAGACGAGAAGTCGCGCCAGATGTCGATCTCCGCGGCGCTGGCGTCGTTCGAATGGCAGGACCGGAAGGTCAACCTGATCGACACGCCCGGCGATTCGAGCTTCGTCGCCGACGCGCTCGGCGCCCTGCGGGTGTGCGAGTCGGCGGTGTTCGTGGTGAACGCGGTGATGGGGGTGGAGGTGCATACCAACCGCCTGTGGCAGCGTGCGGCCGAGCTCGACCTCGCGCGGCTCGTGTTCGTCAACATGCTCGACCGCGAACGCGCCGATTTCTTCCGGACGCTCGATGCGCTGAAGGCGGTGTTCGGGCAGCACGTCGTGGCAACCGAGATCCCGATCGGATCCGAACACGAGGTCTCCGGGGTGATCGATCTCGTCGACATGAAGGCCTACCGCTACGAAGGCGGGGGCCGTGACGGCAGCGCGGAGATCCCGATTCCGGGCGAGCTCCAGGCACAGGCCGAGGAGTACCGCGAGAAGCTGATGGACGAGGTCAGCGAATCCTCCGACGCGCTGATGGAGCGCTACCTCGAGGGCGAGGAGATCTCCCACGAGGAGATCGTCACGGCGCTCAAGGAGGGCACCAACCACGGCGCGATCTTCCCGGTGACCTGCGGGATCGCCACCCGCAACGTGGCGACTAACCGACTGCTCGATGCGATCGTCGAGGACCTCCCGTCACCGGTCAAGCACGGCGGGCTGGACCTCGGCGAGGTGACGCTCGAGCCGGTCGAGGACAAGGAGACGTTCGCGTACGTGTTCAAGACCCGAGCCGACCCGTTCGCAGGCCGGATCAACATGTTCCGCGTCTACCAGGGCGTGCTCAAACACGACTCGCAGGTGCTCAATACGCGCACCCACAACAAGGAGCGCATCGGGCAGCTGGTGACCTTCGCGGGTCACCAGACCGGCCATGCGACCGAGTTTGGTCCCGGCGACATCGGCGCCGTCGCGAAGCTCAAGGAGACGAAGGCCGGTGACTGGCTGTCCTCGCGCGATGAGCCGATCCAGATGCCGAGCGTCAAGCTTCCCGCGCCGGTGATGGCGTTCGCCGTCGAGCCCAAGAGCAAGGGCGACGAGGACAAGGTCTTCACCGCGTTGCGCCGCCTTCAGGAGGAGGATCCCACGATCGACCTGCATCGCGACCCGCAGACCGGGGAGCAGATCGTCGCCGGCCTCTCACAGGTCCACGTCGAGGTGATCGTCGAGCGGCTGAAGTCGCGGTTCGGCGCCGAGGTCAATCTGAAGCCGCCGCGCGTGCCCTACCAGGAGACGATTCGCAAGCCCGCCAAAGCCCACGGCCGCCACAAGAAGCAGACCGGCGGGCGCGGACAGTTCGGCGACTGCCGCATCGAGATCGAGCCGGGGGAGCCCGGGAGCGGCTTCGAGTTCGTCAACGCGATCAAGGGCGGCGTGATCCCGACCGGGTTTATCCCCGCGGTCGAGAAGGGGGTACTGGAGGCGATGCAGGAGGGCGTGGTCGCCGGCTATCCCGTCAAGGACCTGAGCGTCCGGCTCTACGATGGCTCCTACCACACCGTCGATTCCTCCGAGATGGCGTTCAAGGTCGCCGGATCGCTGGCGATGAAGCAGGCACTCTCCGAAGCGGGGCCGGTGCTCCTCGAGCCGATCATGCTCGCCACGGTGACCGTTCCCGAGGACGCCGTCGGCGACGTGATCGGTGACCTCAATTCTCGCCGTGGACGACCGCTCGGGATGGAGCCTGCGGGAGCCGGAATGACCGAGGTCAAGGCCGAGGTGCCGATGGCGGAGATGCTCTCCTACGCCCCCGATCTGCGCTCGATCACCGGCGGGCAGGGCGAGTTCACGATGGAATTTCTGCGCTACGAGGAGGTACCGGGCCACCTCGCGGGCAAGATCGTCGATGAAGCGAAGACCGATAAGGAGGCGGTGAAGGCATAGCCGCGCTGGTACGCTCGGGCCCGTGACCACCAGGGATATCCGCCCGTCGACCGCGCATACCGTCTGCGACGTGTGTGGCCGGACGCTGCTGCGCGGCGAACGCGCCGAGGCGTATGTCCACGGCGGAGCGCGGCGGTGGGTGTGCGAGCTGTGCAAGTCGCGCGCGCTGAACGAGGGTTGGGTCCGCGAGGGCACCGCTCCCGCCTATGAGGAGGGAACCGCGGGGTCCGAGCGGCGGCGCTCGCTGTTCTCACGCCTGCGGGCAAGACGCGATGGCCCGCCCCCCGCGGAGGTCGGCTCTTCGCTGGAGCGGGAGGGCGAGGACGGCGGCCCGGCAGCCGTCGGCGGGCGCCCGGATCAAGCTCCGCTGAACAGCGGCTCGCTGCTCCGGCGCGAGCGTCCCCGCGAGCCGCGCCACGTCCGCGCGATCCCCACCAGTACGGAGCAGAAGATCGCCTCCGCGATCGACCTGTTCAATTCCTCGGAGCACCCGCGGACGGTATCCGGGGTCGCGCGGTCGCTCGGACTTCCGGCGGTCGCGGTGAGCCCGTCAGCCGTACGCCCGAGCCTGGTCAACGTCGTGGCCTCCTGGGAGCTGTGCTGGTACCGCTACGAGGTCGACCTCTCCGACGAGGTGCCGGGCGTCCGCATCGCGGCGCAGGGTTATGAGCTCGACGAGCTCACGCCCGAGGAACGCCACCCGAATGCGCTCGCGGACGACCGGGGCCTGCTCTCGATGGGTGGCTGAGCCGGGTCTCACCGCTCCTGGACAAACGTTTGAATGCGCAACCACCGGACGGTCCAATAGCATTTTCGGGGTGATCTACTGCGTCGTTCCGGAAGCACTCGCGGGCGAGCTGTTCGGCAAACTCACCCACTACTACGCTGATGACCCCAACGTCACGGTGATCGTCGACCGGCGCCGAGCTTCCCGCCGCGACCGCCGTTCGATGGGAGGCGGGCAGCGAGAAATCCGCGATCGCCGGCGCGCGCGCGTCCCGGGGGACATACCCGACCTGGCCAGCGATTGAGTGCGCGGACCGCGGCGGGGCCGCTGAGGCTCCGCGTGCACGTGGACGGGGGAGCGCGGGGTAATCCAGGACCCGCTGCGATCGGCGTGGTGGTGTCCGACCCCGGTGGCGAGGTGCTCGATGAGTTCGGGGAGCGGATCGGCGTGGCGACCAACAACGTCGCGGAGTACCGGGCGATGCTCCGAGGCCTGCAGCGAGTGGCGCAGCTCGGCGCTCGTGAGGTCGAGGTGATCAACGACTCCGAACTGGTGGCCCGCCAGCTGCGCGGCGTCTACAAGGTCAAGCACCCGTCGATGAGGCCCCTGTACGAGGAGGCGATGAGCGCGCTGCGCGGCTTCGATCGATGGGAGATTCGCAGCGTGCCTCGAGCCGAGAACGCGCGGGCCGATGCCCTCGTCAACGCGGCGCTCGACGACACCCTCTGAACACGTTTTCAACGCTGGCAGGCGCGGGTACCGGGCGAGCATGAGCGTCGTCGGCGCCGCCAGGCGACTGGTGCAACACGGTTCCACCCATCCCGTGGTCAGCCTGTACCTCGACCTCGATCCTGAGCGCTTTGCGACGGCTCCAGCGCGAGCATCACAGATCCGCTCCCTGCTCGACCAGGCGGGCCGCGAAGTGGAGCAGGAGAGGACGCTGAGCCACGACGACCGGGTTGCTCTGCGCGAGGATCTCGAGCGGGTGCGCCGCTACTTGCTCTCCCCGGAACCCCCGTTCAAGGGAGCGCGCGCGCTGGCGGTGTTCTGTTCGGGACCAGACGAGCTGTTCGAAGCGATCCAGATCTCCCGGCCGCTCGAAGGACGGGTGGTGATCGAGCGAACCCCGTACGTCGAGCCGCTCGTCCTCAGTATCCAGGCGCGCCGGTGGTGCGTGGCGCTCGTGAACCGGCGCGACGGGCGCATCTTCATGGGGCCCCCGGACCAGCTCCAGGAGCGCGAGCGGATCGAGGAGGACGTCCACGGCCAGCACGACCAGGGAGGTTGGTCGCAAGCCAACTATCAGCGCAGCGTCGATCGGGACGTCGAGAACCACCTCCGCCACGTCGCCGACCATCTGCATCGCTCCTGGCAGCGTGAGCGGTTCGACCGGCTGGCGCTGGGAGGGCCCCATGAGATCGTGCCTCGGTTCGAAGCGGTCCTCCACGAGGATCTGCGCTCGCGGCTCCTCGAGCGGCGGGTGGATGTCGATATCAACACCGCGACCGACGATCAGATCCGCTCCGCGGTCAGCGCGCTGGTCGACGACGAGGAACAAACGCGCGAGCGAACGGCGCTCGACCGCCTGGCGGCCGGGCTCGCCACGGCCGGTCGTGCCGCCGCCGGGCTGGAAGCGACGCTCGGGGCGCTGAACGAGCGACGCGTCGAGAAGCTGCTGCTCGAGGCCGGCATCGACCGGCGCGGCGGCCGCTGCCCGAGCTGTGGCATGCTGACCGTCGAGGCGCACGGTCCCTGCCCGGCGGATGGCACCGAGCTCGAGGAGGTCGAGCATCTGCGCGAGGCAACCGTCGAGTCCGCCCTCGCCCAGGACGCCGAGGTGATCGTGATCCAGCGTTATCCGGACCTCGGACCGCACCGGGGGATGGCGGCGCTGCTGCGGTTCTGAGCCCGGTGGGCGGGGTCGGCCTCAGTATGGGCTTCGCCCGCCGAACATCTCACCCAATCGCGCGGCCAGCGCGAAGTCGCCTTCGACTGATGCTCGGTCCCTCAGCAGCGGCTCCGCGGGGTCCATCGTCCCGGCCGCGATCCTGACGAAGTCCGAGAGGTCGAAGCGGAGCCTGAGCGCGGCCTTCTCAGTGCCGCCGGGCCGCGCGAGCGCCTGCCCGTCGAGCACCTCGATCGTCCAGTGGCTCGCCTCGGCTCCGGTCGCGGGGCGCGCCAGCTCATAGACCAGGCGGCCCTGAAAGCCGCCCGCCGCGTCGGGTTCGAAGGACCGGGCCATCCCCGCGAACAGCGCGTGCTGGATGAACCCTCGGCCGAACCGTCGCTCGACCACGGCGTCGCTGGCGCCCTGCACGAGCCTCGCCAGGAGCCTCACCACCGCCTCCCGGCCCAGGCGGCGGGCTTCGGCGATGCCAAGCTCGGAGAGCTCGCGCCGCCCGCGCCGCCGCCGGCGGCCTCGGCGAGCCCGCGCCAGCTCCGCCTGCTCGTCGATCACGTAGCGATAGTCGAGCTCGCGGGCCGGCTCGCGGCGCGCGAGGGCCTGCTCGATCGCGCCGGTCAGTGACTGCGCTTTCGCGGCCTCCCACTGCTCGCGACCCTCGAGGAACCGCGGCATCACCCGCTGCGCGAACAGCTCCAGGGATTCGCAGATGTGCTCGTGGCGGTTGCGGCCTGACTGCAGGACGAAGATCACCTGGTCAACGCCGGCCTGCGCGTAGCGGGCGATCAGATCGTCGACCTGCTCGGGCGTGCCGATCGCACCGCGGAGCGAGCCGAGACCCTGTTGCAGCAACCGCACTCCGAGCGGGGCTTGGTCGGGGCGCACGATGTGTCTGGCGAAGCCGGCCTCGTCGCGCCGTTGCTCGAACTCCTCCCAGACGTCGGTGGCGGCCGGAGAATGCTGGGCGAGACCGTAGTAATGAGCGAGCGAGTAACCGAAGAAGTGAGCGCCATCGATCCCGCGCTCGATCGCCTGCGCTTCGCCGGGGGCCATCATCATCGGCAGGACCACGGCGACATTCGGGTTGACGGCGAAGCCGGCCGGCACGCACTCCGGGGAACGAATCAGCTCGTAGTACTCGCGCACCCACTTGCCGGCGTCCTCGGGTTCGACGAACGAGAACGAGAGCGCGCCGATGCCGTTGCGTGCCGCGAGATGGATCGTCTCGCGCCGGCTGCAGGCCACCCACAGCGGCGGATGAGGCTTCTGCAGCGGCTTGGGGATGACATTGCGCGGCGGCATCTGCATGTGATCCCCCTCCAATCCGGCAAACGGCTCCTCGACGAACATCCGGGTGATCGCGTCCAGTTCCTCGTGCCACATCGCGCGCTTGCGCTCCCGATCGATCAAGAATCCGCCGAGCTCGGTCGAGGAACTCGACTCCCCGGTCCCGAAATCGACTCGGCCGCCGGAGATCAGGTCGAGCGTGGCGATCCGCTCGGCCACTCGGGCAGGGTGATTGACGGCGGGCATGACGTTGACGATCCCGTGGCCGAGCCGAATCTGGCGCGTCCGCTGGGAGGCGGCCGCGAGGAACACCTCCGGGGCCGAGGAGTGCGAGTACTCCTCGAGGAAGTGGTGCTCGACCTCCCAGACATAGTCGAATCCCAGGCGGTCCGCGAGCTCGACCTGCTCGAGCGCGTCGCGCAGCAGGTCCGCTTCGCTGCGCTCCGCCCACGGTCGCGGTAGCTGGTGCTCGTAGAAGATCCCGAACCGCATCCCGGTAAGGATCTCACGCCTCGGACCCCTCGTCCTGGGGGCGGCTGGCGGGTTCACCTTCCCTCGACCGAGGCGCTCGCGCTAGGCTCCACATCGTGACTGATTCCCTGAGCGAGCTCAGCGCCCGGCTCGAGGAGACCGCCGCGCGGCTGCGCACCGGCGAGCTCGAACCCGACGGCGCCGTAGCGCTGATCGAGGAGTGTGCGCGGCTCGCTTCCGAGGCGAGCGCTCGCGTCGATCAACAGGCGCGGGCAGCGCTCGAGCCGCTGCCCGACCTTCCCGGTCAGCTTCCGCTGCCCGCGGCATAGATCCCAGTGCAGACAGTCGGCTTGGCGGCGACGTATCCGGACCAGCTGCGTGCGGAGATCGAGCGCTACCTACAGGCGCTTCGCTTCTCCAGTGAGGACGCATCCGCGGGCCTGCAGGAAGCGATGCGCTACTCGCTGCTCGCCGGTGGCAAGCGGATTCGGCCGGTGCTTGCCCTGGCGACAGCGGACGCCATCGATCTCCCCGCGACGTCTGTCCTGCCACTCGCCGCCGCGATTGAGCTGATCCACACATACTCGCTGATTCATGACGACCTGCCGGCGATGGACGACGATGATCTGCGACGTGGGCGCCCGACGTGTCACCGGGCGTTCGGCGTGGACGTCGCGATCCTCGCCGGCGACGGCCTCTACGCAGAGGCATTCAAGCTGCTGCTCTCAGAGCAGCAGGGCGAGCCCGCCAACGTCCTTGCAGCGGCCCGTGAGCTTGCCGCCGCCACGGGAGTCGGCGGCATGGTCGGCGGTCAGTATCTCGACGTCGCCGGCACCGCCCCGGCCGGCGCGGACGGTCTCAGGCGCCTGCACGAGCTGAAGACCGGACGGCTGATCGGCGCGAGCATCGAATGCGTCCTGGTGCTGGCTGGTGGGCAGAAACCTGCCACAATCACCTCCTTCCGCACCTTTGCGAGCGAACTGGGCGTCCTTTTCCAGATCGTCGATGACATCCTCGACGTGACCGGATCGGAGGACACCCTCGGTAAGCCGCAGGGCACCGACGAGCGACTGGGAAAGCGAACCTACGTCACGGAGTTCGGCTTGGACGGAGCGCGCCGCCTGGCCCGTGAGTCCCACGGCCGGACGCGAGCCGCCCTCGCCCAGGCCGCAGCGGTCGGAGCCGAGCGACTCGAGCAGATAACCGACTTCATCGCCACCCGGAGCTACTGATGCCGAAACTTCTGCAACGGATCAACAGCCCCCAGGACCTCCACGACCTCAGTGAAGACGAGCTCCAGGCGGTCGCCCAGGAGCTGCGCGAGCACATCATCGACACGGTCGGGGAGATCGGCGGCCACTTCGGGGCGAACCTCGGCACGTGCGAGATCGCGGTCGCGCTCCACTCGCTGCTCGACTCGCCTCGCGACAAGATCCTCTGGGACGTCGGTCACCAGGCGTATCCGCACAAGGTGCTGACCGGTCGCCGCGACCAGCTCCCGACGATCCGCAAGTACGGGGGCCTGGCGCCGTTCTGCGCGGTCCACGAGTCCGAGCACGATGTCATGGGCGCCGGCCATGCCTCGACGGCGATCGGATACGCCGTCGGGATCAAAGAGGGGATGCGCCGCGGTCACGGCGAGGATGGCCGCGTCGTGGCGGTGGTCGGCGACGGCGCGATGACCGGTGGCGTGGCGTTCGAGGCAGTTCACCAAGCCGGAGGGGAAGGAACTCCGCTCGTCGTCCTCCTCAACGACAACGGCATGTCCATCGCACCGAACGTCGGTGCAATGTCGCGGTACTTCAACCGGGTGCGGCTCAATCCGAAGCTCTGGCACGCCCGCGAGGGCGTGGAGGGCGGGCTCACCAAGCTACCGGCCGGGATCGGCGCGGCGTTCGAGCGATTCGGGCCGCACGTCAAGGAGTCGATCAAGGCATTCTGGGCGCCGGGATTGTGGTGGGAGGAGCTGGACTTTGCCTACATGGGCGTGATCGACGGCCACGACGTCCGCGCGGTGCGCCAGGCGCTCAGCGAGGCACTTGTCGCGGACCGCCCCGTGGTGGTCCACTGCGCGACCGTCAAGGGCAAGGGCTTCGCTCCGGCCGAGGACGGCGGCCTGGAGGGGATGGAGAAGTGGCACGCCGCCAAACCCAACTCGATCACCAACGGAGCCCCCGCGGCCAAGCCGCCCGCCACGCGGCCCTCGAAGCCCGCCCCGCCCCAGTACACGCAGGTGTTCGGAGAGGCGCTGGCGCGGGAGTGCGAGCGCGATGAGCGCGTGATCGGAATCACCGCCGCGATGAACTCCGGCACCGGCCTGAACATCCTCCAGCACGAGCTTCCCGACCGCTATTACGACGTCGGCATCGCGGAGCAGCAGGCGGTCCTGTTTGCCGCCGGACTGGCGCTCCAGGGCTGCCGGCCGGTCGCCGCGATCTACTCGACCTTCCTCCAGCGGGCCTATGACCAGGTCGTCCACGATGTCTGCCTGCAGAGGCTGCAGGTGGTGTTCGCGATGGATCGCGCCGGGCTGGTCGGAGACGATGGGCCGACCCACCACGGCGTGTTCGATATCGCCTACCTCCGGTGCCTGCCGAATATCGTGCTGATGGCGCCGCGCGATGAGGCGATGCTGGTGCACATGCTGCGGACCGCTCTGGTTTACGAGGGCGGCCCGGTCGCGTTGCGCTACCCCCGGGGCGCAGCGGTGGGGGTGCCCCTGCCCTCGGAGCCGTCGGCGATCGAGATCGGGACCGGCGAGATCCTGCGTGAGGGGGATCGGGTGGCCCTGCTCGGGTACGGCACCGGTGTCGGCAAGGCACTCGATGCGGCGGACATCCTCGCTGAGCGCGGCATCTCCGCGACCGTCGCCGACGCGCGCTTCGCCAAGCCGCTCGACGCCGGCCTCGTAGCCCAGCTGGCCGCCGAACACGAGCTGCTCGTGACCGTCGAGGAAGGCGTGCTCGCCGGCGGCTTCGGCTCCGCCGTGTGGGAGACGCTCTCGGACGCCGGGATCACCCCACGGATCGTTCGCGTCGGCCTTCCAGATCGATACGTCACCCACGGCGCCCCCAGCCTCCTGCACGAGGAAGTCGGCTTCACCGGTGAGCGTATCGCCGCGCGGATCGAGGCGGCGATCGCCGAGTGGAGCGGCGTCCCGGGCTGAGCTGGGGCGCCAGCCACACCCCCTCCCCTTATAAAAAAAGAACGACCCGCCGTGGGCGGGCCGTTCCGGGAGGAGAGATTCTTTTGCGTTGGATCGCTGGGAGGAAGTCTCACCCTGGATGATGGCGACGTTCCGGCGCGGCGGGTGTGACGTCGGTCACTGAGGCGCGAACGTGAACCTTGGCTGATCGGTTCCGGGGGGTGCAACCAGAACGCCAAAGTTCGCGGTCCGGGCGGCGCACACGCGCGATTCGGACCGCGCGGCGGCCATTCACGTACCGTTTCGACGCGATGAAGCGCGTCCGGCTCGACAGCCTGCTCTCACAGCGCGGCCTGTTCTCGTCCCGGTCACGGGCGGCGGCGTCCGTGCTGGCCGGTGACGTCGTGCTGCTGCCCGATCGACGACGCGCCCAGAAGCCCGGCCAGCTCGTGCCCGAGGATGTGCAGGTCGAGCTCATCAGCCCGCCGCCATTCGCCTCGCGCGGAGGAATCAAGCTCGCCAACGCGCTCGACGCGTTTGGGGTGGCGGTGGCGAGCCGTGGCGGGCTTGACATCGGCGCGTCGACTGGAGGCTTCACCGACTGCCTGCTGCAGCGGGGGGCCGCGCATGTCGTGGCGGTGGACGTCGCCTACGGGGAGCTGGATTGGCGGCTTCGCTCCGATCCCAGGGTGACGGTGATCGAGCGAACCAACGCACGCTCGTTGGCTCCGCAGGATCTGCCATACCTCCCCGACCTGGTCGTGATCGACGTGTCCTTCATCTCGCTGGCGAAGATCCTGCCGGCGGCATTGTCGTGCGCCGCCGACCGGTTCGACTGCCTCGCGCTCGTCAAGCCCCAGTTCGAGGTCGGACGAGGTCAGGTCGGCAAGGGCGGCGTGGTCCGCGACCGCGAGCTGCGCCGCGCCGCGCTGCTCCACGTAGGGCACTCGGCGCAGTCCCTTGGGGCAGCGGTGCTCGGCTACGCGAGCTCCGGACTGCCGGGGCCGAAGGGCAACCGCGAGACGTTCGTGTGGCTCGCGGAGGACGCGCGCCCCGGACTGCAGGACCTCGAGGCAGCAGTTCGGAGCGCAGAGCCCTGAACCCCGTCCGTCGTGCGACCGTGTTCACACATCGCCGGCCGGCCGAGACCGCGCCGGCGCTCCACAAGCTGGTCGCGCTCGCACGCGAGGCCGGGGCGGTCCTCCGCCTCGATCCAGACGAGACCCGCAAGCATCGGCTCACGCCGACGGATGCGCTCGAGCTGGACGCCGAGGATCTGCACCACGTGGATATCTGCTTCGCGCTCGGAGGGGACGGCACGATCCTCGGCGCGCTGCGGATGTACGCGGGCACGGGCATCCCGGTGTTCGGAGTCAACTTCGGCGAAATCGGGTTCCTCGCCACCGTCGATCGCGAACAGGCGGAGGACGGGTTCAGGCGGGCGTTCGCGGGCCAGTTCGATGTCCTCACGCTGCCGGGCATCTCGCTGTCCGGGGTCCGGGGACACTGGCTCGCGATCAACGACATCTCGATGCATCGCCAGCCCGGCAAGCGGGTCGCCGATCTCGCCTATAAGGTTGGACCGGATGAGATCGGCCGCGTCCGCTGCGACGGCCTGGTCGTCGCGACGCCCGCGGGCAGCACCGGCTACAACCTCGCCAACGGCGGTCCGGTGATGGCCTGGGGGGTGGAGGGGTTCGTGGTGTCATTCATCGCACCTCACTCCCTGACGGCCCGCGCCCTGGTGGTGGCGCCGAGGGATGCACTGCTCGTCAGCAACCGGTCTCAGGAGGAACCGGTTGACGTGACCGTCGATGGGCGACCGGTGTGCGTGCTGCCGCCCGGGGATGAGATCGAGGCTCGTTTCAGCGACGGCAAGGGGACCCTCGCACAGGTCGCGGGAACGACCTTCTACGAGCGACTGCGTGAGAAGTTCGGGCGGCTGGCCTCGGCGCCCTGAACCGGGTCCGTCGGCCCCGCCTGGTACACCCCGCGCATGCTGCACGAGCTGCGCGTCGAGAACCTGTTGCTGATGGAGCGCGCCGAGCTCCGGCTCGGTCCGGGCCTGAACGTCCTGACTGGCGAGACCGGGGCGGGAAAGACCCTGCTCGCCCACGCCCTCGATCTGCTGCTGGGCGGCCGAGCGCGCAGCGGCATCGTCCGCGCGGGCGCATCCGAGGCCTATGTCGAAGGCGTGTTCGCACGTCAGCGCGGGTTCGAGGGCCGGTTCGAGGAGCGCATTCCGGACGACGCGCAGGAGGTTGTGCTGGCCCGGCGGGTCTGGCCGGACGGCCGCACCCGTGCGTACATCTGCGGTCGCTCGGCCGCCGTCGGCGACCTACGTGCGTTGGGAAGCCGGCTGCTCGCGTTCTACGGCCAGCACGAGCATCGCAAGCTGATGGTGGCGACGGCGCAGCTCGAGGTGCTCGACGGCTACTGCGGTCCCCCGCAGCTCGAGCTGCGCGCTCGTACGGGCGCGGCGTACGAGAGGGTGTGCGCCTCCAGGAAACGAGTCGGGGAGCTCCAGGAGGTGGCCGGCGCACGCGATCGGGAGCTCGATCTGATCGCGTTCGAGCTCGGCGAGATCGAGGCGGCCGAGCCTAGCGAAGAGGAGCAGCAGGCGCTGAGCGCGGAGCGGGACCGCCTGCGTCACCTGGAGACGCTGCGGATGGCGGCGGCCACGGGGGCTGAGGCGCTCGCGTCTGACGATGGCGGCGGGGTCGCCCTGGCGCTCGCCCAGGCGGTCTCGCAGCTGGAGCCGATGGCCGACATCGATCCAGCGCTGGGCGCCCTGGTCGAGCGGCTGCAGGCGGTGCGCTACGAGGCGGAGGACCTCGGCAGCGAGCTGCATCGCTACACGCTCGGGCTGGAGGGGGCACCCGGACGGCTCGAGGAGGTCGAGGAGCGGCTCGCGTTGTTCGCCCGGCTCGAGCGCAAGCATGGCGGCTCGATTGCGGACGTCCTCGGGCACGCCGAGCGCTGCCGCGCACGTCGCGACGAACTGCAGCACGCCGACGTAGCGCTCGAGGCGGAGCAAGCCGAGCTCGCTGTCGTGGAGCCGGAGCTCGGCGCTCTCGCCGCCGAGCTGGCCAGGAGGCGTCGAGAGGCGGCCCCGGCGCTGGCCGCGGCCGTGCGCGCACGGCTGGCGGAGCTCGCGATGGCGGATGCCAACTTCGAGGTGGAGCTGCGACCGCGGGAGGGTGGATGCGGTCCCCGCGGCGCCGACACCGTCGAGCTGACGATCTCGCCGAATCCGGGAATCCCGGCCGGGCCGCTGCGCGAGATCGCCTCGGGCGGGGAGCTCTCGAGGGTCATGCTCGCGCTGCTCAGCGTCGCGCACGGCGTGTCCGGAGCCGAGGCTGACGACGACGATCCGACCACGCCCCTGCTCGTGTTCGACGAGATCGATGCCGGCATCGGCGGCCACACGGCCCGCGCGGTGGGCGAGCATCTGCGCGAGCTCGCGCGCGGGCGGCAGATCCTGTGCATCACCCACCTTCCCCAGGTCGCGGCGCTGGCCTCGAGTCATTTCACGATCGCGAAGGACACCTCGGCGCTGCCGGCGAAGACGACCGTCACCGCGCTCGCCGGGGACGCGGTGGTGGCGGAGCTGGTCAGGATGCTCGGCGCCGGCCACGGTGACGCAGCCGCCAGCCAGCACGCACGGCAGCTGCTCGAAGCTGCGTAGCGGCCCTTGGGCCACTCGCGCTCCCGGCCCTGTGGTCCCGTCCGCCCCCGGCGCTACGGTCATGGCGTCCACTACACTCAGGATCGATCGATGGCCCAAGACCCCCGACGCACCGCCACAAGCTCCACTGGGGAAACACGTTTCATTTTCATCACCGGCGGGGTTGTCTCTTCGCTTGGTAAGGGGATTGCCGCCGCTTCGATCGGCCGGCTGCTGGTCGCCCGGGGGCTGAGCGTCCAGCTGCAGAAGTTCGATCCGTACATCAACGTCGATCCCGGCACGATGTCGCCTTACCAGCACGGCGAGGTGTTCGTGACCGAGGACGGCGCCGAGACCGATCTCGATCTCGGTCACTACGAGCGGTTCACCGATGCCAACACCAGCCGCGCGTCGAACGTCACCGCGGGCGGGATCTACAACTCGGTGATCCGCCGGGAACGGCGCGGCGACTACCTCGGGGCGACCGTCCAGGTGGTCCCCCACATCACCGACGAGATCAAGCAGCGGATCCGGCTGATGGCGGAGGCGAGCGATGTCGACTTCGTGATCACCGAGATCGGCGGTACGGTGGGCGACATCGAGTCGCTTCCGTTCCTGGAGGCGATCCGCCAGTTCCCGGTCGACGTCGGGCGGCGACGGTGCATGTTCATCCATCTCACGCTCGTCCCGTACATCGGGCATGTCGGCGAGCTGAAGACGAAGCCGACCCAGCACTCGGTGAACGAGCTTCGCCGGATCGGGATCGCGCCCGACATGGTCGTGTGCCGCTCGGAGGCCGTGCTCTCGGACGACATCCGGCGCAAGATCGCGCTGTTCGCGAGCCTCCCGGTCGAGGCCGTGGTCTCGGCCTACGACGTCCCCGACATCTACCAGGTGCCGCTCGTGTTCCGCAACGAGGGCGTCGATGACTTCATCCTGCAGGAGCACTTCGGCGTGTCCGCGCAGGGGCCGGACCTGACCGGCTGGGCGGGAATCACGCGCCGCGCCAGCGAGGCGACCCGGACGGTCAAGATCGCGCTGGTGGGGAAGTACGTCCAGCTCGAGGACGCGTATCTCTCGGTGGTCGAGGCGCTGAAGCACTCGGGCATCCATCACGGGTGCCGGATCGAGGTCGACTGGGTTGATTCGGAATCGGTCGGAGAGCCCGATGTCGGGTCCCGGCTGCAGGGCGCGGATGGGATCCTGATCCCCGGCGGATTCGGTGGACGTGGCTTCGAGGGCAAGATCCGCGCGGTCCAGATTGCCCGTGAGCACCAGGTCCCGTACCTTGGGATCTGTCTCGGCATGCAGGTGGCGGTGAGCGAGTTCGCGCGCCATGTGGCGGGGATGGAGGGCGCCAACTCGACCGAGATGGATCCGGAGACCCCCTACCCGGTGATCGACCTGCTGCCCGAGCAGAAGGAGATCGCGGACATGGGCGGCACGATGCGCCTCGGCGCGGACCCGGTCAAGCTCCACGACGCGACGGCCGTCCGCCGTCTCTACGCCGAGCCGGTCGTGTACGAGCGCCACCGCCACCGATATGAGGTCAACAATCATCTCCGTCGCCGGCTGGAGGCAGCAGGGTTGGTGTGCTCGGGCACCTCGCCGGACGAGCGGCTGGTCGAGGTGATCGAGCTGCACCCGGACACGCATCCGTTCTTCGTCGCGTCTCAGTACCACCCCGAGTTCAAATCACGTCCCGAGCGCCCCGCGCCCCTGTTCAGGGAATTTGTGGGGGCGGCGCTTTCGCATGCCGGGGGCGCCCGCGAAGCCGAGGTGCCGGCCGTCAACGCGGACCTCGACGCCGCCACAGCGTCGCCTGCCGCGGCTTCGTGAGGCGCGCGAGCGACGCGGAGCGCAGCCGGCTGCACGACACGTTCGCGGCGCTGTGCCGGATCGAGAGCCCATCGGGCCGCGAGCTCGCCTGCGCCGAGTGGATCAGCTCCGAGCTACGGAGGCTCGGGTTGGAGGTCGAGCAGGACCGCGGTTACGGCGGCTCGAACGCCCCCAACCTGCTGGCGCGCCTGCCCGGCAAGGGGGCTGAGGCGATCCTTCTCTGCGCCCACATGGATACGGTCCCGCCGGCAGCGCCGATCGAGCCCGTGATCGTCGATGGCGGCTGGGAGAACGCCCACGAAGGGATCCTCGGGGCGGATAACAAGGCGGCGGTGGCGGTGCTGCTGGAGCTCGCACGCCGGCTCGTCGGGGCCGCCCAGGCGCCGGAGGTCGGACTCGAGCTGCTGTTCACGGTCTCGGAGGAGAATGGCCTGCACGGCGCCAGGTCGTTTGACCCGGGCATGCTGCAGAGCTCCTTCGGGTACGTGCTGGACCACGCCTCTCCGATCGGTGAGATCGTGACCGCCTCGCCTTCCTATCACCGGATCGTCGCTCACGTTCGCGGGCGGGCCGCGCACGCCGGCATCCGGCCCGAGGACGGCCGTAGCGCGATCGCCGCCGCCGCGCGCGCGATCGCGGCAATGAGGCTGGGACGGCTGGACTCCGAGACGACCGCGAACGTCGGCACGATTCGCGGCGGGAGCGCGACCAACGTCGTGCCCGAGCGCTGCGAGGTCGAGGCCGAGGTCCGGGCGATCGACGAGGCGCGGGTGGAGGAGGTCGTGACGGAGATGATCGACCACCTCCAGGACGCCGCGGACGCCACCGAATGCGATCTCGACGTGACCGTCGAGCGGATGTTCAAGGGCTATCGGATGAAGGGGCGCTCGCGGGAGATCGAGGTCGCCGAGCGCGCGCTGCGCAGCTGCGGATACGAACCGCGCCAGATCGTGACCGGCGGGGGATCGGACGCGAACGCCCTGCGGGCCGCAGGGTTCGCGTGCACCAACCTGGCCAACGGCACCGAGCGCAACCACGAGCCGGGAGAGCGCGTCAGCGTCGAGGCGCTGGAAGGGATGCTCGAGGTCGCGATCGCGCTGCTCGACGAGGCCGGCCGCAGCGTTCGCGTCAGCGGAGAGATCCGATGAGTGAGTTCGAGCGGATCGGCGCGAACACGATCTGGGAGGGCAAGCTGGTGCGGGTCGGCGAGGAGCGCTTTCGCTTTGCGGACGGCGAGGAGGTGACGCGGGAGAAGGTCTGGCATCCCGGGGCGGTCGGAATTGTCGCCGTGGACGAGACCCGGGTGTGGCTGACGCGCCAACCGCGAGAGGCGGTCGGGGAGACCGATTCGCTCGAGGTTCCGGCAGGCAAGCTCGACGCGCCGGGCGAGACCCCGCTTGCGAGCGCCAAGCGCGAGCTCGGTGAGGAGATCGGCAAGCGGGCGGCGCGCTGGGAGGAGCTGTTCTCCTTCTACACCAGTCCCGGGTTCTCTGATGAGCGCGTGTGGCTGTACCTGGCGACGGAGCTCTCGGACGTCGATCAGCCGTCTGAGGCCGGGGAGGGGGAGCGGATCGAGATCGTGCCCTGGCCACTGGATCGCCTCGATCAGGCGATCGCCGCGTGCGAGGACTCCAAGTCGCTGATCGCGCTGTTGTGGCTGCAGGCTCGCAGCGCTCAGGGGCTCGGCAGGAGCGCCGAAGCCCAGCCCGAATAGGTGGCCAATGGCCATCACCGAGGCGATCGCTCCCGCGCGCCGGCTAACCGATCTGACGCTTGATTTCCTGGCCTACCTCGAGCTCGAGCGCGGCCTCTCGCGCAACACGCTCGAGGCGTACCGCTCGGACCTGCAGCAGTTCGGCGTGTTCCTGGACAGCCGCGGGCGCGACCCGCTCGAGGCACAGCCGGCCGACCTCGCCGACTTCATCTCGGAACTGGCCGACGGACACGCGGGCAAGCGCCCCGTGGCGCCGGCGACGCTGCAGCGGAAAATCGCCTGCCTGCGCTCCTTCTACCGCCACCTCCGCCGCGACCAGCTGCTCGAGCGGGATCCGACCGCCGACCTGCGTCCGCCCCGGTCCCGTGGCCGGCTGCCGAAGGTGCTCAGCCGCGACGAGGTGCAGCGGCTGCTGGAGCAGCCCCGGGGCTCGTCTCCGGCGATGCTCCGCGACCGAGCGCTGCTGGAGACGATGTATGCCTGCGGCCTGCGCGCCTCGGAGGCGATCGGGCTGAAGCTGTCAGAGCTCGACCTCGAGGCGGGCATCCTCCGGGCCTGCGGCAAGGGCTCCAAGGAGCGAATCGTCCCGATCGGGAGCAAGGCAATCGAGGCGCTGAGCGCCTACCTGGAGCAGGGGCGGCCGCGGCTGGTCGGGCTCGGCGAGGAGGTGCGGGTGTTCGTGAACCTCCGCGGCGGCGGCCTGACCCGCCAGGGCCTGTACAAGATCGTCCAGCGCCACGCCCGTACCGCCGGGCTGGAACGGCGGATGAGCCCGCACACGCTGCGCCACACGTTCGCCACCCACCTGCTCGCCGGCGGCTGCGACCTGCGCTCGCTGCAGGAGATGCTCGGGCACGCCGACATCGGCACGACCCAGGTCTATACCCACCTGTCGGCCGATCGCCTGCGCGATGTGTACTTCGACGCCCATCCGCGGGCGCAAATCGCCCGCAGGTCATAAAGTCCGGCGCGTGGGAATCACGCATTTCGACGCCGCCGAGCGCGAGCAGGCCGATGTGGGCCACCTCCGCAGCACCTGGACCTACCTCGGAGACGACGCCGGTTCGGTGGCGATCGGCGTAAACCGGATTGAAGTGGCAGATGGGGCGTGGGCGACCCCGGCGCACGAGCACGGCCGTGAGGAGGAGATCTTCTACGTCCTGAACGGCCGCGGAATCCTGTGGCTGGACGGTCGCACGGCCGAGATCGGGGGTGGCGACTGCATCGTCTGTCTCCCCAACGAGGGCGCGCACACGATGCACGGACTCGACGGACTCGACGTGCTGGCGTTCGGAAGCCGATTCGAGGACGAGAGCCCGCGCTTTCCCCGGCAAGGCCTGTCGCGGGTCGGCAACCGCGCGGTCGAGACGATGCCCGGAGCGGTGGGCGAGATTCCCACTCAGTGGGTCCGTGAAGCGAAGCTCGGTCCGCCCGAGCTTCCAGACGAGCCCGATCCGCGCCCACCGACGGTCGTCAACCTCGGCGCCCTGCAGCCAAACCCGATCGAGCGCTCGCGTGTGTCGCGCACCCGCCGGGACCTCGGCCGCGCCCTCGGCTCACGCCACACCGGCCTGCAGCACTTCGTGATCGCGCCCGGCAAGGAGTCGAACCCGGCCCACTGCCACTCGATCGAGGAAGAGATCTTCGTGATCCTCGAAGGGGACGGGGTGCTCGTGCTCGGTGACGAGGAGCTCGACGTCCGCGCGGGACATGTGATCTCGTGTCCGCCCGGCACCGGTGTGGCACACACGCTCCGGGCGGGCGATCGCGGGCTGACTTGCCTCGCGTACGGCACCCGGGAGCCGGGCGACGTCTGCTACTACCCGCGCTCGAACAAGATCGCGTTTCGTGGCGTCGGCGTGATCGCCCGTCTCGAAGCGCTCGACTACTGGGATGGGGAGGACTGACCTCGCGCGAGCCATCCGTTCGAGGCTCGCGCCGAGGCCGCCCGTGAGCCGGGCGTTCGTCGTCGTGCTCGACGCTTGCGGTGCCGGTGAGCTCGCGGACTCCGACCAGTACGGCGACGCCGGTGCGAACACCCTGGGTCATCTCGCCCAGGCGGCGGGCGGGCTGCGGTTGCCGACGCTCGGGAGGCTCGGTCTCGGCTCGATTTTGGAGCTCGAGGGGGTGCCGCCGGCACGGCATCCGGTCATGTACGGACGGCTGCACCCACTCGGTCCCGGCAAGGACTCGACGGCTGGGCACTGGGAGCTGATGGGCGTCGTGATGGACAGGCCGCCACCGACCTACCCGCAGGGGTTCCCGAGCGAGGTGATCGATCTGATCAAGGCCGCCAGCGGTCGCGGGATCCTCTGCAACCGTCCGTACAACGGGATCGCGGTGATCGATGACTTCGCGGACCAGCACGTGGCGAGGGGTCGGCTGATCGTCTACACGAGCCAGGACTCGGTCCTCCAGATCGCGGCCCATGTCGGGGTGCTCCCGCCCGAGGAGCTCTATCGGATCTGCGGTGAGGTTCGCGCCAGGCTCAGCGGGGAGCACGGCGTGGGACGGGTGATCGCACGTCCGTTCACGGGCGTCCACGGCGCCTACGAGCGAACCGACGGACGGCGCGACTACGCGCTGCCGCCGCCGACGCGAAGCTACCTCGATGAGCTGCACGACGCCGGGATACCCGTTCACACAGTCGGGAAGGTCGGTCAGCTGTTCGGCGGAGTCGGCATCGACGCGCAGCACCCGGGACCGACCAACGCCCGGGCGCTGGCCGAGACGAGCCAGTTGTTGCGCTCGCTGGAGCGCGGCCTGGTGTTCACGAATCTGATCGAGACCGACCAGGTGTACGGTCACCGCCACGATGCCGATGGGTTCCACGCGGCGCTGAGAGAGATCGATGCGCACGTCACCGAATGGCTGCGGGCCCTGCGGCCCGGCGATCTGCTGGTGCTGACCGCCGATCACGGATGCGACGTCACCTCGGCGCACACCGATCACACCCGAGAGCACGTGCCGCTGCTCGCCCGCTTTGAAGCTCACGGTTCGCGCCACCACGATGGCCCGCTCGCGGACGTCGGCGCGAGCGTGTTGATGTGGCTCGCCGGCCTGGCCGCGCCCGACCTGCCCGGCGAGCCGTTCGTCGATGCCCGAGCTACCTGAAGCCGAGACGATCCGTTTCGTCGATGCCCGAGCTACCTGAAGTCGAGACGATCCGCCGGCAGCTGGCGCCTCATCTGGAGGGCCGGACGATCGTCGAGGCGATCATCCTTGACCCGCGCTGGACCCGGCCGGACCCGCCGGGACCGACGGTGGAACAACTGCGCGGGGCGCGGGTGGAGCACGTGGGGCGCGCCGGCAAGTACCTGGTCTGGGAGCTGTCCGAGGACCGCTACCTGCTGATCCATCTGCGCATGACCGGGGCGCTGCTGTTCGATCCCGACTCGGAGCCGGTCCACACGCGGGTCCGGTTCGCGTTCGATCAAGCGCATCGGCTGCTGTACGTCGACCCCCGGCGGTTCGGGACCGGCCATCTGCTGCATGGGCGCGCAGCTCGCGATGCCTATCTGGCGGCACGGATCGGGGTTGAGCCGTTCACCCCTGGGTTCACGGCCCAGTACCTCCGCCGAGCGGCCCGCGGGCGAACGGCGCCGGTGAAGGCCTTCCTGCTCGACCAGCGCCGCGTGGCCGGGGTCGGCAACATCTACGCGGACGAGGCGCTGTTCCGGGCCGGTATCCACCCCCTTCGTCCCGCCGGTCGGCTGACCGGCGTCCAACTGGCCCGGTTGCGTGACGCGGTGGAGGAGGCTTTGCAGGCCGGGATCGACGCGAAGGGCGCCTCGATCGACGACTTCCGCCACATCGATGGGGCACGTGGCTCATTTCAGGACCGGTTCCTCGTTCACCGCCGCGCCGGCGAGCCGTGCCCGAACTGCGGCGCCACCGTGCACAAGATCGTCGTCGGAGGGAGGGGAACGTACGTCTGCGAGCACTGCCAGCCGCGACCGCGGGCCACTCGGCGGCGGGCGGTCGCCGCTGCCTCGCAGACGGGGCGCTAGGCCCTGGCGACGGGCGGTGGCTGCTGCCTCGCAGACGGGGCGCTGGGCCTTGGCGCTAGGCCGCGAGCAGCGCGCGGAGCCGTCCCTGGCGATCGGCCGCCAGCAGCTCGTCGAAGCCGCCCAGCGTCTCGCCCTCGATCACGATCTGCGGGAACGTGAACATGCCGGTCTGTCGGGCCAGCTCGGCTCGACCGTCCGGGTCCTTTGCCAGATTGATCTCTTGGTAACCGATTCCCCGCCGGGCGAGCAGGGCCTTGGCGCTCACGCACCGGGAACAGTGATCGGTCGTGTAGACGGTGACGACCCGCATAGCTTCACAAAGTATAGCTTCGGATTTGCGATGCCAGGACCGCTGAAAGCGGAGGCGATTGTGCTGCGCTCGATCCGCTACGGCGAAGCCGATCGGATCCTCCACCTGTACACGCTCCGCGACGGGCGGCTGGCCGCGATCGCCAAGGGCGTCCGGCGATCACGGAGCCGCTTCGGCGCCCGGCTCGAGCCTTTCTTCCATGTCCACATCCTCCTCCACGAGGGTCGCGGAGACCTGTTCACGGTGACCAGCGTCGACACGATCGCCGCCCACGGCGCGCTCCGCGACCACGCTGCGACGCTCGATGCCGCGGCTCGCGCCTGTGACGCGGTGGCGCGCCTGTTCGAGACGAGCGATCCTCATCCGGAGGTGTTTCGCCTGCTCGCGAACGAGCTCGCGTTGCTGAGCTTCGATCCGGCTCATGCCCGGCCCGCCAACGGCCTGGCGTTCCGGCTCAAGCTGCTGCTGGCGGCTGGAATCGTGCCGCAGCTGGGATCGTGCGTCTCTTGTGGCGAAGCTCAGCACCTGCAGGGGTTTTCGGCCGCCGCCGGCGGCGTGGTCTGTGGCTCGTGCGAGGCGGCGGCGTTCCCGCTGGGCGAGGAGGGTTATCGGTTCCTCGTCGGCGCGCTCGGTGAGCCACTGGCGCAGGCGCCGGACGCGTCGGAGCGTGCGCTTCGTCAGGCCGAGCGGGCGATCGCCGAGACCGCCGCGCATCACGCACACGTACGGCTGGCGCCATTGCTGCGGGCGGCCCGTACAAGTACGGCTGGCGCCGTTGCGGTGGGCGGCCCGGATCGGACCTGAGACCGTCTCTCAGTAGAAAGGTGCGCAAGCCGTCCGGTGGCGGTGGCGCCGCCCGGATCGCCGTCTCGCCCCGCCTGGGCGGCCGATCGGGGGGCGCCGGCATGCTCAGGAGCCCAAATCGCCAGCGTGCCTCGCAATCTGGGCGATTGGACATGAATATCGTGCTCGAGCGCCCAGACCGCCGGTCGGCGGGGCCGATTTGGGCAGCTGAACAGGCGCGAGCGCGCTCAGCATCCGCTCCACTGTCAAACACCAGGCCGGCCACCTCAAAACCCGGCGAAACCCAGTGGTAGGCGAGACTGCGCGGTTGCGAACGGGACACGTCGGGCGCGAACGGGACACGTCGGGCGCGAACGGGACACGTCTGGCGCGAACGGGACACGTCTGGCGCGAACGGGACACGTCTGGCGCTTGTCGCTCAAGCCGAAAAACGGTATATCGAGGGACTGATCGAGGGCGCCGGCCAGTCGCGGACCGCGCAGTGTGCGACAACTTCGCCACGGCCCGGGTCGAGCAGGGTCCGGCACTGTCAGAATCGAAGGATCGTGAGCGATCAACTCCTCGCCCCCTCCCCGGAGCATCCCTCGGGTCCGGTCGCGGCCGCGTTCGCGGCGCGGATCCGCCGGCGCGAGGAAAGTGAGCTCTCGCCGCTGGCGACCCGCTCGTATCCAGCCCAGCGACTGCGCCCGGAGCCCGATTGCGGCCTGCGGACGCCGTTTCAGCGAGACCGGGACCGGGTCGTGCACTCGAAGGCGTTTCGCCGCCTCAAGCACAAGACCCAGGTGTTCGTGGCTCCCAGCGGCGACCACTACCGCACGCGGCTCACCCACACGCTCGAGGTCACGCAGGTCTCCCGCACGGTCGCGCGTGCGCTGGGGCTCAACGAGGACCTGGTCGAGGCGATCGGCCTCGGACACGACCTCGGCCACCCTCCGTTCGGGCACATCGGCGAGGAGGCACTCGATCGCTGTCTCGTCGAGCGGTTCGGATTGCGGTTCCTGCACAACGAGCACTCGCTGCGGGTGGTGGACACGCTCGAGCGCGACGGGCACGGACTAAATCTGACGCAGCCGGTGCGCGATGGGATCCTCGGCCACTCGGGCCGCGCCCAGGAGCCGTCGACGCTGGAGGGCAGAATCGTGCGGCTCGTCGACCGGATCGCCTACGTCAACCACGACATCGACGACGCTCTGCGGGCGGGCGTGATCGGCGCGGATGACCTTCCTGTTGGGCCGATCCAGATCCTCGGCAAGACGGGGCCGCGACGGATCGATGCTCTGGTGCACGACCTGGTGGAGCACTCGGAGCAGGCCCACGAGATCGTCCAGGGAGCACAGGTTGGCGAGGCGATGTCGCAGCTGCGCGCGTTCATGTTCGAGCGCGTGTACCTTGGCGCCGAGGCGACCCGCGAGCACGCCAAGATCGGGCTTGTCGTCCGCTCGCTGTTTGATCACTACTGCGCTCATCCGGAGGACATTCCGTCCTCGATCCCCGCCGGCGACCTGGCGCTGCGGGTGACCGACTACCTCGCCGGGATGACCGACCGCTTCTGTATTCGCCAGTTTGAGGTGCTGAGCGTTCCGGTGGCATTCGCCCAGTGACCCGCTACGCCGCCGACTCCCGCGACCGCGTGTTCGACGCCGTCGACATGGTCGCGCTCATCTCCGCGCGCACCGACCTGCGGCGAGCCGGGCCGAACAGCTACTTCGGCCTGTGCCCGTTTCACAACGAGCGGACCGCGTCGTTCCACGTCCGGCCCGACGAGAAGCACTACCACTGCTTCGGCTGCCAGTCCTCGGGAGACCCGTTCACGTTCGTGATGGATACCGAGGGGGTCGATTTCAAGGCCGCGCTCGAGTCGCTGGCGGATCGCTTCGGGGTGACCCTCGAGACCGAGGACGAGGATCCCGCGGCGCGCTCGCGCCGCGAGCGCCGGGAGCGGCTCTACACCTTGCTCGGGCGCGCCGCGGCGTACTACGCGCGCTATCTGTGGGAGTCGGCCGAGGCCGCGGACGCGCGGGACTACCTCCTCGGGCGAGGACTCACGGCGGACACCCTTCGCGAGTTTCGGGTCGGATATGCGCCGAGCGCGTGGGACCGGATTCTGCTCGCGTCGCGCGGGGCGCGGTTCAGTGATGACGAGCTGCTGGCGGCGGGGCTCGCGCAGCGATCCCGGTCACAGCCGGGACAGATCTTCGACCGCTTCCGGGGCAAGGTCATGTTCCCCGCCGCCGATGCTCGGGGCCGTGTACTCGGATTCGGCGCCCGCGCGATGCGCGAGAACCAGGGGCCAAAGTACGTCAACAGCCCCGACGGCGAGCTCTACCACAAGCGCAGCCAGCTGTTCGGGATCGACCTCGCGAGGGCCACGGCCGCGCGGGCGGGCCGCATGATCCTCGTCGAGGGGTACACGGACGTGCTGGCCCTGCACCAGGCGGGGATGCGCAACTCGGTCGGGATCATGGGCACCGCCCTGACCGAGGAGCAGGTCGGCGAACTGGCGCGAATCGTGCGCGTGCTGGACCTGTGCCTCGACGCCGACCGGGCCGGCCAGGACGCGATGCTCCGCGCGGCGCGACTGGCCGCCGCTCGCAGGCCACCCCTGGAGCTCCGCGTCGTGCCCCTGCCCGAGGGGACTGACCCCGCCGAGCTGGTTCACAGCCAAGGGGCAGATGCGCTCCGTAGCCTGGTGGACGGATCCACCCCGTTCGTGGTCTTCCGCGTCGAGTGGATCCTCGCCCGCGCGGAGCTTGGCAGCGCCGAGGGTCGGGACAAGGCGCTCCAGGAGCTTGCGCCCGTGCTCTCCGAGCTGCCGGCAAGCGTGGTCCGCGACGAGCTCGTGCGGCGCGTGGCGGGACGGCTCGAGCTGTCTGAGGCGCGCCTCGGGTCGCTCGTGGCCGGTGGCGGCTCGACGAGCGCCGCCGGCAACGGCGGCGGTCACTCGGCGCCGGCGGGCAGGAACGTGTCGGCGCTCGATCGGGGAATGAGAACCGAGCGGACGTTCCTGGTGCTGTGCCTCGCCGTGCCGCGCGCGGGGGACGCAGCCCTGTCCAGGATCGACCCCGACGAGCTGTTGACCAGCGAGATGTTGCGCCGAGCTGCCAAGCACCTGACCGGCAGGACGTCCTCACCGCTGGCGGACCTGCCGTCCGACGATGATCAGCTGGTGCGGGTCGTGGCCGACCTGGTGGCGCGCGCGGGACGGGTGGGCCAGGTCGGCGAGGAGCGGCTCGAGCACGCTCGGCTCGTGCTCGAGCTGTCGCGGATCGACCGCGCGATCGTGCGGGCTCGCGCGCACGGCTCGGCGGGGACGCGGGAGCTGGCGCACGAGCGCGAGCAGGTGCTGGCGGCGATTCGGGGGGTGGTGGCGCGGCTGGAGAAGGCGGTGTGAGCGTGGTGGAGGGGCGGCGCCGGGCTGGACGCTCCGCAGGAGGCGTTTGAGGGGTTCATGGGGGTCGTAGGGCGTTACGCGCGTGCGCCGACGCCGCGTGAGCGGCGATCACGAAGTTCCGCCAGGCAGCATCCTGCGCAGGCCATCGCTGCCTGCGGTGGTAATCCCGCTGAGGCCTTCGGTGTTCAAAAGTTGTGACGATTAGCAGGGCTTTCCGTCCGACTGCTATGGGAACATACGTTCGTCAGATACCGGAGGGAGGATCGAACGTGGAGAAGGGATCAAAGGAGCCGGGCTTGGATCAAGGGCCGAGCGCGGACAATCGCGAAAAGCACGAACCCAAAGGTGGGATCGAGCCTCAGCGGCTCGTTCAGCGGGTTGAAGCCGGGATGACGATCGCCGAGATTGCCGCGGAGGTCGGGACGAGCAAGGCGACGGTGCGGTATTGGATGAGGAGGTATGGATTGCGGAGCCGGAATCGCCGCGGGCCTCGGACGCAGAACAACATGGGTGCGGCCAAGGCGGCCGGACTTGCCACGGTTACCTTCACGTGCCGCCGTCATGGGGAGGCGGAGTTCGTTTTAGAGGGGCGTGGCTATTACCGGTGCAAGGAGTGTCGAACCGAACGGATCTCGCGACACCGCCGGCGGGTCAAGGAGATACTTGTCTCGAAGGCGGGCGGTCGCTGTTGCGTCTGCGGTTACGACCGTTACCTCGGGGCGCTCCAATTTCATCACCTCGACCCAGATGAGAAGCGCCTTGGCCTCGCCTACGGCGGGCTGTCGCTTGCTCTCGATGTTTTGCGGGTCGAAGCCCGCAAGTGCGTGCTCGTATGCGCGAATTGTCACGCAGAAGTGGAGGCTGGCGTTACCTTGGTTCCGGGTACAGTTCCTTGAGGTTCTTGCCCGGAGGCTGATACACCATATCTGGGGTAGCTCAATGGCAGAGCGAACGGCTGTTAACCGTTAGGTTGTGGGTTCGAGTCCCACCCCCAGAGCTCCGACTTGAATCACGATCGACCACCGCATCCATGAAACTCTACGTCTGCTATGGCACCTGGAAGCCCGCGCCACGCCCGGGCGGCCATCCCTGCGGCACTGCCTATCACGCGCTCAAGGATGCGGGCTATGGCCCCGAGGTGATCCGCTCCTACGGGCTCGGGATGCTGCCGGACGCCTTCAACCAGACGGCTGGGCGTAATGAGGTCAAGCGTCTGACCGGCAACCACTGGGTGCCGGCGCTGGTGCTCGACGACGGCACGACAATCCAAGGCTCCGACAAGATCGCCGAGTGGGCCAGGGCCAACCCGGCGGACCAGGCGTCCGCCGGCGCCGCGGCCTCTGGGTGAGGAGACGATGGAGGGAGTAGGCACGGGCCGGCCCGAGGTCACCGTCGAGGACCTGAAGCGCTGGGTGGACCACGGGGCCACCTGGCGTCCGCTCGAGATCTCCGACGAGCTCGCCGTCGTTGAGCTTTGCACCTGCTCCGGGGAGCCGATGGACACGGTGCAGAGCGCCGCGCCGGCGCTCATCGAGTTCGTACGGTCCCACCCCGGGTCTCGGTAACTGCCAACTGCTCGACGAGCTCGGACGCGCGGCCGGGCCCGTCGTTGACCGCGGCCCACGCCGCGAGTTCTCGCGCCCGCAGGGCCAGGCCCGGATCGGCCAGTGCCCGCCGCACCGCCAGTCGCAGCGTCGCCGGGGACAGGAACCGCCACGGCAGCCGGACCCCGACGCGCGCCCAGTCGACCCGCGCCGCGTTCTCGCCCATATCGCCGCTGTGCGGGACCGCGAGGACCGGGCAGCCAGATGCGAGCGCGCGAGCCACCGTGCCATGGCCGGCGTGCGTGATCACCAGCGAACAGCGGGGCATCGTGCGCGAGTAGGAGAGCCACTCCACGAGCCTTCCATTTCCCGGGACCGGGACGGGCCGAGGCAGCGGCTTGCGGTTGGTGGCCGCCAGCAGCCGGATCGGCTCGCCTCGCAACCCGAGCAGCGCCGCCCGCAGCAGCCGCTGCTGAGGATCCTGCGCCGTCGAGGGGGCCACGAGCACGAGCGGCGCGTCACCTGGCGGCGGCGTGACCTCGTGGTACGGCGGCTCCCACATCAGCGGCCCGACGACCCGGACCGCCCGCGGCCACACGCGCGGATACTCGAGCTGCGGGAAGGTGCCGACCAGGCACAGCTTGGCGCTCAGCCCGCCGTGGAGGCGGTCCGTCGGCGGTAAGCCCAGCCGCCGGCGGGTTTCGTTGAGCTCGGCGCGGCCCTGCCTCAGCCCCGCCCCGACGGGTCGCTCCAGGCCGCGCCACAGCGCCCCGCCGAGCGCCGTCCGAGGGGGCCGCGCACCCAGCGCGTACGGTGGGAAGCCCGGGGCGCCCGGCGGGTACAGGTGGGGCACGAGCGTCGCCACGGGCACTCGCTCCAGCTCGCCGGCGAGCGCAGGAGCCAGCGTCAGGATGTCGTGGACGATCACTTCGGGGGCGCAGTCCCGGAGCGCCACGCGCGTCTGTGCGGCGGCAGGCACGACCGCTTCGTAGGGTTTCAGCGGCCGCTCGCGAGTCGGGAACACCGGATATTCGGGGGCGGCGACGAACTGCATGCCGGCGGCTTCGACGTCCGCGCGCCACCGAGTCCAGGTCTCGAACGTGACCTCGTGGCCGCGCGCGAGAAGCCGCGCCCCGAGCGCGAGCATCGGGAAGGCATGGCCCGGGTCGCCGAACGCACCGAGGAATATCCGCAGGCGCTGACCCGTGGCCGCCGCCGTCCCCGAAGCGCCTCAGCCTGCGAGCTCGGCGATCGCGCGCAGCTGCGCGATCCGGTCATCGACGGTGAACGCCATCGGCGCGACCATCAGCGTCCCAACGCCCGCCTCGCGAAACGCCTCGAGCCGGTGGCGGACGACATCACGCGGTCCGCACAGCGAAACCATGTCGATCAGCTCCTCCGGGATCGCCTCGCCTGCCTCGGCCTTCTTCCCGTCCAGGTAAAGGTCCTGGATCTCCCTCGCAGCGTCCTCGAATCCGTAGCGCTGGACGAGATTGTTGTAGAAGTTCTGCCGGCGCGAGCCCATGCCGCCGATGTACAGGGCCAGCCCTGGCCGCATCAGGTTGCGGGCCAGCTCGTGATCGTCGGATACGAACGCGCTGACGGTCGGCGCGATGTCGAAGGCCTCGAGCGAGCGGCCCCCGCGGCCGGCGCCCTCTTCGAGCAGCTTGCGGAACTCCGAGACGTACTCGGGGGAGAAGAACGTGGGGATCCAGCCGTCGGCGATCTCGCCGGCGAGCGCGGTGTTCTTCGGACCGATCGCCGCGAGGTAGATTGGAATCCGCTCCTGCACCGGGGAGATCATCAGCTTCAGCGGCTTGCCAGGTCCGTCCGGCAGCGGCAGCTCGAGCGTCTCGCCGTGATACTCGACGCGCTCGCGAGCGAGCGCCATCCGCACTACGGCGACGTATTCGCGGGTGCGCTGCAGCTGCCGCGCGAACCGCTGACCGTGCCACCCTTCCGCCACCTGCGGCCCCGAGGAACCGAGCCCCAACAGCATCCGTCCACCCGAGAGCTGGTCGATCGTCGCGGCCGTCATCGCGGTCATGGCCGGAGTTCGGGCGGGCATCTGGAAGATTGCCGAGCCGAGCTTGATCCTGGTGGTCCGCGCCGCGAGCCACGCCAGCACCGTGGCCGTGTCCGAGCCGTAGGCTTCGGCTGCCCACACGGAGTCGTAGCCGAGCCGCTCCGCTTCCTGCACGAGCCCCAGCTGCTCCTCCGGGCCGATGCCCATGCCCCAGTAGGCGACGTTGACTGCGAGCTTCATCTGCAAGGTTCCTTTCGCGCCAAGGAGATCGGTTGTGAGGCTCGACGGCCGCCGTTAGAGTGGCCGCCCCGGTCCCCGGCAGGCGGTGAACCCTATGCGAACACGGCGACAGGCGACGATCCAGGAGCTGCGGCGCGCGATCGACTGCCTCCCCCGGCAGACGCGAATGGCGATGCTCGACGGCATCCGCGACAACGACATCATTGTCGGCGCCTACAGCGACCGCAACGGCATCTGCCCGATGCTGGCCGCCCACCGCGCCGGCGGCCGCACGGACTTCATCTCGTTCGCAAAGGCCTGGGACCGGTTCGCGTTCCGGAACGTCCGCCGCGGGTTGGCCCGGCGCGCCACCAGGCGTGAGCTGCTGGTGCTCACGGCCCACCTCGAGGCGAGTCTGCTCGACGACGAGGGGCCGGCTCACGATTTCGATGGCGCGATCTCGGAGCACCGCGAGCTCATCGCCAGGCGCTCGGCGCACGATCCCCCGGGCGACCCCGACCGCAGCGCCGAGCTCCGCGGGCAACCCGGCTGGGCGTGGCTGCGGGTGATGCGTCGCTACGACGAGTACGAGCGCGCCCTGGCGGGGCTTTGCTCGCAACCCGCCGCCGAGCGGGACCGCGAGCTCCACACATCACGCTGAGGCGGCGGGCTTCGGTGGCCTTCACGATCACCGCCGGGCGCCGGACCGTCGAGATCTCGCGACCGGACAAGCAGCTGATCCCGCCGAACGTGACCAAGGCGGGACTGGCGGACTACTACGCGGAGATCGCCGGCGCGATGCTTCCGCACATGGCCGGGCGGCCGCTCAACTTCGAGCGCTATCCGGATGGGATCGAGGGACACAAGATCTTCCAGCAGCACGCCAGCGGTCACTTCCCGGCTTGGATCGACCAAACCGAGGTTCCTAAATCGGGCGGGACCGTCAAGCACGTCGTCGCATCGGAGCCGGCCACACTCGTGTACCTGGCCAACCAGGCGTGCATCACGTTCCACACCTGGCTCAGCCGTGCCGACCGGCTGAACCGTCCAGACAAGATGGTGTTCGACCTCGACCCCAGCGTCCATCGCCCCGCGGCGGTTCGCCGGGCGGCTCTCCTGATCGTCGAACTGCTCCGCGAGCTTGGACTGCACCCGTGGGCGATGACGTCAGGCTCCCGCGGCTACCACCTCGTGGTCGCGCTCCAGCGAACCGCAGACTTCGACTACGTCCGGGCGTTCGCGCGCGACCTGGCGACGGTCGCCGCCGCGCGTGAGCCTCGCGTGTTCACGATCGAGCAGCGCAAGGCCAAACGCGACGGCCGGATCCTGATCGACGTCCTGCGCAACGGCTATGCCCACACCTCGGTGGCCCCCTACTCGGTGCGAGCTCGTCCGCGGGGCCCGGTCGCCACGCCTATGCACCTCGAGGAGCTCTCGGAGGGCGGCACGCGTCCCGACCGCTGGACGGTGCGGACGGTGCTCACCCGGGTGCAGCGGGACGGCGATCCATGGCAGCGGATCTCCCAGGGGGCGCAGACGCTCACCGCCGCGCGCAGAGCGCTCGACCGAGCGCTGGCAGAACTCTGACGCCGCGATACTTGGGGTCGTGGAAGCGTCCGCGCAAGGCGAAGAAGGCGCGCTCGGGGAGCGGCGCACGAGCCCGGTCGAGTTGCTGTGGGACCTCGTGTTCGTGTTTGCGATCACCCAGGTCACGACGCTGCTCGCCAACCATCTCACCTGGACCGGCTTCGGCGAATCGATGCTGGTCCTGGCGCTCGTCTGGTGGGCGTGGTCGGCGTTCGTATGGGCCGCCAACGCGCAAGCGGTCGAGTCGCCGACGCTCCGCCTCAGCCTGCTGCTGGCGACCGTCTTCATCTTCATCACCGGTCTGGCAGTCCCGCGCGCGTTCGGCAGCGAGGCGACCCTGTTCGCCTGCACGTACGCCGTGGTGCGGTTCCTGCACCTGGCGTTGTATGTCGATGCGTCGCGACGAGGCGATGCCGCCTGGTCGGCGATCGTCGGCTTCGCCGTGACGGTGGTGATCGGGATGGTGCTGCTGATCGCCGGCTCGTTCCTGCACGGTGCGCCGCGGGCGGTTCTGTGGAGCGCCGCGGTGGTGATCGACTATGCGGGTCCGGCATGGTTGACGCGCGAGCGGTTGCGGGGCTTGCAGCGAGTCGCGGTGGCGCACTTCGCGGAGCGCTACAGCCTGTTTGTGATCATCTGCCTCGGCGAGTCGATCGTCGCGATCGGTGTCGGCGCGGCGCGCGAGCGGCTCGATACGGCGCTCGTCGCCGCGGTCACGCTCGGGTTGCTGGTCACGATCGCCCTGTGGTGGACCTACTTCGACCGCTTTGCCGCGATTGCCGAGGCCCGACTGCGCGAGCACGACGACCCAGTGTTGGCCGCCGCCGATTCCTACAGCTATCTGCACCTACTGCTGGTCGCGGGGATCATCATCTTCGCGGCGGGCGTGAAGTTCGTGGTCAAGGGGGCCGATGACGCCCTCCAATCCGCCCCGCGACTCGCCCTGTGCGCCGGCGTCGCGCTCTACCTGATCGGTCACGTCGCGTTCCGCCTGCGGATGGTGGGGACGTTCGGCTACGAGAAAGGGGCTGTTGCACTCGCGCTGCTGGCGCTGTTCGCGCTCGGCGGCAGTTGGCCCGCGTGGACGATGGTCGGCACGATCGCCCTCCTGCTCGCGGTGATGTGCGTGGCCGAGGAAGCCACCGAGCGACGAAAACACGTATCAGCCTCTGATCCCGAGCCAGAGCCCGAGGGCGTGCTCGGGCGTGGCTGAGCGGGATCCAGGCGCGCCGCGGACGACGCGCTTGCCGCCAAGGTGCACGGGGTACCCACGGCTGAGAGGATCCACGAGATGACCACCCACGCGAGACTTGAGTTGCACGGGGCCATGGAGCCTGGGTTCGACGAGGTGCTGACCCCGGACGCGCTCGAGTTCGTGGCCGAGCTTCAGCATGAATTCGGACCTCGCCGGTCGGATCTGCTCCAGGCTCGGGCGAAGCGCCGGGCCCGTCTCGCCGCCGGCGAGCTGCTCGACTTTCTGCCGGACACTCGAAACGTCCGCGAGGGCGATTGGCGCGTCAAGCCGGTCCCGGCGGATCTGCAGCAGCGGTGGGTCGAGATCACGGGTCCGACCGACCGCAAGATGACCATCAACGCGCTGAACTCCGGCGCCGACGGGTTCATGGCCGACTTCGAGGACGCCAACGCGCCGACGTGGCGCAACATGGTCACCGGCCACATCAATCTTCGCGACGCAATCGAGGGAAGGATCAGCTATGAGGGCTCCGACGGCAAGCCCTACGAGCTGTCCGAGAATCCGGCGACGCTGCTCGTGCGCCCGCGCGGCTGGCACTTGCCCGAGCGCCACCTGCTCGTCGACGGTCAGCCTGTCTCCGGCTCGCTGTTCGACTTCGGGCTGTTCTTCTTCCACTGCGCGCCGCGGCTGCTGGCGCGCGGCTCCGCTCCCTACCTCTACCTGCCAAAGCTCGAGTCTCACCTCGAGGCACGGCTGTGGAACGACGTGTTCTGCTTCGCCCAGGACGCCGTCGAGATTCCGCGGGCGACGATCAAAGCCACGGTGTTGATCGAGACACTGCCGGCGGCGTTTGAGATGGACGAGATCCTGTTCGAGCTGCGCGAGCACTCGGCGGGGCTCAACGCGGGCCGGTGGGACTACATCTTCTCCGCGATCAAGTGCTTCCCGCAGCGCCCCGAGATGGTGCTCCCGGATCGCGGGGACGTCACGATGACGGTTCCGTTCATGCGCGCCTACACCGAGTTGCTGGCCGCTACCTGTCACCGCCGGGGCGCCCACGCGATGGGTGGCATGGCGGCTCTGATCCCGTCGCGCAAGGACGAACAGGCGAACGCCGAGGCGCTCGACGGGGTGCGGGCGGATAAGGAGAGAGAGGTGGGGCAGGGTTACGACGGCACCTGGGTCGCCCACCCCGACCTGGTGCCAGTGGCGCGTGAGGTGTTCGAACAGGGGCTGAACGGCGCGCCCAACCAGCTGGAGCGCCAGCGCGACGACGTCGATGTGAGCGCTCGCGAGCTGCTCGATCTCGCCGGCACCCCGGGTGGCGCCACCGAGGCCGGACTGCGGACCAACGTCAACGTCGGCTTTCAGTACATCTCGTTCTGGCTTGGCGGCCGCGGCGCCGCTGCGATCAACTCGCTGATGGAGGATGCCGCCACGGCCGAGATCTCCCGCACCCAGATCTGGCAGTGGATCCGCCACGGCATCGAGCTCGACAACGGCCAGATCGTGACTCCCGAGTTCGTCCGTCGGGTCCTCGACGAGGAGACCGCGAGGATCCGCGAGGAAGTCGGGGAGCAGACGTGGCAGGCCGGTCGGCCGGCGGAGACGCGCGAGATCTTCGAACGCGTGGCGCTATCCACGGAGCTGATCGAGTTCCTCACGATTCCGGCCTACGACTACCTGGACTAGCGGTCGTGCGGATCGTCGTCACGGGTGCCACGGGCATTATCGGGCGCGCGCTCGCGAGCGCCGCACAGGCGCGAGGCGACGCCGTCGTGGCGCTGTCCCGAGATCAGCATCGCGCGACAGAGACCCTGGGGGACGGGATCGAAGCCCACGCGTGGCCCGATCCCACCAGCAGCCCGCCGCCGGAAGCGGCGCTTGCCGGTGCCGACGTGGTCGTGAACCTGATGGGCGAGCCGATCGCGCAGCGTTGGAGTGAGGAGTCGAAGCGGCGGATCCGAGACTCGCGCGTGCTCGGCACCCGGTCGCTGGTGCAGGGACTCCGCGCGCTCGACGAGGGTCAGCGACCACAGACGCTCGTCTCGCAATCGGCCACCGGCTTCTACGGTCCCACCGGCGAGCAGCCACTCGACGAAAGCGCTCCGGCCGGGTCCGACTTCCTCGCCGAGGTTGTCGTGGCATGGGAGCAGGAGGCGCGGGCGGCCGGCCCGATGATGCGCGTCGTCCTGCCCCGGACAGGCGTGGTGCTCTCCCCGAGCGGCGGCGCGCTGGCCCAGATGCTCCCGTTCTTCCGGCTTGGGCTGGGGGGCCCCGTCGCCGGAGGTCATCAGTACGTGCCCTGGATCCACCTCGACGACATCGCGGCTGGGCTCCTGTTTTGCGTCGACAATCGGGAGGCCGATCGGGCGGTCAACCTGACCGCGCCGGCGCCGGCGAGCAATGCCGAGCTGTCGCGGACGCTCGGGCGGGTGCTGCGTCGGCCGGCGGTGCTGCCGGTACCGAAGCTAGGCGTACGGCTGCTCTACGGCGAGATGTCGGACGTGGTCACGACCGGGCAGCGCGCGATCCCGGCCAAGCTCCAGCGGCTGGGGTACGAGTTCCGCTACAGCGAACTCGAGCCGGCGCTCCGCGACGTGCTCGGCAATCGCGGCGGCGGCTGACGACCGGCTCGGAGTCCCCTCGATCAGCTGGTCAGCTCCGGGCCGCCCGGGCGAGCTTGCGCCGGCCGTTGGCATCGAGGAGCGACTTCCGCAGCCGGATCGCTTGTGGCGTCACCTCGACGCACTCGTCCGCGCGCAGGAATTCGAGGGCCTGATCGAGTGAGAGTTCGCGCTTGGGGACCAAGCGCACGAGCTCGTCGGCGGTCGAGGAGCGGATGTTGGTCAGGTGTTTCTCCTTGCAGGCGTTGACGTCCAGGTCCTCGGCGCGTGCGCTCTCGCCGACGATCATCCCCTCATACACCTCCTCGCCCGGAGCGACGAACAGGGTTCCCCGCTCCTGGAGGTTGAACAGCGCGAACGCCGCCACGGTCCCGCGCCGGTCGGCGACGAGCGAGCCGCTGGGCCGCGTGCGGAGCTCTCCGTGCCATGGCTCCCACCGCTCGAAGACGTGGTGAACCAGGCCGGTGCCCCGTGTCTCGGTGAGAAACTCGGTCCGGAAGCCGATCAGGCCTCGAGCCGGAACGAGGTACTCCATCCGCACCCACCCGGTGCCGTGGTTGACCATCTGTTCGAGCCTGCCCTTGCGCAGCGCGAGCAACTGCGTGATCACCCCCACGTACTCCTCCGGTACGTCGACGCTCATCCGTTCCACCGGCTCGTGGAGCACGCCGTCGATCTCGCTGATCAGGACCTGCGGCTTGCCGACGGTCAGCTCGAAGCCCTCGCGCCGCATCAGCTCCACGAGCACCGCCAGCGCCAGCTCGCCGCGACCGTGGACCTCCCACACGTCCGGACGGGCGGTCGGCAGGACCCGCAGCGACACGTTGCCGACCAGTTCGCGCTCCAGCCGGTCCTTCACCTGGCTCGCGGTCAGCCTCTCGCCATCCTGGCCCGCCAGCGGGGAGTCGTTGATCCCGATCGTGACCGACAGCGACGGCTCGTCGACGGTGATGACCGGCAGCGGCCGGGGATCATCGGCGTCGGCAAGCGTCTCCCCGATCGTGATCTCCGGGATCCCGGCCACCGAGATGATCTCGCCCGCCGCAGCTTGGTCGGCGGCGACGCGTTCCAGCGCCTCGGTGACGTAGAGCTCCGTGACCTTGACGCGCTCGATCGACCCGTCGGCCCGACACCATGCGACCGTCTCACCGCGGCGGATCTGGCCGTGCCGCAGCCGGCAGATCGCGATTCGCCCGACGTAGGGGGAAGCGTCGAGATTGGTGACGTGCGCCTGCAGCGGGTGCGCCGGGTCGTAGCTCGGAGCTGGGATGTGCTTGACCAGGAGCTCGAATAGAGGACCCAGATCCTCGCCGGGGACCGCCGGATCGAGCGAGGCGCGGCCGGCCTTTGCGTTCGTGTAGACGATCGGAAAGTCGATCTGCGACTCGTCGGCGTCAAGATCGAGGAACAGCTCGTAGACCTCGTCGAGGACCTCGTCGATCCGGGCGTCCGGCCGGTCCACCTTGTTGACGACCAGGATCACGGGCAGTCGGCCCTCGAGCGCCTTGCGCAGCACGAAGCGCGTTTGCGGGAGGGGCCCCTCGCTCGCGTCGACGAGCAGCAGCACCCCGTCGACCATCGTCAGCCCGCGCTCGACCTCGCCTCCGAAGTCCGCGTGCCCGGGCGTATCGACGATGTTCAGCTTGACGCCGCCGTAGCGAACGGCGGTGTTCTTGGCGAGGATCGTGATCCCCTTCTCGCGCTCGAGATCCATCGAGTCGAGCACCCGGTCAGCGACCTCCTGTCCGGTGCGGAACGCTCCGGACTCCCACAGCAGCGCGTCAACTAGCGTCGTCTTCCCGTGGTCGACGTGGGCGATGATCGCGATATTGCGGATGTCCTCGCGGGCTGCCATCGACGGACCACGATAGCCAGGGGGCAGACCGGCTCCCGGTTGGCTGGGTTGGCGATGAGTTTCCCGCCGCCGGCTGGTCTTCAGTGCAGAGCCCGGACAACCAGATCAGGCGGAAGGAGCGAATGATGCGCGGACTACACGATTCTGAATTTTCCGGTCGCGGACATCGATCAGGCGGTCGACGAGCTGTCAGCGCGGGGGGTGCGCTTTGAACGCTACGAGGGCTTCGATCAGGACGAGAAGGGCGTCTTCCGTGGCGGAGGACCGCTCATCGCCTGGTTCAAGGACCCTGCGGGCAACGTGCTGTCGGTGCTCCAGGAGAGCTAAAGCGAGGAAGCGTCCGCGCTTCTGCGGCTGATCCGCTTCGGCGGCGACGCCCGCAGACTGGCCGTCCAGGCGGCCACGATCACCGCCGCTCCGATCGCGAGCGCCAGCCACGAGCTCGTGTCATCGCTCGCGCTCCCCGGCACGGCCGCGCTGCCCGCGGCCGGCAATGTGTGGCCCGATGCGGCCGCCAGACGTTCGATCGCGGTCAGGGTCGCGCCGACCAGCTGCCTTGACCCCGGTGGTTGGGTGCCGGCGAGGGCGGATCGCCCCGCGCCCGGCTGCTGACCGACGTGGTACACCCCGAAGCCGTTCGGCATCACGACCAGCAGCGTGCCCTTGTACACGAGGGACAGTTCCTGTCCGAGGAACTGGGCGTAGTTCTGCGGCTGGCGCCATAGGGCTCCGATCGAGCCGAGATCCGAGGGCGTGGCGATCAGCGCGACCCGTATCGGATAGCCGCTCTTCTGCGCCGCACTTTCGATGGCGCCGAGCTGCGCTTGCTGGTCGGCGGTTGCGCCGCTGTCCTGCGGGAGGAAGATGGGCTGCGAGACGAGCACATCGCTGGCAGGGTCGCCGTCCGCCGCCGCCGATGTCGGCCAGGCCGCCGCACTCGCGATCATCGCCCCGGTCAGGATCAGCACTGCACATTGGCGAACGGGAGAGAAGTAGCTCAAAGTACGCGTACAGTCACCATCGATGATCAGCCGCAGACCGAGCACCACAGGTCCGCTGCGCTTAAGTCTATGAGCAGCCCGCGCCCGCACCTGCTGCTCGCCGCCCTGCTCGGAGCGGCACTAGGCCTCGCCGTGATGCCGGGCGTCGCCGCGGCGCACGGTCCGATCAACCCGTCCGCGAGCAGTTTTCTGGCCCGGATCACCGTGGTCCCGCGCGGACTCGATGCCAAGGCCGTCGACGGCGATCTGCGACTGTGGCTGCGGGTCGACCCGAACACCGCCGTGGAAGTCATGGACTATCGCGGAGCGCCGTACCTGCGCTTCTCGCGCGCGGGCGTGCAGGTCAACCAGAACTCCGCGATGTACTACCTCAACCAGACGCCGACCGAGGTTCCGCCGACCGGTCTGGGTCCCTCAACCCCTCCCAAGTGGGATCTGGTCACCGCGGGCCACGCGTACGAATGGCACGACGGGCGCCTGCACGCGCTCGCGACGACCGTGATCGCGCCGGGCGAGCGATACCTGGGCCAGTGGACGATTCCGGTCAGGATCGACGGCAGGTCCGCGACGATCGCCGGCGGCCTGTACTACCGCCCCGACCCGCCTCTGGTGTGGTTCTGGCCGATCGTGGTCGTGCTCGCGTGCGTCTTCGCCGGGCTGCGGCTGCATAGGCCGAACCTGGATTGGACCGTCGCGCGCGGGCTGGCGCTCGTCGCGCTGCTGGCGTTCGGGATCGCCGTGGTCGGTCAGCAGCTTCACGGCCGTCCCACGGTCTCGGTCATCCAGATCGTCTTCCTGGTGCTCGAACTGGCATTCGTCGTCTGGGGAGTACGGCGCATCGTGCTGCGCCGCCACGGCTGGTTCACGTTCTTCGTGATCGCGGCAGCCGCCATCTACCAGGGCGCGACCCTGGTCACGGTGCTGCTGCGTGGCTACGTGCTATTGGCGCTGCCCGCACTGCTCACGCGGGTGGCCGTGGCGAGTTGCCTGGCCGCGGGCGCGGGGCTGGTGCCGCTGGTGTTTCGGATCGCGCCGCAGCCGGATGTGAGCTCGGGCGCAGATGAGCCCGCCGACGATGAATTCAATTGGGAGGACGAAAGCCTGTTGGCATGAAGCCCGCGCCAGCTGCCATGAAGCCCGCGCCGGCTGCCATACCGGCTTTGACGCGGCCGATCGCCGCGATTGCGGTCATCCTCCTCACCGGTCTCCCGGCGGCCGGCTGTGGCTCCTCCCACACCTCCACGCCGACTGCTCCGCTGCCGGCCGCGCTGGTGCGCGAGGCCCGTCCGATCGGGCGCGGCGCCCGGTTTCATCCGCCGGTCGCGGGGCCGGTCGTGGGTCAGTGCCGCCACGGCCTCGGACCGCGCGCCGGCGTCCACGTGGAGCTGTTCGCCGCCAACCGAGTGGTGATCGTCGCAGCTGGGATCGGGACCAAGGGACCGTTGACGTACTCCGAGGGCCGGATCTCCAGAGCGCGCTGTTACGGCGCTCTGGTCACGCTGGAGCCGACCGGTGTGGTGTTGGTGCGACCGCACGCCCGGTGGCTCCTGTCGGACCTGTTCCGCTCCTGGGGCCAGCGTCTGTCCTCGCGGCGGCTGGTCTCGTTCTCGGCCGCCACGGGCCAGCGCGTGAGGGTGTTCCTCGACGGGCGCCGGTGGCTGGGGCCGCCCGAACGCGTGCCGCTGGCGGCTCATCGCGAGATCGTGCTGGAGGTCGGGCCGTACGTACCGCCGCATTCGCGCTACACGTTCCCGCCGAGCGCTTGATCGCTGGGTTACCTTGGGCAGATGGCACGCGCCATCAGTCCACCCGAGCGCGCCCAGCACGCGTCGCACAACGCGATGATCGACCCGGACGAGATCGCGCGTTTTCACGATCGCTGCAGCGATCTGATGCGGGAGTTGCTCGACGGCCTGGCGGCGGCCCCGAATCGACCCCGCCCGTTCCCGCAGATCGAGGACGCGATCGGATGGCCCCGCCGCCGAATCGCCTCCGTGCTCGGCGGGGTCTGCCACCTCCGCCAGACGGAATTCGGCGGTCGCCGGCCATACCGCTTCCAAGGCCCCCGGCTGTCAGTGTCGGGCCGCTGGGAGATGTGGATGGACGACTGCCAGGCCCGCGCGGTACGCGCGGCGCAGGAGATGTAGATCGGCTCGCCCCGTCCTCGCGGCTGTGCACCACCGCTAAACCGGCCCTGCCGCGCCCGCGGCGCGGCGGGCCTCCTCCTCATAGGGATTGTGCGCATAACCAAATCTCAGATAGGAGAGTGGCATCCTCAGCGGGCGGTGCTGCATCTGCCAGACGTGGCAGAGCTCGTGGCGGATCAGCAGTTCGTCTGACGCCAGCTCCGGCGAGCGCAGCAGGATCAGGTTCCACATCGTGTAGCCATCGAAGCGGCGAAACCACGGCAGCCGAAACAGCCAATCCGGGCAGAGCACCCGGACGTGGTCGATCCGGACCGGACGCTCGTAGAGTGCGAGCGGGTCGAGCCGCGCTTTGGCGCGGGTGAGCGCGGCCCGTGCCTCGTCACCTGCCACTGCATGCGCCCCCGTCACCGCATGCGCCCCCGCGAGCGGTGCTGCACACTCCCAGTGCGCGGTGAGCGGCCGGGAACGAACGAGAGAGAGGAGCGCGGATGCAGAGGATGAGCTTTCAGGACGCGTCTTTCCTGCACATCGAGAGCGACAATGTTCCGGGACTGGCGATCACACGGTCGCGCGGCTAGTGTCGGCTCGGTGCCGGTAAAGCCTCGCGTAGCCCTGTTCGCGACGTGTCTCGTCGACGCGCTGTTCCCGGATGTGGGTCGCGCGACCGTGCAACTGCTGGAGCGGCTCGGGCAGCCATTGGAGTTCCCCCTCGAGCAGACCTGCTGCGGGCAGATGCACGCTAACAGCGGCTACTTCGAGGTCGATCTGGTGCGCCGCTACGTCGATGCGTTCTCCCCCTACGACGCCGTCGTGGTGCCCTCGGGGTCGTGTGCGGCCAGTATCCGCCACCAGCATCCGATGATCGCGCGCGCCGGCGGCGACGAGGCGCTGGCGGCAGCCGCGGAGTCGCTGGCGGCAAAGACCCACGAGCTCTCCCAATTCGTGATCGACGTGCTCGGGATCGACGACGTCGACGCGTACTTCCCGCACCGGGTCGCCTACCACCCGACCTGTCACTCGTTGCGGCTGCTCGGCGTTGGCGACCGGCCGTTGCGCCTGCTGCGAAACGTGCGCGGCATCGATCTGGTCGAGCTGCCGCGCTGGGATGAATGCTGCGGGTTCGGGGGCACGTTCGCGGTCAAGAATCCCGATGTCTCCGCGGCGATGCTCGCCGACAAGATGGAGGCGGTGATCCAGTCCGGAGCGGAGGTCCTGTGCGCCGGCGATCGCTCGTGCCTGATGCACATCGGCGGCGGTCTCGAGCGCGTCCGCGCAGGCGTGCGCACGCTCCATCTGGCCGAGATCCTCGTCAGCACCGAGACCGAGTATCGGACGGACCGGACGCCAGCTGCGACGAAGGCAGCGACGTGAGCGCCGGCGAGACGATTTGGGAAGACGATCCGCCGTTCCCGGCCAACGCCAGGCGCGCGGTGAACGATGCACAGCTTCGGCGCAACATCCGCAACGCCACCACCACGATCCGCGAACGGCGCGCGAACGTGGTCGCAGAGATCTCCGATTGGCAGCAGCTGCGCGCCGCCGGAGCCGCGATCAAGGACGAGGTGCTGCTCCACCTCGATCGCTATCTCGAGCAGTTCGAGCAGGCTGCCACGGCGCGCGGGGCCCAGGTGCACTGGGCGCGCGACGCCGATGAGGCCAACTCGATCGTCGCTTCGCTGATCGCGGCGACGGGGGAGAAGGAAGTGATCAAGGTCAAGTCGATGGCCACCCAGGAGATCGGGCTCGTGCCGGCGCTTGCCCAGCGCGGCATCGCGGCTTACGAGACCGATCTCGCCGAGCTGATCATCCAGCTCGGCCACGATCGGCCCAGTCATATCGTCGTTCCCGCGATCCACAAGAACCGGGCTGAGATCCGCGAGATCTTTCTCAGTGAGATGGGCGACGCGCCGCCCGACCTGTCCGATGATCCGCACGCGCTCGCGGAAGCCTCGCGCCGGCATCTGCGGCGCAAGTTCTTTGAGGCGAAGGTGGCGATCAGCGGCGCCAACTTCGCCGTCGCCGAAACCGGTTCGCTGCTCGTGGCCGAGTCGGAGGGCAACGGGCGGATGTGCTTGACGCTTCCTCGGACGTTGATCTCGGTGGTCGGAATCGAGAAGCTGGTTCCGAGCTTCCGGGATCTCGAAGTGTTCCTCCAGCTGCTGCCGCGCAGCTCGACCGGCGAGCGGATGAACCCCTACAACTCGCTGTGGACCGGCGTCACCCCCGGCGACGGGCCCCAGGAGGTGCACATCGTCCTGCTCGACAACGGCCGCACAAACGTGTTGCGCGACCAGCTCGGGCGGCAGGCACTGCGCTGCATCCGCTGCGCGGCGTGCTTGAACGTCTGCCCGGTCTACGAGCGGACCGGTGGACACGCCTATGACGCCACCTATCCGGGCCCGATCGGCGCGATTCTCACCCCGCAACTGGTCGGGATCGAGCACGCCTCCAAGCTTCCGTTCGCCTCTTCGCTGTGCGGCTACTGCTACGAGGTCTGCCCGGTCAAGATCGACATCCCGACCGTGCTCGTGAAACTGCGTCACGACGCGGTGCGCGCGGAGCGCCACCGCGCGGAGCAGGCGCTGTTCGGGGCCGCCGGGGCCGCGATGAAGGACCACCGGCGCTGGACGCTCGCGCTCAGGTTGGCCCGGATCTTGCGCTTCTTCCGCCACAGCGCCCCGCCGCCGCTATCGCGCTGGACATCGGTACGGGACCTGCCCGAGCCTCCACGCCAGCCGTTCCGTGACTGGTGGGTCGAGAACCATACGCCGGCCCCCGGGAAGCGCCGCCGGCAATGAGCGCTCGGGACGAGATGCTGACGCGCGTCCGGGCTGCGATCGGTCCGGCCAGCGGACCCACGCCGCCGGTGCCGCGCCAGTACCTCACCCACACCGAGGACGGGATCGAGACGTTCATCGACCGTCTGCACCACTACCAGGCGCGCACCCAGCGGATCGCGGACGCCGAGCTCGACGAAGCGGTCCGCGCCACCCTCCACGACCGCGGCATCGCTCGAGTCGTCGCTCCCGACGGCATCCCCGACAGCTGGCTCGAGCAGGCAGAGCCGTTACGCGACACTCCCCGACTCGACCCCCAAGCGCTCGATCGCGCAGACGGCGTGCTCACGACCTGCGCGGTTGCGGTCGCGCAGACGGGCACGATCGTCCTCGACGGCAGCGGCGGGATGGGCCGGCGGATCCTCACGCTCGTACCCGACTACCACCTGTGCGTCGTTCACGCCGATCAGATCGTCAGCTCGCTTCCCGAAGCGATCGCCAAGCTCGACCCCGTCCGGCCGCTGACCTTCATCTCCGGGCCATCCGCCACCGTCGACATCGAGATGGTGCGTGTGCGTGGAGTTCACGGGCCACGCCGATTCGACGTGATCGTCGCCGAGTAGCTCAGCCGCCGAGCTAGTCGAATTCCGGCGGCTGGGTCGGGTGTGCATGGTGGCGGGCGACGAGCGCCAGCTGTTCCGGGGTGACGCGTCCTGTCGAGAGCTGCGGCGGTGTGTTTGGATCAAACCAGGCGACAGATTCGATCTCGTGGTCGTGCTCGCCGGCCGGGACCGGCTCCAGCTCGCACAGGAAGAACAGCTTGTAGACCGCAAAGGCGATTGGAGGGTGGTTGTGAAGGTCGCGGTCGTGCACGGCGACCAGGCGGTCAGCGCTCACGGAGTATCCGGTCTCCTCTCGGACCTCGCGCGCGACAGTCTGCGCCCGGGGAGTCGCCTGGATCGGCCCAGCCGCCGGGCAGTGTCCATCGACCGTCCGATCGCTCTCGGACCAGCAGGACTCGGCCATCGCGAAACACCGCGCCGCGGACGTCAACCTTTGGCGTCGGGTGCCCCGCATCGGCCGCGAATGCGTCTGCCACCGCGACCGCCGGCAGACCGGCGACCGCCGCGGCTATCTGCGCCGCGACCCGGCCGACTCTCTCGTAGCGGTCTCGGTCAAACGCATTGTCGGCGTAGTTCAGCCCGGCCTGGCCGATGCTCTGCAGTGTGCGCACCCATCCGAGCCAGTCGATGGGTTCGGCCGTCATCGTCGATATGTTGGCATCGCGGCCAGAAGTCCAGGAGGCTGGACGATTTAACGCAACCCACGTCGATCAACGTTCGCGCCACTCGATGGCCGAGCGCATCGCGGGCCAGAGCGTCGTCTATGCCGTTCGTAGCGCTTCGGTCGGCGACAGCCGCGCCGCGCGGATCGCCGGCAGGAGGCCGGCGAGGCAACCGATCGCCAATGCGGCACCGAAACCACCGGCCCATCCGAGCACCGGGATGACGATTGTCCAGCCTTCGACACTCGCGTAGATCGCGGTTGCGAGCACGCCGAGTCCGACGCCGGCGATGCCGCCGAGCGCCGCGAGGATTACCGCCTCGCTGAGGAACTGCGAGCGGATCTGACCGCGGCGGGCGCCGAGTGCGCGGCGCAGCCCGATCTCGCTCCGGCGCTCGAGCACGGCGATCACCATGATGTTGCCGACGCCGACCGCGCCGATCAGCAGCGCCACGGCGCTGAGCCCGAGGAACAGTCCCGAGAGCGCGCTCTTGGTCTGGGCTCGCACGACGAGTGTCGCGGAGGGTTGTGAGACGTCGACCTCGTTCGGGCTCTCGGGATCGGCGGTGGACGCGAGCACGGACTGCACGGCCGCGACCTGGCTTGTCTGAGAGCGGACGTAGATCATCGTCGGATGACCGTCGAAGCCGAGATAGGTCTCGGCGGCGGCAAATCCCACCAGCACCGATTCGTCGATCTCCGGCGCGAGCGCCGCGGGCTTGAGGATTCCGCAGAGATAGAACCAGCGGCCGCCGAGCCAGACGCGCTCGCCGGGATAGAGGCGGTCGATGCCGAGCTGCGACGCCGCCTGCGCGCCCAGCACGGCGACGGGCTCCTTCGCCGTGGCCGTGTTGAGAAACACGCCCTGGGCAAGCGTCGTCCCGACCGCCGGCAACAGGTTCACGCTCGCGGCCTGGACCTGTAGCCCTCCGGACTGGTCGCTCGGAATCATCGGTGTGCGGTAGACCTCTGCGTTCGTGCTGCCGGTGTCGGCGACGCGCGTGACGGGTCCGACGCGCGTGATCATGGCGGGCGCGACCTCGGGCAACTCGGCGGTCTGACCGGTGAGGGACTGTCCGTTCTGGACCGTCAGGAGGTTCGTGCCGAGCTTGTCGATCTGGGCCAATAGCGAGGCCTGGTTCGAGGCCGAAAGGCCGAGCACGGCGACGACCGCGCCGACACCGATGGCGATCCCGAGTGCGGAGAGCGCCGCGCGCAGCGGGCGCGTCCGCACGCCGGCGCTCGCCACGCGGACGAGGTCGCGCGCTGCCAGCCGCGGTGGAGCCGCGTCGACGCTCACGCGGCCACCGTTCGGGTGTCGGCCTCGATCCGTCCGTCGCGCATCGCCACCTGCCGCGGCATCCGTCCGGCGAGCTCATGGTTGTGCGTGACGACGACGATCGTGGCGCCCGCGGCGTTGAGCTCCTCGAGCAGCTTAAGGATCGCCGCGCTGGCGGTGCTGTCGAGGTTGCCGGTTGGCTCATCGGCGAGCACGATCGCCGGCCGGCCGACGAGCGCGCGCGCGATCGCGACGCGCTGGCGCTCGCCCCCCGACAGCTTCGGCGGGCGGAAGCCGGCGCGCTGCGCGAGGCCGACGCGTGCCAGTGCCTCCTGCGCGAGGGCGCGGCGATCGGCCGCGGCGACGCCGGCATACAGCAGCCCGTCGGCCACGTTCTCGAGCACCGTCTCGTGCTCGGCCAGGTAGAACTGCTGGAAGACGAAGCCGATGCGCCGCGCGCGCAGCGCGGCGAGCTCCGCGTCTGGGAGCTCCGCGACATCGACGCCCGTGATCCGGACGCGACCCGCGCTCGGGCGATCGAGCGTGCCCATCACGTGCAGGAGCGTCGACTTCCCACAGCCCGACGGGCCGACGACCGCGAGGAGCTCGCCGGGCGTCACCGCGAACGTCACGCCGCTCAGGGCGCGTACGACCAGCTCGCCCTCATAGACCTTCTCGACCGCGTCGAGCTCGAGAACGGGCGCGTCGTCGGTCATGTGCCCGCCGGGACGACGACACGCTGCCCCGCCGCGAGGCCCTTGCCCGTCACCTGCACGAGCCCATCGGCGTCGTCGAACAGTCCGAGCGAGACAGCGACCAAGCTGTGCACGCCATGCGCGCCGGCGACCTCAACCGCGTAGCCGCCCGAGGAAAGGGCCAGCAGCGCGTCGACCGGGACGACGAGCGCGTTGCGCGCGGTCGCGGTCGTGATCGCGACCTCGACGGGCGACTGGTCCAGGTGGCCGGTCGCTCGCGGATCGAGCGGTCGCGCGTCGACGGTCACAGTTGGGTTGCTGCCGCTGCTGGCGACCGTGCCGACGCTCGTGATCACCCCGGGCGTGACGCTGTTGTCTGGGAGCGTGATCGCGGCGCGGTCGCCGGCCTTGACCTCCGACTGCTGCGCGGCGTCGAGCGAGACCGTCACCTCGCGCGCGGTCGTGGTCGCCTGCGCGAACGGCGCGCCGGGGCCGGCCTGCTCCCCGAGTGTCGGCGTCACTGACTCGAGCCGCATCGCGCCGGGCTCGAACAGCACGGATCCGAGCGCGAGACTGCCCGTCTCTGACAGGTCGAAGTGGGCCTGCAGCCGCTCCACGGCGTACGCGGTCTCGGCGCTGAAGTAGTCCGAGGTCGGGTCGAGCTCGGCTCGGGTCGCGTAGCCGAGCGCGACGAGGTCCGTGTTGAGCTCCGTGACGTCGGGTCCGGTGAGACCCTCTGAGAGCGCGCGGTAGCCGGGCGTGTGGCCGTAGAGCAGGACGACGGGCGAGTCGTCCACCCAGTACAGCGGCTGTCCGGGCTTGATCACGGCCCCGGCGGACGGCAGCCGCGTGTACCTGCCGGCGGTCTCGTTGAGGATCGAGTAGGTGCCGGCGTAGCCGAGGGTGCCTTGTTCCTGGTCCTGCGAGCTGAGCGGACGCTGCGTGACCGTGGCGAGCGAAGTCGGCGCGGTGTTGTCGGCGAAACCTGCGCTGCCACTCCCGCTGCTCGCGAACGGGTTGGCGACGACGATCGCGACAACGGCGACGACAAGGCACACGACCACCACGAGCGCTCCCACGCGCACGCGCCGGCGCCGGCGGTCGACCGTCGCCACGGCCGTCATGGGGTGCCTCCCGGCAGCATCGAGCGGCACTCCTGCGTCGCCTTCGCGAATTGTGGCGAGTTCGGCTTGAGGCCCGGGCCGATTTGGACCCTCACCTTACGCCCACCCGGGCCGCTGCTCGAGGAAATCGTCGGGTCGGGGAAGTTCGGCTCGCCGTGCGAGCGCATGCACGCGGCGAACGCGTCGAGCTCCTCGCGCACCTTCGCCGGCGACCCGCCGGCGGCGAGCCCCGGCGGCGCGAACGAGGCGCACGCCTTCTGCGCGGCTTGGAACTGCGGCGAGTTCGCATTGATGTTCTTCAGTTGGAGGCCGACGCCTTGTCCGCTCTCGACCGGGTCGGGGAAGTTCGGCTCGCCGTGAGTCCGCATGCATTGAGAGAAGCGGAGCAGTTGTTGGTAGCGGGAAGCGACCCCGCCACCAGGCAGCCCGCCCGTGTCGGCCGTCGTCGTCGCGGTCGTCGTCGTCCCGATGTGCGCGACGGCCGAGCCCGATGGCGTGCTGCTGCCGCAGCCGGCGACGAGCGCGGCCAGCGCGAGCAGCGGGATGATCACAGTGCGCGCGCGAGGGGCGTGCAGTCCCATGTTGATGCCTCCTGTCGAGGATGCCATTCCAGGAGTGGTACGCGAGGCGTGGTTACGCGACCGTCACGGCCGCTGTTACCTCGCCGTAACCCGTCTGGGGGCACGCTTGCGGGTCGCTAGCCCTACAGTGGAGGTGCTCCGATGCGAGTGCTGGTCGTCGAGGATCACGAGGAGTTGGCGAGCACGCTCGCAACCGGCCTGCGCCGCGAGGGCATGGCCATCGACATCGCGCTCGACGGCGAGGCGGCGCTCGAGCGCGCCCTTCTCAACTCGTACGACGTCGTCGTGCTCGATCGCGATCTGCCGCGCGTTCACGGCGACGAGGTCTGCCGGCGGCTGTTCGTCGAGGGCTGCCCGGCGCGGGTGCTGATGCTGACGGCGGCGGGTACGGTCGAAGACCGCGTCGACGGCCTAATGCTGGGCGCGGATGACTATCTGCCGAAGCCGTTTGCGTTCGCCGAGCTCGTGGCGCGGATCCGCACGCTGGCGCGCCGCGCGCAGCCGGCGCGGCCACCGGTCCTGGTCAAGGGCGACCTGCGGCTCGACCCGGCTCAGCGCGTCGCGCGGCGCGGCGGCCGGCTGCTCGCGCTGAGCCCGAAGGAGCTGTCCGTGCTCGAACTGCTGCTCGCCTCGGACGGCGCCGTCGTCTCGGCCGAGGAGCTGCTCGCGCGCGTCTGGGACGAGCAGGCCGACCCATTCAGCAACGTGGTCAAGGTCACGATCAGCCGCCTGCGGGCGAAGCTCGGCGAGCCGCCGCTGATCGAGACCATACCGACCGCGGGGTACCGTATATGACGATGCCGGAACCGCTCGCCGCGGTGACTCGCGACCCGGCCAGGCGCTGGCTGCCGCGCCGCACCGTGCGCATGCGGTTGACTGCGCTCTACGGCGGGCTTGTGCTGCTCACCCTCGCCCTGCTGGTGACGATCGTTTACCTGCTCGTCGTCGGCAGCTTCCGCGCCTCGGCCGTCACCGTGAAGGCGAAGTTGCCCTCGCCGTCTGCGGTCGTCGTGTCCGGCGGGCATCCCGGCAGCCAGAACCTTCCGAAAATCCAGCTTCCGGGTGCCGGCCAGCAGGCGTACGTCCTGCGCGCCAACGGCGTCGCCTTGGGCAGCTTCGGGCGCCAACAGGCCCTCGCGAGGAGCGCGTCGAGGCTCGTCAATGCGGCGATCGGCGTCCAGCGGTCCCACGACCGCGACGAGCTGCTGGTGTGGTCCGCCGTCGCGCTCGCGGTGATGGCGATCGTGTCCGTCGTGCTCGGCTGGCTGGTGGCCGGACGCGTGCTGGCGCCGCTGCGGACGATGACCTCGAGGGCCCGCCGGATCTCGGCCGACAGCCTCGACGCCCGGCTGGCGCTCAGTGGCCCGGACGACGAGCTCAAAGAGCTCGGCGACACGATCGACGGGCTGCTCGAGCGGCTCGAGCACGCGTTCGATGTCCAACGCCGATTCGTCGCCAACGCCTCGCACGAGCTGCGCACCCCGCTCACGCTCGAGCGCGCGATGCTCGAAGTCGCGCTCGCGGACCCGGACGCGTCCGAGGCATCGCTCCGCCTGGCGTGTGAGCGTGTTCTCGCTGCCGGCGGCGAGCAGGAGCGCATGATCGCGGCGCTCCTCGACCTGGCGCGCAGCGAGCGCGGCCTCGACCATAGCGAGGACGTCGAGCTCGACGCCGTCGTCGCAGCTGTGCTCGAGGCCGCGGTGTCCGCGGACGGGATTACCGTCGCGACTGCGCAGGTGCAGGCGCGTCTGCGCGGCGACGAGCGGCTGATCGAGCGGCTCGCCGCGAACTTGCTGGACAACGCGCTCGTGCACAACGTTCCGGACGGGTGGGTCAGCGTCGTGACAGCGACCGAGGCCGGGCGGGCGATCCTGCGCATCTCGAACAGTGGACCCGTGATCGACCCCGGCGAGGTAGATGGGTTGCTTGAGCCGTTCCGGCGAGCCGGCGGACGCCTCAGCGGCCGCGGCCACGGGCTTGGCCTCTCGATCGTCGCCGCGATCGCAGCGGCTCACGACGCCGAGCTGAGCGTGCGCGCCCGCGCTCAGGGCGGTCTGGACGTCGAGGTCGCGTTCCCGCCAATGCCATCCGGATCGGCGGCCGATGCGATTACCAGGCCGGTTTCCATGGCCCGATCAGCCGCCAATTCGAACGGAATGGATTCGTAATGTGTGGCGGGCGTGGAGCAGGACGGCGGCTACGAGCCGCCGGTACGCTGCCAGTTACTGCGGGGCAGGCGGAAGAGCACGTGTGCGCGCAGCGGACCCTCGGGAACAAGGGGATGGTCGAAATCGCCTGCCTGGTCGCGCGCCATGCCCAGGCGCTGCATGACCCGGCGTGAGCGCTCGTTGCCGGCGGCCGTGAACGAAACGATCTGATCAAGCCGCAGCTCGTCAAAGCCGAACGCGATCGCTGTGCTGGCGGCCTCGGTGGCGTAGCCCTTCCCCCAGGAACCACGCGCGAGGCGCCAACCCACCTCGACTGCCGGCGTGAAGGGCGCCTCGAAGCGTGCCTCGCCGAGACCAACGAAGCCGATGAACGGTAGGCCCTCGATCACTTCAACTGCCCACAGTCCCCAGCCTTGCTGTGCGATTCTCGCCTGAACCCGCTCGGCGAGCCCATCGCTTTCCTGACGCGTCAGCGGCGCCGGCAGGTACCGCATCACCTCAGGATCAGCATTGAGCGCGCCGAACGGCTCCAGATCGGCTTCGCGCCACTGCCTCAACATGAGACGCGGCGTCAACAGTTCGACCACGGGGCGATCCTAGCTCGCCCATGGCGCTGGTAAGCCCCTCTGCGCGACGGGCCTGGTCGCCTGGCGAGCCCACCCCGTTCAGGGATGGATCGACTCGCAGGGGACACCCTGACGGAGCGAGCCGCTCTCGTACAGGTAGCCGCACACCCGTCCGGTTCGCATCGGCATGCCGCTCCAGTACCAGCCGTAGATCGGGCTGTACACGTCGCGACCGAAGTCCCGCTCCCAGACCGCACTGGCCGCGCGGCAGCCGACGTGCAACCGAGAGCTGTCGGTTCGGTACACGTGCCCGTTCACCGTCGTCCATCGCAGCTCCATCTTCCAGTTGCACACGGTGCCCGCGCCGAGCCAGCTCATGTGCACGAGTGAGACCCACAGGCCGCCGCGCATCGGGGTGCTCTCCACATCGATGCATGTGTAAGCAGAGCTGAACCCCCTGATACCAAAGCCGCTGGCTGTGCAGCCGACCGCGCTGGCGCCGCTGGCCGGCGTGAACGCCAGTCCGCTAAGGGCAATTATCCCCAGAACCATCAGGCTCAGCAGCCGGAACCGTGATAAGACACGTCGCATGTTCCCTTCACTCCTTAGATAGCTTTGTGTGTGTCATCGTCGCTATCGCCCGGTTTTCTCGGGCGTCGGACCAGTCGGATGAGGCGATCGGTGCTTGAGACCAGCGGCAAACCTCCCTCATGAAATGTGGGTTTGGCGATCGAGCGGCGTGGGCGAATGGTCGAGAGCGCAGTCGCTATTGGCGCGGTGCGGAGCTCACGGGAGATGCCAGAAGCCTTGACCGACGTTCGTATGCAGGTAGACGCGGTGGCGATCGCACTTATTCCATCCTCGAGCGCGACCGACACAGTCGGCGCGCTGCGGGAAGGCCTCGCACGACACGTAGGTGTTCGGAGAGACACCTACGCCTCGACTGAGCGTCGGGATGACAGTCAGCCGCCCACAGGATCCGCCTGATCGGGTCGCTCGGCTACGCCGCGTCCCTCGAGGGCGTCTGACAACCTCCGATGCTCAAGAGACTGTCAACCACGAGCGTCGTGCGGCCTTTCGAGCGGGTGAGGTCGGTGGCCGCGCCGACCTGGTCGGGAGCCGCCGCGATCCGCGCTGCGGCTCCCTCAGGCGGTTGGCTCCGCGTGAGTGCGCGCGAGATACGCCATCGACTCGGCCTCCACGATTGAGATGAGGTCGCCGAGCGACAGGTTGGCGTCGAGCAGGTGCAGTCCCCACTCGGGGGTTGGGGCCGGAGACGGCGTCTGAGCTCCGTTGCGCGCCGTGATCTCGAGCACGTGGGCGCCGTTGGAGTCCGCGCAGTGCGCGGTGAACGAGCCGGGAGCTGCCCAGAAGGGCGTCGCCGGGCTCGGCACCTTCCAGTTGAGCACCGAGAGCCCCAGCGCGATCGTTGAGCCCGGGGCAAACGGTGCCGACGGCTGGATTATGTTGAGCACGCCGCTGCCCCCGCCGAGGTTCGAGGGGTTCGTGCACAACACTTCGTCGCTCTTGGCCGGCTTTTTGGAGTTCAGCCGCGCGGTGGCGCGTCCGAACAGGCTGTCCGACGGAACCGGCTGGTCAAAGGTCGAGAAAGCGATCACACACCCCAACTGGGTCGTGCGCCGGCAGGCCGGGATGTGCTGGAAGGTTCCGCCGATCCCGGTGGTGCCCTTCACGAGCACGTTCCCGCCCATGAGGATCGCCGAGAGCATCCGCTTGCGTATCGCCGGCCTGGTATCGACGAGCTTGGCGATCACGGTCTCGAGGACGCCCGCGCCCCGACCTTGAGCGCCTCGCCGCCGTCCAGGCGCACCTGCTCGGCGCCCCATCGCCCTGAGCAGGTCCCGTTCGGGATGGTGGATACGCGCCGTTTGCGGGAGCAGAAGCTCTGGCGTTGCGCGCCGCCAAATCGCGGCTCAGGGCGACCAGGGATTCTCCGTGAGTGACTTGATGACCGCACGTCGCGTGCGCGGCCCCGGGATCTGGTTCATCCTCAGGGGCGCGGTCTGGGCTAGACCGTCGGCCGAGATGTAGCCCTCGTCCTTGAGCTTCTGGAGCTGGTCGCAGCCGATTGCCTGGCTGCGGAAGTGGGGGTCGAAGTCGTACGCCTCGGCGGCGTTGTAGCCCAGGATCCCGTTGCGAATCGTGCGCTCGGGGCGGGGCGCCCGACGGGTGGGGTCCTCGCGGTCGCCCTCCATACCGTGCGGCAGACGGTAGAACTCCTTTCCCTGCGTGGTGAACTCGAACCGCCGCATCGCGATGATCGCCGGTTGCGGCGAGCCGTACCAGAGGCTGTCCGTTCCCCAGCAGATGCGTTTGGGGCCGACGTAAGTGATCAGCTTTCCCAGTAGGTTCGCCGCCTGGTCGGGGTCGTCCATGACACTGCGCCAGACCGACCCCAGCTCGGCCCAGACGTTTGGCACGTTGCCGAACCTGTGCCCTCGTGCGACGAACTTGGTGGCGTCGTAGTGGTGCTCGCGCAGGCTCTTGATCAGGGCATCGACGGTGTTGGTGTTCGAGCGCGCCCTGGCGTCACCGGCATACGGCTTTTGAATGTCACCGATGTCGTAGCCCGAGTGGTACACGAGAAAGCGGACCTTGCGATTGTGCTTGGCGGCGTAGCCGATGTCGCGGGGAGTTGAGCAACGTTGATCGAAGCCCGGGAGCGCAAAGCCCTTGTGGGTGGCCACGACGGGCGGGACCTCCGGGAATTTCTCACTCACGTGGGCGACGTTGGCCAGGAACTCCATGCCGATATCCGAATCCAGGTACCAGCCGCTCGTATACGGGATGTCACCCCAGGCGCAGTAGGTCTTCCAGCCGCGGAGCTTGTCGCGGTATCGCGCCGCGCGAGTATGCATCAGCTCCATCTCCGCATGGAAGTACCGCGGCTTGCGCGGCACCGAAAATCCCCCCGGGTGCGAAGGCGTCGCGGTGTTGGCGGTACCGCTCGAGCCCCGGTTGGGCATCACGAAGGCGTGCATGACGGCCCGCTCGGTATCGCGCGTCTGCTTACGCGATGCCGGGGTCCTCGCTGCCCGCTGGGTCTGGCCTGCGTGCTTGCCGTGAGGGTGACGAGCCGCGGCTAGACGGTTGACCGTGTCGATCGTCTCCGAGGCCTCGGCGATCGGCAACGGATTGTCTGTGTCGGGCGAGGTGGGCACAACGGAGAGCACCGTGGCCGACGTCGCGGAATCGAGATAGATCTCCTTGAGGTACCAAAACCGCGACAAATTCTGGATGGGGTCGACCCCGGCGACCGCCTTGGTCTGAGGGAACACCGCTTCGAAGAACGCCACCAACGAGGGATTCGTCATCCGCCACAGACCCTCGGGCTCGACGTGGTGGGACTGAACGTCGAAGATGAACTCGCCGGGCAGGTTGTTCAGGCTCTCGAGCCCCTTGCCCCCCGCGTACTCGAGGTCGCAAGCGCCACTCGCCTCTGGACTGGCGACTGCCCCATAGCTCCCGAGGATCCCCGGGCGAACCAGGTCGATGGCCCAGAACCCGATGACCATGGCCGCTGCTGTGCGCACAAACTCCGCCCGCGACATCCCCATCTTACGCCGCCAGCGCTCGGTTTCCTGGTCAGCCAGCCGCATGATCATGAGCTGCTCGCGACTCGGGGGCGGGGGGAAGTACTCCTCGTTGGAGGCCGGCAGGACGTCGACCGGCAAGTCCTCGGGCATGTCCGGCCACGAATGGCGCTGCGGGCCGCTCGTGACCGATGGGCCCGAGCGTTTCCAATTGATCATCTGCTCTCCTCGGGTACGGGGACGCCGCCTGCTCTTTTATCACTCTCCACGCGCAATGCTCAGCGCGCCTTGAGCCGGAGCTGGTCGGGGTCGCCGGGCTGGCGCCCGATGCCGTCTCGACCACGGGAGGGCGTCGGCACCGCTAGATTTGCGCCAGCCCTGGAGGCCTCTGAGGAATGGTTCGCGCCCCGTTCACCGTCATCGTCCTGCTCGCCAGCCTGGTGCTGCCCGCGACGGCTCATGCCGCCGAGTTCGGGGGTGGCTCGGATTGGCCGTCCTACGGGCACGATCTCGCCAACAGCCGCTCGAGCCCAGACGCGGGGGCCATCAGCGCGCGCAGCGTGTCGCGACTGCGCGTCGCGTGGGCCGCGCGCGGACAGGGCCTCGACGCTGCCGGGAACGCCCCGTTCGTGACCGCGACGCCGGCGGTCCAAGGCCACCTGGCGGTGTGGGGCGACTGGCAGGGCGCAGTTCACGCGATCGACGTGAGGTCGGGCGCCGTCCGGTGGGTCGCGCATCTCGCAGGCCCGGCGTACCTGGCACAGATCAACTCCTCGCCGGCCATCGCCGGCGACCGGGTCTTCGTGAGCACGGGGACCGGCCATGTCGTGGCGCTAGACCGGGCGACTGGCCGTCAGCTCTGGAGTACGCTCGTCGACGGCACGCCTGAAACGGACCTCTTCTCCTCACCCACCGTCGTGGGCTCAAGGGTCCTGATCGGGGTTTCGTCGGTTCAGGTGGCGCTGCGGTTGCCCAAGTACACCTTCCACGGAAGCGTCGTCGCACTCGATTCCCGCTCGGGGCGGATTCTCTGGCGTACGTGGGTTCAGCGACCCGGCATCGACGCCCCCGGCGGCTCGGTGTGGTCGACTGCCGCGGCGGACCCGGCCCGCGGTCTGCTCTACATCGGAACCGGCCAGGCCTACGAGCAGCCGGCGGGACCCAGGACGGACTCGCTGCTAGCGCTGCGCATCCGCGACGGCCACGTGCGCTGGCTGCGCCAGTTCACGAGCGGCGACGCATTCAACTTCTTCGACCAGGTCAGAGGCCGCGACTACGACATCGGCGCCAGTCCCAACCTGTTCGACATCCATGGCCGACGGGTGGTCGGCGTCGGGGACAAGGGCGGCCGCTACGCGGTCTTCGACGCTTCGACGGGGGCGCTGGTCTGGCGTCGCCGGCTGTGCCCCGGCAGCCACCTCGGCGGCATCATGACGACGGCCGCCGTCGCCAGCGGGTCGATCTGGACGACGTGCAACCGCCTTCGGAACAAGAACGAGCTGGCCGACGCGGCCAATCGGACAAGCATCGTGCGCCTCGATGCCGCCACGGGGCGCACCCGATGGCTGCGGACCGTCCCCGGAGGCACCGCCGGTGCGCTCACAGAAGCAGGAGGGGCCGTGTTCGTCCCCAATACCCTCGGCACGGTTCGCGCGTTCGACGAGCGGACCGGCCGGTTGTTGTGGAAGGTGCGTCCTGGGGGCCCCGGATTCAGCATTGATCACGGCGTCGCGGGCGGCATCACGGTGGCGGCGGATCGCGTCCTCGTCCCCTACGGCTACTCCTTCATCGCATCGCCTTCCTTTCCGAAGGACGCCATCGGCGGAGTCGTCGCGTACCGCCTTCGCTGACGGAAAGATGGGCCTTCGCAATGGCCCGGGCAGGACTCGAACCTGCGCGCGACGGATTATGAGGGCGCCCATCGCCCTACAGTTCCCGTAGATACGGACGATCGAGTGCGTCCAAGTGCAGTGAGCGCAGGTCAGAACTGCAGGGTCCGGGACACGCTGGGGACACGGCTGGCGTCGTCCATGTGGCGACAGCCGTCCGAAGCGTGTAGACGACCTTGAGGAAAGGGTCTGTTCTGGTCGAAAGAGAGGCAGGCTCATGCGCCGACGGCCAACGGCAACCCGGCGAAGGTCATCTGGCCGCCCTGCGAACTCATCCGCACGATTGCGGTGAGCAGAAGCGTTTCGGTGGGCTGATAGATTGCCCCCATTCGCCGCGCCCTTTTATGTCTGACTGCGATCTTGGTGATCATCGCGGCCTGGCCGGCGTGGGCCACTTCCAGATCTCAGGCACATGCGGCGCGCATCGTGTCGTGTCGCAACAGCAACCTCGTCTTTGGCCTTGTCTTCGTGACCTCGGCCCGCAACATGTCGTGTGCAAGCGCCATCAGTGAGGAGCGGACGACATGGGGTCACTCGTTCGGTTCCGTACAGCGAACGAAGCACGGGTTCGTATGCCGACCCCTCGACCACCGCCACGACCATTGGCGTTGCGTGAAGGGCCACCGGGCGTACCGCTGGGAGTATGGGGTTTAGCGCCGGCATCGCGCTCCAGACTGCCGGGCGGTCTACAACCTGCGCTTAGCGCAGCTGGCGTCTCAGCCGCTACGCGCGCGTTCGTAGTAGAAGAAGCCGGGACCGGGGTGGATGCCCAGAGCCACGGCGGGGTACTGCGGGTAGGAGAAGCAATCATGCGAGTAGCCGTTGCGGTCCTTCAGACCCTCGTAGAAGCACAGCCAGCGGTAACCGACCCGGCAGCCCTGGTCGCAGGCCCTCGGACTGTGACCTTGCCGCAGGAAGCTCCTGACAATCGCTCTGGCGTGGCTGCAACCGACCCGCTGATAGACGCTGAACCTATCGCCAACAAAGGTTCTGCTTCCGACTCTGACCACCACCGGGCCGCAGCCGCGATGACCTCGGGCAGCGGCGCCCGGAGCCAGCGCCACGAGCACCACGGTGAGCACCGCCAGCGCCGCAACGCATCCGCCGAGCAATCGACGTCTCATGACGGATCTCCGCCGGCCCAGTGACGGCCGCCACAAGTTGCTGCTCACGAGCTCGCATCCCGCATTGCCTCACCAACCTTCCTTGCGTTCGGTGTACCGCGCGGACAGGCGCTCCCACGTCGGAAGGCGCGACCGCGGGGGGCCGCGAAGTGTATGCGACCTGCAGCACGGCGCCGGACCGAGGCCGCTTCTGCACCTGGTGCCCGTCCGGCAGCCGGTACTTCGCATACCGCTGCGGGCCGCGCTTGGGCTCGACGCGAAACACGTGACCGGTCGGAGGATTCAGCTCTCTTGCAGGCCGCACGCCGATCATGGTGCGCCTATTCCGGGACATATTGGGGACATATTCGCCCGAGGGGGAACGCCACGCCCGTCGAATGTCCGATTACCAGGCGATTCTAAGTGGCCCGGGCAGGACTCGAACCTGCGCGCGACGGATTATGAGTCCGCTGCTCTGACCACTGAGCTACCGGGCCGTGCGCGAGCGAAGCTATCACCGCGCGCGGGCGCCGAGCGCGTGCGCCGGTGCGCTGAGGTAGGCTCCCGGAAGAGATGTTGATGTCTGCAGACGCGCTCGGTCAGACGCTGGCCCTGCTGGCGACGTTTCTCGGCGTTGGGGTGCTCGTCAACCTCCTGGTCGTCTACATCATCGCCCAGGTCCTCGCCGAGCGTAAGCAGAACCAGGAACGCCTGACGCGCTCGGGCGATTAGCGACCGCTGATCGCGGCCGCGCGGCGGTCCTAGCGGCGCCGGCGAAGACTCCAGATCGGCGAATCTCGACACTCGGGAGCCCGGGCTGAAGGAACGCTGCCGGGCGGCGTCGAATGAGACCGCTGCCGATGAAGGAAGCATCTTCGCCGATCGTCGCGCCCACGACGCCGCATGGCCACCAGGCCCTGTCCACTTACATCCGAGCTCGCTTCGATGACTTCTCGCGCTCGCAGAAGGACGTAGCGCAGTACATCGTCGACCATCTCGACGAGGCCGCCTTCCAGACGGCCGAGGAGCTGGCACGGCGCGCCTGCACGTCATCGAGCACGGTGGTGAGGTTCTCGCAGGCGCTTGGCTTTGAAGGGTTCCCCGAGCTTCAGCAGGCCGCACGGGATGAGTACCGCCGCCGTCCACCGCCGGGTGCCAACGGCGGCGTCGGCGCCGCGGCGCCGCTGTTCTCACTGGATCACACGGAATTCGAGGCTGCACTGGCCGCCGACCACGTCAACGTCGAGGACACCGCGCACAAGCTCTCGCGCTCCGACGTCGAGGCCGCAATCGACGCGATCGTCTCGGCCGAGAAAGTGCTGATCGCCGGCACCGACCAGATGGCGTTCTTCGCCAGCTACCTGCGTCATCTGCTGATGTTGCTCGATCTGCGAGCCGAGATCGTGGCCAGTCCCTCCCAGGAAGCGCTCGGACGGCTCAGCCGCATCGACGAGCAGACGCTCGTGATCGGCCTTTCAGCCGGCCGGCCCCACCCTCTGATCACGAGGACGATGAAGCTGGCTCGCCACCGCAAGGCCCCGACCCTCGCGATCACCGACGCGACGCTCTCCGAGGTCGCACGACTGGCTCGCATTCGGCTCTACTACTCGTCGAACACTCCCGCATTCGTCCGTTCCCACACGGCCTTGTTGGCGCTGATCCAGGCCCTCGCCTACGGCGTCTATGCCCGAGACGCGCAGCAGTACGACGTGCGGATCAAGGCGTTCCGCCTGAAGTAGCGACCGGCCGATGCCGCTCGTCCACCACGAGCTGTGCTTCGGCTGTGGGCGGAGCAATCTGTTCGGACTGCTGCTGGAGCTCGAGCGCACAACGCCCGAGACCGTCGCCGGCCGCTGCTTCATCAAGCAGGACCACCAGGGCGCCGGGCGCGGATTTGCGCACGAGGGGATCGTCGCCACTGCCCTGAGCGAAGCGATGGCCTTCGCCTGCGGGCCATCGGCGCGCGCGCGGCGGGTCCGGGTCGAGTTCAGCGCTCCTGTAGCGGTCGGGAGGTTCCTGGACGTGCAGGCCGACGCGCACGGCCCGGACGCGAGCGCGACCGCCCGCGTCGACGGCACCGTCGTGGCGCGAGCGAGCGCGACCTACGACCGTTAGCGCCGGCGCTACGGTGGGTACGGGAACAACCGCGCGATGGCCCAGAACCTGACCCGCCAGATCCTCCGGGATCACCTTGCGGATGGCGAGCTGAAGCCCGGCTCACCGATCTCGCTGCGGATGGACCAGGCACTGCTGCAGGACGCCACCGGGACGATGGCGCTGATGCAGTTCGAGGAACTCGGGGTGCCGCGGGTGAAGCTCGAACGGGCAGTTCAGTACGTCGACCACAATGTCGTCCAGCTCGACTTCAAGAACCCCGACGACCACCGGATGCTCCAGGCCCTCGCCAGCAAGTACGGGCTGCACTTCTCGCGGCCGGGGAACGGCATCAGCCACTACATCCACATGGAGCGGTTCGGCAAGCCGGGGCAGACGATGCTCGGGGCTGACTCGCATACCACGCAGGCCGGGTGCGTGGGCATGATCGCGATCGGCGCCGGCGGACTGGATGTGGCGGTTGTGCTGGGCGGCTACCCGTACGAGATCGCCTGCCCCGAGGTCGTCGAGGTTCACCTCGACGGCACGCTGGATCGTCCCTGGGTTCAGGCCAAGGACATCATCCTCGAGCTCCTGCGCCGGCTGAGCGCGAGCGGCGGCAAGAACAAGGTGTTCGAATTCACCGGGCCAGGCATGAACGATCTCTCTATCCCCGAGCGAGCGACGATCGCGAACATGATCGCCGACCTCGGCGGGACCGCGGGCGTGTTTGCGCCCGACGAGCGCACCAAGGATTGGCTCGAGCGCCAGGGACGCGCGGACGACTTCGTGGACGTCGGCCCGGACCAGAACGCCGAGTACGACGATCGCGTCGAGATCGACCTCGACGAGCTCGGCCCGCTGGTCGCCAAGCCGCACAATCCCGACAACGTGGTCGCGGTCGAGGAGGTGGCCGGAACGCCGATCGCCCAGGTGTGCATCGGGTCGTCGGTCAACTCCGGCTACAGCGACCTCGCGCTGCCGGGAGCCGTGCTCGCCGACCGAAAGGGTCAGATCGTCCATCCTCGGATCAGCGCCACCGCGACGCCCGGGTCACGGCAGATCCTGGCGGCGATCGCCGAGTCCGGCGTTTACCGCCAGCTGTCAGACGGAGGGGTGCGGATGCTCGAGCCGGTCTGCGGACCGTGCGTGGGGATGGGACAGGCGCCCCCGTCGGATGCAAACTCGCTGCGTACCTTCAACCGCAACTTCCCCGGCCGATCCGGAACGCCCGAGGACTCCGTGTTCCTCTGCTCGCCGGCGGTGGCCGCGGTGTCGCTGCTCACCGGCAAGATCGAGGATCCACGCGAGTACGGCGATCCGCCGGAGCTGCTGCCGATGCCCGAGCTGCGGCCGTATGTCGACGACGTGCACATCTTCGCCCCCGCCTCCGAGCAGGAAGCCGGGCAGATCGAGATCCCGCGCGGGCCGAACATCAAGCGCCCGCCGGAGCACAAGCCGCTCCCGGAGTCGCTCGAGGCCAAGGTCGCGACCGTCCAGCCCGACGACATCTCGACCGGAGACCTGGCGCCGGATGGGGTGGAGGTGATGGCGTACCGCTCAAACGTGCCGGCGATCGCCGAGTTCACGCTGCGCCACCGCGACCCCGAGTTCCGCAAACGGCTCAAGGAGTGGGGGAGCGGGTTCATCGTCGCCGGCGGCAACTACGGCCAGGGCTCCTCGCGCGAGCATGCCGCGCTGGCGCCACTGCACCTCGGCGTCAAGGCCGTGATCGCCAAGTCCTTCGCCCGCATCCACCGCCGCAACCTGATCGCGCAGGGGATCGTCGCGCTGACCTTCGCCGACGAGAGCGACTACGACAAGGCGGAGGTTGGTCAGTGCTGGAAGCTGCCCGAGCTTCGGCGCGAGCTGGCGGACGGATCGGAGAGCATCACCGCGCGGATCGAGGACACCGACGAGGAGCTGGCGCTGAGTCACGACTTCTCCGAGCACGAGCGAGAGATCCTGATCGCGGGTGGGCTGCTGTCCTACCTGCGCGAGCAGGGCGACGACACCGCGGATGGCAAGGAGGGCGGCGGTCGCGCGGAGCAGAAGGATGCCGGGGAGCGCGCCGAGGGAGAGGACTCCGAGGAGTCTGGCGTGATCCACGAGGCAGGCCAGGGCGTCGGCGGCCACCACGAATAGGGAGGGGGGATGGCGCCCCGGCCGGCGCTCGGCCGCCGGCTGGCGCCCCGCCCCCGGCGCCTCAGCGAGCCGCGACCAGCAGCGCCTGGGTCGCCCGCCCGACCCGCCCGCGCTCGTCGAACAGGACGCTCTCGGCGGTGCCGATCCCGTCCGGCGCGAGGATCGTCTGGGCATCGAGGCAGATCCATTCGCCGACCGGTTCGCGGTCGATGTACAGCGTCAGGTCCGGGTTGATGAACAGGTAGCTGTCCCACGGCAACGCTGAGCCGATGCCGTTGCCGAAGTCGCCCGCCGCCGCCAGCCGCTGCAGCGGCGAGGCCTCCTCGCCGGCGACCAGCGGCACGCGCAGCCTGAACCATCCCGTGGCGGGCCCCCCGTCGTAGAAGGCGCCGGCCACGAACCGGATCTCGATCGCGTCGTACGCGAACATCGGCCGCTGGGCCGGCTGGAAATCGCTCGCGCGTCCCTCCGCCGGCCCACGGGGCCGCGTCACCGCGGGCGTTCGGGGGATCGCGGCGTCGGCCCGGTGGACCTGCAGCGCGCGGGCTCGGACCAGCTCGGTCCCATCAGCGCCGATCAGCGATCCCTCCAGGAGCTGCACCCGCCGCCCTGGGCGGACGACCTCGGCCTTCACGGACAACTCGCCGAGCGGGACCGGGCGCAGGAACTCGTAGGTCACGCGGCTGATCAGCAGTCCCTCGACGGCGGGGAGCTCCTCGAACGAGCGCATCAGCAGCGCCGCCGGGGCGCCACCGTGCTGCGAGCGAGGGTCCCAAGGCCCGCGCGCGAGGTCGGTTGCGACGAACCGTCCATCGCGCGGGACGAAGACAGAACTCTCGGGCACAACGGCACACGCTACCGCCAAGCTAAACTCGGGATCCGATGAGCGAGGACCACGGAACCCCCCGCGACGAGGCCACTTTCACGGTAAAGGCCGGCCTGGCGGAGATGCTCAAGGGGGGCGTGATCATGGATGTGGTCACGCCGGAGCAGGCAAAGATCGCCGAGGACTCCGGCGCCGCCGCGGTGATGGCGCTCGAGCGCGTGCCCGCGGACATCCGGCGCGACGGCGGCGTCGCTCGGATGAGCGATCCGGTGATGATCAAGGGCATCCAGGAGGCGGTCACGATCCCGGTGATGGCGAAGGCGCGCATCGGCCACTTCGCCGAAGCTCAGGTGCTGCAGGCGCTCGAGGTCGACTACGTTGACGAGTCCGAGGTGCTCACCCCGGCTGACGAGGCCAACCACGTCGACAAGTGGGCGTTCAAGGTCCCGTTCGTGTGCGGTGCCACCAACCTCGGCGAGGCGCTGCGCCGGATCGGCGAGGGCGCCGCGATGATCCGCTCCAAGGGAGAGGCGGGAACCGGCGACATCGTCGAGGCGGTCCGCCACCTGCGGCTGATCCGATCCGAGATACGCCGGCTCACCGGGCTCGATCACAACGAGCTGGCGACCGCCGCCAAGGAGCTCGCCGCGCCACTGCACCTCGTCCGGTGGGTCGCGGCGGAGGGTCGGCTGCCGGTGGTGCTGTTCTGCGCCGGCGGGATCGCGACACCGGCCGACGCCTCGCTGGTGATGCAGCTCGGTGCCGAGGGCGTGTTCGTCGGGTCGGGCATCTTCAAGTCCGAGGATCCCGATCGCCGTGCACGGGCGATCGTGGAGGCGACCACGCACTACGGCGATCCGGCGCGCGTGGCCGCCGCGTCGACCGGGCTCGGGCAGCCGATGGTCAGCCTCGAGACCTCCAAGCTCGAGACCGAGCAGCTGCTGGCGCCCCGCGGCTGGTAGGCAATCCGTGCTGAGACCCGGGCAGGTGGGCCGTCGCGTGGGCATCCTCGCCCTGCAGGGCGGGTTCGAGGCCCACGCCAAGATTCTGCGGGCGCTGGGCGCCCAGCCGCGGGAGGTCCGCGTGGCAGCCGACCTCGACGGGCTCGATGCGCTGATCATCCCCGGTGGCGAGTCGACGGTCATGACGCTCGGGATCGAGCGCGAGGGGCTGGCCGAGCCGCTGCGCGAGCTGATCCGGGAGGGAACGCCGGTGCTCGGCACCTGCGCGGGCATGATCATGCTCGACCGCGACCACTTGGGCGTGCTCGACATCACCGCGGCGCGCAACGCTTTCGGCCGCCAGCTGCGGTCCTTCGAGGCCGACCTGGACGTGGGCGGCGTCCGCGGCGCGCCGGTTCACGCGGTGTTCATCCGCGCGCCGTGGGTCGCCGAACACGGCGATCAGGTCGAGGTCCTCGCCGAGGTCGACGGCCACCCGGTTGCCGTCAGGCAGGGCAACGTGGTGGCGGTCGCGTTTCACCCGGAGCTCGCCGGCGAGACCCGGCTCCACGAGTTGCTGCTCGCCGTGAACGGCCGTCCCTGAGAGGTCAGTCGACCCCGGCGGGCTGGCGCTCGGAGTACGTCCGGAAGTCCCGCTCGAACGCGTCCCAGTCGAACGTCGGCAAGCCGTCAGGCTCGGGCGGCGGCTGCTCATCGACGGGCTCCTCGCCACCCGGCGGATCCTCCGAATCGCTGCCGCGAGAGAGCCAGGCGGCAAACGCGCAGACCACGATTCCGGCCGCATAGACCACCGCGGCGAGCATCGGATGATGCGAGAGCGAAGCCAGGCCGCCCACTCCATACAGCCCGAGCGCGGATAGCACCAGCCGGCGCAGGTCAGTGCCCGGGATCGCGCGTCGGGGCGCACGCGCATAGAGGCTGATGAAGATCGCCGCCACCAGCGCGATCGCCAGCACCACCTTCCAGGCCTCTGAGGGGGCAAACACCATTCCCTGCCCCGATGATCGAACGATCCGCGGTAGAAATCAAGTCCTTCGACGGCCGTAGAGCCCCTGATCGCTCGACTACACGAGCTCAACCGGAACAACCTCCTCGGGTCCGACAGCTAGACGACCAGGCCGTGGCGCATCGTGTTCTCGGTCAGGGCGCGGGGTTCGACGAAATGGAGCAGGTAATCCGGCCCACCGGCCTTGGTCCCGTTTCCCGACAGCCGGTTACCGCCGAACGGCTGGCGGCCCACCATCGCCCCGGTGATTCCGCGGTTCACGTACAGGTTCCCCACCGGGGTCCGCTCGCGGACGTAGCGGACCGTCGAGGGATCTCGGGCGAACAGCCCCCCGGTAAGCGCAAACGGGAGATCGTCGACGATCTCGCAGCCGTGCTCGACGTCGCGGATCCGCTCGATCGCCAGCAGCGGCCCGAAGATCTCCTCGCCCAGCACGGGCGATCCCGGCTCGAGATCGGCCGCGACCGTCGGCGGGCAGAACCAGCCTCGCCCGGGCACGGGCCCGGCCTGTGCCACCACGGTGCCCTGGCTCTCCGCCAGCTCGACGTACCTGGACACCCGCTCCTGGGCCGAGCGCTCGATCACCGGCGGCACCTCCGTCTCGAGCTCGTCGGCCTGCCCGACGACCAGCACCCTCGTGGCGCCGGCGACGCGCTCGATCAGCTGGTCTGCGATCGCCTCGTGGACCAGCACCCGTGCCGCCGCCGAGCACTTCTGACCGGCGTAGATGAAGGCCGAGGAGACGATTGCCGGAACCGCCTCGTCGAGGTCGGCGTCAGCGTCCACGATCACGCAGTTCTTGCCGCCGAGCTCGGCGACGACGCGCTTTATGTGCTTCTGGCCGGGAACGGTGTCGCCGGCGGCGCGGATGATCTCGAGGCCGACCGGCTGCGAGCCGGTGAAGGCGATCGTCGCGACCTCCGGACGGCGAACCAGCGCCGCACCGACATCTCCTTCCCCCGGGAGCAGCGAGATCGCGGCGGGCGGCACCCCACCCTCGCGCAGCGCCCGCACCAGTGCTAACGCGCAGCCGGGCGACTGCTCGGCGGGCTTCAGCACGACCGTGTTGCCCGCCGCCAGCGCCCCCGCGGTCATCCCGCACGGAATCGCGATCGGGAAGTTCCACGGCGAGATCACCGCGGTCACGCCGCGAGGAGCGTAGTGGTACTCGTTGCGCTCGCCGGGCACCTGGAGCACCGGCCTGCCCCGCTCCAGCTCGATCGCGGCGCGGGCGTAGTACTCGAGGAAGTCGATCGCCTCGCAGACGTCCGCGTCCGCCTCGGGCCACGGCTTCGCGCACTCGCGAACCTCGAGCGCGGCCAGCTCGCGTCGCCGCTCTCGCATCCACGCGGCGGCCCGGATCAGGGCGCTTGCCCGATCGGTGGCGGATTGCTCGCGCCAGCTGCGAAATCCCGCCTGGGCTTCGGCGATCGCGGCGGCGACATCGTCTTCTCCCGCGAGGGCAGCACGCGCCACGAGGCGGTCCGGCTCGCCGGGATCCGTCGACTCGATCGCCGACCCCGCGGCGTAGCGCGACTCCGAGCCGACCATCACCGGCACCGCGAGCGGCAGCGCCCGATCGATCTTCGCCAGTGCCTTGGTCAGCTCCGCGCGGACGGCAGAGCGGCGCAGCTCCAACACCGGTTCATTGGCAAATGTCGGGAGGTCAGACATGCACCCACGACCCTAACGAACGGCCCTCGCATCGGAGTATCTTGGCCTCTAGGTTGCGATAATGCCTGGCGGCGGTCGAGCCTACGGTGGCGCCAGCAACGTCTCGAGCGGCACGCCGCGCGCCTGCTCGGACAGGAACGACTCGTTGCTGGTGTTCTCCAGCAGCCGGCGCACCAGATAGGCCATGCCCGCCACCAGGTCGCCGACCGGGCAGTACGTCCGGACCCGATATCCCTTCGCCGCCAGCGCGCTCTGGAGCTCATCGCCGAGGCCCCGCAATACCTGCAGCTCCAGATCGCGATCCTCGCCCCCGCCCAGCCGGTTGACCGCGATCGCGTGCGCGACCGAGCGGAGGTTGTGTGAGGCGACCGCGACCCGCACGGCGGGCCGGGCTCCCAACAGCCGACTGGTCAGCTGCTCGAAGTTGCGGTCGCAATCCGCCTTGACTTCGAACACCGGCGCCGGCCAGCCGTGCTGGCGGGCTTCGACGAGCTCGTGGTCCCAGTAGGCGCCCTTCACGAGCCGGACCTGGAGCGGCGGCGTGCGCTGGGACGAGAGGGCCCACTCGAGGATCCGGTCGAGCTGTTCGGGCGAATCGCGCAGATAGGCCTGGAGCACCACGCCGGCCGACGGCCCCGCCGCGAATTCCTCCTCCGAGAGGAGCTCGAGCACGAGCTCGAACACCGCCTCACGCGAATCGAGCGACTCCATGTCGATGTGGATGTGGGCACCGAGATCTCGAGCCCGGGCGAGCAACGGCCGCAACCGTCCGGCCGCGTCACGCCGGCCGATCTGGGGGGCGTCGGGCCGGAGCATCGGCGTCAGCGCCGAGACCTTGACCGACACGTTCGCACGCGGGATCGGGCCGGTGCTGTCGTGCTCGAGCATCGAGCGGCCTGGCCAGCGCCGCGCGGCGAGCGCCAGCTCCTCGAGCGCCGCGGTGCACCGTCCGGCGTAGCGGTCGGCCTCCGCCGCGGTCACGGTCGCCTCGCCGAGCAGATCGACCGAGCTGGCGACGCCGCGCTCCCACAGGCCGCGAAGCACTCCCAATGCGCCGTGAGGGTCCTCGCCGACGATGAACCGGTGCGCCATGTGCCTGACGCCGCCCGCCGCCGCGACGCCCAGCGCGGTCCGTCCTGCTTGGGTGTTGCCGATCCGCATCGCCGCCGAGATCGGAAGGGGCGCCTCGGGAACCTCCTCCAGGAACGAGGTCAGGTGGCGCGCGAGGTCATCGAGGGACCGGCACGCCGGTACCACATCGACGAATCGGAACAGCGCCGCCCGCAGCTCACGGTCGCTGGAGGCAAGCTCCATCGCGCGGGCATCGAACGCTCGCAGCGGATGGCGGCCGCTGGATGGAAATGCTCGGGCCAGATCGGCGCCGATCCGCGCGATCGCCGCCTCGAGCGTTTCGTCCTCGGCTGTCAACGGCGATCCGCGGCGTGCCCGGCCATCGCGGCCTCGGGCGGCGTCGCTTGCTCGATCGCTTGCCAGCTGACATCGCGCGCCCGTGCGGCTTCGTCGGCGGCGCCGCCGCCGCGCAGGCCGAACAGCCGCTTGGCGAACAGCAGGTAGATGACGACCGCCAGGTTGATGATGAAGCCGATGATCTTCAGAGCGCTCGCGCCATTGACGATCTCATAGATCTCGAGCGGCAGCAGGATCGTCGTGGCCACGAACGTCAGGTATTCGGCCCATCGCTTTGTCAGCCACAGGCCGACCGCCTCGGCGCCTTCGAGCAGTCCGTAGGCGAGGAGCACGATCCCCACCGCGCGCAACGTGCCCGAGCGCAGCGAGAACAGCCGGTCGAACTCGTGCAGGATCCCCACATGACCCGAGTTCTGGACCGGTCCACCCGCGACTCCGCCCTGGAGGTCAGTCATGATCCGGTAGTAGGCGTCGCGCAAGCTGGTCTCGTGGCTGGCGAACAGGAGCACCGCGATCCCGAGCAGGACCAGGATCGTGAAGTGAATCGCCCGGTCGACCGCGATCAGCCGCAGCACCACTTTGTCGCGCAGGGCCTTGCCGCGCGGCGGGATCTGGATCTCGTCGCGCTCGGGAGAGTGGGCTCGGGCGGGGCGCTCGGGCACCGGAAGGACCACCCAGCTGTCGCAGCGCAAGCATCGATGCCACCGAAGCCCGCCGTACTCGCGCACCAGCAGGCCGTCCTGAGGTCGCACCTCGGCAGCGTCCAGTCCGACCAGCGCGTGCCCTCGCAGACCGCACGCGACAAGCTCCCAGTCGATCCTGCGCCGGGGCCGTGGATCGCGGGTGCCGGGCGGGCGGGTCACGGCCGCGTCCGCCGGCGTTTGCATCGGGCTACCGTAGCGCCCGTCGTCTGCGCTCATCTCAGGATGTTGACTGCCCGAGCGACGACCAGCCCAACCGTGATCAGCGAAGCGAGCGCCTGTCCGCCCATCAACGACTTCGCCATCGGCGTAAGCGGCATCGTGTCGGTCGGGCTGAACGCGGTCGCGTTCGTGAACGAGACGTAGAGGTAGTCGACCAGCCCTGGCAACCAGTCAGGCGCCGCGTACTTGGGATCGGTCATCTGCGGGAACAGGAAATCGGGCACGGCGGCGATCGACAACGCGCGGGCCAGGGCGCCGCCACGGTCAAGCTCCCAATACCAGAGTCCGAACAGCAGCACGTTCGTGACCCACAACACGACTCCGGACCGGATCAGGGCGTTTCCGCTCACTTGCACGGTGCCGTGGTGCAGCAGATAGTGGCACAGCAGAATCAGCGAGACGAAGTTGACCAGGCTGACGAGTCCGGTCAGACCCAGCGCGAGCCGTCGCCGCTGCGGCGAGTGACGCAGATGGGGGCGCGGAGTTGCGGCCAACAGGCCGATCAGCAGCAAGCCCTCGACGCCTGGCAGCAGCCAGCTCGGACCGATCGCCAGCTGATTGGGAAGCAAGAAATCGAGCGCGATCGCGCCCGCCACCAGCAGCTGCGGCGCCCACCACGGGTCTCGCATCGCCAGCGAGGCGCCGAGCGCCTCGGCCCGTTCGAGGTCTTTGCGCGGGATTTCGACCCTCGGCACGATTGGGATACTGGCATCCCGATCGGCCATCGGCCGCACCGGGCCACGGCAGGATCTCGACCCAAAGTGCCCGAACATCACCGCAAATGAGAATCAGTGCCGCCATCCTGTCCGCTTCGCTCGCGCTGGCGCTGAGCGCCTGCGGCGGATCGAGCCACACGGCCACCACCACGCGCCAGGACACGCCGGCGGCGAGCCCCGCCGCCACGACCACGACAGGCCCGGGAAGCGCGACAGCGGCCACGAGCACGACATCGCCCCCGAGCACCACGACCGCCGTCACCACCACCGTTTCGACGACCACCAGCGCCGGGCCGCCACCCTGCGTGGCCGGCGATCTGTCCGTCTCATTCCTCGGCCAGCAGGGAGCCACCGGCCACGGCCTGCTCGGGTTCGCGCTGCGCAACGTCAGCGGCCGCAGTTGCCACACCTTCGGCTTTCCCGGCGTGCTGTTCCTGGACCGCGCCGGCCGCGCACTGCCAACGATCTCGACCCGCACCACCCGCGACTTCTTCGGGACGGCGCGGGTGGTCAAGCTCCTCCTCGCTCCCGGGTCGAGCGCCTCCTTCCGCCTCGGCGTCACGCACGGCGTGACCTCGACCGCACAGTGCACGACCGCCTACGGCCTGCAGGTGATCGCGCCCGACGACACCCGGACGCTGCTGGCGAGGATCCCAGGAGGAGCCTACGAGTGCCGGACAGCGACGGTCTCACCGTTGAGACCGGGGAACTCCGCCTACCCCTGATCAGCTCCAGCCTTGGCCGCTTTCCCTACCTGATCGCCGGGTCCAGTGCTTCGAACCGGACGACGCCATCGCGCTGGTGCTCGCGCACCCGCTCGTCCCGGGCGAGCAGGTCGAGATGTCCGAGGACCTCAGAGACCGTCAGGTATGCCTGAGTGACGGCGACGTTTCCCCACATCTGGGCCGCGATCTCGTAGGCGGTCAACGGACCGCCTACGAGGATCCCCAGGACCTTGCGCGCTCGGCGCTGGTGCATTCGCAACCGCTCATCGATCAGTGACGCGTGCTCGACGATCGGATCCCCGTGCCCCGGCAGCACCAGCTCCACCGGCAGCTCTCGCGTGGCCCGCATCGATTCCATGTAGTCGAGCAGCGCGTGCGGGCGGGCGCTCGACGCATCGCCGCTCAGCGGCCGCGAGACCAGCGGATTGGAGGAGATGTGCGCCAGCAGGTGGTCGCCGGCGATCAGGATCCGCCGGTCGTGGTCGAGGAAGATCGTGTCCGAGGGGCTGTGACCGGGGCGATGAAGGGCCTGGAAACTCCGGTCGCGCAGCGTCAGCGTGTCGCCACCGCGGAGTGCCCGCGTGACCTTGCCACTTGAACCGAAGGCCCTGAATGCCGTCCCGACTGCGCCGAGGACGGTGGCGAGGTCTGAAGGGACGCCGTGCCTTCGCATGATTACCTGGGCGAACTCGTCGTCCGCCGCGGCGCTGGCCCCGAAGTTCTCCAGGTAGCCGGTGAGCCCATGAAACGCCGCGACGTCCGCCCCCGACCGCCGGGCCAGGATCTCGAGCAGGCCGAGGTGGTCCATGTGCTGATGGGTGATCACGATCAACTCGAGATCCTCGATCCTTCGCCCGTGCTCGGCGAGCGCTCGCTCAAGCTCGTCGAGCGACTTGCCGGAATTGGGACCCGTGTCGACCAGCGTCAGCGGCTCGTCCTCGATCAGGTAGCAGTTGACGCGACCGACGAGGAATGGGGTGGGGACGGCGAGACGATGAATTCCGGCGCGAGCAGCGAGCGCGAGCGAGTCGGCGGCGGACCCGGCCCGGGCGTCCCGCTCCGGCGTGCTCACGCCCGGATCACGGCGAGCACCTCGTCGCGGCGGCGCTCCATGTCCTCGCGCGAGCGAAGTGACTCCAGGCACAGCCGCAGCAAGGGCTCGGTGTTCGACGGACGGACGTTGAAATGCCAGTCCTCGTATTCCACCGAGAGGCCGTCGAGCCGATACTGGTGGCCATCGGCGTAGCGCGAAGCGAGCTCCTCGAGCCTCCCGTCCTGGTCGTCCACCTCGGAGTTGATTTCGCCGGAGATGAAGTAGCGCGAGCGATAGGGCTCGAGCAGCTCGGACATCCGCGCCTTGCGGGCTGACAGCAGCTCGAGGATCAGCAGCGCCGGGATCGTTCCGGAGTCGGCACAGTAGAAGTCGCGGAAGTAGTAGTGGCCGGAGACCTCGCCACCGAAAGCGCCGCCCTCCTCGCGCATCCGGGTCTTGAAGAAGGCATGACCGACGCGATTCATCAGTGCCGTACCGCCGGCGCGCTCGACGGTGTCGGGCACCGCCCGGCTGGCGCGGACGTCGTACAGGATCGTGGCGCCGGGCTGCTTGGAGAGGATCGATTCCGCCAGCAGCGCGGTGAGAAAATCGCCGTCCACGAACGACCCGTGATCGTCGATGAAGAAGCAGCGATCGGCGTCGCCATCCCAGGCGATCCCGAGATCGGCCCCCCGCTCCACCACCTCCTTCATGATGAATTCGCGGTTCTCGGGCAGCATCGGGTTGGGCTCGTGGTCGGGAAAGTTGCCATCGGGCTCCCAGTAGGCCTTGCTCAGCTCGAGCCCCAGCTCCTCCAGCAGCGGTCCGACCATCGGACCGGCCATGCCATTGCCGCCGTCGACGACGACCCGGAGAGGCTTGATCACCGCCGGATCGATGAACTTCAGCGCGGCGCGATGGAACTCCTCGGAGACGTCGACCTCCTTCACCTCGCCCCCGCCCGGCGGCTCCCCGAGGCCGTTCTCGATCTTCGCCTTGACGTCAGCGATCCCGGCGTCGCCTGAGAGCGCGATCGCGCCCCGCTTGACGAGCTTCGCGCCGGTGTACGTCTTGGGGTTGTGGGACGCGGTACACATCAGTCCCCCGTCGAGCTCGCGCGATCCGACCAGGTAATAGAGCATCTCGGTCGCGACCTCTCCCGCGTCGAGCACCGTCGCTCCCTCGCTGCACATGCCGTCGCGGTAGCTCGCAGCCAGCTCCGGCGCGCTCAGCCGCATGTCGTGCGCCAGTCCCAGCGCAAGCTCGGCCGCCGACTTGTGCTCGAGCTCGGCGATCACTCCGACGAATGCACGGCCGATCGTAAACGCGCCCTCGACATCGATCTCATCTGGATACAGGCCACGGATGTCATAGGCCTTGAAGATCTCGGGGTTCATGGACGCAGCCTATCTAGACTTGATGCTGATGTCCGGTCACTCAAAGTGGCACTCGATCAAGCACAAGAAGGCGGTTGTGGACGCGCGCCGCGGCCAGCAGTTCACGAAGCTCGCGCGCGCCGTGACCATCGCAGCACGCGAGGGCGGGGGCGATCCGGACGGGAACCCGGCGCTCGCGCTGGCGATTCAGAAGGCCCGTGATGCGTCGATGCCGAAGGACAACATCGAGCGCGCGATCGCCAAGGGAACCGGGGAGGGAGTCGACGCCGATCAGATCGAGACCGTGCTCTACGAGGCATACGGCCCCGGCGGGGTTGCTCTGCTCATCGAAGCGCTCACCGACAACCGCAACCGGACCGGCGCCGATGTGCGCCACATCCTCTCCAAGCACGGCGGAAACCTCGGCGAGCCGGGATCCGTCTCGTACCTGTTCGACAAGCGGGCCGTGATCGTCGTCGATGCGAGCCGCTACGACGAGGACGATCTGATGCCGGCGATCGACGCGGGCGCCGAGGACATCTCGCTCGACGACGACGTGTTCGAGGTGATCACCGAGCCCGCCGATCTGGGGCCGGTCCGCGAAGCGCTTGATCAGGCCGGCGTCGAGATTGAGAGCGCCGATGTCACGCAACGCCCGAGATCACGCGTTCCGGTCCAGGACGCCGATGCGGCGAAGCTGATGAAGCTCATCGATACGCTCGAGGAGTCCGACGATGTAAGCGCGGTACACGCGAACTTCGATGTCGATGCCGCGGTGCTCGAGCGGATCGCCGGCTGATCAAGTTCTTACACAAGACCGCAAGCCGACCGCTACCCTCCCCGCCTTCGATGACCAAACGAATCGTCGCGACATCGACCGTAGCGCTGCTCGGAATCGGCCTGGCCGCTTGCGGGAGCTCGCAGGCGCCCGGGGTTTCGGCTGCCCCCTCAGGGGGGGCGACCGCCCCACCGGCCTCGGCCACCACGAGCACCCCCGCCACAACGACGCCGACCACCCCCACCACGACGGTGGCAACCCCCAAGCCTCCTTCACCGCTGTCCAAGAAGCCGGTAGTGCTTGTCCCGACCACCCCCGCGCCGAAGACCCTGGTCGTCAAGGATCTGATCAAGGGGACCGGCAAGACCGCCACGCCCGGCAGCACGATCACGGTCAACTACGTCGGCGTCATCTACAAGGGCGGCAAGGAGTTCGACTCCTCGTGGAAGCGACACCAGACCTTCTCCACCGCTCTGACGACGGGCAATGTGATCAGCGGGTGGGTCAACGGCATCCCCGGCATGAAGGTGGGGGGCCGCCGCGAGCTGGTCATCCCGCCGAGCCAGGGATATGGAAAGGCCGGCAGCCCTCCGACGATTCCGGCTAACGCGACGCTCGTTTTCGTCGTCGATCTGCTCGCGGTCTCTTAGAACCTTCCGACTCGTCGAGCCTCCGGGCCCGATACAGCGGCACCGACTCCGCCACGCCCTTGAACCGGTGCCTGCCGGCGAAGGACCACTCGAATTGCCCCGCCGCAGCGTCGCGCACCGCTTCTGTGCAGAGGACGCTCCCGGGGCGGGCGATCCCGGTCACCCGACTGGCCAGGTTGACCGAGTTGCCGTAGTAATCGCCGCTGCGCACGGTGGCTGGGCCACTGGCGATGCCGGCCCGGACCGCGGGCAGCTCGGCCGCTTCGACGGCCTCCACGAGCGACAGCGCGCCGTCCACCAGCGGCGCGATCTGCGGACTCACGAACATCGCCGCATCGCCGATCGTCTTGACCAACCGGACCGGACCCGCTGATTGCTCGGTGGCGAGCTCAGCCAGCCGTCCGGCGACGGTGCCCAGATCCTCGACCTCGACCTCGGCTCCGAGCCGGGTGAAACCGACGAGGTCGGCGAAGCACACCCCGATCTCCTGGGCGCCGGCGATCTCTCCTGCTTCTCGCTCGCCTCGTCCCAGCATGCCGCGCCTCACGCTCTCGCGCAGGTGTGCGTTGAAAGCCGCTACGAGCACCGGCGTCAGCGCCGGCGACAGACGCTCCGCCAGCGCCGCGAACCGCAGCGCCACGTCCTCCTCGGTGTCGCCTGGATTCAGGAAGGCGTTCGCGAAGCCGGCCGCGACGGTTGCGGCCAGCCTCGACATCCCTTCGCCCAGAACCCTGGTCAGCTCCGCGATCGCCTGCTCGCCCAGGCCGGCGTCGATGAACAGCTTGATCGACCTGGCGGCCTGGACATCCTCGTCTCCGAATATGGCCTCCTCGGCGTCGACTTCCGGCAAACCGGTGAGCCGCCTGATCCGCAGCATCAGCTCGGCCGGCACTCCCGTCTGCTGCTCGATCTGGCGGGCCGTCCGGTTGCCGCCCAGCACCCGCTCGACCGGCAGCAGGGCGAGCCGCTCCTCTGCCACGGCCGCCTTCAGTTCATCGATTCCCACCCCGTCGCTGGCGAGCTGCTCGAGCAGCCGCAAGCGCGCCGCCCGATCCTCGCCTTGCAGACCTTCGAGCAGTCCCGCGGCTTCGAAGTCCATGCGGGCATCCTCTCGTACCGGGGCGGCGTCCGCTAGCATCGCCCGTCCTCGCGGTTGTCCATGTCCGGCACCGCCTCAGTCGATTCCGAACCACGCTCAGATGCTTTCGATCCTGATGCCCGTCTACAACGAGCGCGAGCGCGTCGAGCGCGCGATCGCCGAGGTGCTGGCCACCGAGCTGCCGGCCGATTTCGAGCTGATCGTCGTGGACGACGGCTCTACCGACGGGACCCGCGAAATCCTCCGCGGCGGCGACTGGGACGGCCGCGTACGCCTGTATGAGCACTCCGAGAATCGCGGCAAGGGCGCAGCGATCCAGACCGGCCTGTCGCGCGCTCAGGGCGAATACGCAGCGATCTTCGATGCCGACCTGGAGTACGACCCGGCCGATCTGGGACTGCTGCTGCCGCCGCTGCTCGACGGCCGTGCCAACGCCGCCTTCGGGGTGCGGGCGTTCGACGGGTACACCAGCCACTCGTTTCTGTTCGTGCTCGGCAACAAGGGCGTGACGCTCGCGTGCAACATCCTGTTCAACGTCTACCTGCACGACATCATGACCTGCCACAAGATGATCCGGACAGACATCTTCCGTGGCCTGCCCCTCAACTCCGCGGGCTTCTCGATCGAGCCTGAGATCGCGGCGCGACTGGTCCAGCGCGGCGAGCGCATCTTCGAGATCCCGGTCCACTATCGAGCGCGGTCCACCGCCGAGGGCAAGAAGCTCACCGCCGTGGACGGCTTCCGCGTCGTCGGCACGCTGTTGCGCTGCCGGTTCTCGAGTCCGTGAGCGCGCTGGCGAGCAAACCCCGGCTCGCCCCCCGCTCGCGGTTCTCCTCCGCCGCCGGCGCTGCGGCCGCCTCCCCGTTCGCACTCTCGCTCGTGGCGTCGTTCGCGCTGGCGGCGCTGTCGGCGGCCTTGCTGCCGACGGTGGCCAGCTATGACCCCTGGTCCTGGATCGTTTGGGGCCGCGAGGTCTTCGATCCGCACCTCAGCTTCTTCGTCGGCGGTGGCCCGTCGTGGAAGCCGCTGCCCGTGATGTTCACGGCGCTGTTCGGCCCGTTCGACGGGGCGGCCCCGGCGCTGTGGGTGATCACGGCCCGCGCCGGCGGGGTGATGGCGCTGATCGCCGCCTATCGGCTCGGCGCGCTGCTGGTCGCCCGTGGTCGGGAGCTGGGTGGGGCCGGTGGCGCGGGGGTCGCTCGGGGGCGGGAGGTGGGTGGGGATGGTGGCGCGGCGGTCGCCCCCTGGGAGCCGGTCGCCGCGGGTCTGCTGGCGGCCGCGGGGATCCTGCTCACCCAGGATTGGTTCTACTACATGTTCCGCGGTACCTCCGAGCCGATGCTGGTCGGACTCTCGCTGTGGGCGATCGACCGTCACCTGGCCGGCCGTCACGTGCTCGCGTTCCTGCTCGGGGTGGCCGCGTCCCTGATCCGCCCCGAGTGGTGGCCATTCATCTTCCTGTACGGGATCTGGCTGTGGCGCCGTGAGCCGCGCCCCTGGCTCCTGATCCTGATCCTCGCCGGCTGGTTCTCGATCCCGTTCTTCTGGTTCGTGCCGCCGTGGATCAGCACCGGTCAGCCGCTGCTGGCCGCCAGCCACGCGCAGGCGTACAACGGCCATCTGGGGTCCGATCCGTTCCTGGAGGTGCTGCGCCGGGGCGCCGATCTGCAGGTCGTGCCCTCGCTGGTGTTCGCTTTCGTCGCGGTCGCGATCACCTGGTGGGACGAGCGCGATCGACTGATCCTGGGTCTCGCCGCCGCCGCCGCGGCATGGTGGGTGCTGGTAGTCGCGATGACCCTCGACGGGTACCCCGGGCTCGAGCGGTTCTACTTGCCGGCGGCCGGCATCATCTGCGTGCTGGGCGGAGTCGGGGTGGTACGCGCGGCGCGGCTGATCGGCGACCGAGCGGCCGCGCTCCGGGGCGTGGCCACGGCCCCGCGGCTCGCCTGGGCCGCCGCCGCGATCCTGGTCGCGGTCTCGATTCCGTTCACGATCACCCGGGTCGACGCGGCGCGGGCCGCCAAGCCGACCGCCGCGCAAGCCGTGACCCGCTTCAATCAGCTCACCGGGGCGGTCGCGGCAGTCGGCGGTCACGACGCGGTGTATCCCTGCAAGTCGAGCTTCGCCGCGATCAACCACTCGGCCCAGTCGGCGCTGGCGTGGAAGCTCCACGTGACCCTCGAGCGCGTCGGCACCTCGATGCATGAGCCGGGCGTCATGTTCGTCGGCCCCCATGACTCGATCGACGGCGGTCATCCGGCAGTGGATCCCCGCCTGAACCGGATCCAGCTGGTGGCGACGGTCGGCCCGTGGCGCATCTATCGCGCCTGGACGGCCGGCCTCCCGACGGCCTGCGTCGGCCGCTAGGGGCGCCCACAGACCCCGCCTGCAGACCCCGCCTGCAGATTCCGCCTGCAGACCCCGCCTGCAGACCCCGGCCGCCGCGCGTTTCCTCGAGGCTGGCCGTCAAACGGGAAATATGGGCCCATTTCGCGGCCACCCTCCAGGGCCGTCACGCGGCGGCGATCTTGAGGATCCGGGCACAGGCGCCGCGTCCGGGGGAGGCGTCCGGCGCCCCGCGGAGAATCCTTGCCGCATGATCGTCCTCGGAATCGACCCGGGCACCGCCAGCACGGGCTATGGCGTCGTCCAGTGCGCCAGCTCGAGGCTGCGAGCGCTCGAGGTGGGCGTGATCGTGACCCAGCCCGGCCTGCCGCTCGAGCGCCGTCTCGCGGCGATCCACGCCCGCGTGGGTGATCTGCTGGACGCGCACGCGCCCGAGGCGATCGCGATCGAGGAGCTGTACTTCGGCGCCAACGTGCGAACGGCATTCGCGGTCGGACAGGCGCGGGGTGTGGTGCTGCTGGCCGCCGGCCAGCGGGGCGTGCCCTCGCGTTCCTACACGCCTCAGCAGGTGAAGGCCGCGGTCTGCGGCCACGGCCGTGCCGGCAAGGATCAGGTGGCACGGATGGTGGCGCGGCTGCTCGGCCTCGATGCGCCACCGACGCCCGACCACGCTGCCGATGCGCTGGCGGTCGCGATCTGCGACGTCAATCGCGCTCCGCTCGCCCGGGCGGTCGCTCGGGCTCCGGCGGGAGCGGGGTCGGCGGCATGATCGCGCTCGTCTCGGGAACGGTGGCCGTTCGCCGCGCCGACCACGTGGTCATCGACTGCGGCGGCGTCGGCTACCGGCTCGCGGTGTCGGCGGAGACGCTCCGGCACGTGCCCGCCGTCGCCAAGGAGGTGCTCCTGCACAGCCATCTCGTGATCCGCGACGACGGCATCCAGCTGTTCGGATTTGCGACCGAGGAAGAGCGGGAGCTGTTCCTGATGCTGCTCGGCGTGCAGTCGGTCGGGCCGAAGGTGGCGCTCGCCGTGCTCTCGGGCGGGCCCCCGCGAGAGCTGCTGGGGGCGCTCGCCGCGGGTGACGCCGCCCGCTTCCAGGCGGTTCCTGGAATCGGGAAGCGCACGGCCGAGCGGATCATCGTCGAGCTGCGTGAGAAAGTCGGGACCGCACTGCCCGAGCACGCGATCTCGATCACTCGCAGCGATGACCCGCGGGCGCTCGCGCGGGAGGGTCTGGTTGGGCTCGGCTACTCCGTCCAGGAGGCCGACGAGCTGCTCGACGGCGCCCCAGGCGAGAGCCCTGAGGACCTGATTGCGCACGCGTTGAGGACGGCTCGTCGATGAATTCGAGGGTGCAAACACCCGAGGCACTGCCCGAGGACGAGCTCGACCGCTCTCTGCGGCCGCGCCGGCTGGCGGACTTCGTCGGCCAGGAACCGCTGAAAGACCAGCTTGGCGTCTCGATCGCCGCCGCAGCGGCACGGGGAGAGGCACTCGACCACGTGCTGTTGGCCGGACCGCCCGGGCTCGGCAAGACGTCGCTGGCCCAGATCCTCGCGGCCGAGCTCGAGGTCCCGTTCGTCCAGACGGCGGGCCCGGCGCTCGAGCGCAAGGGCGACGTGGCGGCGTTTCTGACTGCGCTGGAGCCACGATCGGTGTTCTTCGTGGACGAGATCCACCGGCTGCCGCGGGCGCTGGAGGAGACGTTCTACCCGGCGATGGAGGACCGCTGCCTGCCGATCACGGTCGGGCAGGGAGCCGGGGCCCGCGTCGTGACGCTCGAGTTGCCTCCGTTCACGCTGATCGGGGCCACGACCAGGACTGGGTTGCTGACCACTCCGCTGCGCGACCGGTTCGGAATCCAACACCGGCTCGAGCACTACGGGCCGGAGGAGCTCGCGCAGATCGTTCGGCGCTCGGCCCGGCTGCTCGGAGTGGCGATCGATGACCCTGGCGCGATCGCGATCGCCGGTCGCAGCCGCGGGACGCCGCGCGTCGCGAACCGGCTGCTCAAGCGCGTGCGGGATTACGCCGAGGTCCGTGACAGCGGCGTCGTCACCGAACGAGTCGCCGGGGAAGCGCTCGACCTGCTCGAGGTCGACCACGAGGGGCTGGATCGGCTCGATCGCGAGATCCTGCGCGCGATCTGCGAGAAGTTCGACGGCGGACCGGTCGGCCTGTCCACGCTCGCGGTCGCGGTTGGCGAGGAGCAGGACACGATCGAGGACGTCTATGAGCCCTACCTGCTCCAGCGCGGCCTGATCGAGCGAACCCCCAGAGGCCGCGCGGCGACCAAGAGGGCCTACCAGCACTTGGGTCTCCGCCGGCCCGGGCCGATGACTCTTCTTTAGCTCTTAAACGAGCGGGACATGATGGGGTTGCGCCTCCCAGGCCGGGGGCAACCCCGGCGGGAGCGCTACCGTTTGACGACGTGCCTCGCGCAAAGCGCCCGGCACCTCGGGGGCGGGGCGCTTCCGGTTGCAGCAGCATCCCGCTGGCTATCCTCAATCAACTTCCATGGCACACGAGCACTACTTCATTTGTCCCCACTGCGGCCACCGATCGATGGCCACCTCCCGCAACGAAGGATTTCGCAGCGACGTCCGCGGCTGCGAAAAATGTGGCTTTGCCTACCTGTTCGAGCTCCTCGACGACTACTACCCCGCGCCCAACGCAGCGTTCTTCGCGTGCGACAAGGATGGCCGCGTAGTCGACTGCGGACGGGGCTCTTTCGAGCTGACGGGGATCAAGACCGAGCAGGCGATCGGGCGCGTCGTCAACGACGTCCTCGGCCTGCGCTTCGACGATGGGACCGACCACGTCGAAACGGCGCTCGAGTGGGAGGTTCGGGTCCAGGGCAAGCCCGTCGAGGTGAACGCCGAGCACGACCTCCCGGCGAGAGCGGTCGCCGACATCTTTCCGGCGTACGATGATGAGGAGGGCGGCGTGCTGGTGGTGCTCACGCCGACCAATCATCACTCGTCTTAGCACCCAAACACCTCGATGACTGATCGCCAGCGCTACGGGTTCGTCCTAATCCTCGTCATCGGGCTGATCGTGGCATCGGCGGTCGTCCTGACGCAGTTCCCGACCCGGCTCGGACTCGATCTAAAGGGGGGCACGCAGCTCGTCTATCAGGGTCAGCCGACGCCCCAGACCCCGAAAGTGACCCAGGACGCGCTGAACCGCGCGGTCAACATCATGCGCGAGCGGGTCGACCAGCTGGGCGTGGCCGAGCCGGAGATCCAGACCTCCGGCGACAACACGATCACGGTCGGTCTGCCAGATGTCCAGGACACCTCACGCGCGGAGAAGCTGGTCGGCTCGACGGCGCAGCTGTATTTCTACGACTGGGAGGCGAACGTCCTCACGCCGAACGGCAAGACCGTCGCCAGTCAGCTGCAGACTCAGGATCCGACTGCCGTGACGATGAGCCGGGGGAGCAGCGGCGGCCCGGGATATCCGGGCGGTGGCAGCATGCCGCTCTACAACGCGGTCAAGCTTGCCTCCACGCAGCCCCCGGTGGCCTCGTCCACCAGCTCCCATCTCGGCTATCAGTACTACATGTTCGGCGCCCCCGGGAGCGCCGCCTGCGCGACCGCGGCGAAGTTCTTCAACACCACCGTCGTCGCGGGCCAGCACTGCTACCTGTCGGGCCCCGACGACAACAAGGGGGACCTGATCTCAGGCCTGCCACCCGGGGTGAGCGCCTCGCAGGGCCAGATCCTCGCCGTGCCGCCCGGGACCGTGGTGCTCCAGGCAGCGGATGTGAGCTCCTCCCATACGACGCCGTTCGACAGCTCCTCCGCGCAGTTCTACGTGCTCAAGGACAACGTGGGGCTGACCGGCAACGAGATCACCAACCCGCAGCAGAGCACCGACCAGTCGGGGAGCCCGGATGTGACGTTCGGCTTCACCTCGAGCGGGGGCTCGAAGTTCCAGAAGGTCACCGAACAGATCGCCCACCGCGGCGACCTGGTCAGCAGCCTCGGCTCGACGCTCAACCAGCACTTCGCGGTCGCGCTCGACAACAAGCTGGTCACCGTCCCCCAGATCGACTTCCACCAGTATCCGGATGGGATCACAGGTGGCAACGGCGCCGATATCACCGGCGGCTTCACGACCACCTCCGCCCAGGACCTGGCGACCCAGCTGCGTCTCGGCGCGTTGCCGATCAACCTCAAGCTGATCTCCGAGTCCCAGGTCTCGGCGACGCTCGGCAAGCAGGCGCTGCACCAGGGCCTCCTCGCGGGGCTGGTCGGCCTACTCGTCGTGGGGATCTTCCTGATCGTGTACTACCGCCTGCTCGGCGTGATCGCCGTCGCGGCGCTCGCCGTCTACGCCCTCTACTTCTACGCACTGATCAAGCTGATCCCGATCACGCTGACGCTGCCGGGGATCGCAGGTCTGATCCTGACGATCGGCGTGGCTGCGGACGCGAACATCGTGATCTTCGAGCGCGTAAAGGAGGAGATCCGGGCTGGCCGCTCGATTCGCCAGGGGATCGTCACTGGGTATCGCAAAGGCCTGACCGCGATCATCGACGCCAACGTGGTCACGATCATGACCGCGTTCATCCTGTTCGTGCTGGCGACCTCGGAGGTCCAGGGATTCGCCTTCACGCTGGGGATCGGCACCTTCGTGTCGCTGTTCACCGCGGTGATGGCGACCCAGGCGATCCTGATGACGATGAGCGGCTCACGGATGATCTCGCGGCCGTCCGCGCTGGGGGCGGGGGGCAAGAAACGCGTCTGGCGCTTCGACTTCATGGGCGCCTCGCGGTACTTCTTCTCGATGTCGGGCATGATCCTGTTGGTCGGCGCGCTGGCGATCGGCGGCAAGGGGCTGAACCTGGGAATCGACTTCACCTCCGGCACGCGGATCACCGCCAGCCTCGAAAGGCCCGCAAGCCAGGCACAGATCTCCTCGGTGATGGGCTCCGTCGGGGCGACCAACCCGACGATTCAGAGGGTCACGAACAAGAGCCTTGGCAATGACGTCTTCCAGATCTCCTCCAAGGAGCTTCAGCCGGGCAGCGTCCAGCAGGTGAAGTCCGAGCTGACCAACAAGTTTGGGCTGAAGTCGTGGGACAATACCTCGGTCGGCCCGACGTTCGGCCGCACCGTCGCCAACAGCGCCGTGGTCGCGATCATCGCGTCACTACTGGTGATCTCGGCGTATGTGGCGCTCCGGTTCGAGTGGAAGTTCGCGATCCCGGTCCTGATCGCGCTGATGCACGACCTGCTGATCACCGCCGGCGTCTACTCGCTGACCGGCCGCCAGGTGACGACGGCGACCGTCGCCGCGCTGCTGACGATCTTGGGCTACTCGCTGTACGACACGATCATCGTCTTCGACCGCGTGCGCGAGAACGTGCCTCGGATGCCCCGCGCCGCGTTCTCGCAGATCGTCAACCGCTCGATGTCCGAGGTGCTCACCCGGTCGATCGCGACGACCTCGTGCACGTTGATGCCGATCCTGGCGCTGCTGCTGTTCGGCGGCGGGGAGCTGAAGGACTTCGCATTCGCGCTGCTCATCGGCGTCGCGTCGGGCGCCTACTCGTCGATCTTCATCGCCTCGCCGGTGCTCACTCACTGGAAGGAGCGCGAGCCGGTCTACCGCGCTCGGCGCCACCGAATCGAAGACGAGCTCGGGGCCGTTCCGGCCTACGCGAGCAGTGGCGCCGACGTCGAGCCGGTTCAGAAGCGCTCGCGCCGACCCGGGCGGGTCACCACCCCTGAGCCGGAGACGGTCTCAGCGGCCGAGTTCGAGCAGATGAAGCGCGATCTCGATGTCGAGCAGGGACTACCGACGCGCCATACCTCGACGCTCACCAAGCGGCTCGCCCACAGTCCGGAGGCCGAGACGACTCCCGCCACGAAACCGTCGCGCCGAAGCGGTCGCGGACGGGCCACGGCCGCCGGCGACGGCGCACCGAAGCCTGCCGGCGACGGCGCACCGAAGCCTGCCGGCGATGGCGCACCGAGGCCCGCCGGCGGCCGCGCCTCACGGTCCGCTGGCGACCGCGCCTCACGTCCCGCGGGGGACGGCACACCACGGACCGCCGGCGATGGCGCACCGAGGCCCGCCGGCGACGGCGCACCGAGGCCCGCCGGCGATCGCGCACCGAGGCCCGCCGGCGACGGCGCCGCGCGGCCAGCCGACAACCAGCCGCCCGTGCCGGCGCCCGACATCGCAGAGAACGAGGGTATGGTGCCTTCGCCAAAGCCCAAGCGTCCGTCGAAGCCCCGGTCGCGAAATCGCCGTCACGGGAGGCGCAGGTAGTCATGGGAATGCTCGCCTGGGTGATGATGGGGCTGGCCATCTGGCACTTCACGATCTGGCTTCCGGACCGCTTCTGGGGTGGGATCGTGGGCGCATTCGTCGGCGCGCTGATCGGCGCCGTCGTGTTCGGCTTGGTGGTCAACGGCCTGAACATTCCAGGTCGGCACGACACGCATGTGTCGACGGCGCTCGAGGCGATCCCCGGCGCCCTGATCGGGATCGCGCTCGTGTACTTCGCGGGCGTGCGCCGCGAGCGCGCCGAAGGCATCGGGGATATCGGGCTGACCTGAGCCGGCGCCCGCGCTCGCGGTCGCGCCGTACCTGGCACCGGTTGTTCGGAAGGGCGCTGGCCCTGCGGTGGTCGATCGCCTAGATCGACCTCGCCCAAACGAAGTGGGGGATCGGGCCACGGAGATCGTGTTCGACCGCCCAAATCAGCACCTGGGCCACAGAAATGGGAGATCGTGCATGAATATCCTGTTGCGTTGCACATTTCTCGCCGGGCGAAGCTGATTTGGGCAAACGAGCAGGTCCGAGCGTCCACCGACGCCTGCCGGCCTCACCAGGGCGCTGCTTGCTCGGCCGGGTGCGACCCGAGCGGCGAGTGCCGGCCGCGACCGACTGCGACGCGACCACAACCGACGCTTGCGGCAACGCGAGGCAACTTCGTCACGCGACGTCACAGCTTGAAGTAACCGGCCTCTAGCGCCACCGGATCTGTCGGGGGCCCCCCGTACCCTGGCGCCATGTGTGAGGCTCCGGCACTGGCAGCGCAACCTCCGCAGCCGCCGGCCGCGCCGTTACAGGTGCTCCCGGGTCCGGCCGCGCCGGCCGCCGGACACCCGCCCGAGCCGACGGCCAGCCGGCCCCCGACTCCCACGCTCGACGTCCCCCGCTACGACTTCGCGGCGGCGCTGGTGCTAGAGCGGGAGCTGGGCGTCAGTCACGTCGTCTCCCAGCTCCTCGTGCGCCGGGGCCTGGCCGACCCGGGTCAGGCGCGTGAGTTCCTGGACGCGCTCGAGGCGCACGAGTGGAGCGCGTTCGCGGGCATCGACAGAGCGGTATCGCTGATCGAGCGCCACATCGAGACCGGCAGCCGGATCGTGGTTCACGGCGACTACGACGTCGATGGCGTGTGCGCCACGGCAATCATGATCCGCGCGCTGGGCTCGCTTGGCGCGAACGTCGGCTGGTTCCTCCCGGATCGCATCGACGACGGCTACGGCGTCTCGATCGCGACCGTCGAGCGGCTCGCCACCCGCGGCGTCGACCTGCTGATCACGGTCGATTGCGGAATCACCGCGGTGAGCGAGGTGGCGGCGGCGAGGGCGGCTGGGATCGATGTGGTGGTCAGCGACCACCACGCCCCTCGCGCCGACGGCCAGCTGCCCGATTGCCCGATCGTTCATCCGAGCGTGTGCCGCTACCCATGCCCCGATCTGTGCGGGACCGGCGTCGCGTTCAAGCTCGCGCAAGCCCTCGCTGCGCCGACCGCAGCCGAGGAGATCGAGCTTGTAGCGCTGGCCACGGTGGCCGACCTTATGCCGCTCGCCGGGGAGAATCGCCGCCTGGTCCGTGAAGGCCTGGCGGCGCTGGCGGGAACCGCCAAGCCGGGACTTCGGGCACTGATGTCCGTCGCGCGGGTGGACCCCAGCGCGGTCGACGCCCGAGCCCTGGGATTCCGGCTGGCGCCGCGGATCAACGCCGCCGGCAGGATCCGCCGGGCCGATGCCGGCCTCGAGTTGCTGCTCACCGACGATCCTCAGCGGGCGCGGGAGATCGCGGTCGAGCTCGACGGGGTCAATGCCGAGCGCCGGGCGCTCGAGCAGCGAATCGCGTGGGAGGCCGAGGCTCAGGTCGCGAAGCTCGGCGTGCGGCCGGCGTACGTTCTATGGGCCGAGGACTGGCATCCGGGCGTGATCGGAATCGTTGCCTCGCGGGTCGTAGAGCAGCACCACCGACCAACGATCCTGATCGCCCTCGACGAGAATGGGACGGGGCATGGATCGGGCCGAAGCATCCCCGGGTTTGACCTCCTCGGGGCGCTGCACGCGGCGGCCGATCAGCTCGAACGCTACGGCGGCCACCGCGCCGCTGCGGGCCTCACAGTCGCGAGCGACCGCTTGGACGCGTTGCGCTCAGCGATCGAAGACCACGCCACCGAGGTGCTGACGCCCGAGCTTCTGCAGCCGGTCGAACGCGTGGACGCGGTCGTCTGCGGCGCTGAGCTCGGATTGACGCTGGCCGAGGAGCTGGAGCTGCTCGAGCCGTGCGGAGCCGGCAATCCCGGCCCGCGGCTGCTCGTGCCGGGAGCGCGCTTCGGCGAGCTGCGCCCAATGGGGGAGGGGCGGCATGCGCGCTTCTCGGTCAGCTCCGGGGGAGCCCGCGCACGGGCCGTCGCCTTCGGGTGCGATGGGCGTCTGGACGTCGAGCCCGGCGAGCCGGTCGATGCCACCTTCCGCCTCGAGCGCAACGTCTGGAACGGTGCCGTGGAGCCGCGTCTCGTCCTTCGGCATGCCCGGCCCTGCGCGCCAGGGCTGATCGACGTGCTGGGCGAGACCGGCGATTATCTCCGCCAGGCGTTCGACGAGCTCGACGGACCGCTGCCCCGGGCCACGGCCTCGGGACGGTACGAGCAGCGGCGCGTGCTCGATCGACGCGGGGTCAGTCCGCTCGCCGTGCTGGCCGATGCGATCGCCACCGGAGAACCGGTGCTCGCGGTGTGCGCCGACGTGGCGCGCCGGCTGGAGGGACTGAGCGCGCGGGTGGGCGGCTTCGCGCTCGTCTGTCATCACGTGCTCGAGCTGGACCCGACGCTGAGCGAGCCGTACACCCACGTCGTCGTGCTTGACCCTCCCTCAGGCGCCCATGGTGAGGACCGGCTCCGGCAGGGCTGCGGCTATGCCCATTTGTGCTGGAGTGAGGCTGAGCTACGCTTTGCGCAGCAGATGCACGAGCTGGAGTTCGGTCTTCGCGCTTCGCTCGTGGCTTTCTACCGGAGCCTCCGGCGCCGGGAGAGGGTGGCCGGTCAGGAGCTCGAGCACCTGCTTCGCGGTGATGGTGCCCATGGCCGTCCGGCGCGGCTCGCCGGCAGACTGGTCAGAGTCCTCGCGGAGCTCGAGCTCGTCAGCCTCGACCGGGATCTGCCGGCCCTGGCGGCCGCGGGCGGGGAGCGTACGACGCTCGAACGCTCGCCGGCCTACCGGGCTTATGCAGCTCGATACGAGGATGGACGGCAATACCTGACCAGCGAAAATCTCCCGCTCAGCGCCTGAGCCGCAGCGTCAACGTGCACGACGGCGGTCGCACGGGCGGCCGCGAGGCTGGGGACGGCGCGCGGGCGTCAACCCTGATCGCCTCCAGGCCGCCGGTCGACAGCCTCGAGCACGCGGGGGCTCAGGGAGCAGTCGAGCGCGCCGAGCTGACCGCGGCCGAGCGGCGGCTGCTCGGAGATCTGTTCGCGATCGTCGAGGAGCACGCCGAGCATGCCGCCGTCGCGGTCGACCGCCCGCGGGTCGAGGAGGCGTTCGTCTACGCGTGCGTCCATCACGCCGACCAGCGCCGGAAGACCGGCGAGGACTTCATCATCCATCCGGTCGGTGTGGCGAAGATCTGCGCCGGCATGCGGCTCGACACCGAGACGCTGTGCGCGGCGCTGTTGCACGACACCGTCGAGGACACCAGTGCTTCGCTCGAGGAGGTCCACGAGGCGTTCGGAGAGGAGATCGCCGGCCTCGTCGACGGCGTCACGAAGCTCACCGGACTGACCTTCCAGTCCCGTGACGAGGCGCAGGCCGAGAACTACCGCAAGATGATGGTGGCGATGGCCACCGATATCCGGGTCATCCTGATCAAGCTCGCAGATCGCTTGCACAACATGCGCACGATTGCGGCAATGCCCAAGCAGAAGCAGAACGAGAAGGCGCGGGAGACGCTCGACATCTACGCGCCGATCGCCCACCGCCTCGGCATCCACGCGATCAAGTGGGAGCTCGAGGATCTCGCCTTCCAGACGTTGCACCCCCGCAAGTACAACGACATCAAGGGTCTCGTCGCCCAGCAGCGCGCCGAGCGTGAGCGCTACGTCAACCAGGCCGGCGATTACCTGACGAAGGAACTGGACGAGCTGGGGATCGCGGCTGAGATCTCAGGGCGCGCCAAGCATTTCTATTCGATCTATTCGAAGATGACGAAGAAGGGACGCGAATTCAACGAGATCTACGACCTCACGGCGATGCGCGTGATCGTGGGCTCGGTGAAGGATTGCTATGGAGCCGTGGGCGTCATCCATTCGCTGTGGAAGCCGCTGCCGGGCCGCTTCAAGGACTTCATCGCGATGCCCAAGTTCAACATGTACCAGTCACTGCACACGACGGTGATCGGGCCTGAGGGCAGGCCGCTGGAGATCCAGATCCGCACGCGCGAGATGCATGACATGGCGGAGTTCGGTGTCGCCGCTCACTGGATGTACAAGGAGGATCCGAGCAAGACCGGCTCCGCCACCGTGCGCGATCCCGACGGCAAGCTCAAGTGGCTGCGGTCGCTGCTCGACTGGCAGCAGGACCTTTCCGATCCCCGCGAGTTCATGGAGACGCTCAAGGTCGACCTGTTCGAGGACGAGGTATTCGTCTTCACCCCCAAGGGAGAGGTCAAGTCGCTGGCGGCCGGCGCCACGCCGCTGGACTTCGCCTACGAGATCCACACCGACGTCGGCCATCGCTGCGTCGGTTCGAAGGTCAACGGCAAGATCGTGCCGCTCTCCTACCAGCTGCGCTCGGGCGACATCGTCGAGGTGCTGACCTCCAAGCGCGAGCGCGGACCGTCGCGTGACTGGCTCGCGCTCGTCAAGACCACGCGCGCCCGCAACAAGATCAAGGCTTGGTTCAAGGCCGAATCCCGCCGCGACACCGAGCATACGGGCCGCGAATTGCTGCAGGAGCACTTGAAGAAGCAGGGGCTCCCGGCCCAGAAGCTGGTCGGCTCGCCGCTGCTTGCGGATGTGATCCGGGAGATGGGCTTCCGCAAGGGCGAGGACTTCTACATCGCGCTCGGCGGGGCCAAGATCTCGCCGAAGGTCGTCGTCAACAAAGTCATGCAGCGGCTCAAGCAGGGTGAGGCGGCGGAATCCGAGCCGACCGCCACAGATGACCTGCTCAAGACCCGCCGGCGCCGCTCACGTCCGACCACGTCCTCGTCCCGCTACGGCATCGCGATCGAGGGGATCGACGAGGTGATGCTGCGGATGGCGAAGTGCTGCCGCCCGGTTCCGGGAGATCCCATCGTCGGCTACATCTCGCTCGGACGTGGGATCACGATTCATCGCGAGGACTGTCCCAACGTGGCTGTCCTGAAGAAGGACCCAGAGCGGTTCACGCCGGTGTCCTGGGATGGCGACGCGGATACCTCGTTCCGGGTCGAGATCGAAGTCGACGGCTGGGACCGCCACCGGCTGCTCGAGGACATGTCGCGCACCTTCGCTGAGGCCGGGATCAACATCCTCGAAGCGCGCTGCACCGTCAACCACCCGATGGTCAAGAACCGGTTCGTCGTCGAGGTGGGGGACACGCGCGCGCTCGACCAGGCGATCAACCGCCTGCGCAACATCGACGCCGTGTTCGACGCCTTCCGCGTCACGCCGGGAGCGGCGTGAGCGCTGCCGGCGTTCCGGTCCGCCGGCTGGGCACCACGTGCGGGGCGACCGCCGCGCGTCTACGGTGGGCGTAATCCACCGCCGCGCCGGTGCCGGATGGGAGGGGGCGCCCATGCAGCCGTATGCCGATCCGGAGCTCGCCGGCGTGCTCAAGCACGAGCTGGTGGGCGCAGCAGACGGCGCCCACCACTACACGATCCGCTACTTCCAGGTGCCGCCAGGCGGCCGAACGGCGCGAGAGCGCCATGCCCACGACCATGGTGTGATGATTCTCAGCGGAAGGGCCAGGGTGACGCTTGGCGAGGAGACCCACGAGCTCGGCGAGGGCGACGTGGTGTACGTCGCCGGCGAGGAGCTTCACTGCTTCGAGGCCGTGGGCGAGGAGCCGCTCGGGTTCCTCTGCGTGGTCCCGCCACGACGGGCGTAAATCGCCGAGTCAGCCGAGCACCGGTCCATCCCTCCCCCGCGGCGCCGGCGAGACATGGATCGTGGCGACACCCGCCCGCGGTTGCTTGACGATCAATACCGCCTCCCCGGTCCCCAGCGCCTTGATCTCGTTAGGGTGCACCGCGAACTGCTCGACCTGGCGTCGCGTTCCACGACCCGCGTAATAGCTTCCGAACAATCGCCCGCCGGTCTGTCTCGTCTCCTCCCAGCGCGTCACCGTGCCCGCCATCTGCGCGATCGTCTGCGCTGAGGCGGGCACATCCTGGCGATGGGCAATTTTCACGGCCGTGTTGCCGAGTACCTGATCGCGGAGACCGAAGGCCGCACGATCGAGATCGGCGAGCTCCTGAGTGGCGAGCAACACGCTTGCGCCGGCTTCGCGCCCGCGTGCCAGCAACGCGATCACGTTATCCGCGCCGAGAGCGGAGAACTCATCGATCCCGATGATCGCCGGGCCGTCCCGCGCCACCCCGCCGCTCGCGAGCCGGTGCCCGACGGTCGTGACCAGGTCCTGGACCACCAGCGTTCCGAGCTGAGAGGCAAGCTTGCCGTACGTACTCGAGTTCAGGCTGAACAGGACCACTTGCCGGCCCGCCACCGCCGCGCGCAGGTCGATCGACTCGCCGCCCGGCGCCGGGGCCTGGGAGAGGAATCGGCCGGTGTGAGACTCGCTGATGATCGCCAGACGGGTTCCGAGGCCGCGGATCGCGCTCAGCTGGTCCGGGGTGAGCCCGGCGAGGTACTCCTGTGTCTGCTGCGCCCGTGTTCGCGGAACATGGCGGAGCAGCCCGGCCAGCCGCCGGGGATCCATCGCGCCCACCACCTCGTCGAGCGTGACCGGGCGCTCTGGGTGGGCGTCGTGCAGCACCTGGAGCGCCGCCTGCACAAAGCGTTCGGCGGCCCGCTGGTAGTGCGGCTCGGTGAAGCGCTCGGTGGCGATCAGCTTGTCCTTCAGCTCCGTCGCGTTCCCATGCGCGAGCGGGTTCCAGACGCTCGGCCCGTCGGGCGTCCAGAGCTGAAAAGGCCGACCGGCCGTGGCCGCGGCGCTGGCCAGCTGCCGGGCGAACGTCGGCGAGCCCTTCATGTCGATCGTCACAACGGGATGGCCTCGCTCGATGTGATCGGTGAGGATCGCCAGCAGCGTGGTCGACTTGCCGGCGCCGCTGGCGCCCAGGATCAAGCCGTGGGCGGTCAGCTGTCCATCATGGAGCAGCACCTTCCGGCCCTCGCGATTGGAGCCGAGGACGGTGGCATCACTGGCGCCCGCGGCCGCGGCGCGCCGCACACTGCGACGCCGTCCGGCTCGGAGCGCTCCGATCACGAGCGCCAGGACGCCGCCGGCCAGCCAGGCAGGCGCGAGCGAAGCGGGCGTGAGCATGAACGCCACGAAACCGAGCAGCAGCAGGTAGGAGCGACGGCGCGAGTCCTCCGGAGATCTCATCGCGTGATGTCCCGATGCACATGCGTGCGAGCGGAGGCTCGCACCGGCGGGGCTACGCGAGTCGCACGGACCGGCGGCACCAATCGCGTCGCTGGGACCGGCGGCGCCAATCCCGTCGCACGGATCGGCGCCGGCGCGCGCATTGCCGCCGGGCTCCAGCGAAATGGCTGGACGTGCACCCGGTTCGCGACCCCCAGCATCCTCGCCGAGGACCGAACCGACCGTGCGATCGCCGGGTGTTGGGCCAGGTACAGAACCGCGTCGATCCGTGAATCAACGGCGTATCCGGACAGAATCGTCTCTCTCCGGGTCCTGCCCTTCGCGGTCAGCTCGAGCTCTACCGCCACCCGTTGTCCGGCCGCCAGAACGATCAGGAGGTCTGGGTAGTGCAGCCGTGGCTTACCGCCGGGCCCGTATCCGCCCAGGCGCACGCCGAGCGGCTCGCCGCTGCGTTCCGGAGAAGCATCATGGGAGCGCAGCCGCCGCTCCGAGATCACATCGCGCGCGAGCCCAAACGCGCCGCTGCGCGCGGCTAGCCACAGCCAGGCCACGCCCACGTCGTGCCGATAGCGGGCCAGGTCGATCTGGGGCGGCAGATAGCCGCTGTCGATCGCCGCGAGCCCCTTGCGGGTGATCTGGTAGCAGCCCGGTTGGCGGTGGAACACCTTCCGCTGCCTCAGATACCCGCCGGTTGTAAGCGAGCGCAGGCGCCCGTAGGTCACCGCCGCCGACGTCTCGAGAAGCGTCTGCACATGGCAGGCGAGCACCAGCCGGTGGTCGGCGATGAACTCGAGCAGCCGCAGGTCACGCTCGGTCAGTCGAGCTCTCGAGCCTCGGGCAGGCTCGCCGTTTCGCCCTCCGGCAGGGGAGGATTCGCTCATATCGACCAGAGGCCGCCGGCACCACGGTCTCGCCCCCGTGATGCGGACGACTGGCGGTCCGATCAGAGTCCCAGATGCGGAAGCGAGCGCGTGTCGGGCATCTCGAGAGTCGCGACCCGTCAGACGGTGGAGCAGATGGAGCGCGTCGTCGTTCGAGCGCCGGTTGGGCGCGCCCGACATGTGCCACGGCGATCCGTTGTCCGCGAGGATCATGCCGTAGCGCTTCATCGCCTCCGCCACGATCCGGCCCTGACGCGGAAGTCCCGAGGTGTTCACCGCCTGGCCGCGAGGTGTTCACCGCCGCCTTCAGCCGCACGCGCAGCCCCATCGGCGGCGCGTGCGGTCCGCGACACGTCGACGCCTCGTGACGAGCCGGGTAAACGTAGGCCTTGGCGGAACACGACGCTTGCGCGCGGCGCAGAACGGCGAGACTGGATGCCGACCTCGGGACCGGGGAGCTATGAGACGACCGCGATGCCGCCGGGCTTCACGCCGAACAGCGCCTCCGGCGCCTCGCCGATGTAGTCGCCGTCGACCTGGAGCGGCAGCGGGCGCTCGTCGAGCGAGCGGACCCGGAGCTCGCGCAGATCGCTGAACGGTCGTACCCGCCGGTGCCGGGTGAGCCGGGCGCGCTCCGACAGGGCGCGCCAGATGACCGTGGGAATGTCGATCAGGGAGGCCCGGGTGAGCACGACGCCGGCCAGGGTCCCACTGTCTAGCGCTGCCCCGTCGCCCATGTGCACCGGCCGGCTGCCGAAGTACGTGTAGGGCGCCGCGTTCTGAATGATCGTGGTGACCCCCTCCACGTGCTCGCCCGCGAACTCGGCTTCCAGTCGCGGCGGTCGCAGCAGGTAGCGGCGATTGAACGTCTTGATCCCGGTCCAGGTGTAGTACCACTCGCCCAACCGTGCCTTGATCCGAGGATGGGCATCGACCCGCTCGACCACGCTCGCGTCGAGGCCCACGCCCGCTGAGAACAGGAAGTAGCGGTCGTTGACGTACCCGATGTCGACTCGCCGCGGGCGCCAGTCATCCGCGATCTGCAGCAGATTCTCGGTCGCGTCGACGACGTCGGTGGGAATTCCGAGCATCCGGCAATACACGTTCGTGCGGCCACCCGGAAGGCAGCTGAGCGGGGTGTCGGACCCCGCGAGGCCGTTGGCCGCCTCATTCACGGTTCCATCGCCCCCGAACGCGACGACGACGTCGTACCCGGTGTGCGCCGCCTCACGGCACAGCTCGGTAGCGTGATCACGTGCCTCGGTGTCGATCGCGTCGACCTGATAACTGCCCCGCAGCGCGTAGACGACGAGGTTCTTCAAGCGATCGGAGACGGTTGTCGCGTACGGATTGACGATGATCAGCATCCGCTTGGTCGGGGCCGTCCGGCCCGGCGCCAGCGCCGCCTCCAGGCGGGCAAGCGGATCGGTTGAGGTGGCGGACATGACAGGGGGGTGAACACCGGGCTGATTCGGTCGTTACGCCGGGCCGGCACCGCAACCCGGGCTCGTCGATCGGCCGAACCTCTGGGTATACTGCCACGCACATAGCTGTACGCATCAAGAGGGGTGGAGGGACTGGCCCTATGAAGCCCCGGCAACCTCCCGTAAGGGAACGGTGCCAATTCCATCAGGCTCCAACGACAAGCCTGGGAGATGTGGATAGGGCGGTTTCAGGACCTCCGACCACTGACCCCGGCGGAGGTTTTTACATATGCCGCCAGAGTCGCTTCGCTGCAAGGAATGCGAGACCACCTACGCGCTGGACGCGCGGTACGTCTGTGAACGCTGCTTCGGCCCGCTCGAGGTCGTCTACGCATCGCGCTCGCCAGCCGATCCGGCCGCGCTGCGCCGGCGAATCCAAGCCGGGCCACACTCGCTGTGGCGCTACGGCGACTTCCTCCCCGTGGAGGCACCGCCGCGCGGCGCGCTCCCGGCGGGCTGGACGCCGCTGTTGCGCGCCGACCGGCTCGCCGAGCAGCTCGGCCTGCACGACGTGTGGATCAAGAACGACGCCGCCAACCCGACCCACTCGTTCAAGGACCGCGTCGTCTCGATCGCGCTGGCCCGCGCGCGCGAGCTGGGCTTTCAGACGGTTGCCTGCGCCTCGACCGGCAACCTCGCCAACGCGGTCGCCGCGCACGCGGCGGCGGCCGGGCTCGAGTCGTACGTGTTCATCCCCTTCGACCTGGAAGAGCAGAAGGTGCTCGCGACGGGCATCTATGGGACCAACCTGGTCGCTGTGCGCGGCAACTACGACGACGTCAACCGTCTGTGCACCGAGGTATCCGGTGAGCACGAATGGGCGTTCGTCAACATCAACATGCGCCCGTACTACGCGGAGGGATCGAAGACGCTCGCGTTCGAGACGGTGGAGCAGCTGGGCTGGAAACTGCCCGACCGGGTGATCGCGCCGATCGCCTCCGGATCGTTGTTCACAAAGATCGCGCGCGGCTTCGAGGAGTGGCTGGAGCTGGGGCTGGTCGACGGCAGCCTGCCGAGATTCAATGGCGCCCAGGCCGGTGGGTGCTCGCCGGTTGCCACCGCGTTCGGCGCGGGGCGCGACTTCTGCCAGCCGGTCAAGCCCGACACGATCGCCAAGTCGCTGGCGATCGGGAATCCTGCGGACGGCGCCTACGCGCTCGACCTGGCGCGGCAGACAGAAGGCTCGATCGACTCGGTCAGCGACGATCAGATCCGGGACGGGATCAAGCTCCTGGCGAGGACGACGGGCATCTTCACGGAGACCGCCGGCGGCGTGACCGTCGCGGTCCTGCGCAAGCTCGCCGAGCGCGGCGACATCGATGCCTCAGAACGGGTCGTCGTGTACATCACCGGTGAGGGCCTGAAGACGCTCGACTGCGCCCGCGGGACGTTCGAGACGATGGAGATCGAACCCACGCTCGCCGCGTTCGAGCAGGCCAGCGATCGCGTCCGCATCCCCGCCTGATATGACTCCCGTACAGATGTCTGTCAGTGTCAAGATCCCGACCCAGCTTCGCGCCGCAACCGAGGGCGAGTCGACGGCTGAGGTGGAGGGCTCCACGGTTGGCGAGGTGCTCGACTCGCTCTACGAGCGCTACGGCGAGCTCCGCAGCCGGATCGCGGAGGACGGCGGGCTGAGGCGGTTCGTGAACGTCTACGTCGGCGGCGAGGACATCCGCTTTCTCGACGGCCTCGATACGCAGGTGAGCGACGGCGACGAGGTGACGATCCTCCCGGCCGTGGCCGGAGGCTGATAACGGCGCGTCTGCGCCCCCTTCCTACCTGATCACGCCGATGGCGCCGCCGCGATCCCGACGGGACAGCTGACGCCCGTCCCGCCGATTCCGCAATAGCCCCATGGATTCTTGTGCAGATACTGCTGGTGGTAGTCCTCGGCGTAGTAGAAGGGACCGGCCGGCTTGATCTCCGTGGTGATCTCCGGATACCCCGCCGTGCGCAGCCGCTCGGCATAGGCCGAGCGGGAAGCCTCGGCCGCGTCACGTTGCTCTTCGGTGGTCCAGTAGATGGCTGAGCGGTACTGAGTCCCGACATCGTTGCCCTGGCGCATTCCCTGCGTGGGATCGTGGTTCTCCCAGAACAGCCGGAGCATCTCGGCGTAGGAGGTCTTTGACGGGTCGAACACGACGAGCACGACCTCGGCGTGGCCGGTTCGCGCGCCGCAGACCTCCTCGTAGGTGGGGTTGGGGGTGAAGCCGCCCGCGTAGCCAACGGCCGTGGTGTACACGCCCGGCGCCTGCCAGAAGACGCGTTCGGCACCCCAGAAGCAGCCCATCCCAACCACCATCCGCTGGAAGCCGTCGGGGAAGGGCGGTTTCATCGGCGTGCCGAGTACGGCGTGGCGGTCCGCGACGGGCATCTCCTGTTCGCGTCCGGCTAGCGCCTCGGAGGAGTCGATCAACGTGGTCTTGTGACGTATTCCGAGCATGGCTACAAGAGTAGTGGGCGGCGGCACTCCGCCTGACGATGCTGCAGCCAATCCGCGCCCCACGGTCGCGCCGCGCGGCCGTTTCGACGGCTCGTGCTCGGGTAACCCGGAATCAGGGCCGGATGAGATCGGAGCGAAGGAGATGAGCGGATGGCAAAGGAGCTCGAGGGCAAGCGAGTGGCGTTCCTGTTCACCGAAGGGGTCGAGCAGGTCGAGTTGACCGAGCCGCTTGAGGCCGTCAAGAAGGCCGGGGCAGATGTAGACCTCATCTCGCTCAAAGAAGGCGAGGTGCAGATGTTCAACCATCTCGACAAGGGCGACACGATCGAGGCTGAGCATGCTGCCTCCGACGTGGACGCGTCCGACTACGACGCCCTCGTGATTCCGGGCGGGGTGGCGAATCCGGACCAGTTGCGAGCCGACGAAGACGCGGTGGGATTCGTCCGCGGATTCTTCGAGCAGGACAAGCCGACGGGGATCATCTGCCATGGCCCCTGGCTGCTGGTCGAGGCCGACGTCGCAAAGGGTCGTACCGTGACCTCGTGGCCGAGCCTCAAGACGGACTTGCGCAATGCCGGGGCGGAGTGGGTCGACGAAGAAGTCGTCGTCGACAATGGCCTCGTGACGAGCCGCAAGCCGGATGACCTACCGGCCTTCTGCGCGAAGATCGTCGAGGAGTTCGCCGAGGGTCGCCACGAGCAGCATGTCGGCTCGGGAGCCGGCGCAGAGGCGTAATCGGTCCAGGCGGGCGCCCCGGCGCGGCCGGGGCGCCCCGCTCAAGCCGCGAGCCGGGCCAGGACCTTGGCGTAGGCTTCCGTGTAGGTCGGGAACTGGGGAATGGTGTCGCGCAGCACGGCGAGGGGGATCTGTGCCTTGATCGCCAGTTCGGCGTAATGGATCCACTCGCTGGCCAGTGGCGCCACGGCCCATGCGCCGAGGAGCACCTTGCGCCGTCGATCGGCGAGCACGGCCAGCTCGCCGCGTGGCTCGGTCTCGTATGTCCAGGGCCGGGCGATCTGTTCCTGTAGCCGGATGTGGGCGGTGACCGCTTCAATGCCGGCGCCGCGGGCCTGCTCCTCGGTCATACCGACTGCCGCCACCTCGGGATCGGAGAACACCACCCTGGGAACGGCGCTGTAGTCAGCTCGTGCGGTCTCACCGGCGATGTCAGCGACCGCGATCTGCGCTTGGTACTTGGCCACGTGTGTGAACGGCGCCACCCCGGTCACGTCGCCTATCGCCCAAATCCCCTCCCCGGCGCGACAGCGCTCGTCGACCTCGATTCCGCGATCGCCGGGCTCGAGCCCGACGCGCCCCAGCGCCAGCTCTTTGACCCGGGGGACGCGGCCGGTGGCGACGATCAGTACGTCGGCCTCGAGCGCGTCGCCGGACAGGTGGGCGATCCGGCGGCCATCGCGCTCACTCACCGAGTCGAGCTCGGTTCCGACGTGGACGTCGATGCCGTCCTCGCGAAGCGCGCCGGCGATCAGCTCGCTGACGCGAGCCTCCTCGCGGACGAGGAGCCGGTCGCTTGACTCGAACAGGTGCACCTCGCTCCCGAAGCGCCCGAGCAGCTGCGCCAGCTCAACGCCGACGGGTCCGCCACCCAACACGATCGCGCTGCCGGGCACGTCCTTGATCGTCGTGACCTCGCGGTTGGTCCAGTAGCCGGTCTCCCCGAGTCCCGGGATCGCCGGGATGCTCGGCTCGCTGCCGGTCGCGAGCACGATTCGATCGCTGCGGAGGATCTGGTCTGCGACCTCGACCTCGCCCGGCCCGCGCAGCTTTGCCTGCCCCTTGAACACCCGGGTGCCCTGCTTCTCGTATTCCTCGATCTCTTCGCTGTCGTCGAGGTCGCGGATCATGTAGTCGCGGTAGGCGGCGATATCGCTCCAGCGCTGATCCGGTGCCCCCGTGCCCGGGGCGCGCTGCGCCTCATAGCGGACCTCGGCCGCCCGCAACAGCGTCTTCGAGGGCATACAGGCCCAATAGGCACATTCGCCGCCGACCAGCTCCTGTTCGACCAGGGCGATCCGAAGCCCGCGCTCGCCGAGCCGAGACGCGACGACCTCCCCGGCCGGACCGGCGCCCACCACGACCACATCGAACGCGGCGCTGTCGCCGTCGCTGGCCATCGCCGTCCTCAGTACCCGCCGCGACGCCGAGGCGAAACGGGGCGATTTCAGACATTTGGCGCCGGGTAGCCCGAACGTACAGATGGCAGCCGTCACTCATGAACGGGCAGAGAAACCCGCGGACGATGGCCGCGACGAGACGCAACTCGAGCGGCTTGACCGCAACACGATCGAGCTCGTCCAAGAAATGCGAGTCGCTTCGGTCGGTATTCAGGTGCTGCTCGCGTTCCTGCTCGTGGTGCCGTTTCAGACCGGCTGGAAGCACGTCACGGCATTTGACCGCTACGACTACTTCGTCACGCTGCTGTGCATCGCCACGGCAGCTGCACTGCTGATCGCGCCATCGATCCATCACCGGTTGCTGTTCCGACAACAGGAGAAGCCCTTCATCGTGCAGCTTGGAAATACGCTGGTGATCGCCGCCGCGATATTCCTCACGGCCGGGTTCACAGGGATCCTGGTGCTGGTCTCGCACGTGGTCTTCGGCGGGGTCACAGCCGGCCTCGCCGGGGCATTTACCGCGATTGGGATCAGCGTCCTGTGGTTCGGAATCCCGTTGAATCATCTGCGCAGATCGCGACCCTCGAGACGGAGGTGAAAGGTGCCACCACGCGGCGTCAAGAAAGGAACCAAGCGGGCTCGACAGTACGAGCACATCAAGGAAAGCCAGCGCGAACGCGGCACCAGCGAGCCCCGCGCCGAAGAGATCGCCGCGCGCACGGTGAACAAGGAACGCGCCCGCGCCGGCGAATCACGGACCAAGTCGCGGACCTCTACCGAGGACATGTCCTCATCGCGCCGCGGCGGGCAGCGCTCGGGTACCAACCGTCCGAAGGGTCGTACGCGCGATCAGCTCTACAACGAGGCGAAGAAGTTGGGGATCGAGGGGCGTTCGAACATGAACAAATCTCAGCTCCAGCGGGCCGTCGACAAACGCAAGTAGCGCCGGATCGCGTCGTTTGGCGCCTTCCCCGCCGGGTAGGCCAATGATGAGGACCGGATCCAAGCGAAAGGAGCCCCGATGCCCTGGGACGAAATCACGCCCCGCAAGTTCCCGGCCTTCGAGAAGGACCTTAACGGCATCTCTCGGCAGACGATGGAGGATCACTACAAGCTCTACGAGGGGTACGTCAAGAAGACCAACGAGTGCCGAAAGCTCCTCAACGAGTTCGACTACTCCGAGATCGAGGGCAACCAGGTCTACTCACAGCTGCGGGCGGTCTCCGTCGACTACACATTCGCGTTGCTGGGCTACAAGAACCACGAGCTTTACTTCGGTCACCTCGGAGGAGATGGCGGCGAGCCGTCGGGCCGTTTCGCAGAGCTCGTCGAGAGCGAGTTCAACGGCGGTCTGAAGGAGTGGCAGCAGGCAATCCGCAAGGCGGCAACCGCGGCCCGGGGCTGGGTGATGGTCGGCTATGACCTGAATGACGGGTCGATCTTCAACTACATCATGGACACCCAGAATCTGTGGGCGGTCTACAACATGGTCCCGGTGCTCGCGCTCGACGTCTACGAGCATGCTTATGCCCGGGATTACGGGGCCACCCCCGACGGGCGCAAGCAGTACGTCGAGGCGTTTTTCCGGAACCTCGACTGGGATCACGTAAACCGCCAGCTGATCCAGGCGGAGGCGGCCAAGGAGGGCGCTGACCGCAGCGGTGCGCGCGAGCCGGCGCACGCCTAGGTCTGGGGTGGTGGCGCCACGGGGCGGGCCGAGCGGGGCCCGCCCCGAGCCTCAGTCGCTGGAGATCTTTCCGTTCTTGGAGAGCTTCGGCCATATGGACCGAAATCTCCGCCGGTGGCCGGCTGCGGGCGGTCGGACCGTGGGCGCGGATGAGCGCTGGCTACGGCCGGTCGGCCCCCGAAGAGCACTGGCCACGGCCGGTCGGCCCCCGAAGGAGGGGTCCGCGCCAGCTGCGACAGCGACCGGGGACAGCGACTACCCGAACAGCGGCAGTCGGCGCCGGCGCGCCAGGGCGTCCATCCCGCTCTGAATGGAGCCCTGGACCTCCTCGTACTTTTCCCTCACGTACTCGTCGTCTTCGGCCCGTTGGGGATCGCAGTCCAACTCGATCGCGGGCTGGAAGGCGGTCCGGATCTTCGTCGGGAGTGGAAGCTCCGGCAGCAGCGCGGGCGACACGCCCCACGGGGCCTGGAGGGCGATCGGGAACATCTTCAGCCGCGCCAGCTTGTCCAGCTGGAGCGCCTTGGCGAGGCGCCTGCCGGTGGCGAGCACCGGCATCGAGTCCGGCCCTCCGACCGTCGCGATCGGGACGATCGGGACGCAGCTGCGGATCGCCAGCTTGATGAACCCGGTGCGACCGGCGAGGATCGCCTCGTCGCGCTTGACCCACGGGCGCAGCGAATCGATCTCGCCTCCGGGCCACAGCGCGACGTCGTGCCCGGCGGCCAGCGCGGCGGTGATGCTGTCGGCCGCCGCCGGCAGCACCCCCATCTTGCGGAAGTAGGAGCCGAAACCGGGCATCGCCATCAGCGCGTCGTGCGCGGTGCCGTGGAGCTTGCGGGCCTCGCCGAAGTGGCGCCACCACTGCGACCCAACGGTCCAAGCGTCCCATACGAACGGCGCGCCGGAATGGATTCCGATCAGCAGGACAGGGGAGTCAGGGATGTTCTCCCAGCCCTCGATGTCCATCCGGAACCAGTAGTCCATGAGCGGATTCCAGAAGTACTTCTGCAGCTCCATGAACTTCCAGTCGGGACCGTCGAGCGTCCATTGCGAGGCGCGGTCGGAGACCCAACCCGCCGCCCCGCTCTGCTTGGCTCGCCGCGAAGCGGCCTTTTCCCTGGCTTGCTCTGCGTGGTCCTCAGCCTGGCGTCGGGCTCGCCGCTCGGGCACGCTGTTCGTCTCTGCGCTTCGATCGCCGTTGACCCCTCGGCTGCGATTCGCCTGCACGTCTTCCACGTCCTCGCCTCGCTCTCCAAGGTGAATTCCTCCAACGATGAGGGCTACCCGCGTGGCGCCGATTGCAACAACGGTTGGCACTGGCCGCCGGCGGCGATTAGCACCCCCGGCGTCAGGGCAATACCGCCGGTGACGCAAAGGAGCGACGATGAAGATCGGCTACTTCCTCTCGAGCGAGGAATGGGGGCCTCATGACCTGGTCGCACAGGCTCTCAAGGCCCAGGAGGCTGGCTTCGAGGGCCTGTGGATCTCGGACCACTACCACCCCTGGAACAACCAGCAGGGTCACAGCCCGTTCGTCTGGTCGACGATCGGGGCGATCGCCCAGGCGACCGACGGGATGAAGGTGACCACGGCCGTGACGTGCCCCACGATCCGCATCCATCCGGGAATCATCGCGCAGGCCGCCGCCACATCCGCGGTCCTGCTGGACGGCAACTTCTGTCTTGGCCTGGGCAGTGGAGAGGCGCTGAACGAGCACATCTTCGGCGACCACTGGCCCGAGGCCGACGAACGTCTGGAGATGCTCGAGGAGGCCGTCGAAGTGATCCGCACCTTGTGGGAGGGGCAGGTCACCCACCACCGCGGCCGCCACTACCGGCTCGAGCATTGCCGCGTCTACGACCTGCCCGCCACGCGGCCCCCGATCGTCATATCCGGGTTCGGCCCCAAGGCAGTTGAGCTGGCGGCGCGGATCGGCGACGCCTACTGCACCGTCGGTCCTGATGCCGAGTCCGTAGAGCTGTTCCGCTCGCGCTCCAGAAATGGGACGTTCGTCCAGGGCGGATTGAAGGTGTGCTGGGACGAGGATGAGCGCAGGGCGCGCAAGACCGTCCATCGGCTGTGGGCCAACGAGGGCCTGCCGGGTGAGCTGGCGCAGGTCCTGCCGACGCCCGAGCACTTCGAGCAGGCCAGCGAGCTCGTGACCGAGGAGATGCTCGCGGAGGAAACTCCGTGCGGTCCCGACGTCGATCGCCACGTCGAGGCGATCAAGGCCTACGCGGAGGCTGGCTTCGACGAGCTCTACGTCAATCAGATCGGCCCGGAGCAAGACGCTTTCTTCGCGGCCTACCGCGAACGAGTGCTGCCGCGGGTGCGCTGATGCGTCGCCTGGGCGTGGCACTGATCGGGTTCGCGCTCGGGGGGTCGTTCTACCTGCTGTTGATCGACACGCCCAACGTGGTCGAGGTGTACGTCCTGATCGGGGTAGCGGCACTGGCGGCGGCGATGTTCGTGATCTCCCGCGAGCAAGCGTTCACCGAGGCGACGTTCCGGCCCCAGTGGCTGGCGCGCAGCTGGCGAATCGCCTTGAGCGTGCCGGTCCACATCTGGTTTCTGTGCTCGGAGGCGGTCGCGCAGCTGCGGCGGCGCAAGCGCACGCGGGGAGCGTTCCGCGCGGTCCCGTTCAACGCCGGCAGCGACGAGGTCCCCCGCGACGCCGGACGCCGGGCGCTGGCCGAGGCGCTCGGCTCCCTGGCGCCGAACACGATCGTGATCGGAGTCGACCCCGACCGTGACCTGCTGCTCGTCCATCAACTTCGCCGGCAGGGCGGCCGCGAGCAGCTGGACGTCCTGGGGCTCGGATGAACGAGTGGGAGATCGCGGCGATCGTGCTGGCCGGCGCGATGGTGCCGTGCCTGGGGGTCTGTCTGCTGGCCGGCGCTACCCACGCGCTCGCCGCCCTCGAGGTCGCCAGCACGTTGCTGACCACCGTGCTGATGCTGCTCTCGGAGGGATTTCACCGCCAGCCGTTCATTGACCTGGCCCTGGTGTTCGCGCTGCTCTCGCTGATCGGGGCGCTCGTCTTCGCGCGCATGATGGAGCGGGACCTGTGAGTGCCGGCCACGTGATCGCCACGGTGGTGCTCGTGTGCGGGGCGCTGCTCGAGCTGTTCGCGGTGATCGGGGTGGCGGTCATGCGCGACGTGTACGACCGGCTGCACTATGTCGGGCTCGCGGGCTACGGAGCGCTGCTGGTCGGCATCTCGATCCTGGCGCACGAGTCGTTCTCGCTGATCGGCGACAAGGCGCTGGCCACGGGGCTGTTGCTGGTGTTGATCGGGCCGGTCGTCGTTCACACCACCGCGCGGAGCTTTCGGGTCCGCGAGCGCGGCGAGTGGCGCGCCGGCATCGAACAGGAACAGGAGAGCTGAGCGATGACCGCGCTTCAGTTCGCGGCACTGGTGCTGGTCGCGCTGGGGGGAGGCGCCGTCGTGTTCACGCCCGAGCCGCTGCGCCAGGCGCTCGTGCTCGGGATCTACGGGCTGGCGCTGACGTTCTTGTTCTTCACCTTCCAGGCCCCCGATGTGGCGCTGTCGGAGATTGTCGTCTCGTCGATCGCGATGCCGCTGATCATCCTCGCCGCGCTGCGCAAGATCCATGCGCAGGAGCGCGAACGCAAGCACGAGGAGCGCGAGGAATGAGCCGCCGCGTCAGGCTCGGAATGTTCGCTTTCGCGGGCCCCGGTCTCGCTGTCGTGCTGCTGTTTGGCTTGCACGGACTGCCCGCCTTCGGCCATTACCACGGCGTATACGGCCTGCTCGTCAACCGCATCGAGCCGGGCTTGCGCCACGCGACGGACATCGTCACAGCGCTCAACTTCGACATCCGGGCGTTCGACACGCTCGGCGAGGAGTTCATCCTGTTCGCCTCCGTGGCCGGCGTCGCGCTGCTGCTGCGCCATATGCGCGATGAGGAGGAACAGCAGCGAACCACGGGCATCGAGGATCACCGCTTCGCGGGGGCCAGCGACGCGCTGCGGGCCACCTCGCTGATCCTGATCCCGTTGCTGATCGCGCTCGGCTCCTACGTGGTGCTCCACGGAGCGCTGACTCCGGGCGGCGGCTTCCAGGGTGGGGTGGTGCTGGCGGCGGGACCGGTCGCGATCCTGCTCGCCGGGCGCTACCTGACGCTGAAGCGGATCGCACCGGAGTGGTCGCTCGAGGCGCTCGACTCGCTCGGCGCCGCGGCGTACACGTTGATCGGCCTCGGCGGCTTGATCTTCGCTTCGGTGTACCTGAAGAACTTCTTGCCGCTGGGGACCCCCGGCGAGCTGTTGTCGGCCGGAACGATGCCGCTCAACAGCTTGGCGGTGGGCCTCGAGGTGACCGGTGCGTTCCTGCTGACGTGGACCGAGTTCCTGGACCAGGACCTGCTCGAGCAGCGGGACGGCTGAGGGGTGAGCTTCCTTCCCTACATCGTCGCCACCTGGCTGTTCGTGATCGGCCTGTGGGGCGTGGTGTCGAGTAACAACCTGGTACGCACGGTGCTGAGCCTGACCGTCGTACAGTCAGCGACCTACCTCGTATTCCTGGGGGTCGGCTACCGCTCCGGCGGCAAGGCGCCGATCGTCGCGGACATTCCCACTAGCTCGAAGCTCGTGGACCCGGTGGTGCAGGTGCTGGTGCTGACTGACGTCGTGATCGAGGCGACCGTAACCGCTCTGTTGCTGGCTCTCGTCGTGCAGGCGCACAAGCGCTTCGGTAGCGTCGATCCGGCCGATCTGCGTGCCCTGAGGGACTAATCCCTCATGACCCATCTGGCCGCCCTTCCGGTCGTGATTCCGTTCTTGGCCGGACCGTTATTGGTCGCGGTCGGATTCTTCTCGCCCCGCTGGTTCAACGACACCTTGGGCGTGATCGCCGCCGTCGCGGTGACCGCGATCTGCGTGCTGCTCGCGGTCCACGCCTGGCGCGAGCCGTTCGCCTACTGGCTCGGGGGCTTCCGGCCTCGGCGCGGCATCGCGATCGGGATCTCGCTCTCGATCGACCCGATGGGAGCCGGCCTGGCCGCGTTCGCCGGCTTGCTCGTAACCGCGGCGCTCGTGTACTCGCTGCGCTACTTCGACGCCATCGAGGGGCTGTTTCACGGTCTGATGCTGCTGTTCATGGCGGGGATGGTGGGCTTCTGCCTGACCGGTGATCTGTTCAACCTGGTCGTCTTCTTCGAGTTGATGAGCGCCGTCGCCTATGCGCTTACCGCCTACAAGATCGAGGAGCAGGCCCCGATCCAGGGCGCGATCAACTTCGCAATCACCAACAGCATCGCCGGCTACGCGATGTTCATCGGCGTGGCGCTGCTGTACGCCCGCACCGGCGCGCTCAACATGGCCCAGATCGGTGTGGCGCTCGACGGGCATCACGCCGACCCGTTGGTGGTCGTGGCGATGGTGCTGCTGTTCGTCGGCTTCCTGACCAAGGCGGCGGTGGTGCCGCTTCACTTCTGGCTCGCGGACGCGCATGCAGTCGCGCCAGTCCCCGTGTGCGTGCTGTTCTCCGGGGTGATGGTCGAGCTCGGCGTGTACGCCGTTGCGCGGCTCTACTGGCAGGTGTTCGCCGGAGCGCTCGGCCCTCACGTCGCGTCGCTGCGCGCGATCTTCATCGCGCTCGGTGTGGTGACCGCATTGCTCGGCGCCTGGATGTGCACGATGCAGCGCCACATCAAGCGGCTGCTGGCGTTCTCGACGATCAGTCATGTCGGGATGTTCGTGTGCGCCGTCGCCCTGCTCAGCCCGAAGGGCGTGGCCGGCGTGGCCGTCTACGTGGTCGGACACGGCTTCACGAAAGCCGCCCTGTTCATGTGCGCCGGTGTGCTGCTGCACCGGTTCGCGACCATCGACGAGTACGACCTCCACGGGCGCGGGCGAGAGATTCCGGTGCTCGGCGTGCTGATGGCGATTGGGGCGCTGCTGCTGACCGCGGCGCCGCCATTCACCGCGTTCCAGGGTAAGTCGTTGATCGAGGGCGCGTCGTCTGACGCCGGCTACGGCTGGCTGGTGGCGGTGTTCGTGCTCGTCTCGGCATTGACCGGTGGCGCCGTGTTGCGTGTCACCGGCCGAGTGTTCCTGGGGTGGGGCCCGTCCGAGGGCCCCGATCCGAGCCAGTCCCGCGCGGCCGAGGAGCGGGTGGACGAGGAGCGCGGTCCGAGAGATCGCACGCCGGTGACGATGATCGTAGTTCCGGCGGTGTTACTCGCGCTCGCGGCGGTGATCGGGCTGGTACCCGGCGCGGTGCCGGGTGTCGAGCGAGCCGCGGGACGCTTTACCGATCACCGCGCCTACGCGCAATGGGTGTTAGGCCTCGGCCACGTGCATTGGCCGAGCGTCACGACCAGCCACATCGAGACGAAAGACGTGGCGTACTCGCTGCTGGCCGTCATCGGTGCGATCGGTGCGGCGGCGCTCGGGTTGTTCGGACGATCGCTGCGGGAAGCGCTGCCGCGGGCGATCCGCGGGCCTGCCCGCGATGTGGTGCGCGGGGTGCGTCACCTGCACTCCGGGCACATCGGCGACTACATCGCCTGGTGGACGGCCGGCGCCGGCGTGCTCGGAGCAGTGTGCCTGCTGGCGCTCACTTGAGTCGGCTAGGCCGCCGCCGAGCGTTGATACCCGGTCGTCAGCTCGGAACTGCGCCGCCGCCACTGCGGCTCGACGTCGAAGGTGCGGCGGATCCGCCGCTCGCGCAGGTACTTGAGCACCGGCCCGTAACTGAAGCGGGCCGCGCTCGAGTACAGGCGGCTGGAGGCGTCGGCATCCATGAACGGCATGTACTTGTCGGGGAAGCCCGGCATCGTGCAGGCCATGCAGATCCCGCCCACGTTCGGACAGCCGCCGACGCCGTTGACCCAGCCGCGGATCGGGACATTGCACTTCACCACCGGCCCCTTGCATCCAAGCTTGACCAGGCAACGCCCGTCGCCATGCGTTTCGGAGAACTCCCCGTGCTCGGCCAGCCCGGCTCGATTGCAGCTCTCATGCGCGGTGCGGCCGAAGATGCGCTGCGGGCGGCCCTGCTCGTCGAGGTCGATCGGTGGCCCGATCCCGGCCAGCTGGAGCACCACGCAGAGCAGGGTCTCGGTGATGTTGTCGGGCTGGACGGGGCAGCCAGGGAGATTCAAGACCGGGATCCCGCGTCGCGATCTCCAGCCCCACCCCAGGTAGTCCCGCAGGCCCATCGCGCCGGTGGGGTTGTTGCGCATCCCGGGGATTCCGCCGTACGCGGCGCATGTCCCCACCGCCACGACGGCGTCCGCCCTCGGGGCCAGCGTGTCGATCCAGGTGCAGGTGGAGATCGGCTCGCGGGTGATCGGATCGAGGCCGAACGCGGCCCAGTAGCCGTCCCCGTTGATCTCCTCGTTCGGGACCGAACCCTCGAGCACCATGATGAAGGGCGCGAGCTTCCCGGCGGCGGCGTCAAACCACGCTCGCATGAACTCATCGCCGGTCTCGTAGGCGAACACGGGGTTGTAGATGATCACCGGCGGCATGCCCGGGAAGCTTCCCCGCAGCAGGTCCTCCAGGCTGGGATGGGTCGCCGCCGTCATCGCGAACGAGTCGCCGTCGCAGCCGAGCCCGCTGGTCAGCCACAGCACGCTGATCGGCCGGCCTCGGCGCTCCTCCGCCCGATCGCTCCCCGGCCTCCAGCGCTGTGCTCGAGCTCCTGCACGGCTACGCGATCCGCCGGGCCTTTGGCGCGCGGGCACGACGCGTGCCCTCGGCGAGGGAGCTGGGACGCTCGATCAGCGCTTCGAGGTGCTGCTCGAGGCTGCCGTTGAGATGCAGGTCGCAGGCGCTTCCGGTGACCAGCCCGCTGTGAGCCAGCCGCGCGAGCGCGTGCGACACCGACGGTCGCTCGGCGGCCACGAGCTGGCCGAGCAGCCGGTGCGTCAGCGGCAGGGTCAGGCGAATGCCGCCTGGCTCGACCCGGCCCCAGCGCGTCGCCAGATGCCACATCAGCAGCGTTAAGCGAACCTCGAGCCGAGGCTGGCAGGCGATCGCCCGCATTGCGTCCGCGTCCGCGATCCGCCGTCCGGCTCGGCGCAGCAGCGTCAATGCGATCTGTGGCCAGGGCCGGACGCGCTCGCTGAACTCCTGATCGAGCAGCCCGAACCGCGTGGGCCACAGCGCCCGCCACGCGTCACGCTGCTCGACCAGCTGCTCGGCCCTGGGAGACGGAGGTTGGAGGAGGTCGCCGGCGCCCGTCAGCTCGCACGCGACGCGATCGCCGACACGGGTCTCGAACGCGACCAGACCGTCGAGGATCAGCAGTCCCGGCCCCCCTCCCACCGCTTCGAACCACGGCTCGAGGTCGCACTGCCCGACCTCGGCGGCGATCACGCGGACGGTCGCGACCTGGCGGGCGGCGACCCGCATCCGGATATCGAACTCCTGGGCGAGGTCGTCGTCCGCGTCGAGCAGGTACGTGTAGAGCGAAGCCGACTCGGGGCGTCGCGCGGCCGGATCCGCGGCCGGCGGCCACCGAATCGGACCGCGCTCAGGCTTGTGAGATCCGACAGGCATCGAAACCTCTCCGTCCGCCGACCGGGAAGCCTCACTGAGAAGCTTTCGGTCGAGTCTACGGCTTTTGCAGCCGGTAATCATGGTTACTGGTGCTTTGCGTAAGCGGCATTACCATCCCGCGCGGCGGCTCGATGCGGGGTGATAGAACGACCGCGTGTGCTTGGCGATTCCCGGTCAGGTGATCGAGATCGTCGACGAGGTCAACTGCTTGGCTAAGGTCGACGTGGCGGGCGTTCGCCGCAACGTCAACGTGGGGTTGCTGGACGGCGCGATCGGCCCGGGTGACTGGGTCCTGATCCACGTCGGGTTCGCAATCTCTCAGGTCGACGAGGAGGAGGCGCGCGCGACCCGCGACCTGCTGGTGCGGATGGGCGCTGACTACGAGCAGGAGCTCGAGGAGCTGAAAGCGAGCGTCATCGAATGAGCGCCGCTGCCGCACCCGAGCCGGCCTGTGGCTCGCAGCACTGCGTCACCTGCGGTGACGACGGCGATCCGATGATCGTTCTGCGGGTCGACGATCACCGGGGGCTGGCGCTGTGTGGGGTGCGACGATGGCGGGCGGGCAACCGTGGAGATCGCGCTCGTCGCGCCGGTGGCGGCGGGAGATCGGCTGCTCGTGCACGCGGGCACCGCGATCGCGAGGCTGGACGCGGCGTGAAGTTCGTCGATGAGTTCCGCGATGCCGAGCTCGGCCGGGCGCTCGCGGGCGAGATCCTGTCCCTGGTCGAGCCCGGGCGCCATTACAAGTTCATGGAAGTGTGCGGGGGCCACACCCACTCGATCTACAAGTACGGCGTCGACGACCTGCTGCCCGCCAACGTCGAGCTCGTCCACGGGCCTGGATGCCCGGTGTGCGTGATCCCGATGGGGCGGGTCGACGACGGGATCGCGCTGGCCCACGAGGACGGGGTGATCTTCACCTGCTTCGGCGACATGATGCGGGTCCCCGGATCGAACGGCAGCCTGCTCGACGCCAAGGCAGCCGGTGCGGACGTGAGGATGGTCTACTCGCCGCTCGACGCGCTGCGGATCGCCAAGCAGAACCCCGACCGCGAGGTCGTGTTCTTCGCGATCGGATTTGAGACGACCGCGCCCTCGACCGCGTTGACCCTCAAGCGCGCACGGGCGGAGGCGGTCGAGAACTTCTCCTGCATGTGCAGCCACGTCACGATCGTGCCGCCGCTGCGCGCGCTGCTCGAGTCTCCCGACCTCCGGCTCGACGGCTTCATCGGGCCCGGTCACGTGTCCACGGTGGTCGGCGCGCGACCGTTCGAGTTCATCCCTGCCGACTACGGCAGACCGGTGGTGATTGCAGGGTTCGAGCCGCTGGACATCCTGCAGGCGATCTCGATGAACCTGCGCCAGCTGCGCGAGAGCCGGTGCGAGGTCGAGAATCAGTACAAGCGGGTCGTTCCCTACGACGGAAACCTGCGGGCGCTCGAGGTGATGGCGGAGGTGTTCGAGCTGCGGCCCCACTTCGAGTGGCGGGGCCTGGGATTCATCTCGCACAGCGGCCTGAAGCTCTCGGAGGCCTACGCCGAACTGGACGCAGAGCGGCGCTTCAGCGTCCCAGGGGTACGCGTCGCGGACCCGAAGGCGTGCCAGTGCGGCGAGGTCCTCAAAGGCGTGATCAAGCCGTGGGAGTGCAAGGTGTTCGGGACCGCCTGCACGCCGGAGCGGCCGATCGGCACCTGCATGGTCTCCTCCGAGGGGGCGTGCGCGGCGTACTACAACTTCGGGCGCTTCGCGCGCGAGCGGGAGGTGGTGTGACGGCCGACCCCACGGTCATCTCCGATCGCGAGCAGAAGATCCTCGGGATCATCGAAACCGCGCGCGGCAAGCGGGCCAAGTTCCGGGACGCCCAGATCAACATGGCGCACGGCGCCGGCGGCAAGGCCACCCAGGGGCTGATCGAAGGTCTGTTGGTACCGGCGTTCGGAGGAGAGGCGCTGGAGCAGATGGGCGACGCCGGAGCGGTCACGATCGCCGGGGCCGAGCTGGCCATGACCACCGATTCCTACGTCGTCAAGCCGCTGCGGTTTCCCGGTGGCTCGATCGGCGAGCTGGCGGTCAACGGGACCGTCAATGACCTCGCGGTCTCGGGCGCGCGGCCGATCGCGCTCGCGCTCTCGCTGATCCTCGAGGAGGGCCTGCCGGCGGAACAGCTTCGCGCCGAGGTGGAGGCGATCGCGGCTGCCGCCCGCGCCGCCGGGGTGCAGATCATCACCGGGGACACGAAGGTCGTCGAGCGCGGCCACGCCGACGGGATGTACATCTGCACGACCGGCATCGGGCGGCGAGACCCCCGCGCGAGCCTGTCTCCGGCCAACCTGCATCCCGGCGACCGGATCCTGCTGTCCGGCCCGATCGGCGAGCACGGGACCGCGATCATGCTGGCGCGCGGCGAGTTTGAGCTCGACGCGTCGATCGAGTCCGACACCCGGTCGCTGTGGCCGGTTCTCGACGCCCTGCTCGAGGCGGCCGGTCCCGAGCTGCGCTGCGCGCGCGACGCCACGCGCGGCGGCGTCGCCTCGGTCCTGAACGAACTCGCCCGGGCTTCGTCGGTCGCGATGATCGTGCGCGAGGGCGAGATTCCGGTTCACCCCGCGGTTGCCGGCGCGGCCGAGATCTTGGGGATCGACCCGATGTACGTCGCGAACGAGGGCAAGCTGGTCGCGTTCGTGGCGGCCGAAGCGGCGGACCGCGCGCTGGCCGCGATTCGAAGCGTCTCCGGGTGCGAGGAGGCGGCTGAGATCGGTGAGGTGCGGACCGAGCCCCCAGGAATGGTGTTGGTGCAGACGAGCTTTGGTGGCCGGCGGGTCATGGACCAGCTGGTCGGGGATCCCTTACCCCGCATTTGTTGAGCGAGAGGAGAGACGCGATGGCGACGATGGCGAGCCCTTATGGGAAGCAGAAGGAGACGGAGGCGGTCACCGCGCATGTCCTGTGGATGACGACCGGTCTCAGCTGCGAGGGCGACTCGGTGGCGATGACCTCGGCGACCAATCCGAGCCTCGAGGACATCATCCTGCAGGCGATCCCGGGGATGCCGAAAGTGGTCGTCCATAACCAGGTCGTCGCCTACGAGAACGGGCAGGACTACGCTCAGGCCTGGTTCGACGCCGAGGAGGGCAAGCTCGACCCGTTCGTGCTCGTGATCGAGGGCTCGCTCGGCAACGAGGAGATCAACGGCGAGGGCTACTGGACGGCGTTCGGCGTCAACCCCTCCACCGGCCAGCCGATCACGATGAACGAGTGGCTTGACCGGCTGGCGCCGAAGGCGGCGGCCGTGGTCGCGGTCGGGACGTGCGCGACCTACGGCGGGATCCCGGCGATGAAGAACAACCCCACCGGGGCGATGGGCGTTCCCGACTACCTGGGCTGGAGCTGGAGGTCCAAGGCGGGGCTGCCGATCGTGTGTATCCCAGGGTGCCCCGCGCAGCCGGACAACATGACCGAGACCTTGTTGTACCTGGCGCTTCACCTCGCGGGTCTGGCTCCTGCGCCGGAGCTCGACGAGGCGCTGCGCCCGAAGTGGCTGTTCGGGCGCACGGTGCGCGAGAGCTGCAACCGCGCCGGCTTCGCCGAGCAGGGCGAGTTCGCGACCGAGTACGGCTCGGACCACCGGTGCCTGGTCAAGCTTGGCTGCAAGGGCCCGGTCGTGAAATGCAACGTTCCGGTCCGCGGCTGGGTCAACGGTGTCGGCGGCTGCCCGAACGTCGGCGGGATCTGCATGGCCTGCACGATGCCCGGCTTCCCCGACAAGTACATGCCGTTCATGGACGAGGACAGGTTCGGCGGGGTTGCGGCGAACATCATGAAGTTCAGCTACGGCCCGATCGTGCGCTACATGCGCCAGCGCCACATCAAGACCAAGTACGACAAGGAGCCGGAGTGGCGGCGTCGCGGCAGGCAGCTGACATCCGGCTACGCCCCCCGCTGGTGAGGCGGATCTGCAGATCAGCACAAGGCCTTAGGCACGAGAACGACTGAGGAGAAGGCACACATGGCGACAGAAACCGCCCCGAAGCAGAAGGTCATGGTCAAGGAGATGGCCTGGGATCCGATCACCCGGATCGTCGGCAGTCTCGGCATTCACACCGAGATCGACTTCTCCAACCAGCAGGTGCTCAAGTGCTACAGCACCTCGATGATCTTCCGCGGGTTCGACATCTTCATGAAGGGGATCGATCCGCGCGACGCCCACTTCATCACCAGCCGGATCTGCGGCATCTGCGGGGATAACCACTGCACCTGCTCGTGCCTGAACCAGAACATGGCCTACGGCGTAAAGCCGCCGCCGCTCGGTGATCTGGCCTTCAACCTCGCCGAGACCGCGGACTACATCTTCGACCACGCGATCTTCAACGACTGCATGGCCAACGTTGACTTCTGCGAGCAGATGGTCAAGGAAACGAATCCGTCGCTGCTGGCCACGGCCGAGAAGACACCGGCGCCCGGGCAGGACATCCACGGCTACAAGACGATCGCCGACATCATGCGGGCACTGAACCCGTTCACCGGCGAGTTCTACCTGGAGACGCTGCATGTGGCGCGTTACACGCGCGAGATGTACTGCCTGTTCGGCGGCCGCCACACCCACCCCTCGACGATCATGCCCGGTGGCTGTAGCGCCGACATCACCCACCAGACGTGCACCGACTACTACGTGCGGCTGATGCGCTACTTCGACTATGTCAAGCGCAGTGTGCCGATGCACGACGACCTGTACGACTTCTTCCTACAGGAGCTGCCCGGCTACGACATGGTCGGCTTCCGCGAGACGAACCTGGTCAACTGGGGCTCATTCGACGACCCCGACTATGTCGACTACAACTACCGCAACATGACCGAGTGGGGGCGCAAGCGCTACATCACGCCGGGCGTCGCGATCGGAGGAGAGCTGATCTCGACGGACCTGGTGGAGATCAACCTGATGATCCGGATCCTGCTCGGCTCCTCGTACTTCGACTCATGGGAAAACGAGCCGACCTTCGTCACCCAGGACCCGCTGGGAAACCCGGTCGACAAGAACCATCCCTGGAACAAGGTCACCTTGCCGCGCCCCCAGAAGCGCGACTTCACCGACAAGTACACGTGGGTCGTCTCGCCGAGGATCTATGACAAGCGGACCGACACGCACGTCTGCTGCGATACCGGAGGCGGCCCGTTCGCGCGCCAGTGGTGCACGGCCAAGGCGGGTCTGGTCGACTTCGGCTACGCGAAGGCGACCGGGCACTCGCTGCAGATGGTGCTGCCCCGTTCCCCGAACATGCCCGAGATGGAGCTCGAGTGGAAGGTCCCCGAGAAGTCCAACGCGATCGAGCGCGACCGCGCCCGCACCTATCACCAGGCGTACAGCGCGTTGATCGCGCTCCATTGCCTGGAGCGGGCGATGAAGGAGGTTCAGGCGGGACGGACGAAGAGCTGGAACAGCTTCAAGGTTCCCGAGAGCGCGGTCAGCTGCGGATTCCACGAGGCAGCGCGCGGTGTCCTCTCACACCACATGGTGATCCGTGAGGGAAAGATCGCGAATTACCAGCCCTACCCGCCGACCCCGTGGAACGCGAGCCCCAGAGACAGCTTCGGCACACCCGGGCCCTACGAGGATGCCGTGCAGAACACGCCGATCTTCGAGGAGAACGGGCCCGAGAACTTCAAGGGCGTCGACATCATGCGGGCGGTGCGCTCGTTCGATCCGTGTCTGCCGTGCGGAGTGCACATGTACACCGGTGGCGGCAAGGTGCGCAAGGTCATACATACGCCAACAGCGCTGGCATAGCCATGGAAGCGGCTGCTGCGGTCCCGGCGGAGGGTCGACCCGAACAGCTCCTGGAACGTGTGCAGGAGCTCCAGGAGCGGCTCGACTCCGCCGGTGACCCGACCACGAAAAGGATCGCGGAGGAGCTCGTCTCGGCGGTCGTGCAGATGTACGGCGCGGGCCTGGAGGGAATCCTCGATCGCCTGCTGAGCGCCGGAGAGGACGGCGAGCGAATCGCCCTCGGGCTGACCGAAGACCATTTCCTGGCCACGCTGCTGCTGATTCACGACCTGCACCCGGTTCCGCTCGAGGTCCGGGTGCAGGACGCCCTTGACTCGGTCCGGCCCTACATGGAGTCGCATGGGGGCAATGTCGAGCTGCTGTCGCTGCAGGATGGAATCGCCCGGATCCACCTGCGCGGCAGCTGCTCGGATTGCTCGGCGTCGTCTGTGACGCTCGAGCTGGCGATCAAGCAGGCGCTGGAGCAGGCCGCGCCGGATCTCGAGGGGCTCGAGGTGGAAGGCGTTGCGCCGCAGACGGTGGACGGAGCAGGTTTGCCGATGGTGACCGGCTCGGCGCCGAGCGGGATGGAGCTTCCGGTGGTGATGTCGGGACCGCCGGCCCAGCCGTCGTGGTTCGACGTCGAGGTCGGCGAGCTGTCCGACGGCGCGATCATCGCGATCGGAGTAGAGGGGAACGAGCTGATGGTCGCCAGCGTCGAAGGGACGCTGCTCGCATACCGCGACGCGTGCGCAAGCTGTGGCTCACCGCTCCACGACGGGCAGCTGCGCTCCGGGGCGGTGTCGTGCCCCACCTGCGCTCGCTCCTTCTTCCTGCCGCGCGCCGGCCGTTCGATGGACGACGACCGGCTCCAGCTCGAGCCGGTCCCGCTGCTGCGCGAGGAAGGCCGGGTGAAGGTGGCGTTGGCGCTATGAGCGAGCCGCTCGGGCGCCGCCACGCGACGGATGCGGTGGCGGCGCGCAAGCGCGCGCAGCTCGTCGGTGGGCTGCGGACGATCGCACGGGTCCCGACGAGCGATCGCCTGGCCAATGGCGGATCGGCCGCGCGGTCCTCGGCGAGCGATCGCCCGGCCGCCATCGGGTCAGGTCAGGATGAGGTCTGCGATCTGTGCGGGATCGCGATCCCCGCCGATCACCGCCACCTGCTGCACCTGGTCGAGCGCCGGATCGTCTGTACCTGCGAGGCCTGCTGGGGGATGCGCTCGGGGGAGGGCGACTACCGCCCGACGGGCCAGCGGACGCTGTGGCTGGCCGAGCTCGATCTGCCCGACGATTTGTGGGCGAGCTTCCAGATCCCGATCGGGCTGGCGTTCTTCATGCAATCGACGGTCACCGCTTGCGTGGTGGCTATGTACCCGAGCCCGGCCGGCGCGACCGAGTCGGAGCTCCATTTTGAATCCTGGAGCAGGATGCTCGAGCTAAACCCGGTTCTGGATCGCATGGAGGCAGACATCGAAGGACTGATCGTCAACCGTCTCGCCGATCCACCGGTCTACGTGATCGCCCCGATCGACCGCTGCTACGCGCTGACCGGGACCGTCAAGGCGAGCTGGGAGGGAATTTCGGGCGGGCAGGCGGTGGACGCTGCGGTGGCCCGCTTCTTCGCGGAGCTCCGCACCGAGGCGGTGCCGGCTTGAGCACGCAGGCGATCGAGCCGCCGGGGCCGGGCCCGTTCGTTCCGGACCCTGAGTTCGCGGTGCTGGGGGCGCATCCGGTCCGCTACGCGGCGGCCCCGATGCTCACCCTCGACCTTCAGGTGAGTGAGCCGAGCTGTCGCCACATCTACATGATCGCGCTGCGGATCCAGCTGATGATCGAGCCGGCCCGCCGGCGCTACGACGAGGAGACTCGCGAGCGCCTGCTCGAGCTGTTCGGGGCTCCCGAGCGGTGGGCGGTGACAACGCGGAGCCTGGTCTTCTCCCAGCTCGACGTGGTCGTGCCGGCGTTCACGGGGATGACCACGATCGGGGTTCCGATCTCCTGCAGCTATGACATGGAGCTCGCCGCGAGCAAGTACCTGCGCTCGCTCCCCGACGGCGATGCACCGCTGGCCCTGCACTTCAATGGGATGATCTATTACCCGGGTGAGAATGGCGGGCTCCAGATGGTGCTGGTTCCGTGGAGCAAGTCAATCGACTTCCGGATGCCCGTGTCGGTGTGGAACGAGACGATCGAGCACTACTACCCGAACACGGCATGGCTGGGGCTGCGCGCGCAGACCCTCGAGGCGCTGCAGCGCGAGAAGCTCAGGCGCGGACTGGCCACCCTCGACGCGTGCGTTGCCGAGCTGCTCGAGGACGCCGCTCATGGGTGAGGGGCTCGAGCGGCTCATCGACTCGCTCCTGTACGAGGGATATGCGCTGTATCCATACACGCCCGGCGCGGTCAAGAACTCCACCCCGACGCCGTTCGGGATCGTCTACCCGCCGGCGTACGCGTCGGGACTGGCCACCACCTTCGATCATCTGGAGTTGCGCTGTGCGCTCGAGGCGCCGCCGGACGCGGTGCTGCGGGCCGAAGTGCGTTTCTTGATCGCGGGCGGCGAGCGCCATCAGGCGGCGGCGCAGCGAGTGGAGCTTCCCGGTGCGATGGTTGGAGCGCTGACGGTGGCCCGGGCCGAGAAGGAGGTCCGCGTGCAGAGCGAGTCCGGTGCCGCGCTGGTGGTGGGGATGGCGCTGAGCGCCACACCCGTCGATGACGGGCTCCACGAAGCACTGTTGCGGATCGAGAATCGAACCGTGGTCCGCAGCGGACTCGACCGCGGCGGTGCGCTCGCGCGTTCGCTGATCTCGACGCACCCGATCCTCGCCGTGACCGGCGGCCGGTTCATCTCCGCGCTCGAGCGCAACTGCCAAAGCGTCAACACCTTCCCGGTGCTCGCCAGTCCGAGCGACGAGGTGGTGCTGGGCAGCGCGATCGTGCTCCCGGATCATCCGCAGATCGCTCCGGAGAGCCGCGGCTCGCTGTTCGACGGGACCGAGATCGAAGAGGCGCTGCTGTTGCACGTCCAGGCTCTCAGCGACGCCGAGCGCGAACAGATCGAGCGCCAGGATCCTGCCGTTCGGGAGATGTTCGCGCGCGCTGCCGCAGCGAGCCCGCAGGACATCATCGCGCTGCACGGTCGCGTGACGGTCCGTGATCCCCAGACCAACGAGCCACCGAGCGAGCCACCGGGGCTGATCGATCCCCGGGCCGGCGAGCAACAGGTCGACGTCGGTTCACAGAGCTTTCGCCGTGGTGGCAAGGTGCTGGTCAGGCCGGGCGCGAAGGCCGACCTGCATGCACGGCTGCTCGACGGGCGCACCGCCACGATCGAGCGGATCTTCACGGACTACGACGGCAAGACGCACCTCGGGCTTACGATCGATGACGATCCTGGCCAAGATCTGATGCGGGAGACCGGCCGCTACGTGTATTTCTTTGCCCATGAGGTGGAGGTGATCCAGACATGAGTTCAGAGTCGCTGCGGAGCATCCTGGTCGCCGGTGTCGGCAACGCCTGGTTGCGGGACGATGGCTTTGGCGGCGAGGTGGCGCGGCGCCTGGCCGAGCGCGAACTGCCCGCCGGCGTATCGGTGATGGATGTCGGGACCGGCGGGCTCGATCTCGCCTACGAGGTGATGCGCGGGTACGACGCGCTGGTGATCCTCGATGTCAGCCGCCAGGGCGGCGAGCCGGGGACGCTGTACGTGATGGAGCCGAGCGAAGACTCCGTTCGGGGAGGAATCGAGGACGGCGAGGTGATCAACCCCCACGGCATGGATCCGCAGACCGTGCTGCGCTTCGTGAAGTCGATCGGTGCATGGCCCGGAAGGGTGATCGTGATCGCGTGCGAACCCGCCGAGGTCGAGGAAATGGGGTGGGGGCTCTCCGATCAGGTCCGCGAGGCAGTCGAGCACGCGGTTGATCTCGTCGTCGAGACGGTCGGCGAGCTGCGGACTGAGCCGGTGGCTTGAGGAACGGAACCGAGGCATGCACGAACTCAGCTTGAGTAGCGCGGTCGTCAATACCGCGGTCAAGCACGCCGGCGGACGGCGCGTGTCGGTCGTCAATCTCCGCGTCGGACAGCTGCGCCAGGTGATCCCGGACACGCTCGAGTTCTATTTCGAGTTCGTAGCTCGCGATACCGTCTGCGAGGAGGCGCGGCTCGAGCAGGAGGTGATCGGCGCGCGGCTGCGCTGCAGGCCGTGCGGGCTCGAATGGGCGATCGAGATCCCCGCGTTCCGCTGTCCAACCTGTGGCGGCAGCGAGGTCGAGATCGCCAGCGGAGATGAGTTTGAAGTTGAGTCGATCGAGGTGGAGGAGGCCGAATGCATCGCACGAAGGTGACCGTCGTCGAGGAGGCGCTCGACGCGAACAACACCATCGCGACCGCCAACCGTGCGGACTTCGACCGGGCGGGGGTGAAGGTGATCAACTTCATGAGCGCGCCCGGTGCCGGCAAGACAACCTTGCTCGAGCGCGTGGTCGGGGGTCTCGACGGCGTCCGCGTCGGCGTGCTGGAGGGAGACGTGCAGGGCTCGATCGACGCTGACCGCCTCGCCAGCCTGCACATCCCGGTCACGCAGCTCAACACCGCTCCGAGCTTCGGCGGCGAGTGCCACCTGGACGCGAACATGGTCCGCTCGGCGGTCCCGTCGCTGCCGCTGCCGGAGATCGATCTGCTGATCATCGAGAACGTCGGCAACCTCGTGTGCCCCGCAGAATTCCGGGTCGGCGAGGACGCGCGGGTGATGGTGTGCTCGGTCACCGAGGGTGAGGACAAGCCCCTCAAGTACCCGTTGATGTTCCGCACCTGCGAGCTCGTCCTGATCAACAAGATCGACCTGCTGCCGCACCTGGAGTTCGATCTCGACCGTCTGCTCTACAACATCGATCAGGTCCATCCGGACGTGGAGACGCTGGCCGTAAGCGCGCGTACGGGGGAGGGAATCGAGGCATGGCGGGAATGGCTGGCGCGGATCACGGCCCGCGAGGAGATACCTGCGTGAGCGAAGCGGCGCTCGCCGCCGACCCGGCACGCCGGCTCGAGGCGCTGCTCGCGCGTCGCACCGACAGCAACCGAAGATTCTTCGAGCAGCAAGCGGAGCCGCTCGCGCGCCTGTGTCACCTCATGGCCGAGCGGTTCGCGCGGGGTGGTCGGCTGATCGCGCTCGGACGCTCACCGCCGGCGCGGTCGGATGCTCGCCATGTGGCGGTGGAATTCGTGCACCCGGTGATCGTCGGCAAGCGGGCGCTCCCCGCGCTGGCCCTGACCGGGGAAGGGGCGGAGCTCTCCTCGCAGCTCACGCTCCTGGCCCGGCACGACGACATCGTGATCGCGTTCGGCGCCGACGAGGACCGGGGGGAGACAGCGCGCGCGATCGGACTCGCGCGTGACCGGGGATATCTGACGGTCGCCTTCTCGGCCGCTGGCGCCGAGCACGAGTTCGACCCGCCGACGAGCGATCCCTTCATCCGCCAGGAGCTCGTGGAGACGCTCTATCACGTCCTGTGGGAGCTCGTCCACGTGTTCTTCGAGCACCGCGGGCTGCTGTCCGGACGCAGTCCCCGCCGCGTTCATGACGCCGGCGCGTCGAGCTTTCTCTACCCGTTCCTGGGCGAGCAGGAGAGCGAGCTGGAGCCGGTCGTCGATGACGTGCGGCGGTCGGTGCTGATGAAGGCCGAAGAGATCGGGGCGCTCCGGGCCCAGACCCTGACCGACAACCGGCTGGCGCTGCTGGACGCCGCGGGGGTGATCCGCGCCCGCTTCGAGCGCGGGGGCAAGCTGCTGGCGCTCGGGAACGGCGGCTCCGCGACCGATGCGATGGATGCCGTGGCGGATTTCCGCACGCCGCTTGGACCCGCGCCGGCCTGGCCGGCGATCGACCTGACCGAGGATCCGTCGATCCTCACCGCGATCGCCAACGACATCGGCACCGATGCGATCTTCTCACGCCAGGTGATCGCCTACGGCTCGGCCGGAGACGTGCTGGTCGCGTTTTCGACCTCGGGCAACTCGGGGAACGTGATCGAAGCGCTGGCGGAGGCGCGCCGGCGCCGGCTCAGCACGATTGCCATGGTGGGCTATGACGGGGGCCGGGTCGCCGCCGGAGAACTCGCGGACCACGTGATCGTCACGCGCTCGGAGCACATTCCCCGGATTCAGGAGGCGCAGGCGAGCGCCTACCACGTGCTCCGGGAGCTGGTGGGGTGACGGTGGCCTTGTCCACGGCGATCCGTCGCCGTGCCCGCGTGAGGGTCACTGGCACGGTCCAGGGCGTCGGCTTTCGCCCCTACGTCTACCGGCTGGCGAGCGAGCTCGGGCTGAGCGGGTTCGTGCTCAACGATGCCCACGGCGTGCTGCTGGAGGTCGAGGGGCGAGACGCGGCAGTCGGCGAGTTTCTCAAACGTCTGGGGCCTGAGGCGCCGCGACTCGCCGTGCTCGAGCAAACGCTCGCCGAGGAGCTGGCTCCCGAGGGCTCCCGCGCGTTCGAGATCCGGGCCAGTCCCCGCGGCGAGCTTGCCGACGCTCCGGTCACCCCGGACAGCGCGACGTGCGAGGACTGCCTGCGTGAGCTGTTCGACCCGGCGGATCGGCGGCATCGCTATCCGTTCATCAACTGCACCAACTGCGGACCCAGGTTCACGATCGTCCGCGGGATCCCCTACGACCGCCCTTATACGACGATGGCGGGATTCGAGATGTGTCCGCGTTGCCGTCAGGAGTATGAAGATCCCGCCGACCGGCGCTTTCATGCCCAGCCGAACGCCTGTCCCCGGTGCGGGCCATCGGTGGCGCTGCTCGACGCGGCCGGAAACCCCGCCGCAGTCGCCGGCGCGCGCGAGGAGGTGCGGGCGGCGATCGCGCTGCGCGGAGGCGCCGGCTCTCGCGATGACGTGCGGGCAGCGGCGATCGCGCTGCGCGGAGGCGCGATCGTCGCGGTCAAGGGAATCGGTGGTTTTCATCTGGCCTGCCGCGCCGACGACGACCAGGCGGTCGTCGCGCTGCGGTCGCGCAAGCACCGCGAGGACAAGCCATTCGCACTGATGGCCGCCTCGCCTGCCGCGGCGCAGACGCTGGTGGCGCTGGGCGACGAGGAGCTTGCGCTGCTGCTCGGGCCCGAGCGCCCGATCGTGCTGGCGCCACGCATGGCCGGCGCGATGGTTGCCGATGCGGTGGCGCCCGGAGCCACCGAGCTGGGCGTGATGCTTCCCTACTCCCCCCTTCACCATCTGCTGCTGGCTGATGTGGGTACGGCCCTGGTGATGACCAGCGGGAACGTATCGGATGAGCCGATCGCCTACGAGGACGAGGAGGCGCTGCGGCGGCTCGCCGGACTGGCCGACCTGTTCCTGGTCCACAACCGGCCGATCGAGACGCGGACCGATGATTCGGTCCTGCGCATGGTGGGCGCCGGCGGTCGGCGGCGCACGGCGTTCCTGCGCCGGTCGCGCGGGTACGTGCCGGCCAGCCTGCCGCTCCCGGGCGGGACGGAGCTCGAGCTGCTCGCCTGCGGCGCCGAGCTGAAGAGCACCTTCTGTCTGGCGAAGGGGGAGCGGGCGTGGGTCAGCCATCACATCGGCGACCTCGAGAACTACGAGACGCTGCGCTCGTTCACGGCGGGGATCGAGCACTTCAAGCGGCTGTTCGCGGTTCGGCCGGCGGTCGTGGCGCACGATCTGCACCCCGAGTACTTGTCGACGAAGTACGCGCTGGAGTCCGACGACGCCGAGCTCGTGGGGGTCCAACACCACCACGCTCACCTGGCGGCGTGCCTTGCCGAGCACGGCCTCGAGGGACCCGCGGTCGGCGTCATCTTCGACGGCACGGGATACGGCATCGATGGCACGGTGTGGGGGGGAGAGCTGCTGTACGGCGACCTTTCCGGGTTCCGACGGGTGGGGATGCTGCGGCCGGTCCGGCTTCCCGGCGGCGAGCGCGCGATCCGGCAGCCGTGGCGGATGGCCTGCGCTTGGCTGTGCGCCGCCGACGACGGCTCGGCTCCCGGGCTACCACCCGGCCTCGTCCCCGACGACGGCTCGGCTCCCCGGCTCCCACCCAGCCTCCTCCCCGACGACGGCTCGGCTCCCCGGCTCCCACCCAGCCTCGTGCCTCACGTCTCGGCGGGAGCTTGGCAGGATGTCTGCGGGTTGATCCGCAGTGGCATGGCCTCGCCGCTCACCAGCAGCATGGGTCGGCTATTCGACGCCGTCGCCGCGCTGTGCGGGATCCGCGCCGCGGTCAACTACGAGGGCCAGGCGGCGATCGAACTCGAGCGGGCCTGCGATCCTTCGGCGCGGGGCGCGTACCCGCTGGCGGTGGCCCTCGACGAAGGTGCGCTCGTACTCGATCCGCGCGAGACGGTCCGCGCGGTCGCCTCCGAGGTGAGCGCCGGCGTGCCGGTCGGGTTGATCGCAAGCCGGTTTCACGCCGCGGTCGCGACGGCTGCGCTCGAGGCGGCGGTCCGGGCGGCGTCCGAGCACGCCACCGAGCTTGTCGTTCTGTCCGGGGGGGTGTTCCAGAACCGGCGCTTGCTCTCGCGCTTGGCGGAGGATCTGAGCGCGGCGGGGCTGCAGGTACTGGTTCCCGAGCAGCTCCCCGTCAACGACGGCGGGATCTCCTACGGCCAGGCCGCGGTCGCGGCACGCCGCCTGGCGGGCTCCGGGCACGGATGATGAATTCAGACCAGCTGGAGCAGATCCTCGGGCAGCCCGTGTTCAGCGGCAGCGCCAGTGTCCCATTCGGCGAGATGACCCTGGATCAGATCCAGGAGCGGGCGGACGAGCTCGGATCGGTCGTCGGGTGGGGACCAACCGCCAGAGTGGCCGGCGTGGCGACCGCGTGGCGTGAGCTTGCCCGGACGATGGAGCGCGCAGGGGTCGAAAGGGTCGCGGAGCTCGATCCGGACACGGTGCTCGAGCTGGCGCCGCGGCTGTGGGTGGTGCCGCCGGGCGGAAGCCTGCTGTGAGAACCTGGCCCCGAGCAGGTCTGACCTTCGCCGCTTGCCGTTTGAGGGTGGAGAGGGGGGTTTGTGGTGATCCCGGGCGCGTGGGAGGTGGCGGGTGGGCCCGCGGCGTGTGCCGGGCGCGCCGACCTGTTCAGCTGCCAAATCGCTAGCGCCGCCCGGAATCTGGGCCGTGGAACAGGATATGCGTGTTGGGTTGCCCAAATCGCGAGACGCGCGGGCGGTTTGGGCAATTAGACATGGCGGCATGCCGCTCGGCAGCCGAGACGCGGCGACCCGCGGCGACCCGCGGCGCCCGCGGCGGCACGGCTCGCCAGCCGAGGAGGGGCGAGCCCGCCGCATCAACCACCTGGCGCTCCGAACGTCGAGCGCAGCGTACGGGCGAGGCGCCGCGCCCGGTCGGTTCCGCGCCGGCCCGCCCACGGATGTGGGCCCTTGGCCCAGGGGTGCCAGCCGAGGTTGCCGTAGTGCTCGCGCAGTACAGCTTTGAGCTCGCCGCGATGCTGCCCGCAGGCGTAGCGGTGCGGGCCGTAGACGCCGCGGCCGTGCCAGGTCAGCCAACGGCCCGGCTCGGCGTCGACATATTCGCCATGGCGCAGGTCCAGCAGTTGGCGCTCCAGGGCCAGCTGCGTCTCGGGATCCGGACACCTCCCGCAGACTTCACATCTGAACACGACCTTCACGGGCACCGTTTCACCCTCTGGCCGAACAGCGCGAGCACGTCCCGACGATCGCGTAGTGCGTGAAGCGAGCCCGATAGCCGAACAGCTCGCCAATTTGATCGCGGACCGGATCGAGGCGCTCCGGTGCGAGTGCTTGCACCTCCCGGCAGCGCTCGCAGAACAGGTATTCCCGTTCGCCGCGGCCGACGAGCACGTAGAGCCCGGGGCCGTGCCCGAAATGAACGTGGCGGGCGAGGCCGTGGCGCTCGAGCGTCTCGAGGTTCCGGTAGGTGGAGGCCAGGTCCAGCCCGGAGCTGCCGGCGACCTGCTCGGCGGAAATCGGTCGATCGGCGGCGAACAGCGCCTCGAGCACCAGCCTGCGGGTGCTCGAAAGCCGCAGCCCGCGTTCGCGCAGAGCGCTCACCGCCTGTTCGAGATCGGCGAACGCGAGCGGCGGGGCATCGGGGGCGACGGTCATCTGCAGCTACCCGATGCTCGTCGTCGCCGCGGGCGAACCAGGTGGCGCGCCCGGTGCTGCCGAGGCGCCCGGACCGTGCTCGGCCAGGTGGGCGCTCCAGCGTTCCTCGATCCGGCCAAAGCGCCAGATCGCGAGCGCGAGCGCCCAGGTGGCGATGAACATGCCCACGATGATGAAGCCAAGGGTATTGATGTCGATGTTCTCCCACCAGGCCCAGAACGAACCTTGCGCGCCCGTCTTTTGCGCCAGGAGCCCCACGATTTCGATCGTCCCGATCACCAGCGCGATGGCAACCGACAACCCCGTGATCGTCAGGTTGTAGAAGACCTTGCGCACCGGCTTCGAGAACGCCCAGCCGTAGGCGAAGTTCATAAACGAGCCATCGATCGTGTCGAGCAGCGACATCCCCGCGGCAAACAGGATCGGCAGGCACAGGATCGCGTAGAACGGGAGCCCGGCCCCTGCCGCCCCCGCGGCGAGGAACAGCAACGCGACCTCGGTGGCGGTGTCGAATCCGAGCCCGAACAGCACCCCGACCGGGTACATCTGCCAGGGGTGGCTGACGGCTCGCGAGAAGCGGCCGAACAGGCGGTTCATCAGTCCCCGCGAGTTCAGCTGCTGCTCGAGCTGCTGCTCGTCAAAGCACCCGCTCCTCATCTCCATGAACACCCTGGCGATTCCCCACAGGATCACGACGTTGAGCGCCGCGATCACGTACAGGAACGTCCCCGAGACGCCGGTTCCGACCCAGCTGGTCATGTTGTGAAGCGTCGAGTGGTCGTCGTTAACCTGGCCGCCGAGCGCCCTGATCCCGATCGCGAACAGGAATGCGAGCGTGAACACGATCGTGGAATGGCCCAGGGAGAAGAAGAAGCCGACGCTCATCGGCCGTCGTCCCTCGGCCATCAGCTTGCGCGTGGTGTTGTCGATCGCGGAGATGTGGTCGGCGTCGAATGCGTGGCGCAAGCCGAGCGTGTAGGCCGTGACACCGGTGCCGACGGCGAATGCGCCAGAGGTTCCCAGCCGGTAGTGATGGGGGGCCACGACGGCGATCAGCAAGAAGAAGCCGACCGCGTGCAGCCCGAGCACGACCGCGGCCATGATCGCCACGGTTCGCCACTGACCGCCGTCCAGCGAGCGCTGGACACGCCATAGGCGAGAGGCGATCCCGGCGCCGTGAGCCACGGTCGCGAAGCTATGCCGAGTTCATCGCTATTGCAAGGTAATCGCGATTACGGAGTGTTCGCGATTACGCGTTTCGCGATCACGCGTTTTCGCGAATTACACGTTTCGGGATGACGTGGTTTCGCGATCGCGCCGCCTTCGTGATTCGCGTGCCGTCAGCGCAGATCGGTCTGATCGAGCTTCGAAAGCAGCTCCCTGACCGACTCGAACAGCGCGACAGCCCCCGCCTCGCGGAGCTCGTCGGCGCCGAAACCTCCGGTTCTGACGGTGATCGTCGACACGCCGGCGTTGCTGGCCGCATGCACGTCCCATGGGGTGTCTCCGACCATCACCGCCTCGCTTGCTTGCGCCTGCGCACGCTGCAGCGCTGCGTTGACGAGGTCCGGCTCCGGCTTCGTCGCCTCGACGTCGGCGGACGTGGTCCAGGAGTCGGCGAGCTCGCGTGCGTCGAGCAGATCCAGGTAGTGGTCGACCTCGTCCTCCTTGGCCGAACTCGCCAGTACCACGGTGTGGCCACGCCGCTTGAGGTCCTCGATCAGCTCACGTGAGCCGTCCATCGTCTCGACTTCGTCGATCAGCTCGAAGTACAGGGTCTTCTCCGCGGCGCGGATGTCATCGCCCTTCTCGCGCTCGGTCTGCTCGTCGGTGAGCGCCCCGATCATCTGGTCGCCGCCCATGCCGATGTGCCGGTGGATTCGCCACAGCGGCAACACGATCCCGTGCTGGCGAAACGCGCGGAACCAGGCAACGGCGTGGTGATAGTTGGTATCGACCAGGGTTCCGTCGATGTCGAGGATCGCGAGCGCCACGGTGCGCGTCTACCCACCGGGGGGCGCCGGCATTCGGATCGGCGATGTGTAAGGCATGGCCGGCGGGGTAGCTCGGCGACATGAGCGAACGGGATCCCGGCGAACTGGCCGACAGTCTCGAACAGGATGCCGACAAGCTCCAGCAGCGCAGCGACCGGCTCGGTGGCGAGGTCCAGGATGCGCGGCAGGAGTGGCAGCAGAAGCGCTCGGATCCGTCGGTCCCCGGCGCCAACCCGCCCGAATCTGGCGAGGAGTCAGGAGAGGGGGAGCGCGAGGAGTCGGGAGAGGGGGAACGTGACCCGTCAGGCGAGGGGGAGCGCGAGGCGTCAGGAGACGGTGAGGGGGAGCGCGGGGAGTCAGGCGGGGGAGAGGGGGAGCGTGACCCGTCAGGCGAGGCGGAGCGCGACCCGTCAGGCGAGCCGGAGCGCGAGGCGTCAGGAGACGGTGAGCGGGAGCGCCAGGACCGCTCCGAGGACCGCGATACGGACGAGTCCAGCTGAAGCTCCGAAATGGGACGGGTGCGAATCGTGTACGGGCCCGGACAGGCGAGGGTTATGAGCCCGACTCGGGGGTAAGATCGCGCTGCCGATGCCGAGCCACCGCCGCCTGATCGCGCCCTTCCTGCGTCAGCTCGGTGGTGATCCACTGGGTCTCGGCCGCGCCGCGCAATCGGCCCGCTCCGAACGGCTGACCCCGCGAACCAAGACCGCCGACAGGGTGGTCCAGTCGGTCTGCCCCTACTGCGCCGTCGGCTGCGGCCAGAAGGTGTACGTCAAGGACGAGAAGGTGATCCAGATCGAGGGCGACCCGGATTCCCCGATCTCGCGGGGTCGGCTGTGTCCGAAGGGCGCCGCCTCCGAGAAGCTCGTCAACTCCCCGATGCGCGAGACCAGGGTCAAGTACCGCCGGCCGGGTGGGACCGACTGGGAGTACATCAGTCTCGAACAGGCCACCGAGATGATCGCCGAGCGGATGATCCGGGTCCGCGAGGAGACGTGGGAGGAGGCGACCGAGGACGGGAGGCCGCTCAAGCGGACGCTCGGGATCCATTTCCTCGGCGGCGCCACGCTCGACAGCGAGGAGAACTACCTGATCAAGAAGTTCTTCACCGCCGCGGGTGCGCTCTCGATCGAGAACCAGGCGCGAATATGACATAGCTCCACGGTGCCCGGTCTGGGAACCTCGTTCGGGCGCGGCGGCGCCACCACGTTCCAGCAGGACCTGCAGAACTCGGACTGCATCCTGATCATGGGCTCGAACATGGCCGAGCAGCACCCGGTTGGCTTCCAGTGGGTGGTTGAAGCCAAGGAGCGCGGCGCCAAGGTGATCCACGTCGATCCTCGTTTCACCCGCACGAGCGCGATTGCCGATCTCCATGTCCCAATCCGTTCGGGCAGCGACATCGCGTTCCTCGGCGGAATCGTCAACTACATCTTCGAGCACGATGCCTGGTTCGAGGAGTACGTCCGGCATTTCACCAATGGGCCGGTGATCATCAAGCCCGAGTTCCAGGACGCGGAGGAGGCGGATGACGCGGGCGCCGGCGGATCAGGCGAGGCCGCGAGCGGATTCTTCTCCGGCTGGAATCCCGAGGACGGTGCGTACCGGATCGACAGCTGGGGATATGACGAGACGAGCGGCGAGGCGACGGCCGGGAAATCCGAGCAGCAGGCCGACGTCTCGGGCGAGCAGGCACACGGGGCCCACGGCATGAAGCTCGAAGGCGGCGATCCGCCGCACATCGACAACTCAATGCGGGATGAGCGTTGCGTGCTGCAGCTCGTGCGCCGCCACTTCGCGCGCTACACCCCGGAGCTGGTCGCCGAGATCTGCGGCTGCTCGCGTGAGGACTTCCTGAAGGTGGCGCGGGCGCTGTGCGAAAACTCGGGTCTCGAGCGAACTTCCGCGATCGCCTACGCGGTCGGGTGGACACAGCACACGGTCGGCGTCCAGAACATCCGCACCGCCTCGATTGTGCAGATGCTGCTCGGCAACATCGGCCGTCCCGGCGGCGGCATCCTCGCCCTTCGCGGCCACGCGAACATCCAGGGCTCAACCGACATCCCGACGCTCTACAACATCTTGCCCGGGTACATCCCGATGCCCCACCCGCAATCGCACCCCTCGATCGAGAAGTTCGTCGAGCTGAACGGCCCAGACACCGGAGCGTGGGGCAACCTGCGGCCGTACATCGTCTCGCTGCTGAAGGCCTGGTGGGGCGATGCGGCGACGGAGGAGAACGAGTTCTGCTTCCAGCACCTACCGCGGATCGATGGCGACCACTCGCACTACGCGATGATGCTGAAGATGCTCGACGGTGGAGTCAAGGGCATGTTCTGCGTCGGGCAGAACCCGACCGTCGGCTCCGCAAACTCGAAGCTGATGCGGCTCGCGCTGGCCAAGCTCGACTGGCTGGTCGTGCGCGACTTTCAGCCGATCGAGTCGGCGACGTTCTGGAAGGACTCGCCCGAGCACGAGTCGATGGAGACGAGCGCGCAGGACATCCAGACCGAGGTCTTCTTCCTGCCCGCGGCCGCGCACACCGAGAAGGACGGCAATTTCACCAACACGCAGCGGCTGCTGCAATGGCACTGGAAGGCGTGCGAGCCACCCGGCGACGCCCGCTCAGAGCTGCACTGGATCTACCACCTCGGCAAGGCGATCCGTGCAAGGCTGGCCGGGTCAAGCGACCCGAAGGACCGTCCGATTCTCGACTTGACATGGGACTACCCGGTCCAGGGGCCGCACGGCGAGCCGGACGCCGAGAGCGTGCTGCAGGAGATATCTGGTGCAAAGGCCGATGGATCGTTCTTGTCCAGTTACGACGAACTGGAACAGGACGGCTCCACCGCTTGCGGATCATGGATCCACTGCGGCATCTACAAGGACGGCGTCAACCAGTCCGCCCGCAAGAAGCCGGGCACCGAGCAGAACTGGATCGCCCACGAGTGGGGGTGGGCGTGGCCCAAGGATGTGCGGATCATCTACAACCGGGCCTCCGCGGATGCCGAGGGCAAGCCGTGGTCAGAGCGCAAGCGCTACGTCTGGTGGGACGAGCGGGAGGGCAAGTGGACGAGCCTGGGGGACTCGCCCGACTTCCCGGCCACCAAGGCCCCCGGCTACAAGCCGCCCGACGAGGCCAAGGCGATGGAGGGGATCGCCGGAGACAAGCCGTTCATTCTTCATCCCGATGGACGGGCGTGGCTGTACGCGCCGTCGGGGCTCGTCGATGGGCCGCTCCCGGTGCACTATGAGCCGCAGGAGTCGCCGTTTAGGAACATCCTGTATGCCCAGCAGCAGAACCCCACCCGGCAGGCCTTCCCCCGGCCCGAGAATCCTTATCACCCCACCGGCGGCGATGACGGCGCGAGCGTGTTTCCGTTCGTGCTGAGCACCTACCGGCTGACCGAGCACCACACGGCCGGCGGCATGTCGCGGACCGTGCCCTACCTGGCAGAGCTGCAGCCCGAGTTCTTCTGCGAGGTCTCGCCGCAGCTGGCGGGGGAGCGGGGGCTGGAGCACGGCGGCTGGGCCACGATCATCACCGCCCGCCAGGCGGTCGAGGCGCGGGTGCTGGTGACTGACCGGATCAAGCCGCTTGAGATCCAGGGCAGAACGATGCACCTGGTGGGAGCGCCCTATCACTGGGGCGGGGTCGGGATCGTCACCGGCGACTCCGCGAATGAGCTGCTGCCGGTGGTGCTCGACAACAACGTCCACATCAGCGAGTACAAGGTCGCAACGTGCGATATCCGGCCGGGGCGGCGGCCGCGGGGAAGGGCGCGGCTGGAGCTGGTCGAGGCGTACCGGCGCCGGGCGGGGGCGAAGACGTGAAGCTCGAGACCCACGCCTGGCCGCACGGTTACGGTGACGACGCCAAGCCCCGGATGGGGTTCTTCACCGATACCTCCGTCTGCATCGGCTGCAAGGCATGCGAGGTGGCGTGCAAGGAGTGGAACCAGATCCCGATGTCGATGCAGGGATTCACCGGCAAGTCCTACGACAACACGGTCGACCTCGGTGCAAGCACCTGGCGCCACGTCGCGTTCGTCGAGCAGAAGGTCCCGGCGGACGCCAGCGAAGGAGGCTCGCTGGTGCAGCTCGCCGAGCGCGCCGCCGTGATCGAGGCAGGGGTTCAGACCTACCAGGAGGGTGATGGCATCCGCTGGCTGATGGCCTCTGACGTGTGCAAGCACTGCACCGACGCGGCTTGCCTCGAGGTGTGCCCCACCGGTGCGCTGTTTCGCACCGAGTTCGGCACGGTGGTGGTGCAGGAGGACGTCTGCAACGGCTGCGGGTATTGCGTGCCGGCCTGCCCGTTCGGCGTGATCGATCGCCGCGAGGACGACGGACGAGCCTGGAAGTGCACGCTCTGCTACGACCGCCTCAAGGACGACAAGGAGCCGGCTTGCGCCCAGGCCTGTCCCACCAACTCGATCCAGTTCGGGGAGCTCGCGGAGCTGCGGGAGCGGGCCGAGCACCGGCTGGCCCATCTCCAGGCGGCCGGTCAGGACAAGGCGCAGCTGTATCTCGCCGACGATGACGATGGGGTTGGCGGCGCCGGCGCGTTCTTCCTGCTGCTCGACGAACCGGAGATATATGGCCTTCCGCCCGACCCGGTCGACAGCGTCCACGACATTGGATCGATCTGGTCGGCAACCGCGGCAGCGGCGGTAGCGCTCGGCGTCGGTCTCGCGGCGGCGGTGCTCGGCGGTCGCCGATGAGCTACTCGGATGGCAGCGGACCCTGGCCGGAGGCCCGCTCCTACCACGGCCAGCCGGTGCTCAAGGACCCCGTCTGGCGCTGGGAGATCCCGGTCTACTTCTTCACCGGCGGCGTCGGCGGCGCCTCGGCGGGGCTCGCGTACCTGTCGGAGCTGCGCGGCGAGGACCTGCTGGCGCGCCGCGCCTGGGCGGTGGCGCTCGGCGCACTCACGGTCAGCCCCGCGCTGCTCATCTCCGACCTCGGCAGGCCCGGACGGTTTCTCAACATGCTGCGGATGTTCAAGGTCACCTCGCCGATGAGCGTCGGATCGTGGATCCTGGCCGGCAGCGGCACGGCGACCGGGCTGGCCGCCGTCAACGCCTGGACCGAGTGGTTCCCGCGGGCGGCGAAGGTCGCCAAGCCGGTGGCCGCCCTCCTGGGGCTGCCGCTCTCCACCTACACCGCGGCGCTGCTGGCCAATACCGCCATTCCGGTCTGGCACCACTCATACCGGCTGCTGCCCTTGGTGTTCGGGTCCGGTGCGGCGCTCGGCGCCGGCGGCATCGCCGTCGCCGTGACATCCCCCGAACGCGCTCGCGCCGCGCGGCGGCTGGCGCTTGGCGCGGCCGTGGTGGAGGGACCGCTGATGGAGTTGATGGCGCTGCGACTTGGCAAGCACGGCCATGCCTACCGGCACGGAGCCGCCGTCGCCCCCGCGCACGTCAGCCGGGGCTGCATCGTGATGGGAGGGATGCTCCTCTACAGGCGCGGTGGCTCATCCCGGCCCGCGGCGGTCGAAGCGGGCGCGCTCCTGTCCCTGGGGGCGCTGGCCACCCGCTGGAGCGTGTTCCGGGCCGGATTTCGCTCCGCCCACGACCCCCGGTACGTGGTCGGCTCCCAACGGGAGTTGATCGAGCGCGGGGAACGGCGGGGCGCCGCACGGACCGAGCCAAAGGTTGCGCCGGGGGATCCCGGTCTGGGGTCGCCGGCGACGTCGCCGGGGGATCCCCGTCTCGGGTCGCCGGCGACGTCGCCGGGGGATCCCCGTCTCGGGTCGCCAGCGACGTCGGCCTGAACCGGGTCATCCGGCGTACCGCTCCGGCTAGATCTCCCGATCTCCGGGTAACAACGATCACGTCCGCCGCCTTGGTAGGTCTCCCGCTGCTCTCTCCTGCGCTAGTCAACACCCGCCACGAGTACTACCACGTGTTCGGGATCTACGTGCCGATCGCGGTCGGCGTGTTCCTGGTGATCGTCGTGGTGATGGTTGTCGCAGTGCTGCGCTATCGGCGGCGGCCCGTCTCCGAGGCGGCCCGCTGGCATGAGAACAACCGGCTCGAAGGCGCGTATGCGGCGCTGCTCGCCGCCGTCGTCGCGTTCCTGCTCTACATCACCTTCACCGCCGAGCATCGGGTCGACACCGTCTCCGCGCAGGAGCGTCCGAGCCTCACGGTCGACGTGACCGGCGCCAAGTGGGAGTGGCAGTTCGCGCTGCCCGCATACGGCTTCAGCGTCCGCAGCGGGACCGTCGGGCGCCAGCAGCTGGTCGTTCCGACCGGTGAGGCGATCCGCTTCAACCTCACCTCGGCCGATGTGATCCACTCCCTCTGGATCCCCTACCTGCGCTTCAAGCGCGATTTGATCCCGGGCGCGATGGAGTCCGTGACGCTGGTGTTCCCGAGCGCGGGGGTCTTCGCGGGCCAGTGCGCCGAGTTCTGCGGCCTGCGGCACGCCGACATGGTGTTCACCGTGCGCGCGGTCAGCCCGGCCCGGTTCAGTACCTGGGCGCGGAGCCGCGGAAAGGCGCGGGTGTAATGACCGCCGGCGCCACGATCGCCCCAACCCCGATGCGGATCCCGGGTCTGCTCGGGGCCCTGACCAGCACCGATCACAAGCGGATCGGCCTCAACCTGGGGATCTGCTCGCTCGCGTTCTTCCTCCTCGGCGGCGTGCTCGCGCTGCTGATGCGCGCGCAGCTGGCGCAGCCCAACCAGCACTTCGTCTCCGACGACACCTACAACGCCCTGTTCACGATGCACGGCTCGACGATGATCTTCCTGTTCGTCACGCCGATGGCGATCGCGCTCGCGCTGTACCTCGTCCCGCTGCAGATCGGAGCGGTCTCCGTGTCCGCGCCGCGCGTCGCGCTCGGCGGCTTCTGGATCTGGCTCTGTGGCGGCCTGGTCATGCAGTTCGGATGGTTCACCGGCACCGGCCCCGGAAGAGACGGCTGGACCGCCTTTGTGCCGCTCTCGAACGGCCTCAACACACCCGGCGTCGGCCAGGACCTGTGGGTGATCGCGGTGATCCTTGCCGCCACTGGGATGCTGCTGATGAGCGCGTGCGTGGTCGCGACGATCGGCCGCCGGCGGGCACCGGGGATGTCGCTGCTGCGGATGCCGGTGTTCACGTGGACGGCACTGGTCAGCGTGCTGATGGTGGTCGGCGCGTTCCCGATGCTGATCGTGGCGATGGCGCTGCTCTACATCGACCGCCACGGGGGGCATATCTACGATGGCTTCAACGGGGCGATCAACTATCAGAACCTGTTCTGGTTCTTCGGCCATCCGGTCGTGTACGTGATGTTCTTCCCGTATCTCGGTGCTGCCGCCGAGGCGATCGCCGTCGGCGCTCACCGCCGGTGGTTCGGCTACGTGGCGTTCGTCGCCTCGATGATGATGTTCGCGGCGCTGTCGATGAGCGTCTGGGCGCACCACATGTTCGTCACCGGGGGGGTCACCAACCAATACTTCTCGTTCACCTCCACCGCGCTGGTGATCCCGGCGGGAATCGAGTACTTCGACATGCTGGCGACGCTGATCGGCGGCGCGATCGTGCTGCGCACGTCGATGCTGTTCGCGCTGACGTTCTTCGTGCAGTTCCTGATCGGCGGCCTGACCGGGATCTTCATCGCCTCGCCGGTGCTCGACTACCACGCCTACGGCTCGTACTTCATCGTCGCCCATTTCCACTACACGCTGTTCGCGGGCAGCATCTTCGGCTTCTTCGCCGGCGTCTACCACTGGTTCCCGAAACTCACCGGAGCGCTCCTGCGCGAGCGGCTCGGAAAGGTCCAGCTGATCGTGATGGCGATCGGGACCAACATGACGTTCTTCCCGATGTTCTTGCTCGGCCAGGACGGGATGCCGCGGCGCGTCTCGCGCTACCCGACGCACCCCAGCTGGGGGACGCTCAACCTGATCGAGACGATCGGGGCGGGAATCATCGCCCTCGGCGTGCTGACGTTCCTGCTCAACGTGTGGGTATCGCTCCGGGCGCGCGAGCCGGCCGGGGAGGACCCGTGGCTCGGACACACGCTCGAATGGGCCACCTCCTCACCGCCCCCGGCGCACAACTTCATCCGCCCGCTGCCGCCGATCCGCTCCTACGCGCCGCTCCTCGATCTGCGCCACGAGGCCGAGGACCGAGCGGCTGAAGGAGCCGCCGTATGAGGGGTGGCGCGATCCCGCTGCTGGCCTGGGGGCTGGTGCTCGCGGTGCTGATGGCGATCAACTGGATCTGGACCGGCGATGCGATCCAGGTCGGGACGTTTGGCTTTGCGGTGCTCGCCGTCTGGGCAGGCGCCGGATTGCTGATCGCGTTCGCCGGCCGGGTCGCGCTGAGACGCGGGCCGCCCGAGCCCGATCCGCGGCCGGAGACGATCCCGCAGGGGAGCCTCGGTGCAGTGCTCGCGGCGCTGTCGGTGGCCTCGATCCTGTTCGGTTTCGTGTTCGGGACGTTCCCGATCTACTTCGGCGCGGGGCTGCTGGTGATCTCGATCGGGCGGCTCACGGTCGAGCGCCGATCAGAGCTGCTGACCCGCAGGCGCGCGGCCCAGGAGCACCGGCCATGAACAGGCCGTCGCTGCTCGGGCTGCTGACCGGCCACTGGCAGCTCGACTGGGCGCTGAGCGTCCAGGCGGCGGCGTTCGCCGGTCTGTACCTGTGGGGAGTCCACCGCTCGAGGCGCCGCTGGCCGTTGCGGCGAACCGGCTCGTTCTTGGCCGGCATCGCGGTCGTGGTCGTGGCGCTCGAGTCGGGCTTGGACACGTTCGATGACCGGTTGCTCTCGGTCCACATGGTCCAGCACCTGCTCCTGCTGATGGTTGCCCCGCTGCTGCTGCTGGGCGGGCGACCGGCGCTGCTGGCCCTGCGAGCCCTCCCCGCGCAGGAGCGGCGGGCCCTCGCCGCGGCGCTTCACCGGACGCGCCGGTTCACGGGTCCGCTGTGGTGCCTGGGGGTGTTCACCGCCGTGGTCCTGATCACCCACGTGCCCTCGTTCTACGACGCCACCTTGCGTCACCCTGCCTGGCACGCCGCCGAGCACCTCTCCTACCTGATCGCCGGATCGCTGATGTGGTGGCCGCTGCTCGACGGCGACCCGGCCCCGCGGCGACGACTCGGCGGGTTCGGGCGGCTCGTGTACCTGCTCGCGGCGATGCCGCCGATGGTCCTGATCGGCGCCTACCTGAACCGGCACCCGACACTGGTGTACCCGGCCTACGGGCCGCCCGCGCACGCGCTCGGCGTCTCGGCGATCATCGATCAGCAGCAGGCCGGCGCGATCATGTGGGTGCTCGGCAGCATGATCATGGTCGCCGTCGGCCTCTGGTCCGCGGTCGCCGCGATGGTCGCAGAGGAGCACCGCCAGCAGGCCCGAGAGGCGCGCAGCGCCCCCGGCTCCCCGCCCACCGCCGGGGGGTGGCCGCGAAACGGGTCATATATTCCCGTTTCACGGCCACCCTCGGGGGGAGCCGAGCCGTGATTCAGGCCGCACGCCGCCGGCTGACCCGCCGGTCCCGGATTCCGCCGGTGTTGCGAGCGGCGGCCGCGCTCGTCCTGGGGGCGTTGGCGGTGGTCGCCTTCGCGGCCCCGGCCTCATCGGGCCAGACCACCCCCGGCGGGCCGCCGACCTCGCGGCCGGCCGCGCCCAACAAGGCGCCCGACCCGTCGGGACCGGGAGCCCCCACCCAGAGCTTCCCCACCTCTCCGGCGCTCGTCACCGAGGGCTACAACCTGTACCAGAACTCCTGCTCGTCGTGCCACGGCATCGCCCTGCAGGGGCAGCGGGGGGTGGCGCCGTCGCTGATCGGCGTCGGCGCCGGACCGGTCGACTTCTACCTGTCGACCGGCCGGATGCCCCTGCAGGACCCGCGCGATCAGCCCGTCCGCGCCACCCCGCTGTTCAAGCGTCCGCAGATCGACGCCCTGATCGCCTACATCAGCAAGTTCGGCGGTCCCGCGGCGCCGACGGCCAACCCTTCGAACGGCAACCTGGCGCTCGGCTTTCACCTGTTCACGCTGCACTGCGCGGGCTGCCACCAGATCGTGGCCCGCGGTGGCATCACGATCGGCGCCCAGGTCCCGGACCTGCAGGATGCGAGCGCTCAGGAGATCGCGGAGGCGGTCCGCATGGGCCCGTACCTGATGCCCCACTTCGACTACAAGCAGATCGACCAGCACCAGCTCGACTCGCTCGCCCGCTACGTCCTCTGGACGCGGCATCCCGACAACGCCGGCGGGTGGGGGATCTACAACATCGGCCCGATCCCCGAGGGGGTCGTCGCCTGGTTCCTCGCGCTCGCGGCGATGGTGATCGTGGCCCGCCTGATCGGGGAGCGCCTGGCATGAAGGAGCTCGTTCCATGACCCCAGAGGGCCCCAAACCCGTCACTCGGCTGGCCAAGCTGGTCGGTCTGCTGGTGGCGGTGCGCACCTCGTGGCGCGCCGCAGCCTCCACGAAGTCTCCGCCGCTGCCAGCCTCCGACTCGGATCTCAACCCCTCCGAGCGGATCGTCCCGGCGAGCCGCCGAGCCGAGACCGTGCTCGCGATCCTGCTGCTGGCCGGGGCGGTGTGCGGCTTCGCGTTCACCGTGATCTACATCGTGCTCAGCCACAACACCCAGCTGCTGGGTGTGTCGATCGGCCTCGCGCTGGCGCTGCTGGCGGCTGCCGCGATCGTCGCGGGCAAGTTCGTCGTTCCGCAGGAGACGGCTGTCGAGGAGCGCGGACTGCTGTTGGACGAAGAGGCGACCGAGGAGGTCGTGCAGGTGATCGAGAGCGGGGGAGAGGGGATCTCCCGCCGGGTGCTGCTGACCGGCGCGGGTGGCCTCGCGGGCGCTGCGCTCGTCACCGCCGCCGCGACCCCGATCGCATCGCTCGGTCCGAAGCTCGCCGGGATCCATCAGTCGCCGTGGCATCGGGGCGTCCGGCTGATCGACGACGAGGCCAGGCCCTATCTCGCCTCGGACATCCAGGTCGGCTCGATGTACACCGCGCTGCCGGAGGGCGGCGATCCGGAGGCGTTCGGCGCGGGGCTGATCGTGGTGCGGCTGCTTGCCGGCGAGCTTGACCTGCCCGCCGCGCGCCGCGGATGGGCGCCGGACGGGATCCTCGCCTACTCGAAGATCTGCCCGCACGCGGGGTGCGCGATCTCGCTGTACCGCTACCCGACGTTCGAGTCCTCGAGCACGGGCCCGGCGTTCACCTGCCCCTGTCACTACTCGACGTTCTCGCCCGGTGAAGGCGGCCGGCTGCTGTTCGGCCCGGCTGGGCGCTCGCTGCCGCAGCTGCCGCTGATGATCGACTCCGGCGGCTACCTGCTCGCGGCGGGGCCGTTCCACGAGGACATCGGACCGTCGTGGTGGAACGTGCACCGCTCCGAGTCGTGAACCTGGTCGATCGCATCCTCCACCGCCGGTTCGTGCGCGTGATGCGCACGACCGAGCAGCGCCTCGGCGCCGCCAACGGCATCAAAGCGGCGCTGCGCTACGTGTTCCCCGATCACTGGTCGTTCCTGCTCGGCGAGATCGCCCTGTATTCGTTCGTGGTCCTGGTCGGGACGGGGATCTTCCTGACCCTGTACTACATCCCGAGCGACTCGCAGGTCATCTACCACGGCTCCTATCCGCTGCTCCAGGGCGAGCAGATGTCCGAGGCCTATCGGTCGGTGCTGAACCTCAGCTTCGCGGTGCCGGCCGGGCTGCTGTTCCGGCAGGTCCACCACTGGGCCGCGGACGTGTTCGTCGCGTCGATCGTGCTGCACCTGATGCGGATCTTCTTCACCGGCGCGTACCGCAAGCCCCGCGACTTCAACTACTACATCGGGCTGCTGATGCTGATGCTGGCGATCCTCGAGGGATTCGCCGGCTACTCGCTGGGCGATGACCTGCTCTCGGGCATGGGCTTGGCGATCGCCTATTCGGTCGCGATGTCGATCCCGTTCATCGGCGCGCAACTCGCCTACCTGGTGTTCGGGGGACCGTTCCCGGGCTCGAGCGCATTCCTCCCGCGCCTGGAGGTCGTCCATGTGCTGCTGATCCCGGCCGCGCTGGCCGTGCTGATCACGCTGCATCTGGCGATGATCATGCGCCAGCACCACTCCCAGTTCCCGGGCCCGGGGCGGCGCGAGCGAAACGTGGTCGGCACCCCGATGTGGCCGGCCTACGCGCTTCGCTCGATCGGCCTGTTGCTGGCCGTGGCCGCGATCCTGTTCCTGGTCGGGGGCCTGATTCAGATCAACCCCGTGTGGCAATGGGGCCCCTATCACCCCTACCTGTCGGAGAACGGCGCGCAGCCCGACTGGTACATCGGGTGGTTGATCGGGGCGCTGCGGCTGATGCCCAATTACGAGTTCGCGATCGGCAACCATACGATCATCCCGAACCCGTTCTGGGGCGGTGCGGGGTTCCCGCTCGTGGTGTTCGGCGTGATGTTCATCTGGCCGGCGCTCGAGCGCCGGCTCACCGGTGATCGCCTCCGCCACGATCTCCTGGACCGGCCGCGCGACCGGCCGCTCCGCACCGCAATCGGCGCCGCGTTCCTGAGCTGGGTGGTGATCATCTTCGCGATCGGTTCGACCGATCGGCTGTTCTTCCGCCTGGACATCTCCTACAAGGCCCAGATCCATTTCTGGCGGCTCGGGGTATGGATCATCCCGATCGTCGTGTTCTTCATCACGCGCAGCGCCTGCCGATCGCTTCGGCGCAGCGAGCTGCACCCGCTCCGCGACTGGCAGGGGACGGTCATCGCCCGCCGTCCGGACGGGGCCGTGGAGATGCTCGGGGAGAGCCCTGAGCGCACCGCGTCGGTGCCCACCGAGCCACCGCTGGGCACCGTCCCCGGCCAGGAGTATCCGGAGTAGTCAGGCCCTGATCAAACCCCCCCTAAATAAAAAAAGAGCCCGGCGCGAGGCCGGGCTCAAGTTTGTAGTCTCGTGATTCGCTACCGCTACGACGTCTTGCGCTCGAGGTTCGCGACTTCCTCGGCCTTTTCATCGGCGCGTTCCTGGTTGCGCGCGAGTTCGTCCTTCGCCTCGCCCTTACGCTCCTCCTGGCGGCCCTCGCGGCGCAGGGAGGCGTCGTCAGTGATATCTCCGGCTGCCTTCTTGACGCGGCCGGTGACCTTGTCGGTGATACCCACGGGCTGCTCCCATCGGTCGTTTACACGATTAGCGCTACCCGTCGCCAGGGAGAGCAAACGAGAGCTACTGCTCCGCCCGGCGGGCGTCGGCGAGACCCTCGGGGGAAGTGGGAGCCCGCCCGCTGGACTGCGGGTGAGCATGTGGCAGCGGGCGCTCGGGGACGTGGGTCTCGTCGGTGGCGCCACCGGCGGCGCCTTGCGCCTTGCGACCCGCGGCGGAGGAGAGGACCGCCGCGGCGAGCACGACCAGCCCCAGCGGGAGCAGCACGATCGTGAAGATCCCGCCTCCCGCAAGGCCGACCACGATCCCGAGCAGGACCATCATCACCGCGATCAGGTAGAGCCACATCACAGGGTTTCTACCCGCGGGGGTCCTCAATCAATCGTTTGCGGGTAGTGGCAGTCGCGTGAACCAAGCTGGTCCGTACCCACCGATCGGCGACTACGGGCTGATCGGCGACTGCCACAGCGCCGCGCTGGTCTCGCGCCAGGGCTCGATCGACTGGTGCTGCCTGCCTCGCTTCGACTCCGGCAGCGCGTTCGGGCGGATCCTCGACTCCGAGCGCGGTGGGCACTGCTCGATCGTCCCCACCGAACGGGGAGACTGGCACTACGAGCGCGCGTATCTCGACCACACCCTGGTGCTGCAGACGACCGTCGAGGGACCGGCGGGAGAGGCGCGGCTGACTGACTGCTTCATCGTCGGTGACGAAGCAGAGGCCACCCCCAAACGGCAGATCCTCCGTGTGATGGATGGGCGGCGGGGGGCGATCGAGTTCGAGCTGCGGGTGGCGGTACGGTTCGATTACGGTCAGGTCAGGCCGTGGATCAGGCGCCACGGTCACCGTCTGCACAGCGTGATCGGGGGCAACGACGCACTGATCGTGTGGTGCGATCACGAGCTCGCGGAGGACCCGGCGCACGAACTCGTCGGGCGAGTCACGGTCGGGGTGGGCGACCGTGCCCGCTTGCTCCTGACCTACTGCCCGCCCGAGCTGGTCGACGCCGGCGGTTCCCAGGACGTCGATGCCGAGGCGCTCGATGCTCGGCTCGAGGACACCATCCGCTGGTGGCGCGACTGGGCCCAGACGGTTCACCTGGGCGGCCGCGACGAGCCCGCCGCGCGCCGTTCGGCGCTCACGCTCAAGGCGCTGACCCACGCTCCGACCGGCGCCGTCGTGGCTGCGCCCACCACCTCGCTGCCGGAGGCGGTTGGTGGATCGCGCAACTGGGACTATCGCTATGCCTGGGTCCGGGACTCGAGCTTCAGCTCCCGGGCATTCGCCGAGCTGGGCTGCGAACAGGAGGCGGACGGATTCCGCGCCTTCATCATGCGCTCGGCCGCTGGGCACGCGGACGACCTCCAGGTGCTCTACGGGGTGGGCGGCGAGCGCCGGCTGGTGGGCGAGGTGGTGGAGGGCCTCGAGGGCTATCGGTCGTCGGCGCCGGTACGGGTCGGCAACGATGCCGCGACCCAGCGCCAGCTCGACGCCTACGGCGAGCTCGTCAACCTGACCTGGCGATGGCACCGCCGCGGTCACTCCCCCGACGACGACGACTGGCGGTTCCTGCTCTCCTTGATCGACCACGCCGCCGAGCAGTGGGCGCAGCCCGACGCCGGGATCTGGGAGTGGCCGGGCAAGCCGGATCACTTCGTGCACTCGAAGGTCCTGTGCTGGTCCGCGCTGGACCGGGGGCTGCGGCTCGCGGAGGAGTGCATGCGGCGGGCCCCCACCAGACGCTGGAAACAAGCGCGCGACGAGATCCGCGAGACGGTCGAGCGACGCGGCTATGACCGCAAGCGAGGGGTGTTCGTGCAGGCCTTCGGTCGCAAGCAGCTGGATGCGGCGCTGCTGCTGCTTCCCACTGTCGAGTTCGTCGACTGGCGCGATGAGCGGATGCTTCGCACCACCGCGGCAATCCGCGATGAGCTCGGCGCCGGCGAGGGCCTGCTGTATCGCTACCGGCGAGCGGACGGCCTCCCCGGCCGCGAGGGGGCGTTTTTGTGCTGCTCGTTCTGGCTGGCCGAGTGCCTGGCCCACCAGGGAGAGCTCGACGAAGCCCGGGCGGTGTTCGACAAGGCGATCGCGATCGGGAACGATCTCGGGCTGTACTCCGAGGAGATCGATCCGGAGAGCGGCGAGCTGCTGGGCAATTTCCCGCAGGCACTCACGCATCTCGCGCACATCGACGCGGCGGTCGCGCTGGCGGACGCGGTGCGCGCGCTCTGACCGCGGCTGATTAGGTCGAGACGGCGCGGGTAGCTCGCACTGCATGACCGCGGGCCCGAACGAAAGGAACTGAACGCGAATGAGCGAGACCGTCGGCGACTACCTCCTCGAGCGCCTCGCCACCTGGGGCGTCAAGCGGATCTATGGATATCCCGGCGACGGGATCAACGGGATCATGGGCGCGTTCGCGCGCTCCAGCGACGGTCAGCGGCCGGAGTTCATCCAGACCCGCCACGAGGAGATGGCCGCGTTCATGGCGTGTGCGCACGCCAAGTTCACCGGCGAGGCGGGAGTGTGCATGGCCACCTCCGGCCCCGGCGCGATTCACCTCCTGAACGGGCTCTACGACGCGAAGCTCGACCACCATCCGGTGGTCGCGATCGTCGGCCAGCAGGCGCGAGCCGGCATCGGCGGCAACTATCAGCAGGAAGTCGATCTGACGACGCTGTTCAAGGACGTCGCCCACGAGTTCGTCCAGATCGCGATGGCGCCCGCCCAGGTCCGCCACCTGATCGATCGCGCCTTCCGGATCGCGCTCGACGAGCGCACCGTGACGGCGATCATCATTCCCAACGACGTCCAGGACGCGCCGGCGGTGCCGGAGCCGCCGCACAAGCACGGCACGGTCCATTCGGGCCCCGGCTACCAGGCGCCCCGCGTGCTGCCCCATGACGAAGACCTCGATCGCGCGGCCGAGGTGCTGAATTCCGGTGAGCGGGTCGCGATGCTCGTCGGGCAGGGCGCGCCTGCACGCCGCCGACGAGGTGGACCGCGGTCGCGGACACGCTCGGCGCGGGCGTCGCCAAGGCGCTGCTCGGCAAGGCCGTGCTGCCCGACGACCTTCCATATGTGACCGGCTCGATCGGGCTGCTCGGAACCAAGCCGAGCTGGACCATGATGCAGGAGTGCGACACGCTGCTGATGGTCGGCTCGAGCTTCCCGTACTCGGAGTTCCTGCCCGAGGAGGGAAACGCCCGTGGCGTGCAGATCGACATCGACGGCAAGATGCTCGGCATCCGCTATCCGATGGAGGTCAACCTGGTCGGCGACAGCGCGGAGACGCTGCGGGCATTGCTGCCGAGGCTGCATCGAAAGGAAGATCGCTCCTGGCGCGAGCAGATCGAGGGCGAGATCGGGGAGTGGTGGAACCTGATGGAGCACCGAGCGCAGCTGGCAGCCGATCCGATCAACCCCCAGCTCGTCTTCCACGAGCTCTCCGAGCGGCTACCCGACGGCGCGATCATCAGCTCGGACTCCGGCTCGTCGGCCAATTGGTACGCGCGCGACGTCAAGCTGCGAAAGGGAATGATGGCTTCGCTGTCGGGGACCCTGGCGACGATGGGGCCGGGGGTCCCGTACGCGATCGCCGCGAAGTTCGCCTATCCCTCACGACCGGTGTTCGCGCTCGTCGGCGACGGGGCGATGCAGATGAACGGGATCAACGAGCTGATCACGATCGCCAAGTACCGAGATCGCTGGCCAGACCAGCGCCTGATCATCCTGGTGCTCAACAACCGTGACCTCAACCAGGTCACCTGGGAGCAACGGGCGATGGAGGGCGACCCAAAGTTCGAAGGCTCACAGGACCTGCCCGACTTCCCCTACGCCCGCTACGCCGAGCTGCTCGGCCTGAAGGGAATCCGGGTCGACAGTCCCGAGCGGGTCGCCTCGGCGTGGGATGAGGCGCTGTCGGCCGACCGCCCGGTGGTCTACGAGGCGCTGACCGATCCCGACGTCCCGCCGCTGCCGCCGCACATCACGCTCGAGCAGGCCAAGGCGCTGAGCTCGGCGCTGATCGCGGGCGACCCCGACGCGCGCCAGATCGTGACGCAGTCGTTCAAGCAGAAGATGGAAGAGTTCCTGCCGGGGCGATGACGAGCGGCCGGATGACTCACGCGCGCTCCGGTCTCCAGGAGCCCGGATCCCAGCCGGGCACGACGAGGCGGGTCGAGGCTACCGTCGAGGGGCTCGAGGTAGGCGCCTACACGGTTCCCACCGACGCGCCGGAGGCGGATGGGACGCTGTCCTGGAATTCGACCACGATCGTCGTCGTCCACGCGCGCGCCGGCGGCGAGCGCGGGCTCGGTTACACCTACGCCGACGTCTCGACGGCGAAGCTGATCGAATCAAAGCTCGCCGCAATCGTGCAGGGCCGCGACGCAATGGCGCCGCAGGCCGCGTGGGCGGCGATGGTCCGGGAGATTCGCAACCTGGGCCGGCCCGGAATCAGCTCGATGGCGATCGCCGCCGTCGATCTGGCGTTGTGGGACCTGAAGGCGCGGGTGCTGGGCGTGCCGCTCTGCCAGCTGATCGGCATGGCCCACGATCGCGTCCCGATCTACGGCTCGGGTGGCTTCACCGCGTACGAGATCGAGCGCCTTCAGGAGCAGCTGGCGGGATGGTCCGAACGCGGCATTCCGCGCGTGAAGATGAAGGTCGGATCCTCGCCGGCGGCTGACCCCGAGCGGGTGCGCTGCGCACGGCAGGCGATCGGGCCGAACGTCGAGCTGTTCGTCGACGCCAACGGCGCCTACTCGCGCAAACAGGCCCTGGCGCTCGCCGGGCGGTTCCGTGAGGAGTGCCAGGTCAGCTGGTTCGAGGAACCCGTCTCATCCGACGACCTGCAGGGCCTGCGGCTACTTCGCGATCGCTGCCCGGCCGGCATGGAGATCGCGGCCGGCGAATACGGCTACGACGCGGTCTACTTCGAGCGGATGCTCGACGCCGGCGCCGTCGACGTGTTGCAGGCCGACGTCACCCGCTGCGCGGGGATCACCGAGCTGTTGCGGGTGGGCGCGCTGTGCCGCTCCAGATCGATGCCGATGTCTTTGCACTGCGGCCCCTCGATCCACCTGCATCCGGGCCTCGCGCTCGAGCAGCTGGTTCATCTCGAGTACTTCCACGATCACGTCCGGATCGAGCAGCTGCTGTTCGACGGTGTCGTCCGTCCCCGGGACGGAGCGCTTCACCCGGATCTCGACCGGCCGGGCATCGGGCTTGAGTTCAAGGCGCCCGATGCGGAGCGCTATGCGGCTTAGACAGTCCCTCGGCGGGCGGCTTCCGATCCGGCGCACGACGCCCCCTGAGCGGGGCGTCAGCCGCTGGTGGGCAAACGTCAGCCACGGCCGCGCGCAGCGGACGCTGGCCGGGGCGACCGCGTTCAGCGCGCTGCCGCTCGGGCTCGAGATCTACTTCGAGCACTTCCGGGGCTCCTTCGGCGACAAGTGGATGTGGACGCCGGTGGCGCTGTCGCCGGCGCTGACGCTCGCCGGCGTGGCCGGCATGCGCTCCGAGCGGGCGGCCAAGACCTGGCTCCCGGCGCTGTCGGCGCTGTACTGCCTCGACGGGCTCGTCGGCGTGGTGACGCACGTGCGCGGCGTCGCTCGCAAGCCCGGGGGTTTCCGAGAGCCGATGTTCAACATCGTGATGGGCCCGCCGCTGCTGGCGCCGGGGTCGCTGGCGCTGGTCGGCGGAATGGGAATGGCGGCGGCGGTACTCGGTCGCGAGCACTGATGGCGAGCAGGGACTTCCGCCAGGCAGCGCACCTGCCCAACCGCCGCAGCGACGGCCAGCCTGCATCGCCGGAGGAGCTCCCGCGCCAGCGCAACGGCGTGACCCCCCAGATGCACGGGCGCTACCCCGACTACAACGTCCTCGACGAGCTCGACCATTGGGACGAGGCGACCCGTCGCGTGGTGCTCGCCCGCGTCGAGCAGGTGCCGCCGATCCGCTTCTTCACGACCGAGGAGGCGAGGACGCTCGGCGCCTTCTGCGACGTGGTCATGGCTCAGGACCGCGAGCCCCGAGTCCCGGTCCTGAACATGGTTGACGCGAAGCTGTTCGCGGGCGAGCTCGACGGGTTCGTGTTCGCGGACATGCCCGAGGACGGCGAGGCGTGGCGGCGCGTCGCGGTGGGTCTCGACGCGGCGACTCGCCAGCACGGCTCCGAGGGGTTCGCCACCGCCTCGCACGAGATCCAGACCCAGGTCGTCCAGGCCTTCTCGGAGGGCAAGCTCCACGGTGAGGTGTGGGACGAGCTGCCGCCGTCCCGCGCCTGGAGCGTGGTGATGCGCTCCGTGCTGAGCGCCTTCTATTCGCACCCCTGGGCCTGGAACGAGATCGGCTTCGGAGGCCCTGCCTATCCGCGCGGCTACGCCCGGATCGGGGCCGGGCAGCGCGAGAGCTGGGAAGGGGCGCCGGCGTTCGAGCGCGATCCGGTCAGGGACACCCAGACGCGCGGAGTGCAGGGAGCGTGAGCAGCGCCGGCTCACGAGTCCACGGGATGCGGACGATGCTCCGCGGGGCCCTCCGTCCGCCCGAGAATGACTCGGCGTTCCTGCTCGACGTCCACCGCCGGGCCGTGCCGCGGCAGCGAATGGCGCGCTACGACGACGACTATCCGGTCGACCTGGTGATCGTCGGGAGCGGGGCCGGGGGCGGCACGTTGGCGCAGCGCCTCGCCCGGCGCGGATGGAAGGTCGTCGTGCTCGAGGTGGGACCGTTCTGGGACCCCGACGAGGACTGGGTCTCCGACGAGGCGGGTTCGCACAAGCTCTATTGGACCGACAAGCGTGTGATCGGCGGGGAGGATCCGGTCGAGCTGGGAAAGAACAACTCGGGCAAGGGGGTGGGCGGCTCGATGGTCCACTACGCCGGCTACTGCCCCCGCTTTCACCCCTCCGACTTCGAGGTCCGCACGCGCGACGGAGTGGGGGAGGACTGGCCGATCTCCTACGACGAGCTGAAGCCCCATTACGAGCGGCTCGAGTTGGAGCTGCCGGTCGCCGGCGATCACTGGCCGTGGGGCGATCCCCACGGCTACCCCCACACCGCGCACCCGATTGCCGGTGGCGCCGAGGCCGCGTGGGCGGGGGCGCGGAAGCTCGGCATCGAGATCCGGGTGGGCCCCGTTGGGATCACCAACGGTAGCTTCGGAAACCGGCCCCACTGCATCTATCGCGGCTTCTGCCTGCAGGGCTGCAAGGTCAATGCGAAGGCCTCGCCGCTGGTCACGCACATCCCCGACGCGATCGAGCACGGCGCGGAGATCCGCGACCACTGCATGGTCACCAGGGTCGAGATCGACGACGCAGCGGGCCGCGTCACCGGCGTGCGCTATATCCACGATGAGCAGGAGCGCTTCCAGCGCGCCGAGGCGGTGGCCGTGGCCGGCTACTCGATCGAGACTCCGCGCCTGTTGCTGAACTCGACGAGCCGGCGGTTCCCGCACGGGCTGGCCAACGGCAACGACCAGGTCGGGCGCTGCGTGATGGTCCAGGGGGCGACCCAGGTCGCCGGCCGCTTCCCCGAGGAGATGCGGATGTACAAGGCGCCGCCGCCCGAGATCTCCTCGGAGCAGTTCTACGAGACCGATCCGGCGCGCGGATTCGCCCGCGGTTTCTCGATCCAGACGGTCGGCCCGCTGCCGATCGAGTGGGCCCAGCACGTGCTCGCCGACGGCCACTGGGGACCGGCCCTGCGCGAGTACATGCGCGACTACAACCACTGGTACACGCTCGGGGTGCTGTGCGAGCTGCTGCCGCTACCGCAGAACCGCGTGACTGTTGCGTCCGAGATCACCGACCAGAACGGGGTCCCGGTGGCCCGGATGGACTACAGCCAGTGCGAGAACGACCGCAAGAACATCGCGTTCGCCAAGCGGACGCTCCACGACATCTTCGAGGCGGCGGACGCCCAGGACGTGCTGGTGATCGATCGTTACGCGCACCTGGTCGGCGGCTGCCGGATGGGATCGGACCCGGAGCGCAGCGTCGTCGACTCCGACCATCGCGCGTGGGAGGTGCCGAACCTGTTCATCGCCGACGGCAGCGTGATGCCGACGCAGGGCTCGGCGAACCCGGCGCTGACGACGATGGCGCTCGCCTCGCGGCTCGCCGAGCGGCTCGACCTCAAGCGAGCCGGCGCGCCAGGGTCAGAGCGCCGGCGCCCAGCACTGCCGCAGCGGCCAACCCTGAGCCGGTCCGGTGGCGACTGAGCCAGGCCTGCTCGCTGCGTGGGTGTGCCTGCGCGTCGAAGATGCCCTGGGCGCCCTCGTCGTGGTCTGAGTCAAGCGGCTCGTACAGGTTGGCGGGTCGGTCCCCAGGCATGGGCTGCTCGGTCTGCTGCCCGTCGATTGCCGTCTTGGCCAGATAGCGCTCGGCCAGCCACGGCGCGAGCTTGTTGCCAATGATCGTGTAGACGGTCGGAAAGCCCACGTACAGCTCGCGGCGACGGTGGTGCGCCGCCCAGTGGATCGCGCGCGCCGCCACCTCCGGTTCGAAGATCGGGGGCACCGGCATCGGATGGCGCGGCAACTTGCTCAGACAGTGGTTGAACTGCGGCGTGTTGAGTCCCGGAAGCTGGACCATCGTGACGTGGACGGCGCTCCCGCGATGGCGCAGCTCGCAGCGCACTGACTCCTGAAAGCCCTTGATCGCGTGCTTGGCGCCGCAGTAGGGCGCTTGCAGCGGGATGCCCCGATAGGCGAGCGCCGAGCCGACCTGCACAATCGTCCCGCGGTCGCGGGGCAGCATCCGCTCGAGCGCGACCTTGGTGCCCCACACCGCGCCGAGATAGGTGACCCGCGTGGCGCGCTCGTACTCATCCGGAGTGATCTCGTCGAAGAACGCGAAGACGGTGGTCATGGCGTTGTTGATCCACACGTCGATCGGGCCCAGCCGCTCCTCGAACACCGCCGCCGCGTTGCGCATCGCCTCGAAGTCGGCGACATCCGTCGGGCACGAACAGGCGGTTCCACCGAGCTCGGCGACCTCGTCTGCCGTCGCCTGCAGGCCGGCGCGGCCGCGAGCGATCAGCCCGACCGCGGCGCCGCGCTTGGCGAACTCCCGCACCACCGCGCGGCCGATCCCTCCCGAGGCGCCGGTGACGACGACTACCTCGCGTTCAGCCACTTGGCCACATTTCTGAGATCGGCGACCAGCTGCGCCATCGCCTCCTCGCGCTCCTGCTCATCCTGCGCCCGCAGGATCGAGGATGGATGCGCGGTCAGGGTCACCAGTTCGGCGAGCTCTGACTCCATCGGCTGGCCCCGGTCGCGCCCGATCCGAACCTGCGATCCGAGCAGCGCCTGCGCCGCTGTGGCGCCGAGGCACACCAGCGCGGTGGGATGGACCACCGCGATCTCGGCCTGCAGCCACGGCAGGCAGGCCGAGACCTGCCAGCGGTCGGGTTTCTGGTGGATCCGCCGCTTGCCGCGGGCCCTGTAGCGAAAGTGCTTGACGACGTTGGTGATGTAGACCTGACCGGTGTCGACGCCCGCCTGCTCGAGCCCGCGGTCGAGCACCTTGCCCGCGGGACCGACGAACGGATGGCCCTCGATGTCCTCGCGGTCGCCCGGCTGCTCGCCGACGAGCATCAACGGCGCGTGGCGGGCGCCCTCGCCGATCACCGGCTGCGTGGCCCCCTCCCACAGGTCGCAGGCGCGGCAGCTGTGAATGGCCTCGCGCAGGTTGGACGGCGTCGGACGCTGCGGGACCGGGGCGCTGGGACGATCCTGCGCCGCGAATGGTTGTTCGTCAAATAGGCTCATCGGGCATTGGACTCCTACCCCCACCATGAAACGCATACGCATTGGCTGCTCGGGATGGATGTACGATGACTGGCGAGGCCGCCTGTATCCCGAGCGCGGGCCAAAACGACGCTGGCTCGAGCTCTACGCCCAAGCGTTCGACACCGTCGAGGTCAACTCAACCTTCTACCGGCTGGCGCGCCGCGAAGCGGTGGCCGGCTGGATCGAGCAGACACCGGAGAGCTTCCTGTTCTCGGTCAAGGCCAGCCGCTACCTGACCCACATCAAGCGGCTGGTCGAGATCGGCGAGGGGATCAGGCGCTTCTATGAGCCGCTCGCGCCGCTGATCGAGGCGCAGCGCCTCGGGCCGGTTCTGTGGCAGCTGCCCGAGAACTTCCACCGCGACGACCGGCGGCTGCACGGCTGGCTGCAGGCGCTGCCCCCGGGCCTGCACACAATCGAGTTCCGCCACCAGACTTGGTTCGTGCCGGAAGTGCTCGAGGCCCTGCGCTCGCACCGGGTCGCCCTGGCGATCGGCGATCACCCCAAGCGGCCGTTTCAGAGCTACGAGGCGACGGCGCCGTGGCGCTTCGTGCGCTTCCACGCCGGCTCGCGCGGACGCCGCGGCAACTACTCGGCCACCGAGCTCGAGCAGTGGTCCCGGCGGATCGCCCAGTGGCGCCGCCACACCGCCGTCTACGCCTACTTCAACAACGACTGGGAGGGATTCGCGCCGGCGAACGCGCAGGAGCTTCGGAGGCGCTTACGCTGACGGCAGCGCGGGCGACGCTTACGCTGACAGCAGCGCGCGGTCGACGGGAATCCCGAACTGCTCCTGGAGCTCGCGCTCATCGACATCTTCGCGGTAGCGCTCTTCGTCGCCCGCGTGGGTGAACACGACAATCCTGTCCGCCGGGAACGTCTGGAGCGCGTCTCGGATGGCCGCAACCGGATCGCTCTCGCCCGTATCGCCGCTTGCGCCGACCCCCTCGGCCCCGAGCCGCTCGACGCTCTCCTGCCGGACGCGCTCGGCTCTGGCGATCGCCTCGTCGGCGTCGGAGAACCAGAACTTCAGTGGGTTCTCCTGCAGCGCGGGCGCGACGACCATCACCTCCGCGTGCTCGGGGTCAATGTCTCCGGGGAGTGCATCACGCAGCTGGCGCGCGGAGATCGGCTCGCTGGTGAGGACGAGCAGCTTCATCTCGCGCTCCCATTACCCTGCCGCAGTGGTTGCTACACGCGGGCATCGGGTAAGCCGAGCCTGCACCTGTGATGAGCATCTCACCGCCCACACCCGATCCCCAACCGCCCGGCCCCGGGCCTCCGGGACCCGGCCCTGCGCCGGCGCCGCCGGATCCCCGGCCGCCGACGCCGACACCCGATCCGAACCCGCTCCCGCCGGATCCGAGCCCGCCGGCGATCTGAGCCGCGCGAGGGCTCGGCCTCAGCCGCCGCTCGGGACGACGCGCACGCGGCTGACCGGAGATCCGGCCGCTTGTCCATGGGCGGGCGCGATTCCGAGCCGTTCGACGAGCGTGAAGAACGGCTGCGCATAGGGGGAGTCGCAGGTCCGCGCGCGCAACTGCGGCCAGTCGATCTGCTCCCGCACCGAACGGGCGATCGCCAGCAGGTGCGTGTAGTCGAGAGAATGCTCCCCCAGCGCGTGCAGCTTGGTGGCGAGCACATCCTCGATCGCCATCACGGGCGTGGCCACCGCGAGCACCGCCAGCGTGTCGGCCCGCGCGAATACCTCGTCGGTCATCTCCAGGCCGGACGGCATGAAGATCAGGTCGATCATCACATCCTCGTGCCAGGCCTTGTACAGCCATTCCTCGGGCGGCCGCTCGGGCCGCATGCCGACCCGTTCCAGCTCGAGGCGCTGCAATCCGGCGGCATCCGCGTGCTGGATCGCGACTGGGCGGTGTGCCAAGCGGCCGGGCTGGAGATCGGCGTCGTCGGCGTCAAGGGTTTCGTGGGAGGCTTCCCGGGCTCGCATCTGCCCGACTTCGGCGAGCCGTTGCTGCGCGAGGTCTACCGCGAGACGTCGCGTGAGGTCGCGGCGCTCGACCAGGGGCTGCGCGAGATCGCGCTGTGCCCGGCCAGAATCGTGATGCTCCACTACGCGCCGAGCGAGGCGACGATCGCCGGTGAGCCGCCTGGCATCTACGCGTTCCTCGGAACCGATCGGCTGGCGGCGCCAATCGCCGAGCACGAGCCCGACCTGGTGCTGCATGGCCACGCGCACGCGGGGACGTTTCAGGGCGCGATCGGCGATGTGCCGGTCTACAACGTCTCAGTCCCGGTCATCGGCCGCGACTTCTGGCTGTTCGAGCTCGACCTTCCGGCCCGGGCACATACGCCGATTCATTAAGGGGAGGGGGGTCACTACCGGTACATCGACTCGAACACATCCCGGTAGTTGTCGTTGATCACGTTGCGCTTGACCTTGAGCGTCGGCGTCAGCTCGCCTGACTCGATCGACAGGTCGTGGTCGAGGATCGTGAACTTCTTGACCTGCTCGACCTGCGCGTAGTTGGAATTGGCACGGTCGAGCTCTTTCTGGACCAGCTCGCGGACCTTGTCGCTACTGGCGAGCTCGGAGAAGTCCTCGGGAAGGCCCTGTTGCTGGGCCCACGGAGCGATCTCCTCCTCGTCGAGCGTGACCAGGGCCACGGGATACGGCTTGCGGTCGCCGTACATCACGGCCTGCGAGATGAACCGCGACTGCTTGAGATCGTTTTCGAGGTTGGAGGGCGTGAGGTTCTTGCCCCCCGCCGTGATGATGATGTCCTTCTTGCGGCCGGTGATCTTCAGATAGCCCTCGTCGTCGATCTCGCCGAGGTCGCCGGTGTGCACCCAGCCGTCGACCAGGGTCTCGCGTGTGGCCTCCTCGTTCTTCCAGTACTCGCGGAACACGTTCGGGCCCCGCATCAGGATCTCGCCGTCGTCTTCGGTGCGCAGCTCGACTCCGGGCATCGGACGTCCCACGGTGCCGAACTTGAAGTGGTCGAGCGTCCCAACCGTTCCCACGGCCGTGGTCTCGGTCATGCCCCAGCCCTCCAGCACCGGCACCCCGGCGGCATCGAAGAACTCCAGGATTTCCGGAGCGATTGGCGCCGCGCCACTGACCGCCTGTCGAACCTCGCCGCCGAACAGCTCCCGGACGCGCGCGAACATCTCGTTGTCCGCCTGCTCGAACGGCTTGCTCATTTGCTCCGGCACATCCTCGCCGCGCCGTCTACGCCTCCGTACCTCGACCCCCAGCTTGATCGCCTGCTCGAGACGTTGCTTGTCCTCCTCGCTGGCCTGTTCCTTCATGGCCATCGCGGCGGCGTAGAGCTTCTCGAAGATGCGGGGAACCGACGGCAGATATGTCGGCTTGGTCTCGATGATCTCCTGGAGAATCTGCTTGCTGTTGCCGCCGTAGTAGATGATCATCGTGCCCTGGTCGTAGGAGGCGATCTGCGTGCTCAGCGCGAACACGTGGGCAAGTGGGAGGTACAGATACGACCTCTCTCCAGGTTGCACGAACGCCAGCTCCTCGACCATCGTGCAGACCGACATCGCGTTCGCGTGCGTGAGCACGACGCCCTTCGGTGGGCCCGTGGTCCCGGACGTGTAGACGATCGTGTACGGGTCGCTGGCGTCGATCCGCTCCTGGCGTGCGACCAGCTCCTGCGCATCGCGGCCACGGCCCCGCTCACGCAGCTCGCCGATCGACACCTCGCCACCGCCTGGCTCGATTCCGATCACGTGCTCCAGACCATCGAGCTCGCCCCGCACCTGGTCGATTTTCGCCTTCTGCCCCTCGTTCTCGCACACGACCGCCCGCGCCCCGGAGTTGCCGGCCACCCACTTGCACTCCTGGGGAGCGTTGGTCGGGTAGACGGGAACGACGACGCCGCCCGCCGCCGAGATCGCGTAGCTCGCGAGCGTCCACTCCCAGCGCGTGTCGGCGAGCAGACACACGCGATCGCCGATCTCGATGCCGAGATCCACCAGGCCCAGCGCGAGCTCATCGATCGCCTCGCCGGCCTCCGCATACGTGAGCTCGTTCCACGTGCCGCCCTGCTTGTATTGCGCTGCCAGGCGGTCGCTGAACCGCGCCGCAGCCGAACCGGGCAGCGCCGCCACGGTCGAAGCGGTCAGCCTCGACCCGGATGAAGTGTCGGTCATTGTCCTCTCCTCCTTCTGGAATACGGTGATCGTTCCCGGGTCTGCGGCCACTGAGGGGCGGCCGGCGCAATTCCCGTTCCGCCGCCAAAGATGCGATCTTCCAGCATATGACGAGTGCGGGCTGCCAGCGGATCGGGCACGGGGGCGCAAGCGCGCTCGCGCCGGCCAACACGCTCGAGTCGTTCGATGCGGCGCTGGAAATCGGGGTTGACATGGTCGAGTTCGACGTTCGCGCCTGGCGCGGCGAGCTGCTGCTGGCCCACACGATCCTCGATGCGCGCCAAGGTGGCAAGTTGACGCTACCGCGTGCGCTCGAGCATCTCTCGAGCACGCGATTCCGCGACGTCGAGCTGAACGTCGACCTCAAGCACGTCGGGTGCGAGTCCGCCGTGCTCGACGCACTGCGACGGACGGGGCTGTTGGACCGGACGCTCATCTCCTGCCAGGTGCCCGAGGTCCTGGACCATGTGCGGGCGCTCGAGCCGTCGGCGCGCGCCGGCATCTCGATCGGTGGTCGTCTGGCTCGCCTGAGCCGACGGTGGCGAGATTGGCGCTCGCAGGCGCTTGCGGGACTGGCCTGCCGGCGCTGGTATGCGGTGATGGCTCAGCACCGGCTGGTCGACGTTGCGCTGCTGGAGGACGTCGTTGCCCGGAGCGGCCGCCTGTACGCGTGGACCGTGAACGAACGGCCCGCGATCCAGGGGCTCCGCTCGCTCGGCGTGGACGGCATCGTCACCGCCGACCCGCGGCTGTTCTCCTAGTGTCACGAGGCGGCCGTTGCCAGCGCCTCGGCGGCCATTTGCCAGCGGCTCGGGCGCGGCCGTTTGCCAGCGGCTCGGGCGCGGCCGTTTGCCAGCGGCTCGGTGCGACCCGTTGCTAGATTCATGGAAGCATCCGTCGGTCCGATTCGGGCGGGCGGTGGCGACTTCAGCGCGGGACGGGAGGACTTTGACCGGGTCGCCCCGTGGACCAGCGCATCTAATCCGAACCCGAGGTGCACTTTGAGCCTCTACCTGGACTGGTTGATAACTGCCGCCTGGACCGTGGATGATGGTGGGCGTCGTGAGTGAGGCGGGCATTCCTGATCCACCGATTCCTGGTCAGTTCGTGATCGAAAGCAGCGATGATGGGGACGCCGTTGTGCTGACCCTGCGCGGCGAATTCGATCTGACTTCCGCGCCGACCTTCGCGCGCGAGCTGAAGGCCGCGGAATCCGGCAACCCCCGCCAGCTGGTCATCGATCTGAGCGGACTCGAGTTCATGGACAGCACCGGCCTGCGCGCGCTGCTCGTGGCGCGCGAGCGCGCCCAGTCCGATGGATATGATCTGTCCCTCCGGCGCGGGCCGCGGCAGGTCCAGCGCGTGCTGGAGCTGACCAAGACGGTTGACGCGTTCGTGTTCGAGGATTGACGCCGGGGGAGTCGTCGCCCTCGGTGTTCGAGGACTGACGGCGAGCCCGGATCATCAGGTCGAGACTGACTGCGATCGCGCGATCGGCTACGATCGCTCGCGACATTGCTGGCCTGTAGCGGAGCATGTTGAGCGCGGGGCGGCGTTCACGAGGTGCCAGGGTGGTGGGCCTCCTGGCGGTTCTGGCGACCTTGCTCGCCGGCGCGTCGGCGGCTCGGGCCGACGGGTCGACCCGGGTCGTGAGCTACCACGGCTACAGGCTCACGGTCCCGGCGTCCTGGCCGGTCTTCCACCTGAACGGTCACGTCCGGGCGTGCGTGCGATTTGACCGCCACGCGGTGTACCTCGGTCAGCCGAGCGCCGAGGAGCGGTGTCCGGCGCACGCGGTTGGACGCACCGAGGCGATCCTGGTGCAGCCGCTCGGCACAGGCGCCGCGGCTGCCGGCCATCCTCCAGGGTCGCCGCTGCCGCCCGTGGCCAGCCCCCGTGCGCGCGCCAGCGAGGGGACCTCGGCCGAGGTCCCGGTCCCATCTCACCAGGTCCTGGTCACCGCGACGTGGGCCCATCAACCTCGGGTGATCGAGCGAGCGCTAGGAGCGAGCAGCCTGGCTGCGCTGCAGCGCCGTTCACGCGCGATCGCGACGGCGGCAGGAGCGCGGGCCAGGCCTCGCGCGATCGCCGCCGGCGCCGTCTACACCGGCCTCGGCTTCGATGTGTGTTCGACCCCGAGCACCACGGCGATGGCGGCGTGGGAGTCATCTCCCTACCGGGCGATCGGGGTTTACCTGGGAGGCGCCAACATCGCCTGCTCGCAGTCGAACCTGACGGCCGCCTGGGCCGACGAGGAGACAGCCACGGGATGGCACCTGATCCTCATCTACGTCGGCCTCCAGGCTCCCAGGAACGAGTGCGGCTGCGCCGCGATCAGCTCTGGGAGCGCCGCGTCGCAGGGAGCGGCTGCCGCGTCCGACGCGATCGCTCGAGCGCAGTTGCTGGGGATCGGTTCAGGCAACCCGATCTACGACGACATGGAGGCCTATTCGCACACCTCCGCAAACGCCTCGGCCGTGCTCGCGTTTCTCTCCGGCTGGACGGCCGAGCTTCATTCCCAGGGCTACCTGTCCGGGGTCTACGGCAGCGCGGGCTCGGGCATCGCAGACCTCGTCAGCAACTACGGCAGCGGCTATGCAGAGCCAGACGACCTCTGGATCGCCGACTGGAACGGGCACCAGGGCACGAGCGACCCGAGCGTGCCGAGCAGCTACTGGTCAGCCCATCAGCGGATTCACCAGTACAGCGGCGGCGCCAACGAGCGATGGGGAGGGGTCACGCTCAACATCGACCACGATTATCTGGACGGAGCCACCGCCGGCGCGAGCTGCCAGGCTCAGTTCGCCAGCGGCACGTTCCTCCAGGTGGCCGGTTCCGAGGCCCTGTACCGAATCGCCGGCGGGTCCCCGCTGTTGGTGACCGACTGGAGCACGGTTGGCGGTGTGCAGCCGGCCACGATCATCACGCCGCAGCAATTCGAGTCGCTGTGCCCGTTCCCGGTCAACGGCACGTTCCTGATGAGCAGCGCGGGGACGGTGTACCGAGTAGCGGGTGGGGCACCGCTGCGAGTGACCAATTGGAGTCTGTTCGGCGGGGTGCAGCCGTACGTGGCGATCGATCAGTGGGACATCGAAAACCTCGGGAACCCAGCCGCGCACCTGAACGCCGTGCCGGCGAACGGGACCGTCGTCGAGGGGCTGCCGTCTCACAAGTACTGGACGTTCTCGGGTCCGCGCCGGATGTTCGGTGGTGCTCGCTCCGAGGCGGTCGGCGTCGAGGACGCCGGCCTGTCTGCGTTCCCGACCGTTCCGTGCGTGGTTCCGCGGTTGCGCTACCTGGTGCTCGCCAATGTCAAGAAGGCCCTGGCCAAGGCGGACTGCCGCCTCGGCAAGGTCCATCGCCCGCGTCACTGGCCGCGCTTGCACCGACTGCGCGTGGCCTGGCAGATCCCGGTGCCCGGCAAGAAGCACCCGCCCGGTTGGCTGGTCGGCATCAGGCTCAAGTGACAGCGGGCCAGGGGGAGGTGACTGCGCTCGACCGAGCGCCCCCGTTTACGGCGTGCTGCGGTGCCGCCGGCGCCGGCGCCCGAACATGTGGCGACGATCCGCGTGCTGCGTGCGGATCCCCCAGAGGTTGAGTCCGAGGATCACGCCTAGGACAACAACTGCCAGGACGACGATGATGATCAATGCTGTGGACATGGGTCCTCCTTCGTGTCGCCCATCTCCTACCCAATCACTCCGAGGAACATGTGCGGGGCCCGAAGACGATCACCCCGGCATGACCGCGGCGTACGCCGCCGCCGTGAACAGTTGTGTGAAGTGCTCCACCACTTCATCCACGGACGCATCCACGTCACCGTTGATCCAGTCGGCCAGGACCTCGACCACGCCCCCCATCAGGGCGCGCGCGGTCAGCACCGGATCGAGGCGGAGCCGGATATCGCTGGGGGCGACCGCCAGGGCGCCCTGAACCGTGAGATCTGCGAGCGCGTGTCTCGTCTCGCGGCGCAGCCGCTCCAGGCGGTCGCTCACACCTACAACCTCCAGAGCGACGATCCGTGCCTTGCGCCGGTCCTCGGTCAGCGCCGTCCATCCCGCCCGGAGGCCGGCGCGCGCCTTGTCCTCGATCGTGTCTGCTGCCGCGACCGCTGCAGCTGCGCGAGACCCAAGGTCGCGAACGATGCGCCGGTACACGCAGTACAGAAGATCTTCCCGGCTGGTGAATGACTCGTAGAAATAGCGGGAGTTGAGCGACGCCGCGGCGCTGACGCCACGGATCGAGGTCCCGGCGTATCCGCGCGTGCCAAACAGCTCGAGGCCTGCCTCGAGGAATCGCTCTCGCCTCTGGGCGCGCCGTTCAGACGCGGCAACCCCTCGATAGCGGCGAGGTGCTTCGGCGGCCGATTCCATCGAAAACGATTCTCGCATCGCCCGCCGCTGACAAAAATGCCACAGAGTGGTATGGCAGTGCTACAGTTCCGGCCGCGAAATTGGTCTGGCAGTGCTACAGATTCCGCCGACTGACTGGAGGTGTCATGACGCACCCAAGCCGTAACTCGACCCGCGCCCTCGGGATCTCGATCGTGGCCGCGATCGTCGTGTCGCTGCTGGTCTGGACGGCGAGCGCTCGGGCGAGTTCGCCCACGCTCACCGAGATCCCGCCTGGAAGCGGGCAGCATGGTTATCCATACGACGCGGTTCCGGCCACGCCGGCCATCGCGGGAGCGCCTTCGATCGACCTGAGCGCTTTGGGGTACGTGGAGCGCGAGTTCACGATGTCGGGGGGCGCCGACGTGTACCGACAGAACGGCCTTTGGTTCTCGGACGGTAGGTGGAGCACGTCCGTCGCGCAGACCAATGTGCCGTATACAACGCGGTTGCTGGTCCGCTACCCGACCGATCCGGCCAAGTTCAACGGCACCGTCGTGTTCGAGTGGCTGAACGACACCACCGGCGGGGACCAGGACCCGGTGTGGTCGGAGCTCTACAACGAGCTCCTGAGTCAGGGTTACGCGTACGTCGGAGTGACCGCGCAGACGGCCGGTATGAGCGATCTCAAGGCATGGGATCCGCAGCGCTACGGCGCGCTCGGCGACAGCAACGACGGACAGTCATACGACATCTTCACGCAGGCGGCCGAGGCAGTGAGGGCGGACAGCGCGACGCTGCTCGGGGGGCTGAAGCCGCAGAAGCTGATCGCCACGGGCGACTCGCAGTCGGCCTTCCGCATCGACACCTACGTGAACGCGATTCAGCCGCTGACGCACGCGTTCGATGGCTTCATGGCCGTCGGTCGCGCGGTCACTGCGGCGCCGCTGGGCAACGGGCTGATCTCGACGAGCCCGTTCCCGGCTCTCATCCGCACCGACAACACGGCACCGTTCATCCAGCTCAACACCCAGGGTGACATCGTCGAGCTCGATGCGGCCGCTGCCCGACAGCCGGACAACAACTACCTCCGCACCTGGGAGCTGCCCGGCGCCTCGCACATCGACGCCCACGAGGCGACGTATGAGCTGGAGACGATCGCACGTGAGCAGCCGACGGTGCCCATCCCCAGATGCGTGTTCGGCACCCCGATAGAAGGCACCGGCACCCCGCTCGACGGCATCAACCAGGTCAACAACATGCCCCTGTTCGAGGTCGAGGACGCCGCGATGGCGGACCTGCACGATTGGGTCAGCAACGGCGTGCCGGCGCCGCACGCTCAGCCGATCTCCACGATCCCCGTCTCGCTCGGCCTCTACGACCTCGTGCTCAGCGACCAGTACGGCATCGGTCAGGGCGGGATCCGGATGCCCGAGGCCCAGGCCCCGGTGGAGGACTACTCGCCGATCAATTTCTCGACCACGAGCTCGAGCGACCTCAGCCCGGCCGCGATCGTGAGCGAGGCCGAGAGCGCACTGACCGCGCTCAGCACCGGCAGCATCAACAACGCCGCCGTCCGGTCCGCCGGCCTGTGCCTGCTGTCCGGGTACTTCACGGACCTGAGCAGCTCCACCCTGCAAGGGCTCTACCCGACGTTGGCAAGCTACGTCTCCAGGTACACCGCCGCGGCGAATGCCGAGGTGGCTGCCGGCTTCATGACGCCGGCGGACGCCGCCGCGGCGATCGCCAACGCGCAGGCCGGCCATGGACCGATGCAGATGCCCCCCTCGACAATCCCGTGACGGTCGTGGTTTGCGAACAACATTCCACGAGGGAGCATCGAGCGCGCCCGGCAGGATTTGAACCTGCGACCTTTCGCTCCGGAGGCGAACGCTCTATCCCCTGAGCTACGGGCGCGGGGATGTCCTCGATCCGCGGGGACGCCAGGAGCTTAGTGGACCCGGCCGGCGACGATCCTGCATGCTGGACCCGATGGACATCGCGATCGTCGCCGACACGCACATGCCGCGAGGGACCAGGGAGCTGCCGGCGGGTGCCGTCAGCAGGCTGAAGGCAGCGGACCTGATCGTCCACGCGGGCGATTTCATGCGGCTCTCGGTGCTCACAGAGCTCGAGTCCTACGCCACGACGATGGGCGTGCACGGAAATGTCGACGACGCCGAGCTGCGGGCGCTCCTGCCGAGCCGGCAGACGATCGAAGTGGACGGCGTGCGGATCGGCGTCGTGCACGACGCCGGTCCCGCGCGTCGGCGCCTCGAGCGGCTGCGAGCCTGGTTCCCGCAGGCCGATGCGGTCGTGTTCGGCCATTCGCACATTCCGCTTCACGAGCGCGCGCCCGACGGCTTTCAGATCTTCAATCCCGGGAGCCCCACCGAGCGCCGCCGAGCTCCACGACGCACGATGGGTGCGGCGCACGTCACCGGGCCGGCCGTGACGTTCGAGCTGATCGTGCTCGGCTGACAGACTGCCTCGCCGATGGACCTCTCGATCTTCTTTGCCGGGACTGCCGGCTCGATACCGACCGCGCGCCGGGGCCTGCCCGCGGTCCTGGTCCGTCGCGGCGGTGATCGAATCCTGTTCGACTGCGGCGAAGGGACGCAACGCCAGCTCGTCAGCTCGGTCGGCCTGGTGGATCTGAACGAGATCTTCCTGACCCATTTTCATGCCGATCACTGGCTCGGCCTGCCGGGGATGCTGAAGACATTCGACCTCCGCGGACGCGACCGGCCGCTCACGATCCACGGGCCGCCCGGTCTGCGCGAGGTGCTCGTGTTCGCCCTGCGCGCATTCGGCCGGGTCAGATTCGAGCTCCGGCTGACCGAGCTCACGACCGGGGACGTGCTCGAGCGCGACGGCTACAGGATCGCCCCGGTGCCGGTCTCACATCACGGCCCCGCATTCGGATACGCGATCTACGAGCACGACCGGCCTGGCACATTTGACCCGGCCGCGGCCGTGCGGCTGGGGCTCAGCGAGGGGCCGGAGTTCGGGCGCCTGCAGCGCGGCGAGTCAGTGAAAGGCGTGAGCCCCGACCAGGTGCTCGGCCCCCGGCGGCACGGGCGCAAGATCGTCATCTCGGGAGACACGTTGCCGTGCCAGTCACTGCGCGTCGCGGCGCACCATGCCGACGTGCTGATCCACGAGGCCACGTTCGCGCAGGAGGAGCACGAGCGGGCCGCGGAAACCGGCCACTCGACAGCCGCACAGGCGGCGGAGATCGCGCGAGACGCCGAGGTTAAGCTGCTGGCGCTGACGCACCTGTCGACGCGCTACCCGGTCGGCCAGCTGCGCGACGAGGCCCGGGCGGTGTTCGCGCCGACCATCCTGCCCCGCGACTTCGACACGATCGAGATTCCGTTCCCCGAGCGCGGCCAGCCTCAGCTGGTGAGATGGAGCGAGGTCGCTGCGGCGACCCGTGCGGAGCCCACCGCGGCGGAAACCGAACCGGCCGCGACGTGAGAACCCGACCCTGACGGTGAGCCTGGGGTTTCCCGCCCTCGCCACTGCTACGCTGCACCAGGTCGGCCCCTTTAACCAGGTCCCGCGAGGCCAGGAAGGAGCGCGTTGCAAGCCGCTACGGTCGTCCTCGACCGCGATGATATGCGCCGCACGCTGGTGCGGATCGCCCACGAGATCGTCGAGAAGAATCCCGACGGAAACGTCGCCTTGGTCGGCATTCAGCGGCGCGGAGCGCACCTTGCCCAGCGGCTCCACGCCCTGACCGGCGAGCTGCTGGAGCCCGCGGTTCCGCTCGGATTCGTGGATATCTCGTTCTACCGCGACGATCTGGCGATCCGTCCGAGCGCCCCGATCGTCCATGCGACGCACCTCGAGTTCACGGTGGAGAACCGGACGATCGTGATCGTCGATGACGTGCTCTATACCGGCCGCACGGTCCGCGCCGCGATCGATGAGATCTTCGACTACGGCCGTCCCGCCCGGGTGCAGCTCGCCACGCTGGTGGACCGCGGGCATCGCGAGCTGCCGATCCGGCCCGACTACGTGGGCAAGAACATCCCCACCTCCCAGGACCAGCGGGTCAACGTTCGCGTGCAGGAGATCGACGGCTTCGACGAGGTGACGATCGGGCCGGCCGCCAAGCCCCCGCAGAAGGTGAAGGCTGCGTGACCCCCCGGCTCGGTCGCCACCTGATCTCGATCGACGATCTCGACCGCGCCGGGATCGAGCGGATCCTCGATCGCGCGGAATCATTCGCCGAGGTGTCGGGCCGGGAGATCAAGAAGGTGCCCGCGCTCCGGGGGCGCACCGTGGTCAACCTGTTCTATGAAGCCTCCACCCGGACCAGCTCGAGCTTCGAGCTCGCGGCCAAACGGCTCAGCGCCGATGTCGTCAGCATCCGCTCCGCCGGCTCGAGCGTCGACAAGGGCGAATCGCTCAAGGACACCGTTCAGACGCTGTCCGCCTACGACCCGGCGGCGCTCGTGATCCGCTCCCCGCATGCCGGCGCGGCCCAGCTGGTCGCCGGCTGGACCCCCGCGAGCGTGATCAACGCCGGTGACGGAAAGCACGAGCATCCGACCCAGGCGCTGCTCGACGTCTTCACCCTCCGCCGCCGGCTCGGCTCGCTCGACGGCGCGAACATCTGGATCGTCGGCGACGTGCTCCACTCCCGCGTGGCCCGCTCGAACATCCTGGCGTTCAGCCGAATGGGTGCCAGGGTGACCGTCGCCGGGCCGCCCACGCTCATCCCCCGACAGATCGAGGCTCTCGGCTGCGAGGCGAGCGCCACGCTGCAGCGACTGGACGAGGCCGACGTCGTGTACGTCCTGCGGATGCAGCAGGAGCGGATGCGCGAGTCGTTCGTCCCGTCGCTGCGCGAGTACGCGGCCCGCTATCAGATCAACGACCAGCGGCTGGGTCGGCGGCAGCTGCTGATGCATCCCGGCCCCGTGAACCGCGGCGTCGAGCTGTCCGCCGGAGCGATCGACTCTCCCCAGGCGCTGATCGGCGATCAGGTCAAGGCCGGGGTGGTGGTTCGGATGGCGGTGCTCTACGAGCTGCTCGTCGGCTCCCCGATCCTGGCGGCGGTGGCATGAGCGTCAACCGGCTCTTCGCCCGCCCTGGCCCGCCCGCCGAGGCTCTGATCCGCGGCGCACACGTGCTCGACCCGCGCGCCGACATCGACGAGCCGGCCGACATCCTGATCCGCTCGGGACGGATCGCGGAGCTCGGGTCGCCTGGCTCGTTGCCCCAGCCGCCCGACGGCGAGCTGATCGACGCGTCCGGCAAGTACGCGTTCCCGGGCTTCGTCGATCCCCACGTCCATCTGCGGGTCCCCGGTCAGGAGTACAAGGAGGACATCGAGAGCGCCACTGAGGCTGCCGCCGCCGGCGGGTTCTGCGCCGTGATCACGATGCCGAACACCGATCCCGTCCTCGACGACGCCGCAGTGCTCGGCTCGCTGATCGATGCCGGCAAACGCGAGGCCCGCGTTCCGGTCGGCGTGCTCGGCTCGATCACGCGCGGCCTGGCCGGCCAAGAGCTGACCGAGATGGCGGAGCTCCGGGATGCGGGCGCGCTCGGGTTCACCGACGACGGCATGCCGGTCGTCTCGGCCGGGATGCTGCGCAAGGCGCTGCAGTACCAGCGCTTGTGCGGCGGCGTGATCGCGCTGCACGAGGAGGATCCCGCGCTGTCGGGCGATGGCGCGATGCACGAGGGAGCCGTGTCCGCCCGGTTGGGCCTGGCCGGCATCCCATCGGTGTCGGAGTCGACGATGGTCGCGCGCGACGCCGCCCTCGCCCGCTACGAGGATGCGCGCGTCCATTTCCAGCATCTCTCCTGCGTGGAATCCGTCGAGGCGCTCCAAGCCGCCAAGGCGGCCGGCGCGAGGGTCAGCGGCGAAGCGACCCCGCACCATCTGACGCTGACCGATGATCTCGTCCGCACGCTCGACAGCCGCTTCAAGATGAACCCGCCGCTGCGCGCCGAGGCCGACCGCAAAGCGCTTGTCGAGGGCATCCGAACCGGTCTCATCGATTGCATCGCCACCGATCACGCGCCGCACGCCAGCCACGAGAAGGAGGTCCCCTTCGAGCAGGCGGCGATGGGGACCACGGGCCTGGAAACCGCGTTCGCGGCTCTGTACACCGAGCTGGTTCTGCCCGGTGAGCTGGATCTCGTAACGATCGTCGAGCGCATGAGCGCCGGCGCCGCGCTGTATGAGCTGCCGACCCCCCGGATCGCCCGCGATCAGACCGCGAACCTCTGCCTGGCCGATCTCGAAGCGTCCTGGGAGGTCGGCTCGGGCGGCTACGTCAGCCGCTCTTCCAACTGCTGCTTTCACGGCCGGGTCCTGCACAGCCGCATCGTGCTCACGCTCGCGGGCGGGGCGATCGCCTTCAGGGGGCGGTTGCTCTCGCCGGCGCGAGCGCTCAGCGCCAGATGAGCGCCGGAGCTTACGTTTTGCTCGAGGACGGGAGCCGGTGGAACGGCGTCGCCTGCGGCGCGCACGGCCACGCCACCGGCGAGATCGTGTTCACCACCTCGATGTCCGGCTACCAGGAGGCGATGACCGATCCGAGCTACGCCGGCCAGCTGATCACCTTCACCTATCCCCAGGTCGGTAACTACGGCGTCTCGAGCGAGGCGATGGAATCGGACCGGATCCACGCCCGGGCCGCGATCATGCGGGCCGGCGTCGATCGCGACGATGCTCCGAGCGCCGAGCGAGGATGGCTCACATGGTTGACCGATCATGGCGTCCCGGCGATCAGCGAGCTCGACACGCGCGCGCTCGTGCGCCACATCCGCGATCGCGGCGCGATGCGCGGTGGAGTGTTTCCGGCCGGCGTGCCCGAGCAACGGGCGCGCGAGCTGGTCGCGGCCGAGCCGCCGATGAGCGGTCGCGACCTCGCCCAAGCGCTGACCCCTCCGGAACCGGTGATCCTCGCACCCCATGGATCGGGCGCCGGTCCGCGCCTCGCCATGATCGACACCGGCGTCAAGCGCTCGATCATCCGCAACCTCCGTCAGCGGGGGGCGACGATCGAGCTGCACCCGTGCACCGCGGCGCCCGCGGCGCTCCTGCAGAACGATCCCGATGCCATCTTCCTCGCCAACGGCCCCGGCGATCCAGCCGCCCTCGACTATGTCGTCGACACGGTCCGCGAGCTGGTCGGCAGACGCCCCGTGTACGGCATCTGCCTCGGCCACCAGCTGCTGTGCCGGGCGGTCGGGCTCGAGACCTACAAGCTGCCGTTCGGCCACCACGGCGCCAACCATCCCGTCAAGGACCTGAGCACCGGCCGCACCGAGATCACCAGCCAGAACCACGGCTTCGCGGTACTCGGACCGGACGGCGCCCGGACGATCGCAGGCGACGAGGCGGTCCGCTGGGATACCGACTTCGGAACCGCCGAGCTGACGCACATCAACCTCTATGACCGCACCGTCGAGGGGCTCACGCTCCGTGACGTCCCGGGGGCCACGGTCCAGTATCACCCGGAAGCCGGCCCGGGGCCACACGACTCCCTCTACCTGTTCGACCGGTTTTTAGAGGGCGCCCTGCGGGCGCCCGGTGGCGGGGCTGAGGACTCTCGGAATGCCGCGTAGGGACGACATCCACAAGATCCTGCTGATCGGCTCGGGGCCGATCGTGATCGGGCAGGCGGCCGAGTTCGACTACTCCGGGACCCAGGCGTGCAAGGTGCTGATGGAGGAGGGCTACGAGGTGGTCCTGGTCAACTCCAATCCGGCCACGATCATGACCGACCCCGAGGTCGCGACTCGGACCTACATCGAGCCGCTGCTGCCGGGTCCGCTCGCCCAGGTGATCGCCCGCGAGCAACCCGACGCGGTCCTCCCGACGCTCGGCGGGCAGACCGCGCTCAACCTCGCCAAGGCGCTCCACGAGGACGGGATCCTGCGGCAGCACGGGGTCGAGCTGATCGGCGCGGACTACGAGGCGATCGACCGCGCCGAGGATCGCGAGCGGTTCCGCGCGACGATGACCGCCGCCGGGCTACGGGTTCCCCGCAGCACGATCGCCCACAGCATCCACGACGTCAACGCGGCGGTCAGGGAGGTCGGGCTGCCCTTGATCGTCCGGCCGGCGTTTACGCTCGGCGGCACCGGCGGTGGCGTCGTGCGCGACGAGAGCGAGCTCGCCGAGGTCGTCGGGCGCGGGCTGGCGGCCTCGCCGATCGGGCAGGTGCTGCTCGAGGAGTCGGTGCTCGGATGGGGAGAGTTCGAGCTCGAGGTGATGCGCGACCGCTCCGACAACGTCGTGATCGTCTGCTCGATCGAGAACATCGACCCGATGGGCGTGCATACCGGCGACAGCGTGTGCGTGGCGCCGCAGCAGACGCTCACCGACAAGCAGTACCAGAAGCTCCGCGACCAGGCGATTGCCGTGATCCGCGCGGTCGGGGTGGAGACCGGCGGCTCCAACGTGCAGTTCGCCGTCAATCCCGACACGGACGAGATCGTCGTCATCGAGATGAACCCGCGCGTGTCCCGCTCGAGCGCGCTCGCGAGCAAGGCCACCGGCTTCCCGATCGCCAAGATCGCCGCGCGGCTCGCCGTCGGCTACCTGCTGCAGGAGATCCCGAACGACATCACCAGGGCCACGCCGGCGAGCTTCGAGCCGGCGATCGATTACTGCGTGGTCAAGTGGCCACGGTTCGCGTTCGAGAAGTTCCCCGGCGCCGAGCCGGGGCTGACGACGCACATGAAGTCGGTGGGCGAGGTGATGGCGATCGGGCGGACCTTCAAGCAGGCGTTCGCCAAGGCCATGCGCTCCCGAGAGCTCGATGTCAGCCCCCGCTTCCCGGGAGATGACCGGGAGCTGCTCGCCCAGCTGGAGCAGGCGGGGGCGGAGCGATTCGACCAGCTCCTCGAGGCGCTTCGTCGTGGCACCTCGGTCGCCGAGGTGGGTCGCCGCACGGACATCGATCCGTGGTTCCTGAACGAGCTCGCGGAGCTGGTGGCCGATCCCGACGCGCCGTTCGCCGGCGAGCGGACGTTCAAGTCCGTGGATACCTGCGCGGCTGAGTTTCCGGCCCGAACCCCCTATTACTACTCCGGGTGGGAGCGCGCCGGCTCCTCAGGTCCCGAACACGAGGTTCAGCGCGACGATCGCCCAAGCGTTGTGATCCTCGGATCGGGGCCGAATCGCATCGGGCAAGGGATCGAGTTCGACTATTGCTGCGTCCATGCCGCCCACACGGTGCGCGAGTCGGGGCGAGACGCCGTGATGGTCAACTGCAACCCGGAGACCGTCTCCACCGACTACGACACCTCGGACCGGCTGTACTTCGAGCCGCTGACGCTCGAGGACGTGCTCGGCGTATGCGCCGTGGAGCGGCCCGAGGGCATCGTGGTTCAGTTCGGGGGCCAGACGCCGTTGAAGCTGGCCGCCGGTCTGGACGCGGCCGGCATCAACATCCTCGGCACCAGCATCGAGTCGATCGATCTGGCCGAGGACCGTTCCCGCTTCGGGGCATTGCTACAGCGCCTCGGCTACCGGGCACCGGCATTCGCCACCGCCCGATCTGCGCAGGAGGCGCTCGACTGCGCCCCGGCGGTGGGCTTTCCGCTGCTGGTGCGGCCCAGCTACGTCCTCGGGGGCCGGGCGATGGAGATCGTCTACAGCGTGGCCGGTCTCAAGGAGTACCTCGATCGCGTCGGCGCCGAGCCGGGCCGGGTGATCTACCTGGACCGGTTCCTGGAGGACTCGATCGAAGTGGATGTGGACGCGTTGTGCGACGGCACCGATGTGTGGATCGCGGGAATCATGCAACACGTCGAAGAGGCGGGGATCCACTCCGGAGACTCCGCCTGCGTGCTGCCGCCGCACACGCTTGGCGCGCAGATGCTCGCTCAGATCAAAGCTCAGACCGAGGGGATCGCCCGCGCGCTGGGCGTCGTCGGATTGCTCAACGTCCAGTTCGCGATCCACGGCGACGAGGGACTGCACGTGATCGAGGCAAACCCGCGTGCTTCGCGCACCGTGCCCTTCGTCTCCAAGGCAATCGGGCGGCCGCTGGCGAAGCTGGCCTGCCGGATCCTGTTGGGCGAGCGCCTCGCCGACCTCGACCTGCCGGTGGAGACGGAGCGTGACGGAGCGGCCGGATGGAGCGGTGCAGGCGGCCACGTCTGCGTCAAGGAGGCCGTGCTTCCGTTCGATCGGTTCGCCGGCGCCGACTCGCTGCTCGGGCCGGAGATGCGCTCGACCGGCGAGGTGATGGGCATCGCCCACGACTTCCCGACGGCGTTCGCCAAGGCGCAGGCCGCCGCCGGCGCACTGCTGCCGAACTCGGGCACCGCGTTCATCACCGTCGCCGACGGCGACAAGCCTGCCGCGACAGGCGTCGCGACGGTGCTCCACGACCTCGGGTTCCGGATCATCGCCACCCGCGGCACCGCCCAGGCGATCTGCAAGATGGGCATCCCGGCGGAGGCGATCAACAAGATCGGCGAGGGCTCTCCCCACGTTGTCGATTGGATCGAGCGCGGCGACGTCGATCTCGTCATCAACACCCCGATCGGCACCGGCGCACGCACCGATGGCTACGAGATCCGGACCGCCGCGGTCGCGCGCGGGATCCCTTGCGTCACGACGATGGCCGGCGGGATGGCGGCCGCGCGCGCGATCTCCGCCGCCCGCCGCGGCGATAGCACCCGTGGCCCGGCGGTGATCTCGCTCCAGGAGATTCACGACCAGCGACCGACCGAGGTCACGTGAACGAGCGGGTCACCGCTCCCTTCGGTCGTCGCTGCGCGCCGGTGAGCGCTCGCGAGGAGCACGGCCCCTACGTCGTGATCCGCTGCGCGGATCCCCTTGGCCCGCCGCCGCAAGCCGGCCAGTTCTACATGCTCGCCGCGGCCAGCCGGTGGGGCGGAGGCGAGGCCGAGCGGCCGTTTCTGCCCCGCGCCTTCAGCGTGCTCCGGGCGAGACCGCATCCGGCTCCTGCCCTCCATCCGGCTCCTGGCCTGCATCCGGCTCCTGGCCTGCATCCGGCTGGCCATTCAGAGCTCCAGTTCCTGATCGAGGACGTGGGTCCCGGCACCAACCGTCTGTGCCAGCTGGGGCCGGGCGACGATCTGCTGCTCGTCGGGCCGCTGGGCTCGGGCTTCAGCGCGCCGCGCGACGGGCGGCAGCCGCTGCTCGTCGGTGGCGGTGTGGGCATCGCGCCGCTGGCGATTTTGCAGGATCAGCTCCCGGCGCGCGCCCCGGCCTTGCTCGGATTCCGTGACGGCGGGCGGGCCGCCGGGGCCGTCCTCCTGGATGACCCCGTGATCGCGACCGACGACGGCAGCGTCGGCCATCACGGCCTGGTCACCGACCTGCTCGCGCAAACGCTCGACGACGATCTGGAGGTCGAGATCTACGCGTGTGGCCCGCCGGCGATGCTCGAGGCGGTCCGCGCGCTGTGCGTCGAGCGGGGGGTTCCCGCGCAGCTCGCGCTCGAGTCCGGGATGGCGTGCGGCTTCGGGGCCTGCTTTGGATGCGTGGTCCCCACTCGCGAGGGCTACCTGCGCCTGTGCCTCGACGGTCCGGTGCTCGACGCCCAGCTGCTCGACAGCGCGGTCGTCGTGGGGGCGGGCCATTGAGTGTCCAGCTGTGCGGTCTCGAGCTCGCGCACCCGGTCATCAACGGCTCGGGGACGTTCGACGCGATCGCTGCCCAGCGCGCGTTCGGCGAGCAGCTGATCGAGTGCTTTCCGTTTGCGGCGTTCGTCTCGAAGACCGTGACGCTCGAGCCCCGGCTCGGAAATCCGCCACCGCGTCTGTGGGAGGTGGCGGGCGGCATGATCAACTCGATCGGCCTGCCCAACAAGGGGCTGCAGGCATACGTGGCCGAGGATCTTCCGCGGCTGTCAAGGCTGCCGGTGCCGCTGATCGTCAACGTGATGGGGTTCAGCCGCGAGCAGGTCGCGGAGCTGGTGGCCGCGTTTGCCGAGCGTGAGGAGGTGGCGGCGCTCGAGCTCAACGTCTCGTGTCCCAACGTGGAAACCGGGCTGGTGATGGGCGCCGACCCACGCGAGCTGGCACTGCTGCTGCAACGGGTTCGGCCGATCACCGACAAGCCGCTGATCGTGAAGCTGACCCCGAACGCCTCGGACGTCGCCGCCGTGGCCGGCGCCGCCGAGGACGCGGGCGCCAGCGCGCTGTCGCTGATCAACACGGTCCGCGGGATGGCCCTCGATCCGCGGACCGGCGCCCCGTGGCTCGGCGGCGTCACCGGTGGCGTGTCCGGTCCGGCGGTCCGGGCTGTCGCCCTGGCCCAGGTCGCGGCTGCCGCGAGCGCGGTGACGATCCCGGTGATCGGCATGGGAGGGGTTCAGAGCGGCCGCGACGCGCGAGATCTGATGCGAGTCGGCGCAGACGTGGTGGCCGTCGGCACCGAGAGCTTCCGCGATCCGGCGGCGGCCCTACGGATCACCGCGGAGCTCCGCGAGCTGCTTGCTGAGGAACAGAGTCCGAGGCTTCGCGGCAATGGCTTGCCGCAAACTGCGGGTTTTACTGGCGCTGGCCGCTAGCCAGTCCCTAAATCCCTGCAAACGCTGCGCTATTACCGGAACCATCCTCGACAATGCTGGACCTCAAGCTGAGGTCGAGTCGAATTGCGCCATTTGCCTTGATCGTCAGGCGTCAAGATGTATAGTCGCCGCCCATGCCGCCGGTCAGTGAATCGACTATGAAGCTCGTCGCTGCGCCAGAACGCTCGCTCGTGCAACGCATGGAGGCGCTGCAACGCGCGAACGACATCCGCAGCCGGCGAGCGCAGCTGAAACGTGACCTCAAGGCTGGCCGTCAGCCAATCCACGAGTTGCTGCTCGAGCCGCCGGGTTACCTCGAGACCGCGAAGGTGTTCGATCTCCTGCTCGCCGTGCCCAAGTACGGACGCGTGAAGGTCAACAAGATCCTCTCGCAGTGCCGGATCTCTCCGAGCAAGACGATCGGCGGATTGTCCGAGCGCCAGCGCCGGGAGCTGGTCGCGCTCATGCGTCGCCGCTGAACACAGCGTCGACGCCATCAAGTGCCGAGCAGCCCAAAGGTGTTCGTGATCACCGGGCCCTCGGGGGTCGGCAAAGGGACCTTGATCCGCGGACTGCGCGAACGGATCCCCGAGCTGGAGCTGTCGGTCTCCGCGACGACCCGCCCACCCCGGCCCGGTGAGCGTCCTGGCCACGACTATCGCTTCATGACGCCGGTGGAGTTCGAGCGTCACGTCGCCGCGGGCGACTTCGTCGAGCACGCCACGTACTCCTCTCAGCGCTACGGGACGCTGCGCTCAGAGCTCGAGCGAGGTCTGCGGGCCGGGATCCCGGTCGTGCTGGAGATCGAAGTCCAGGGCGCCCGGCAGGTGCGCGAGGCGATGCCCGAAGCGGTCGCGGTGTTCATCGCGCCGCCATCGCTGGAGGCGCTGCGCGCACGGCTGGTCAGCCGCGGGACCGACACCCCCGAGCAGGTGGAGGAGCGGCTGGGCACCGCCCAGCGCGAGCTGGCTGCGCAACCGGAGTTCTCCCATGTGGTCGTCAACGATCGACTCGAGGACGCGACCGAGCAGCTCGCCGCGATCGTCCACGAGGCGCTGGCGGCGAACCGCGGCCAACAGGACGCTAACCTTGGGGACCCCTAGGAAACGGATCCCGTTCAATGATCTCACCAAGAATCGACAAGCTGCTCGAGCACGTCGACTCCGACTACGCGAGTGTGATCGTCGCCGCCAAGCGCGCGCGGCAGATCAACTCCTACTACCACAACCTTGGCGAGGGCACGTTCGATGAGTTCCCGCCGCCGATGGTTGAGACGCGGTCGAAGAACTACCTGACGATCGCCCTCGAGGAAGTCGCGCAGGGCAAGCTGAAGTACCACTACCGGTAGGAGCCCGGTATCCCATGCTCGGCGGAGTAGGCGGGCGGTAGGCGGGACGTGGCCCGGTTGCTCCTCGGGGTGAGCGGCGGGATCGCGGCCTACAAGGCGCTCGAGACGGCGCGGCTGGCGATCAAGGCCGGTCACGCCGTGCGGGTGATCCAGACCCCCGCCAGCGAGCGCTTTATCGGCCGGGCATCGTTTGAGGCGATCACCGGCGCGCCGGTGCTGGGGGACGAATTCGAGTCCGATCCCGCGCGCGGCGCCTACCCGGGTGAGCCGCTGCCCGAGCGGGCGCCGATCAGTCATCTGGCGCTGGTCGAGCGCGCGGACCTGTACCTGATCGCCCCGGGGAGCGCGAACACGATCGCCAAGCTTGCCGCGGGGCAGGCCGACAACCTGCTCACCGCGGCCGCCCTCGCCGCGGCCTGCCCGGTCGCGATCGCGCCGGCGATGAACAACCGGATGTACCTGCATCCGGCGACGCGGGCCAACCTCGAGCAGCTGGCCGCGCGGGGGGTCACCGTGATCGCGCCGGGGGAGGGAGAGCTGGCCTCGCACGGCGAGCACGGAATCGGGCGGCTGGCCGAGCCCGCCCAGCTGCTGGCGAGCGTCGAGATGCTGCTGAGCGTTCCCACCTGGGCGCGGCTGCGGGTGCTGATCACGGCCGGCGGCACACGGGAGCCGATCGACAGCGTGCGCTACATCGGCAATCGCTCCTCGGGGCGGATGGGCTACGCGCTCGCCGCCGCGGCGGCTCGGCGAGGGGCCGAGGTGACGGTGATCGCCGCCAACGTCGGCCTCGAGGCGCCGCTCGGCGTCCGCGTGGTCGAGGTCGTCACCGCCGCCGAGCTCGGGCGCGAGTGTGAGCGGCGCTTCGAGGACTGCGATGTGCTGCTGATGGCCGCGGCGGTGGCGGACTTCCGACCGGCCGCCCCGGCGGATCAGAAGCTGAAGAAGGACGCCGGCGTGCCGGTGCTCAAGCTCGAGCCGACGGCCGATGTGCTCAGCGGCCTGGCCGCGCGGGGCCGGCCCGCTCAGGTGATCGTCGGCTTTGCCGCCGAATACGGCGAGGATGCGGTCTCCTACGGGCGCGGTAAGCTCGCTCGCAAGGGCCTCGACATGGTCGTGGTCAACGACATCTCCACCTCCGGAGTCGGCTTCGACGCAACCGAGAACGAAGTAACGATCCTGTCCAGCGACGGCCTCGAGCAGCTCGTGGCGCGTACCAGCAAGAAACAGGTCGCTGAAGTCGTCTTAGACGAGGTAGAGCGTCTCCGAAGATCGAGGGAGGAGGAAGGTGGAACCGTCAGAGCAAGCGCGGGCAGCGCCACAGGAATCTGACGTCCTAGCCGCCATCGCGCGACGGATCGCGGCGAACATCTCGCAGGCGGTGCAGGTCCGCCCTGAGACGCTCGATCACCTGATGATCGCCATGCTGGCCGAGGGCCACGTGCTCGTGGAGGATTACCCGGGGGTCGGCAAAACGGCCCTGGCGCGCGCCTTGGCGCGCTCGATCGACTGCCAGTACGCGCGCGTGCAGTGCACCTCGGACCTGCTCCCGGCTGACGTGGTCGGCACCAACGTCTACGACCAGCGCGAGCAGCGATTCGAGTTCCGCCCCGGCCCGGTGTTCGCCAACATCGTGCTCGTCGACGAGATCAACCGCGCCTCGCCGAAGACCCAGTCCGGCCTGCTCGAGTGCATGCAGGAGCGCCGGGTGACCGTCGATGTCCAGACCCACGAGCTGGCCCGCCCCTTCCTGGTCCTCGCCACGCAGAACCCGATCGAGTACGAGGGCACCTATCCGCTGCCAGAGGCACAGGTCGATCGCTTCATGGCGCGCATCTCGCTGGGCTATCCGGAGCGCACCGCCGAGGCCGAGATGCTCGCCGACCACGAGTCCGGCGACCGGGTGCTGACACTGTCCCCGGTCGCCACCGCCGCCGAGGTGCTGGCGGCACAGGATGCCGCGGCGCGCGTGCAGGCCTCCGACGCGTTGCGCGACTACGTGGTGCGCCTCCTGTGGCGCACGCGCGAGGATCCACGCGTCGAGCTCGGGGCCAGTCCGAGAGCCGGTCTGATGCTGCTGCGGGCGGCCAAGGCCCACGCGATGATGCGCGGGCGCGATCACACGCTGCCCGACGATGTCCAGGCGCTTGCCGTCCCCGTGCTCGCACACCGCCTGCTGCTGGCGCCGGAGTGTCCACGGAGCGCTGCCGCGGACGTGATCGTCGATGCCGTCTCCTACGTCCGAGCGCTGTGAGGGGGCAGCCGGCCCCGTGAGACGGGCGATCGGTGTGGCGCTTGCGGGCGTGGCGCTCATCCTCGCCGCCCTGACGTTCGACGCCGCCCCGCTGTTCGTCGCGGGAATCGCGTTCACGGTGATCGGAATCGGGGCGCCGGCCTGGATATGGCTGAGCGCCCGGCCGGCGATAGTCTCGAGGCGGTTGGGGGTCGAGCGGGTGGTGGAAGGTGAGCCGTTGGAGGCCATGATCGAGGTGCGCCGCGGGCTGCTGGGGCTGCCGGGGGCCGAGCTGCACGATCCGCTGGCTACGCGCCCGGTCCTGCTGAAGGTCCCCCTGTCGCTGATCCAGGGAAGCCGCGTGGCCGATGTTCGAATCGTCACGCGCTTCGCGCGCCGCGGGCTGCACCGGCTGGAGCCTCCTTCGTTGATCGTCCAGGACCCGCTCGAGCTGGCGAGCGTCACCACGCGGGGGCAAGGACGCCCGCAGGAGCTGCTCGTGCTCCCCCGTACCGAGCGGGTCCGGTGGGGACTGGGCGGTCGCGGCCGCGCGCCCCAGCGGACCGAGGGACGCTCGCACACCGAGCCGATGGCGGCGATCGATGTCGATGGTCTGCGTCCCTACCGCCCCGGTACCCCGGCCAGCCGGATCCACTGGCCGGCCCTGGCCCGTGGCGCCGGCCTGCTCGAACGCCGGCTTCGTGCCGACCGCGACACGCGGCCGCTGGTCGTGCTCGACGCACGGGGTGAACATCAGGAGCATCAGCTCGACGCCGCCGTGCGCGCCGCCGCCTCGCTGACGATCGAGCTGGCGCGGCTGGGCGGCTGCCGGCTGCTGCTCCCGGGCGCGCGCCGCGCGCTCAGCGTCGAACCGGACCTGGCGAGCTGGCCGGCAGCCCACGCGCGGCTCGCGCTCGTCGAGGGCGGACCCGACACCCGGCCGCCGCTGCTCGACGGCGTGGCGCGGCTTGGACCCATCTACTACGTGGCCGCGCAACCATTCGAACGGCTGCCGGCCGCCCTGTCCGCGCCAGGACACGAGACGGTCGTGGTGGTGCTGCCGGGCGACCTGGATCCGCTGCCCGCCGGACGGCCCAGCTTCGAGGTGACCGGCTGCCGCGGATACGCGCTCGGCGCACGGGCTCGGCCGCAGGAGCCGACCGCGGCATGAGCGCCGGCTCCGAGGTCGCCGTGCTCGTCCCGGCCGGGACCACCCGGGCCAGATCCCGGCGCGCGGCGCCCAGCACGAGGGATCGGCCGCTGCTGCGACTGGTCTCGTTCGCCGCGCTCGGCCTCTACGGGACGCTCCGGTGGGCCACCCTGATCAGCCCCGCGCCGGTCTGGCGGCTGGTCGGGCTGCTCGGCTTGGCCGTGCTCCTCGTCGGCGCCGGGATCGTGATCGGCGGCCGCAGCCGGGTCGCCATGGCCGTGCTGACGGTCCTGTCCGTGCTCGCGGCGTTCGCGGTGGCGGGGGTACCGTTCTCGTGGGTCAGGCACCTGCGCATCGCGGTGACCGCCGATGGCATCGGACAGGGCCTGTCGAGCCTGCCGCGCGTGTTGCTGCCCTACCTGGGCATCAACCAATGGACCCAGACCGTGATCCTGTTGGGAGCCGCGGTGCTGCTGCTCGATGCTGCGCTGATCGTCGCGCTGTCCCCGCGGCGGCTCGGGGACGGTCGCCGGGCAGCCGCCGCAACCGCCCTGATCGCATTCGCGGTGATCCCGTCCACGCTGGTCAGGCCGGCGCTGCCCTACCTCCAGGGGATGCTGCTGTTCCTGCTCGTGGCCGCCTTCATGTGGGGCGATCGGATCAGGCAAGGCGACATGCTGACGGCGGTCGCGGTAGCGGCAATCGCCGGCGTCGCCGCGATGATCGCCGCGCCCGCGCTCGATACCCACAAGCCATGGCTCAACTACCAGGCGCTCGCGTCCACGCTCGCCCCCCGGCATCCGGAAGCGTTCGACTGGAGCCAGCGCTACGGACCGCTGCACTGGCCGCGCACCGGACGCGAGGTGCTCGACGTGCAGGCGGCCAAACCCGAGTACTGGAAGGCCGAGAATCTCGACGCATTCGACGGACGGGGATGGGTAGCGGACAGCGTGAGCGCCGAGGACGCTCAGTACACGATCGCTCCCGCCAACCTGCGACGCTGGACCCAGACGCTGCACGTGACGATCCGCGCGATGAGGACGAGCAACGTGATCGCCGCGGGCCTCGCCGCCTCCCCGCCCACCCATATCTCCGGCTCGGAGGCGGGGATCAGCGACGGCACCTGGACCGACCCGTCGGGACTGGGCCCGGGCGACAGCTACGACATCAGCACCTATAACCCGACTCCGTCGCCCTCGCAGCTGGCCGCCGCGGGGACCGTTTACCCGAACGTGCTGCTGCCCGCCTATCTCACGCTCATGATTCCGTCCGACCCCACCGCGCCGAGCGCCCCGGGAGTCATCCCCGACCAGCAGGTGATCTTCGCCCCGTTCGGGTCCAGCGTCGGCGTGGCGTACAGCCCCAGCACCCCAAATCCCGCCATCGCGCTGGCAAATTCCCCCTACGCCCGGGCCTATGCGCTGGTCCGCCAGCTCGAGCGCAACGCCGCCACGCCGTACGCGTACCTGATGAACGTCAAGCGCTACCTCGATTCCGGTGCCTACATCTACGACGAGAACCCCCCGCCGAGCCGCTACCCGCTCGAGTCTTTCCTGTTCAGCTCCAAGCGCGGCTACTGCCAGCAGTTCGCCGGCGCGATGGCGCTGCTGCTGCGGATGGGCGGGATCCCGGCGCGGGTCTCGGCGGGATTCGCGACCGGCACCTACGACAACGCCACGCACAGCTGGGTGGTGAGCGACGCCGACGCCCACGCTTGGGTCGAGGCGTGGTTCCCGAACTACGGGTGGGTGCGGTTCGACCCAACGCCGGCGGCAGCGCCGGCGCTCGGCGGCCACGTGCCGCTCCCCGCGCTCAAAGGCTCGGCGACCGCCACCCCGACGCCAGGCTCGCACGGCCTGGCCGGCACCGCAGCGGGCACGACCCGAACGACGAGTCACCGCGGCGGGAGCCTCCCGGTGGCGGCGCTGGTCGCGGTAATCGCGGCCGTCGCGCTGCTGGCATTGGCCCTCCGGGTGATGCTGCGCCTGAGCGAGCCGACCAACGACGAGCTGCTGGCCGAGCTCGAGCTGGCGTTCGCCCGCTGCGGGCGCCGCGTGCAGGCCGGCACCACCCTGGCCGCGCTCGAGCAGCGCCTCCGTGGCTCCGCGGACGCCGAGGCGTACGTGCGCACGCTCCGCCTCTCCCGGTTCGCGGGCGCCAGCGAGCGTCCGTCGGGCGCCCAGCGGCGGGCGCTGCGCAACCAGTTGCGCGTGGGCCTCGGGGTCGCCGGGCGCCTGCGCGCGCTGTGGGCGCTGCCGCCGCGGTTGCGCCTGCGAGCACCGGTGCCGGACCACCCGGCGCGGGGCATACACTCCAGTTGATGGACGATCTCTACGACCTGTTTCGCCGCGGGACCGAGTTGCTCGAGGCCGGCCACAACCATCAGGCGACGATCCCCCTGTCGCGGGCGCGCGACCTGGCCCCCGACAAGACCTCGATCCGCGAGGCGCTCGGTCGCGCCCTGTTCCACACGCAGCGCTACGAACAGGCGGCTCAGGAGTTCGAAGCGGTGATCGAGCGCGCGCCGACCAACGACTATGCGCAGTTCTGCCTCGGACGCTCGCTGCAGATGCTCGGACGCCACGCCGAAGCGCGCAAGCCGCTGGCGCTCGCCGCGTGCCTGCAACCGGGCCGCCGCGACTATCGCGTGTATCGCGATCGGGCTCGGGCGGCGGCGGCCGGGTCGTAGCTCGGATCGGCCGCGTCCGGCGGCCACCGGGTCGTAGCTGGATCGGCCGCGTCCGCAACGCGACGGCGCCTTCGGCGGCGCTCGCGGCGCGGCGCGCAAACGCCGATCCACCCGTTCCACGGCCGCGAACCTGGTGCTAACCTGAGCCTTAGAGCTTGCGCGCCGGGCGCTTCCCGGTGTAGTACCGGAAGTGGGCGCTGGCCCGCTTTTTTTATGACGTTGATACGGAGGAGAAAGTGAGTGCACTTCATACAGAGATCGAGGAGCGGCTTACCCGGGCCGAGCCCGAGGTCGAGGTGCTGCTCGCCGAGGTCGTCTCAGACAGGACGCTGCGCCTGTTCATCGATCACCCCGCGGGTGTGACGCTCGCCCTCTGTGAGCGGGTCACGGGGCTGCTCGGCGACTACCGTGAGCGCTACGCGCTCGAGGTGTCCTCGCCCGGTCAGGACCGCCCACTCACCAAGCCCCAGCACTACACCCGGTTCCTCGGCCGCCGCGCCCGCGTGCGGCTGCGGGAAGCCCGGGATGGCCACAAGAGCTTGACCGGCGAGCTCGTCGGGGCCTCCGATGAGGACGTCACGATCGCCGCCGGCGGCGGGATCGTGACGATCCCCTACGAGCAGATCGCCCGCTCCAACCTAGTTCCGGGAGACTGAACCCATGTCCAGAGAGATCGTGGAGGCCGTCAGAGGCCTCGCCGCGGAGAAGAACATCTCCCACGAAAAGCTGATGGAAGCGCTTGAGGACGCGCTGCTGTCGGCGTACAAGAAGACGCCGGGATCGGCGCCGTACGCGAAGGTCGAGATGGATCGCGACAGCGGCGATTTCAAGGTGTGGGAGCTGAAGATCCCGCCCGAGCTCGAGGAGCAGTTGCTGGTCGAGGCGACCACCGACCAGCAGCCGACCGTCGATCCCGAGACGGGCGAGATGCGCGAGCCTCCCGAGCCCGAGATCGATCTCGAGAAGCTCAAGGAGTACGAGGACGAGATCGAGACCGAAGATGTGACGCCGCACGACTTCGGGCGGATCGCCGCGCAGACCGCCAAGCAGGTGATCTTGCAGCGGATCCGCGAGGCCGAACGGGACATGATGTTCGAGGAGTACCGCGATCGCGTCGGCGAGCTGATCACCGGCATCGTCCAGCAGTCGGACTCGCGCTACACGCTCGTCCAGCTGCGCGAGCGAGTCGAGGCGCTGTTGCCGAAGTCAGAGCAGGTCGACGGCGAGCGCTACGACCACTCGCAGCGGATCAAGGCCGTGATCAAGGACGTCTCGAACTCGACCAAGGGTCCGAGCATCATCGTGTCGCGGCGAGACCCGGAGCTGATCAAGTCGCTGTTCGAGCTCGAGGTACCCGAAATCGCCGACGGCCTGGTCGAGATCACGGGCGTCGCCCGCGAGCCCGGCTACCGCTCCAAGATCGCGGTCGTCTCGCACGTCGACGGCGTCGATCCGGTCGGGGCCTGCGTGGGGCCGCGCGGCTCCAGGGTGCGGATGGTCGTCTCCGAGCTCCGGGGCGAGAAGATCGACATCATCCCTTACAACGACGAGCCGGCGAGGTTCGTGGCCAAGGCGCTCTCGCCCGCGCGCGTGAGGGAGGTCCTGGTCGACGATGCCGGCAAGCAGGCCACCGTGATCGTCCCCGACGACCAGCTGTCGCTGGCGATCGGTCGCGAGGGTCAGAACGCGCGGCTCGCGGCGCGGCTGACCGGTTGGCGGATAGACATTCGCTCGGAGACCGAGTTCGCCGCCGAAGAGGCCGAGCACGGCTACGACGAGGAGGAAGCGCAGGGCCGCTGCGCCGCGATCCTCTCCAACGGCCGTCGCTGCCCCAACGCGGCGCTGCCCGGTTCGCGCTACTGCGGGATCGAGGCGCATCAGGCCCTCGCGAACCAGGACACCGACCAGGTCGAGGCGCTGGCGCCGGCGCTGGGGCAGGCCGATGGCTCGGCCGAGAGCGCGGCGGCCGGAACCGACGCCGGTTCGACCTCGTAGGCGACGTACACTGGCAGGTCGATGAACAAGCGCGTCCATGAGATTGCCAAGGAACGGGGGCTTCCCGCCAAGGAGGTTCTCGCAAAGCTGAAGGCGGCGGGGATCGAGGTGAAGGCGGCGTCCTCAAGCGTGGACGAGGCCACCGCCCTGCGGGCCCTGGGCAACGGCGAGGCCACCTCACCCGGGGCAGCGAGCGCGTCGGCGCCCGCCCCCAAGCCCGCCGTCGAGCGCTCGCCGGCGCCGGCCGCGGCGCCGCGACCGGCCAACAGCGAGGGCGCTGATGGCGCGAGTTCGGCGGAGCCGCGCTCCGATGGCGCGAGTTCGGCGGAGCCCGAGGCGACCCAGCGCCGGCCCGAGTCAAGGCCCGAGCACAAGCGGCCCACACGCGATTCGCTGCAGGGAGAGCGCGCGCCGGGCACCGCCGGCGGGCGACGCCGGGTGGTGATCGACTCTCAAGCCTCGCGGCGCGCGCCGGGGGGCGCGCCGGCGCAGTCGAACCAGCCTCCGCGGCGCCAGCGCCGCGGCCGTCGTCGCCGCGGCGTCTACGACGAGGAAGCCGAGGCTCGTCCCGCCGCCTCGCGCACGGCACTCGCCGAGCCCGACGCGATCCAGATCAATTCCGGTTCCACCGTCAAGGACGTCGCCGAGTACCTCCACGTGCCCGTTCCCGAGGTGATGAAGAAGCTGATGGCCCTGGGGGAGCTGAAGACGCTCACCCAGACGCTCTCCGACGAGGCGGTTCAGGTGCTCGCCACCGAGCTCGGCAAGGAAGTCCAGATCGTCCACTCCGAGGACGAGACGGTCGTCGAGCCCGTCTACGACGATGCCGAGGAGGAACTGGTCGAGCGGCCTCCGGTGGTGACGATCATGGGTCACGTCGACCACGGCAAGACCTCGCTGCTCGACGCGATCCGCGAGACCGAGGTCGCGGCCGGAGAGGCGGGCGGCATCACGCAGCACATCGGCGCCTATCAGGTCCATCACGACGACAGGACGATCACCTTCCTCGATACGCCCGGCCACGAGGCGTTCACCGCGATGCGCGCCCGCGGCGCGAAGGTCACCGACATCGCCGTGATCGTGGTCGCCGCCGACGATGGCGTCAAGCCCCAGACCGAGGAGGCGGTCGACCACGCCAAGGAGGCGGCCGTCCCGATCCTCGCCGCGGTCAACAAGATCGACAAGGAGGGTGCCCAGCCAGATCGGGTGCGCACCGAGATGACCCAGCTGGGGCTGCAGCCGGTCGAATGGGGCGGGGACACCGAGTTCGTGGACGTCTCGGCGAAGACCAAGCAGGGCCTCGACGATCTGCTCGACACGATCCTGGTGATGGCCGAGGTCGAGGAGCTGCGGTCCAACCCCAACGCCCCGGCATCGGGAACCGTGATCGAGTCAAAGCTCGATCCGGGCCGTGGGCCGGTGGTCACGATCCTGATCGGTCGCGGCACGCTGGAGGTCGGCGACGCGGTCGTCGCGGGAGCTCACTGGGGCCGTGTCCGCGCGATGAACGACTTCCTCGGCAATCGCGTCTCGCAGGCGCTGCCCGGGGAGCCAGTCGAGATCCTTGGCTTCGACGGAGTCCCACAGGCGGGAGAGAGGGTGCGCGTGGTCGAGCACGAGCGCCGTGCCCGTCAACTCGCCGGCGAGCGCGCCACCAGGCTGAAGACCGAGTCGCTGGCCCGCCGAAGCGGCAAGCGTGTCTCGCTCGAGGACATCTTCAAGGCCGGCCTGCAGGAGCTCAACCTGGTGCTGAAGGCGGACGTCGCCGGATCACTCGAGGCGATCGAGGACGAGATCGCCAAGCTCCCTCAAGAGGAGGTGTCGGTCGGCGTGATCCGCAGCGCGGTCGGCGCAGTGACCGAATCCGACGTGATGCTCGCCGCCGCCTCCGAGGCCGTGATCCTGGCCTTCAACGTCCGTCCGGTGGGCGATGCACGCGCCGCCGCCGAGCGCGAGGGCGTCGAGATCCGGCACTACTCGGTGATCTACCGCGCGATCGAGGATCTGCGCAGCGCGATGCAGGGCCTGCTCGCGCCCGAGGAGGTCGAGGAGACGCTCGGCAGCGCCGAGGTCCGCCAGCTGTTCCGGGCTTCCCGCGTGGGGACGATCGCCGGCTCGCACGTCCTCGACGGACGGATCACCCGTGGCGCCAAGGTGCGCCTGATCCGCGACGGCACCGTCGTCTATGACGGCGAGGTCGCGAGCCTGCGGCGGTTCAACGAGGATGTCCGGGAAGTCGCCGCTGGATTCGACTGCGGCATCGTGCTGAGGGACTTCGCCGATCTCAAGGAGGGTGACGTGCTGGAGTGCTACGCCACCCGCCAGGTCGAGCGCGAGCTCGCCTAGTCGACATGTCCTCCGAGAGCGGCTTCGTCGCCGTGCTCGTGATCCACCTGCACTTTCCCGAGGCGGGAAGCCTCAAAAGCAAGCGCAAGGAGCTGTCATCAATCAAGTCGCAACTACATCTCCGGCTCGGAGCCGCGGTCTCGGAAACCGGCCATGCCGATCTGTGGCAACGGGCCACGCTGACGGCGGCGCTGACCGGCGGCTCGCTGGCTACCCTCTCCGCGGCAGTCGCGAAGCTCGAGCGCTGGCTCGACGCACGCTGCCCGGATGGCGTGCGGGTGGAACGCGTGTTGGCCTCGGTGGAGGATCTGTGCGACGTCTTCTCACGATTTCGCGCGGAGGGATAGGATGCCGCCAGGGCGCATGCGTCGCGTCGACGAGCTCGTTCGCGGGGTCCTCAGTGACGCCATCGCCAAGGATCTACGGGATCCCCGCGTGGGATTCGTGACCGTGACGGGAGTTAAGACAAGCGCAGATCTACGTCACGCCCGCGTGTACGTGAGCGTCCTCGGCGACGAGCGCACGCGGGCGGCGAGCCTCGACGGTCTGCGCTCGGCGCATGGATTCCTGCAGGGCGTGCTCGCGTCCGAGCTGACGCTCAAGCACACGCCGACGCTGACCTTTGAATACGACGAATCAGTCGATCGCGGGATGCGGATCACGCAGCTGCTCGACGACGTCGGTCGCGGGGGCCCCGCCGATGGCTGAGAACGGCGATCGCTCGAGCCGCTCCGAGGTGCTCGAGGAGCTGCGAGGAGCCGACAAGCTGATCGTGGTCACGCACGAGAACGTCGATGGCGATGCTCTCGGCTCGCTGATCGCGATGCAGGGAATCCTCACGGCGCTGGGCAAGCAGTGCGTGATGTTCATCGATCCGAGCGAGTTCCCGCTGCCCCACGAGTACCGCTTCTTTCCGCTCGAAGGACTCGTCACCGCCCCGCCCGAGGATCTCGAGCAGTGGACGGTCGTGTTCCTCGACTGCGGCAGTCTGGAGCGCAATCCGGCGGAGGCGCTGCAGCGACCGGGTGCCCACATCCTGAACATCGATCACCACCACGACAACACCCGCTTTGGCACGATCAACCTGGTCGTCCCCGAGGCCTCCTGCACGGCCGAGATCGTGTGGGATCTGATGCACGGCCTTGACGTGACGCCGAGCCTGACGACCGCCGAGGCGCTGTACGTGGGGCTGATCACCGACACCGGCCGGTTCATGTACGAGAACACCGGTGCCCGGGCTCATCTGATGGCGGCCGAGCTGATCGAGGCCGGGGTCGACGTGAACAAGATCTACCGCAACGTGTACGAGGATGTCCCGTACGGCAAGCTGGCGCTGCTCGCGCGCGGTCTCGCCAAGATTCACCGCTACGACGACGGGCGGCTGACGGTGACCGCGCTCAGCGCCGAGGACTTCACCGAGTCCGGCGCCGAGGAGAGCTACTCCGAAGGGGTGATCGATCACCTCCGCGCGGTCGAGGGGACGGCTGTCGCAGCGCTGGTCCGCGATCGGATGGGCGATACCGACGGCGGGAGGCCGCGAAAGGTCTCGCTCCGCGCCAGCGACGAGCGCGTCGACGTCTCCCGCATCGCCCGTGAGCAGGGGGGCGGGGGCCACCGGCAAGCCGCCGGGTTCACCACGGCGATGGACTGGGACGAGCTGGTCGCCTTCCTGCGCGAGGAGGTCGCCGAGCAGCTCACGGCGGTGTAGGGCCGGCCACGCAGACCGTTCGGCTTCGCCTCACTTCCGGCCTCACATCTCCGCTCTTGAGTACCTGTAACCGCTCCGATGTTCGGCCACGTCACCACGATGACGCCTGCGGCGTCATCCTGTATGACAAGCCTTCCGGGGTGACCTCGCACGACGTCGTGGCGGAGGTTCGCCGCCGGCTCGGGCGCGGCATGAAGGTCGGCCATGCGGGGACCCTCGATCCGTTCGCGACCGGCCTGCTGCTGATCCTCGTCGGCCGCGCGACCAGGGTGCAGCGGTTCCTGATGGGCCTGCCGAAGACCTACGAGGCGACGGCTCGGTTCGGCGCGATCTCCAGCACCGGCGATCCCGAGGGGGAGATCGTGGCGACCGGCGTGGTGCCGCAGGGCGATCTCGATCTGCCGCACGGTGTTCTCAGGCAGCGTCCGCCGGCGTTCTCCGCGGTCAAGCTGGGCGGCCGGCGCGCCTATCAGCTCGCTCGGGCCGGAATCGAGGTTGATCTGCCCGAGCGGGAGATCGAGGTGTACCGCTTCGAAGCGCTCGAGCGCCACGGGGCGGTCCGCCGTTTCCTGATCGAGTGCTCCGCGGGAACCTATGTGCGGACGCTGATCAGCGAGCTCGGAGACGCATATTGCGAGCAGCTGCGACGGCTACGGATCGGATCCTTCGATGTGGCCGCTGCCGATCCGCGCCGCGTGATCGACCTGAACGACGCGCTCAGCTTCATCCCCGAGGTGCGGCTGGGAGCGCAGGACGCTCGCCGGGCGAGCCACGGCGCGGCGCTGGCAGGCACCGCGGCCGGCGTCGTCCGCCTCACCGACGACATTGGGCTGATCGCGCTGGCCGAGCCGCGTGCAGACGGGATGCTGGGCCCGGTGGTCGGACTTCGGTCGGTCGGGTAGGCCTCGTCCACCGCTACGCTTGCGCGCCGATGCGGGTCACGAAGCTCACGGACGTCGAGCCGCGTCCCCGGCGAGTCGCCGTGGGCGAGTTCGACGGCGTTCACCTCGGCCATCGCGAGGTGATCGCCGGCAACGACACGGTGCTCACCTTCGAGCCCCATCCGTTGCGGGTAATACGGCCGGAGGCGGCGCCCAAGCGCCTCACCAACCTCGCCGTGAAGACCGAGTTGATCGAGGAACTCGGCGTCGAGGAGCTCGTGGTGGTCCCGTTCGACGACAGCTTCGCCAAGCAGACCCCGCAGGAGTTCATCGACAACGTGCTCGTGGACCGGGTCGGCGCCGTGCGCGTGTCGGTGGGCGAGAACTTCCGCTTCGGCCACCGGGCGGCCGGCGATCCGGCGCTGCTCGCCAACGACGCGCGGTTCGAGACCCGGATCGTCCCGCTCGTCGAGGTCGACGGCGAGATCGTCTCCTCGAGCCACATCCGGGGACTGGTGCTCGCCGGTGAGGTCGAGCTCGCCGCCCGCTTCCTCGGCGCGCCGTTCCAATTCCGGGGCGAGGTGGTGCTCGGGGATCGCCGCGGTCGGGAACTGGGATTCCCCACTGCCAATCTGGTTCCCGACGAGGCGCTGGTCTGTCCCGGTCATGGCGTCTACGTCGCCCGCGCCGATCGCGCCTGCGCCGCGGTGAGCGTCGGGGTCCGTCCCACCTTCGGGACCGGCCGCGGCGTGCTGATCGAGGCGTACCTACTCGACCGCGATGTCGACCTCTACGGCCAGACGCTCCGGATCGAATTTCTCAGGCGGCTGCGGGGCGAGCGGAGGTTCGACACGGTCGAGGCGCTGGTCGAGCAGATGCGCCAGGACGTCGCTCGAACGCGGGAGCTGTGCGAGCCGCTCTGCTAGCCTCAACCGCCGCATGGCGCTGACGAAGGAACGCAAGCAGGAGCTCGTCGGGAAGTTCGGCGATGGCGATTCGGACACCGGCAAGGCCGAGGTCCAGGTCGCGCTCCTCACCGAGCGGATCAACGCGCTCACCGACCACCTTCGTACGCACCGCAAGGATCACCACTCGCGACGTGGCCTGCTGATGCTCGTCGGCCGTCGCCGCAGGTTCCTGAAGTACCTGCAGCGGACCGACCTGGAGCGCTACCGGGCGCTGATCCGCGAGCTCGGCCTGCGACGGTGAGCATCGCCGAGCAGGCGACCAGCGTCCTCGCGCCCGGAACCCCCGTGCCGGAGTTCACGCTGCGGCGCGAGGACGGGAGGGAATTCACGCGCGCGGAGCTCAGAGGGCAGACGACCGTCCTGGTGTTCTATCCGTTCGCCTTCAGCCCGGTCTGCACCGATCAGCTCAACCTCTACGAGGAGATGCTGGAGGACTTCGCGGCGCGGGGTGCCACGCTGTACGGGGTTTCCTGCGACGCCTCCTACGCACAGACGGCGTTCCGCGACAAGCTGGGCGTCACGATCGAGCAGCTCTCGGACTTCGAGCCCAAGGGCGCGGCGTGTCGCGCGTTCGGCGTTTACCACCCCGGCGGCTTCCCGCAGCGAGCGCTGGTGATCGTCGGCCCCGACGCAGTCGTCAAGTGGAGCTATCAAGCCGCCTCTCCGGCCGAGCTTCCCGGAGCGAACCTGATCTTCGACGGCCTGGGGGCTTGACGGCGCCGCTCAGGCCGGACGTCGCGATGGCCGGACCCCGCCGCAATGCGGGCGACCTGCGGTCGGCGCCGATCCCGTCGCTCAGCGCCGATGATCACGTCCGTGGAGCGCAAGACGCGCCGCTGCTGATCGAGTACGCCGACTTCGAATGCCCCTACTGCGCGGCGCTGAGCGCACGTCTGGCCAGGCGGCCGCTGCGCAGGGTGTTCCGGCACTTCCCCGTGCGCTCGAGTCATCCTCGCGCGTGGGCCGCGGCCTGCGCCGCCGAGGCGGCCGCGCTTCAGGGCCGCTTCTGGGAGATGCACGACGCGCTGTTCGCCGATCAGGGCCGGCTCGAGGATCCGCACCTGTGGGAACGCGCACGGGCGCTGGGGCTCGACATCGACCGGTTCGAGGCTGATCGCCGCAGCGAGAGCGTGCTGGCGAGGGTCAGGCGAGACTTCCGCTCCGGGGTGAGAGCGGGGGTGGTGACGACGCCGACGATCTTCGCCGCCGGCGTCGCCTCCTCCGGCCAACTCGGCGACCAGCAGCTGGACGCGCTGCTTGCGCGTCCAGGCTGAGCGCCGGCTCCGCTCGCCCGAGCGTCAGGCCGCTTCGGGCTGTGGCGCCGCCGCGATGCTCGGCTCTGCCGGCACCCGGCGTGCCTGGCGGGCGCCACGGGCAAGCCTCAGGCCGCCGTCGCGCTGCGCGGTCGCGATGCTCCAGCCGATCAGGCCGAGGATCGACGCGAAGGCGATCCCTGCAAAAACGATGTTCAGTGTGATGGCGGTGATCATCTCGAGTCTCCGTTTCGTCGGGGGCTCCAGGATCATCGACGGCCCGCGCAAGAGGATGCTGTGACCTTTGTTGGACGAGTGTAAGAAACGCCGGCTGGTTTTTGTTGCCTTTCGCACTTGCATCGGGGCGGCCTAAGCGATAGAAACCCGGCTCGTGAGAGGGCGCTTGATCGCGATCGGCGTATCCGTGGTTGTAGTGCTCGTGGCCTTGGTCGTATACCTGGCCGACTACCTGACCGTCGCGCCGGCCGCGGTGGCGGCCACCACGCGCAGTGGCGCCACGACGCTGACACTGCAGACGGTCCCCAGCTACGGCCACGCGCCGGACCCCGACTGGGTCAGCTACCTGGCCGAGGACTCGGGCGGCCACTGGCACCACACGACGATCTTCAAGCTCCCCGCGCACACACGGGTCACCGTCACTCTGTACCAGTTCGACACGGCGACCGGTCTGCGGAACCCGTTCCTGGCGCAGGTGCGCGGCACCACCGGCAGCCTCGCCACCCTCAACGGGAAGCCGTTCAGGGTGCTCAACGCCGATGACGCCTCCCACACGTTCACGGTTCCCGACCTCGGCTTGAGCGTTCCCCTGGCCGGTGTCGCCGACAACGCCCCCAATCAGTGCAGCGTCGCCCCCTGCAGCCTGAGTGAGGCCCATACGACGATCACCTTCAGCTTCGTGACGCCGGGACCGGGCAGCTACCGCTGGCAGTGCTTCGTCCCATGCGCGGCGTCGTTCATCTTCGGCAACGGCGGTCCGATGCAGACGATCGGCTGGATGAGCGGCCTGCTGGAGGTTTCGTGAGCGCGGTGGCGACGGGCGCCGGAGGTCCCTCCGATCGACAACACGGCATCCGGATCGCTGTGATCTGGGCCGTCGCGACGGTGATCATGGTCCCGATCGTGATCTGGGTGATCGGGCCGCACATCCCCCCCACGGGCCACCTCAGCGTCCAGTCGAGCGATCAGCACAACGTCAACGTCACGCTGAGCGCGCTGGCCACGCCGGTCGCGCTGTTCGTGTGGGTGTTCTTCGGGTACGCGCTGGCGGTCTTCCGCCAGCCCAGGGGCGAAGCGGCGCTCGTCGACGGCCCGCCGATCGAGGGCAACCCGCGGATCCAGGTGATCTGGCTGTCGCTCACCACGGCGATCGTCCTGGGCCTCGCCATCTTCGGCACGATCGACCTCTTCTCGGCCACCGCGGCGGGGGCCGGCGGCGGCCAGGGCCCCAATCCGCTGTCCAAGCCGCCGGCCGGCAGCCGACCGCTGCAGGTGCAGGTGATCGGCCAGCAATGGCTGTGGACGTTCCGGTACCCCGCCTACGGCGGCGTGGAGACGCCGGAGCTCGTGCTTCCCGCCAACCGCTGGGTCCAGCTGAACGTCACCTCGCTCGACGTCGCCCACAGCTTCTGGGCCTACGCGCTCGGGGTGAAGGCCGACGCAATCCCGGGAACCAACAACGTTGCCTTCGTCAAGCCGACGAAGGTCCACAGCTTCGAGATCCGCTGCGCGGAGCTGTGCGGGCTCTGGCACGGCCACATGACCGCGGCCGGCCAGGTGATGAGCCCGGTCGGCTTTGCCGCCTGGATCGCGCTCCAGGAGCGCATCTTCTCGGGAACCACGAAACAGCTACCCCCGCTTGCCCCGTATTACTTCCCCGTCCCGCTACGGAGAGCTTCCTGACATGAGCGCAACCGCAGGCACACCCCAAGACCTCGAGCTCGACCAGCCAAGCGGTTCGCGCCAGGCCCTCGGTTTCAACGTCATCTGGGCGGTCGCGGGAGCGGTCGTCGGGTACATCGTCGGCCACTGGCTCGGGACGAAGATCGGCAACCACATCGACGCCCAGACGGCGACCGACCAGGACGACATCGCGATCTTCTTTGGGTTCCTGCTGGCGACCGTCGGGTGGCTCGCGGGCCTCGGGTTCTTCAACTACCCGCTGGGCAGGATGATCGGGCGCCCGGCGACGCTGCGAGAGCGCGAGGAGCACGGGCCGTGGCGGTACTTCCGCCTGTGCACCGACCACAAGGTCGTCGCGATCCAGTACTTCGTCGCGGTGCTGTTCTTCTTCGGCGTCGGCGGAGTCAACGCGATGCTGATCCGCGGCGAGCTGACGAGCCCGAACTCCACCTTCGTCCCCGCCGGCAACTACCTGACGCTGGTCTCGCTGCACGGCACGATGATGATCATGATGATGTCGGCGGCGGTGCTCGGGGTGTTCGGCAACTACCTGCTGCCGCTGATGATCGGAGCGCGCCGGATGGCGTTCCCGCGGATCGAGTCGCTGACCCTGTGGCTGACGGTCCTGGCCGGGTTCGTGCTGATGTCCGCGGTCTTCCTGGGCGGCTTCCCGACGGGCTGGACCGGGTACGCGCCGCTCTCGATCCAGGCGCGCAGCGGGATGGACGCCTACATCTTCTCGTTCGCCTTGATCGGGATCGCGCTGATCCTCGTCGGCCTGAACATGATCGCCACCGTGATGACGCTGCGCGCCCCGGGGATGTACTACAACCGGATTCCGATCTTCATCTGGGGCGTGATCACCACCTCGATCCTCGCCGTGCTCGCCGCGCCCGTCCTGATGGCAGCCTTGGTCATGGCCGCGCTTGACCGCACGGTCGATACCTCGTTCTTCCTCGCCAGCGCGGGAGGCAGCCCGTTCCTGTGGGACAACCTGTTCTGGTTCTTCGGCCACCCGGAGGTCTACATCCTCGCCCTGCCGGGGTTCGGGATCGTCCTCGAGCTGCTGCCCGTGTTCGCGCGCAAGCCGCTGTGGGCCTATCGGGTAGCGGTCGCCGGCATGTTCGGCGTCGCGCTGCTGAGCTTCATGGTCTGGCAGCACCACCTGTTCGTCAGCGGCATCAACGCCAATCTGCGCCCGTTCTACATGTTCACCACCGAGCTGATCTCGATTCCGACCGGGATCATCTTCCTGATCGGGATGGGCACGCTCTGGCGGGCTCGGATCCGGTACACGGTGCCGATGTTGTTCTGCATGGCGTTCTTCTTCAACTTCCTGATCGGCGGGATCTCGGGCGTGTTCCTGTCTGACGTCCCCAGCGACGTGACGACCCACGGAAGCTTCTTCGTGATGGCCCACTTCCACTACACGATCGTCGGGGGCCTGGTGTTCGCCCTGATGGGGGCGACCTACTACTGGCTGCCGAAGATGACCGGCGTGAAGCTCAACGAGATGCTGGGCAGGCTCCACTTCTGGACGATGTTCATCTTCTTCAACCTGACGTTCTTCCCGTTGTTCATCGTCGGCCTGCTGGGGATGCCACGGCGGGTGTCGAGCTACAACCCGAACCTGCACGCGTGGAATGACATCGTCTCATTCGCGGCCTTCGCCCTGGGGATCTCGATGCTGATCATGCTCGCGAACCTCGTGTGGTCGCTCGTGATCCGGCGCGAACCGGCCGAGGCGAATCCCTGGCAGTCGAAGTCGCTCGAGTGGCAGCTCCCCTCACCGGTCCCGGTCTACAACTTCGAGCGGATCCCGGTGATCAACTCGGCGCCCTACTCCTACGGCGTCCCCGACGCGCCTCCGGTCGGAGACTTCACCGGGCCGGCCGTGCTCGCTGGCGAAGGAGGAACCACGTGAGCGCGGTGCCGGGCGAGGGCCCGGTCAGTCCCGTTCCCGGAGCTGGGCGCGCGCCCGTGGCCGAGGATCCGGGGATCCTCGCCGCGAACCTCCAGGTCGGGGTTCGGCTGTTTGCCAGCGCGGTCGCGTTCGTGTTCGTCGCGTTCATATTCGCGTTCTTCTACCTGCAAACGGTGAACTCCAACGACAACTGGCGCCCCCACAACGCCCATCCCGCGGCCGGCATCGGGATCGCGCTGCTGGTCTGCGTGCTTGGTGCCACCGCCGCATTTCACTTCGCGAGCCGGTCGTTGGCCGACGGCCCGCGGACCCCATGGCTGGCGGGCGTCTCGATCGCGCTGGTGCTGGGCCTCGCGTTCGTGGTCATCCAGATCGTCCAGTACACGACCTACAGCTTCGGCCCCCAGAGCGGCGGCTATGCCAGCGTGTTCGTCGGCTGGACGGCGATGTTCCTGGTGTTCTGGCTCGGCGCCGTGTACTGGATCGAGACGCTCCTGGCTCAGACGCTGAGGCACGATCCAGATCCGCTCGAAAGCGAGGTGACCGATCCGGGCGCCGTGATGGGAGCATCGGCTGCCGCGTGCGTCGTCTACCTATGGTTGCTGGCGGGAGTAGGGTTGATCGCCTGGATCCTGTTGTACCTCGTCAAATGATCGTCATCGCTTCACTGTTGATCGCGGCCCGGAACGACATCGGCGCCGGGGCGGTGCTGACGCTGGTGCTCCCGCTCGGATTGGCGTTGATCGCCCTCCTGGTCTGGTTCGTGGCCTTCCGGCGCTACAACGGCCGCGGATCACGCGGCGAGTGAGGCTCGCCGCCCGGCTGTGCCGAGCCTCGTCTATCTGCCGCTGACGCTGGTCTGCATCTCGTTCGCGCTGCACGTGCTCGGGGAGCGCCGCGCCGCGATCGTGCTCCGCCGCCCGCGGGGAGCGGAGGCCCGCTGGCGTGCCGCCTCGTTCTACGCCGGCTTGGCGGTCATCGTCGTGGCGCTCGCGAGTTCGATCGATTCGCTGTCGATCAAGCTCTTCTGGGTGCACATGCTCCAGCACGTGCTGCTGCTGAGCGTCGCCGCGCCGCTGATCGTGGTCGGCGCGCCCTGGATGTCGATCTGGCGCCCGCTGCCGCTGGGACTGCGGCGCAGCGTCGCGCGGACGGTGGGCAAGTCCCCGGCGTGTGCGCCGCTGCGCTCGGCGGCCCGCCTGCTCTCGCGGCCGCTGCCGGCGTGGATCGCGTTCAACGTCAACCTCATCTTCTGGCATCTGCCGTTCGCCTACGATTTGACCCTCCGCAGCTCCGCCCTGCACGCGCTCGAACACCTCACGTTTATGTTCTCGGGGATCCTGCTGTGGGCACAGGTTCTCCATTCGCCGCCGCTACGGATCCGTCTCAGCGCCCCCCATCGCGTCTACTACATCGTGGCAAGCACCGCGGTGGGATGGGTGCTCTCGCTCGTCCTCGCGTTCGCCGCGCACCCGCTGTACCCCGCCTATGTTCACGTCGCCAACCGGCCGGGGGGAATCTCCGCACTGACCGATCAGCAACTGGCGGCAGGAGTGATGCTCGGTCCCGGTTCGCTGGCCGCCACCGTCTACGTGTTCTTTGGGCTGTTCCGCTGGCTCGGGGAGCCCAACGAGCCCGTCGCGGCCGAGCGGCGCGGGCAGTACGCATGATCGGCCGACGTCTCGATGCCGTCCGGGCCGGGGCTGTCGTCCTGGCCGCGGCTGTCGTGCTCGGTGGCTGCGGCTCGAGTACCGGCTCGGGGGGCGCCGGCGGTTCAGACGGCTCAGGGGGGGTGATCGGGTCAGGGCTCCAGGGCCTGATCCTCCGTCCCGCCAAGCCCGCGCCTTCACTTGCGCTTCACAACTACACCGGCGCCCCGGTGAATCTGGCCTCACAGCGAGGCAAGGCGGTGCTGGTCACCTTCGTCTACACCCACTGCCCCAATGTGTGCCCGCTGATCGTCTCAGACCTCGCCGCGGCGCAACGACAGCTCGGCGCCGAGGCCCGGCAGCTGACGATTCTCGCCGTCACCGTCGACCCCCGCCGCGACACGCCGCAGGCGGTCAAGCAGTTCCTGGCTGCGCGCGGCGCAACCGGCAGGATGTACTACCTGCTCGGACCGGTGAGGAAGTTGCAGAAGATCTGGAAGCAGTGGGACATCGGCGTCTCGGTGGATACCAAGCACATCACCGCGGGACACACCGCGATCGTCTACGGCATCACGGCGAGCGGCAGGATGGCCGACGCCTATCCGTCGAACTTCACGCCCCAGCAGATCGTCCACGACGTACCGCTGCTGGCGCGGAGCTAGCCGGCGGGGAGCTAGCCGGCGGGGAGCTAGCCGGCGCCGGAGCTAGCGGGCGCCGGAGCGGGGAAGGCCCGCTCGACGTCGTTCAGCGTCGGCGTCCTTCCGCGCAGCGGGTTCTCGGCGCCGGCGTTGCTGAGCGCGGCCCGCACCAGGTCGAGCTGGCGTTCGCCGATCCCCGGGTCGACCTGCGCGAACGCGCTCGCCGCCTGGCAGACGCCCTTGATCAGCATCAGCACGTCGAGCGCGCCGATGTCCTCGCGGACGGCGCCCGCCTGCTGGGCGCGCACCAGCAGCGCGTCGAGGACCCCGATGAGCTCCTCATAGGCCGAGCGAATGTCGGGGTTGGCGAGGAACGTGTCGGCCACCGCCTCGAACAGCGCGCGGTCCAGCTGCTGGCGGCCGGCCATCTCCTCCAGGAACTCGAACAGCGCCTGACCGGGGTCCTCCGCGTCGAGCAGCTGACGTCCTCGGTTCACCGCCTCACCCATCCGCTCGCTCACGATCGCGGCGATCAGATGCTCCTTGGAGGGGAAGTTGCGAAACAGCGTGCCGCGCCCGACGCCCGCGTGTTCGGCGATCTCGCCCACCCCGACCTCGAGCCCGCGCTCGCAGAACAGCTCCTCGGCCGCGTCAACCAGCCGCCGCCGGTTCCGCTCTGCATCGGCCCTTAGCCGCCTGTCCTCGTGAGGCATCGCTCCACCATTGTCCTACGCCGAGGGCCCGGATGACTCCAGCGCCCATTCCGGGACCGGCTGGCGCGCCGGCCGCGTGCCGGCTGGCGCGCCGGCCGCCGGCACGTCGCCGGGCGGCGCACCGGCGGGGGCTGAGAGGCTCAGCTCCAGGTCGCGCAGATCACGGGGGCGCAGCATCGTGGCCAGGATCACTGCGCCGGCAGCGAGCATGAGCGCCGCCGCGGCGAACGCCACGTCATAGCCGGAGACCCGGGCGGCGAGGACGCCGACGTGGCCGTGGAGCGCGCTGGTGGTGCGGCTGGCCGCGAGCGTCGAGAGGATCGCCAGACCGAGCGAGCCACCGACCTGCTGAGCGGTGTTGAACAATCCCGACGCCAGCCCGGCATCCTCGTCGCGGACGCCGCCCGTGCCGAGCAGCGTGATCGGAACGAACGTCAGCCCGAGCCCGATGCTCATCGGCAGCAGCCCGGCGAGGAGATCGACGAGATAGGTTCCATGAACGGGAAGCCGCGTCAGCCACGCCAACCCGGCGGCCGCGATCGTGATCCCGACCACCGCTACGTTGCGAACGCCGAACCGGGGGATCAGCTGCTGGGCGAGCCCGGCGCCGACGACGATGCCGCCGGTGACCGGCAGGAACGCCAGGCCGGCGCGCAACGGGCTGTAGCCGAGGATCTCCTGGACGTACAGCGAGGCGAAGAAGAACATCCCGAACATCCCCGAGGCGACAAGCAACAGCACCGAGTCGGCCACGGCCAGCGTTCGCACCCGGAAGATGCCGAGTCGCACCAGCGGCGCGACGCTGCGGCGCTCGATCGCGACGAACAACGCCAGCAGCCCGAGCCCCACGGCCAGCGTCCCGACCGTGCGAGCCGAGCCCCAGCCATAGGCCTGCGCCTTGACGATTCCGTAGACGAGCACCACGAGCCCGCCGGTGACGGTGACCGCGCCGGCGAGATCGAAGGCGCGGTGCTGTCCCTCCACTCGTGACTCCGGCACGAACCGCAGCGTCAGCGCCAGCGTGATCGCGCCCACGGGCACGTTGACGATGAAGATCCAGGGCCACGAGACGAGATCGGTGAGGACGCCGCCGAGCAGCAGGCCGACGGCCCCGCCCCCGGCCGCGATCGCGCTCCACACGCCCAGGGCGCGCGTGCGCTCCTGGTTCTCGGTGAACGTGGTGGTGATGATCGACAGCGCGGCGGGGGAGACCAGCGCGGCGCCGAGGCCCTGAAGGGCGCGTCCGGCGATCAACATCGTCGAGGATTGGGCAAGTCCGTTCAGCAGCGATGCGAACGAGAACAACGCAATGCCGGCCACGAACAGCCGTTTGCGCCCCAGCAGGTCGGCCGCCCGGCCACCCAGCAGCAGGAACCCGCCGAACACCAGCGTGTACGCGTTGACGACCCACGCCAAGCTCGACGGAGAGAAGTGAAGGCCCCGCTGGATCGACGGGAGGGCGACGTTCACGATCGTCGCGTCGAGCACGACCATGAACTGCGCCAGGCATGCGATGACGAGGACCAGCCAGCGGTTGATGGGGGGCGAGTTCGTGTGCATTGGCGGCTCCTTACCCCGGGGGGCGTGTAAACTGGACTTCGCGGTCCGCTTAGGCTAGCACAGAAGCGGACCGACTGGTCCGGTTATCCTCGAGAAACCGTCGCGCGGCGAAGACCGCGGCCGGCTTCGGCCTCCAAAGGGGGAGGGGGTTCTGGTGTCGAGGGGCGGCCTGCCTCCGCGAGGCGCGTCCTCGGCCAGCCTTCCCGATAAGGCCGAATAATTCAGCCTTTTCGGGCAGCCTCAATAATCGGCGCCGACACGATGCCCGGGATACGCCGCCGGCGCCACCCCGGGCCCTGCGCCGGCCGCCCATCCACCCCGACTGCCGCCGCCCCGCGGACGCAACACCCCCCTCCCGAAACCGGGAAGACCGGCCTTCGCCCGCTACCATCTTCACTGTTCGGATCAAAACAGAGAAACGAAGCACTTCGCCGACCGAAGGGCGGAGCAAGAAGGGAATTGAATATGTCTGACGCCGTTACGCGCGTGTCCGTCGAGGTCGAGGGCAACGAGATCTCGTTCGAGACCGGCAAGTTGGCCAAGCAGGCCTCCGGCGCCGTCGTCGTCCGCTCGGGCGACACCATGGTTCTGTGTACCGCCACCGCGGGCAATCTCCGGGATGTCGACTTCCTGCCGCTGACCGTCGACGTCGAAGAGCGGATGTACGCGGCCGGGAAGATCCCCGGCTCGTTCTTTAAGCGCGAGGGTCGCGCGGGAGAGAAGGCGACGCTGACCGCCCGCCTGATCGACCGGCCGATCCGGCCGCTGTTTCCCAAGGGCTGGCGGTACGAGACCCAGCTCGTGGCGCTGCCGATTTCAGTCGACCACGTGAATCCGTACGACATCCTCGCGATGAACGGTGCCTCCGCGGCGCTGATGGTCTCTCACATCCCGTTCCCGGCGCCCGTCGGCGCGGTGCGGATCGGCAAGATCGACGGCAACTTCGTGGTCAACCCGAGCGAGGAGGACCTCGTTGAGGGCACCGACCTCGACCTGATCGTCGCCGGCACCGAGGACGCGATCCTGATGGTCGAGGCCGGCGCCAACGAGATCCCCGAGGCGGAGATTCTCGACGCCCTGGACATCGCCCACGAGGAGATCAGGAAGCTCTGCCGGATCCAGCATCAGCTCGCCGAGCAGGCGGGCAAGCCGAAGATCGAGGTCCAGCTGCCGCAAGCGGACCCCGAGCTCTACGAGCAGATCAAGGCCTCACATGGCGCGGCCCTGGACGCCGCCACGCAGGTCGAGGACAAGCTCGAGCGCCAGGACGCCACCAAGGCGGTCGAGGAGCAGATCCTCGAGCAGTACGCGGGCGATCCCGAGTCCGAGGGCTACGCGGAGCGGCGCGCTGCCGCCCAGATGGCCTTTGACAAGCTCGAGAAGACGATGATCCGCGAGCGGATCGCAGTCCACAAGAAGCGCCCCGACGGCCGCAGCTCGGAGGAGATCCGGTCGCTGTCGATCGAGGTCGGCGTGGCGCCCAGGACGCACGGCTCGGCGCTGTTCACCCGCGGCCAGACCCAGGCCCTCAGCGTCATCGCCCTCGGCACCACGCGCGAGGAGATGCGCCTGGACACGCTCGGGCTCGAGACCGCCAAGCGCTACTTTCACCACTACAACTTCCCGCCGTTCTCGGTCGGGGAGGCCGGCTTCATGCGCGGCCCCAAGCGCCGCGACATCGGCCACGGGGCGCTCGCCGAGCGGGCGCTGGTGCCGATGATCCCCAGCCAGGAGGAGTTCCCCTACACGATCCGGGTCGTCTCCGACATCCTCGAGTCCAACGGCTCGAGCTCGATGGCGAGCGTGTGCGGCTCGACGCTGTCGCTGATGGACGCGGGCGTGCCGATCAAGCGGTCGGTGGCGGGGATCGCGATGGGCCTGATCAAGGAGGGCGAGGACTACATCATCCTCACCGACATCGCCGGCGTCGAGGACCACCTCGGAGACATGGACTTCAAGGTGGCGGGCACCGAACGCGGCATCACCGCGCTGCAGATGGACATCAAGATCACCGGCGTCACGTTCGAGATCATGCGCGACGCCCTGACTCAAGCCAAGACCGCACGGACCTACATCCTGCAAGAGATGGCGAACGTGATCGACCAGCCGCGGGCGGAGCTCTCCAAGCACGCGCCGCGCATCTCCACGGTCCAGATCGACCCCGAGAAGATCGGCCTGCTGATCGGCAAGGGCGGCGAGACGATCCGCTCACTGCAGGAGGAGTTCGAGTCGCAGATCGACGTCAACGACGAAGGTCAGGTGCTGGTCTACGCGGCCGACGGTGAGCGCGGCGACGCGCTGGTCGACCGGATTCGCGCGATGACCAAGGAGGTCGAGGTCGGCGACGAGTTCACCGGCAAGGTCGTCAAGACGACGGCGTTCGGAGCGTTCGTCGAGCTCTCGAAGGGCACCGACGGGCTGCTGCACATCTCGAACATCGCGCCCGGACGCCGGATCGCGACCGTCGAAGAGGTCCTCAACAAGGGCGACGACGTCGAGGTGCGCGTGGTCGAGGTCGATCGTGAGCGCGGCCGCATCGGCCTGCGGCTCGCCAGCGATCCCGACGTGGCCGGCAAGACGGTCGAGGAGCTGGCGGCGGTCGGCACCGGCGACAACGGGCCGCCGCGGCGCGACCGCGGCGACCGGCGGGATGGACGCGATCGCGGGCGCGATCGTGGGCCGCGGGATCGCGACCGCGACCGGGACCGCGACCGGGACCGAGATCGCGGACGAGTCCGCGACCGGGATCCCGACCGTCCACGCTCGTAGACCCCGCCGTGAGGCAGGAGCACCGGCTGACGACGCTCGAGTCGGGCGTCCGGATCGTGACGGAGGCGATGCCCTCCGTCCGATCCGTGTCGCTGGGGTTCTGGATCGGCAGCGGGTCCCGCGCCGAGCGTGAGGCGGAGGCGGGCCTGTCCCACCTGCTCGAGCATCTGCTGTTCAAAGGCTCCTCCAAGTACGGCTCGCTGGAGATCGATCAGATCTTCGATGGGATGGGAGCCGAGCTCAACGCGGGCACCGGCAAGGAGACCACCTCCGTGTTCGCGCGCGTGATCGACGAGCACCTCGCCGATGCCTTCGACGTGATGGCCGACATGGTGTTCCGGCCGTCGCTGAACGACGTCGAGTCCGAGCGTGAGGTGATCCTCGAAGAGATCGCCATGTACGAGGACGATCCCCAAGAGAAGGTCTTCGACGTCCTCGGCGAGGCGGTGTTCGGAGATCATCCGCTCGGCCGCGCGATCATCGGCCGCGCGTCGGTGATCGCGAACACGCCGGTGGGCGAGATCGCACGCTTTCATGCCGCTCGCTATAGCCCCTCGAAGGTGGTGATCGCGGCTGCCGGCGCGGTCGACCACGACCGGCTTGTCGAGCTCGCCGCCGAGCGCGTTCCGGATCGCGCCGCCGCCGCCGGCACGGCTCCAGGCGAGCCTCCGATCGCGCTCGGAACGCGCCGTCTGTTCGAGCGCAAGGACACCGAGCAGTACCACGTGTGTCTCGGCGGCCCCGGGCTCTCGCGCCATGACGAGCGCAGGTTCGTGTGGCGGGTGCTCGACACGATCTTCGGCGGTACCTCCTCGTCACGGTTGTTCCAGGAGGTGCGCGAGCGGCGGGGGCTGGCTTACGCGGTGTACTCCTTCACGAGCGCCTACCAGGACACCGGTCAGGGCGGGTTGTACGTGGGAACACGACCCGACAACCTCGCCGAGGCGCTCGCCGTCGTCGGCGGGGAGCTGAGTCGCCTGCGTGAGGAACCGGCCACCGCCGAGGAGCTGGTCCGGGCCAAGGAGAACCTGAAGGGGCGGGTGGTGCTCTCCCTGGAGTCGACCGGGGCGAGGATGAACAGGCTCGGTTCGGAGATCCTGGCCGGTGCGCCGCTGCTGTCGCTGGACGAGGTCGTGGAGCGGATCGACGCGGTCACGGTCGATGACCTCGCCGCGCTGGTGCAGGACCTATGGCCGCCAGAGCGGCTCTCGAGCGCCGGGATCGGTCCGAACGAGGACCAGTTCGAAGAAGCGCTGAGCGCGATCACGGCGGCAGGCGTGGTGTGATCCGCGTCGCTGTGGCCGGCGCGGCGGGACGGATGGGTGAGACCGTGTGCCGCGCCGTGGAGCGCTCGCAGGACATGGAGCTCGCCGCCCGGGCAGACCCCGTGCTCGGCCGCTCGGTGTCCGAGGCGCTCGCGGCGCCGCCCGACGTACTGGTCGACTTCACCGTGCCTGACACGGCCGTGCCCAACGCCCGTGAGGCGGTGGCGAACGGAGTCCACGTGGTGATCGGGACGACCGGCTTCGATACCTCCGAGCTGGAGGGCCTTGCCGGAGCGAACGTCTTCGTCGCGCCGAACTTTGCGATCGGCGCGGTCCTGATGATGCAGTTCGCGGCACAGGCAGCCCGGCACATGGCGCGTGCCGAGATCATCGAGCTCCATCACGACCGCAAGCTCGACGCGCCCAGCGGGACCGCGGCGCGGACGGCCACGCTGATGGCCGCGGCGGCCGGCGACCGACTCGAGGTCCCGATCCACTCGGTGCGGCTGCCAGGACTGCTCGCCCATCACGAGGTGATCCTCGGCGACGTGGGCCAGACGCTCACGATCCGCCACGACTCGACCGACCGCGACTCGTTCATGGCGGGTGTGCTGCTGGCGATCCGGCGTGTCGGGAGCCTGCCCGAGCCGCTCACGATCGGGCTCGAGCAACTGCTCGATTAGCAGGCCGCTCTCAGCCCTGGTTCTGAGACTGCTTGGCGGGTCGCGGCGGCGACCGTCGCCTGGGCGAGGGGACGACGTCACGGAATGTATCCAGCTGGATATTGCTCGTCCGTAGACGCGGGAAACTGCTGTCCCTGTGGCCATGTTTATGCACTTTCGGGCGCGGTATGTTGTGCGCGCTAACGTGTTGTAAGTCCCGGAGAATCGACGATGGCGTGGAAGCGGAACATCCTTGTCGTAGCCAACGTGACCGCAGCTTCCCCCGAGCTGCTCGACGAGCTGACCACGCGCTCCCAGCGCGAATCGACGAGCTTCACGCTGGTCGTGCCCGCCACTCCGTTCGGCGGTGGACGCGCTGCCGCCACGGGAATGCTCTCCGAAGCGCTCGAGCGCTATCGCGAAGCCGGGCTTGAGGCCGACGGCGTGGTCGGCGCGCCGGATCCGATCGTCGCCGTCACCGACGCCTGGGACCCCAAGCGCTATGACGAGATCATCGTCTCGACGCTTCCCGGCAAGTTCTCGAAATGGCTCCACGCCGGTCTGCCACAGCGGATCCTGAAGCTGACCGGGGCACCGGTCTCACACGTCGTCTCCGCCCCTCCGCGGCCCGCGGTCGCGACCAGCGCGCCACCGCAGCACGAGGACTCCGGTATGGGGCCGCTGTCGGTCCTCGGCTGGGGGGGGCAGCGGTCGCAGTAGCAGCGCGCCGGGCACCGGGACGAGCCGGTGCGATAATCACACCCGCATGTCTGTGAACCTCGGCGCGATCTTGACCGCGATGGTCACGCCTTTCGATGCCGACGGACGAGTCGACGAGGACGCGGCCGTCCGTCTGATGCACCACCTGACCGAGCATGGATCAGACGGCCTCGTCGTGTGTGGCACGACCGGCGAGGCGGCGACGCTCGATGACCGCGAGCAGCTGCGGATGATCGAACTCGCGGTACAGGAGATGAAGGGGCGGTGCACGATCGTGGCCGGCGTTGGCTCCAACGACACCCGTCACGCGGTGTGGCTGACCGAGCGTGCGACTGAGCTCGGCCCCGACGCGCTGCTGTCGGTCAACCCCTACTACAACCGTCCCAACCGTCGCGGGATCGTCCGCCACTACGAGGAGGTCGCGCGCTCCACCGACCGCCCGATCGTCCTCTACAACATCCCCCAGCGCACCGCCTCCGATATGTCGAACGACCTGCTCGCGGAGCTCGCGCAGCTCGAGAACATCGTTGCGGTCAAGCAGGCCAACCCTGCAAACCTCGCGAAGGTCGACGGTCTGCGGATCTACGCGGGCAACGACGACATGCTCGCCGACGTGCTCGACCTCGGTGAGCCGGGCGGCGTGCTCACCTCGAGCCACATCTTCGGTGAGGAGCTGCATCGGATGGTCGACGAGCCCGAGCACCGGCGGGAGATCGATGCGAGCCTCCAGGACGTCTATCGGGATCTCGCGGTGGCGCCTCTGGCCTGCAGCCTGAAGGCAGCGCTCAACCTCCTCGGCCTGGATGTCGGCGTGCCAAGACTTCCCTACGTCGAGCTGGACGACGAGGAGCTCGCGACGGTGCGCGAGCTGCTCGAGCGCCACGGCATGCTGACCACGGCGGCGTGAACGGCAGTCTTCGCGTCCTGCCGCTTGGGGGGCTGGGGGAGATCGGCAAGAACATGACGGTCTTCGAGTACGAGGACCGGATCGTGGTCGTCGACACCGGACTGCGGTTCCCGACCGCGGAGATGCTCGGGATCGATCTGGTGCTCCCGGACTTCACCTACCTGCGAGAGCGCGCCGAGGACATCGAGGCGATCGTCATCACGCACGGTCACGAGGATCACCTCGGAGCGCTACCGTGGGTTCTGCGCGAGCTCGGCGAGCACGCTCCGATCGTCTACGGAGGCCCGCTGACAATCGCGATGGCGCGATCGAAGCTCGACGAGCACAGGCTGCGAGACGCCGAGCTCGAGGACGTGGATCCGGGCGAGCAGATCGATGCGGGCCCATTCACGATCGAGCTGATCCACATGACCCATTCGATCCCGGACTCGTGTGCGGTCGCGCTCCGGAGCGAGCTGGGCACCGTCCTCGTCACGGGCGACTACAAGTTCGATCAGACTCCCGTGGACGGGCCGCCGGCCGATGTGTCGCGGCTCGCCGAGCTCGGCCGCGAGGGGCTGCTGCTGCTCTGCGGTGACTCCACCAACGCGGACCGACCCGGGTTCTCGCCCTCCGAACGCGAGGTCGGGCCGCATCTGGAAGAGGTATTCGCGCGCGCCGAAGGGCGGATCATCGTCACCAGCTTCGCCTCGAACATTCATCGCGTCCAGCAGGTGATCGACGCCGCCGCGGCGCTCGGCCGGAAGGTCTCGCTGGTCGGGCGCTCGATGCGCAAGAACGTCAACATCGGGCGCTCCCTCGGCCACATCGAGGTGCCGGACGGGATCCTGATCCAGCCACAGGAAGTGGAGGATTGGCCTGACCACAAGGTGATCGTGATCTCGACCGGCTCACAGGGAGAGCCTCTGTCGGCGCTGCGGCGGATGGCTCACAACGACCATCGTGCGATCAAGCTGCGAAGCGGCGACACGGTGGTGTTCTCGGCCACGCCGATTCCCGGCAACGAGCGGGCGGTGGGGGAGACGGTCGACCGTCTCTATCACATCGGCTGCAACGTGATCACTCCGCGAGAGGCACCGATTCACGCCTCGGGCCACGGCTACGTGGAGGAGCTCAAGCTGATGCTCAACCTGGTCAAGCCTCGTTACGTGCTACCAGTGCACGGCGACTACAAGCGAATCCAGCTGCACGCCCAGCTCGCCGACGCGGTCGGGATCGATCCCGACGATCTGTTCCGCGGCGAGAACGGCCTGCCGCTCGAGATCGACTCCGACGGCGCCCGCTTCGGCGACCCCGAGCAGTCGGGGATGATCTTCGTCGACGGCGTCGACATCGGCGACCCGGCGGACGTCGCGCTGCGCGACCGCCGCATGCTGTCGGCCGACGGGATCTTCATCGTCGTCGCGACGGTGTCCGAGCAGAGCGGCGAGCCGGTCGCGCCGACCGAGGTGATCTTCCGCGGGGTGCCGTTCATCGAGCAGGCCGACGGGCTGGTCGAGGAAATCCGTCTCGAGGTGGAGCGCTCGCTGGCCAATGCCGCACGCGACGGGATCCAGCAGATCGACCTGCTCCAGCAGTCGCTCCACGACGATCTCGCCGCGTTCGTCTACGACCGGCTGCGCCGCCGCCCCATGGTGCTGCCGGTGGTGGTCGAAGTCTGAGCGACGCGCTGGCCGTCGGCCGGCGTCCCGCCCTCGGCTGTGGGACTGGCCGGGATCCGGATCGTGAACCGCGTGCCGCGCTCCGGGCCGGCTCGCTCGACCGAGACCGTCCCGCCGTGAACTTCCGCCACCGCCCGCACAATCGACAGTCCCAGCCCCGAGCCACGACCCCCGTCGCCCCCGCCGCGGACGAACCGCTCGAACACGCGCCGCTCGATCGCTCGGGGGATGCCGGGACCGTCGTCCTCGACGATCAGCGTCGCGTCGCCGTTGTCGGTGCTCGTCTGCGCCTGGATGTGCGTCCCCGGCGGGGTGTGGCGCAGCGCATTCTCGATCAGGTTCAGCGTCAGCCGGTGCAGGTCGTCCCTGACGCCTTCCACGGGCGCCCGAGCGGCACGAATCGAGAGCTCGTGGTCGAGCGCCATCGGCCCTAGCTCGGCTGCGGCCTCGGTCATGACCTCGGCGAGATCGACTTGCCGCCGTGGTTGCTCGCGGCGAGCATCGGCGCGGGCAAGCAGCAACAGGTCGCCGACCAGCCGGCGCATCCGCCGCGTCGAGCGCAGCGCCGCCTGCGCGGACTCCGCCTGCTCGCCGTCGAGCTCCTCCGCCAGCAGCTCGAGGTTCGCGAGCACGCTCGTGAGCGGCGTCCTCAGCTCATGTGAGGCGTCCGCGACGAACTCCCGTTGGCGTTCGAGCATTGTCTCCGTCTCGCTGCGGGCCGCGTCCAGCGCGCCCAGCATGCCCTCGAGCGTCCGCGCCAGCTCGGCGATCTCATCGTCGGCCTGCACTCTGGGGAGGTGCCGGCTCGGGTCGCGCGTCCGCTCGATCTCGCGCGCCGCCTCGGTCAGCTCGGCGATCGGGCCCATCGCTCGCTGGGCCGTCCACAGGCCCGCGAGCAGGGCAAGGATGGTGCCGCCGAGCACTCCCAGCAACAGCAGGATGCGCACCCGCGCGAGCGTGTGGTCGACGTCCGAGAGCGGGCGGGCGTACAGCAGCTTCAGCTGGCCGACGGGCTGGGGGCTGAGCTCGCGGACCGCGGCACGGTAGCCATCCTCGGTCATCGTGCCGTGGGTCTGGACCGGCGCAGCGTTGAGTGTCGCCGTCGCGAGCGGAGTCTTGGCCCCCCTGATCTTCAGCTGCGTACAGAGCAGCTCGCCGGTGTTCTCGTCGAAGATCCGGATCTGCGCCTGCTCGGCACTCGCGTAGTCACTGAGGTGAACGGTGCGGTCGCAGTCCAGCACGCCATGGACGAAGTCGAGCTTGCGGTTCAGCTCCTGCTGAAGCTGGTCGGCAGCCGAGCCGACCTCGTCGTTGAACTGCCCAACGACCTGCCGCGTCGTGAGCACGCCGAGGATCGCCGCGAACGAGGCGAGGATCACGAACGTCAGCACTGCGGAGCCGCCGGCGAGACGCCAGCGGATCGGCAGCCGCCTATACGCGGAGAACGTAGCCCGCGCCGCGGATCGTGTGTAGGAGCCGAGGCTCGCCGTCCGCTTCAAGCTTCCTCCGGAGGTTGGAGACGAACACCTCGATCGTATTCGTCATGGAGAATGGGTCATAGCCCCACACCTCGTCAAGCAGTCGCTGTCGAGAGATGACGATTCGCTCGTTGCGCATCAGGTACTCGAGCAGCTCAAATTCTCTCTGGGTGAGGTCCATCGCTCGCTCGCCGCGCCACACCTCATGAGTGTCGGGGTTCAACTTCAAATCGCCGACCGTGAGCGTCGCCTGGCCCCGGGGAGGACGGCGCCGCAGCAGGGCGCGCAGCCTGGCCAGCAGCTCCTGGCGCTCGAACGGCTTGACCAGGTAGTCATCGGCCCCGGAATCGAGCCCCTCCACCCGGGCCTCGACCGCGTCGCGAGCAGTCAGAACCAGGATCGGAACGTCATCCGATTTGCGCAGCGTCCTCGCCACCTCGATCCCGTCGAGCCGCGGCAGCCCCAGATCGAGGATCACCAGATCGGGAAGGAAGCCGTGGGCGAGATCCAGCGCGCTGATCCCGTCGCCGGCGATCTTGACGTCGTAGCCCTCCATCCGCAGGGACCGCTGCAGGACCTGGGCAATCGCGTCGTCGTCCTCGACGACCAGGACACGCGGTGCACGTTCGTAATCGCTCATGGTTTGGCACCAGATGGTATTTGACCGGATTGTGGGCTCAGCCCGATTTTTAGTGGCGCTTGATACGCGGCAGGAGCCGCGTCACGGCCGTCGAAGCCAGTCGATCGGACGCCATGGCCATCACCGCCCGCTCGAAGAAGGCTCGCAAGAAGCCGCCCCCTAAGCGCGCCAAGCGCTCGTTGCTGTCGAGCCGGCCGCTGAAGCTGCCCCGGTTCGACCTGCAGCCCCACCACGTCGACATCGTCGGACTCGCCCTGATCGCGATTGGCATCTTCCTCGGCGGGGTCGCGTACCTGGACTGGTCGGGCGGGACCCTCGGGGACGGAGCCGTCACCGGCATGCGGTTCGTGTTCGGGGCGGCCGGCTACGCGGTTCCGGCCGCGCTGATCGCCGGTGGCGCGCTGGTCCTGGCCAGGGAGATCCGGCCTCCTGCGCGCCCGCTGCGGACCGGGACGGTGTGCCTGACGGCCGCGATCACGCTCGCGCTCGCTGCGCGAACGCTCGGGCTCGGGCCTGGCGCGCTGCACGGGGCTCGATTCTGGCGCCCGTCGGCGTTCGAGTCGCGCGGCGGCATCGTCGGGCAGGGAGAGCTGTGGCTTTCTTCCCACCTGTTCTCGACGCTCGGCGCTCACATCCTCGCGCTGTTCCTGCTCGCGGCCGGTCTGATCCTCGTGAGCGGCGCCACGCTCGCGGGGATCATCCGGGTGACCGGCGCCCGCGTGGCCGGGACGAGCCGCGCGCTGAAGCGCTCCACCGAGGAGATCGCGGCGAGCGTCCGGCGTCCCGCGACCGAGGCCGGTCGCGCGCTTGGCGGCTTTTCTGACCAGTCCGACGAGAGCGAGCTGATGCTCCCGCCCGAGTTCGACACCGCTGAGCTGGTGGTCCGCGCGACGCACGTCGAGGCGCCGCCGATCGAGCCCGGGCCGCCGGCGGCCGGGGTGCACGCTCCCGGGATACAGTCGTCCGGGGTGCGAGCGCCCGGGGTACACGGGCAGGGGGTACAGGGCCCCGGGGTAGAGGGGCCCGGCGAGGGGCAACCGGCGACGCAGCGCGAAGGCGCCGAGCTCGGGTCCGAAGCGCCAAGGCCGGTCCTGGGGCCCGAGGATCTCACGCCCCAGGGTCGCTACCGCCCGCATGTCACAGACGACCCGGACTTCCAGTGGCGGATCCCGGGCTCGCGGTTTCTGACCCGCTCGACAGGTGAGGCGGCGAAGCCCGATACCGAGGGTCAGGAGCAGGTGGCGCGCACGCTGCTGGAGTCGCTCGGGCACTTCGGGATCGAGGCCAAGGTGATCGGCCGCGTCACCGGGCCCCACATCACTCGCTACGAGCTTCGCCTGGCGCCGGGGACAAAGGTCGGCAAGGTCGCCCAACTGAAGGACGACCTGGCCTATGCGCTGGCCGCGACCGACATCCGGATCCTGGCGCCGATCCCGGGCAAGCAGGCGGTCGGCGTGGAGGTTCCAAACTCTCGCCGGCGGATCGTCCACCTGGGCGACGTCTTTCAGGACGCCCCGCCGGAATGGTCGCCGCTGACGGTGTGGCTCGGCAAGGACATCGCCGGCCGCGCGATCGGAGCGGACCTTGCGAAGATGCCCCATTTGCTGGTCGCCGGGACAACCGGCGCCGGCAAGTCGGCCTGCGTCAATGCGATGCTGGCCTCAATCCTGCTGCGCGCGACGCCGCACGAGGTCCGGCTGGTGCTGGTCGATCCCAAGCAGGTGGAACTCAACCACTACGAATCGATCCCCCACCTGCTGACGCCCGTCATCACCAGCCCGCGGATGGCCGCCAACGCGCTCCAGAACCTGGTCAAGGAGATGGAGCAGCGCTACGGGACGATGTCGCTGGCGCGGACCCGCAACCTGCCCGAGCTCAACCGCGCGCGCGAAAAGCGCGGTGAGCCTCCGCTTCCCTACGTGCTGTGCGTGATCGACGAGCTGGCCGACCTGATGATGGTCGCGCCGGCTGACGTCGAGGAGTCGATCATCCGTCTGGCGCAGAAGGCCCGTGCGGTCGGGATCCACCTGGTGCTCGCGACGCAATCGCCGCGGGTCGACGTGATCACGGGAATGATCAAGGCGAACGTGCCCTCGCGGATCGCCTTCGCCGTCTCCAGCCAGACGGACTCGCGCGTGATCCTCGACCAGAACGGCGCCGAGTCGCTGCTCGGCCAGGGCGACATGCTGTTCTCGCCAGTCGGATCCAGCAAGCTGCAGCGGATCCAGGGCGCCTACATCGACGAGGATCAGATCGCGGAGTTGACCGATGCCTGGCGAGGTCAGGGCAAGCCCGAGTTTCACGAGGAGCTGCTCGAGGAGGTCGAATCCTCGGAATCCAGTAATGCGGAGGAGGGGGAGTTTCACCCCGACGAGGATCCGTTGCTCCAGGAGGCGGTCGCGCTTGTCGCGCAGATGGGTACCGCCTCGACGTCGATGCTTCAGCGCCGTCTGCGGCTCGGCTACACGCGAGCCGGGCGGCTGATCGACATGCTCGAGCGGCGCGGGATCATCTCCGGCTACGAGGGATCCAAGCCGCGGCAGGTGCTGATCAGCGAGGCCGACGTGCCGCGGATCCTCCTCCACCTCGCCGAGGCCGGAGGGGATGCCAGCGCGACCGTGGGAGGCGGCGCCGGGACGCCGCCAGGGCTCGAGAACGCCGGCGACACGTAATCGTGCGGAGCCGTGTGGGCCCCATTCGAGCGCCTTGCGGCCATGCGTAGAGTTCCCCTCCGGACTCCTCGCCGGCCTCCGGTTAGCGGCTGATTTTTGGCGAGTTCACGGCCGCCTTTGATGCGCCCAGCCGTCTAGCCTTCTGGCCGTGGCCGAGATCGGCGCAACACTGCGAGAGGCACGGATTCGCGCGCGGATCGACATCGGGGAGGTCGAGGCCCGAACCAAGATCCGCGCCAAGTATTTGCGGGCGATCGAGAACGAGGAATGGGATCTGCTTCCTGGGCCGGTCTACGCCAGGAGCTTCCTGAGGACATACGGAGACTTCCTCGGGCTCGACAGCCGGATGCTCGTGGAAGAGTTCAGACGCCGCTACGAGGGGCCCTCGGACCACGACCTGCGGCCGATCAGCTCCCGCACGCGCGAGCGCGAGCGCGGCGACCGCGGCCCGCTGCTGCCGTCGTGGGCACTGATCGGCCTGGTCCTGGTCGCGGTCGTGGTCGCGCTGGCGGTCATCGGCAGCAACACCGGCAAGCAGCCCACCTCCTCGACCGGGGCCCACGCCGCCCCTCCGCACCGGGTACATCGGCGCCATCGGCGTCCGCCGCCTCCGAAGCCGACAACCGTCAAGCTCCAGCTCGTGCCCACGGGAACCGTCTACGTCTGCCTGGTCGATGGCGCCGGGACGAAGCTGATCAACGAGCAGACGTTCACGGCGGGACAGACGGTCCCGCCACAGATCGCCGGCAAGCTGCTGCTGACCCTCGGCAACAACGCCGTGCATGTGACGGTCAACGGTAAGACGGTTCCGGTGGCAGCATCGTCGACCGCGATTCGCCTCCTGATCGAACCGACCGGAACCCATCCGATACCGCTCTCGATGCCTCCGACCTGTCCGTGACCCCACGCGCCGGCATCCTGATCACCGGGACCGAGGTCCTGACCGGGATCATCAGCGATCGCAACGGCCCCTGGCTGTCCGAGCGCCTGCGCGAGATCGGCGTCGACGCGGCGATGATCCAGATCGTCGGCGACCGCCAGCAAGACCTGCTCGCGGCGCTCGAGTTCATGGAACGAGAGGGGATGGCCCTGATCGTCACCAGCGGCGGTCTGGGACCGACCGCGGACGATCTGACCGCCGAGATGGTGGGCCGGTTCACCGGCCGCGAGATGGTGCTCGACCCGCGGCTCGAGGAGCGGATCGCGGAGATCCTGCGCCCGATGATGAAGCGCTGGCCGGGCCTCGATCAGGACGCGATCAGAGCATCGAACCGCAAGCAGGCGGTGATTCCCAGTGGCGCCACCGTGCTCGAGCCGGTGGGCACCGCGCCGGGCCTGGTCGTACCGCCGGCCACGGGAGGCGGACCGACCGTGGTCGTGCTGCCGGGTCCCCCACGCGAACTGCAGCCGATGTGGGAGACAGCCCGCGCGACCGACGCGTTCCGTGAGGCTATTTCCGGCGCGACCACCTACGAGCGCGGGATCATCCGCCTGTTCGGCATCCCGGAGTCGGAGATCGCAAATACGCTGCGAGCGGCGGAGTCCGCCGGCGTGCCGCTGGACGAGCTCGAGGTCACGACGTGTCTGCGCCGCGGTGAGATCGAGGTGGCCACGCGTTATGAGCCGCCGGCACAGCCGGCGTACGACGCGCTGGTCGAGTTCATCGCGGAGCGCCATGCTGACACCCTGTTCTCACGGGACGGCTCGACTGTCGACCAGCAGGTCACGCGGCTGCTCGATGGCCGCACCGTCGCGGTCGCCGAGTCCTGCACCGGCGGTCTGCTGGCGGCGCGCCTGACCGAGCGAGGCGGTTCGTCGGAGTACTTCGCGGGCGGGATCGTGGCCTACTCGAACGAGGCCAAGGTCGGGCTGGTCGGCGTCGAGCCGGCGTTGATCGCACAGTTCGGAGCGGTCTCGCCGGAGGTCGCGCAGGCGCTGGCTGATGGCGCGGCCGATCGCTTCGAAGCCAGCTTCGGCATCGGCGTGACCGGCATCGCGGGCCCCGGCGGCGGCACCCCGGAGAAGCCCGTGGGGCTCGTCTGCTTCTCGGTGAGCTCGCCCGAGGCCGGCCGGATCACGCGAAATGTGCGGCTTCCCGGCGGCCGCGCCGACATCCGCGACCGCTCGACGACGGTCGCGATGCACCTGTTGCGGCGGTTGCTCCTCGGCGGCGCCGACGAGGTCGCCGGCGAGCCTGGCGCCGAGCCGGCCGTCGAGGCTGCGACGGGCGAAGGCAGCCGACCTGGCCGTTCGTGAGCGACGAACGCGTCCGTCTGTTCGTGGCGCTCGAGCTGCCCGGCGAGATCCGCCAGGCGCTGCTCGATTGGCGGCGCGAAGCGCTGCGGGACCTCCAGGGGCTGCGCCCGGTGGCGCCGGATGCGCTTCACGTCACGCTGTGCTTCCTCGGCTGGCGACTTGGTTCCGAGGTCGAGCCAATCGCCGCGGTCTGCGAGCGAGTGGCCTCGCAGCCGCGTCCGCGGCTCGCGCTGAGCGTCGCAGCCTGGCTCCCCGCGCGGCGGCCTCGGGTGCTCGCGGTCGAGGTCGAGGACGCCCACGGCACGCTCGCCGAGGCGCAGGCGCTGCTCTCGCGCGAGCTGCAGTCCGGCGGCTGGTACGTGCCCGAGCCGCGGCCGTTTCTGGCCCACGTCACGGTCGGGCGGGTGGCGCGGGGGGCCCGCCTCTCAGCGGTCGAGCTCCCGTCGCCACCCAATCCGGGCTTCGACGCGTCCGCGGTGACGCTGTTCCGTTCGCGGCTCGGCGCCGCCGGCGCGCGCTACGAGCCCCTGAGGAGGATCTCGCTCGGATCCGCCGGCGCGCCGCTCGACCCGGTTTCGGTGGTGAGACGCTTTCACGCGGCGCAGGCCAGGGCCTACGCGTCCGGCGAGCTCGACGGTGTGCGCGCGCTGCTGGACGACGACGTTGTCTGGCACGTCCCCGGGCGCAGCGCGATCGCCGGCGAGCACCGCGGGGTGGACGCGGTGCTCGACTATCTCCAGCGGCGCGCGGCGATGACCGACGCCAGCTTTCGCGTGACCGTCCACGGCGTGGCGGTGATCGGCGAGGAGGTCGTGCAGCTCGCCGGCGGCCGGGCCGAGCGTGCGGGGCGGACAGTGGCGTGGGAGACCATCGGGATCTTCCGAGTCCGGGCGGGACGGATCGTGGAGTGCCGCCTCGTGCCATTCGATCTGTACGCGTTCGACACGATCTGGTCGTGAGGAGCGGCCCGGACGAGGCGCCGAAAGGCGCAGGTCAGGCGAGACTGCGCCAGCATCGTCGGCGGTCCACCGGGCCAGGAAAGCAGCGGCTCTTGGGACGCCCTAGGGAGGCGGGTGGAGACTAAACCTGCTCGATCTCCCAAACCGGGGAGGCGGGTGGAGCCCTAAAACCTGCTCGATCTTCCAAACCGGGGAGGCGGGCGGACGAAATGGGTGATCGAGCATGATCTTCGTGCGCGATCGCCCATTTCGGGGGGACCGGTGCTCGATTTGGGCGTTAGAGCAAGTTTCGCGAGCCGCACTCCCGACGGCGGGATGCTCGTGCACGGCGTGATGACCCCCGAGCGCTTCTGAGCTTGCGCCAGCCTCCGCCGTTCACGATTGTCACCAACTTGTTCGTTCCGCGTGACGAACGGGTCTTGTTTCGTCGCAGGTCCCGGATCTAGCGTCTGGTTCCGTCCGCCACCCGTCCTACCGTGGTGAGTTCAACGCGCACGAGAGAAGGAGCCGAAGCAAAGATGAGCGAGCAAGAGAAGGCCGGCGCGAAGTCTGTCGCGCGCTCCGGCGCCTCGCCGGACGCGAAGTCCGATGCCAAGCGCCAAGCTGCACTTAACGGAGCCCTCACGCAGATCGAGCGGCAGTTCGGCAAGGGCACGGTCATGCGGATGGGCGATCCCGGCGCTCGTGTCGCGGTCGACGCGATTCCCACCGGCGCGCTCGCGCTGGACATCGCGCTCGGGATCGGTGGCGTCCCGCGCGGGCGGATCGTCGAGATCTTCGGTCCTGAGTCCTCGGGGAAGACGACGCTCGTCTATCACGTCATTGCCGAGGCGCAGAAGCTCGGTGGCGTGTGCGCGTTCATCGATGCCGAGCACGCGATGGACCCGCTCTACGCTCGCCAGATCGGGGTCGACATCGACGAGTTGCTCGTCTCCCAGCCGGACTACGGCGAGCAGGCGCTCGAGATCGTCGACATGCTGATCCGTTCCGGCGCGGTCGACGTGATCTCGGTGGACTCGGTCGCCGCGCTGACGCCCCGCGCCGAGCTCGAGGGCCAGATGGGTGACCAGTCGGTCGGCGCCCAGGCCCGGATGATGTCCCAGGCAATGCGCAAGCTCGCCGGCAACCTCAATCGCACGCAGACGCTGTGCGTGTTCACCAATCAGATCCGCGAGAAGGTCGGCGTAATGTTTGGCTCTCCGGAGACCCAGCCGGGGGGGCGCGCACTGAAGTTCTATTCCTCGCAGCGCCTGGACATCCGCCGGATCGAGACGCTCAAGGACGGAGCGGAGGCGGTCGGCAACCGTGTCAAGGTCAAGGTCGTCAAGAACAAGGTCGCGGCCCCTTTCAAGCAGGCCGAATTCGATATCGAATTCGGGAAGGGGATCTCCACCTCCGGCTGCCTGCTCGACTACGGGATCGAGCACAAGATCATCACCAAGTCAGGCTCGTTCTTCTCCTACGGGGAGGAGCGGCTCGGACAGGGGCGTGGCAACGCCAAGGCGTTCCTGGACGAGCATCAGGACATGGCCGGTGAGATTGAGGGCAAGATCTATGCGGCGCTGGGCATCAGCCGCGATCTGGTGAAGCCGATCGAGTCGCATGAGCGCCAACCGGACGCCGAGAACGGCTCGGGAAGCGATTGGTCTGCGATGGAGGCGGTGGAAGTAGTCGGAGGCCGGGCAGCGTAAGGGTTGCGGCCGAGGCGCCCGATGCGCGTCCCGGATGCTTCGGACCCTGATCGCGCCGACGATCAGCGCTTGCCGCAGACGCTTGTACTTGCATACCGCTACCTGAATCGGTGCGATCGAACGGTTTTCGAGATGCGGCGCCACCTGGCGGGTCGCGGCTGCCCGGCCGAGGAGGTCGAAGGCGCGATCGAGCTGCTGGCGGAGCAGGGCTATCTCGACGACGCACGCTTTGCGCGCCTGTTCGTGGAGGACAAGCGCGCGCTCGAGCAATGGGGATCTGAACGGATTCAGGCAACGCTGCAGCGGCGAGGGGTCGACCGAGCGCTGGCCGAGCAGGCGCTCGCCGACGGCGCACCCGACCGCGAAATCGACCGCGCGGTCGCGCTGTTGAAGCGGCGTTTCCCAGCGCCGCCGGAAGATCGGCGCGAACGCGAACGAGCGCTTGGCGTCCTGGTGCGAAAGGGTTATGGCAGCGAGGTGGCGCTCGAGGCGCTCGTTGCATATGCGGATTGCGCGGACTCGCCGCCAGTACTACGATGCCAGTAGCGAACGAACGGCCTGCGGGCCGCAAAACACCAGCAAATCTTGTAGAACTTGGATTCCCGGACTCAGCGTTGACGGCGATTACGAATGGGCTATCCCGGTCATATCGGCCGGAGATGCGCCTTCCCAGAAAACCGAAAGAAAGTGCCAGCTAGCCGCCGCCTGAAGGGCGACACGGTCGCCTGATCCGGCATCCGTTCGTGCGATTCGCACGGGCCGGTCGGTCGCTCCAAGAACCGAAGCAGTGAGTGTGGTCTCGGGTGCCTGGGGCCACACAGAGAGAGGAACGACCATGGACATCATCGGTGCCGCAGCGCTGATCGCGGTGGGACTCGTGCTCGCCGCCGTGGTGTATGCGGTCGTAACCGGTCGTGGGGGGCGGTCCGGAGCGAGCGTTGTGGAACCGGAGGCCGCCCCGACGATAACGCGCGACGCGGAGCTCCCAGAACGCACGGCGGCGCTCGCCCGGCGCGAGGATCATCTTGCTCGCCGGGAGGCCGAGCTCGAGCAGGAGCGCGAGGCGCTCGCCGCCATGCGCCACGAGCTCGAACGGACGCTCGAGCAGGTCTCGGGTCTGTCAGCGGCGCGTGCGAAGCAGCTGCTGCTGAAGGAGGTCGAGGACCAAGCCAAGCATGACTCGGCGCGGCGCATCCGACAGATCGAGGAGGAAACCAAGCGCGAGGCGGACAGACGCGTGCGGAACATCCTCTCGGTCTGCATGCAACGCCTTGCGGCCGGCCACGCGGCCGAGACAACGGTGTCGGTCGTCCAGCTCGCCGCTGACGACATGAAGGGTCGCATCATCGGTCGCGAGGGCCGCAACATTCGCGCGCTCGAGAACCTCACCGGAGTGGACTTCATCATCGACGACACGCCGGGGGCGGTGGTGCTCTCCGGCTTTGATGGCGTTCGTCGGGAGATCGCGCGACTGACCCTGGAGAAGTTGCTGCAGGATGGGCGGATCCATCCCGCGCGGATCGAAGAGATGTACTACCAGGCCAAGTCCGAGCTCGAGGGCCACATCGTGGAGCTCGGCGAGGCGGGCGTGTTCGAGGCTGGCGTCCAGGGGCTCGACCCGGAGCTGATCAGGCTTCTGGGACGGCTCAAGTTCCGCACCAGCTACGGCCAGAACGTGCTCGCGCACTCGATCGAGGTCTCCCGGCTGGCAGCGATGATGGCGGAGGAGCTCGGAGCGGGCCCGAAGACCGCCCGCCGGGCAGCCCTGCTACACGACATCGGCAAGGCGGTCACGCACGAGATCGAGGGACCGCACGCGCTTGTCGGCGGTGAGCTTGCCCGCAAGTACGGCGAGCCCGAGGCGGTCGCACACGCGATGGAGGCCCATCACAACGAGGTCGAACCGCAGACCATCGAGGCGGTGATCGTGCAAGCGGCCGATGCCCTCTCCGGCGCCCGGCCCGGGGCGCGCGGTGAGTCGCTGGAGCAATACGTCAAGCGGCTGCGTGACCTCGAGCAGATCGCGACACGCCACAAGGGAGTCGACAAGGTCTACGCGATGCAGGCGGGCCGCGAGATCCGCGTGATGGTCGCGCCGGGTGACATCGACGACGACGCCGCGACATTGCTGTCCTACGAGATCGCCCGTGAGATCGAGAAGCAGCTCGAGTATCCGGGCCAGATCAAGGTCACCGTGATCAGAGAGTCACGGGCGGTCGAGTACGCACGGTAATCGACCCCAATCTCAGCGATGGTGGTGCAAGAGCGGGCTGTGGGCGGTCCAGATCCCGAACTGGGGGATCAACACGATCGCCAGCACCACACCCGCCACGAGCGCGCCGATGATCGAGATCAGGCGACCCGCGGCACCTGCCGAGCCGCCCGGCGCCATGCGCGGAGAGGTCCGTAGCGAGCGTCCCAGAGCCGGCAGGTGGCCGAGGATGTGCAGGCCGACGAAGACCGCCCAGACGATAAAGCTCACCTTATGGATCAACACCAGCTGGCCGCGATGGCTCGGCCCTTCGAACAGCAGCACGATCCCGGAGACGAACACCGCGACCGTACTCAACACCACCACCGGAGCCATCAATCGCAGCGCCAGCTCCGGCGGCCCCTTGTCGCGGTAGATGGGATCGCCGGTGTAGTAGCGGACGAAGCGGTAGCCGGTTGAGACCATTTTCAAGGCCACCGGTGCGAGCAACAGCAGTCCCACGAACAGATGAACCGAGAGCAGCTGCCGGATGCGCAGAATCGTCGCGCCGATCACCGCGAACAGCAAGATCAAGAGGAGGCCGTTGACGGCGGTGAGCTGCTCGTTTGCACCCGTACCACCCGCCGTCCAGGCGGCCAGGCGACGTCGACCGGCGGCCACCCATCCGCGCCGGGAGGTGCTCCTCCGGGCGCTCGTGCGCTGCTGCGTGGTGTCCACCTCGTGAACTGTCGCGGCGAGGCCTGAACTGCCGTTCAGCGCACCATGAGAAACCTCTTCAGCGAGATCTGGCCGCAATCCCACGACATATCATCGCCGTGCATGCGGTCCCCGGGGCCATGCCTGCCGTGATCCTGGTCATCGAGGACGAGCCGGGGATCGTCGACTTTCTCGAGCGAGGCCTGGCCGCCCACGGGTTCGAGGTGTCGACCGCGCTCGACGGCCTCAGCGGCACCCAGAAGGCACTGGGCGAACGTGTCGATCTGGTCGTGCTCGACATGATGCTTCCCGGCCGCAGCGGGCTCGACGTCCTGGGCGAGCTGAGAATGGCCCGGCCGGCGGTGCCAGTGATCGCGCTCACGGCGCGCGGAGAGGTCGAGGACCGGGTCGCCGGGCTCGACGCCGGGGCGGTCGACTACTTGACCAAGCCGTTCTCCTTGAGCGAACTGGCGGCGCGGATCAGGGCACAGCTGCGGGTCGCGGCGCAGGTGCCCACCACAAGCCTGCGTGACGGTCCTATCGAGGTCAACCTTCTGTCTCGGGAGGTTCGCCGCAACGGAGTGCTGGTCCGGCTCTCGACAACCGAGTTCGAACTGCTCGTGTACCTGCTTCAGAATCGTGACCAGGTGCTTTCACGCCAGCAGATCCTGCGCGCGGTGTGGGGCTACGAGTACGACCCCGGGACGAACGTTGTCGACGTCTACATCGGATACCTCCGTCGCAAGCTGAGGGATTCCCACGGCAACGCGCCGATCACCACGATCCGGTCAGTGGGCTACCGCTTCGGAGCAGGCGATTAGGACGCGCTTCCCGACCAGCCTTCGCTGGCGACTGACAGCATGGGTGGCGGGGGTGATGATCGTCTCGGCCGCGGTGGTGTTCGCGGTCACCTACACGCGCACCGGAAGCGAGATTCGAACCCAGATCGACCGGGATCTGCGTGGAGACACTACGCAGCTGGGGGAATTCTTGCTGCCGCTCGCGGGCGCCAACGCACCGCGTGTCGCCGCTGCGGCGGGCCGCTACCTGCGCGACCAGCCCTACAGAGCAACCTCGACGCTGCTGTTCGTCCTCGTCCCCGGCGCCGCCACCGCCACAAACCATCCCGAGGTGTTCGGCGGCGGCGCTCCGGATGAGGGCGAGACGGCGGCCGAGCAGGCGCACGAGAATGCCGTGGGCGCGCGCCTCCGGGCTCCGCGGATCGGCTATTCGACGCAACCGGTGCCTGACGTCGGCGAGATGCGGATGCTCGAGCGCCGCCTGAATGTCGGCACGCTAGGAGTGGTCGTGGGGGCCAGTGAGCCGCTGCAATCAGTGAACCGGGCACAGCGAGGAATCGCCAACGCGTTCGTTCTGGCCGGAGCCTTGACCCTGGCGATCGCCCTGTTGGCCTCGTACCTGGCCGGCGTAAGGGTGACCGCCCCGCTTCGCAGGATGGCCGCAGTCGCCGCCCGCGTGGATGCGGGCGACCTCGAGCCGCGGATGGCAGCTTCAGCAGCCCAGGGTCGCGAGGTCCGGGTGCTGGCGGAAGCGTTCAATCACATGCTCGACCGGTTGGCTGAGGCATTCGCTGGACAGCGTGAGTTCGTCGCGGATGCCTCGCACGAGCTGCGCACGCCGCTGACCGTGATCCGCGGCCAACTCGAGGTCCTCGCGGCCCAGGAGAATCCAGACGGCGCGGAGGTGCGCCGCGTGGAACGGCTCGTGCAAGCGGAGATCACTCGGATCACCAGGCTCGTGGACGACCTGCTCGTGCTCGCCCAATCCGAGCAGACCGACTTCCTGCGCAACGAGCGGATCCCCCTGCGTACGTTTGTCATCGAACTGTGGGACGGCGTCAGCCTCATCGACGATCGCCGCTTCGAGCTGGGACCGGTCCCCGATGGGTCGCTCGAGGCGGATCCCGACCGCCTCGCGCAGGCGATCCGAAACCTGGCGCGCAATGCCATCGATCACACTGCCACCGGCTCGGGATTGGTTCGGCTCGAGGTCCAGCGGGCCGCTCCGGACATGCTGCGATTCGCCGTGATCGACGACGGCCCGGGCATCCCGGCCGCTGAGCGCGAGCGCATCTTCGAACGGTTTCACCGGGTCGACCCCGCCCGAACACGCGCGGCAGGAGGAGCGGGTCTGGGTCTGGCGATCGTGCTCGCGATCGCCGAGGCGCACGACGGCGAGGTGCGCGCCGGGGACGCGCCGCACGGACACGGAGCCTGCGTGGAGCTCATCCTGCCCCGGTTTACGCCGAGCTGAGTCTGGTGAAGGGCGGGGACCTTCGCCCCCGAGCGAGAGGACGTCTACCGAAAGGGCAGGTGAGCCAACCACCAGCCCCATCCTCGTCAGGTAGCCGACTCCAAGCCGAGGGCGAGCTATAGGAGCGACGCTATCCACCCTCCGGCACCCGAGTCAAGCCGCCTGAGGCCGCGCAACAGGCCTTCTCGCAGGCCGCGTCCGCGCTCGGGCAACCACGGCGAGCGATCGTCACACTCGGGCCAACCGACAAAGGAGACGAGATGACGACGCGATGATTGTCGGGAGGGGCGCCTCGCTACCCTTGGGCGGCGGATGAGGACTTACCACCTCACGACCTTCGGGTGCCAGATGAACGCGCACGACTCCGAGCGGATGAAGGGAATGCTCGAGTCGCTCGGGTATGCGGAGGCGCCAGCGCGAGCCGACGCCGACCTGATCCTGTTCAACACATGCTCGATCCGTGAGAACGCGGACAACCGCTTCATCGCGCACCTGGGCGAGGCCCGGCGGCTCAAGTCCGAGCGACCCGATCGGATCGTCGGAATCGGGGGGTGCTGGGCCCAATCGGTCAAGGAGGAGGTATTCGCGCGCTTTCCGTTCGTGGACGTCGCCTTCGGTCCGGGTCAGGTGCACAAGCTCGCGGAGTTCCTGACGAGCGACTCGCTCACGGCACAGGGATTCTTCGAGTTCGAGGGCTTCACCGGACATCTGCCGGCGAAGCGGGAACGGGAGTTCCAGGCGTGGGTCCAGATCAGCGTCGGCTGCAACTGCGTCTGCTCCTACTGCATCGTCCCTTCAACCCGCGGTCGCGAGGTCAGCCGCGCCCCAGCCGAGCTGGGCGCGGAGGTGCAGAGGCTCGCCGATGACGGCGTGGTCGAGGTCACCCTGCTGGGACAGAATGTCAACTCCTATGGACGCGATCTGGCCCGCGAAGATCGCTGTGCGTTCGCCGAGCTGCTGGCGCGGATCGACGCGATCGAGGGGATCGAGCGCATCCGCTACACCAGCCCCCACCCGAAGGACATGCGAGAGGACGTGATCCGCGCTCATGCCGAGTTGCCTGCACTCTGTGAGCACATCCACCTGCCGCTCCAGTCCGGCTCGAGCACCGTGCTGAAGCGGATGCGCAGGACGTATACCCGGGAGCGTTATCTCGACCGGGTCGCGATGATCCGCGAGCACGTGCCCGACTGCTCGCTGACCACGGACATCATCGTTGGGTTTCCCGGTGAGAGCGAGCGGGACTTCCAGCTCACGCTCGAGCTCGCAGAGGAGGTCGGCTACGACGGCGCCTTCACGTTCATCTATTCACCGCGTCGCGGAACCGAGGCGGCGACGTTGCCCGACCAGGTTGCGCACGAGCTGAAGGTCGAGCGGCTCGAGCGGCTGGTCGAGGTGATCCAGCGGCGTGCGAGCCAGCGCGCGCAGCGATTCGTCGGCCGCTCGCTGGAGGTTCTGGTCGAGGGACCCTCGCGGACTGACCCGACGCGTCTGCGCGGACGCTCGCGCCACAACAAGGTGATCAACTTCACCGGGACAGCTGCGCCCGGCGAGCTGGTCGATGTGGAGGTCACGAGCGCCACCAGCCAGACACTGTCTGGACTGCAGTCGCTCCTGCCGCGCGTCGCGGTGTGACCCGGCTCGCATCGGGTCGGTCCGCGCCGCATGCGAACATGTGTTCCATGCGATGGAGCAACCTGAGCACAGCGGTCGAGGAGGAGCGGGCGCGGCTGCCGGGCTACCGCGATCAGGCGGTGGTGCGCCACTTCGATGCGCCCGAGGCGATTGAGACGAGGTTCTACGAAGTGCGGGCCAAGTCCATTCTGAACCGGGTGCCAGAGGCGTCTCAGATGCCCTTTCAGTGGACCCTCAATCCCTATCGAGGTTGTAGTCACGCTTGCCGCTACTGCTTCGCGCGGCCCACGCACAAGTACCTCGATTTCAACGCCGGCCGCGATTTCGAGCGCGAGATCGTCGTCAAGGTCAACGCGCCGGAGCTGTTGCGCGTCGAGCTGGCGCGGCCATCGTGGAGCGGCGAGCAGGTTGCGCTCGGTACCAACACGGACCCATACCAATGGGTCGAAGGCCGCTATCGGTTGATGCCCGGGATCTGGGAAGCGATGCGCGATGCCGCAAACCCATGCTCGATCCTGACGAAGTCGCCGCTGTTGCTGCGCGACCTGGCGCTGATGAAGGAGATCGCCGAGCGGACCGAGTTCAGCGCCGCGCTCTCGGTCCCCACCCTCGACGAGGAGGCCTGGCGCGCGACCGAGCCGCACACGCCCAACCCCCGCGCCCGGCTCGAGGCGGTGGCGGAGCTGACGCGCGCCGGAATTCGCACCGGCGTCCTGGTCGCCCCACTGATGCCCGGGATCAACGACGCGCCCGAGCAGGTGGCCAAGATCCTCGAGTTGGCCTCCGCGGCCGGCGCCGCGTACGTGTCCGGAATCGCCCTGCACCTGCGCGGCGATGTGAAAGGGTTGTTCCTAGATTGGTTGAAGTCCGAGCGCCCAGACCTGGTGTCCCGTTACCAGCAGCTCTACCGCCGGGGTGCGTATGCGCCGCCCGAGGAGCGGCGCCGGCTATCGGCCCTCGTGAAGGGGCCGGAGCTTTCGCCGGATCAGCGGATACGAGGGCGATCCGAGGGGTCGAGCCCCCGTCCGGAATCGAGGCAGCGAACCGAGCAGGAGCGGCTGTTCTGAATTCGAGTGAAACTTAGGCTCGACGACGGTGGTAGGTAACGTGACCCTCAAAGCGGGCAGATAGTGAGCAATGATTCGAAGTCGCCTCAAGAACACCAAGGACCTGCACCTCGAGCGGATGTTCGAGACGCGCAGCGAGGCCTGGGAGCAGGTCGGCTTGACCGTCAACGTCAGCCAGCGCGCCGTCCACCGCGCGCGGCGGGGGATCATCGTCGTGCTGCCGCTGCTGATCGGCGTGCTCGTGCTCTACCACTACCGAGTCGATCTGCTCGGAAAGCGCACCGAGCGCAGATGGGACGTCCCGATCCAGTGGGCGACCGTGATCGCGCTGCTCGCTCTCGGCTGGGCGTTTGCCCGGGACATCGGTCGCGCCGCCGGACCGACTTTCTTCCGCCGCATGGATCCTGCCACGGCCGGAACCGTCGGGTTCCTGATCCGCCTCGCCACGATGGGAATCACACTGATCATCGCGCTCAGCGTGGCGGGGGTGAACACGGGGTCACTCATAGCCGGCAGCGCCTTCACCGCTGTCGTGCTCGGCCTCGCCGCGCAGCAGACCCTCGGCAACCTGATCGCCGGTGTCGTACTGCTGACCGCGCGACCATTCCGCGTCGGGGAGCGGATTCGCCTGCAGGCCGGCGCCCTCGGCGGTCAGCTCGAGGGTGTCGTCAGCTCGCTGGGCTTGCTCTACACGACGATCGCCCGCGGCGAGGATCGGATCATGGTTCCGAACAACGGCGTTCTCTCCGCGGTTATCGTGCCGCTGCGTGAGCCCGAGTCGGTTGATGTCAGGGTGAGGCTCAGTTCCGGCGTGCGCCCGAGCCAGGTCCAAGCGCTGCTCGATGATCAGATCTCCACGCCGGTCCGTGCCCCGGCGGCGGTGTTGCTCGAGGAGCTCGATGGCGATGACGTGATCGTCCGGGTCCAGGCGACACCCGAGCGGGCGAACGAGGGGGCGCGTCTGGCCGACGAGATCATCGCGACGCTCGCGGCCGTCACCGGCGAGCACGGTCACGAGAACGGCGATCGGCAAGAGGTCGCCGGCGAGCGTGAGCCCGCGGCCACCCGCCCCTGGCGGGCCCGCAGCTGATCGACCGCCCATGGCGGCCCCGCAGCTGATCGACCGCCCGCCCCTGGCGGCCCGTAGCTGATCGCCTGCGCGCCTCGGGGCGCGCGAACCTCAGCGTTTCTGGCGCTGATTGTTCGCGAGCTCGTTGGCGATTCGATCGCTCCCCATCATCCGGCTCGCGGTCGCGGCCAGCTGCGGTGCGACTGAGGCGAAGGCTGTGCCGAGACGGAGGGGTGGCGGAGCGACCTCGAGCTCGGCCTGGTTTCGCTCGATCGCGCGGATCACCCCGCGAGCGACGGCTTCGGGCGAGCGGGTGCCGACCCAGCGCGGCAGCTGCACGCCGGCGTCGGCGAACATCCCGGCGTCGCGGATGAACCCGGGCAGAACGACGGACACGCCGACGCCGTGGCGCCGCAGATCGGCCCGGAGCCCGAGCGCGAAGCCGCGGAGGCCGAACTTGGTCGCGGAGTAGATCGACGACGCCGGCGACGCCGCCTTTCCCGAGAGCGAGGAGATGAAGACCATGTGACCCCGGCCTCGGCCCACCATTCCCGGGGCCAGCGCGCGCGCCAGGGCGATCGGGGCACGCAGGTTCACCTCGAGCATCCGGTCGATCTCCTCCTGCCCCAGCTCGCTCAGCAGCCCCGTCGCCGGTAGGGCAGCATTCGCAACCAGCACGTCGACTCCGGCCGCTTCAGTGGCCAGGCGTTCGATCTCGCGCCGATCTGATAGATCGCACGTGATCGCGCGTGCGCCGAGTTCGCGCGCCAACGGCTCCAGCGCCTCGACGCGGCGCCCTGTCAACGTCAGGGTCGCGCCTCGAGCGGAGAACGCCCGGGCGATCGCCGCGCCGATCCCGCCCGTCGCGCCGGTCACCAGAACGCTGCCGCGGACGACGCTCACGCGGCTATTTCGGAAACACAGCCAGCGTGGCCGTGAAGCCGTGCAGGAAGCTGCGAGCTCCGACCGGGCCGATCTCCCCGGCGGCGAAGAAGCCGGCCGCGGGAGCGCCTCGCAGCTCACGCTGGACCATCGCTGCGTCGTGATCGCCCGGCCCGAACATTGCGCTGCCGCGCCCGTTGCACGAGAACACCAGCGCCCCCGCGGGACCCTCGCTCTGCATCGCCTCAACTTGGGCGCGCAGGGCGTTGCGCAGGTCCTCGTCGGCGGACCGGGCATCGCGCGCGTGCAGCCGGATCACCTGACCCTCCCGGACCGCTGCACCGACGACCAGCCGGCCGGACTCTGGATCTGCCTCGAGTAGGCCGCGGACCAGGAAGTCACCCTGTTCGTACTCGGGCTTGCCGCTGTCGATCACGAGTCCGATCAGCAGCCCTCCAGCGATCAGCGCCCGGTCGTACGGTGTCAGCTCGGCGATGATCCGCTCGACGGTCTCGAGCGCCGGCTGGCTGGCAAGTTCGTGGATCACGTTTCCCTCAGCGGCGGTGATCGTCACTTCGCGACCAAGCGGAGCGGCTCCCTGCGACACGCACGGCAGAACCTCGATGCCCTCGAAGCGGACTCCGACAGCGCCTTCCTCATATACCTCGTCGTCCATGAACAGGGCGCCCGCACCCTCGTCCGTCCGGGCGCTCGAGAGACCTCCCAGCACCGGGGTGGCGGGGGCGATTGCGGCGAGCTCACCGAGCACACCCTCGGTCGGGAATGTGTAGGGATCGGGGAGCATGATCGCGGCGCTCGCGCCATCGAGTTCGGGTAGCCCTTCGATCACGCCCTGGTCCGCCAGGGTCGCGTGGAACGGGGTCACCGCGCCGGCTCCGTCGAACGAGGCCGCCCAAACCGCCACCGCCGTGCCCGACTCGAGCTCCCGATCCTCGGCGAGCACGCCCCCGGCGCCGCAGCCGATCAGAGCCCTCGGCTCGATCATCGACTTCACGCCCTCGAGCATCGCCTCAGGGGCCGCCAGGTGAGCACCGCTGGCGAACACCACCGCCAGGTCGGGCCCGGCGTCCCCGAGCGCCGAAGCGGCGCCGGCGGCCGCGGCCCTGCCAGCCTCGAGCGGATCGTGCTCGGTCGAGACCGAGGCCCCCACGCGCGAGCTCACGAACGTCCTCCTGCAGTCATCGCTGCACGATACTCCGCGGGATGTCGCGGCCGGAGGTCATTGCGCTGTTCGGACCGACCGGCGTGGGCAAGACGGCGGTGGCAATCTCGCTCGCGCTCCGGCTTCGTGCGCGCGGCGAGGATCCGGTTGCCGTTTCCGCCGACGCGCTGCAGGTCTACGGCGGGCTGGAGATCCTCACCGGAACCGCCGGTCCCGCGCAGCGGGCGCAGCTCGAGCATCGGTTGCTGAGCTTTCTTCCGGTCGATGCCACCTTCAGTGCCGGGCAGTACGCGGAGCTGGCCCACGCCGAGATCGATGAGCTCCTGGCCGCGGGACGGCGCCCGATCGTGGTCGGCGGCACCGGGTTATATCTGCGGGCCGCGCTGACGGATCTGAGCCTCCGGCCGGCGCCGGCCGGAGGCGTGCGCGAGCGGTGGCTGGCGGAGCTCGAGCGCCAAGGGCTGCAGGTCCTGCACGCGACCCTCGCGCAGCAGGCGCCGTGGGCCGCCGCAGAGATCGATCCGGGCGACCGTCAGCGGGTCGTGCGGGCGTTGGAGCTGCTGGAAGCGGGCGAGCTCGAGCCGCCCGAGGGAGAGTCAGAGCTGTGGACCGATGCGGTTCGTGTGCCGACGCTGCTGATCGGGCTGGTGCTGGAGCGCGAGCAGCTCTACGCCAGGATCGAGGAGCGCGTGGAGGAGATGATCGCGGCGGGTGCCGCCGGGGAGGTGCGGCGCGCGAACGCCGCCGGCGCATCGGTCACCGCGCGCAAGGCGCTTGGGTTTGAGGAGCTGCTGGCCGGCGACGTCGACGCGATGAAGCGGCGCACTCGCAACTACGCCCGCCGGCAGCTGACCTGGATGCGCAAGCTCGGCGGCACCGTGGTGATCGACGTCACCGGGCGCTCGGCAGACCAGGTGGCGGCGGAAATCGAGGCGCTGTGGGTCACGGAAGCGGCGTGAACGGGTACATCAGCACCGCCGCCGCGACCACCGTGAACGCCCATCCGGCGATCGTCTTGCGGCCAGCCCCACTGCGGCCGATCAGCTCCGCGACGGCGATGTAGATGCCCGGCATCACGATCACCATGTAGTACAGGTAGCTCGTACGACTCCAGAACAAGCTCAACAGCTCGAACGGTGCCAAGGTGCCGAGCACCCATGCCAGCGCCACGACTGCCGCTCCGCTCGGCCGGGGCGCCGGCCGCCGCAACCGCGCCGGTAGCGCCCGGAGCAGTCCGAGCCCCGCGAGCAGCAGTGACGGCAGCGCCAGCAGCATGATCGGTGGGCTGATCATGCCCAGGAAATGAACTGCGGGGTGGATCCCGGACAGGCCCGGAGTCGGCCTGGACGGATTGATGTTGAGGTACACGATTGGCTTATAGTCGCCGAGCCACTGCCAGGGGTAGGAGGCAATCCCATGGGGGCCGCTTGGACTGGCCTGAGAGCTCGCGTAAGAGACCATGTGGGCGAGATGGGCGAGCGGCCCGCCGGTGATCCGCTTGCCTGCCACCGGATCGTAGGGAGGCGCAATTCGATCGAGCACCGCCAGCAGTCCGGCGAAGACCCCGGCCGCGGTCACCGCACAAGCGCTCAGCGAGCGCCAATCGGCACCGCGTTCGCGCTCCCGAGTCCGCGACCGCAGAAGCTCCAGCACCGCCAGCGCGATCAGCACGTACGGCGCCACCAGCTTCATGCACGCACCGATCCCGACCGTGGCGCCGGCGGCGAGCGGGTGCCCCCGCAGGTAAAAGGCCGCTGCCCAGATCATCAGCGCCGCCGCGAAGATGTCGAGCGTGCCGATCCGACCGTGGACGATGAGCAAATTGTCGCTCGCCATCAAGGCGCTGGCCCCGAGCGCCAGCCACCGGCAGCCTCCGGCAGCCCGCACGAGCGCGTAGAGGCCGAGCAGCGCGAGCGATCCGAACACGACGGCGCCGATCCTCCAGGCGAACGGTCCGTCACCAAACAGCTCGATCGATCCCGCGATGATCAGCTTCGCCAGCTGGGGGTGCTCGGCGTTGGGGTCCGTTCCCAGCGGGGCGTGGGCATACGGAGCGCCGGCGGGGGGACGAATGCCGGCGATCACGCGCGCGGCATTGACGTAGTACTGCTCATCGAAGATCAGGACGTGGTCTGAGGCCGAGCGGCAGGGCTTTCGGCACGGCTCGCTCAACCAGGCGATCCGCGCCGCCAGCGAGAGCACCAGCAGCACCGCAAGGAGCACCCGGGGATCTCGCAGGCGCGCGGTCATCGCACCGCGACGGTACTAGTGCCCCCCCGGTGCAGCGAAGCTGCCGACCGGAGCACATAGACTGCGCGCGCGTGGAGTTCGAGAAGTGGCACGCGCTCGGCAACGACTACCTGATCGTCGAGGCGGCCGCACTCTCATTCGAGCTGACGCCAGCCCGCGTCCGCGCCATCTGCGCGCCGCACACGGGAGTGTTCGCAGACGGGATGCTGCTGCTATCCGAGCCCCGCGAGCCAGGTTACGTGGCCCAGCTGCGGATTTTCAATCCCGACGGATCCGAGGCAGAGCTCTCGGGCAACGGCACCCGGGAGGCGGTGCTCTACCTGCGCCGCAGGGGCTGGACCAGCGCGGACACGTTCTCGATCCAGACCGCCGCCGGCGAGATTCGCCCGACGATCACCTCCGAGACGACGTGCACCGTCGATATGGGCAGGGCCCGAGTGCAGAGCGTCGATTACCCCTCCGGGCCCGAGGACGGCCGCGGCGAGCTTGCGGCCGGCGGCAGGCGGTGGCGCTTTCGGCACGTGCAGGTGGGCAATCCGCAGTGCGCGATCCTCGTCGATGATGAACAGCAGCTCGCCGCCCTCGACCTCCCGGTGATCGGTCCGGAGATCGTCGGGAGTCCGCTGTTCCCGAACCGCACCAATGTCTCCTGGTTCGCGGTGCGCGGCCCGGATCGGCTGCAGGCGCGGATCTTCGAGCGTGGCGCGGGGGAGACCTCGGCCAGCGGCACCGGCGCGATCGGCGCTGCGGTGGCCCACGTCCTGAGCGGAGGGGACTCGCCGGTCACGGTCGGCCTCGATGGAGGCGAGCTCGAAGTCGAGGTCGAGGAGGACATGCACATCAACCTCACGGGGTGGGCCGTTCCGGTGTTCCGCGGTGCGCTCGCCGACGAGTTCGTAAAGGAGCTGAATGCGATCCAGTAGGCGCCTCGCGCAAATCCCGCCTTACCTGTTCGCCGAGCTGGAGCGCAAGGTGAGCGCCAAGCGCGCCGCCGGCATCGACGTGATCAGCCTCGGGATCGGAGATCCGGATACGCCCACCTACGCGCCGATCGTGTCGGCCGCGCAGCGGGCCGTCGCCGATCCCAGCACCCATACCTACCCCAGCAACCGCGGCCGGGCCGAGTTCCGTGAGGCCGTCGCGGCGTTCTACGCGCGAAGGTTCGGCGTCACGCTGGATCCGGACACGGAGGTGATGCCGGCGATCGGCGCCAAGGAGTGCATCTTCAATCTGAACCTCGCGTTCCTCGATCCCGGCGACGTCGCGCTGGCCGCCGATCCCGGCTATCCGGTCTACACCGGTGGCCCGTTGCTGGCCGGCGCAGAACCCGTCCTGCTGCCGCTTGACCCCGAGCGCGGCTTCGTGCCGGACCTGGCCGCGATCCCCTCCGCGGACCTCGAGCGCGCGCGGCTGATGTTCTTCAACTACCCCAACAACCCGACCGGGGCAATCGTCCCCGAGGGCTTCTTCGCCCAGGCCGTCGAGCTGGCCGGGCGGGCGGACCTGCTGGCCGTCCACGACAACGCCTACAGCGAGATCACCTACGACGGCTACGTGGCGCCGTCGTTCCTGGCCACGCCGGGCGCCAAGGAGGTCGGAGTCGAGGTCTTCTCGCTCTCGAAGGGATACAACATGACCGGCTGGCGGTGCGCCGCGATCGTCGGCAATGCCGAGGCGATCGCACACTACTGGCGCCTTAAGTCGAACATCGACTCGGGCCTGTTCGAAGCCGTGCAGCTGGCCGGTGCGGCCGCACTCGCGCCGGCGCTGGACGCCGAGGTTCAAGCGATGAACACTGTCTATGCGCGCCGCCGCGACCTGGTCTGCGATGCGCTTGTGCAAGCGGGCGTCCACGTGACCCGCCCGAAAGGGACGATCTACATCTGGGCGCCGGTTCCCGAGGGCTTCGGGTCGGCGGCCGCGTACTGCGAGCACGTACTCGAGCAGGCGGCCGTGGTGATCTCACCGGGCGGCGCCTACGGCCCCGGTGGCGAGGGCTTCTTTCGGATCTCGCTGACCACGCCCGACGATCGCCTGCTCGAGGCGGTGGAGCGAATTCGGCAGTTATAACGCGTTGCCGGGCGCCGACGCCGACCTGCGGTCGGCGGTGGCGCCGCGGCTACCATGCACCCCGTGCAGCGAAGCCGCCATGGCCGCACCAAGACGTCGTCATTCACCGCTGACGGCCAGCGCCAGCCCGGCCGCCCGCGCCAGCGCGCGTACCTGATCGCGGCGCTTCCCGACGGCGATCACGCGGGGCTCGCCGAGCTCCGGGAGCTGCTCCGTACGGCCGGCGTGGCCGGCGTTGGCGAGATGATCCAGCGGCGCGAGCGCCCCCATCCGAACACTTATCTCGGGGCCGGCAAGCTCGAGGAGCTGAAGGCCGACCTGGTGCGCGCCGACGCCAACCTGGTGGCCTGCGACGATGAGCTCTCGCCCCGCCAGGAGCGCAATCTCGAGGCGACGCTCGGTGTCCCGGTGATCGACCGCACGGCGATCATCCTCGACATCTTCGCCTCCCATGCGCACACCGCCGAGGGCAAGCTCCAGGTCGAGCTTGCGCAGCTCGAGTACAACCTCGCGCGGATGCGCGGTCTGTGGTCGCACCTCGAGCGGCTCGGTGCAGGCCGGATCGACGGCGGGATCGGCACCCGGGGCCCGGGCGAGACCCAGATCGAGACCGACCGCCGCCTCGCCCGCGACCGGATCGCGGCGCTCAAGCGAAAGCTCGAGCACGTCCACTCGAGCCGCTCGGTGATGCGGGCCGAGCGCGAGCGAGCTCACCTGCCGACGGTGGCGCTGGCCGGCTATACCAACGCCGGCAAGTCGACGCTGCTCAACGCGCTGACGGGAGCGACGGCGGGGGTCGGCGACCGGCTGTTCCACACGCTTGATCCCACCACCCGGGTGCTGCGTGCCGGCGGGCGGGACTACCTACTGACCGACACCGTCGGTTTCATCCGCAAGCTTCCCCATCAGCTCGTTGAGGCGTTCGGCGCGACGCTCGAGGAGACTCGCCGGGCGGACCTGATCCTGCACGTCGTCGATGCCTCGGTGCCCGAGGAGGAGTTGCTCGAGATGACCAGCGCGGTCGAGTACGTGCTGCACGAGATCGACGCCGAGCAGGCGCCGCGGCTGCTGGTCCTGGGCAAGTCCGACCGGGTCGCAGCGCAACGGCGAGCCGAGCTCGAGAACCGCCATCCCGACGCAGTGCTGGTCTCGTCGTTCAGCGGCGAGGGAATCACCGAGTTGACCGCGCGGATCGAGGACGAGTTCGCCCGGACGCTGCACGAGGTCGAGCTGCTGATCCCCTTCGACGAGGGCGGGCGCCTCGCCGAGCTGCACGAGCTCGCGGGCGACTTGGAACGCGAGGAGACCCCGGACGGCGTCCGCGTGGCGGCCCGCCTGCCGGCGAGCGTCGCGGCGCGCTACGGCCGCTTCGTGCTCGAGCCCCGCCGCTGATGGGTCTGCGCGTGCTGCGCCTCGATCAGCGGGCGACGCTGCCCAGACGTGCGCATTCGGGCGACGCCGGTCTTGACCTGCACGCGCTCGAAGCGTGTCGGCTGGCCCCCGGCGAGCGGGCCACCGTGCGCACCGGGATCGCGGTGGAGATTTCCGACGGGGAGGCGGGGTTGGTGCTGCCCCGCTCGGGGCTGGCCGCTCGCCACGGGATCGCACTCGTCAACGCGCCCGGGCTGATCGACGCCGGCTACCGAGGTGAGATCCGGATCCTGCTGCTCAACACCGATCGCTCTAAGCCGTTCGAAATCAGTGCCGGCGACCGGATCGCACAGCTGGTGCTGGTCAAGGTACAGACGCCCGAGGTGATCGAAGTCGACGCGCTCGCGGCCTCGGATCGCGGCGCGGGCGGGTTCGGATCGACCGGCAGCTGACTCAGGACGCCGGTAGTGGCACGAGCCCGTGGGCCTGGAGAAACTGCTTGGCCACGATGGCGGGATCGTGCTGGTAGATGTCGACCTCCGCATTCAACTCACGCATCACGGTAGTGCTCAGCAGCTTGCTGACCCGGTTGATCGTGTCTGCGAACGCGGGGCCTTCGGCCATCAGCACCTTCAGCGGCACCACCGGCACGGCCTGTCCCCAGCCGAACACCTTGTGCGGATCGCGAAGCAACGTGTAGTCGCCCGCGCCGAGCTGTCCATCGGTGGTATTGACCTCCGCGGCCTGGACGGTTCCCTGGTCCAGGGCCTGGTACTGCGCTCCGATCGCCAGTGGCGCGAACGTCGCCGGGACAAAGCCGTACACCTGCTCAAGCGTCCCCAGTCCGCCGGCGGCCTGCTGAAACTGGGGCGGTGCACCGAGCGTCAGCGTCGATGCGACCTTGCGCAGGTCGGCGATCGATCGCAGGCCATGAGCCGAGCCGTAGGAATCCGTGACCGCGATCCCGCCGGTGTCGCTGAACGGCGTGGGTGCCAGCAGCCTGAGGCCGTGGAGCCGGGCGTAGCGACGGCCCGCGCGGTACGCGGACCCGGCGGTGCTGAAGCTTCGCTGGTAACCGGCGACATCGGCGGTCCAGGTCGAGAGATATTCCGGGTACATGTCAAGACGCCCGCTGTAGATGGCCTGCATCGTCACTTCGGTGGGACCGATGTTGCGGTTCAACTGGACGCTGTAGCCCTGCGCGCTCAGCGCCTGGGCGTAGAGCTCACCAAGCAGGAACTGCTCGGTGATGTTCTTGTCGCCGATCGTGACCTGCGGCTTGCCGGTGCCGGGGAGCACCTTCGCGGTAGTCGTCGTGGACGCGGGCGTGTCAGCCGTGGCGTCGGGCTTGCCGGCGCCGCAGGCGCTAAGCGCAAGAACGGCGAGCGCAAGCCCACCGGCCAAGGTCGAACGGGAGATTTTCATCTCGAGCTGACGCCCGTCGAGGGTGTCGATGCCGGGCGCGCCGCCATCCTATTGCTACAGGCCGGCGGCGCGTCGCGCGTCCGCATGGGCGGCGGCCTCGAGCCGATCGTCGAGTGCCGCCAGGGGCTCGGAGAGTCCGAGTGCGGTGGCGATCAGCCAATCCGCAAACCAGGCGTTCTTCGGGAGCAGCGGACCGTGGAGATAGGTGCCGATCACGTTGCGCTCGCGGACCCCCTCGCGGCCGTCGGCGCCGTTGTTGCCGTGGCCCTTGAGGACCCGGCCCAGCGGCCGGGTATTCGACCCCAGGCGGGTGCGCCCACCGTGGTTCTCGAATCCGGCCAGGACCCGCCGTCGCCCTGGATCGAGCTCGACCTCGATCGCCACGTTGCCGATCAGCCGCGGGCCCTCGGAGCGAACCGTGTCGAGGTCGACCAGGCCCACGCCGGGCAGCGATTCGTCTCCCAGCTGATAGCTGTGCCCAAGCAGCTGATAGCCGCCACAGACAGCCAGGATCACGCCACCCCGCCGCGCCACCGCATGCAGTGCGTCGCGCTTGACCGCGGCCAGATCGAGCGCGCACAGACGCTGGTCGCGATCCTGCCCACCACCGATGTAATAGAGATCCGCGGCGTCTGGATCGAGTTCGTCCCCGAGTCCGCGGGCCTGAACGGAGAACCCAAGCCCGCGCCAGCGGCAGCGCCGCTCGAGCAGCAGCAGGTTGCCGCGGTCGGCATAGATATTCATCAGGTCGGGATACAGCGCGCAGACTCGGAGCTCGAGCTCAGGCACGTAGGATCACCACCTCGCTGCCGACGTGATCAGCGGTCGGGGGCACCGTTCGTGTCTCGATCGCCGTGAGCCCGGCGCCGGCGGCCTCCTGCTCGAGCTGTGCGCCGCTCAGGCGATCGAGCCGGATCAGGTCCTGAGCCACCGATCTGATCCCCTCCGTGGTGACGGTCTCCCGGCAGCGCTCGAGGACGAAACCATCACCGGCGGTCCGCACGGCCGTCGGATGGCTCGCGTAGACGATGCCGTCGAGCTCGCAGATGTCGGGAAGCGGAGTGGTGCCGCTGGAGACTTCGAACAACTCGAGCGTTTCGCTGATCGCGATCGCGAGGATCCCTCCGTCGAGCAGGTGCCGCTTCGCGCGGCGCAGGAAGGCGGCGCGTCCGTCCGCGCCGCCCATCAGCTGAATCGTCTGCATCGGCATGATGCACAGCGCGAACCGCTGCCGCAGATCGAACTTTCGCGCGTCCGCGAGCACCGTTTCGACGTCGAGCCGGGCGGCGCGGCGCGCGAGTTCGGCGAGCAGCTCTGGGTCGCGATCCAGCGCGGTGACCCGATATCCCTCACGGGCTAGCACGAGCGTGACGCGGCCGGTGCCGGCGCCGACGTCTAGTACCGGATCGCCGTAGTCGCTGACCAGCGATCGCCACAGCGCCAGGTCCTGCGCGTAGCCGCCGCACTCGAGGTCGTGCCAGATCACGCTCATCGCCTTGCCGTGGCCCCCGTCTCCCAGAAATGCCCAGTGAAGCCGCGGCCCGCCAGCTCATCTCCGAGCTCGAGCAGAGCCGTGTACGTCGGCAGCGCGTAGAGCCGGCCGCCGGCAGTCTCCGACAGAGCGCTGTCCAGGGCGCTCGACAGCGCCGGCACGACGTGCAGCCGCTGCGCCTCGACGCCGGCGTACTTGAGCCGCAGCGCCAGCTCGGCGGCGCGAGTGCCCGCGCAGGTCACGCACCGCACGTGAGAGGCGAGGATCTCGAAGTCGGCGTCCCACACCCATGAGACGTCCTTCCCGTCCGCGGTCCGGTCGTTGAGCACGGCCAGGATGTCAAGCTCCGACCGCTCGAGCGTCAGCGTGCGCAGGATCTCGTTTGCGCCGGCGGGATTCTTGACCAGCAGGATCGAGAGGTCGACGTCGCCGATCTGGATCCGCTCCGCCCGCCCGAACGCCGCGGTCACACTCGCCAGCCCGTTGGCCACCTGCTCGAGCGGGATCCCCAGCTCCAGGCACAAGGCCGCGGCTCCAAGGGCGTTGTAAACGTTGTAGAGCCCCGGGAGCGGCAGCGTGACGTCGCAGCTGCCGGCCGGGGTGCGCAGGCGAAAGCTCGCCCCCTCGGTCCCGTTCAGCACGATCCGCTCGGCGGCGACGGTCGGAGCCGGGCGCTCCTGGCCGCAGTTCGGACATCGGTAGACACCAAGATGACCGAGGTAGATCGCGTCGTACGCGTAGGCGCTCCCGCACCGGCGGCAGTGCTTGGAATCCGAGGCGTGCTGCATCTCCGGCATCGCCACCGCGGCATCCTCGACGCCGAAGTAGCTCACGTTCGGGGCCTCGCGGCCGAGGTCGGCGATCAGCGGATCGTCCGCGTTCAGGGCGAGCCGCGACGCCGGCGGCAGCGATGTCACCACCTTCGCCCACCGGTCGGCGATCGTATCGAGCTCGCCGTAGCGGTCGAGCTGATCGCGGAACAGATTGCCGAGCATGATCGCTCGGGGTTCGAGCTCCGGAGTGACGCGATCGAGCCAGAACTCGTCGATCTCGAACAGCCCCATCTCGCCCGCGATCCGCTCGCCTGGACGGGCGGCCCTGAGCAGCGTCGAGGCAACACCCCCGGCCATGTTCGCGCCCGCCCGGTTGTGGACCAGGGGGATCCCGGCGCGCTCAAGCACCGAGGCGCTCATCGCGGCGGTGGTCGTCTTGCCGTTGGTCGCGGAGATCACCGCCGAGCCACGGGGCAGACGCGCCGCGAGCTCGGCGATCGCGTGGGGCTCGAGGCGCATCAGCACCTTGCCGGGCAGCGAGGTCCCGCCGCCCCGCCCGGCCCGCCGCGCCAGCTCTCCGACCGCTCGGGCCGCGCCAATCTTGACACCCAGGACGCTCATCTCGGCACGATCACCTGGACGGCACCGGCGAGCACCCCGACCGTGACCGGCAGCTCGGCGATCGGATCCCCATCGGCGTACAGCGTGAACGGTCGGTCGGCGCTGATCGCGACAGCGCTCGCGCGGATGACCTGCACGTTGCGCTGCCGGACGTGGGTGCCCTTGAACACCGTCGGAAGGAGGCGCAGGAATTTCAGCTTCGGCACATCCTCGACGATCACGACGTCGAGCAGGCCATCCTCGAGAGAGGCGTCCGGCGCAAGCAACATTCCGCCGCCGTACGCCTTCGAGTTCGCCGCGGCGATCGTGTAGCCCGTCACCCGGAGGGCCGCGGCGTTGTCGACGCTCACCTCGAAGCTCGCGGGTCGCCACCGCAGCAGCGCCAGCACCGCGCCGTAGGCGTAGACGAGGTTCCCCCGCATCAGGCGGGTCTGGTTGGCGATCCGATTGGCGTCCGAATCAAACCCACAGCTGGCGATCCCGATGAATGTCCGTGAGCCTGCGACGCCGAGATCCACCTTGCGCACCTCGCCCGCGGCGAGGACCCCGCACGCGGCGTTGGGCTCCAGCGGTATCCCGAGCGTCCGCGCGAAGTCGTTTCCGCGACCGCCGGGCAGCACTCCGAGCACGCCGTCGCCGTGCCGAACTGCGTCGGCGACGGCGCCGATCAGCCCGTCGCCGCCGAACGCGACGGCGGCTTCGCCCGCGCCCACCGCCGCGCCCGCCAGCTCCCGCGCGTGAGTGAGACTGTCGGTGCGCTCGAGATGAAACTCCAGTCCCAGACGCTCGAGCGTCTGCTGCACGTCGGCGAGCGCGCGGCCGGTGCGACCGCCGCCGGCGGAGGGATTGGCGATCAACGACAGCCTCACGTCGTCAGTGTGAGCGCTTTCAGGTCCTCGGCGATCATGACCGGGGCAGGATCGGCGGCCAGCTCGGCCTCCGCGCGCGAGCTCACGCCGGTCAAAACGATCGCTGCATCAAGCCCCGCAGCGAACGCCCCCCCGAGGTCCGAGTCGAGGCGATCGCCGACGACCAGCGTCTTGCCGGGGCCAAGGCGGTCGAGCGCGGTGTAGAAGATCTGGGGTTCGGGTTTGCCGACGGCGGTCGCCGTCTCCCCGGTCGCGTACTCGAGCGCCGCCACGATCGCGCCGGTGCCGGGGACCAACCCGTCGCCTGCGGGGAACGTGCGATCCCGCCCGGCAGCCACCATCTCCGCACCGGCGAGCACGGCCTGGGTGGCGACCCGCAACTCGTCGAAGCCGAGCTGGTCGTGGCCCGCGACGACCACCAGCTCCGCTTCGGACTCCACGTCGGTGCCGTTCACGATCCGCTGCCCCGAGTCGGCGACATGACGGAAGATCGCCGCCGAGCCGATCACGTAGGTCGCCCTGCCGGAGCCGCGCTCCGCGAGTAGGTGCTGGATTGATGCGCCCACGGTCACGACCTCCTCCAGCGAGGCCCTGAGCCCGAGCGACCACAGCTTGCGCACGTACTCCTCGGGCGAACGGCGAGCGTCGTTGGTGAGGAACATGAGCCCCTTGCCGGCGGCGCGGAGCTCGGAGATGGCCTCGGGCGCTCCTCGCGTGCATGTGTCGCCGACCCACACGCAACCGTCGAGATCGAGCACCACGTGGTCGTATCGGCTGAGCAGGGGGGAGAGGGGCATGGCGCGGGTGCTAGAACAGTGACGGCTGTGCTTGCACCGGTGCCTCCAGGCACTCGGGCCCGTCGTAGTGGGCATCGTTGACGGCGGGGCCGACGGGGCGGAATGCGATCCGGGAGGGCTCCAGTTCCCGCAGCAGCCCGGCGAGCCGCCCGGCGTCGCTCCCGCGCTCCAGCCACTGCGCCTCGGCTTCGGGCGCGAGGATGATCGGCATCCGGTCGTGCAACTGCTCGATCGCCGCACTGGCCGCCGTGGTCAGAATCGTGCACGTGCGGAGCTTGCTGCCGTTCGCCCCGCGCCAGATCGACCACAGGCCGGCGAACGCGAACAATCCGCCGTCATCGCGAGTGATGTGAAACCCCTGCTTTGGACCGCTCGGCACACTGCGCCACTCGTAGAACCCGTCGGCGATGATCAGGCATCTGAAGTGCTCGAACGCGTAGCTGAACGCCGGCCTCTGCGTGACCGTCTCGACGCGCGCGTTGATCATCTTCAGGCCCGTATCAGAACTCCGCGCCCACCACGGGACAAGGCCCCACCGCAGCATCTCGCCGCGAGCAAGACCGTCGCGATCGGTGGTCACCGCCAATACCTCGTCGCCGGGAGCGATGTTGTATCGGCGCCGGACCTCGATCGACTCGCCGATCGCAAAGCGGGTCCGGACGGCCGCCGGGTCAGGGGTAGCAAGCGTGTACCGGCCGCACACGACGCCTCCGGGGCTTCAGCGCGACCGAGCCGCGATCTGCTCGGCCCGCTTGGCCTGGGCGCGTTTCTGGCGCCGGCGACCCAGGAACGCGAGCACGCCGAGGGCGATCGCGACCAAGACGATGCCGTAGAAGATCCCCAGGTCGAGCGACAGGCCGCCAAACGGCAGGGCGACCAAATTCACGATTCCGAATCCCAGGGCGAGGATCAGGACGACCAACACGATCACGATCACGATGCCCCGGATCCGGGCGAGGATTCCGGCGCTCTTGGGCGGAGCGACCAAGCCCATCACCTTGAGACCCCGCAGCTGGCGATTGGTCGGCGCATCGACGCCCATGCGCTCGGTCGCCTTCTTCAGGTCGTCGGCACGGCGCTCGGCTAGGGCGAGCGACGCATCGGCCATCCGCCGCAGCTGCAGCCGCTCCTGCGGGCGGGCCGCCGCCAGCGCGCGCTGGAAGTGCGCGCGCGCAGCTTTGGCATCATAACGCTCCGCGGCACGCGAGCCGAGGATCGCCTGTGCGGCGGCCTTGTACTTCGTCTCAGCCTCGAGTTCCTCGTCCGAACGGCTCTCGAGCTGTTGCATCGCAGCAAGCTGACTGCGCTGCTCGATCCGCATCATGCGTTGCTGCTTGGCCATCGCTCTAGGAGTCTAGTGCGGCGCGGGGGTGTCAACCACGCGGCTTGATCACCAGCACGCGTTGCTTGGTCAAGTACTGGCCGGAAACGCTCGGACCGGCCGGCGGCGGTCGGTACACATCGACGTGAGCGCCACCGATCGCGCCACCGGTGTCCTGGGCGAGGAACCAGCCGCCGTGGCCGTCGCGCCGGTATGCGGGGATGTACACGCGGCTGCCCAGCGGGATCACACCGGGGTCAACCGCGATCGACTGGTAGTAGTGCAGCGGCAGCGACGGCCCGTCTGCGAAGGTGACCCCTTCGAGCGGCGTGTACTGGCGTCCAACTCCTGCCGACCACCCGCCGGCCGTCAGCGGGAACGTCACCGCTCCGGTGCGGCTGCGCCAGTAACCGCCGGCCCGCCAGTAGGGCGCGCCCGCCGCCCAGCCATCGAATGGCGATGTGGGTTTCCCGTCAGCGGTCACCCAGCCGCCGTCGCCGAGCGAGTCGATGTGGTACATGCGGCCGTCGGTGCCGATGCCCTCGCCGTTCATCGAGACCCCGGTTGCCGAGTAGAGCCAGTCGATTCGGTGCTCGCCGGCGAGGCCGGGAGTCCTGACCAAGCGGCCGACGAACCAGCTCTCGGGCGCTGGCCAATACTCGGTGATCGTGACGCCGCCCAGCCACGTTCCGCGGCTTTGCCTGGACGGCGGTCGCGGCAGCTTTCGCTTCGGCCGGCGGACCGGCGCCAGACCGCCGCCGCCGCTCGGGTGCCGGACTGAACGCCTCGCGAGCGCCGGCGCCGACAGCAGCAGCGCGCCGGCGATCAGCGCCAGCAAACCGACCGCTGCGACCTGAGCAGACCGGCACCGGGCATCGCTGCGAGTGTCGTGCATCATCGCGAAGTTCTCGGCCGGCGCCGGCTGCCCTCCGGATGAGCGCCGCCTTGCGGGCTTCGATTGCTCCTGGCTGAGGGCGCACAGGGTATTCGCCGGCGCGGTCGCTCCCCGGTCCAGGCGGATTCATCCTGCTCGGCGTGGCCGGCGCACGCGCCCTATTCGCCGACTCTCACGGGCGGAGGGTCGCGTCGAGGGATGGGGGAATCGTTGATGATCGAGGTGGTGGTCTGGCCGTAGAGGAGGAATCGATCGAGCAGGCCGGGGAGCTCGTCGATTGACCGAAGGTGGAGCTTGATGTAGAAGCAGTCCTCGCCGGTGATGCGGTGGCATTCGCTGATCTGAGGGATCTCGACCGCCAGTTCGGCGATGCGCCGCAGTTGCCCGGCGGCAGGCTTGACTCGGACGATCGCCGTCAGCGGGTAGCCGAGCGCGCGCGGATTGATCTCAGCGCGATAGCCGGTGATCACGCCGGCTTGCTCGAGGCGCTTGACACGCTCGGCGACGGCGGGCGGGGACAGGTTGTACGCGCCTGCCGAGTTCGGCCAGCGAGATCCTGCCATCGGTAGTGACCGCACCGATGATCGTGTGGTCGATCGCGTCCAATTCGGAATAATCATCACCTGATAAGCGCCAGCCGCCGTTCTTCATGAGCCAATCACATAGTAGCTGCTTCGATTAGCTATGTACAGACTTGACGTCTGGTGCGACCATCCATGGCCGTGGAAGCCGTCCCTGCCGGTCTGCGTAGTGAGATTCGTTGGCGGGTCGATGATGTGCCGCCGCAGTCGTACTTCATCGGCAGCGCCGTGTTCCACTATCTGGGCCCTGCGTTTGCGGTGCTCCTGTTCGCGCGGGTTGCGCCGCTCGGCGTCGCGTGGCTGCGGATCCTCAGCGCCGGTGTGGTGTTCGCCGTTTGGCGCCGGCCGTGGCGCGCGTTGCCGTCGATCGATCGACCGACCGTCTTGCTCGTGGTCGCGCTTGGGGTTGTGTTGGCGTTGATGAACGCCTGTTTTTATCTGGCGATCGACCGGCTGCCGCTGGCGACGGTGTCCGCGATCGAGTTCGTGCCGGTGATCGCGCTCGCTGCGCTTGGGGTTCGCTCGCTGCGCAACGGCGTCGCGCTGCTGCTGGCCGTCGGTGGTGTCTATGTCCTCGCCAAGGTTCGGCTGCAGGGACAGCCGCTCGGAGTCGCGTTCGCGTTCGCCAACGCCGGCCTGTTCGCGCTGTACATCATGCTTGCGCACCGCGTCGCTCGGAGCGGGAGCTTGCCGCGGATCGACGGCCTGGCGGCGGCGATGCTGATCGCCTCATTGGCGATCACCCCGATCGGAGGCTGGAGCGTGGCGGGCCACCTTCTCGACCCGGTCGCGATCGGCGCCGGCATCGGTGTCGGGATCAGCTCCTCGGTGATCCCGTACGTTTGCGACCAGCTGGCGATGGCACGTCTGCCACGCTCGACCTATGCCCTGTTCGTCTCGCTGCTACCGGCGGTTGCGACCGTGGTCGGGATCATCGTTCTCGCGCAGCTGCCCTCGCTGGCCGATCTTGGCGGGGTCGCGCTGGTGATGGTCGGCGTCGCCTCGCACCGCCCGGCCGCTGATGGATAGCCGTCGACCGCTCAAGGCAAGCGGGCACCGCCGAAATTTGGGGCGCGGCGCAGGGTGTTTGATCAGCGTCCTCCGGGAGACGTGACCCGTGCAGCTATACGCCGCCTCGTTCGGTCACGCGATAGTGACAGCGGTGGTGCCTGACAGCCTATTTGCGACCTCCCAGTCCGTCCGGTCGTCGAGCCACGCAACTTAGTCAGAGCGCGCTGCTTGCCCGCTTGTCAGACTGACGGCATGTGGAATGAATCGCTGCGGGTTAGCGAGGATGCCTCACCCGCAGAGTGGATCGCCTCACGGCTGACCGGTCCGGGCGGTTCGGTGAGGGGATCGGTTCCCAGCGGCTACGCTGCGTACGCCCGGATCTGTCATCCGTCGGATCGTGACGGACGACTGTCACGTGGCCAGAAGTCGCTCGGGTGACGGGTCGCCAGACCCACCCGCTGATGCAGTGGCACGCGCTCGTCGGCTCAGCGGACTCGCTGAACATGCAAGGCTCGCTGTGGCCGGGCGGCAACCCCCAACGAGGGCACCTGGTTCCCGAGGTGTTATCGCCGCTCTGCGATCTGCTCGCCGGGTACACCGCTACGCCCGCGTCCTGCTTCTTTGTCTATGGGACGGCTGGGGCTGGGTCACGGGGCCTGTCTCGACGGTGCGAGCCGTGCCTATCGGCGCGGCGGCGCTTCCCGAGCCAGAGCTGGACGCTCCGGCGTTCTCAGACGAGGAGCTGAGCAGACCGAGGGTGCACCTGCCTAACCGGGACTATCTGCTGTTCGCCGGTTCGCTGGTTGCGCTGGCTCAATCGCTGGCTAGTGCGGCCCGGACCGCGTTGCGCGCTAACAATGTCGCCGAGGTCCAGCGTCTCAGTCAGCTATCCAAGCAGGCGCACGACGCGCGCACGACTGCCGCCGTCGATCTGGGTGCCAAGGAATGCGGGGCGTGAGTCCGCAGGCATCGGGGGTACCTCGCCGATGGGGAGGGTGAAACTCGAGGGGGAGAGCGCGAGGGGCAGGGTCACCGCCCACGCCTCACCTGGGGTCACGCACGGAAGCTGATCGCCGTGCTGGCGGGACTGTGACTGCCAGACTCTGATGCTGCTCGCCTCCGCCATCGTCAAAAGCAGAATCCGCGAGTCGGTGGCCGCCTGGCGAGTCCAGGTGGCCGCCGCCCGTACATCCCAGGCTTTCGATGGTCAGTGCGGCGAAATTCCGTCGATTTGCTATGTGCAGCAGCAAGGCCGACGTTGGAGAATGCCCAAGATGCCGGCTCAGCAGCATTCTGGGTTATCCACTGCTGTCAGTGCGCTGCTATCTCAGCGACAGCTTTTTCAGGTGCCCGACGAGGTGGCGTACTTCAATACGGCCAACATGTCGCCCCTGCTGCGATCGGTCCGCACAGCTGGTGAGCGCGGGATCGACATCCGCGCCGCGCCATGGGACCTGCATCCCGAGGATTGGTTCACGGATGTTGAGGCACTGCGCGAACGCATCGCCCGTTTGTTCCACGCGCCGGCCGACGCGGTTGCCCTGGTGCCCGCGACCAGCTATGGCCTCGCTGTGGCTGCTCGCAATCTCGCGCTGCGGACCGGCGAGCGGGTTCTCGTCCTGCACGAGGAGTACCCGTCGAATTACTACACCTGGCGGCGCCACGCTACGCGATCGGGCGCTGAAGTCGTGGTTGTCCGCCCACAGGCCGGACAGACGTGGACCGACGCCGTGCTCGCTGGCATAGACGAACGCACCGCGATCGTTGCCATTCCCAACGTGCACTGGACGAACGGGGCGCTCCTCGAGCTTGACCGCATCGCGCCCGTCGTGCACGCGGCCGGGGCGGCGCTCGTCATCGACGCCAGCCAGTCGCTTGGCGCGATACCGCTCGACGTCGCCGAACTGCGCCCCGACTTCGTGGTCTCCGTCGGCTACAAGTGGCTGCTGGGGCCGTTCGGCGTCAGCTACCTGTACGTAGCGCCCGAGCACCGAGACGGCGAGCCACTCGAGGAGAACTGGATCCTGCGCGCGGGCGCTGAAGACTTCGCGGCGCTCGTTGACTACGTCGATGCCTACCTCCCCGGCTCCCGGCGATTCGACGTTGGGCAACGCACGAACTTCGGGCTCGTGCCGATGGCGATCACCGCCCTTGACCAGCTGCTGGAATGGGAAGTGCACAGGATCGCCGCGGCCCTCCACGGCGTCAATGCGACGATCGCCGAGCGCGCCGAGGCGCTCGGGCTCAACGCTCCTGCGGCGAGCACGCGCGCGCCGCACATGCTCGGCCTAGAGCTCCCCCGAGAACGCGGCGACCGGACGCTGCAGGCGTTGGGCGACGCTGGCGTCATCGCCAGCCTGCGCGGCACGTCCCTCCGTCTCGCGCCTCACCTCCATATCACCGACTCCGACGTGGATCGACTCATCGATGCACTCAGAACCGCGCTCTGACCCAGCTCAGCTGGGCAGCCACACATCGATACCGCGAGCACGTCAATCGGACCACGGTTGATGTAAAACGTCGGTCGAATGACAGCGCGGCTGCGGCCGTCGCGATCTGGACAGGGTTGGACATCGCGCGGCCGGCCGACACTTCTCAGATTCGTCCTAAGCGGTGCTCTCGTTCTAGGTGCCGCCTGGACCTGCATCGACACGATCGAGCAATAGCCAGAGGACGGATGTGGCGCGGTACGATTCGGGTCGAGAGTTCCGGCACAGGACATGATGATGATGATGAGCCTCGTAAGGAAG
>CAWCYH010000010.1:0-132231 GCA_963799745.1 uncultured Solirubrobacterales bacterium | reverse complement strand
GAGGCGACGACCGGAATCGAACCGGTGTAGACGGCTTTGCAGGCCGCTGCGTAGCCACTCCGCCACGTCGCCGGGCCGCCAAGGGTAGCGGTCGATGTAGCTCAGGCGCGGGACCCGGTGCGCAGCACCACGCCGTTACCGGCCGGGTCACGGACCAGCGGGTCCTCGCCGCTCGACTCAATCCGGAGCCCCGCCGAACGGATGCGACCAAGTACCCCGTCGAGCTCCCCGGGCGTCGGAACCACGACCTCAAAGGACCGAAGGCCGATCGAGCCCGGAGGTGGGGGAGAGGCGCCGGCGCTGCGCCACGTGTTGAGACCGATGTGGTGGTGATAGCCGCCCGCGGAAACGAACAGCGCTCCGGGATATGCCCGTACCATCACGTCGAATCCGAGCACTCCGGCGTAGAACTGTTCGGCATCGTGCAGGTCCGACACCTGGAGATGGACGTGTCCGATGCTCGTGCCCGGAGGTGCGAGGTGTTGGATCCCGTCGCCACCGGCAAGCTGGCCGAGCAGGTCGTCAAGGTCGAGTGGCAGCGTCGCCATCCGGAGCCCCTGATCGGTGCGTGACCACTGCTCGCGCGGGCGGTCCCGGTAGATCTCGATCCCGTTCCCGTCCGGGTCGGACAGGTAGAGGGCCTCGCTGACCAGATGATCTGAAGCGCCATCGAGAGGCCAGCGGGCCTGCGCCAGGCGTGCCAGCGCCATCGCGAGATCCCGGCGCGAGGGCACGAGGATCGCGAGATGAAAGAGGCCCGTCGCACGGTGATCCGGGGCCGGCGCCGAGCTATCGCCGCGTAGCTCGATCAGCGGGTGCTCACCATCCGGCCCGAGGGTCAGCGTTCCGTCAGCGCGATCGGACGGACGCAACCCGATGGCCTGCTCGTAGAAGGACTGTGAACGGCCGAGGTCGGCCACGGTCAGCTGGACCGCGCCGATCTCGGTGTCGGGAGCAATCGACACCGGATGACTTCCGCCGGCGGGAAGCGCCATTGACATCTCAGCTTATGCCCGTGCGCCGCGGCATGCGACTCCCTTGTGCTTGAGGAGACAACTATTATAGCCAGAACTAATTGCTGTCGGGGCCGGTCACGCGTCCGCCTCGAGGGGTCAGGCGTCGCCTCGAGGGGTCAGGCAAGATCGCCTCGAGGCGGTCAGGCGTCGCCTCGAGGGGTCAGGCGTCGCCTCGAACCTCACCCGAGCAGCTCAATCGCGTCGCCTCGGCTCGCGGCTGTTTTGCCCCGGCCTATTCGACTGTGCAGGACCCGCCGCGCTGCGCCCCCGGAAGGCGGCCCAGGAGCGACGCGAGCTGGTCGATCTCTTCCTCGGTGAACTGCTCCAGGAACAAACGGTGGATGCTCGCAACATGCGTGCGGCCGGCTTCACGCAGCTTCTCGTAGCCGGCGTCGGTCAGCTGCGCGTAGGAGACCCGCGCATCCTTGGGACAGGAGACACGCTCGATCAGGCCGCCGGCGACCAGTCCGTCGATCAGCCGCGTGATCCCCGAGCGCGTCAGCATCGTGCTCTCGGCCAGCGCGGACATCGGAAGCCGCCGGTCGTCGGCCTGAGCGAGGTACAGCAGCACCTCGTAGTCGCGGGTGGTCAGACCGTGCTCGACGACGAGCTCAGCGTCGAGCAGACGCAGGATCGAGGCGTGGCTCTGGATGTAGCTGCGCCATGCCTCGAGTGCGGCTCCGTCGAGACGAGAGATCTCAATCGTGTCCATCTTTTGAGATTCTAGTTGACGGGTCAACGTCATCGTGATATGGCGTGCGCGTAGGAGGGGCCGTGAAGCGGTAGGTTGGGCTCGTGGACGAGCTCGCTCCCGGCCTGTGGCATTGGACCGCGCGCCACGACCACATCTCGATCGACGTCAGCTCGTATTACCTGCTCGAGCCGCGGGTCTTGTTCGATCCGATGATCCCCGAGGAGGGGCTCGGTTGGTTCCAGGAACACGGCGCCCCGGAGCACATACTGCTCTCCAACCGCCACCACGATCGCCAATCGTGGCAGCTCCGCGAGGCCTTCGGATGCACGATCCACTGCATCCGCAACGGTCTCCATGAGCTCGAGGGACGCGGCCCGGCGGAGCCCTTCGAGTTCGGTGACGAGCTGCCCGGGGGCGTCGTGGTCCACGAGGTGGACGCGATCTGCCCCGACGAGACGGCGCTCTACATCCCCTCACACCGAGCCCTGGTCTGCGCCGACGGCGTCGTTCGCTCCCGCGACTCCCGACGCCTCGGCTTCGTGTCGGATCAATTGATGGACGATCCTGAGCAGACCAAGGAGAACCTCCGGGAGGCGTACCGTCGTCTGCTCGAGCTGGACTTCGAGCTCCTACTGCTGGCTCACGGCGAGCCGGTCATCGAGGACGCGAAGCAGCAGCTGCGGGCGTTCGTCTCGTAGCGTCTGGCCAGCGACAGGAACCAGGCCTGCTGGCGCCAGCCGGGCGAGCCAGCGCGCGGCCCGGGTCGGGCTTCGCGCGTCGTCCTCAGCCACCTCTTTGCGCTCGACGGCCAGTTGCACCACGCGTCCCCAGGTACCGCAGCGGTTCGGGCGCAACCCGCGCGGCGGCGCACGGAGGAGCCCGCAACGGCTCCACTCGTCTTCCCGACCCAGCGCGATCGACGCGAGAATCCTGCCGCCCAGGACAGCCGGCCCCACACCGTTACCCGAGAATCCGAGCCCGCAGACGAGATCGGGCCGGCCCAGCCAGGTGAAGAACGGCAGGCCGTCGAACGTACGATCGATCGGGCCGGTCCAGCTCATGGCCAGGGGGACATCGGCACGCTGCGGATACAGCCTGCGCATCGCGGTCGCCACCCACGCCGCACGAGGCGAGGCCCCGTCAAACCGTTCGCCGACGCGGCGATCGAATGCCAGCCGGCCACCGCCCTTGCCGAACGCCATCCGCCCGCCGCTCATCAGGCGGTAGTAGTGGACCATCAGTCGATCGCGGGACCCGGCTCGATCCAGACATCGAGCGCGGCCGGCGGTTGCGGGTTGCATTCGCCCGTGGTATAGGCAGTCGATGAGGATCGGTCTTCAGAGAGTCCGAGGTCGTTTCGTTGCCCACGCTCCGCCCTAGCCGTCCTCGAAGGTTGGGTCGCCGTGATCGTGGTCCGGTCCGGATCCAGCTCGCGGGATCCGCTGGGCGAAGGGGCCGGCGGGCTTCGGCCTCGGCGGGGTTCGGCGGACATCGACGACCGGTCGCACACCGGCGCCCGCCCGAGGCGTGGTGGGCAGTGTTCGCGGGTGTCGTGCTGGTTGTGGCAGCGGCGTATGTCGCGGTGGCGCTCCTGAGAGCGCTTCCACCGCCGGCGATCGCTTCCTCGTTTGTTCCCGGCAGGTTCGGCGGTCGGCCTCCGGTGCTGGCTTGGCCACGCGGCGGTGAGGCCGCGATCGGCGTCGAACGAGTGGGGTTGATCGGCACTCATGGGTCAGCCCGGCCGACGCCGATCGCGAGCGTGGCCAAGGTGATGACCGCCTACGTCGTGCTCGGCGATCATCGCTTGCGCAGCGATGCGGGCGGCCCGAGCATCGCGGTGAGCCCCGCCGACGTGGCGAGCTACCGGGCAGACCTGGCTGCCGGAGAGTCGGTCGTGCCGGTGCGGGTGGGCGAGCGGCTCACCGAGCGCCAGGCGCTGGAAGGGCTGTTGCTGCCCTCTGGCAACAACATCGCGGAACTACTGGCCAGATGGGAGGCTGGCAGTGAGTCTGCGTTTGTCGCCAGGATGAACGCGTCGGCCAGGGCGCTCCGCCTCAGGCACACTCACTACGCGGACGCCAGCGGAGTGAACGCCCGCACGGTGAGCACTGCGGGAGACCAGGCGCGGGTCGCGATGCGGGCGCTCGAGATTGCCGCGTTTCGCCAGATCGTGGCGCTGGCGCAGGTGACGCTGCCCGTGGCGGGGCGGCAGTACAACCTCAACGGGTTACTTGGCAGGGACGGGATCGTGGGGATAAAGACGGGGTCGACGTCGAGGGCCGGGGGCTGTTTCGTGTTTGCCGCACGCCGGCGGATCACCGGGCGGACTGTGACCGTGGTGGGAGCCGTGCTCGATCAGCGGCCGACCGGCGCGCAGCCGAGCATTATCGCCGCCGCGTTCAGCGCGAGCACGACCCTGCTGGCCAGCATCCCCCACGTCTTGCGGACACGCGAGGTCGTCCATCGCCACGCAACGCTCGGCTGGTTGCAGGATTCTTGGGGCAATCGGGTAGCAGTCGTGGCCACCCGCCCTGCCTCCCTGCTCGGCTGGTCCGGCCTGCCGATCCACACCACAGTCGCAACCACATCGCACCTTGCCGTCCCGCTCGATGCTGGCCAGAGCGTCGGGACTGCGCTCCTGAGGGCCGGCGGGGAGCGTGCCAGGGTCCGCCTGGTCGCCACCCGCGCGCTGCCATCGGCCTCGTTACCCTGGCGCCTCACCCATCCGTAGCCGGTAGCCGAGGACACGTTCGGAGCCGATCCCATCACGGGCACGCACTCCGGGCCCCTTGACCCGACTGGAGCCTTCGGTGGGACCCACAGATCCTCCGCCGAGTCGATGAGTTCCCTCGCCCTGGGAGGTCTCACGGGAATGACCCCAGTCGCACGATGGAGCGAACGATGCGCCTGACTGTCACGACCTTTCTGACCCTTGACGGCGTGGTCCAGGCTCCCGGCGGGCCGGATGAGGACCGCAGCGGTGACTTCAAGCACGGCGGCTGGCTGGTTCCCTATGCGGACGACGACAAGGGCACGACCATCAGCGACTGGTTCTCCCGTGCCGATGCCTTCCTGCTGGCGGCTGGTAGGCGTCCGCCCCCTCCATCGCGCGAGCTGGCCCGCGTCCGTGCGCTCCCGCGGGTGAGAGTATGGTTGCGCGGTGGCGCGCTTTCGTCAGGATTCGAAGATGGCCGCGCTCAAGCGCTCGCCGCTGTTTGAGGGCCTGACAGCTCGTCAGCTGGCGCAGCTCGCGCGGCTCAGCGACGACCTTGAGGTCCCTGCCGGGACGATCCTCTGCAAGGAACGCTCGCGCGGACACGAGTTCTTCATCATCATCGACGGCGAGGCGACGGTCACGCGAGACGATCAGAGCCTCATGACGTTCAGCGACGGGGACTTCTTCGGCGAAATCGCCCTGCTCGAGCCCGTGAAGCGGACCGCGACGGTCACCGCAGCGACACCGCTGCGCTTCTTCGTGATAAGCCGACAGGCGTTCGCGTCCGTCCTCCACACCGATCCCGCGATCGAGCGCAAGGTGCTGCGGACGGTCGTACGACGCTTGGCGGCGCTTTCCGGCGATCCGACGGCCTCGTAATCACCGCGTCCCGGCGCCGGGGCTGGCCGCGAAACGGGCCATATATTCCCGTTTCGCGGCCACCCTTCAACGCCCCACCTGGCGTCGCGCGAATCGGACCGGGCCGCGGAAATGCGGTCTTGGCGCTCGGCCCCAAGAACGAGTGATGGGCGATGCTGGGCTCGAACCAGCGACCTCCGCCTTGTCGAGACGGCGCTCTCCCAGCTGAGCTAATCGCCCCGGGCCCGTAAATGTAGCGGGGACGGCTCCTCGCCGGTAGACTCCGGGCCGATGTTGCGGAGGCTGCGGGTGATGTTTCTGGTGCTGGCCTGCGCGGGGATCACGGCGTCCGCGGACGCCGCGCAGACCGCCGCCGTACGTCCCACCGTCAAGCCGGGAACGGGTAACTCGAGAACCCGTTTCGTCGTCGGCTTCCGGGCGCCGCAGAACACCGGCCAGACCGGCAGTACACGAGTCCAGTACGCCGTCGGCGCGAGCCTCCGATCACATCCGAAAGGCTGCGTCTCCTCGATCTCAGCCACGGTCGATCACGCCGACGCCGGCTCGCTGGTCGACGTCAAGTTGAACCCCAAGAGCGCCGGCGGGCGGTGGTGCAGCGGGCGGTTCCACGGGAAGATCGAGGAGTTTGTCTCCACGGTGTGCGTTGGGTGCCCGGGTCCGCTGGGGGTGCTGTGCGCCGAGCTGGCGTGCCCGGCCAGCTCGATTCTGCCGGCGCCTGACACGATCGGAAAGTTCGCCTTCCGCGTCCGGAAGTAACTCGCCGCGGCGCACGAGTGTCCGGCCTCGCCGAGCCGCCCGCTGGCCGGAGGCTGGCGCCGCGTCTGCGAATCCTTGCCCCGTCTAGGATCCTGCGCCAATGGAATTCGAGCTACCAGACGGGAACGAGCTGGTCCTCGCGGATGGCGCGAACGGCGCCGACGCGGCAGCCGCGATCGGCGCTGGGCTCGCCCGGGCCGCGCTTGCCATCAAGGTCGATGGAGAGCTGCGCGACCTGGCGCGCCCGCTTCCGCACAGCGACAACACGTCAAAGCTCGAGATCCTGACCGACCGCAGCGGTCCTGAGGCTCTCGCCCTGATCCGCCACGACTGTGCGCATGTACTCGCGACGGCGGTCATGGAGCTCTATCCCGACGTCAAGATCTCGATCGGACCGCCGATCGAAAACGGCTTCTACTACGACTTCGACTTCCCGCCGGGGACCACGGTCACCGACGCCGACTTCGAACAGATCGAGGCGCGGATGCAGGAGCACATCGACGCCGACGAACCGTTCATCCGCGAAGACGTGCCAGCCGGCGAAGCGCTCGAGCGCTTTCTCTCCGAAGGGCAGGACTACAAGGTGGAGCTGATCGAGGACCTCGTCCGCAGACAGGGAGTCCACACCGTCTCGCTGTACACGAACGGCCCGTTCACCGATCTCTGCCGTGGTCCGCATTCTCCGAGCACGAAGCGGATCAAGGCATTCAAGCTCCAGTCCGTTGCCGGCGCCTACTGGCGCGGCGACGCGAGCAACCCGATGCTCACGCGCGTGTATGGGACCGCGTTCTTCTCGGCTCGGGAGCTGGCGGAGTATCTCGAGCGGCTGGAGCGGGCGCGGGCCAATGACCACCGCCGGCTCGGGCCGCAGCTCGGGTTGTTCATGTTCTCCGAGGTCGCGCCGGGCTCGGCGTTCTGGCTTCCGAGGGGCACCGAGGTGTTCAACTCGCTCGTCGCCCTGAGTCGGGAGATGGGCCGCGAGCGCGGCTACACCGAGGTCAAGACACCACAGCTGTACGACAGCTCGCTATGGAAGACCTCCGGCCACTGGGACAAGTACCGCGAGCACATGTTCGTGACCGAGGCCGAGGAGCGGGCGGTGGCGATCAAGCCGATGAACTGCCCGGGCCACTGTCAGCTGTACTCGCTGCAGGCCCGGTCCTACCGCGACCTGCCGGTCCGCTACTTCGAGCCGGGGCTGCTGCATCGCAACGAGCCGAGCGGAACCCTCCACGGTCTGCTGCGGGTTCGGCACTTCGCCCAGGACGATGCGCACATCTACTGCACCGAGGACCAGATTCAGGATGAGGTGGCGAGTGCGATGGAGTTCGCCTTCGCGACCTACGACGTGTTCGGCGTCGACGTGCGGCTCGAGCTCTCCACTCGGCCCGAGCAGCGGATCGGCTCTGACGAGCTGTGGGATCGCAGCGAGGTCGCACTGATGCGGGCGCTCGACATCCAGGGCCTCACGTACGAGCTGCAGGAGGGCGACGGCGCCTTCTACGGGCCGAAGATCGACATGCACATGACGGACTCACTGGGCCGTTCGTGGCAGCTGGGCACAGTCCAGCTCGACTACAACATGCCGGCGCGGTTCGGCCTGACCTACACCGGCGCCGACAATGCCGAACACCAGCCGGTGATGATCCATCGAGCTCTGATGGGGTCCTACGAGCGGTTCATCGGGATCCTGCTCGAGCACCTGGGCGGCGAGCTGCCGGTGTGGCTCGCCCCGGTGCAGGCGATCGTGGTCCCGATCGCGGATCGCCACGTCGACTACGCCGCCGCCGTGGCCAGCCGGATCGAGCGGGCTGGGTTTCGCGCCGAGCGGGACGCACGCACGGAGTCGGTTGCGCGCAAGATCCGCGATGCCGAGCTGCGGAAGATCCCCTACATGCTGGTGGTCGGCGATCGTGAGCAGGAGGGCGATCAGGTCGCGCTGCGCGAGCACCGCCGGGGCGATGTGGGATCGCTCAGCGTGGCGGCATTCATCGAGCGGCTCGACGCGGAAGTCAAGAGTCGTGCCAGGAACTGAGCCGTCGATCCGCTGAGACTTCTCACGTCTCAGCGGGTCCTGGCCGAACGGCTCCCGCAAAACGTCCGGCGACCCTTTGTGAGAGCCCAAAGACGCCGCTATACTGGCCGCCGTTGATCCAACTGCATCACCACCCACGGCCCGACGCCGCTTGACGTCACGCCACCACCGCAGCTAGTGCCGGTCCCTCGTAGGTTCGACCGGCGCCCGCCAGAGCGCGATCAGACTCGGATCAACGATCGGATCCGCGTGCCCGAGGTCCGGCTCGTTGGCGAGGATGGGAAGCAGATCGGGGTCGTCAAGACCGCCGAGGCGCTGGCCTACGCGCAGGAGCGGGATCTCGACCTGGTCGAGGTCGCCCCGGACGCGCGTCCTCCGGTCTGTCGCGTGCTCGACTACTCCAAGTACAAGTACGAGCAGGCCCAGAAGCAGAAGGCGGCCCGCAAGCATCAGCAGCAGATCACGGTGCGCGAGATCAAGTTCCGCCCCAAGATCGCCCAAAACGACTACGACACGAAGAAGGGCCACGTTCGCCGATTCCTGACCGGCAGGGATCGGGTCAAGATCACGATCATGTTCAGGGGCCGCGAGGTCACCCACCCCGAACGCGGGATGGCCCTGTTGGACCGTCTCGCCAGTGAGCTCTCGGACATCGGCGTGGTCGAGCAGGCGCCGGTCCAAGACGGACGCAACATGACGATGATGCTGGCGCCGTCGAAGACGATCCTCGCCGGAGGCCAGGAGAAGAGCTCCGACGACTCCACGGCAGCGACGGCGGACCAGGACGAGCAGGCAGCGATCAGCGGCCAGCCGGCCGCATCGGCCTCCAGCGACGCGGCTGCCTGAAGCTCGCCTTCAGTCCATGCAGGTTCGGTGGACGGACCGAGAAGCTGATATCTGGTTTGCGTGGCCCTCGCCGGGATATAAGCCAGTCCATGTCCCAGCGACCAATCCCCGCCGAGCTCTCGCAGTTCCTCTCGCAGCCGAATCCGTCGGTGATCGCCACGCTCAGAGCCGATGGCATGCCCCACACCGCACCGACTTGGTACATCTGGGACGGTGGCCGGGCGCTCGTGAACATGGAGGACAGCCGCAAGCGGCTGGAGCACCTTCGCCGGGATCCGCGAGTGTCGCTCACCGTCCTGGGCAAGGACGAGTGGTACCGCCATGTGACCTTGCAAGGTCGAGTGGCCTCGCTCGATCCCGACCCGGATTTCCAGGCGATCGACCGGCTCGCTCGCCATTACACCGGAGAGGCATATCCGCAGCGCGACCGTGGTCGGGTCAGCGCGTGGATCGAAGTCGAGTCGTGGCACTCGTGGGCCGGCGGCCAACCGTGGACAGGATCCGAGTAGACGCGGGCGTCCGTATCGGCCGCTGAGCGTCTGCTTTACTAGGCGTCCGTCATGCCCAAGATGAAGACACATTCCGGCGCCAAGAAACGGTTCAAGGTGACCGCTACCGGCAAGGTCCGCGGCCGGCGCGCGTTCTCAACTCACATCCTTGAGAAAAAGTCACCCAAGCGCAAGCGGCGGTTTGCTCGGCCGGCGGTGATTTCGAGGCACGACGAGCCACGCGTCAAGGTCCTGCTCGGAGAGAAGCGCCGATGACGCGTGTAAAGCGCTCGATTCACGCGCGCAAGAAGCGCCGCGCGACGCTTGCCCTCGCGAAGGGCTACCGCGGTGACGCCAGCCGCCACTACCGCACGGCCAAGGAAGCGGTACTGAAGGCCGATCAGTATCGCTATCGGGATCGACGCAATCGCAAGCGCGACTTCCGGCGCCTGTGGATCACCCGGATCAACGCCGCGGCGCGGCAGAACGACATGTCCTACTCGCAGCTGATGCACGGTCTGCAGCTCGCAGGAGTCGAGCTCGACCGCAAGATCCTCGCGGACATCGCCGTCCGCGACGCCGACACCTTCCGACGGTTTGCCGACCGCGCCCGCGAGGCGCTGGCGGCCGGCTGAGCACTCGCCGAACCCACCAGCACCACACTCCGGGCGCCGATCCACGAGGACGGCGCCTTTTTTCGTTGACCACGCTGATGACCATCACAAGCTCCCAAAACCAGAGACTCAAGGAGATCCGCAGGTTGCGGATGCGCCGCCGGGCCCGCGAGCGCGCCGGCCGCTTCGTCGCCGAGGGCGAGGATCTGCTCCGGGCCGCCGACGCCGCGGGCTGGTCGGCGCTCGAGCGGTTCTGCGCTGCCGGCAGCGGGCTGCCCGGGATCGAGGTCGAGCCAAAGCAGCTCGCGTCCGCATCCGGTCTCGGCTCGGGCACGCGAACGCTCGCGGTCTACGCGGAGCGGTGGGCGCCGGAGCCGGTCGGCCCACTGTGCGTGTATCTCCATGGCGTCCACGATCCCGGCAACGTCGGTGCCGTCCTCCGCTCGGCGGAGGCGTTCGGCGCGTCATGCGTCGCGATCGGCTCGGGGAGCGCCGATCCGTTCGGGCCCAAGGCCGTGCGTGCCAGCATGGGCGCCGTGTTCGCGGTGCCGCTGTGGCGGCCCGGCGCGGCCGCCGGCGCTCCCGGCGCTGCCGGCGCTGCCGGCGCTGCCGGCGCTGCCGGCGCGGCGCTCGACCAGCTTCCAGGCGCGAAGATCGCGCTTGTCGCCGGCAGCGGCACGCCGTTGGCCGAACTTTGGCGTTCTGGTACCGGGGGGTGGAACCAAAACGCCAAAGTTCGAGGGAGAGGGTCGAGCGGCCGGGATCTAACCGAGATGACTCTCGTGATCGGCGCCGAACGCGAGGGCCTCCCGCCGGAGCTGATCGCCGGCGCCGACATCACCGCCCACATCCCGATTCACACCCACTCCCTGAACGCGGCGATGGCGGCCACGGTCGCGCTCTACGAGGTAACTACCATGCCCCGCGCACGATGAGCGAATCCTTCGCGCACGATGAGCGAAATCCCTCGCGCACGATGAGCGCAATCCCCCGCGCACGATGACCGAACGGATCGCCCAGATCAGGCACGAAGCCGAGGCTGCGATCGCCGCCGCGGCCGACACCCACACGCTGGAAGAAGCGCGGATTCGCTATCTGGGGCGCAAGGCCGAGCTGCCGAATCTGCTTCGCAGCGTGGCGCAGCTCCCCTCGGATCAGCGGGCCGCCACCGGCAAGGCGGCGAACGAGGCGCGGCAGGCACTCGAGCGGGCGATCGAGCAACGCGCCGAGAGCCTCGCGGAGACGGAGCTCGAACAGCGGCTGGAGGAGGACCGGGTCGATGTCACTCTGCCCGCAGACCCGCTGCCCGCGATCGGCCGCCTGCACCTGATGACCAAGACACAGCGCGAGATCGAGGACGTTTTCATCGGACTGGGATTCAACGTCGCCGAGGGTCCCGAGGTCGAGACCGTCTACTACAACTTCGACGCGCTCAACTTCGCGCCGACGCATCCCTCGCGTCTCACCACCGACACCTTCTATATCAAGCCGCTGCACGACATCCTCGATCCACAGGCGCTGTTACTACGCGTCCACACCTCGCCCGTGCAGATCCGCGCGATGGAGGCCCAGCCGCCGCCGCTCTACATCGTCATGCCCGGCCGCGTCTACCGGCCGGACAACGACGCCACGCACACGCCCCAGTTCCACCAGATCGAGGGCCTGGCCGTCGACACCGACATCACGCTCGCCGACCTCAAAGGGACCCTGCTGGCATTTGCGCGCGCGATCTTCGGCGAGGAGCGGCAGGTGCGGCTGCGCCCGCACTTCTTCCCGTTCACCGAACCCAGCGTCGAGGTCGACGTGTCGTGCTTTCACTGCGTCGACGGAGTCACCGAGGACGGTCTGCGCTGCTCGCTGTGCAAAGGCACGGCGTGGATCGAGATCCTCGGCGCCGGGATGGTCGATCCGAACGTGTTCGAGCACGTCCGCGAGCATGGCTATGACCCGGAGAAGATCCAGGGATTCGCGTTCGGGATGGGGATCGAACGGATCGCGATGCTCAAGCACGGCGTGCCGGACCTGCGGCTCCTCTACGACAACGACGTGCGGTTCCTGGAGCAATTCGGATGAGGGTCCCGCTGGAGTGGCTGTATCAATACTGCGCTCCCCAGCTCGGTGTGCCCGCGCTCGCCGAGCGCCTGGCGATGACGGGCACCGAGGTCGAGCGCGTCGAGCGCCACGGCGTGACGAAGCTCGAAAGCTTCGTGGTGGGCAAGGTGCTGGAGGCAAATCGGCACCCGGATGCCGATCGCCTCAGCGTGTGCCTCGTCGATACGGGCGATGGCGAAACGCGGCAAATCGTCTGCGGCGCCCCCAACGTCAAGGCCGGACAGACGGTCGCGGTCGCCAAGCCGGGAGCGGTGATGCCCGACGGGACAAAGCTTGAAAAAACCACGCTCCGCGGGCAGGAATCGAACGGGATGATCCTCGCCGAGGACGAGCTGGCGATCGGCACCGAGCATGACGGGATCATGGTTCTGTCCGAGTGGGACGGCTCCGCGCCGGGCGCGCCGGGCTCCGCGCCAGGCGCGCCAGGGACACCACTCGACCAGATCCTGCCGATCGCCACCGATGTCCTGGTCCTCGAGATCACCCCCAACCGGCCAGACTGTCTGGGGATCTACGGCGTCGCCCGGGAGGTCCACGCGGCGACCGATACGCCGCTCGCACCACCGCCGTGGGCCAGCGACGCACACCCCGCCGGCGACCTCACCCAAGTCTCGATCACGGTCGAGTGTCCCGAGCTCTGCCCCCGTTTCACGGCCCGCGTGTTCGAGAACGTGCACATCAAGCCATCGCCACCGTGGCTGAAAGCGCGGCTGATGGCCGCCGGCCAGCGACCGATCTCCAACGTCGTCGACATCACCAACTACGTGATGCTGCTGACCGCACAGCCGCTGCACGCGTTCGATCTGGACCGGGTGGCGGGTCGCGAACTCACCGTCCGGCGGGCCCGGGACGGGGAGACGGTGCAGACGCTCGACGGACAGACGCGAACCCTCGATCACGAGATGGTGCTGATCGCAGACGCCGATGGCCCGACGTCGATCGCCGGCGTGATGGGCGGCGCTCGCTCGGAGGTGGCGCCGGATACGACTACCGTCCTGATGGAGGTCGCGAACTGGATCGGCCCGAACATCCACCGGACTTCGCTCAAGCTCGGCCTGCGCAGCGAGGCCTCGACGCGGTTCGAAAAGCAGCTTCAGCCCGAGCAGGCGATGGAGGCGCAGGCGGTCGCGGCACAGCTGATGGTCGAGCTGTGCGACGCCCGCGTCGTGCCAGGCACGATCGACATCGGCGGCCCGGGACCGCCGCCCCGGAAGATCCGGCTGCGCGATGCGCGGATCCACAGTCTGCTCGGCGAGCCGATTGCGCGCGAGCGGAGCCGGCAAATCCTGCAAGCGCTCGAGTTCACGACCACGGACGCTTCCGACGGCCTCGACGTCGAGCCGCCGCCGTTCCGCCGGGACGACGTCACGCGGGAGGCAGACCTGATCGAAGAGGTGTCGAGGCTCGATGGTCTCGGGAAGCTGCCGGCGACATTGCCATCCCGTCATGGCGCCGCGGGACGGCTGACCGCGGTCCAGCAGCTGCGCCGCCGCAGTGTCGACGCACTGACCAGCCAGGGCCTACACGAGGTCGTGGGATGGAGCTTTGCCGCGCCGCAGCTGGCCGAGAGGCTGCGACTGCAAGGCGAACCGGCCGTCGAGCTCGAGAATCCGATGTCGGCCGAGCAGTCCCGCCTGCGCACAACCCTGCTCGGATCGTTGCTGGACATCGCGCGGCGCAACCTCGCGCGCGGTGCGGCGAACCTACGGCTGTTCGAAGCGGGGGCTGTCTACCTGCCCGACGGGAATGGGCGCCTGCCGCACGAGCCCTGTCACCTCGGCGGCTTGCTGATTGGCCACGTCAGGTCCCCGACCTGGCGCGACCCGCGGCCGCGGACGGCGGACTTCTTCGCGGCAAAGGGCGTGCTCGAGGGCCTACTCGGCGCGCTGCGCGTTCCGTGGTCGGTACGGGCCCAGGCGCGGCCGTTCCTCCATCCCGGTCGTGCCGCGGCGATTTTCATTGACCGCCAGCCGGTGGGGTGGCTCGGCGAGATCCATCCGCTCATCGCGGCTGAGTGGGACATCCGCGAGACGGTCGCCGCCTTCGAACTCGACCTCGACGTGCTGATGGCGCACGCCGAGCGCACACCGCTCTACGAGGACGTCACCAGCTTCCCCGAGGTCCGCGAGGACCTCGCGGTGATCGTCTCCGAGCAGGTCTCCGCCGCCCAAGCGCTCGAGGTCGTGCGGCGCAGCGGCGCTCCGCTGCTCGCGGGAATCGAGGTGTTCGACGTCTACCGCGATTCCGAGCGGATCGGCGCCGGCAACTACTCGCTCGCCCTGCGGCTTACATATCGGGCGCCGGATCGCACCCTCACCGACGAGGAGGTGGCCACGCGGCGCCAGGCGATCGCGGCCGCGCTGGCGGACGAGCTCGGCGGGAGGGTCCGTGACGCATAGCGTCTCGGTGTTCGGTGCGGCCGGTTTCACCGGCGCGCTCACCGCGAGGCTGCTCTACGGCCATCCGTCGTTCGAGCTGCGCGCGCTGACAGCGCGCTCGGACGTCGGGGTCCGGCTGGACGAGTTGTACCCCCACCACCGCGTGCCGCTGACGCTCGAGGAGCTCGACCTCGATCGCCACGCCGAGGTCGAGGCTGCCGTGGTCGCCTATCCACACGGTGCGGCGGCACCACTGGTCGCCGCGCTGCGCGACCGCGGCGTCCGGCTCGTCGATCTGAGCGCCGACTTCCGGCTCCGGGATCCAGCCCAGTACGCCGCCTGGTACCGCGAGCATCAAGCGCCCGGGCTCCTCGCAGAAGCGGTCTACGGACTGCCGGAGCGATACCGCGAGGAGATCCGCGCGGCCGATCTGGTCGCCAACCCGGGCTGCTTTCCGACCGCGGCGCTGCTGGCGCTCGCGCCACTCGCGCGCACGGGACTGATAGAGGACGTGGTGATCGACGCCAAGTCGGGGGTCTCCGGCGCCGGCCGTGCTGCCACCGAGAAGACCCATTTCGTGACTGTGGATGAGAACGTCAATGCCTACGGAGTTCCGCGGCATCGCCACACCCCGGAGATCGAGCAGGAGCTGCAGCGGCTCGGAGCCGAGATCCGGGTGACGTTCACGCCGCACCTGCTCCCCCTCGACCAGGGGGAGCTGGTCTCCTGCTACGTCTCGCTCGCCGACGGGGCGCTCGACCTCCAGCGGCTGTATCGCGACGCCTACGCCGCAGAGCGTTTCGTCGAACTGGCGAGCGCTCCGCCTGGCGTCCGCGATGTCCGGGAAACGAACATCTGCAGGCTCTCGGTTCATCGCGACGAGCGGACTGGTCGGGCGATCGTGTTCGGGGCGATCGACAACCTCTGGAAGGGCGCGGCGTCACAGGCGGTGCAGAACCTGAACCTGATGTTCGGGCTGCCCGAGGGGGAGGGGATCGCGTGAGCACGATCAAGTCGTTTTTCAACTCACGCTGGATCGAGGCTCCCGAGCACATCAGCGAACTGCCCGGAGGACTGCCCGAGGGATTTCGGGCCGCCGGCGTCGCCTGCGGGATCAAGGAGTCCGGGGCGCCGGACCTCGGCCTGGTCGTGTCCGATTCTCCGCAGACCACGAGTGCCGCGCGGTTCACACGCTCTGGCGCGCTCGCGGCGCCGGTCCTGGTGACGATGGAGCGCACCCGACTCGAGGGCATCCGCGCCGTGGTCGTGAACTCGGGTAACGCCAACGCCGCCACCGGGCTGCTCGGACTGGAGCACGCCGCAGAGATGCAGCGAGCGGCTGCCGAGCAGTCCGGCATCGGCACCGCCGACACGGCCGCGGTGGCCTCGACCGGCGTGATCGGGGTGCCGCTGCCGCTGGATGCGGTCAAGCGCGGGATCGCCGATGCGGCTGATCGCCTCCACGCCGGCGGCGATGCAGAGTTCGCCGAAGCGATTCGGACGACCGATGCCTTCCCGAAGCGGTGCTGCTTCGATGTGCAGTTGGGTGGCGGGAACGTTCGTCTGACGGCCCAGGCCAAGGGAGCTGGCATGATCTCCCCGGGCTTCGCGACGCTCCTGGTGTTCGTGCAGACCGATGCCGAGCTGTCCGCGGCGACCTGCGATCTGTTGTTGAGCGTCACCGTCAAGCGGTCCTTCGAGCGGATCACCGTGGACGGGCAGCTTTCACCCAGCGACATGATCATTCTCCAGTGCAGCGGCCGCTCCGGGGTGAAGGTCGAGCCCGAGACCGAGGACGAGCTTCGGTTCGGCGAGGCACTCGACGCGGTGTTGCGACAGCTGGCCCTCGCGGTCGTTCGTGACGGCGAGGGCGCGCGGCGCGTGGGACGAGTGGTGGTTCGCGGAGGCGATGATCAGATCGTGCATCGCGTTGGCCGCGCGATCGCCAACTCCTCGCTGGTCAAGACGGCGTTGTACGGCGGGGACCCGAACTGGGGCCGGATCGCGCAGGCGGTGGGGATGGCGACCGCGGGGATGGCGCCGGTGGAGCTCGACGTCGCGATCGAGGGAATCCAGGTCTGTTCGCGCGGCTGCTACGTGCCGCACGATGCCGAGGCGCTCACGGCCGCCGTGCAGGGAAGTGAGGTCGAGTACGAAGTCGCGCTTCCCGGCGAGGGGGCCGAGACGGAGCTGTTCTTCTCCGACCTCGGCCACGAGTACGTCACGATCAACGCCGACTACACCACGTAGTGCTTGCACCGCGGAGAACGACAGTCAGATGATGCGCGACGTTGCCACGCTGCTCGAGGCGTTGCCGTACATCCGCGAGTTCCACGGCAAGACCGTGGTGATCAAGTACGGCGGCGCCGCGATGCTCGACGCCCAGCTCAAGGAGGACTTCGCCCGCGATGTGGTCTTGCTCAAATACGTCGGCATGAACCCGGTGATCGTCCATGGCGGCGGACCGGAGATCACCAGCTATATGGACCGGCTCGGCCTGCCCGTGCAGTTCGTCGACGGACTGCGCGTCTCTGACCCTGACACGGTCGAGGTGGCGAAGATGGTCCTGGTGGGCAAGGTCAACAAGGACATCGTTTTGCGGTTGGGTCGCCACGGCCAGCCCGCCGTCGGGCTGTGCGGCGACGATGGCCTATTGTTCCGGGCCGCGCGACAGGCGGCGCCGAGCGGCCAGGACATCGGGTTCGTGGGAAGGATCGAACGGGTCGATGTGGATGTGCTCACGCATGTCGCGCAGGACTACATTCCCGTCGTGGCCAGCGTCGGCGCCGATCGCGACGGACAGTCGTACAACATCAACGCCGATGAGGCTGCCGGCGCCGTCGCCAGAGCGCTGCGGGCGTACAAGATCGTGTTCCTCACCGATGTCGCGGGCTGGATGCGCGATCCCTCCGATTCCTCCACGCTGGTCTCCGAGACGACTGCCGGCGAAGTTGCAGGGCTGCTGCCGAGCGTCGCCGGCGGAATGCGACCGAAGCTCGCGGCGTGCCTGGAGGCGATCCACGGAGGCGTCTCCTATGCCCACATCGTCGACGGTCGGGTGCCTCATTCGGTGCTGCTGGAGCTGTTCACGGACGCCGGGCAAGGCACCAAGATCGGAAACGCCGGATGAGCTTGGCCGAGCTTCAGAGCATCGAGCGCGAACACGCGATCTCCACCTACGCCAGGAATCCGGTCGAGTTCGTCCGCGGCTCCGGATGCCGCCTGTGGGACGACGAGGGCAACGAGTACCTCGACTTCCTGGCCGGGATCTCGGTGCTGAACGTCGGCCATTGCCACCCGCGCATCGTCGACACCGTCCGCGAACAGGTCGGCCGGCTGACTCACGCCACGAACCTCTACTACACGGAGGCCGGCCTGCAGCTGAGCGCGCGGCTGGCGGAAAGCTCGCTGGGGGGCAAGGTGTTCCTGGCGAACTCGGGTGCGGAGGCGATCGAGGCGGCGATCAAGTTGGTCCGCCGCGCGCGACCCGGTGGAACCGTGGTCGTCGTCCAGGACGCATTTCACGGACGCACCTACGGTGCCCTGTCCGCGACCCCACAGGAGACCAAGCAGGCGCCATTCGCGCCGCTGGTTCCCGGATTCGTGGTCGTCCCCAAACACCCGGACGCGCTCGCCCGGGCGGTCGACGAACGGACGGCCGCCGTGCTGCTCGAGCCGATTCAGGGCGAGAGCGGGATCAATCTGCTCGACGACGAGGTGCTGCTCGCGGCCCGAGACGCCTGCGACCGAGCCGGCGCGGCGCTCGTGTTCGACGAGATCCAGACCGGGATGGGTCGCACCGGGACGCTGTGGGCGTACGAGCAGACGCCGGTGGTTCCGGACGCCTTGACCAGCGCGAAGGCGCTCGGCGGCGGCTTGCCGATCGGGGCGCTCGTCACCGGCGCGCGGCTCGCCGACGTGCTCAAGACCGGAGATCACGGATCCACATTCGCCGGTGGTCCGGTGATCGCGGCGGCGGCGCTGGTCGCGCTCGAGATCTGCTCGGATCCCGACCTCCTGATGAACGTCAGGGCCCTCGGCGAGCGGCTCGCGGCGGGCCTCGTCCGCATTCCCTATGTAGAAACGGTGCGCGGCCGCGGGCTGATGCTTGCGATCGACATCGATCAGGCCGCGTCCGCGCCCGAGCTCGCGCGCCGTGCCCTACTGGAGCAGCGCTTGGTGGTGAACGCGACGGGACCGTGCACGATCCGCTTGGAGCCGCCGCTGATCGTCACCGAGGGGGAGATCGACGAAGCGGTGGCGCGTCTGGGAGCGCTCGTGCCATGACCGAGTTCCTGCCGCCGGACGAAATGACGCTCGACGGAGCAGGCGAGACGCTGAAGGGCCAGTTCGTGGTCGGCGACGGAGACGTACGGGAGGCCGACCGCACGTTCTACGACACATTTGACGGACTCCTGTACGCGGAGCGTTTGGAGCTCATACACGAGGGGGGACGACTGGCGCTGATCGAGACGGGGTCAGGCCGCGAGCGCGCCGCGATCGCGATCCCGCCGCCCACCGACCCGCTGCTCGCCGTCGAGCTTCCCCCTGGCTCGCTCCAACAGGCCCTGGCTGCGGTATGCACAGTTCGCGCGCTGCTGCCGCTGGTCCGCGTGCACACCCGCGTCCGCGCGCTGAATGTGCTGGACGACGAGCGAAAGACGGTCGTCCGGATGACCCTCGAGCAGCCGGCGCTTATCACGGGCGGCAGCCACCCCAAGCCGTTGCGTCCTCGTCTGCGAATCGTGGCCGTGCGCGGATACGACGACGAGCTCGAGCGCGTCCAGCGACGGCTCGCGTGCGAGCTCGGATTCACGGTCGTCGACCAGCCGCTTGTGGACGAAGCGCTCCGAGCCGTGGGCGTGGCACCGGGAGGGATCCCGTCCAAGATCAACGTCGTCCTCGGCTACAACCAGCGAGCGGACGACGCAACGGCGCGGGTGCTGCGGGCACTGCTGGAGGTGATGCAGGCGAACGTGGACGGTACGGTGGCCGACCTCGACAGCGAGTTCCTGCACGACTTTCGCGTGTCGATCCGTCGCACCCGCGCCGTCCAGCGGGAGCTAAAGACGGTCTTTCCGCCCGCCTTGCTCGATCGGTTCCGGGTCGAGTTCCGATGGCTTCAGCGCGCGACCGGCGACGCGCGCGACCTCGACGTCTACGCGCTGGAATTCGAGCAGTACCGAGCGATGGTCCCCGAGCAGATCCGCTCCGACCTCGATCCCCTGCTCACCGTGCTGCACGATCGCAGAGCCGCCGCCCACCGCGAGATCGCCCTCCTGTTGTGCTCTGATCGAGCCGCTCACCTGCTCGCGGACTGGGGCTCGTTCCTCGACCGGTTGGGGTCCCTGGCGATCGACGAACGCCCCAACGCGGCCCGCCCGATCGGCGTTGTGGCCGGACAGCGGATCAGAAAGGTTTATCGGCAGATGGTCAAGATGGGCGGGGCGATCGAGGCGTCGAGTCCTGCCGAGGACTACCACGAGCTGCGCAAGAAGGGCAAAGAGCTCCGTTACCTGCTCGAGCTGTTCGGACCGCCTATTTACCCGGACGAGGTGGTCAAGCCGATGGTCAAGGCGCTCAAGGCGTTGCAGGACGTTCTCGGGCGCCATCAGGACCGAGAGGTCCAGGTGGTGACGCTGCGCTCGCTGCGAGATGAGGTCGCGGCGCTCCCCGATGGGACCGCGGCGGTGATGGCGATGGGGGTGCTGGTGGAACATCTGGGGGAGGACGAGCGCGCCGCCCGAGGCGACTTTGCCGAGCGCTTCGCGGCGTTCGCCTCCGCAGGAGCAGCGCAAGCTCGTGAAGGACACGTTCGATTGAGTAGTTCGACCACCAAGGTTCTAGCCACTTACAACATCAAGGGCGGGGTCGGCAAGACCTCGGCGGCGGTCAATCTCGCCTACCTCGCCGCTCGTGATGGGTTTGCAACGCTGCTCTGGGATCTCGATCCGCAGGGCGGCTCGACGTACCTGTTCCGGATCAAGCCGAAGGTCAAGGGCGGCGGGCGCAAGCTGCTGCGCCGGGAGACCGAGGTACAGAAGCTGATCAAGGGCACCGACCACATCGGCCTGGATCTCCTTCCGGCCGATTTCTCTTACCGTCACATGGACCTGGCGCTCGACGACTTCAAGCGCCCCACCCGCCGCCTGGCGAAGGTCCTGGAGCCGCTGCGCGAGGAATATCAGTACATCTTCCTCGATTGCCCACCCAGCATCTCGCTCGTCTCCGAGAGCGTGTTCGAGGCGGCCGACGCGCTGCTGGTGCCGATCATCCCGGCGACGCTCTCCTCGCGGACGTTCGAACAGCTCTCGGAACTCGTCGACGGAGGCCCGCAGCTGCTCGCGTTCTTCTCGATGGTCGATCGGCGCAAGAAGCTCCATCACGAGATCATGGAGCGGATGGGGGCCGAGCGATCGAGCGTGCTCGCGGCCGCGATTCCGGCCTCGGCGGTGGTCGAGCGGATGGGCGCCGAGCGCGACGTGGTGGCTTCGTTTGCGCCCCGATCGGCGGCAGCGCTCGCCTACCAGGAGCTGTGGGGCGACGTGCAGCGCCGGCTGGGCCGGCTCGCGCCGGCGGCCAATACCCTTCGCGAGCCACCGTGACCCATCCGTTTACCGCCACGACCCCGACCGCGTCCTACGAAGCCCATCCCGAGGACGTCCACCGCGTGCTGCTGCTCTACAGCGGCGGCTTGGACACAAGCGTGATGCTCAAGTGGATCCAGGATGAGTACGAGGCGGAGGTCGTCGCCTTGACCGTCAACCTCGGTCAACCGGGGGAGGACTACGAGGTGATTCGGGGCAAGGCACTCCAGCTCGGCGCCGTCGAGTGCCAGATCGTCGACGCCCGGGAGGAATTCGCCACCGAGTACGTCACCAAGGCGATCAAGGCGAACGCGATCTACGGCTTTGGCTATCCGCTGTTCACCGCGCTCGGACGGCCGCTGATCGCCAAGCTCGCGGTGGAGCGGGCTCGCGCCAGCGCCTGCGACACGATCGCCCACGGGTGCACCGGCAAGGGCAACGACCAGGTGCGGATTGAATCGACGATCGCCACGCTCGCGCCCGAGCTGAAGGTGATCGCACCGGTCCGCTCGTGGCGGATGGGACGCGAGGAGGAGGTCTCCTACGCGCGCGAGCACGGAATCCCGGTCAAGGGCGGAACCGAGCTGGCGCCGTACTCGATCGACGACAACCTGTGGGGACGGTCCAGTGAGGGGCGCTGGATCGAGGAGCTCGATCATGCCCCCGAGGACGACGTGTTCCAGCTCGTCACTCGGCCGGAAGCGGCGCCAGACGAGGCAGAGGTTGTGACCGTCGAGTTCGAGCGCGGCATTCCGGTGGCCCTGAATGGCGAACAGCTCGGTCTGGTGGCGCTGCTCGAGCGCGCCGGCGAGATTGGCGCCCGTCACGGGATCGGGATCGTCGATCAGATCGAGGACCGGATCGTGGGGTTGAAGGTCCGCGACATCTACGAGGTTCCCGCCGCGGCGATCGTGCTGCTCGCCCACCAGGAGCTCGAGCGGCTGGTGGGGACGATCCACCAGAACCAGCTCAAGCCCACGCTGGACCAGAAATGGGCTTACCTCGTGTACGGCGGACTGTGGTGGGAGCCGCTGCGCGTCGACCTGGACGCGTTCATGGACGCAGCCAACGCACAGGTCACGGGCACGATCGGCGTCAGGCTGTACAAGGGATCGGCACGCGTGGTGACCCGTGCCTCGCCGAACGCCATCTATGACGCGCAGCTGGCGACGTTCGCGCAGTCGGGCGGCCTCTTCTCCCAGGCTGCCTCGCCAGGGTTCATCGAGCTGTGGTCCCTGCAGTCGCGGATGGCATGGCGCGTCAGGAATCCCGAAGCGGGGTAGGCTCGCCGCCGATATGGGTTACAAGCTTCTTGGTTTCGTCGTCTGGCAGGGCGCCAAGCTGTATTTCCGTCGCCGCGCGCCGGGGACCGCGGGCAAGCTCGCGATCGGCGGATTGGCGACGGTGGCGCTCGCCGGCGTGTTCGTGGCGCGGCGCCAGCACGGTTCCAGCTGACCGCGACTTGCATCATGCGTTAGCGTCGCTCGTATGAGCGAGACGTCGGGCGGGCCATCCGCGCCCGCGCCACGGCCAGATTCGCCATTGCTCACCACTGGCGGTGGGGAGCGCAATGTGCCGCGGCTTGCGCTCAGCGGCGGATCGACACTGGCGGAGCTCCGCCAGGAGCTCGACCGCCTCGCCGTCGTAGCCGCAGAGGCCAGCGCTGCCCGAACCGCGGCTGAGGAACGCGCGGCGATCCTCGAACGCGAGCTTCACCACTACCAATCCCGGTCCGCGCGCGCCTACGAAGCTATCGAGGAGCTTCTCGAGGAGCTCGAGCGAGTGCGCAGAGCCCATCCCGGCCCGGCCGCTGACGGCACGGCCGGACCGCGGCAGCCCGAGGGCTCGGCCGTGGCTCGGGCCCGGGCGGCGAGCGCGTCCTCGTCGCCGGCGCAGCCGACACGCACGCCGGGCCGCTGGCTCGAGCGGGCCCTGCGCCAGCTCGCTCGCCGCAGCCCGCCGCTGGCCGGGAGGCTGCTCGTCGTGCTGGTGCCGGGTGCGGAGATGGATCAGGAACGGCTCGTCCACCTACTGGCCGCCGGTCGCCTACGCCGCGGTCGCACGCGCACGCTCGGCGAAGGGGCCAGTTTCGAAGCGCTGAAGCATCGGCTCGCCGAGTCTGGATCGATCGCCGAGCTTCGGCTCGAACCGGGGCTCTCGTTCGTCTTGGCCGCGGTGATGATCGACCCGCACTGGACCGCCGGCGAGCGCTTCACGATCGCCTATCAGCTGCCCAGCGGCGCGACTCCCGGGCCATACCTCGAGGTCCACGACGGGACGCCGGTGACCGTCACTGCCGACGCCGATCAAGCCTCGCTCACCACCACGATCGCCTGCCCGGCTGACGTTTTGACGGCGGTGCTCGCCGGCGAGCGGCCGGCCGGGACGACGATCCACGGCGAGCAGCGACCACTCGAGCTCGTACAGGGCTGGCTCGAGCGCGCTCAGAGCGACTGAATCCGCTCGGGCGTCGGCTCTGCGCCGGCCAAATGTCCGCCTCGGTGCCTATGCTCGAAACGTTCGATGACTTCGGCCTGCGCCCACCTCCATGTCCACTCCGAGTACTCGCTGCTGGACGGCGCCTGCAGGGTCGAGGAGCTGGCGGCGCGCTCGGCGGCGTTCGAGCAGCCCGCGCTCGGCCTCACCGACCATGGCGTGATGAACGGCGCGGTGGAGCTGTTCTCGGCCTGCCGCCAGCACGGTATCAAGCCGATCCTGGGGTGCGAGGCGTACGTCGTCGAGGACCACGCGCGCCGTGCTCCGGGCCGACTCGACCGCTTTCACCTGACCCTGATCGCCGCCACCCCGACCGGCTACCGGAATCTCGTCAAGCTCTCCTCGGCAGGATTCCTGGAGGGCTACCAGCGTGGTAAGCCGTCCGTCGACCTGGGCCAGATCGCCGCACACGCCGAGGGCGTGATCGCGCTCACCGGTTGCCTTCAGTCGCGGTTCTGCCAGCACCTGCTCGACGGTCGGCTGGCGGACGCCCGCGCCCACGCGGACGATCTGATCGGGGCGTTCGGCGCGGAGAACGTGTACTTCGAGGTGCAGAAGAACGGGCTGGCCGCCCAGGAGCAGGCGAACGAAGGGATCGTGCGGATCGCCCGCGAGCTGGGGCGGCCGCTGGTCGGGACCGGCGACGTCCACTACCTGCGTCGCGAGGACTACCACCACCACGCGGCGTTGCTGTGCGTGCAGACGAAGTCGACGCTCAGCCAGCCGAAGATCAGCTTCGAGACCAACGAGTTCTACCTGCGCTCCTCCGAGGAGATGGCGCAGGCCTTCGCGGAGTGGCCCGAGGCGCTGGCGAGCACGCTCGAGATCGCCGAGCGCTGCGACGTCGAGCTCGAGCTGGGCCGGCAGCTGATCCCGCGCTATCCGACCCCGGGGGGACGGTCCGAGGAGGAGCACCTGCGCACCCAGGTCCAGCTCGGCCTTCGCGAGCGCTACGGCGATCCACCGCCGGCCGCGGCGCTCGAGCGCGCCGACTACGAGCTCGGGGTGATCGAGCGCATGGGCTTCAGCGGCTATTTCCTGATCGTCTGGGACTTCGTCAAGTACGCCAAGGACTCGGGGATCGCGGTGGGACCGGGCCGGGGATCCGCCGCCGGCTCGCTGGTCGCCTACTCGCTCCAGATCACCGACGTCGATCCCCTCCGCTACGACCTTCTGTTCGAGCGGTTCCTGAACCCCGAGCGCGTGTCGATGCCCGACATCGACATCGACTTCTCGGTCCGCGGTCGGGAGCGGGTGATCCGCTACGTCACCGGCAAGTACGGCAAGGAGTCGGTTGCGCAGATCGTGACCTTCGGCAAGATGTTCCCGCGCGCGGCGACGCGGGACGCAGCCCGGGTGCTCGGCCATGACTACGGAGCCGGCGACCGGCTCGCAAAGCTGATCCCCGACCCCGTGATGGGGCGGCCGCCGAGCTTCGAGGAATGCCTGAAGCCGGGGCAGCCGCTGCGAGCCGAAATCGACCGCGACGCGACGGCAAAGCAGATCGTCGAGGTCGCCCGAGGGCTCGAGGGGATCGTCCGCAACTCCTCGATCCACGCGGCGGCGGTGGTGATCGCCGACCGGCCGCTGACCGACATCGCGCCGCTCCAGATCGCCGATGCCGGGATCGACGAGAACGGCGAGAAGGTGTTCCGCACGGTGACCCAGTTCACGATGAAGCCGATCGAGCAGATCGGCCTGCTGAAGATGGACTTCCTCGGACTGCGCAACCTCGACGTAATCGAGGACGCGCTCGACATCATCGAGCGCTCGACCGGCGAGCGCCCGGACATGTCCACGCTGCCCCTCGACGACGCCAAGACATACGAGATGATGGCCCGCGGCGACTCGGTCGGGGTGTTCCAGTTCGAGTCCGAGGGGATGCGCGAGACGCTCAAGAAGGTCAGGCCGTCGGAGCTCGAGCACCTGATCGCTCTGAACGCGCTGTACCGACCCGGGCCGATGGAGCAGATCCCCACCTACACGCGCGGCAAGCACAACCCGGAGACGGTCACTTACGCCGACGAGCGGCTGCGATCGATCCTCGAGTCGACGAACGGAGTGATCGTCTACCAGGAGCAGGCGATGCAGATCGCCAAGGAGATCGCCGGCTTCAGCGGTGCGAAGGCTGACGACCTGCGCAAGGCGATCGGCAAGAAGAACCGCCAGGCGATGGCCAAGCTCAAGCCCGAGTTCTTCGCCGGCTGCCGCGCGTCCGGGACGGCCGAGCCGGTGATCGAGCAGCTGTGGACGACGAACGAGCGCTCGGCCGACTACTCGTTCAACAAGTCGCACTCCGCCTGCTATGCCCTGATCGCCTATCGCACCGCCTGGCTGAAGGCCAACTACCCCGCCGAGTTCATGGCCGCGCTGATCTCCTCGGTGATGGATACCAAGGACAAGGTCCCGTTCTTCGTCGGCCAGGCCGAGCAGATGGGGATCTCGATCCTGCCGCCAGACGTCAATCTCTCCGACCACGAGTTCGTTGTCGTGGACGGAAACATCCGCTTCGGACTCGACGCGGTCAAGGGCGTGGGATACGCGGCTGTCGAGGCGATCAAGCGAGCCCGTTCGGAGGGTGGGCCGTTCCGAGACCTGTGGGACTTCTGCGCGCGCGTCGATGGCCGCGCCGTGAACCGGAAGGCGATCGAGGCGCTGATCAAGTGCGGCGCGTTCGGCTCGACCGGCGCCTCGCGCAAGGGCATGCTCGAGGTGCTCGAGCAGGCGCAGGGCGCCGGGCAGAAGGCCCAGCAGGACGCGTTGATCGGCCAGGGCTCGATCTTCGATCTCGGCCTCCCCGGCGGCGACACAGCCCCGGCCGCGTTCGCCAGCCCCAGCCACGCGCCGATCTCCACCATCGAGTTCGAGCGGGCTGAGCTGCTCGCCGCCGAGAAGGAGGCGATCGGGCTGTTCGTCTCCGCCCATCCGCTCAAAGAGGTGGGCGCAGCGTTGCGCGCGAAGGTCGATGCTCCCCTCCGCGAGCTGTCCCGGCGCCGCGACGGCGACTGGGTCACGGTCGGCGGGATGATCGCCCAGGCCAAGCGGATCCGGACCAAGAAGGGCGACCCGATGATGTTCGCGACCCTCGATGATCTCGAGGCGTCCGTCGAGCTGCTGGTGTTCGGCAAGGCCCTCGCTGAGCATCAGGATGCACTTGCCCCGGATTCGATCGTCCTCGTTCGCGGCCGCGTCGACCACAAGGATCGTGACAAGACGTGCATCGTCGCCCAGACCGTGGAGCGCTTCGAGCCTACCGCCGACGAGGTCCTCGCTGCCCGCGAGCAGGAGCTCAGGGCCGCGCGGCCGCCGGCGGCGCTGCGCCTGTGCCTGGATGCCGGCTCGTTACGCGCGAGTGCTCTGGCCGAGCTCAAAGAGCTGCTTGTCGGGTTCCCCGGCGACTGCGAGGTGGTCATCGAGCTCAGCACTTCGGTCGGCCACCGCCGCCTGCGGCTGGGACGCGAGTTCCGCGTCACCCGCAGCGCCGGCCTGGACGCCGAGCTCGACGCGCTGCTCGGCGACGCGATCGTCGGCGAGATGGGGGAGGTGCGCGCCGAGGCGCTGGGGGCAGCCTAGGTCACGAGCCATGCGACTCGCGCCACCAGGGTGAAAAATCCCCGCGGCGAGGCGATTCCGGCGGAGTGTCGAGGCAATTCGACGGGGTGGGAGATCTCTTTGCTCTGGGGCACAGAGATCTCCCACAGCCTCTTATCCCGTCCCGGGTACTACCGCGGGATCCAGGGGCCGTGCCAGCCGCCGAACTCGTCCATCAGCCGGTCCGCCTGCGGCGGGCCCCACGTCGCGGGCTCGTAGGGCTGAACCGGCGGCGGCGAGTCGAGCAGCGGTTGCACGATCCGCCACGTCTGCTCGACGTTGTCCTGGCGGGTGAAGTGGGTGCTGTCGCCGATCAGCGCGGCGTGCAGGAGGACCTCGTAGGGCGTGGCGCCCTCGCCGCCTTCCTGCGCGAACTCCATGTCGAGGGTGATTTCGCCCGCGCCCGGTTGATCGGCTCGCTGGCCTTCGAGAATCATCTGGATGCCGGTGCTCGGATCGATCTTGAACACGAGCTGGTTGGGCTCGGGCGGGCGGGCTCCGGGGTCCAGGAAGTGGACGCGGGGTGGCCGCTTGAACAGCAGCCGAAGTTCGGTCTGGTGGGCGGGGAGCCGCTTGCCGGTGCGGATGAAGAGGGGGACGCCGGCCCAGCGCCAGTTGTCGACTTCCAGCCGGAGCGCCACGTAGGTCTCCGTTTCCGAGTCCGCCGCTACGCCGTCGATCTCCCGGTAGCCGTGATATTGCCCGCGTACGTAGTGCGACGGGTCAGCGCCCGGCATCGCCCTGAACACGGCGTACTTCGCATCCTTGAGCGTGTCCGCGTCGCCGCCTGCGGGCGGCTCCATCGCGGCGGTCGCGAGCAGCTGCAACAGGTGGTTTACGACCACGTCCCGGAGCGCTCCGACGGGATCGTAGAACCCGCCGCGGTCCTCGACGCCGACCCGCTCGGCCATCGTGATCTGGACACAGGCCAGGTGGTTGCGGTTCCACACCGGCTCGAGCATCGTGTTCGCGAACCGGAGGTAGAGGATCTCCTGCAGGCCCATCTTGCCCAGGAAATGGTCGATCCGGTAGAGCTGGGATTCATCCAGGTAGCGGTGGAGGTCCGCGGCCAGAGCCCGTGCCGACTGCAGGTCGTGACCGAATGGCTTCTCGACCATCACCCGCTGGCCGTCGGCCACCAGCTCGACCTTGGCCAGCCCTTTGACCACGCGGGCGAACAGCGACGGGGGGATCTCGAGATAGAAGACGGCGTTCCGGCGCTCGCCCAGCGCGTCGGCGATACGCGCGTAGGTGTGCTCATCGTCGAAGTTGCCGCTGACGTAGCTGAGACGAGCCGCGAACCGCTCGAACACCGTCTCATCGATTGACTCGCCGCTGTCGTGGATCGCTTCCCGCGCGTGCAGGCGGAGCTGCTCGGCCGTCCAGTCCCCGCTCGCGACGCCGATCACCGGGCAGTCGAGAAGGCCTCGCTGGTCGAGCCGGTACAGCGAACGGAACGTCATCTTCTTGGCCAGATCGCCTGTGATGCCGAACACGACGAGGGCCTCGGCGGCGCGATCGGTCATCGCCGCAACCTACCGCTTTCGCCTGCGCGACCGGGCACGCGATGCCTTGCCGCGCTTTCGCAGCTTGAATGCCAGCGCCACATCCTCAACCGCTGCCCCGCCGTGATCACGGCCGGTCTCGAGCACGCACGGCAGCCGCTCGAACCGCGGCTCTGACAGGAACGTCGCGCAACCGCTCGCGCCGAGCTCGCCTTCGGCGAGGATCGCGTGCCGGTCTCGATTCGACCCCAGCGCGGTCATCGAGTCGTTGACGTGCAGCGCTCGCAGCCGATCGCGCCCGGCGATCCGGTCGCATTCTGCGATCGTCTCTCCGAGGCCCGGGGCGGTGCGGATGTCATAGCCCGAGGCGAACAGATGGCACGAGTCCAGGCAGATGCCGAGCCGACGGTCGCCGCCGCTGGCCTCCAGCAACGCCGCCAGCTCCTCGAACGAGCGTCCGAGCGTGCCGCCTGCCCCGGCCGTGTCCTCGAGATGGAGGTCGCACCCGTCGGTTCGCGCGAGCGCCTCCTTGATCACCCTGCCCGCGCGGGTGACCGCCTTTGCTACGTCCCCTTGCTTGGCGGAGCCCGGATGGAGCACCACGCCCACCGCGCCGATCCCGGCGCCGACGCGCAGCGACTGGACCAGCGACGCGAGCGACTTCTGGCGGATCTCCTTGTCCTCGGAAGCGCAGTTGAGCAGGTACACGGCATGGATCAACACCGCGCCAACCGGACTTGAGTCCAGGGCGTCTCGGAACGCCGCGAAATCGTCCTCGTCGTAGGCGGTCGGGCGCCACATCCGCGGCGACTGATTGAAGATCTGGATCGCTTCACAGCCGCGATCGACGCCGCGCTCGATCGCCTTGGCGAGCCCACCTGCCTGGGAGACGTGAGCGCCGATTAGCATGGTCACCGGTTTTTCATGCGCGTTCGCTTTGCTCCATCTCCCACCGGGGCGCTTCACATCGGCGGCGCCCGCACGGCCCTCTACAACTGGCTGCTGGCGCGCGGTCAGGGCGCAGTGATGGTGCTGCGGATCGAAGATACCGATCGCGCCCGGTCGACCCCCGAGAACGTTGAGCAGATTCTCGACGCGCTCCGGTGGCTGAGGCTCGACTGGGACGAGGGACCGATCTTCCAGTCCGAGCGGGCCGAGCGCCACCGCGAGGTGCTCACGCGGCTGCTGGCGAACGGGCATGCGTACCACTCGAATGCGACCACCGAGGACGTCAAGGCGTGGAAGGAGCGCCACGGCCATGATCGCGGCTTCCGGGGAGAGAGCGAGGACTCCGGCGCGGTCCGGCTGCGGGTGCCTGACACCGGCGAGACCGTGGTCGACGACATCATCGTCGGCCACACGAGCTTTCCGAACGCCAGCATGGACGATCGCGTGATCGCTCGCGCCGACGGCTCGGCCCTGTACAACTTCGCAGTCGCCGTCGACGACCTCGACGCGGGCATCACCCACGTGGTGCGGGGCATCGATCACCTTTCGAACACGCCGCCGCAGATGCACGTGTTCCAGGCGCTCGGCGTCGAGCCGCCCGCCTACGCGCACCTGCCGTTGCTGCACGGGGTCGACGGCAAGAAGCTCTCCAAGCGCCACGGCGCGGCATCGGTTCAGGAGCTGCGTGGCGCGGGTTATCTGCCCGAGGCGGTCGACAACTACATCGCGCTGCTGGGCGCGGGCTTCGCCCCCGACGAGGAGCACTTCAGCCTTCCAGAGCTGGCCGAGCGCTTCCGGCTCGAGCGCGTCTCCAGGAACCCGGCCGTGTTCGACGAACGCAAGCTCCGGCACGTCAACGGTGTCTGGATCCGGCGGCTGGGCTTGGACGATCTTGTCGAGCGGCTCGAGGAGTTCACCCGTCGCCGTGGGCTGCGCGACGCGGTTACGATCGCCGCCGAGAAGATCCAGACGCTGGCCGACTTCTGGCCGCTGGTCGGGTTCCTGTTCGACGGGCCGGTCGAAGATCCGAAGGCGTTCGAGAAGACGATCTGCCGCGACGGCGGCGTAGAGGCACTCAAAGCCGCGCGCGAAGCGCTCGCCCACGCGGAGCCGTTTGACGTCGGAACGGTTGAATCGGCGCTCCGGTCGGTCGTCGAAACCCAGGCGCGCAAGCCCGCGCAGGTGTTCCAGCCGGTGCGCGTCGCGATCGCCGGGACCACCGTCTCACCGGGGATCTTCGAGAGCGTGGCGCTGCTGGGTCGCGAGGAGACGCTGGCGCGGATCGACCGTGCACTTCAGCGCGCTAAACCGGCATCGAACATTTGCCGATAAGTTCCTCGACGGGAGAGGAAACCCCGAAGCCGAGCACTGCCCTGTCCGACTCGACGACCAGGATGAGTGAATCACCAGTGCCCCCGCTGGCCGCTGCAAAGGCTGACCCGATCGATCCCTACGCCGCCCGCGAACGCCACCACAACGAGGGCCATGGGCGGCGGCTGACCGCCGCGTTCGAGGCGCTCGAGGCGTTTCCGATCCTGGTCGAGTCGCGCAACCGGGTGATGCGCTTGTTCGAGGCGGGAGATCCACCCACCGCCGACGTCGTCGCGGCCGTCGAGGCCGACGTCGCCCTCGCGGTCGCGGTGCTGAGACTCGCCAACCGGATCGAGGGACGAACCCGCGGACGGGTCGACAGCGCCGTCGCGGCCGTCGAGGTGCTCTCGCCCAGAACGGTCCATTCGATCGCCAGCCACGCCCGCACTTTCGATTTCTTTGAGCGCACAGCGGTCTGGCAGGGGATCCCCGAGCGCTTCCGGCTGCACGCCGTGGCGACCCAGCGCGCGGCTGACCGGCTCGCGCGTGAGGTTGGATACGAGGCCCGCGACCGGCTGATCGTCAGCTCGCTGCTGCACGACATCGGCAAGCTTGTACTCGTCCAGGCCTATCCGGGCTATCCACGCCAGATCCACGGCGATGCGCGCACCCCCGAGGACCGGCTGCAGCGCGAGCGTCGCGAGCTCGGCGTCGACCACGCGCTCGTCGGCGGCGTGCTGGCCAGGCGCTGGGGGCTACCGAAGCCGATCGCCAGCGTGATCGAGCGCCACCACGCCGAGGACGGCGACAACGAAGCGATGCTGGTCAGGCTGGCCGACATGCTCGCCCATTACGTCTTCGGCGGATCGATCTCGCCCTCGGAGCTGCTGGCCGTGGCGCGGACGGTGGGTGTCTCGCCGGCCGAACTGCGCACGGTCATGTACGACCTGCCGCTGCCCAGCTCCGGCGGCCGGCCCCGCCAGATCGACCCGTGCCCGATGTCCGCCCGCGAGATCGACGTCCTGCGCCGGCTCGCCCGAGGGATGGTCTACAAGCAGATCGCGAGCGACCTGGGACTATCGACCAGCACGGTCCGCACCCACCTCCACAACGTGTACGGCAAGCTCGGCGCGATGGATAGGGCTCAGGCAGTCCTGATCGCCACGGAGCGGGGCTGGATATAAAGGCCCGGCCGGATGCCGGGCCGTGGTGATCGCCGGCATCGCGAAGCGGTCTCTCAGAACCTTGGAGCGGAGCGTATGCCGGCCCAAAGCCGGATGCGGTTACCCGGCCCGCCGGGCTCCGATCCGGCTACGATCGCTCGGGCCCGATGATCTCGATCACGACGAAATCGCCCTACGCGCTGAGGGCATTGATCGAGCTGTACCGGTACGGCGATGCAACACCGGTGCCGATCGGTGAGCTGGCCCGCCGGGGCGACATACCGGTGCAGTTCCTCGAACAGTTGTTCGCGACGCTCAGGCGAGCTGGGGTGCTGCGCTCCCAGCGGGGAGTCAAGGGGGGCTACGGTTTCGCCAGGCCGGCGACCGAGGTGACCGTGCTGGAGATCGTCGAGCTCCTCGATGGGCCTGTCGGGCAGGGCGCAAACGGCGTCTTCGCCGACGCCGCCGCAGCGGTGCGGACGGTCCTCGCCGACTCGACGGTCGCTGACGCGGCCGAGGCCGAGATCAGGGCTGCGGGCGCCGCGATGTACCACATCTAGGGCACCCTCCCATGGCCAGCGGCCGTGGCTCGATGGGGGGCGATCAGCCAGGCTGCCGGGGTGCTACGCAATGCACCGCATCTGACTCAGACACCCCGCCAGCACACTCGCCTGAGGGCCGTGCTGCTCGCCGGCGCACCGGTTTCTCATAGGGTTCGCGACCAATGGCGCGAATCCCGACCAACATTGCCGAGCACGTCGGCGCCACGCCGATGGTGCAGCTGACGAGGATCGCCCCCGACGTCGACGCCGAGCTGTTCGCCAAGCTCGAGGCGCTCAATCCGGGTGGAAGCGTCAAGGACCGGATCGGGGTGGCGATGATCGAGGCGGCCGAACGGGAAGGACGGATCCAGCCCGGCGCGACGACGATCGTGGAGGCGACGAGCGGCAACACCGGCATCGCCCTCGCCTTCGTCTGCGCGGCGAAGGGCTATCAGCTGGTGCTCACCATGCCCCAGGGAATGAGCCGGGAGCGCGAGGGCTTGTTGCGGCTCTACGGGGCGAGCGTGGAGGTCACCGAGTCACTGGGCGGGATGAACGAGGCAGTGGACGCGGCCCGCGCGCTGGCTAGTCGCGAGGACGTGTTTCTCCCGGACCAGTTCTCCAATCCCGCCAACCCGGAGATCCATCGGCGCACCACCGGACCCGAGATCTGGGAGGCCCTCGACGGTCGCGTGGACGTGTTCGTCGCCGGCGTCGGCACGGGTGGAACGATCACCGGCGCCGGCGAGGTGCTGAAGGCGCGCAATCCGCGTTGCCGCGTGGTGGCGGTGGAGCCGAGCGGGTCCGCCGTGCTGTCCGGCGCGCCCCCCGGACCGCACAAGATCCAGGGAATCGGCGCCGGCTTCGTGCCCGCGGTCCTCAACCGCGAAGTTCTCGACGAGGTGATCGCCGTCAACGACGAGCACGCGATCGAGATGGCTCGCGGGCTCGCCCGTCGCGAAGGCGTCCTGGCAGGCATCTCAGGCGGGGCGGCTGTGTGGGCCGCGCTCGAGCTGGGCCGCCGGCCCGAGTTGCGCGGCGCCAGGATCGTGACGATCCTGCCCGATTCGGGGGAGCGTTACGTCTCGACTCCGTTCTTTGCTCCGTGACAGCTGAGCGGCGAGGGCTGAGGTTGCCGCAGCTCGCCCAGCCCCGGGGGGACGCGAGCGGCCCTCGCTAGGCTTTAGCGATGCCCGGCCTGCGGCTGATCGCGCGCACCGCAGCGGAGATCCGGCGCGATGTCACCGCCGCGCAACGCCGCGATCCAGCTGCCCGCGACGTTGGAAGGATGGAGATCCTGGCCACCTGGCCGGGCGTCCATGCGCTCCTCGCCCACCGCTTTGCCCATGCGCTGTATGGCGCCGGCGTGCCCCTCCTCCCCCGCACGATCGCCGCCGTGGCGCGGGCCGTGACCGGTATCGAGATCCACCCCGCGGCGACGATCGGCGATGACTTCTTCATCGATCACGGCATGGGCGTGGTGATCGGTGAGACGGCAGAGATCGGCAACGATGTGACGCTGTATCAGGGGGTGACGCTCGGCGGCACGGGATTTTCCACCGGCAAACGGCATCCGACCGTCCAGGACAACGTCACGATTGGCTCCGGGGCAAAGTTGCTGGGCCCAATCACTGTCGGGCATGGCTCCAAGATCGGCGCCAACAGCGTGGTCATCCACGACGTGCCTCCGAATTCAACGGTGGTCGGAAATCCCGGTCACCCGGTGCGCGTCGAAGGTCGTCGTCCGGAGGGACCCGATGCTGATTGGGTCCATCTGCCAGATCCGATCGCCGACGCGATCAAGGGCCTGGCGGGCCGGATCGCTGCGCTCGAGCACGCGGCTGAGGACCAGGACGGTCCCGGCGCCGAGGTGCGTTCGCTGCGAGCCGCCGGCGGGATCGAGGACGACGGCCGCAGCAGCTCTGCCCCGCGCCCCGATCCCCCGGTCGAGCCGAACCCCGCCGGCGGCTAGGGTCTACGGCTCGAAGCGCTCTGCCAGCCCGCTCTCGGAGGCGACCGGCAGCCCGCGCGTGGGAATCTCGCCCTCGGTGAAGTTCCGCCGCGTCCTCACGAGATACAGCGGCCGGCCCTTCACCTCATCGTAGATCCGCCCGACATACTCGCCGATGATCCCGAGTGCGATCAGCTGGATCCCGCCGAGCAGCAGGATGGCGATGGTGATCGAGCCGAAGCCGGGCAGGTAGGAACCCAGGATCCGGAGCACGATCACCACCGGGATCGCGACGAAGGCAAGCGTCGAGATCAGGAAGCCGAGCAGCGTCGCGAGCTGCAGCGGTCGGTGCGAGAACGAGGAGATCGCATCCAGCGAGAACCGCAGCATCTTCGGAATCGTGTACTTGGTCTCGCCCGCGAGGCGGGGATCGCGGTGATAGGGCACCGCGGCCTGCCGGTATCCGACCCACACCGTCATGCCGCGCAGGAACCGGTTGCGCTCGCGCATCGACAGCAACGCGTCGAGCGGCCGGCGGTCGAGCAGCCGGAAGTCGCCCGAGTTGTGCTGGAGCTCGACCTGGGCGAGCTTGTCGAACAGGGAGTAGAACCAGCGGGCCGTAGCGAGCTTGAATCGCGACTCACCCTCACGCTGCTCGCGGACCGCGTAGACCACGTCGCACCCCGCTCGCCAGTGATCGAGCATCCGCGGGATCAGCTCCGGCGGATCCTGGAGATCCGCATCGAGCATCACCACGGCGTTGCCGCTGGCATGGTCGAGCCCCGCCGTCAAGGCTGTCTGATGTCCGAAGTTGCGGGACAGGAAAACCACGTGGACGCGCGGGTCGCCGGCGGCCAGCCGTTCGAGGGTTGCCGCCGATCCGTCAGTCGAGCCGTCGTCGACGAGCACGAGTTCGAACCGCAGACCCTCGAGCGCGCTGCACACTCGGGCGTAGAACTCGTCGATCAACGCCTCTTCGTTGTAGACCGGAGCGACGACGCTGAGCAACTCGATTTCGCGTGCTCCTATTTCGCTGGGACTCACGACATCAGTCATGGTAAGCCTCCACCGTCCGCTGTTGGTGAGCTCACGCCCCCCGCAGCAGCGAACCGCCGTGTGGGATGTAGCCGAGCACTTGGATCGCCTGGACGACGCCGGTCATGATGATCGCGGTTCGCCACAGCCGTCGGTCGCTGCCGAGCGCGGCAAGCGGAATCAACCAGGCCACGTACCAGGGCAGCAGAGCGCTCGTCGTCACGAGCAGAACCGCGGTGGCCCAGCCGGCGCCGTCGAGCCAGTCCATGTCCCCGCGCCACACGCGGCGCAGGAGCCACATCAGCACAACCGCGAACACCCCAGCCAGAACCAGACTGGTGATGTGCCCCAGGCCGGGCAGGCCCAGGCGGGTCGTGATGAAGCCTGGAATGCTGTGCCAGTCGCCCTCGGTCTGACCCTTTTGGAGCGTCGCGAGGATGTGCAGGGGACCAGCGCCGAACGCTGCAAATCCCAGCGCGACGATGAACGCGCCGACGATCGCTCCGCCCAGCGCGATGTCCCGCCGGCGGTCCGGGCCCCTCTGACCGCTGCCGCCCGCCAGCGCGAAGGCCATCGGCAGCGCCGCTGTGAGCTTGATCCCCACCGCCAGCGCCATCGAGCCCCCGCCGGCGCGGTCGCGGTGCGCGAGGATCAAATAGATCCCGGCCGCAACCGCGGCCAGCATCAGCAGGTCGTTGTGGCCGCCGCCGATGCCGTACAGCACGATCAACGGGTTCAACCCGACGAGTGCCGCCGAGCGGACCGGGTCCAAGCCGCGCAGCCGGGCGGCGTGCCACACCAATGCGACGAGCGCGAGGCTCGAAATCGCCGCAATAGCCTTGTAGGCCAGCGCACTCGCAGCGATCGAGAGCGGTGCCAGCAGATAGCTGAAGGTCGTGAACACGGGGCCGTAGGCGGTCGGGATGGTGACCCATTTGGCGCCGATGAACGGATAGACCGGATCGAGAAGGAATGCCTGCGGACCCTGGAGGTACGGGTTCGAGCCGTACATGGCCCCGATCCGCGCGTATGCCTGATAGCTGAAGACGTCGGTTGAGAGCAGCGGCGGTGCGAGCAGCACGAGCGCGTACAGCGCAGCGATCGTCATCAAGACCATTCGGCTCGAGAGGCGGTGTGCCGAGCCGGCGACGACTGCGTAGCACGCGAACATCAACGCCAGCAGCGCGATCAGCGGCGCGACGCCGAGCCCCAACCCCGACCCGCCGAACGGTCCCGCCAGCCAGCCGGGAATCGGCCTGACCGACTCGGGAAGCAGCGAGTCCGTGTTCGCGGCGCCCAGCGTGATCACGAGGCCGGTGAGAAGCAGACCAAAGAGACCCAGCTGTCCTGCCAGTGCGCGCGATCCGGCGCCCCGCTCGCTGAGCGCCGGTGCGGAGAATTCAAACGCGCCACTCTCTGCAGTGGCACCGAGCGGCGTGCGGATGCTCATCGTTGGAAGGATGCCCGCCGGGCGGATGCTGGCGGTTTTACCATCGTTGAAATTAGGTTAGAGCTGGTTGCGGACCTCTCGCTTTCAAGCACCGACCGTCTCCCGGCGCCGCGCCGCGCTCTCGATCGCCGCCCGCGCGGTTCGCCGCAGCCTCGGGACGTGCCACATTGCCTCGACGGCGATACGGGTCGACATCTTGCTCGTGCCGAGCGTCCGGTCCGAGAACACGATCGGCACCTCGCGTACGGTGAAGCCGGCCAGGATCGCGCGGTACGTGACCTCGATCTGGAACACGTAGCCCTCGGCTCGCACACTTGACAAGTCGATCCCCTCGAGGACGTTCCGATGGATGCATTTGAAGCCGCCGGTGAGATCCTGTACGTCTACCCGCAGAATGGTCCGCGAATACCAGCCGCCACCGCGGCTGACAAGCCGGCGCAACAGACCCCAATCACGCACCCCGCCCCCCCCTACATAGCGGGAGCCCAGCACCAGATCGGCGTGTTTCGCGGCCTCCAGCAGCACACCGAGATAGCCAGGATCGTGAGAGAAATCCGCGTCCATTTCGACGACCAGCTCCGCCCCTTCGGCCAGCGCCACGGCGAACCCGGCCAGATATGCGTGGCCGAGGCCGGTCTTCGCATGGCGGTGAAGGACCTCGACGGTCGCCAGCTCTTGGGCGAGCTTGTCGGCGATCTCACCCGTTCCGTCGGGTGAGTTGTCGTCGACCACCAGCACGCGATGGTCACCGACGCCGAGCCTCTTCAGCTCGGCGGTGCTCGCGCGGACGATCGCCTCCACGTTGGCGGCCTCGTTGTAGGTGGGGATCACGACCCAGAGTGACGCCATGGCTCGCGAGAGCCTAGTGATAGCGTCATTGCGTCGCTTGCACCGCAGGCGACCCCGATAACCGCCGCCACGGCGGAGGGGACCCCGCAGATGGATGACGGCGCAAGCGCAGCAAGCCAGCCGGTCGCGCCACGCGCATCAGCGCGTCCGCTGCGGGCTGCCGCAAGGGGCAGCGTGCAGCCCCACCATCGCCGCCGTCGCGCCTCGGCGCTCGCCGGCGTCGCGTTGCTCGCTCTGATCGCTGGCGCCGCCGTGGGGGGAGGCGGCGGGACCACCGTCGGCCACCACGTCGCGCGCGGGGCGGGGTTTTTCCGGCGGATCAAGTCGCTCGCCGGCAGCGGCGCGGGCTCTTTCTCGGCCACTGAGCAGATCGCCCAGAACGCTGCGATCAACCGGACGCTGGAGTACACGCCATACGTACGGATCGCGGGCTCCCAGCACCGCGAACTGGCTCTGACCTTCGACGATGGGCCCGGCCCCTACACGCCCCGGATCCTCGCGGTGCTGAAGCGCAAGAACGTCCCCGCCACGTTCTTCGAAGTAGGTGTCCTCGAAACCTACTTCCACGCATCGACGACCGCAATCGTCGCCCGCGGCGATCCGATCGGCGACCACACCGAATCGCACGCTCCGATGGGCAAGCTCTCACCTCGGGATCAGCGAGTGCAGCTGCTTCGAGACGTCTCAGCGATCGGCGTCTACGGGGCGCCGTTCCCGCGCCTGTTCCGCCCTCCCTACGGATCCTGGGACGCGGCCACGCTTCGCCTGCTTCACCGGTACAGGATGCTCATGGTCCTCTGGACCGTCGATACGAATGACTACCTGCGACCCGGCGTTGGCGCGATCGTCCACTCCGCCGTGGCCGGCGCCCGTCCAGGCGCCATCATCCTGCTGCACGACGCCGGCGGCGACCGCTCTGAGACGGTGGCGGCGCTACCCAAGATCATCAGAGCACTGCGGCACCGCGGCTACCGGTTCGTGACCGTGCCGAAGCTGCTGCTCGACAACCCCGCGCCGCACAACCAGCGGATCTCAGCGATCCTCGGCGCTGGGGGATGAGTCGTTCGGACGGCTAGCGCCTCACGTAGGCCACCCGATTCCAGCTCGGCTCGGGCGCCAGCTCGATCGGTTCCCCATCCCGGTCGGGCTGAATGTAGATAAAGGCATTGGCATCGTCGTCGAACGCCACGTCGAGTTCACCTTCCTTGACGCGCTGATCGAGCCAGGCGCTGCGGAAAATCAGCCTGCGCAGCCAATGCACAAGTGAGCGATCCGACGGGCCCACCAACTCCGGCCAGCAGTCATTCACGTGCTCGCCCAATCGCGAGGCGGGCTCGCTGACCTCGCCGTTGACGACGAGATTGATCAGGTCCTCGGCCTCGTCCTCTTCGACGGTGCCGTCCAGGAATCCAAGCTTTCGGGCCGCCTGTTCGCAGCGCTCGCGAAAGTCATGCTCATTGAAGGTGAACCGCAGCTCACCGTATTCGAGCACGAAGTCGTCGCCCGAGCTGTAATTCCCGCGCCGATACATGGAAGCGTCGGGATCATATGGGGGATTCCTGCTTGACCGCAGCGGCTGAATGCGATGTTGCAGGAGAGGGGTGATTTTCGTTCGTGTGGCCTCTCTGATGGTCATGGAATCAGAGCCAGCGACCATCCTCGTCATCGAGGATCACCGACCCACCCGGACGTTTCTCGCGGACAACCTCGCGGCCGACGGCTACGAGCTGCTCGAGGCCGAGACCGTCGCCGAGGCGCAGCAACTGATGGAAACGAGCTTCCCCGATCTGGCGATCGTTGACCTCGGTCTGCCGGATCGAGATGGACTGGAACTCCTGCGCCGGGTGCGCGAGGCGGATCGGATCGCGGGCCGGATCGACCCCGATCTGCCACTGCTCGTGCTGTCCGGTCGCGCCGGCGACCTCGACCGCCTTCGTGGGTTCGATCGCGGGGCCGACGATTACCTCGCGAAACCGTTCAGCTACTCGGAGCTGCGGGCTCGGATCACGGCGCTTCTGCGCCGCAGCCGCCGGCGACCGGGAACCGGGAGGATCAGGATCGGTCCGCTCGAGCTCGACCCACTCGCTCGTCAGGTCTGGCTCCACGGCGAGCTGCTCCAGCTGTCGAAAAAGGAGTTCGCGTTGACGCGTGCGCTGGCCGCCGAACCGACCCGCGTATTCAGCCGTGAGGAGTTGCTGCGCGGCGTCTGGGGCTACCGTTCGCTCGGCACGACCCGCACGCTCGACTCCCACGCCTCCCGTCTACGCAAGAAGCTGAATGCCCGCGGAGACACGTTCGTCATCAATGTGTGGGGAGTCGGGTACCGACTCGTCGACGGAGCCCTCGAGTGATCGCCGCATTGACCGGCTGGCTCGTCGCCAGCCTGGCGGCGGTCTCGGCGGCTGTGGCCTGGCGGCTGCTGACGGTTCGGATGGAGGCTGTCGCCCGGGCATCGCACGAGCTGCGCGGGCCGCTCACAGCTGCGAGGCTCGGTTTGCAGCTGGGGATCCGCGCGGGCCGGTTGGCCCCCGATCGGTTGCGGGCGATCGACCTCGAGCTTGGGAGCGCCGCGCTCGCCCTCGAGGACCTGGGTGGCGCCGGGGCCGGTCATCGTGGCCAACGGCGATCTGGCTTGACCGCGGTAGCCGAGGTCGGGCTGCGGGAGCTAGTCGCGGACTCGGTGGAGGCCTGGCGTCCAATCGCGCTGTCGAGCGGCATCGAGCTCCGAATGGATTGGAGCGGCCACGCGAGTCCCGTGCTCGGCGATCGGCTCCGGCTCGCCCAGGCAACCGGAAACCTGATCGCGAATGCAATCGAGCACGGGGGAGGGGAGGTCGAGATACGCGGATGCCAGCAGCGTGACGGGATACGGGTCGAAGTGATCGACGGCGGGCCCGGACTGCCGGCGCCCGTCGTCGAGCTGGCGCGCCGAGCGGGGCACGGCCGCGGCCGAGCCGCGCGCGTACGCAAACGGGCCGGGCGCGGCCGCGGGCTCGCGATCGCCCTCGCCATCGCCGAGGCGCATGGAGGGCGGTTGGCCTCCGCGCCATCGGAATTCGGCGCACGGCTCGTGCTCGAGCTGCCGGTCGCGCGGCGCGAGGCGCCGGCGTCTGACCACAGGCCGACGTCGCCCCAGCGCACCTGACCGCCAAGGGCTGCTCTCGGCGGCCCGGTTTCGTCGGCCGGCCTCAGGGCCACCAGGGCCTCCTCTCGACCGCCCTCGCACCCGCCGGCCCGGCCACCGGATCGCGCCGCGCTGCCCGCCGGCCCCACACGCACACGCCCCGGACGGAATCAGGCCGGCTTTGCAAGTCCTGTCCCGTCCGTCCGATCTGCACGAGATGTTGCGAGCCGCGTGGTCGCGCTCAGCCGGCCCTCGCCGCCCCGCAACCGCCCGCGCCATGGGCGCTTTCGGGTCGACGGATGGGATCTGACGCCGTTGGTGGGGCTTCCGGTGGGAAATGGGTTGCAGTGTGGGGGAAAGTGGGGTAGAGTGGGCGATGCATGCGAAACCCGGGTGGCGGGGCTCCTCCCACCCAGCCACCCGGGTTCGGAATTCGGTTAGTCGGATGAGAACCCTTGATATTCCGCGGCACCTTCGAACACGCCCTCGACGCGAAGCATCGCTTGACGATTCCCTCGAAGTTCCGCGCCGCGCTCGCCGGTGGGGTGGTGTTGGCCGCCTCGCCCGAGACGATCGAGACTGCGCCCCGCTCACTTTCGGTCTGGACCGCTGATGGCTACGACGCGTACACGACCGCTGCCCTCACCGGGCTCAACCCGCTCTCACCGAAGGCACGCGATCTGAAGCGCTTCTTCTTCAACTTCTCCCATGACACCGAGCTCGACTCAGCCAACCGCGTGATGATCCCGCCGAAGCTCATGGGGTACGCCGAGCTCGGCAAGGAGGTCGTGGTGGTGGGCTCCGGCGAGTGCCTCGAGGTTTTCGATCGCCGCCGCTATGACGGCTACAGCGCAGATGTCCTGATCCGAGCCCCCGACATTGCAGCGAGTCTTGGCGACACTTATTGACATGATCCAAACGCACATCCCGGTGCTCGCGGGCGAGTTGATCGACCTGATCGATCCACAGCCGGGTGAGGTGGCCGTGGATTGCACGTTCGGTGGCGGGGGGCATGCCCGGCTGATCGCGGAGCGGATCGGGCCGGCGGGGTCACTGATCGCGATCGACCGGGATCCGCTCGCCGAAGAGCGCTTCGCAGAGCTCGCGGCCGAGGTGTCGTGCCAAACCCGGTTCATCCGGGCCGATTTCGTGACTGGGCTTGGCCAGCTACGGGAGGAGGGCCTCGCGCCCGATCTGATCTACCTCGACCTCGGAATGTCCTCGATGCAGGTGGACGCGTGGACGCGGGGGTTTTCCTACGCCTATGACGCGCCGCTCGACATGCGGATGGACCCCGACCAGGAGCTCACGGCCAGCGAGATCGTCAACACCTGGGATGAGCGCCGGCTGGCCCGGCTGCTGCGCGACTACGGTGAGGAGCGCTACGGGCCCCAGATCGCGCGCACGATCGTCCGGGGGCGACGCCGGGAAGAGCTGACATCGACCCAGCAGCTCGTCGACGCGATCAAGGCGGCGGTCCCGATCCCGGCTCAATTCGCCGGTGGTCACCCGGCGCGGCGGACGTTCCAGGCGCTGCGGATCGCTGTCAACGATGAGCTGGTCCAGCTCGACGCGGGACTGCCGCTTGCCTGGGAGCTGTTGCGTCCGGGTGGAAGGCTGGCCGCGATCTCGTTCCACTCGCTCGAGGATCGCCGCGTCAAGCGGTTCCTCGCCGCCCAAGCACGCGGATGCATCTGCCCGCCGGACCTTCCGATCTGTGTGTGTGGCCGCGAGCCCGAGGCGGAGCTTCTCACCCGTCGCGCTCTCGCGCCCACCCCGGGCGAAGTGGCGGCGAATCCCAGATCGAAAGCGGCGCATTTGCGCGCCGCCCGGAAGCTGGAGGTCACGACGACATGACGCCCCCCGCAAGCACGTCCGCCGGCCGGCGCGGAACAGGCACGCCCGGGGGCCGCGGGACAGATGCGCCCGGCCGGCGCGGGACGGGCACGCCGGATGGCCGCGGGACAGATGCGCCCAGTCCTCGTTCCGCGGCGGCTCCGTCTGGCGAGCCGGGACATCGCCGCGCGCTCCGCAGAAAGGCCGCGCCGACGGCGCCACGACGGGTCTCCGGCCCGGGCGGCGGGCGCGCGAGTGCCGGCGCCGGCGCACGGCCGGCGCCGGGACGCGGATCGCTCCCGAGGCGTGCGCCGAGTCGCAGCCGAGGCCTGCCGCTTCGCGGTAGAGCGCTGGCATTCGTTCGCAACCTGCCCGACCATGCGCTGCTCGATCGGATCGTCCGCGGGCGAGCCTGGATCCCGCTCCTCGGGGTGATGCTGGCCGGCATCGTGGCGATGCAGGTGGAAATGCTCAAGCTCGGCGCAAGCACGGGGCGGGCGATCGAGAATGGCAGCGCGCTCCAGAGCCGCAACGAGTTGCTCCGCGCGAATGTCGCGACGCTCGCCGACGACCAGCGAATCGAGCGCTTGGCGGCGGGCATGGGGATGGTGATGCCTGCTCCGGCGGCCGTCGGCTTCCTCTCAGTGCGAGCAGGAAATGCCCGGCACGCCGCCTCGAACATCCATCAGCCGGATGCCTCTGCGTTCCTGTCATCGCTCACGGCGCTGACCGCTTCGAGTGCGGGCACGAGCAGCTCGATGGCGCTCGCGACGAGCGTTGGCGGCCCGGGGGTGAGCACCGGTGCGACGGGAGCGGGCACGCTCGGCGCATCAAGCCTGAGCGAGGCGCCGGGGTCAGCCACCCCGACGAGCGCCGCAGCCACCCCGGCGACGACGGCGCCCACGAGCACCGCCCCGGCCACATCGACGCAGACGGGCACGCCGACGCAGACGTCGACGCCGGCGCCAGCGACGCAGACCCCAACCGCCAGCCCAGGGACCGCGCCGATCCAGCCGGTCACCCCCACGCAGCCCTCGGATACGACCGGGGGCGCCGCCGCCACCGGGGGCTAGTGTCCCGTGGGCCCGATCGACCGACGCATCGGGATCGTGTTTCTGGCGTTCCTCGCCCTACTCGGGATCGCCATGCTGCGCGCCACGTATCTGGGTGCCGTTCGTGCTCCCACGCTTCGCCGCGCCGCTCTCACGCAGCAGGTGACCACGTCCACGATCCCGGCGGAGCGGGGCGCGATCACCGATCGCAACGGCGTCGAGCTCGCCATCAGCGAGTCGGCGGACGACGTCGCAGCCGACCCGTTCCTGATCAAGGATCCGGCCGGGGACGCCCGCAAGCTCGCGCCGCTGCTGGGGGTGCCGCTGGGGACGGTGCTCGGCGCCTTGACGAGGCCCCATACGGGCTTTGTCTATCTCGTCCATCTGCTGCCGGGAGACCGCGCTGCCGCAATCCAGGATCTGCACCTCGACGGCATCACCTTGATCCCGGAGGTGACCCGGGTCTATCCGCGCTCCTGGGCCGCGTCTCAGGTGCTGGGGACGGTCGGCTGGGGTGATCGCGGCCTCAGCGGGATCGAGTATCGCTATAACGGCGTGCTGCGCGGCAAGGATGGCCTCCGCAGGATCGTCAGCGATGCGATCGGACAGCCGATTTCGATCGACGACGTGCGGCCCACCCAGCTGGGCAAGACGATCAAGCTGACGATCGACGCGGCCCTCCAGGACGAGGTAGAGCAGGTCCTCGCCGGGGTCGGCGCGCAGTATTCGCCACGGGGCGCGACGGCGATCGTGATGGATCCGAATACCGGATCGATCTTGGCGCTTGCGAACTGGCCACGGGTCGATGCAAACGACGTGGCCGGGGCGCCCTCGTACGCGACCGAGGATCGGGCGGTGAGCTTCAACTACGAACCGGGTTCGACGTTCAAGGCGATCACCGTCGCCGGCGCCCTCCAGGACGGCGTCGTCGCGCCGGGTACCGAGTTCGACATTCCACCGGTGCTGCAGGTCGCTGACCGCCAGATTCACGATGCCGAGAGCCACGGCTACGAGACGCTGTCAGTCGCGAGGATCCTGCGGGTCTCGAGCAACATCGGCGCCGATGAGATCGGCATGAGGCTCGGCGCCAGCCGGTTCGACTACTGGGTCCACCGGTTTGGCTTCGGGGCCCTCACGGGCGTCGACCTCCCGGGTGAGGAGCAGGGGATCGTCCTGCACCACTCGCAGTATTCCGGCTCCTCGATGGGGAACCTGCCGATGGGGCAGGGCGAGTCGGTCACCCCGATCCAAATGGCCACCGCGTACTCGGCCATCGCCAACGGCGGGATTCTCCGGCCGCCGCACATCGTTCAGTCGATCGCCGGCAAGTCGACGAAGCTGCCCACCGGTCACCGGATCATCTCTCAGCTGGCCGCAAGCCAGCTGCGCAACATGCTGCGCGGCGTCTTCGCCGACGGCGGAACGGCATCGGGGGCGGCGATCCCCGGCTATGACCTGGCGGGCAAGACCGGGACCGCGAACGAGGTCATCAACGGCCAGTACTCGAGCAGCGCGTACGCCGCTTCGTTCATCGGCTTCGTCCCGGCCAGCCATCCCCAGCTGCTGGTCGCGGTGATGGTCGATCGCCCCCAGGGGGCGATCTACGGCGGGGCGGTGGCGGCTCCGGCATTCCAGAAGATCGTCGGCTGGGCGGTGCCGTACCTGGGGATCTCGCCCCGCTGAGGGGCGTCCGGTCCGCCGGCGCCGAGACTCACCTTCCGCATCTCACCGCGCCAAGCACCACCGGTCCGCCGGCGCCGAGACTCACCCAAGCTGGCGTTTCAAGGCTGCGAGGCGATCGTCCCACTGGCCGCCGACGTTGGCCATCCACGAAACCGCCTCTGACAGCGGCGCCGGCGTGACCCGGTAGCGCACCTCGCGCCCGGAGCGCTCGCGGCCGAGCAGCCCCGCGTCGGTCAGGGCGCCCAAGTGCTTGAGGACGGCCTGCCGGGAGATCGGAAGCTCCGCGGCCAGCTCGGTCGCGGTTGCGTCGCGCTGATCGGCGATCGCCGACAGCAGCGCCCGGCGCGTGGGATCGGCCAGGGCACCGAACACCGCCCCGGCCTGATCGAGTTGGCCGGGCACGGTCAGGCGGCCACTAGCGCCGGACCGAAGGTCTGGCCGCCGCCTGCCTGACGCAGAGGCGTGGCGATGAGATCGAGCAGCTCCAATGGGCGCGTCTCCACGACGCGCAACACGGTCCGCTCGTCCTCCGGGGTCAGCAGCAGCTCGACGCGGGTCGCGGGCTCGTCGTCGGTGCCCCACCAGAAGACGAGCCGCTCGGGCGCGCACACGTCCTCCACCCAACCCGCCTTGAGCTCCTCGCCCGAGCGGAAGCACGCATCGCCACCCGGTCGCAGGTCGAGCAGAACCTCCTCCGCGAGCCAGCCGTCGCTCGTGACGGCCTCCCACACCTTCTGGGCCGGCGCCTCGACCACCACCTCCCGCTCGATCTTCTCGGACACGGTGCCTCCTTCAAAGCTCAGGTGCAACCAGCGGGTTACACGTCTGCTATGTTCACGCAACCAGTCGGTTGCACCTTAGCACTCACAGGAGGTCCCATGCCACTCGTGCCGATGGTGGTCGAGCAGACTGCTCGCGGAGAGCGCTCGTTCGACATCTATTCACGCTTGCTCAACGATCGGGTCGTATTTCTCGGCGGCCAGGTCGATGAGGAGACGGCGAACCTGGTCGTCGCGCAGCTCGTGCACCTGGAGTCAGACGACCCCGACAAGGACATCCACCTCTACATCAACTCCCCGGGCGGCTCGATCTACGCCGGCCTGGCGATCTACGACACGATGCAGTTCATCCGACCCGACGTGCAGACGATCTGTTACGGGATCGCGATGTCGATGGGGTCGCTGCTGCTGGTCGGCGGAGCCCCCGGCAAGCGGATGGCGCTACCGAACAGCCGGATCCTCATCCACCAGCCCTCCGGGGGCTTCGAGGGGCAGTCCTCCGACATCGAAATTCATGCCCGCGAGGTGCTGGCGCTCCGCGCGCGGATCGACGAGATCTACGCCAAGCACACCGGCCAGTCGATCGAGCGAGTCCATGCCGACATGGAACGCGATCGGTACTTCACCGGCGATGAGGCGCTCGCCTACGGGCTCGTGGACCGGGTGCTGGAACGCCGGGCACTTGTGAACGGGCGGCGGGGATTCGGGTCGGGCTAGGCGCGCCCCGCGCCTGAGATCGGTGCGGGTTGCCAATCAAGCTGCCGGCCCACGGCGTCGGCGACGTGCTCGGCCAGCGCCAGCGACGACGTCGCGGCCGGCGAGGGGGCGTTGCGGACGTGCACGGCGTGTTCGCTATAGGAGAGGACGAAATCGTCGATCAGCCTTCCGTCGCGGCCGACGGCCTGCGCGCGGATCCCCCCAAACGCCGTGTCCAGGTCAGCAGCCCCGAGTCCCGGCACGTACCGGGCGGCATGCTTGGCAAACGTCCGCCGGCTTGCCGCCATGTGAATCTCTTGCAGCCCGGTTCGCCACCAGCGCGCGGCCATCCGCCAGCTGCCCGGCCACGTCAGCGTGTCACGCAGGTCTCGCGCGGACACGGTCCGCAGACGGTAAGCCTCGCGCGAGGCGACCAGCAGCGCCGAGGGGCCGAGGAGGACCTCGCCGTCAACGCGCGGCGTCAGGTGCACGCCGAGGAACGGAAGCGCGGGATCGGGAACCGGATAGATCAGCCCGCGGACAAGCTCGCGGCGCCCGGGTGCCAGCTTCAGGTAGCCGCCTCGGAACGGCACGATCCGCGGGTCCGGCGAAGCACCGGCGAGCACCGCCAGCTGGTCTGAGCGCAACCCGGCGCAGAACACCGCACCCGCTGCCTGCAGAGCGTCCCCAGCGGGTCCGTGGAGCCGAATGCCTCGACTGTTCGCGCCGACTCGATCGACCCTCCAGCCGAGCCGCAGCTCGCCTCCCGCCGCTCGCACGTTGGTGGCCATGTGCTCGCAGACCGTCGCGAAGTCGACGATTCCGGAGTGCGGAGAGTGAAGCGCCGTCACGCCCGCGGCGTGCGGCTCGATGTCGTGAAGCTGCGCGCCGGTCAGCCGGCGGAGGTCGGGGACCCCGTTTGCCCGGGCTCGTCGCTCCAGCTCGTCGAGGCCTTCCACTTCCCGCAGGTCAGTGGCGATGATCAGCTTGCCAATCCGCTGGTGGGGAATGCCCTCCGCTTCGCAGTACTTGTACATGCGCGCGGCGCCGTCCACGCACAGCCGAGCCTTGAGGGAACCCGGCGCGTAGTACACACCGGCGTGGATCACGCCACTGTTGTGGCTGGTTTGATGAGCGGCAACCCGGTCGGCTGCGTCGACCACGACCAACCGCGACTTCGGGCGGCGCGCGAGCAGCTCCCGGGCGACGGCCAGTCCGAGAATCCCCGCGCCGACCACCGCGGTGTCATATCGGCCCGACATTCGTGCTCAAGATAGACAGAACAGCTTCGGCATTGCCGAAGGCTCGCGCGGGCCCGCGTTGTCGCATCTAGGCGCCGGGCAAGCGGTGCGGTCCTGGCGGACTAGGTAAGTACCCTGTCCGCCGATGCTGTTGAAGGATGTGCTCCCGGACGCCCCGCGGGAGGCTGGGAGCCTCGAGATAACCGCTCTCGCCTACGACAACCGAGCCGTAACCCCCGGCACGCTGTTCTTCTGCGTCCCGGGCTTCAGCCGCGACGGCCACGATTTCGCGCCCAAGGCGATCGCCCGCGGCGCCGTCGCGCTGGTCGTCGAGCGGCCGCTGGGAACACGCGTCCGCGAGATCCAGGTCGAGTCGGTCCGCAAAGCGATGGCGCCGGCCGCGGCCCGCTTCCATGGCGATCCGACGAAACGGCTCCAGACGGTCGGAGTCACCGGCACCAACGGCAAGACCACGACGGCATTCCTGATCCGAGCGCTGTTCGAGGCCGCCGGTCGGCAGACCGGTCTGCTCGGCACGGTGAAGTCCGTCATCGGCGGCAGGCAGCACGATGTGGTCCGGACCACGCCTGAAGCGATCGACCTCCAGCGCACCTTCAGGCAGATGCTCGACCAAGGCGATGAGGCCTGCGCGATGGAGGTCTCCTCGCACGCGCTGGAGCTGCACCGCGCCGACTCGATCCACTTCGCCGCGGCGATGTTCACGAACCTCACCCAGGACCACCTCGATTTCCATCCCACGATGGAGGCGTACTTCAAGGCCAAGCGGCGGCTGTTCACCGAGGCCGAGACACGGCACGCGATCATCAACCTCGATGATCCCTACGGCGCCCGACTGGCCGCGGAGCTGGGCGACCCGATCACCTTCGCGCTGGACGTCCGGGACGCCACCTACCGGGCGATCGAGGTCGACACGAACCTCACCGGCTCTCGTTTCACCGCCCAAACGCCCGACGGCGAAGTCGAGCTGACGTCCCCGCTCAGAGGCCGCTTCAACGTCTACAACGTGCTGGGGGCGTTTGCCGCCGCAAGAGCGCTCGGCGTTCCCGCCGACACCGCCGCCCATGCCGTTGCGAGGGCCGGGCAGGTCCCGGGACGGTTCCAGACCGTCGACGAGGGCCAGGCGTTCGCGGTCATCGTCGACTACGCGCACACCCCGGACTCCCTGGAGAACGTCCTCAGGACGGCCCGAAAGCTGACGGACCGGCGCCTGCACGTGGTGTTCGGCGCCGGCGGCGATCGCGACCGCAGCAAGCGACCGCTGATGGGGGAGATCGCCAGACGGCTGGCCGACCGGATCATCGTCACCTCCGACAATCCCCGATCGGAGGATCCGGAGGCGATCATCGAGGCGATCCTCGCCGGCGCCGGGGACTGCGATCGCGTCGAGCACAGGGTCGATCGTCGCGCCGCGATCGCGGTGGCGATCACCAGCGCGGAGCCAGGCGACGTGGTCGTGATCGCGGGCAAGGGTCACGAGCAGGGTCAGGAATTCGAGGCGGGACGCAAGCTGCCGTTCGACGACGTGACCGTCGCGCGTGAGATCCTGCGAGGCGTGCCCGTGAACGCCGGCGTTCGCCTGCAGTGAGACCTTGGACGCCCCACGAGGTGGCGGGCGCGGCGGGCGCTCGGCTGATCGCTCCGGCGCCGACGAGCGCCGGTCCCGAGCGCGTCGTGATCGACTCGCGGCAGGCCGGGCCCGGGACCCTGTTCGTCGGCCTCAAGGGCGAGCACGCAGACGGTGGCGCGTTCGCCGCGCAGGCGCTCGCCGCGGGGGCGTGGGGAGTGCTGGCCAGCCCCGATCACGCCGAGGCCGCGCGGTGCGCGCGGCCGGGTGTCCTGCTCGCCGCGGAGGATCCGCTCCGGGCGCTGCAGCACCTGGCGACGAGCTGGAGGCGGCACCTGCGGGCGAAGGTCATCGGGGTGACCGGCTCGACCGGCAAGACGACGACCAAGGACCTGCTGCTCGCGGTCCTGGCCCCTCACCGCCGCACGGTGGCGTCCCGCGCGAACTTCAACACCGAGATCGGGTTGCCGCTCGAGATCTTGGGCGCTCCGGAAGGGACCGAGGCGCTGGTGCTCGAGATGGCGATGCGGGGCGCCGGGCAGATCGCGGAACTGGCCGCCGTGGCCGAGCCGGAGGTTGGCGTGATCGTCGGCATCGGCCCGGTCCATCTCGAGCTGCTGGGCACGATCGAGGCGATCGCGGCGGCCAAGGCGGAGCTGATCGCGGCCCTTCCTTCGGGCGGGACCGCCGTGATCCCGGCGGGCGAGCCGCTGCTCGAGCCGCACTTACGAGCCGACATCGAAATCGTCACCTTCGGCGAAGGCGGAGATGTGCGAATCGCGAACGCGGAGGGGGAACGCGTGACGATCGACCGCGGGGGGCAGCCGATCAGGCTCGAGGTGCCGTTCACCCAGGCGCACCTGCGGACCGATCTGCTCGCCGCCGTGGCGGCCGCGACGGCGATCGGGGTGACCCCGGGCGGGCGGGTGCCGCTGGCGCTCTCACCGGGGCGGGGCCAGCGCACCACGCTTCCCACCGGGGTGACGATCATCGACGATTGCTACAACGCCAATCCGATCTCGATGCGCGCCGCGCTCGACGATCTGGCCGCGACCGCCAACGGCACCGACGGCGTCCGGCGCGTGGCGGTCCTTGGCGACATGCTCGAGCTCGGCCCGGGTGAACGCAGCTATCACGTCGAGATCGGCGAGTACGCAACCCACACGGGGGTCGAGTTGCTGGTCACGGTTGGCCCGCTGGCGTCAGCGATGGGCGACGGTTTCGAGGGCGAGCTTCACAGCGTTGCCGACGCCGGCGAGGCAGCCGCGCTGACGGGCGAGCTGCTGCAGGAAGGTGACGTGGTCCTGATCAAGGCCTCTCGGGGAGTCGGCCTCGAGCTGGTCTGCGCGGCGCTCCGTGCGGGGGCCGGCTGCTGATGGGCTCTGTCTCCGGCCGGATCCTGATTGCCGGCACCTCGGCGCTGCTGATGTGCCTGTTCCTGAGCCCGAGGTTCATCGATTTCCTACGCCGCCGCGAGTTCGGGCAGAACATCCGCGAGGAGGGGCCGCAGGGCCACCAGACGAAGGCGGGCACGCCGACGATGGGCGGGATCATCATCCTCGTCGCGTTCGCGATCCCGTTCCTGATCTTGTCGAGCCGCGACTGGAAGTCTCTGGGAGTGTTCGGAGGGGCGATCGCCTGCGCGCTGCTCGGTTTCGCGGATGACTACACGAAGATCATCCGCCGCCGCTCGCTGGGGCTCCGCGCGCGAACCAAGCTGATCCTGACGATCGCGATCTCGCTCGGGCTGTGGTGGGTCGCGACCCAGAAAGCGCATCTCCAGCCGGCCGTCCGTCTCCTGCCGGTCGACGTCAACGTCGATCTCGGCCCGCTGTACCCGGTTTTCATCTATATCGTGGTGGCGGGGACGACCAGCGGCGTGAACCTCGCCGATGGCCTCGACGGGCTCGCGGCGGGATGCGCGGCGATCGTGCTGCTGGCCTACATCGGAATCACCTTCATCACCCCCGGCGACCACGATCTGACGATGTTGGCGGCGTGCCTGGTCGGGGCCTGCATCGGCTTTCTGTGGTTCAACAGCTTTCCCGCGAGCATCTTTATGGGGGACACCGGTTCGCTGGGACTGGGCGGGGCGATCGCGGGGCTGGCGATCATGACCAGGACCGAGGTGCTGCTGATCTTGCTCGGCGGGATCTTCGTGATCGAGGCGCTGTCGGTGGTGATCCAGGTATTCGCCTTCCAGACGTTCCGCAAGCGGGTGTTCCTGATGGCCCCGATCCACCATCACTTCGAGCTGCAGGCGTGGTCAGAGACGAAGATCATCCTGCGCTTCTGGATCGTCGCCGCGGCGTGCGGTGCGATCGGCTTCACGGTGTACCAGCTGAGCATCCGTGGCTAGGCCCCGGCCGCCGCTGCCGCCGGCCCCGTACCTTGTGATCGGGTTGGCCCGGTCGGGGATCGCTGCCGCGCTCGCGCTGCGCGCCCTCGGGCACGAAGTGATTGGCTGCGACTCGGGCTCGGCGGCGGAGGACCGGCTCGGGGCAGCCGCGAGAAGGCTTTCCCAAGCCGGCGTCGAAGTCCATCTGGATGCGTCAGGCGACGCCTTTGCCGCCCGCGCCGGGACGCTCATCAAGAGCCCCGGCGTACCCCAACAAGCGCCCGCGGTCCTCGCTGCCCGCGAGCGTCGAGTGCCCGTGCTGGGCGAGCTCGAGCTGGCCTGGCGGCTGCTCGGAAACGAGTTCATCGCGGTGACCGGGACCAACGGCAAGACCACGACGACCGAGTGGATCGGCCACATCCACCGCGAGGCGGGCGCGCCGGTGGCGGTCGCCGGGAACGTCGGCACGCCGTTGTCCTCACTGGTCGGGGAGCTCGGCGAGGAGGCGACCGTCGTCTGCGAAGCGTCATCGTTCCAGCTCGAGGACACCGAATACTTCGCGCCTGAGGCGGCCGTGCTGGTGAACCTGGCGCCCGATCACCTCGATCGTCACGCCGACTACGAGGACTACGTCGCCGCAAAGTTGCGGGTGTTCATCAATCAGGGCAACTACGACGTCGCCGTGGTGTCCGATGACCTTGAAGTGCAAGACCTCGGCGGCTGCGCTCGCCGGGTGCTGTTCGGAACCGGCCCCGAAGCCGAGCTCGCCGACCGAGCCGGATACCTGTGGTGGGACGGGCAACCGCTCCTGGCGGGCTTCGAGCTGGCCCTCCCGGGCGATCACAACCGCCAGAACGCATTGGCGGCCGCCGCGGTGTGCCTGGCCCGCGGGATCGAGCCGGAGGCGGTGTCGGCCGGTTTGCGGACGTTCGGGGGCGTCGCCCATCGCCTCGAGCTGGTGGCGATCGTGAACGGTGTCGCCTACGTCAACGACTCCAAGGCGACGAATGTCGCCAGCACGATCGTCGCGCTGCGAGCGTACCCCGGAGGGGTGCATCTGATTGCCGGCGGCCGCGGCAAGCGGCAGGACTTCTCACCGCTGGCGGCGCCGGTGGCGGATCGCTGCCAGGCGGTGTATCTGGTCGGCGAGGCGGAGGAGGAGATCGCGGTGGCGCTGGCGGGGAGCGGCGTGCCGATCTACCGTGAGCACGAATTGGAGCGCGCCGTCTCGCGAGCGCGGGCACGCGCGGTGGCCGGCGAGGTGATCCTGCTCTCGCCTGCCAGTGCGAGCTACGACCAGTACCGGGATTTCGAGGCGCGCGGGGAGCATTTCCGCAGCCTGGTGGGGGCGAGATGACTTCGGGAAGCTCCTGATGGCTGCCTCCGCGGCCGCCTCGCGGCAGCGAGGGGCGGCGCAGGAGCGGCTGTCCGGCAAGCGAACCCGCGCTCCGGCCCGGCACGTGCCGCCGCCGCTCGAGCACCGGATCCTGATGACCGCGACGCTGTGCCTGCTGGCGTTCGGCGCGGTGATGGTGTACAGCGCGTCCTCGCCGCTCGGCGTGTTGAACGGGCGCGGGAACGGGACGGGTGAGTTTGTCCGCTATCTGATCTTCGGATCGATCGGGCTTGCCGGGATGCACCTGCTGGAACGGCGCGGGCTCGCGCTGCTTGACCGGCGGCTCGTCAACCTGCTGCTGATCGGCTCGTTCGTCCTGCTGGCGCTCGTGCTGGTGCCGGGCTTCGGGGTGCAGGTCAACGGCGCGCGCCGGTGGTTCAGCGCCGGCCCGATCCAGTTCCAGCCGTCGGAGCTGATGAAGCTGGCGATCATCCTCTACGTTGCGCGCTACCTCGCCGATCACCCCAAGCGGATGCGCGGCCTTCGTCAGGCGATTGCTCCGATTGCCGTGATTGCCGCTCCCGCCTGCCTGCTGATCGTCGTCGAGCCCGATCTGGGCACCACGCTGGTGATCGTGTTCTCGATCACCGCCCTGCTGGTCGCCTCCGGGCTGCCGCTGCGCAAGCTCGCGCTGCTGGCGCTGCTTGCGGCCGTTGTGGTCCTCGCGCTGGTGATGATCCAGCCCTACCAGCGGGCCAGGCTGACCGCTTTTCTCCACCCGTGGTCCTCGAAGTCGACGGCTGGATTCCAGGCGGTCCAGGGTCAGATCGCGCTCGGCTCCGGCGGTCTGCTCGGAGTCGGACTGGGCCGCTCGGTGCAGAAGATCTTCTACCTCCCCGAAGCCCAGACCGACTTCATCCTCGCGGTCATCGGCGAGGAGCTCGGCGTGCTCGGAATCTTCGGCGTGGTGTTCCTCTACGGGATGATCGCGTACGCCGGACTGCGGACCGCACGTCGAGCCGCAGACCGGTATGCCAAGCTGCTCGCGACCGGGCTCACGTCACTGATCCTTTGCCAGGGCATCCTCAACATCTTCGTGGTCCTAGGACTTGCGCCGCTGACCGGCGTGCCGCTGCCGTTCATCTCCTACGCCCCGACGAACCTGTGCGTGATGCTCGCCTCGGTCGGGCTGCTGCTGAACATCTCGCGCCCCGGGGCCCGGCGGCTGCAGGTCGTGGGCGGGTCCAGTCGAGACCGTGAACAGTCCGCGGATCGTGATCGGCGCCGGAGGGACCGCCGGACACGTCGTGCCCGCGCTGGCGGTGGCGGACGCGCTCCGGGCTGAGGGCGCCGAGGTCTCATTCATCGGCGGCGAACGGGCGGAGCTCGAGCTCGTGCCCGCGGCCGGCTACGAGCTCCGTCGCCTCCGCGTCGAGCCGCTGCACCGCAGAGCGCTCACGAAGGCGGCACGGGCAGCCGCGATCGATGCCGGCGCTTTGCTCTCGGCGCTGCGCATCGTGGGCGACGGGGATCCTGCTGCGGCGCTCGGCGCCGGGGGGTACGTAGCCGGTCCGGTCGGGCTCGCGGCGGTGCTCCGTCGCGTCCCGCTGGTCCTGATGGAGGCCGACGGTCATCTCGGCCTCACCAATCGCCTCCTCGCGCCGCTGGCGCGACGGGTCTGCCTGGCCTTCCCGATCACGGGCCGGGAGGGACCGCGCTACCGCATCACCGGCCGCCCGGTGCCGCCGCCCGCGACGGACCGAGACGGCGCCCGAGCGCGGTTTGGGATCGGCCCCCAGGAGATGTGCGTGCTCGTGTTCGGCGGCTCGCAGGGGGCTCGCTCGATCAATCGCGCCGCGCTCGAGGCGTTCGCCGGCGCTCGCTTCAGGGTCCTGCACGCAGCCGGCGAGCGCGACCTCGCGGAGCTGCGCTCACCCGGCCCCCACTACGACCTGCGAGGCTATGTCCCGAACTTCGCGGAGGCGCTGCTCGCCAGCGACCTGGTGGTGGCCCGCTCGGGCGGCTCGATCTTCGAGATCGCGGCCGCAGGACGGCCGGCCGTGCTCGTGCCATACCCGTATGCCACCGCCGACCATCAGGCGGCTAATGCCCGGTTCATGGCGGCCGCGGGGGCTGCGATCGTGATCGGCGACGCGGAGCTGACGGGGCCGCGCCTGGCCCAGGAGGTGGGCCGTCTGCTCGCCGATCGCGTCAGGTTGGCGACGATGGGGCGGGCTTCGGCGCAGCTGGCGAGACCCGAGGCGGCGCGGGAGATCGCCTGCGAGCTGCTCGCCGTGGCCCGGACGCCTCGAACGGTCGGCGAGCGCCGCAGCGCCTGAGGGGGGCGCGCCCTGCGGGGGCGCGCCCGGTTGGGTGTCGCCCGGGCGGGCCAAACGTGCAGATGCGACATCCCGGGGCGCGCGCCAGCGCGCCCTCTCCCCCCGTGGGCAGCTAATACGGCTCGCTCGGGTACTGCGGCCCGAGCCGGCCGTTCGCGTGGGCGGCCAGGTCGATCGCCCGGGCGACCCAGAAGGTCCCGGAAGCGGTTCCCCCGTTGCAGGAGCCACTGCTGTTGCCCGGCGGCGAGCTCCACACGAAAGCGTCCACCTGGCTGAAGCCCGTGTCGGTGGTGGGCCGTGGGCCCACGGCCCGTCCGGGTGGATTGCACAGATCCTCGTTGCCCTGGGTCACGGGATCGGGGTTGCGCTTCGGCCCGTTGCCGTTCTGCGCGGTGTTGACGACGAAATGCGCGCCGTGAGTCAGCCGCGAGATCCTGTTTCCCCACTTGATCTCGTCGATCGTCCAGTTGAGATGGGTGTCGTTGGTCCAGAACCCGCGGATCAGGCGCACCCCGGCGGCATTCAGCACGCGCGCGGTGTAATCGGGGCCGTTTGCGTCGGAGTAGCCGGCTTCGAGGTAGACGACGGTGTGCGGCAGCGAGGAGATCTGCGCTGCCTCGTAGCGGAGGTCTCCCTCATAGAGGCCGAGTGCACCGGTCCGCTGGAAGCACGTCGAGGAACCGACCCCATCGAGCTCGAGCAGAACGACCGCCGGACGGTTGGCGATGCCCCGGGCGAGCGCGTCGATCCGCGCTCTGAACAGCGGGCCGGCGCCACGAAGCTGGCCGGGGGTCGCGCAGCCACCGACGGCCGGGTGCAGGAAGTAGGTGCTGAGGATCGGAATCGATCCCGGATCCGCGGTCAGATTGTGGCACAGGATCTTGATCGTCTGGCTGTAGATCCCGGCCGGCGCGCCGCCTCCCGAGAAGGCGCTCAGTCGTTGTGACTCCGGCTCGGAGGCGATCTTCTCGAGGTTGTCGATCTTGTAGGCGAGAGCCGGATCCTGGCTGATCCGCTGGTGGAAGCGGCCGAAATCGAGCTCCTGCTTGAATTCGGCCCAGGAATAGTCATCCGGAGCGCTCTTCGGGTTCAGCCCCAACAGGCTCGCGATCGCCCCGGCCGCAGCTCCGTGCGCCGGCCCGTCGACGAAGAAGTTCGCGCCTCTCAGCGGGTCGGGACCGGGGGGGTTGGGCAGCGCCAGCGGGTTGGACGGATCACGCGTCCACGAGTGCGGGTCCCGGCAGACGTACGCGGATGCGGTGCGGGCGCGCACGGAATGGCCGACCGCGGTCGCCACGCCGAACGCCAACAGGACCCCCAGAATCAAGGATCCCGGGCCCCAGATGTGGCCACCCCTGATGCAGCGTTCCCTCGGCATCAGCTTGAAGTGATAGCAGAGCCGGCCCGCGTGTGCGCTGCCACGGCCGATAGCCTCGTCGCGTCAGAACTGACGGAGACGCAACTCATCCTCCATTCGGTGCGCTGGACGCAACTCATCCTCCATTCGGTGCGCTGGACGCAACTCGTCCTCCATTCGGTGCGCTGGTGAACGACGACTGGTCATCGCGCCGCCTCCACTTCGTCGGTATCGGCGGCGCCGGCATGAGCGGGCTGGCACTCGTCGCCAGCGCGCTCGGCGCGCAGGTGACCGGCTCCGACCGGGCCGACTCCTCCTACACGGAGCGGCTGCGGGAGCACGGGATCGAGCCGGCGCTTGGACACGCCGCCGCCAACGTACCCGACGGCGCCGAAGTCGTCTATTCGACGGCCGTGCCGGCGTCGAATCCCGAACGCCAGGCGGCGGCGGGGCGAGAGCTTCACCGCGCCGACCTGCTCGCGCAACTGGCCTCGCTGCGCCGCTGTCTTGCCGTAACCGGAACGCACGGCAAGACGACAACCGCCGCGATGATCGTCCACGTGCTGCGCGGGGCCGGGCTCGATCCGTGCTACGTGGTCGGTGGTGAGCTTCGCTGCACCGGGCGGAATGCCGGCTGGGGCGCGGGCGAATGGATCGTGATCGAGGCGGACGAGTCGGATCGCTCGCTGCTCAAGCTCCAGCCCGAGATCGCGGTGCTCACCAACGCCGAGCTCGATCATCACTCGACGTATGCCTCTCGGCTCCAGCTCGAGCAGACGTTCCGTACGTTCATGGCGCGGGCGGGCGAGCGCGCGGTGGTCTGGGACCGGCCAGAGCTGCGATCCCTGTGCCCGCCGAGCGCCGTCAGCTACGACGCCCCGGACCCCGTGCTCGAGCCGGGCGGTTCACGCTTCCGCTGGCGCGGGCTCGAGGTGACGCTGTCGGTTCCGGGTGCTCACAACGCGATCAACGCGGCGGGGGCGCTGAGCGCCGCGGCGCTGGCCGGCGCCGCGCCCGCCGGGGCGACGCAGGCGCTTCGGAGCTTTCGCGGTGCTCGTCGACGGTTCGAGCTGCTCGGCCGGACGACGGCAGGAGCGTCGCTATACGACGACTACGCCCACCATCCGACCGAGGTGGCGGCCGCGATTGCAGCCGCGCGGACGATCCGGCCGCGCCGACTGGTCGCGGTCTTTCAGCCCCATCTGTACTCGCGGACCAAAGCGCTGTGGCGCGAATTTGGCCATGCCCTGGCGGCGGCCGATGTGACCGCGGTGCTGGGCGTCTACCCGGCCCGCGAGCGCAGCGATGACTTTCCCGGTGTCGAGGGCCGGCTGGTGGCGGCTGCGGCGGCCGACGCCGCCCGTGGGCATACCGTTGCCTGGCTTCCGAGCTTCGAGGATGCGCGGAGATTTCTCGGGTTGACGCTGCGCGAGGGCGATCTCTGCTTGATGATGGGAGCGGGCGACATCGACGTCCTGGGCCGCAGCATCCTGGCCTAGATACCAGACCGCACGCCGGGCGCTGGCTCACCAGCCGCTCCCGTCTTTACCCTGCCCTCGATGGCTGCTCCTCCCTCCGGGCTCCAGCGCGAGTATCCGCTGTCGCGTCTGACCACGATCCGTACCGGCGGATCGGCGGAGTTCTTCGCCCGCGTCGGCGCGATCGAGGAGCTCGAGCAGTTGCTGGCGTGGGCGGCGGCGCGGAGAATCGAAGTAGGGGTCGTGGGGTCCGGGTCGAACCTGCTGATAGCGGACGCGGGAGTCCGTGGACTGGTCGTGAAATTGGACAAGGAACTGGCCAAGATCGAGATCAACGGGACCCGCATCCGATGCGGCGGCGGCGCGCGTCTACCCGCTGTCTCCGCCCGCGCGGCTCAGGCGGGACTGGCCGGGATCGAGTTCGGGGTCAACATTCCCGGGACGGTCGGCGGCGCGGTGCGAATGAACGCCAATGCATACGGGGGCGAGCTCGCGCGGGTGCTCGAGTGGGTGGACGTCGTCAGCGCCGGCGGCACCGAGCGCCGCGGCCCTGATTCGTTCGCGTTCGCGTATCGCCGCTCGAACCTCGCCCCCGGAGAGGTGGTCGCTCGAGCCTCCTTCGCGCTCGCCGCAGCGGCCCCCGATGAGGTCAAGGCGACACTCGCCGATATGCGCGCGCGCCGGAAGGCGGCGCAGCCGTCCGGGATCAAGACGTTCGGGTCGACCTTCAAGAACCCCGATGATCCGCGAGCGGAGGGTCGAACCGCGGGCCAGCTGCTCGACGACGCGGGCTGCCGCGGCCTTCGCGTCGGCGGCGCGAGCTTCTCCGCCAAGCACGCGAACTTCATCGAGAATCACGGCGACGCGAGCACCGCGGACGTGATCGCGCTGATGGCCGAGGGGCGCCGGCGGGTCAAGGAGCGGTTCGGGCTCGAGCTCGAGGCCGAGGTTCAGGCACTGGGCTCGATCGCGTTCCCGGCCGATTGGAAGCGGGAATGAACGCCGACAGCTGGCTCGAGCGGCTCGGCCGGCGCGGCGGGGAGCGCGGGCCGGCGCCGGAGGTCGATGCCACCCGGCGCTACGCGAACCCGGGGCGCCGGCGGGGCGTCCGCCGCCGGCAGATCCGGCGACCGGGGCCTCGGCTGCTGATCGCGATGGCGCTGATCCTGGCGGTGCTGGCCGGCGCGTGGCTGTGGCTGCGCGATTCCTCGCTCGTAGCGGTGCGGCGGGTGACGGTCACGGGCGAGAGCGGCCCCGATGCCGGCCGGATCCGCTCGGCGCTGATGCTTGCGGCGCGCACCATGACCACGCTCGACGTCAAGCTGGGCGCGCTCAACACCGCGGTCGCGCCGTATCCGGTCGTCAAGTCGCTGCGCGTCAGCACTCAGTTTCCACACGGCATGCGGATCCGGGTGATCGAGGAGAACCCGGTCGGTGAGATCGTGATCGGAGGCCGCCCGATCGCCGTGGCCAGCGACGGCACGCTGCTCCACGATGCCGGCCCGGTGCCGCAGTTGCCCACGCTTGCGCTCCGCTCGCTTCCGGGGGCAACCCGAATCACCGACCGCGATGCGCTGCAGGTCGTGGCGCTGCTCGCGGCCGCTCCCTACCAACTGCTCTCGCACCTGAGCCAGGCGAGCGCGACTCCCGCCCGCGGACTCGTCGCCCGGCTCCGGAACGGACCCAGCATCTACTTCGGCGCTCCGAACCGGCTCCAGGCCAAGTGGCTCGCGGCGTCCGCGGTCCTCGCGGATGGCGGCTCGGACGGCGCCGAGTACATAGACGTGAGTGATCCCGAACGACCGGTGGCGGGAGCGAGCGCCAGCTCCACTCCGCCGGCGGGGAGCACGACCGGGGCCTCGGGAGACGCCACGGGGACCTCGGGCGGCGCCACAGGGACCTCGGCAGGCGCTACCGGCGACGCTGCCGGAACCACGTCCGCGCCTCCCACCTCTGGCGCCACCGACGCCCCGGTAGGAGGCTGAAGCTAAGGTCGAGGGTCATACTCGAAATTCGGCAACTCTCCGACCTCCGTCGAGAGTTGCGTGATCTGCAACAAACGTTGCGGAGACCGGCCATGCATTGACTCCCCGCATCACCAGGCCATAACGTGCGAAACTCCCGCTAACTACGAATCTAGGAGAAACACTCAAGGATACCTTGAGGGTCGGACGGTAATCATGGAAAGCGGCAGCTATCTGGCAGTGATCAAGGTCGTCGGAGTCGGCGGTGGCGGCACCAACGCGGTCAACCGCATGGTCGACGCCGGCCTGCGCGGAGTCGAATTCATCGCCTGCAACACCGATGCGCAGGCGCTCGCGATGTGCGACGCGGATATCAAGCTCAACATCGGACACGAACTGACGAAGGGCCTCGGGGCCGGCGCCAATCCCGAGATCGGTCAGGGCGCGGCGGCCGAGTCACGCGACGAGATCAAGGAGGCGCTGAAGGGCGCCGACATGGTGTTCGTGACGGCCGGCGAGGGAGGCGGGACCGGCACCGGCGCTGCGCCGGTGATCGCGGAGATTGCGAAGAATGAGATCGGCGCGCTGACCGTCGGCGTGGTCACCCGACCGTTCGCGTTCGAGGGTTCGCAACGCGCTCGCCAGGCCCAGGACGGGATCCAGAAGCTGCGCGAGAACGTGGACACGCTGATCGTGATCCCGAACGAGAAGCTGCTGGCCATCGTCGAACGGCGAACGACGATCCTCGATGCCTTCCGCGAGGCGGACAACGTGCTCCGGCAGGGCGTGCAGGGCATCACCGATCTGATCACGATTCCCGGCCTGATCAATCTCGACTTCGCCGACGTGCGGACGATCATGCATGACGCTGGAACCGCGCTGATGGGGATCGGCAGCGCCAGTGGCGAGAACCGCGCGGCCGAGGCGGCGAAGGTCGCGATCTCCTCGCCGCTGCTGGAGGAGTCGGTCGAAGGCGCGATGGGGATCCTGCTGAACATCACCGGTGGCCACGACCTCGGCCTGTTCGAGGTCAATGAGGCGGCTGAGATCGTGCAGAGCGCGGCAGATCAGAACTCGAACATCATCTTCGGCGCGGTCATCGACGACTCGCTCAGCGACGAAGTGCGAGTGACCGTGATCGCGACTGGCTTTGACCATGGGGGCCCGCTGCCGAGCACGGCACGCGAGACGACCCGCCGCGCGCGCCGTGACCGTGACGTCACGATGGACGAGCGCCAGCGCTCCTCGCTCGAGATCCGCGACGACGAGATAGACATCCCGTCGTTCTTGAAGGACCGCTAGCGGTTCTTGAAGGACCGCTAGCAACAGATTTCACAAGCGTCGATCGAGCGCGAGCGCGGCGGCGGCCCAACCCGACGTTAAGACGAACGGCGCAACCTCGGTCACTCTGATCTGTTCTACGTCTGTCAAACCCGCGGCCGACAGTGATCTGCAGGGCGCAGGCGGACTACGTGGGGATGCGTAGGTCGCTGCGCGTCAGTCTTGCCTCGCGATGGGCGTGCGCGGGGGCGGTGCTTGCTGCGTGCACGCTGGCGGCGGCGATCCCCGCCGCCGCCGACGCTCAGGCTCCGAGCCCCGGTCGACCGACGGTCCTGGACGGACCGAGCCCGAACATCGTCGGACTGTCCGGGATGTCAATCGCGCGCGACGGCACCGGGGGCTTGGTCTATCTCAAGAACTCCGGGGGCCGTCAGCACGTCTTCGTCTCGCGGCTGGCCGGGAGCTTCCAGGCTCCCGAGCAAGTCGACGCCGGGCTGCCCGGGCCCTCCTCGCAGCCGGTGATCGCGGCGGGCAACGGCGGACTGTTACTTGTCGCGTTCATCAACGGCGGCGAGCTGTACGTAGTCGACCACCTGAGCACGGCGACCGGCTACAGCGCCCCGATCCCACTGGCCGCCGGGGCCAGCAACCCGGCGATCGCGATCACCAATCTGGGCAAGGCCTACCTGGCGTTCACCGTCGCTGGCGCGGGAGGCCACGATGTTCGCTGCGCGTACTACTACCAGGGCGACTGGGCACTCCAATCAGCGCCGCTCGACACGGTCCCGGCAGACGACGCCGGAACGGGCGCCGGACGCCCCGCGGTCGCCGCCTCGGGCGATGGAGTCGGGATCGTGGCCTGGGGCGAGGCGGGCCACATCTTCACCCGGCGCGTGTGGGGGACCGCGCCGAGCGTCGTCTTTGAACAGGCCGATCCTCCCTCGCTGGGTGGGTGGCACGAGGCCTCGAGCTCGGACCCGGTCCTGGCCACCGGGGGCGACTCGTCCTACGTCGCGGTCGCCTTCCGCGAGATGTTCGCGAACGGGGCCCAGCAACAGTCGAGGGTATTGATGCAAAGGCTGCAGGGGTCGGCCTACGACGGTGTGGTCCAGGTGGACGGACTGTCCACGCCGGGGGCGGATGGCGGCGATCAGCCGCAGGTCGAGGCGGCCGAGTACGGGCAGGGGTTCGTGACCTCGGAGCGCGACAGCTCCCACGAGCTGGTCGCGATGCAGCTGCTGGACAACGAAAGTCCTGGAGCCGTCTTCCGGGTGGACAGCCTGCCGAACAGCTCAGCGCCGTTCGCCGCGCCGGCGTCGGCCGGCTTCCACTCGACGCTCGTCGCCTGGCAGGAGGACCCATTCGTCGGCAGCCCCGAGATCCGGGCACGCTTCTTCGACGGCACGAGCATCGGCCCCGAGGAGGTGCTCTCCTCTCCCAGCATGGGCCCCACCGACGCCGCCGACGGGCTCGCTGCGGCCGGCGACATCGCCGCCGACGCGGCAGTCGCGTGGGTCCAGGGTCAAGCTGGCTCGCGGTCGATCGTCGCGGCCCAGCTGTATCAGCCGCCCGGGTCCTTCCACGCGCTGAAGGCCTTCCGCTATTCCCGCACCACTGCGCCCACGCTCTCGTGGTCGCCGTCCCCAGAGTTCTGGGGCCAGATCCGCTATCTGGTGAGCATCAACGGCGTCGAAGTTGCGCAGACGACTAGGACCTCGGTGCGGATTCCCGCCGCGGCGCAGCTGGCGCAGGGCCGCCACCGCTGGCAGGTGACCGCGGTCAATCCCGCTGGCCTGGGCAAGATCGACGGGGCGGCCACGGTGTTCGTGGACACGATCCCGCCAAGTGTTCACATCCGGCTGGGCGGTCGCCGGACCGCGGGCTCACGGCTTGTGCTCCGGGTCCGCGCCACGGATGCAGTAGTGGTCCCCCGCGCGGCGGCGTCGGGGATCAAGGAGGTTCGGGTCAAGTGGGGCGACGGGACGAGCAGTCGTATCAACCAGAGCAAGACCCACCTGTACCCGGCCGCGCGGCGGTACAAGATCACGGTGACCGTCACCGACCGCGCAGGCAACAAGACGGTGGTCGTGCTGAAGATCAGGATCTCCGCGGCCTCGGCGCGACGAAAGGGGAAGCATGGACATCGCTGAGGGCTGCCGCAGACTTGCCGGCGCGATCGCGCTGTGCGCGGTGTTTGCGCTGTCAGGACCGGCGCTGGCCCAGGCTCAGGGCCCCGCCTACGCTCCGCAGCCGCCCACCAAGGGAGCTCAGTATCGCGATGGCCAGAGCGGTCGCTTTCAGCTCGGGGGTGAGTGGCTGTTTCGCCCCGACTTCGCCGACCTCGGCCAATCGGTGGGCTGGTGGCGAAACGTCGCCTCGACCGACGGCTGGTCGCCGGTGACGATGCCCAACGCCTACAACGCGAACGATCTCTCGACGCTGAGCATGAACGGGTGGGTCGGCTGGTACCGCAAGGACTTCACCGTCCCGGCTGGGGCCTTCTCGCGCTATGTGCCGGCCAAGGACCGCCACTGGATCATTCGCTTCGACTCGGTCAACTACCAGGCGACGGTCTGGATCAACGGCCACGAGCTCGGCACCCACGCCGGCGCCAACCTGCCGTTCGAGTTCGACGTGACCGGCCTCCGGCGCGGCGTCAACCGCTTGATCGTGCGGGTCGATAACCGGCTGAGCCCGACGACGCTCCCCAAGGGCCAGTACGGCGGGTGGTGGAACTACGGGGGGATCCTCGATGGGGTGTACCTCCGTGCCGTGCAGCGCGCGGACGTCTCGCAGGTGCAGGTCAGGCCGATCCTTCCCTGCCCGACCTGCGCGGCGACGATCGAGGACCAGGCGATCATCCGCAATGTGACAGGAGCGCCGCAGTCGGTGTCGCTGCGCGGCAGCTACGGCGGTGCCCGGCTGGACTTCGGCTCGCGGAGGATCGCGCCCCATGCCAGCTGGATCGCCCAGGCAACGGCAACGATCAGGCACCCGCGCCTGTGGGCCCCCGGCCATCCCGCCCTGTACGACGCGACGTTCACCGTCTCCGATACCCGCGGGAGGCGGCTCGGCAGCTACTTCCTGTACAGCGGGGTCCGGAGCATCGCGGTCACGAGCGACGGTCGTCTGACGCTCAACGGCCGGCTGCTGAGCCTTCGCGGCGTCGACATGCACGAGCAGGCGCTGGGGTCGGGGGCGGCGCTCGATGTGGCCCAGATGCAGCGACTGATGGGGTGGGTCCAGGAGCTCGGCGCCACCGTGATCCGCGAGCACTACCCGCTGAACCCCGAGATGCAGGAGATGGCCGACCGGGACGGGATCATGCTGTGGTCAGAGATCCCGGTGTGGCGCACCTCGGCTCAGTACCTGAACCAGCCCGCCTGGGTGGCCAACGCCCACGCGGTGCTCGCCGACAACATCCTCACCAATCAGAACCACCCGTCGGTGCTGTTGTGGAGCATCGGCAACGAGCTCAAGACCCCGGCCCCCGGCTCGGAGGCCAGCTACATCGCCGGCGCGGTCGCGCTCGCTCACAAGCTCGACCCCACCAGGCCGGTCGGGATGGCGATCAGCGACTGGCCGGGGGTTGCCTGTCAGCGGGCCTACGGGCCACTGAACTTGATCGGCTTCAACGACTACTTCGGCTGGTTCGACGCCGGCGGCGGGGGTACCGACGACCGCGACTCGCTCAGTCCCTTCCTCGACAGCCTCCGCGCGTGCTACCCGACCAAGGCCCTGTTCATCAGCGAGTTCGGCTTCGACGGTAGCCGCAGCGGTCCCGTCGAGGAGCGCGGGACCTACGCCTTCCAGGCCAACTCGGCGGCGTTCCATCTCGGCGTGTTCGCCACCAAGCCGTGGCTGTCCGGCGCGATCTACTGGCTGATTCAGGACTTCGTCGCGTGGCCGGGGTGGGACGGTGGCGATCCGCGGGGCACGCCGCCGTTCGTGCAGAAGGGCCTGGTCGATTTCCAGGGCAACCTCAAGCCGGCGTTTTCGGTCGTGCAGTCGATCTACAAGTCCACCGTTCAGATAGCGCCTGTGCGTTCGGCCACGCATCGTCGCGGCGCGCAGTAGCCGACGATTCCGCGCCGTGTACTAGCCTGGGCGCTGTGTCCTCAGCCGCTCCGACCTCCCTGCGGCGTACCTCGCTTTATGACCGCCATCGGGGTGCGGGGGCGAAGCTGGTGCCGTTCGCGGGCTGGGAGATGCCGATCCAGTACGCGGGGATCCGCGAGGAGCATCTGACGGTCAGGCGCGGGGTCGGGGTGTTCGACGTCTCGCACATGGGCCAGGTCGAGACCAGGGGACCGGAGGCGGCGGATTTCCTGCAGCGGATGCTCTCGAACGACGTGCGCAGGATCCCCGAGGGAGGCGCCCAGTACAGCGTGATGTGCCGCGAGGACGGAGGCGTGCTGGACGACCTCTTCACCTACCGGCTCGCGGAGCGGGTGTTTCTGACCGTGACCAACGCCGCCAATCACGAGAAGGACCTTGCGTGGCTGCAGGCCCACGCCGCGCAGTTCAACGTGGACGTAATCGACCGTCACGCCGAGTTCGCGATGCTCGCCGTCCAGGGGCCGAGGGCTCGGGGAGTGCTGAGCGGGCTCACGGATGGTGCGCTGCCGTCGCGGATGCACTGCTGCGACCGCTCTGTGGCCGGGGTGGCGGCACTCGTGTGCGGCACCGGTTACACGGGCGAGGACGGCGTCGAGCTGTTGCTCGATCCGAGGGCCGCGCCAGAGGTGTGGGACGCGCTGCTCGAAGCCGGCGCCGCGCCGGTTGGTCTGGGCGCGCGCGACACGCTGAGACTCGAGATGTGCTTTCACCTCTACGGGAACGACCTGAGCGAGGATCGTGGACCGATCGAGGCCGGCCTCGGCTGGTGCTGCAAGGAGCAGACAGGCTTCATCGGCGCCGAAGCGGTCGCCGCCTCGCGCGGCGGCGGGACCCCGGAGAAGCTCGTTCCGTTCGTGATCGACGGGCCGGGGATCGCCCGGCCGGGCAATCCAGTGATCGGTGGAGGGCACGTGACCAGCGGCACGTTCTCGCCCTGCCTGGAGCGGGGAATAGGGATGGCGTACGTGTCCGCCGATCGGGCCGAGGCCACGACGAGGATCGAGATCGACGTTCGCGGCACCAATCGGCCCGCGATCATCGAGCGCAAGCCGCTACACCGGCCCAACGAACCGCGAAAAGGAGCCTGACCAATGGCCGCAGCCAGCTATCCCGACGAGCTGCTCTACCACCCCGAGCACGACTGGGCTCGACTGGAGGGCGACACGGCCACGTTCGGGATCACCTGGTACGCGCAGGACGCGCTCGGCGAGGTTGTGTTCTTCGATGCGCCCAACCTGGGCATCCAGGTCAGCAAGGACCAGCCGTATACCGAAGTCGAATCGGTGAAAGCGGTCTCGGACGTGTTCGCGCCGCTCTCGGGAGAGGTCGTGGAGGTCAACGGGGCGCTCGCGGAGAATCCCGAGACGATCAACGAGGACCCCTATGGCGATGGGTGGTTGGTCAAGGTCAAGTTGTCCGATCCTTCCGAGGCAGACTCGCTGATGGACGCCGAGACCTACGAGGGCACGCTGTCGTGACCCGATATACGTCTGCCACCGACGCCGACCGCGAGGAGATGCTCGCGGCGATCGGCGTGGGATCGATCGATGAGCTGTTCGCCGACATCCCCGCCAAGCTGCGCCTCGACCGCCCGCTGGCACTCGCCAACGGCCTCTCCGAGCAGGAGGTGTTCGAGGAGCTGCGAGCGCTGGCGGCCCGCAATGTCTCGACCGATGACGAGGTGTCGTTCCTGGGCGCGGGCATGTACGACCACTACATCCCCGCGCTGGTCGACTCGATCACGCTGCGGTCGGAGTTCCTGACCCCATACACGCCCTATCAGCCCGAGATTTCCCAGGGCGGGCTTCAGGCGATGTTCGAGTACCAGACCGCGATCTCGGAGCTGACCGGCCTCCCGGTCTCGAACGCCTCGGTCTACGAGGGACCCAGCGCCGTCGCCGCCGCCGGTTATGTCGCCAAGCTCGCCCGCGGGCGCGAGCGGTTTGTGGTCTCGCGCGGCGTCCACCCGCACGCCCGCGAGGCACTTCAGACGCTGGCCCGAGGATGGGGGATGGAGGTGGTGGAGGCGTCCTTGAAGGACGGCCTCACGGAGCTTCCCGAGCTGGACGACGGCGTCAGCGCGATCGTCATCCAGCAGCCGAACTTTCTCGGCGCCATCGAGGACCTCGACGCCCTCGCCGAGGCGGCCCACCACGTCGGGGCGCTGACTATCTGCTCCTGCGATCCGCTTGCGCTCGCGCTGCTGCGGACACCGGGGCAGTGCGGCGTCGACATCGCCGTCGGCGAGGGTCAGACGCTCGGCAACCGGCTCGATTTCGGCGGTCCTTCGTTCGGGTTCTTCGCCTCGACCGAGGAGCTGATGCGGCGGATCCCGGGCCGGATCGCGGGCGAGACCCGTGACCTGGACGGCAAGCGCGGCTTCGTGCTGACGCTCCAGACGCGCGAGCAGCACATTCGCCGGGAACGCGCCACCTCGAACATCTGCACGGCGCAGGCGCTGAACGCGCTCGCTGGAGTGATCTACCTGAGCTGGCTGGGGCGCCGTGGGATCGTCGAGCTCGCCGAGCTGATGCTGCAGCGAACCGCCTACGCGCGCGAGCGCCTGCAAGCGGTCGAGGGGGTCTCGCTGCTGCACGAGCAGCCGGTGGTGCGCGAGTTCGCGCTCTCCCTGCAGACGCCGGCCGACCAGGTGATCGCCCGCTGCCGCGAACAGGGGATCAACCCCGGCTATCCGCTCAGCCGCGAGTACCCCGAGCTCGGAGACAGCTTGCTGGTGGCGATCACCGAGCAACGGACCCGAGCCGATATCGACCGGCTGGTCGAGGCAATCGCCAGCGCGGTCGCGGCCGAGCGCGCCGGGACCGAGGTGCGCGCATGATCGGCGCCGCCGACGACGAGCTCACGATCTACGAGCGCTCCAAGCCGGGCCGGCGGGCGTTCGTGGCGCCGGCCCTCGACGTGCCGGAGCGCCCGCTGGAGGAGCTGCTTCCGGAGCGGCTTCGCCGCGCCGAGCCGCCGCAGCTTCCGGAGGTGGCAGAGCCCGAGATCGTGCGCCACTACAACCGTCTCTCGAAGCGGAACTTCGACCTGGACACCGGCTTCTATCCGCTCGGGTCGTGCACGATGAAGCACAACCCCAAGCTCCACGAGCGCGTCGCGGCGCTGCCGGGCCACGCCAAACTGCACCCGCTGCAGGATCCGCGCAGGGCGCAGGGGGCGCTCGAGTTGATGTGGCGGCTGCAGGACGCGCTCGGGGAGATCGCGGGGCTGCCACATGTGTCACTACAACCGTCGGCCGGATCGCACGGCGAGCTCGCGGGGGTGTTGCTCACCCGCGCCTTCCACGAGGACCGCGGCGAGAACCGGGCCAAGGTCCTGACTCCCGACACCGCGCACGGGACCAATCCGGCGACAGTGACGATGGCCGGCTACGAGGTCGTAAAAATCGGCACCGACGAGCATGGGAATGTCGACATCGACGATCTGCGCGCCAAAGCGGACGAGGACGTCGCGTGCCTGATGCTCACCAACCCCTCGACGCTCGGTCTGTTCGAGCCCGGGATCGAGGAGATCGCCCGAATCGTTCACTCCGTGGGCGCGACCCTGTACTACGACGGCGCCAACCTCAACGCGATCATGGGCATCTGCCGGCCGGGGGACATGGGCTTCGACATCGTCCACTTCAACCTGCACAAGTCATTCACCCAGCCCCATGGCGGCGGCGGTCCGGGCGCGGGTCCGATCGCGGTCTCAGATCGGATCGAGCCCTACCTCCCGCGGCCGCAGGTGATCAAGCGCGACGCGGCCGGCAACGGCTCAGAGCCCTATTACGACCTCGACTACGACCGGCCGAAGTCGATCGGGAGGCTGCGCGGCTTCCAGGGCAACTACGGCGTGTTCGTCCGCTCCTATGCCTACATCCGCTCGCTCGGGGCGAGCGGCCTGCGAGATGTCTCGGAGGTCGCCGTGCTGAACGCCAACTACCTGCTGGCTCGGTTGCGCAGCGAAGGCGTGCTCGAGCTGCTGCCGGCGGCATACGAGCGGCTCTGCATGCACGAGTTCGTGCTCTCCGGGGCGCCGATGAAGCGCGAGCTCGAGATCAAGACGCTCGATCTCGCCAAGCGGCTGCTCGACTTCGGGGTCCACCCCCCGACCGTCTACTTCCCGCTGATCGTCGAGGAGGCGCTGCTGGTCGAGCCCACCGAGACCGAGACCAAGGAGACGCTCGATCGGTTCGCCGAGATCCTCGCGATGATCCTGCGCGAGGCCCGCGAGGACCCCGAGGTCGCCCGTAACGCGCCTTACACGACGCCGGTCCGCCGGCTCGATGAGGCCGCCGCCGCTCGCCGTCCGGTCGTCCGGCAGCCGTTGTAATCGGGCTGTGAGCATCATCGCTGAGGGTGCGGCCGAGATCGCAGCCCGCGCGGAGCGGGAGCTCGAGGCGCTCGTTGCGGTCTCTTCGCCCTCCGGAGACATCCCGGGCGCCGAGGAGGCGATCGCGGTGTGCGTAGCGCTGCTGCCGTCGGTGGCCCAGATCGAGCGGGTGCCGTGTTCGACGCCGCGCAGCGCACCCGACCTGATCGCGCGAATCCGGGGATCGGGCGCGCGTCGGTTGCTGCTGCTCGGCCATCTGGACACGGTCATCGGCCACGCCTCGCACGCTCCCTTGCGCAGAGACGGCGAGCGCCTCTACGGGCCCGGCACCGCGGACATGAAGGGCGGGGTCGTGCTCGCCCTCGGAGTCGCGCGAGCGCTGTCGGCCCATCCCGACGCGTTCGCGGAGCTCTCCGTGCTGCTCGTCACCGACGAGGAATGGCGCATTGCCCAGTTCGCGCACGTGTCGCGATTCGCCGGCTACGACGCATGCCTGTGCTTCGAGGCGGGCGAGCGCTCCGCCGAGGGGCAGGAGGGCGTCATCGTCCGCCGCAAAGCGGCCGGCACGCTGCGGATCGGAGCGGCCGGGCGAGCGTCTCACTCGGGCAGCGCACCCGATCAGGGACGCAATGCGCTGCTGGCGTTGGCGAATGCCGCTCGTCTGATCGCCGAGCGCCACGACCCGCGCGGAAGCGACCGGCTGAGCGTCGTGCCCACCCGGATCCGCTCCGGCGATGCGCTGAACGTGGTCCCAGCCGCGGGCGAGCTCATATTCGATCTCCGGGCCGATCGGCTCGAGGCGTTCGATGCCGTGCTCGCTGCCGTCCCGGTGGAGCTTGGCGGCGTCGCCCTGGCGCCGAGGATGGAGCGCCGCTGGCCGGGGATGGACGCGACGGACACGACGGCAGGCCTGCTCGAGCGAGCCGCGCGGCGGCTGGGGCGCCCGATCGTCGGCACGGGCCGCGGCGGCGCCAGCGACGCGAGCCACTTCGCGGCGACGATCCCGCTCACCGCCGATGGCCTGGGACCGCGCGGCGGAGGCGCCCACACCCCCGAGGAGTTCGTGTTGGGGCCGTCGCTGGCCGAGCGGGCCGAGGTGGCGCTGGCGGTGGCGGTCGAGGCGCTCGGGGAGGGGGCGTAAGCCCGCCGGCCCGTCCGCGGTCCGGGGCGCCGGCCAGCCGCGGCCCGGGGTCCCCGGCACTCGTACCTGCGATCCTGTAGGCATGGCAACACGGCTCCCGCAACGATCGCGCCAGGAGCGCGAACAGGGAATCGGGCTGCTGCTCGGGATCGTCGCGCTGATGTGGGTGCTCGAGGTGATCAACTCGCTTGATTCGAACCGCCTCGACTCCGATGGCATCTGGCCTCGAAGCGTCGATCACCTGTGGGGCATCCTCGCGGCTCCGTTCCTGCACGTGAGCTTCGCGCACCTGCTCTCGAACACGATCCCGTTCCTGTTCATGGGCCTGATCATCGCCCTGCAGGGCGCGGCGCGGCTGGCGCTCGTCACCGGCATCGTGATCGTGATCGGGGGTCTGGGGACGTGGCTGATCGCGCCGGCGCACTCGATCACGGTCGGGGCCAGCGGCGTGGTGTTCGGGTATGCGGCCTACCTGCTCACCCGTGGCCTGTTCGACCGCAGCGTGCTGGAGATGCTGATCGGCGCCGTGGTGGGCGTGGTCTGGGGCGGTGCGCTGCTGGCGAGCCTCGTGCCCCACTATGGGATCTCGTGGCAGGGCCATGCGTGTGGCGCGATCGGCGGCGTGGTCGCGGCGTGGCTGCTGGCGCGGGACCGCGGCTCGGCGAACGCGCTGCCGCCCGGGGCCGGGAGCGCGCGCACTCTCGCCCCGTAATCCTCGGCTACGCTGCGCGGCTCCATGCGCATCTTCTCAGGCATTCAGCCCACCGGCCGCAAGCACCTCGGCAACTACATCGGCGCGATCACGCAGTACGTGGCGGGACAGGACCGAGGCGAAGCGATCTACTGCGTGGTGGACCTCCACGCGATCACGGTTGCTTACGATCCGACGGCGCTGCGGACGGCCGTGTATGACACGGCGGCGACGCTGCTGGCGGCCGGCCTCGGCCCCGACCGCTGCATCTTCTTCCGCCAGAGCGACGCGTACGAACACACCGAACTGTGCTGGTTGCTCTCGAGCGTCACGTCGTTCGGCGAGCTCAACCGGATGACCCAGTTCAAGGAGAAGTCCGGGGCGCAGCGGGACCTGGTGTCCGCCGGGCTGTTCTTCTACCCGGTTCTCCAGGCTGCCGACGTGCTCGCCTACAGAGCCGAGGAGGTTCCGGTAGGAGAGGACCAGCGCCAGCACGTCGAGCTGATGCGCGACGTCGCCGAGCGCTTCAATGGCCGGTTCGGCCAGACCCTGGTGGCGCCGGAGGTTCGCGTGCCCGCGGTGGGCGCGCGGATCATGGACCTGCAGAACCCCGACCGCAAGATGTCGACCACGGGCGCCAGCGAGCAGGGAACCGTGTACGTGCTCGACGAACCCGCCGCCGTGACCAGGAAGTTCCGCTCCGCTGTCACCGACTCGGGCACCGAAGTCCTTCGCTCGCCGGACAAGCCCGGGGTCTCGAACCTGATCGAGATCCTCGCGGCGGTGAACGGAATCGCACCAGAAGAGATCGAGCGCGAGTTCGACGGTTCGGGATACGGCGCCTTCAAGCAGGCGGTCGCGGACGCGGTGGCGGCGTACCTCGCACCGGTGCGGGAGCGTTACGAGGAACTCCGCTCGGATGAGCCGGCGCTCGAACAGATCCTCGCCGCCGGCGCCGAAAAGGCCCGCGCGATCGCCGCCGACACGGTCCGGGACGTCCGCCGGGCGATGGGCGTCGGGCCAGTCCGGTAGCGCCGCTACAGTAACCGCGTCGATTTGCTCCCGGGTGGCCGTCAGAGCCATCCGCCGCCCGTCGCCACGTCATCACCATGCGCCTGCCCTGCCTCGAGCTCGACCTCGACGTGTTCGCCGGTCCGTTCGACCTGCTGCTGACGCTGATTCTGCGCGAGGAGGTCGACCTGCTCGAGGTCGACCTGGCGGATGTGGTGATCTCCTACATCGATCATCTCGAGCAGCGGGGCGAGCTGGATCTCGAGGCCGCCACGGAGTTTCTGGTGCTGATCGCCGCTCTGCTGGAACTCAAATCGCGGTTGATGCTGCCGGGCGAAGCTCCCGAGGAGATCGAGCTCGACCCTGGCGAGGCAGCGGAGGAGCTGCTCGGACGACTGCTCGATGCGCACCGCTACCGCGCCACCGCCACCTACCTGCACGAGCGACTGGCCGCCCAGCAGGGGTACCGATTTCGCGCGGCGCCACTGCCTCGCTCGTTGCGCCGCGCTTCGCTGCCGCAGGCCACCGCCGTCTATGACCCGGGGCGGCTGGCGTCCGCGATCGGCGAGCTGTTAAGGCTCCCCGAGCCCGTCGATGTCCGCCACATAACCGTTCCAAAGGTGACTGTCGCCGAGCGCCTCGCCCACCTCCGTGAGCTCCTCCGGCGCGGCAGCTTCACGTTCGACGAGGCGGTCACGCGCTCCGATCGGGTGACGGTCGCGGTGACGCTGTTCGCGCTGCTCGAGCTGTACAAGCAGGGCGAGCTCACCTGGACCCAGGACGAGCCATTCGGAGAGATCACGGTGCAAGCCAGCCAGAGCGCGAGCTCCGCGGGCCGGTTGACGGCATGACCAGCCGGCTTGAACCGACGCTGGAGGCGTTGCTGTTCCTGTCCTCGGAGCCCGTCGACGGGCCGGCGCTCGCCGACGCGACGGGTGTCGAGTTGCACGAGGTCGTCACGGCGCTCGAGCGGCTGCGCGAGCACTACGAGTTCGAGCGCCGCGGGCTGGTGCTCCGGGAGCTCGCCGGGGGATGGGTGCTCAGCAGCCATCCCGATGCCGAGCCGGCGGCGAGGCGGCTCCTGGCGCGGCCCCGGACGCCGCCGCTGACCCCGGCTCAGGCCGAGACGCTGGCGATCGTCGCCTACCTGCAGCCGGTCTCGCGCCCGGAGATCGCCCGGATCCGAGGGGTCAACGCCGAATCGGCGGCCACGACACTGATCGAACGGGGAATGATCGAAGAAGCCGGACGCTCGCAGTTCGGTGCCGTCCTGTACCGGACGACCGAGCTGTTCCTGCGCCTGTTCGGCCTGCGCTCCCTGCACGAGCTGCCGGTGATCGGCGCCTTCGATCCCTCACCCGAGCTCGAGGAAGAGCTTCGCGAGCGGCTGCTCAGAGCGGGCGAGGCGCGCGCCGGCGCCTGAACCCGTCGCTCAGCTGCGGTGTCGCCCTCCCGCGCCGGCGCCTGAACCCGTCGCTCAGTCCGGTGAGGCGTTCCGGGCCGCCAACTGACCGCACGCCGCGTCGATGTCGCGCCCACGGGTCAGTCGGATCGTGGCATCGAGCCCGTGGCGCTCGAGTTCGGCCTTGAACGCCCCGATCGCCTTCGCGCTCGAGCCGCGATACGGCGAGGCCGTGGGGTTGTATGGGATCAGGTTGACTTTGAACACCCGAGGGTCGAGCACGCCGGCGAGCTGCACCGCCTGGAGATGGGAATCGTTGACGCCGGCGAGCATCACGTACTCGATGAACACCTTGCGGCGCTTGCGGGCGTAGTAGGACTCGCAGGCGGCGATCACGTCGCGCAGCGGATAGCGATCATTGATCGGCATCAGCTCGGATCTGAGCGCGTCCTCCGCCGCGTGCAATGACAGCGCCAGCCGCAGCGGCATCGGATCTGCGGCCAGTCCCTCGATCCCCGGTATCCAGCCCACGGTCGAGATCGCCGTCCGCCGGTGAGTGATGCCGAGGTCGGGAAGCAGGCGGCAGGCGCCGAGCACGTTGTCGAGGTTCATCAGCGGCTCGCCCATCCCCATGAACACCGCGTGGTCGACTCGCTCGAGGCGCCGGAAGTGCAGTGCCTGGTCGAGGATCTCCCACGGGCTCAGGTTCCGCCCGAAGCGCATCTGCCCGGTCGCGCAGAACGTGCATGTGAGCGGACAGCCGGACTGGGAGGACAGGCACAGCGATCGCCGCCCATCCCTGTATCGCATCAGCACCGTCTCGACCGGGCGGTCGTCGTGGGTGCTGAACAGCGCCTTCACGGTGCCGTCCCGCGCGGTCGCCTCGCGTTCGAGCTTCAGCGTCGTGAATGGCACCGCGTCGGCGAGCGTCTCTCGCAGTTGCAACGGGAGGTTCGTCATCGAGCGGTAGCCGCCGGCGCCCTCAGCCGCCCACCGCCAGACCTGCCCAGAGCGGTAGGCGGGCTGCTCGAGTTCCTCCAGCTTGTCCTTGATCCGGCTCAGATCCACGAACTCTATGGTGGCAGGGAGATGCGTCTGGCCAAGTACCTTGCATCCGCCGGCCTCGCCTCGCGCCGCGAGGCTGAGCGGTTGATCCGCTCCGGGCGGGTGTCGATCGGCGGTGTCCAGGTCACGGATCCGGCCCGGGCCGTCGAGCGTTCGGATGAGGTCGAAGTGGATGGCCACGCCGTCGCGCAGACGCCACAGCGCGTTGTCTACGTCGTGAACAAGCCGCTTGGCGTGGTCTCCACCGCCCGCGATCCCCAGGGCCGTCCGACGGTGGTCTCGCTGATTGCAACGCCGCTGCGCCTGTACCCGGTGGGGCGGCTCGACATCGACACCACCGGCCTGATCCTCCTGACCAACGACGGGGAGCTCGCTCACCGGCTCACCCATCCGCGGTTCGAGGTCGAGAAGACCTACCGCGCAGTCGTCGCCAACTCGCCGGTTCGTGAGAAGGCCGTGCAGGCACTCACCGCCGGGGTGGTGCTCGACGACGGCCCGACCGCACCGGCGCGCGTGCAACGGATCGCCGCCGACATCCTCGAGCTCACCATCCACGAGGGGCGAAAGCGCCAGGTCAAGCGGATGTGCGAGCACGTCGGTCACCCCGTCAGGCGGCTGGAGCGCACCCGCTTCGGCCCGCTCGAGCTTGGCGGCCTGCGGCCGGGTGCCTACCGGCAGCTCGACGCCGAGGAGACCGAGCGCCTGATGGTCGCTAGCGCTGGATCAGCAGCTCGTCGCGGCGCAGCGTCGTCGTCGTGAGCACGCGGGACACCTTGGCCGGCGTGAGCACGACCGGCTTGTCGGAGACCAGGCGCATGACCGTGAACTGGAATGCGTGGCGGACCCACAGCTCGTGAAAGCCGGGCACGGGATATGAGCCCTGCATCTGAGACGGCGTGAGGTTGCACGCCGCCCCCCACCAGCACAGCCGCTCGCGCGGCGCGCTGATCGAGACCACGTCGAGTTCGCGGACCGTCTCCGGGCGGTGATCGCGCCAGAACTTCAGTCCAGGCATGCTCAGCGACAGCGGCAGCAGATCGCGGTAGTGCTGGACGAGGATCGCGCGCCCCGACGCGCCCGCCACCGCTGCCGGCGCCGGCCGGGGGCCGAGAACGCGAGCGACGGCGCGCCAGTCCGGCCGCTGGAGGTTGCGCTCCGCGGCCACTCCGATCGCGGCGGCGACGCCGGTTGCGCACAGCACCGCGGTGGCGCAGATTCCCGCGATCCCCGCTCGGCTAGCCCCCAACCCTCCGGAGACCGCGATCGCCGCGGGCAGCCACAGCGCGATCACGTTACGGGTGATCAGGTCGTCGACCCCCCCGGCGACGAGCAACAGGTTGAGGATCAGGCCTCCGACGGCGAGCGCTCCCACGGCCAGCGCTGCGCGCCGCTGGACGGCATCGGAGCGGAACACGAGCAGCAGCAATCCGATCACCACCATCGCGGCCCCCAGCGGCTCGAGCACGTCGTAGGCCGGTGCACCGGTTCCGATCACGAACTGCGGAATGATCTGTCCGAGCCGCGGACCAAGCGGGATCGGTGCGATCCAGCTCGCGTTGCCGGTCCCGTTCTGGCCGATGGCCAGCGGGACCAGGGCCAGCCCGCACAGACCGACCACCCCCACCGCGATCTGAACCGGGCGCCGGTGCCAATGCGATCCCAGCAACCAGATCGCCTGCGGCACGATTGCCAGGATGGCGTAGTAGTGGGTGGCCAGGGCCAGGCCCGAGGCGAGCACCCACGCGAGCAGCCTTCCCGGCGTGGGGGTCGCTCGGGCATAGGCGAAAGCGAGCAGCGCGACCCCGGTCAGCAGGACGAGCAGTGAATAGGAGCGCGCTTCCTGCGAGTACCAGATCAGAAACGGGTTGCAGGCGGTGAGCGCCGCCGCGGTCACCCCGGCCCGCTCGGAGATGAGCTTGCGTGCGGCCCCGTAGGCGACCGGAACGGTGGCAACGCCGGCCACGGCCGACAGCGAGCGCAAACCGGCTTCGCCGTACCCGAACAAGCGGGCCCAGACCCACGCCACGCAGTAGTACAGGGGCGGCGTGGACTCCGACTTTGGGATCAGCCCCAGCATCTTCCCCGGCGAAAAGTGGACGAGCAGGGCCGTATTTCCCTCGTCGAACCAGAAGCCCTGATGGCCGATTCCGATGAACCGCAAGACGGCCGCCAGCACCGTCAGCGCCGCGACTGCCAGCGCCGCCGGCGAGCTCAGTGCCCGGGTCACGGGGCGCTCGCTGCCCCTCGCGTGGGTTCGCCGCGGCTGCGAAATGGCGCCTACGCTCACGCGCGCGGATCCTACGCTCCCGTGCCCTGAGATTAGGGAAGCGGTGGGGGTGAAGGGGCGGCCGGCGGCGCGCTACCGCACTCGGAACCGAGCTGCGACGGCGGTCCTTGATCGGGCTTAACAAAATCTCAACATTCGCGCGCGCCAGGATCAACGCCCGAAAGGGCAGTATTTTCAGGTGATGCGACCCGAGTCGAGTACCCCCGACCCGGCCGTCGTGCTTGCCTCTGGACCCGTCGCCGGCGCCGGCGTCGGGCCAGGAGACCCGACGGTTGCCATTCCGCGCCTCGCGTTCGGTGCCCGTATGCACCTGCGCTGGCCGCGGGTGGCACTGCACCCGCTCGCCGGGCGGTTCGCGCTCGGTGTACTGGTCCTCGGCGCGCTCCTGGTCGTGGCCTTCACGACCTCCGGCCCGACGGCGCTGGTTGCCCGGAGCGTGCAGACCTTCCCGAACTGGGAGGCGGGCCCGCTTCATGGCCTATTCGCCGATCTCAACGTCAGGAACAGCACCGCGCTCGACTACGGGCTGAGCGTCGTCATGGTGGTGATGGGACTCGCGTACCTGGTCGCGCTGAATGCGGTGCGGACGTTGTCGATGCGGGTCATCGTGCTGTGCGTCATCGCCCTGCACGCGATCCTGCTGATGGGTCCGCCGTTGACGCTGACCGACGTCTTCAACTACATCGGCTACGCCCGGCTGGGCGGGCTGCACCACCTGAACCCGTACACCCACGTGATCCAGGCGGAGCTGCATGACCCGATCTATCGCTTCACCACGTGGCACAATCTGAGCAGCCCCTACGGCCCGCTGTTCACCGCGGCCAGTTATCTGATTTCGGGACTCCCGCTGGCCGTCGCGTACTGGATCGTGAAGGTGGCAACGGTGCTCGGCAGCCTCGCCTTCGTGGCGCTGGTCTGGAAGTGCGCACGCCTGCTGGGCCGCGATCCGCGCTTCGCGGTGCTGTTCGTGGCCACCAACCCGATCTATCTGATGTACGCGGTCGCGGGCTTCCACAACGACTTCTTCATGCTGATCCCGTCGACCGGCGCAATCGCACTGTTGCTGGCGCGCCGCGACCGCTCGGCAGGGGCTGCGGTGATGGTCGCGGTGGCCATCAAGTTCACCGCGATTCTGCTGCTCCCGTTCCTGTTGATCGCCGTGAAGCCCACCCGTCGCCGCGTGAATCTGCTCGTCGGCGCCGTGCTTGCCAGCGTGCCGCTCGGCGCCATGTACCTCGCGTTGTTCGGGCTCACGCTCCCGAACCTCGCCGACCAGAGCACCCTGTTGACGCCATGGAGCATTCCCAACATCGTCGGGCTGATCCTCGGGCTGGGCGGCGGCACCGCGGACGTATTTCGCATCGCTAACGTGCTGCTGGTGATCGTCACCGTGTTGTTGCTGCGCCGCAGCCGCAATTGGCTGTCGGACGCCGGGTGGTCGACGCTCGCCTTGATCGCCACCCTCGCCTGGCTCGTGCCCTGGTACGTGATCTGGCTGCTTCCGCTGGCCGCGATCGGGACGAGCCTCAGGCTCAGACGGGTCGCGCTCGCGTTCACCGCGTACCTGGTGATCGGGTTTGCTCCGGTGACGGGGACGTTGCTCTCGAAGGTCGGGATCAACCTCATGAACAGCCCGGCCGGGCACGCGTCGCAGACGCTCCAGCACAAACTCGCCCAGTAGCCCTCGCGTCAGCTTTGCATAAGGTCCAGCGGTCCAGGAGCGCCTTGAGAGACGATCAACCGTTAACGTCGTGTTAGATGCGCGTCGAGGTCGGAACATCATCCCCCCCGGCCGGCCGCCCCGCGGCCGGGCTCGGCCTGCGCCGGCGCCGGGCCAATCAGTTCGAGCTCAGTCTGCGTCGCCACCCCCTCGATCGGTTCGAACTCGGGGTGCTCGCGGCATTCGCCGCCGTGTCGCTGTGGGTGCTCGCGCTCGATCTGTGGCAGGTGGTCGCGAACGGGCGAGTGTGGACCGGAACTGACGGTGTCTACATCGTCGATCAGATGCAGTACCTGGCCTGGATCCGCAGCGCCTCCCACCACCTGCTCGCCTCGAACCTGTTCGTGCTGCGCTCGACGCCTGCCGACTATTTTCAGCCGGCGGTCGTCATCTCGGGAGGGCTCTCGGCGCTCGGCCTCGCGCCGACAGTGTCCTTGCTGCTGTGGAAGCCGATCGCGGTGGGCGCCACCTTCTTCGCCTTCCGCGAATACGCCTATCGCACCCTCTCGGGGCTTTGGGCTCGGCGGCTGGCCCTGCTGCTGGCGCTGTTTTTCGGGTCATTCACGATCGTCTACGGAAGATTCGGGGTACTCGGCGACCTGTTCCCGGGATTCCTGTCCTGGGGCTATGACTTCGGCCTGCTCGCCGTGGCGTGCATGGTCGCGGGGTTGCTCGCCTACGATCACGCGCGCGCGACGGGCCGCGTCGCGTGGTGGCCGGGGCTATTCGGTGCGCTGGCGAGCTTGCTGCATCCGTGGCACGGAGAGCTGCTGATCCTGATCGTGCTCGGCAGCGAGATTGTGCTGCGGCAGGGAAGATTCCGAACCACCCAGCAGCTGAAGCTGCCGCTGCTGACCGTCGTGCTGGCGGGCCTGCCGCTGCTCTACTACGTCCTCCTCGGCCGCACCGATATCTCATGGCGCCTCGCGCAAGGCGCGGGAATGCACTCCTTCTCGCTGATATCGATCCTGCTGGCGATCGCGCCGCTGCTGCTGCCCGCGATGCTCGCCTACCGCCAACGGCCCGCCAGCTTCCTCGCGGTCGCGACGCGGGCCTGGCCGCTCGCGGCGCTGGCCGTGTTCGTGGTCTCGGCGGCTGGCTTCAGCGCGGCACCACTGCACGCATTCCAGGGGATCACGCTGCCGCTCGCCGTGCTCGCGGTGCAGGGCGTCCGGGAGGTCGGCTGGCGCCGGCTCCCGTATGCGCGGTGGGCGGTCGTGCTCGCGGTCGCGGCATTCACGATCCCCTCGACCACGTACGAGCTCAGCAATGCTCGCCGCCTCGCGGCGCCCACGCCCGACAACGCCAACTTCATCCAGCGCGACGAACGCAACGCGCTGGACTTCCTCGCCGACGATCGCGATCCCGGCGGCGTGCTCACGCGCAGCTATCTCGGGGCCGCAGTCCCCGGGAAGACCGGGCGGCGGACGCTGGTGGGCGACTGCCTGTGGTCAGAGCCCCACTGCTTCCAGCGTGTCGATGAGGCGCAGGCGCTGTTCGACGGGACCCTTTCGCCGAAGGCGGCCCGCACGTTCGTGGCGCAAACGGGCGCCGCGTTCGTGCTCGCCGACTGCAGCACCGGCGTGGACTTGACGAAGGCGCTCAGGCCGCTGATCGTCTCGGTCCACCGTTTCGGATGCGCCACCGTCTACGAGCTTGTGCAGGCGGGCCGCGCACAGGGGCCTCTGGCAGAATCAAGCGGTGATGCGGCTGTTCGCGCTACGAGGCGCAGGTAGCGTCACGGCCAACCGGGCGGACGAGATCCTCGGCGTCACCGACGAGTTGATGCGCGCGCTGATGGAGCGCAACGGGCTGACCCCGGAGACGATGGTGAGCTGCATCTTTACGCTCACCCGGGATCTCGATGCCGAGTTCCCGGCGGTCGCCGCGCGGCGCTTGGGGCTTGATCGGGTGCCCCTGCTGTGCGCCCAGGAGGTTCCCGTGCCGGGTTCGATGCCCCGGGTGATACGGGTCCTGGTCCACTACTACGCGCCCGAGGACCACGAACCCCGCCACGTCTACCTCGGCGAGGCGCGCGCGCTCCGGGCGGACCTGGACTCGGCACAATAGGTCCTCAGATGGCCATCGAATTCGCGCAGCGAATCCGGAGGATCCCGGTCTATCCGGTCGCCTCCGGCTACGACCTTGGAGCTGACGTGGCGATGCTGGCCTCAAACGAATCCTGCTTCGCGCCGTTGCCCTCGGTGGTCGAGGCCGCCGGCCGCGCGCTGGCGGGAGCGAACCGCTACCCCGACCCCTCGTACGCGCCGCTGGGGCGCGCGCTGGCAGATCGTTACGGGATTGCGCCCGAGCGGATCGCGCTCGGCAACGGGTCCTGCGACATCCTGCTGGCGGCCGGCGAGGCGCTGCTCGAGCCGGGCGCGGAGGTCGTGTACGCGTGGCCGGCGTTCAGCGTCTACCCCCACCTGGCCGCGGCGTCCGGTGCTACGGCGATCGAGGTTGGGCTCGATTCGGAGGAGCGCCATCGGCTCGACGCTCTCGCGGCGGAGATCACCGTGGCCACCCGGCTGGTGCTGGTCTGCAACCCGAACAACCCGACCTCCACGGCGCTCGGGCTCGCGGACATCGAGTGGCTGCTGGAGCGGGTGCCTCGTCACGTCTGCGTGATCCTCGACGAGGCGTACTGCGAGTTCTCGCTGGCGCTCGGCGACACCTATGCGTCGGTCGAACTGCTGCGCCGCTATCCCAACCTCGTGCTGTTGCGGACGTTCTCCAAGGTCTATGGCCTCGCCGGCCTCCGGGTCGGCTACGGGTTGTGCGGCTCACCGGAGTTCCGGGTCGCGGTCGACCAGGTCCGTCAGCCGTTCTTCCTCAGCATCGCGGCACAGACGGCGGCGATCGAAGCGCTGCGCCATCAAGACGACGTCGAGCGGCGAGTGGTGCAGACGATCGCGGCGCGCGAGTCATTGATGGACGGTGTCAGGACGCTCGGCTTGTGGGTGGCGGAGTCCGACGCCAACTTCATCTGGCTGCGACTGCCTGAGGACGCGGTCGAGGAGGACGTCGTCGCCGGGCTGCGCGAGCGCGGGGTCCTGGTCCGCGCGGGCGCCTCGCTCGGCCGCGCCGGCGCCCTGCGAGTGACGGCGGGCACAGACCCCGAGAATGAGCGTTTCGTCTCGGCCCTCGGCGAACTGGTCTAAGTCCGCGGCGAGGCCACGTGGGCCGTCCAGTGCGTCAAATAGCCCGACTCGATGGCCCACGTCCCTGGCGCTCGATCCCGATCGGTTGGCAGCGGAACCCCGGTCTGCTACAAACCAGCCGACGCGTATGAGCGGCCAACGCCACATCTCCACCCTCGGCTGGTCCTTCTACGCGCGCTTCTACGCCTGGCGATTTAGCTAGGCGCTCGGCCCACTTCCCCGCGACAGCCGCAGCCGGCTGATCGTTTCGAAAAGGTCGAGCGCCGTAAACCTCCGCCCCGCCGGGGGCGTTCCGACCCCGTACAGTTCAGGCGCAGAAAGGACCGACAGATGATGATCGTGATGAAACCGACGGCCACCGAGCAGGAGGTGCTGGCCGTCATCGACCGAGTCGAGAGCGCTGGCGCGCGCACTCACCTCAGCCGTGGCGAGGAGGTGACCGTGATCGGCGCGATCGGCGATCGCGAGCACGTCGCGCGGCTCGAGCTCGAGGGCGCGCCCGGCGTCGATCGCGTGGTCCCGATCCTCAAGCCCTACAAGCTTGCCTCGGCGCAGTTCAAGCACGGCCGGCGAAGCGTGCTCGACATCGCTGGCCGCAAGGTTGGCGGCCCGCACTTCGCGATGATCGCCGGGCCGTGCACGGTCGAGTCCCGGGAGCAGACGCTCGAGACCGCGCGGATCGTGCGAGACGCGGGGGCCACGCTGTTTCGCGGCGGCGCCTACAAGCCTCGCACCTCGCCGTACGCATTCCAGGGCCTGGGAGCGGAAGGGCTGCGGTTCTTGCAGGAAGCCAAGGACGAGACCGGGCTGCCTGTGGTCACCGAGGTGATGGACGTGCGCGATCTCGAGCCGGTGCTCGAGGTGGCCGACGTGATCCAGATCGGCGCTCGGAACATGCAGAACTTCACGCTGCTGGCCGAGGTCGGCCGGTCGGGATGCCCGACGTTGCTCAAGCGCGGCCTGTCCAGCACGCTCGAAGAGCTGCTGATGGCCGCCGAGTACGTCCTCAAGGAGGGCAACGAGTCGGTGATGCTGTGTGAGCGCGGGATCCGGACCTTCGAGACGGCTTATCGCTTCACCCTCGACCTGATGGCCGTCCCCGTGCTCAAAGAGCTCAGCCACCTCCCGGTGATCGTCGACCCGAGCCACGCCGCCGGCAGGCGCGACCTGGTGATGCCGCTGTCGCTGGCCGCAGCTGCCGCCGGTGCTGACGGGATCATCGTCGAGGTTCATCCGCGGCCCACGGAGGCAATCTGCGACGGCCCGCAACAGCTCGTGGCCGACGAGTTCGCGGACTATCTGGATCGCGTGCAAGCGGCGGCGGCGGTGGCGGGCAAGGCGCTCTCGGGCGCGACCGTTTGAAGATCGCCGTCCTCGGGGTCGGTCTGATTGGCGGCTCGATCGCGCTGGCGGCGCGAGAGCGGCTCGATGCGACGGTGACGGGTTTCGACGTCTCGCCCCAGGCGCTTGACACGGCCCGCGCCCGCGGCCTGCTCGATCGGGTTGCGGCCACCGGCGCGCAGGCCGTGCAGGACGTCGAGGCGGTGTTCGTGGCGGTTCCCGTCGGGGCTCTGCCCGAGGCGGTGGGCGCCGCACTGCGGGCGGCGCCAAGTGACTGCGTGGTCACCGACGTGGGCTCGACCAAGCGCTCGGTGGTCGCCCTGCACGACGATCCGCGATTCATCGGCGGCCATCCGCTGGCGGGCGCCGAGAACGCCGGCGCCGAGCATGCCCGCCGCGACCTGTTCGACGGCGCCACCTGGTATCTGACGCCGACCTCCACCACCTCCGGGCTGCTCTACGAGCGGCTGTACCGGCTGCTTCATCGGCTCGGCGCGAAGCCGGTGGCGATCGAACCGGCGATGCACGACACGATCCTGGCGACCGTCTCGCACCTGCCGCACGTGCTCGCCAACGTGCTCGTCTCGCAGGCCGCACGCGCACTCGACGCCGGCGGGGAGCGGCTCCCCGCCACGGGTCCGAGCTTTCGCGACGCCACCCGGGTGGCAGGCGCGCCGAGCCGGGTCTGGACCGACATCTACATTTCCAACCGCGACGCGCTGGCAGGGGAGATCGACGCCGCGATCGAGCGCTTGCGGGAGGTCCGCGACGCGCTCGCCAGCGCGGACGCCGGCCGGATCACTGCCTGGAACGATGACGCCGCCGATCACCGCGCTCGCCTGTTGGAGGCCCAGCTTGCGGGGGGTCCGCTGTTCGAGCTGCGCGCCTCGGTCCCGAACCGGCCCGGGGTGCTCGCCGAGCTGGCGCTCGCGCTCGGACGGGCCGGCCTCAACATCACCGACATGGCGTTGTACCCGGCCGCGGACATGAGCGAGGGAGTCGTCGCGCTGTGGATCTCCGGCGAAGCGCCCGCTCGGCGTGCGCAGGAGCTCGTCGCGCAGCTGGGGTTCCCGGTGGCGCGGGCATGAACGCCCGCTTCGAACCCTCGGGGCCCCTGCGCGGGCGGCTTTCACCGCCTCCCGACAAGTCGATGTCGCACCGCGCGGCGTTGATCGGAGCCATGGCCGCCGAGCCGGTCCGGATTCGCAACTACCTGGCCGCGGCCGACACCCGCTCGACGCTGGCGGCCGCGCGCGAGCTCGGCGCGATCGTCGAGGAACGAGGCGACGAGGTGGTGATCCGCGGCGGCGGCCTGCGCAACGCCCACATCCCCACCGAGCCCATCGATGTCGGTAACGCCGGCACGCTGATGCGGCTGCTCCCGGGCTGGCTGGCGTTCCAGCTCGGCGGCAGCTTCACGCTCGACGGCGATCAATCGATCCGGCGGCGGCCAATCGATCGGATCGCCGAGCCGCTCAGGCAAATGGGCGCCCGGATCGACGCCCGCGAGGGTCGCTTTCCCCCATTCACGGTCTACGGCGCTCCGCTTCAGGGCATCGAGTATCAGCTTCCGATCGCCAGCGCTCAGGTCAAGTCATGCGTGCTGCTGGCGGGACTGGTCACCGACGCAACGACGGTGATCGAGCCCACCCCCTCGCGCGATCACACCGAGCGCTTACTGCTGCGGGCCGGCGCGCCGCTGGCGCGTGACGGGGACGCCATCCGTGGCTACCGGACCGCCGTGCGCAACGCTGACGAACTCGAGCTCGAGCCCGTGGAGATTCCCGGCGATCTGTCATCCGCGGCGTTCCTGATCGCCGCCGGCGTGCTCGTGTCCGGTTCGCGACTACTGCTCGAGGGAGTGGGCGTCAACTGGACGCGGACCGGCTTTCTGCGGATCCTCGAGCGGATGGGCGCGATCGTGCTGTGCGAGCTGGAACCGGTGGGGGCGTTTGGTGACGAGGAGCCGGTGGCCGACATCGACGTCTCCAGCGCGCCGATCGAGGGGACCACCGTCGAGGCTGATGAGGTGCCGTTGACGATCGATGAACTGCCACTGGTCGCGCTGCTCGGGTGCTTTGCGGAGGGAGAGACCGTGGTCAAGGGCGCGGCCGAGCTCCGGGTCAAGGAATCGGACCGGATCGCGACCGTGGTCGCGGGGCTGCGGGGGCTCGGGGCGGAGATCGAAGCGGCGCCGGATGGGTTTGCCGTGCACGGTACCGGCGGACTTCGCGGCGGCCGGATCGATGCCCATGGGGATCATCGTCTGGCGCTGCTCGGCGCCGTGGCCGGCCTCGCCTCCGAGGAAGGGGTCGAGGTCGCCGGCATCGAAGCCGCAGCCGTTTCCTATCCGGGCTTCGCACGGGACGTGGCGGAACTGGCGGCCGCCTGATGGTGGTCGCGATCGACGGACCGGCGGGGGCAGGTAAGTCGAGTGTCGCGCGGGCCGCCGCAGCCGCACTGGGGTTCACCTATCTCGACTCCGGCGCGATGTATCGGGCCGTGGCGCTCTCGGCAATCGAGCAACAGGCTGAGCCGTCGGCCCTCGCGGCCACGCTGCGGATCGAGCTCGGAGATCGGGTTCTGCTCGACGGACGCGATGTCAGCGAGGAGATCCGCGAGCCCGCAGTATCCGAGGCAGCCTCGCGGGCGGCCGCGGATCCCTCCGTCCGCGCGGCGATGGCCGCTCAGCAGCGCCGTCTCCTGCGCGACGGAGACTGGGTTGCCGAAGGGCGCGACATCGGGACCGTGGTGGCTCCGGACGCCGAGGTCAAGGTGTTCCTGACCGCCGACCCCGCCGAACGGGCCCGGCGCCGGGCCGCCGAGCTCGGCGTGGACGCGGAAACCGTCCTCGCCGAGCAGACGATCCGTGACGAGCGAGACCGCAGCCGCGCGCATTCGCCGCTCGAGCCGGCGCCGGGGTCCGTGGTCCTGGACACCACCGACTTGACGCTGCCAGAGGTCACCGAACAGGTGGTGGGGCTCGTGCGCGACGCGCGTCGGCGCTAGCCGGCGAGCCGGACCGGCTAAGCATGAGCATTTGGTGGGCCCGCGGCCCGCTAGCCTCGGGCCCACCATGAAGGTCGCGATCGTCGGCTATCCGAACGTCGGAAAATCGTCACTCGTCAACCGCCTCACCGAGTCTCGCGAGGCGGTCGTGCACGAGCGGCCGGGGATTACCCGCGACCGCAAGGAGCTCTCGACCGAGTGGAACGGGCGTTCGTTGACGCTGATCGACACCGGCGGAGTCGATCTCGATGACCGTAACGAGCTGGCCCGCCAGATCCAGGAGCAGGCGCGGGCCGCGCTCGCCGACGCGAGCCTAGCGGTGCTGGTCGTCGACGCCAAGGCGGGTCTGCGTCCCGGGGATCTGGAGATGGCGGAACTGCTCCGTCACGTCTCGCTCCCGGTGCTCGTCGCGGTCAACAAGGTCGACACCGTCGCTGAGCTGCCGCTGAGCGCTGAGTTCTATGCCCTGGGGCTCGGCGACCCGGTGGCCGTCTCGGCCGCCCAGGGCCTCGGGACCGGCGACCTGCTCGACCGGATCGTCGAGCTCGCGCCCACCGACGCCCCAGAGGCGCAGGCGGATGACCCGGTTCGCCTGGCCGTGATCGGTCGCCCGAACGTGGGCAAGTCCTCGCTCGTCAACCGCTTCCTCGGAGCCGACCGGGTGATCGTCTCAGAACGTGCGGGCACCACCCGTGACGCAATCGACCTGCCGCTGCGCTTCGAGGAACGCGACCTGGTCCTGATCGACACCGCCGGGCTGCGGCGCCAGGCGAAGGTGGGAGAGTCGGTCGAGTACTACACGTCGCTGCGATCCCGGCGGGCCGCTGAGCGGGCCGACGTCGCGCTGGTGGTTTGCGACGCGACCGATGGGATCACCTCGCAGGACCTCCGGATCGCCGAGCTGGCGATGAAGAGCGGCTGCGCGACCGCCCTGGTGCTCAACAAATGGGACCTCGCGACGGAGCTCGACCTCGACCATGAACGGGCCCGCGCCAACCAGAAGCTGCGGCTTCGCCCGCGGGTCCTGACCGCCAGCGCCAAAACCGGCCGGCACGTCGAGCGTCTGCTCGTCGAGGCGCTCGCCCTTGCCGATCGAACCCGAAGCAGGATCCCGACGTCGCAGCTGAACCGGTTTCTGTCCGAGGTGGTGGCGGCTCGGCAGCCACCGGCCGGCAGCAGCCGGGGTCCACGGGGTCATCGCCTGAAGCTGCTGTTCATGACGCAGACCGCGGAGCGGCCACCGCGCTTCTCGGTTCAGGTCAACTCCCGCGCCCGGGTCACGCGGGACTACGCGTACTATCTCGAGAACCGGTTGCGGGAGCGCTACCGCCTGGAGGGCATCCCGCTGATCATCGACTTCGTGGAGCGCAGCGAGCGTCGCTCGCCCGGCGCGCGCGGGGTCGCGGCATGATTTATTGCCGTGGCGGGTCTCCTCGCTACTCTGTCTCGACTTCAGCCAGCTTCTCAGAGCTGTTCCTCCACATCCCATGACCATGCCTCCCGAGAGAACCGAGCACCTGTTCACCTCCGAGTCCGTCACCGAGGGCCATCCGGACAAGATCGCTGACCAGATCTCCGACGGCGTCCTCGATGCGGTGATGCGCGACGATCCGACCGGACGCGTGGCCTGCGAGACGCTGGTGAACACGGGGCTGGTGGTGGTATCCGGAGAGATCACGACCAAGACCTACGTCGACATCCAAGGCATCGCTCGCGAGACGATCAAGCGGATCGGTTACACCGACGCAGAGTATGGATTCGACTACCACACCTGCGCGGTCATCAACGCGATCGACAAGCAGTCGGCCGACATCGCGCAGGGCGTCGATCAGGCGTGGGAGGCACGCACCGATCCCGGCGATGACGACGAGCTCGATCTCGCCGGCGCGGGCGACCAGGGAATGATGTTCGGTTACGCCACGAACGAGACCGAAGAGCTGATGCCGCTGCCGATCTCGCTCGCGCACAAGCTCGCCAAGCGGGTGGCCGACGTTCGCAAGGCCGAGATCATCCCGTACCTGCGGCCGGACGGGAAGACCCAGGTCACGGTCCGCTACGTCGACGGGCGGCCGGTCCAGATCGAGAAGCTGCTGATCTCCACGCAGCACCGTGACGGCGCCGAGTCGCTGATCAAGGACGACCTCTGGGAGCACGTGATCGAGCGGGTGATCCCGGGCGAGCTCTACGACGCCCGGAGACTCCACAAGAACTTCCTCGTCAATCCCACCGGCCGCTTCGTGATCGGCGGCCCGATGGGCGACTGCGGTCTCACCGGTCGCAAGATCATCGTCGATACCTATGGCGGAATGGCTCGTCATGGCGGCGGCGCGTTCTCCGGCAAGGACCCTTCGAAGGTCGACCGCTCCGCTGCGTACGCCGCTCGCTACGTCGCCAAGAACGTCGTGGCCGCCGGGCTGGCGGATCGGTGCGAGATCCAGGTCGCATATGCGATCGGGGTGGCCCATCCCGTATCGCTGATGGCCGAGACGTTCGGTACCGAGAAGATCGAGCGCGCGCGGATCCTCGAGCTGATCAACGAGCACTTCGACCTGCGTCCGGGAGCCTTCCGCCAGTATCTAAGGCTGCACCGGCCGATCTTTCAGAAGACGGCGGCCTACGGCCACTTCGGTCGCGAGGACCACGACTTCACCTGGGAACGGACCGACAAGGCCGAACGGCTGCGGGCCGACGCGGGTCTGGGAACCGCCGCCGTCCAGGCTTAACCCAGCGCCGGCGCGAGAACGCTCACAATCCCAGCCTGCTTGGGTGCGTCTCCCGCAACGCCCGGCCCACGGTCCGCACGATCTCGTGAGGACTGGCGACGCCGCGGAACTCGAAGTCGTATTCGGCGCTACCAGCGGTATCGAAGTCAACTGTCCCGACCATCAGGATCCGCTCGAGCACGGACTGGCGGGAATTGACGTTCTGGACCCGCTCGAGCCGCGTCTCGTGCAGCTCGTGCGAGAGGATTCCGGTGTCGATTGTCAACCGCCGGTTGGTGATCGTGTAGGTGGTCTGCCTGCGCTTGAGGGTGCCGACCACGAGCACCACGACGAACACGATCAGCACTACGGCGGCGACCCAGCCGACGCCGACGGTGCGCGAGCCCGTCCGCGTGATGATGCCGGCGAGCGCTCCCGCGAGCACTGCGAGGACCACGCCCTTGACATAAAAGCCGAGGATCGACCGCCACGATGGGTGGCCATGAAAGAAGACTTCCTCGCCCGGCTCGAAATCCACTCGCCGAGCGTAACGGCCGAGTAGCTCGCCTCAGAGACCGATGAGTCGCGCCAGTACGCCGATCGCCACGAACCCCAGAGCCAGCACGGAGACCACGCCGGCCAGCGGCGCCGGCTCGATCGCGACCGGACCGGAGCGTCGAAACAGCGCGAAGCCGGCCACGGCAGGACTGCCGACGAGTACGCAGCCCCACGCCCAATCCGGCCGGCCGACCTTGACCGCAGCGATTGCTCCGAGGACGCGAGCGCAGCCGTCGAGGGCGATGCCGAGCGCCAGCAGCAGCTGACCGGAGCTCAGGGCAATGCTCACCGCGGCGTAGGTCTCAAGGCACAGCGCGGCGGCCAGAGCGAGCCCGATCAGCAAACTCGGCGGTTGCAGGGCTCCCGCGTGTGATGCGCCGGCCCGTCCACGGCGCGCGATCGGGGCCTGCGGCCGGCGCACCGCCGCTGCGCGGGGCGGCGGCGCGACCGGCGAGGGACGGGCGCGATCCGGTCCCTCGCGCCGAGCCGCGAGTAACCGCGCAGCGCGCTCGGCAGCGGCGGCGCGGGAGCTCGTCACCCGGCGAGGCGCCAGGGCGGGAGCGGCGATTGGCTGGACCAGCGAGGCGACCGCCGTCGTGAGCGGGCGTTCGCGGATCTGGCGCTGCGGGGACAGCGGCTGGCCTGAAGCTGCCGGCGGCGGCCCGAGCGCGCTGATCCGCTCCCCCAACACGGCCCGCGCCTGCTCGGGATCGGCTGGGAATCTCGCCTTGCGCGAGCTGGAGCAGCCCCAGACCGTGGGCCGGAACCAGCTCCTCGTAGCGCCGTGCGAGCGGCGAGCGCTCCGCATCGCACACAACCACCAGTCGCTTGGCCGGGTAGTAGGCGTCGACGGGGAGCCACTGCCCCGGTCCTGCGCCTGGTGCCTGAAGCCACGAGAACCGGTGATCCCGGCGTCCGACCTCTCCGAGCAGGACGTCGCAGATCGCGAGGATCGTCGGCACCGGAAGCGGTGGGGACGAACCCGAGTCCACCAGGTCAGGCACGAGCACCTCCGGCGAGGAGGCGGTCCGCGGTCATCCTGACCGCACTCTACCCTCGCTACCGATTCGTGAGCACCCGCGCCAACATCGCCCGTGTCGAACCGCTCACCCGGACGCGCGCGGTGCGGGGCCCGTTCGACTACCGGCTGCGCTCCGATCAGAACCACGTCGAGGTTGGCTCGCTGCTGCGGGTGCCGTTCGGCCGGCGGCTCACCCTCGGGGTCGTCCTCGAGCTCGCCGACCGCTCGGAGCTCGACCCCGATCGGCTGGCCGAGCCGGACGCGGTGCTAGCACCGGCGATCCCGCCGGATCTCGTGATGCTCGCCCGGTGGATGGCGGATCAGTACTGCTCGACGACGGCGCGGGCGCTGGCGCTGCTGCTGGCTCCGGGAACGGCGGATGGGACCAGGGCCAGGGAGGTGCTGGTGGCCAGCCTCACCGACGCCGGACGCGGTGCGCTGAGCGGACAGGCTGCGCTCACCGACGGTCAGCGAGAGCTTCTCGTCGCGCTCGAGCCGACCGGGGAGGCCGTCGCGGCCGAGCTCGGAACGTCACGCCTGCGCCGTCTCGAGGGGCGGGGGCTCGTGGCGCTGTCGCGCTCCCGGCGCCGGCGAGCGCCGGTGCGCCACCGCGTCGGCACGGCCAGCGTCCGGGCGCCGGCGCTGAGCGCCGAGCAGCGAGCAGCTCTCGACCGCGTCCAGGGCGCGATCGCCGCTCGCCGGGGACCCGCCGGCGGCGGCCGGTTCCTGCTTCACGGCGTGACCGGATCGGGCAAGACCGAGGTCTATCTGCACGCGGTGCAGAGCACGATGGTGGCCGGTCGCAGTGCGATCGTCCTGGTCCCTGAGATCGCCCTGACCCCCCAGGCGGTGGAACGTTTTCAGGCCCGGTTCGGCGATGTCGTCGCCGTGATGCATTCGGGTCTCGGCCAGGGGGAGCGCCACGACGAGTGGCTGCGGCTGCGCCACGGTGAGGCCCGGGTGTGCGTCGGTCCGCGTTCGGCGGTGTTCGCGCCGCTTTCGGACATCGGCCTGATCGTCGTCGACGAGGAGCACGAAGCCTCCTACAAGCACGAAGGGGACCCCCGCTACGACGCGCGGACCGTGGCCGAGCGGCGCGCCGAGGAGCATCGGGCCGTCCTGCTGCTCGGTAGCGCCACGCCCCGTCCCGAGAGCGCGCTCTCGGTTCCGCGGCTGAGGCTTCGCAGCCGCGTCGATGGACGTCCGCTGCCGCACGTCGAGATTCTGGACATGCGTGGGCGCCAGCATCCCTTGCATCCCGAGACACGGATGGCCCTGGCCGACCTCCGGCGGGCGGGCGGCAAAGCGATCGTGCTGCTCAATCGCCGCGGATGGTCGAATTTCCTGTCCTGCAGGTCGTGCGGTGAGGTATGGATGTGCCCGAACTGCGACGTGGCACTGGTGCTGCACCGCAGCGGTAACTTCATCGCCTGCCACCACTGCGGCCACCGAGCACCCGTGCCAGAGCGCTGCCGTAGCTGCTCCTCGGTGGCGGTCGCTCGCCACGGCGCCGGCACCGAGCGAATCGAGCACGAGCTCGCGGCGGCGCTCGGCGACGGGGACTTCCCGGTGCTGCGCCTGGACGCCGACTCGACCGGCCTGGCAGCGCGGGCCAAGACGCTGGAGCGGTTCGGCTCGGCCCCCGCCGGTCTGCTGGTGGGGACGCAGATGGTCGCGAAGGGCCACGACTTTCCGGACGTGGCGCTGGGGATCGTGCTGGACGCCGATCAGACCCTTCGCTTTCCGGATTTCCGTGCCGAGGAGCGAACCTTCGCGCTGGTCACCCAGCTCGCGGGCCGCGCGGGACGGGCAGACGTCGGCGGTCGCGTGCTCGTCCAGACGCTCGCCCCCGACGCCCGCTCGATCAACTTTGCCGCGCACCACGACGCGGATGGATTCCTCGCGGACGAGCTGGCCCGTCGCGAGCCGCTGTCCTATCCGCCGTTCGCGTCCCTGATCCGGATCGTCTGCTCGGCCGCCGAGCCAGCCGATGCGCGGGCGCTCGCGGGGGCGCTGCATGGACAGCTGCATCCCGCCGGCGCGACGGTCCTCGGGCCCGCGCCGCTGTTCCGCCTGCGGGGGCTGGCGCGCAGTCAGATCGTGATCAAGGCAACCGAGCGCGCCGGCGCGATCGGAGCGGCCGGCGAGGCCGTCGACGCGGTCGCGCGCCGTGCCTCGCAGCGGGGCGTCCGCATCAGCGTCGATGTCGACCCGCAGTAGCGGCGCCGCTGGGCCAACCCGCCGGGTCCTACGGCGGGGAGGACCTAGACTGAAAGTGGTGGCCGAGCAACTGACAGAAGACGTCGATCCCGAGATCGAGCCCGAACCGGACGAGGAACCGCAACTCGATCCGGAGATCGCCGCGCGCCGCCAGGCGGCACTTGCCCATGTCCGCAGGTTCGGAGATCCGGTGCTCCGCACTCGCGCGCGCCCGATCGAGCGGATCGACGACACGCTCCGGGACGAGATTGCGAGGATGGGCGCGCTGATGAACGACGCGATGGGTGTCGGGCTCGCGGCCACGCAGCTTGGCGTCCTGCACCGGGTGCTGGTGTACCGCGTCCAGCCAGAGGCGCCGGTGGCTGCACTGATCAACCCGGAGATCGAGTGGCGCGGCAACGACGAGGAGACCGCCGAGGAAGGCTGTCTGAGCCTTCCCGCGGTGCTCGTCGATGTCGAGCGCCCCGTCCATGTTCGCCTCCGTGCGCTGGACGAGGACGGCGAGCCGATCCTGATCGAGGCCTCCGGCCTGGAAGCGCGCGTGATCCAGCATGAGATCGATCATCTCGACGGGGTCTTGATCCTCGATCGCACCTCACGCGAGCAGCGCAAGGAGGCGATGCGGGCGCTGCGCGAGGCTCAGCAGGCCATCTGACGGCCACCACCGGTGCGGACAGTCTTCCTCGGCACCTCGGAATTCGCCGTCGCGGTGCTGCGGCGGCTGGCGGATTCCCCTCACCGGCCCACGCTCGTCATCACCCGTCCGGACCGGCCGCGAGGGCGTGGCCTGCGGCTGTTGCCGCCACCGGCGGCGCAGGCCGCGCGCGAACTGGGGATCGAGCTTCAGCAGCCGGCATCGGTCAACGACGAGGCGACAAGGACGCTGATCGCGGGGGTGCGCCCCGAGGCAGTCTGCGTCTGCGCCTACGGGGCGTTGATCAAGGAGCCGCTGCTGTCGGAGTACTTGATGCTGAATGTCCATCCATCGCTGCTGCCACGCTGGCGCGGTGCGGCGCCGATCGAGCGCGCGATCATGGCCGGCGATCAGAGCACGGGCGTTTCGATCATGAGAGTCACCGCCGGTCTCGACAGCGGGCCGGTCTGCGCTCAGGGCAGCGAACCAATCGGACCCCGCGACTGCTATGGCAGCCTGGCCCCGCGACTGCAGAGGCTCGGCGGAGACCTGCTCGTGCAGGCGCTCGATGAGCGGCCTCCATGCTCTGAGCAGGACGACTCGCTGGCGACGTACGCGGAGAAGATCAACGCTGCCGAGCGCGAGCTCGATCCCGCCCAGCCGGCCACGCAGCTCGAGCGTGTGGTGCGGGCGCTCACCCCTCACGTCGGCGCCCACGTCAGGCTCCCCGACGATACCTGGCTGGGCGTGCGCGAGGCTCGCGTGCTGAGTTCCGACGGCGCGGTGCTGGGCGTCCTCTCCTTCGACGGGCCGCGACCGGCGCTGGGCTGCGCGGACGACTGGCTCGAGCTGGTCGTCGTCCAGCCGCCGGGCCGTCGCCCGATGCGCGGCGAGGACTTCCTCCGTGGCCTCAGGCGCTAGCAGGAGCCCGGCCGCGAGCCGGCGGGCTCACGTCTCGCCGGCGCGCAGCTGCGCCTACGCCGTGATCCGCCGCGTGTTCGAGCAGGGAGCGTTCGCAGATCGAGCCTTTCAGTCCGAGGCCGCGGCGCTTGACCCGCGCGACCGCGCGCTGGCGATGGCGCTCTCGTATGGAACCGTGCAGCGCCGCGCGACGCTCGACCATGTCGCCTCGGCGCTCACCGCGGGTCCGCTCGAGAAGCTCGACCCACCGGTCCTCGCCGCGCTCAGACTCGGTCTCTTCCAGCTGTTGTTCCTGGACGGCGTGGCCGTCCATGCGGCCGTCAACGAGAGCGTCGAGCTGGCCAAGGTCCATCGGCGAGCGGCGGCGGCGCTCGTCAACGCAGTTCTGCGCCGGGCCGTCGCTGAGGGTCGCCCGTTGCTCGGAGAACTCGATGATCGCGGCCCCGCGCACGCAGCGATCCTCCACTCGCTGCCCACATGGTTGGCGCAGCGGTGGTGGGAGGAGCTGGGCGGCGCTCGCGCCCGGTCGCTGATGCGGCGCGCCAACGAGCCCGCCGAGTCCGCGCTCCGGGTCAACACCCTGCTCGCCACGCGCGATCAAGTGCTGGCGCGGCTTCCGGTGCCTGCCCGCCCGGCGCCGCGGCTCCCGGAGGGTGTGGTGCTCGCGGCCCCGTTCGATGCCCACGGCTCGGCGCTGTTCCAGCGGGGAGCGATCACGCCACAGTCGCGCGCCTCGATGCTCGTCGCCCGCGTGGTCGATCCGCGACCGCGTGAGCGAATCCTCGATCTGTGCGCAGCGCCCGGCGGGAAGACCACTCACCTGGCCGCGCTGATCGGGGACGACGGCGAGATCGTCGCGGTCGAGCGCCATCAGGGCCGAGCCGCGGCGCTGGTTCGGAGTTGCCGGCGGGCGCACGCGGGCTGTGTCAGGGTCGAGGTCGCGGACGCGACCGAGCACCGGCTCGGGGCCGGTTATGATCGCGTCCTCGTGGATCCGCCGTGCAGCGGGTTGGGAACGCTCCAGGCTCGGCCCGACCTGCGCTGGCGGGCGAGCGCCGAGGGGATCGAAGAGCTGTCAGCGCTCCAGAGCCGGATCCTCGCCGCCGGCGGCGAGGCGGTCGCCCCCGGCGGCACGCTCGTCTACTCGGTCTGCACGATCTCCCGGGTCGAGAGCGAGGATGTCATCGCGCGGTTCCTGGCCGAGCACCCCGCCTTCGTCACCGACGACCTGCAGCGCGAGTACCCCGACTGGCGCCACCCGCGATGCGCCTCGCACCTGCAGCTTTTCCCGGACCGGGACGGGACCGATGGTTTCTTCATCGCCCGGCTGCGCCGGGCGATGCTGTGACGGAGCCGTCGGCTCGCCGTTAACCTAACGATGCTGTGACGAGGCCGTCGGGCTCGCCGTTAACCTAAGAGACCCGTGACCGATCCCCCCGTCAAGCTAGGTCCCGATTGTCCCGGATGCGGCGAGCCGTGGCTGCGTCCGACGGCGGTACCCGGTCGCTACCGCTGCGTTTATTGCCTGCAGCGCTACGAGCTGGTGTCCGTGTGCCCGAACTGCGGTGAGCACTCCACGATCGTGAGGATGTCCAGCACCGCGATCGTGGCGTGCAACCACTGCCAGGGCAGCATGCTGAGGGCGGTCTAGAGGATGGGCCGTTAGGTGGGCCGGGTGCCCCGGATCGCCTGCGCGAGCTCCGGGTCGCGCCCTCGATCCTCTCCGCTGACTTCGCTCGCCTGGGCCCGCAGGTGCAGGAGGTTCTGGCCGCCGGCGCGCGGGTGATCCACGTCGACGTGATGGACGGCCACTTCGTCCCCCCGATCACGTTCGGGGCTTTGATCGTCAGCGCCCTCGCGGATCTCGTCCACAACGCCGGCGCGATCATCGACACGCATCTGATGATCGAGCGCCCGGAGCGGCTCCTCAGCGAGTTCGCGAAAGCCGGCGCCGACAACATCACGGTCCACGTCGAGGCGACGCCGCACCTGCATTACGCGCTGGCCAAAATCCGCGATGAGGGGGCGACAGCGGGAGCAGCCCTCTCCCCGGCGACCCCGGCAGATGCCCTCGCCGAGGTCGCGCAGGAGACGCTCGACCTCGCGCTGTGCATGAGCGTCAATCCGGGCTGGTCCGCCCAGCAGTTCATTCCCGCCTCGCTCGACAAGCTGGCTCGAATGCGACGCGCGTTGCCCGATCACGTGGCGCTCGAGGTCGACGGGGGCGTGCATGAGCGCACCGCCGGCCCCTGCGCGCAGGCCGGAGCAAACCTCCTGGTCACCGGTTCGGGGGTGTTCGACTCACCCGATCCAGCGGCGGCGTACGCCGCGATCGCGGCCGCCGCCGGGGCAAGCTGAGGCCCGTACACCGGAAGGCTTCCTCGGCGCCATTTTGGGTAGGGTGAGGTCGATGCTCGCCCGGAAGAGGCGCCTGCCCCTCGTCGCGCTCGCAGTCACCGTGGGGCTCGCCGGCTGCGGCTCCAGCGGATCGTCCGATGTGAGTCCCGCCGCCTACGTGAAGTCCATCTGCTCCGCGATCGGCCCGTTCGAGAAACAGGTTCAGACCCGCAGCAGAACGCTGAACCTGTCTTCGATCAAGAGCCCGGCCCAGGGCAAGACGGCCCTTCATGAGTTCCTCACCGCCGTGGCCTCAGACACCGACCACGCCGTTTCGCAGCTGAAGGCGGCCGGCGTTCCGCACGTCACCAACGGCAAGGCGATCTCGACCGGGATCGTGGAAGCGTTCACGGCCGTCAAGGGCGCGCTCACGGATGCGGCCAGTCGGGCGCAGGCGCTGCCCACGAGCAGTCCGCAGGCGTTCAAGACCGCCGCGGCGGGGCTCGGCGGCAGCGTCCAGACCTCGATGAGCCGGATCGGGTCGAGCCTCGCCGGCCTCAAGAGCCCGACGCTCGAGGCGGCGGCCGCCAAGGAGCCCAGCTGCAAGAGCATCGGCAGCAGCTGATTGAGGGTCCGTCCGGTCAGCCCTGTGGGAGAGGCCGGCCCGGGTCGGCGGCGAGCGCGGGAGCTGATGCCGGCCGTCCGCGCCGGTAGACGATCGACAGCAGGCCGCACAGGACGAGCGTGGCCAGGAAATAGCCGACCTCGACGCGGGTGACTTCGCTCGAGATCGTCGGCACGGCGACGAACACCACAAACAGGACCGCGGCGGTGAGCCACGCGATCGACGCGATCCGGGCTTGCCGACGGGCCAGGGCAGCTTGATTGAGCGTGCCCGAGACCAGGTGCAGGCCCATCCCGAGTGCGACGAGGCCGAGGCCCAGGCGGCCGTAGTGAAAGCCCTTGTTGCCGAGCAGGGCCGTCATCACGAATGGGCCGATCGTCAGCAGCCCGAGGGCCACGGCTCCCGCGAAAGCGGCGATCACGCGGATCGTCAGGCGGATCGCGCGGTCAAACTCGGCGCCACTCTCGCGCGCTTCCAGCCCGGTCAGGTGGGGCAAGATCGAGGTCTGAATCGCCTGGAACAGCTGCAGCGGCGCGCGCACGATCAATAGCACGTTGAACACGAACCCCGCCAGCGCCGCGCCGGAAGAGTGGTTGACGATCAACACGGCGGCATTCATCAACGTCTGCTCGGCCAGCATGATCCCCACCACGGCGACCGCGAACCCCGCGCCGTACTTCAGCGAAAGGTCGACCGAGGCCTCCTCGATGCCCGCGTGAGCCGGCCCTTCGCGCGCCGCATCCGCGGCCGGCAGCCCGGCCGGCCCGCTGTGCTTGACGCGCGAAAAGGCGAACGGGATCACCAGCAGCGACACGAACGGAGCGACCGCCATGCCGGTTGCGACCGCTGCCTGACCGGAGGCGATCCCGAGTGCGACCCCGAAGGCGAACAGGAAGCGCGACGTCGATTCCAGGAACACCAGCCCTCCGTACAGCGCGAACCGCTGGTGTCCGGCCAGCCACCCCCGCGCGAAGTAGCTCGCCGCATACGCGAGCACCCCGATCACGAGGATCCAGTAGAGCGCGCTGGAACCGTCGAACAGGCCGTTCTGGATCCGGTCGCGAAGCACCAGCGCAATGGCGAGGAACAGCAGCGCGAACCCCCCCTGAATCAGCGCGGGGACTCGGAGCGGGTGGCCGTGCAGGCCCCTGGCGCGGCGATCGGCGATCGTGCGCGAGAGCAGCTGCTCGACCGGCCTGTAGATCACCGAGAGGATCACGAACATCACCGCCCAGCACAGCGACACCCGGCCGTAGGCCTTCTGGTCGAGCACGTGGCTCGCCGTCGCCAGGTACGCGAACGTGAAGATCCCGGTCGAGGCGATCCCGATCGACAGGATCCGTGCGCCCGACGCGTATGACGGCGCGCCGGGCTCCTCGCCGCCCCGCGCCGCGCTTGCCGGCACCTCCTCGCCGCCGAGAGGTTCTCGCACCGTCTCGAGCGGGCCGGCCATTACCGGACTGCTACCAACACCATCGTCCAGGGAAACGGCGAGCGGGCGTCGAGCACATCGCCGTGGCGCTCGAGCAGGCGCAGGAACGCTCGCTTGGACCAATGGTTGATGTGACCCGGCGTGTTCCCGAGCTGCCGTAAGTAGGCGCCTCGCCCCACGTTCAGCGCGCGCCACAGCGGCTCGCGCGGCACCGAGACCAGCAGGTGGCGCGTGGCCACCCGGGCCATTTCCGACAGCGTGTGCGCGGGGTCGGGCACGTGCTCCAGCACCTCGATTGCCGCCGCCAGCTCGAATTCGCCCGTGGCGAAGGGCAGGTTTTCGGCCGCCATTGCCTGGAACTCGAGGTTCGCGCGCCGCCTGAGCGCCCATTCGCGCTGGAGCTTCGGATCGTCCAGATCGATCCCGACGACCCGTGCGCGCTGAAGCTGCTGGGCCCACCTGGCGGTCAACACGCCCTCGCCGCAGCCGACGTCGAGCACCGAGCCTGGCGCCGCCTTGGTGAACAGCTCCTCGAGCGTGGCCTCGAAGGTTGCCATCAACCGGCGCACGACCGGGTTCGTGGAGCCGTACTTGTCGTAGGTGTTGCCGGTCGGAACGGCGGCGTCGGTGGTGCTCATACCTCGAGCGCCTCGCGATCCTCGCCGGCGCCCCGCGCTGTGCCGGAGGCGGCGCCGTGCGGGCTGGCCGGCGCGCCGGGCTCGTAGTGGGAGGGCTCGACTCCGAGCTGCAGCTCGATTCTGCGCACACGCTCAAAGGTCCGCTGCGAGAGCGTTCGCTGGGCGTCGAGGAGGTCGCCGATCACGCCGAGGGCTCCGAGCAACATCGCCGCGATGAACAGCACCGCGCCCGCGATCAGCGACTGCACGTGTCCCGTCGCGGTGTGAGGATCCTCGACGAAGTAGATCACGAACCGGATGAACAGCGCCAGCGCCGGCACCCCCATCAGCACCGCGCCTCCCCAGAACACTTTGAGCGGCTCGTATTGCGAGTAGATCCGGAAGATCGACAGGGCGTTGCGACGCACGTAGGCGCCGCTCGACGGGAACAGGCGCGACTCGCGCGTCTTCGGATTGGTGCGGATCGGAACGTCCTTGATCGCGACCAGCAGTTTTCCCGCCTGGATGATCGTCTCGAGCGTGTAGGTGAACTTCGAGACCGCCTGCATCTGGAGGGCAGCTTCGCGGTTGTAGGCGCGAAAGCCGGAGGTTGTGTCGGGGATCGCCGTCGAGGAAGCCTGGCGGACCACCCACGAACCCAGCCGTTGCAGCAGCTTCTTGGCGCCCGAGAAATGCTGGAGCGTCCCGACCTGGCGATCGCCCACGACCATATCCGCCTCGCCCCGTAGGATCGGCGCGACCAGCTTTGGCACATCCGCGCCCTCGTACTGATTGTCGGCATCGGTGTTGACGATCACGTCAGCCCCCAGCTTCAGCCCCGCGTCGAGACCGGCCTGGAAGGCAGCGGCGAGGCCCTTGTGGTTGGTCAGGCGGACGATGTGGTCGACGCCGTGGGCTCGGGCCACCTCGATCGTTCGGTCGGTGGAGCCATCGTCGATGATCAGCTGCTCGACGACGTCAAAACCGGGTACCCGGCGGGGGAGGCGGCTGAGCGTCAGCGGCAGCTGAGCCTCCTCGTTGAAACACGGAATCTGGATGATGAGCTTCATTGACCTGCCAGCGAACGGTACCGAGGTCGGGCCGATCGCCGATATACGCGGCGCAAGTCCATCCGGCAGTCCGCGGCCGCGGCCGCGATACTCATTCTGACGATGGACGCGGTCACCATCATCCGGCCCAGCGAAGGCCCGACGCCATCTACGCACCGGCCCGACGCGCCCGACGGCCGCCCAGGGGGCCAGCGTCGGCGCCGTCGCCGCGAGCTTCACCGGCCCGCGCTCGTGCTGCTGCTGATCGCGACTTTCCTCCTGCGCCTGTGGGGCATCAAGCAAGGCCTGCCGTACAGCTACAACTCCGACGAGGCCACCCATTTCGTCCCGCGGGCGGTCGGCTTCTTCTCCCACGACTTCAACCCGCACTACTTCCTCAACCCGCCGGCGTACTCGTATCTGCTGCATATCGTCTTCGAGCTCTGGTTTGGGAGCGCCGACGCGGTCACCCGCGCCTACGCGAGCGATCCCGCGAGCGTGTTCGTCCTCGCCCGCGTGGTCGCCGCAATACTCGGCACGATCGCCGTGGGGCTCACCTACCTCGCCGGCGCGCGGCTGTTCAACCGGACCGTCGGGCTGCTCGCCGCGGCGATCTTCGGACTGGCCTTCCTACCGATCTTCTACAGCCACCTGGCGCTCAACGACGTTCCCACCCTGGCGCCCGTCGCGCTGTCGCTGTACGGAATCGGCGGGGTGATGCGGCGCGGCCGATGGCGCGACTACGCGATCGCAGGCCTCGGGATCGGCCTCGCGTCGGCGACCAAGTACACGGGGGGGATCACGCTGCTGTGTCTCGTGGGGGCGTTCGTGTCCGACGCCGCCGGCCAGTCCCTCTGGCCCTCGCTGAGGAGGTTCGCGGGCGCGCTCGTGCTCGCGCTCGGCGTGTTCCTGCTCGCCAACCCCTACGCGGCGCTCGACTTCTCCGCCTTCCAAGCCGGCGTCTCCCAGCAGGCGTCGCTCGCCGCTGGCCAGGATCCCGTGAAACTGGGAACCACCGGCAGCGGCATCGCCTACTACCTGTGGACATTCACCTGGGGACTGGGGTGGGGGCCGGCACTGGCGGCGATCGGCGGCTCGGTCCTGCTGCTCGCCCGCCGCCGAGTCGGGATGGCCCTGGTGCTCCTGCCGGCGCCGATCGCCTTCATCGTGTTCATGGGCGATCAGCAGCGGTTCTTTGGCCGCTGGCTGATGCCGATCTTCCCGATCGTCGCGGTGCTCGCCGCCTACGGCGCGGTGGAGCTGGTCCGCCGGCTGGCGCGCGGCGGCCGGATCCCGGTGTGGCTCGCCGGCGCGGCCGCCGCCGTGCTCCTGCTCGGCCAGAGCGTCGTCGCCGTCCTACACAACGACGCTGTCCTGTCACGGCCCGACACCCGCAACCTGACTCGGGCGTGGATGGTCACGCACGTTCCGGCAGGGGCGAAAGTGGTGATCGAGCCGCTGGTCCCCAACAACTGGGCATCCGACATCGGCACATCGAATGCCTCGACACCGGACGGCGATCGGTGGTGGCGGTTCGCGACCTCGCTCACCGATGTCGACGCAAACGGCCGGCCGCTGCCGGCCGGCACCCACCGCATCGTGGTCGTGGACCAGTACGAACGGACGCTGCGACCGGAATTGCTCGACGAGTACGTCTCGAGCGATTTCTGCTGGCTGGTGATCGGCTCGCTGCAGGCGGGCCGCGCGTTCGCCGATCCGCGGGCGGCGCCGGAGGCCGTGCAGTATTACGCCGCGCTCGCGAATCGCGCCCGCCTCGCCTACCACATCAGTCCGTTCTCGAACGGGGCCCACCCGATCCCGTTCAGCTTCGACTGGTCGATCGACTACTACCCGCGCCAGTATCGCCGGCCCGGGCCCGAGATCAGCGTGTACCGACTCACCGGGGGCAAATGCGGGACCTGACGGTCCCGTCCTATGCTCTGAGCATGCCGTTCATACAAGACACGGATCGTCGCCATCTCGCTCGCAGCATCGAGCTGGCCGAGCAGGGCAAGGGCAGGGTCAGCCCCAATCCACTCGTCGGCGCCGTGATCGGCCGCGAGCGGGAGGTGCTCGCCGAGGGCTTCCATCGAGCCGCCGGCGCTGCGCACGCCGAGGTCGAGGCGATCCACGCGGCCGGTGATCAGGATCTCACCGGGGCCACGCTGTACGTCTCGCTGGAGCCGTGCTGTCACCACGGGCGCACCCCGCCATGTACCGAGGCGATCCGCGAGGCCGGGATCGGGCGTGTCGTCGTGGCCTCGGACGATCCCAGCGGGCACGCGGCGGGCCGCGGTCTGGGGATCCTCCGCGACGAGGGCGTCGATGTCGTGCTCGCCGACGGCGAGCTTGCCTCACGGGCCCGGCTACTGAACCAGCCGTTCCGCAAGCGCGCGCGCACGGGACGGCCATGGGTGCTGTTCAAGTCGGCGATGACCCTCGATGGCAAGGTCGCCACCCGCAGCGGCGACTCGAAGTGGATCAGCGGCGAGCAGAGCCGCCTGCGCGCTCACCACTGGCGGGCGGAGTGCGACGCGGTCGCGGTCGGGATCGGCACGGCGCTCGCCGATGACCCGCTGTTGACGGCGCGGGTCGACGGCGTCGAGCGCCAGCCTCGCCGGATCGTGTTCGACTCACTGGCGCGGATTCCGCTGAGCTCGAAGCTGGTCCGCGATGCCCGGCGCATCCCGCTCACCGTCGTGGCCTCGCGCGCGGCGCAGCGTGCCGCCACCGACGGGCTCGAAGCGCACGGTGTGGAGGTGATCGTCGCCTCCGGCGAAAACGAACCGGCGCGGGTTCGCTCGGCCCTTGATCAGCTTGGCGCCAACGAGACCACTTCGATCCTGCTCGAGGGCGGCCCACACCTTGCCGGCGCCTTCCTGGACGCCGGCGAAGTCGACGAGATCCGCCTGTTTCTGGCCCCCCTGATCCTCGGTGGCCGGACTGCCCGTGATCCACTCGAGGGCCAAGGGGTGGAGATGATCGCCGACGCGTTCCGGGCGCTGACGCTCGACTGCGAGTGCGTCGGGGAGGACCTTCTGATCTCGGCGCGCTTGAAGGAGTGGTAGTGGCTTGCGGCGGGCGAACCCACGACTGATGTTCACCGGTCTGGTGCAGGATCTGGGCCGAGTCGCGCAGTGCAAGAGCTCGCCGGACGGCATCCGGATCACCGTTGAGACGTCTTTGGCCGATGAACTGCGCAGCGGCGATTCGATCGCCGTCAACGGGGTTTGCTTGACCGCAACCGAGGTGGGCGAGCGCTCGTTCGCCGCCGATGTGATGAACGAAACCGTGGCGCGGACCTCACTCGGCGGCGCCACCGCGGGCAGCGATGTCAATCTCGAGCTCCCACTGCGGGCCGGTGACCGCCTCGGCGGCCACATGGTCCAGGGCCACATCGATGGGCTCGGCACGGTCGTGGGCGTGCTCGAGGACGGCTTCGCTCGCCGGGTCGAGATCGAGCCGCCGGCCGAGCTCATGCGTTACGTGGTCGAAAAGGGATCGATCGCGGTGGACGGCATCTCGCTCACGGTCGCCGAGCTCGATGAGGGATCGTTTACCGTGTCGCTGATACCGGAGACTCTGCAACGGACGAATCTCGCGGCCGCTGAGCCCGGGTGCAACGTCAACCTGGAGGTCGACTTGCTCGCCAAATACGTCGAACGACTGATCCGAGCATGACAGCGACGAAGTCGTCGTTTGCCACGGTCGAGGAGGCGCTCGAGGACATCGCAGCGGGGAAGATGGTCGTCGTCGTCGACGACGAGGATCGCGAGAACGAGGGAGATCTCGTGATGGCCGCGCAGTTCGTCACGCCGGACGCGATCAACTTCATGACCCGCCAGGCCGGCGGCTGGATCTGCCTGGCGCTGACGGCGGAGCGATGCGACGAGCTCCGCCTTGAGCTGATGACGCTCAAGAACGAGAGCGCCCATCAGACCCCCTTCACCGTCACGATCGAGGCGCGCGAGGGGGTCACGACAGGAATCAGCGTCCACGACCAAGCGCACACGATGCAGGTGGCGATCGACCCGAGGAAGGGACCCGACGACATCGTCAAGCCGGGTCACGTCCGCCCCCTCAAGGCCAAGCCGGGTGGCGTGCTGGAGCGGACCGGCCATACCGAGGCGTCGGTCGACCTCGCCCGCCTCGCCGGGCTGAACCCGGCCGGCGTCATCTGCGAGATCCAGAACGAGGACGGATCGATGGCGCACGGCGAGGACCTGGCCGTCTACTGCTTCAAGCACCGGTTGCGGAAGATCACGATCGCCGACCTGATCGCCTACCGGCGGCGGACGGAGAAGCTTATCGAGCGGGTTGTCGCGACGCGGCTGCCGACGACGTTCGGCGACTTCGTGGCAATCGGCTATCGCTCGCTCGTCGACAACAAACACCACGTCGCGCTCGTCAAGGGCGAGGTCGAGGGCGCCGAGGACGTGCTCGTCCGGGTCCATTCCGAGTGCCTCACCGGCGATGTCTTCCACTCGCTGCGCTGCGACTGTGGCGAGCAGCTGGAGTCGGCGCTGGCGATGATCGAGCGGGAGGGGCGGGGCGTGCTCCTCTACCTCAGCCAGGAGGGCCGCGGCATCGGGCTGCTCAACAAGCTGCGGGCTTACAAGCTCCAGGAGCAGGGACTCGACACGGTCGACGCCAACCTGCGGCTCGGCCTGCCCGCCGACCTGCGCGATTACGGAATCGGGGCCCAGATCCTCGTCGACATCGGCCTCACCTCGATCCGGATCCTGACCAACAACCCGAAGAAGATCTCGGGACTGGCCGGTTACGGCCTGTCGGTGACCGATCAGTTGCCGATCGAGCACATGCCCAACCAGCACAACGAGGCGTATCTCCGCGCCAAGCGCGAGAAGCTCGGCCACACGCTGCATCACCAGGGCCTCGCGCTCGACGAGGAGATGCTCCACGACGAGCAGGAGCACGACCGCCTCCGCCGCGATGAGTCCTGAGCAGCGCGTCGCGCTGTGCGTCGCGCGCTTCTACGGGGAGCTCGCCGACAAGCTTGAGCAGGGGGCCCGCGAGGCGCTTGCCGAGGCCGGGATAACGGACGTCGATCGGTTCGAGGTCTCCGGGGCGTTCGAGCTGCCGCTGGTGGCCAAGTACGCGGCTGAGTCCGCCCGCTATGTGTCGGTGATTTGCCTCGGGGCCGTGATCCGGGGCGAGACCGACCACTACGAGCACGTGTGCGGCGAGAGCGCCCGCGGAATCCAGCAGGTACAGCTCGAGACGGGGGTCCCGTGCGGCTTCGGCGTGCTCACCGTCGACACCATGGAGCAGGCGCGCGACCGAGTCAGCGGCGGCTCAAAACGGGACACCGGTCGTCAAGCGGCCGAGGCGGTACTGGCGTCACTGGCGGTCAAACGCGAGCTGGCCGGCAGACGCGGCCCGACGGGCTTCGCGGTCTAGGCCTCATCGCTTCGACGCGGGGAGCGGGCGCGCTGGCGCGCGCCCCGGGGTGTCGCCGTCGGCGCGCTGCGCGCGCGCAATCTCGTTCGTCTGGCTAATCGTCCTGATCCTGCCCCGACTTGCCCGAATCGCCATGACCGTGGTGGTGATGGCCGGCCGGGCCCGCGGCCGGTCGAACTTTCCGCGCTGGCCCGGGCGAAGCGCCGGGATTGGCCGCGTGTGCCTGTTGGCCCAGAGCACGGAGCGCCAGCTCGAGCTCGGCTCTGACGATCCCGGTCTGGTTGGGAATCTGCAGCCGCTGCCACAGGACGGTGACGGCGGCCTTGGGATCGCCCGCGAGGCGGAGGGAGCGCCCGAGATCGAACAGCGCGTAGGCGTAGGCGAGACTCCCCGGCGGGGCGGCGCCTACGGCCTGCCGGAGCACCGGGATCGCGGCGGCCAGGTTGCCGTCGGCCAGCAGCTCGTGGCCACGCGCCTGGAGCTCGTCCGCTCTCGGCGGCGGCGTCGTCGCAGCGGCGGGATTGGCCTGAACCGTGCTGGTGGCCGCCGCAGCGGCGTGGGCGGCTGGATGAGCTACGGCAGGATGGCGCTTGGCGGCGTGGACGCGCGCCGGCCGTCGGCTCGGACGCGCCGCCGGAGGGCTCGGGCTCGACGCCCTGAGGTTCCGGTCCGAGCGGACCGAAGCGCTCTGGTGTGCCGGGCCGAACGCCCCGCTGGCCGCGGCCGCGACTGCGACGCCCAGCGCGCCGGCGGCCAGTGCGCCGAGCGCGAGCCCCCGACGCGGACGCCTGCGAACGGCGGGCACCGGACGATGCGCGACGGGGGTCGGACGACCGGCGCGGGGCTGGGCCGCCCGTACGGTCCGTTGGGCTCGGCGGTTGGATCCGCGGGACCGGGATCGGCGCGGTCCGAGGGCTCACAGCGGCCTCGACCGCATCCGCGAACTCTGCCGCGCTCGCCCATCGTTGCTCCGGGCGCCTGGCCATGCCGCGCGCGAGAACCGGGTCGAGCGCCCGCGGCAGCCCCGGGTCCAGAGCACTCGCAGCCGGAGGCTCCTCGTCGAGGTGCTGGCGCGCCTGCGCGGCGAAATGCTCAGCCCGGAACGGGCGCTCCCCGACCAGCAGCTCGAACGCGGCGACGGCCAGCGCGTAGCGGTCGCTCGCCTCCGTGGCCGGTTGCCCGAGGACCTGCTCTGGAGCGATGTAGGCGGCGGTACCCAGCATTTGCCCGCTCGCACCGACCGTGTCCTCCGTCGCGAGCCGCGCGATCCCGAAGTCGGCGACATGCAGGACGCGCTCGCCGTCGAGCAGCATGTTGACCGGCTTGATGTCGCGGTGGATCACGCCGTGGCGGTGGGCGTAGTCGAGCGCGGCGGCCGCTTCGTGAAGCCACCGCACGGCCTGCTCGCGCGTCACCGCCCCCACGCGCAGCGCGTCGGCGACGGTTCCGCCCGCCAGGAACTCCATCACGATGAACGGCCTGCCCAGCGGCGCGTCGCGATCGATCGCCCGGCCGATGTCGTAGATCGTCACGACGTGGCGGTGGCCCGACAATCGCGCCGCGGCCCGTGCCTCGCGACCAAAGCGTGAGAGAGCCGCCTCGTCGCGGGCGAACGGCTGGGAGATCAGCTTGATCGCGACGTTGCGCCCGAGCGCGTGGTCGCGCGCGCACCACACCGATGCCATGCCGCCGCTGGCAATCGGACGGCGAATCGCGTAGCGCTCCGGGAGCTCCAGGCCTTCGAGCACGCGAAACCGCGGGTCGGAGACGCTCATCGGGACTCTGTTACCCACGGCCTTGAATGTAAAGCACGGCCGCGGCTGCAATGAACCAAAACCTGCGGCCGCGCGGGGTGCAGTGAGACGCCCCGCCAAGGAGTAAAGGCGCCCTGAGGCTATACTCGCCCGCCATGCCAAAGGTCTGCCACGTTTGCGCCAAAGGCCCTTCCTTCGGTCACAGCCGGAGCCGCTCGATGGTGGCCACGAAGCGGCGGTTCGAGCCGAACCTCCAGCGCGTGCGAATCGATGACGGCGGGACGCCCCGCCGGGTCTATGTCTGCACCCGCTGCCTGAAGGCCGGCAAGGTCGTCAAAGCCCGGTAGCGCGGTGACGGGGCCACCCAGCGGGTCGTAGCGGCCCGTGTCCGATCCAAGCATTGTCCGCTTCCGCGCGGTTGTAGAGGCCGGCCTGGCCGCGCTCGAGGCGCGTCGCGAGGAGGTCAACGACCTGAACGTGTTTCCGGTCGCCGACGGCGACACCGGCGACAACATGGTGCTCACCCTGAGAGCCGTGCTCCAGGAGCTCGATCGGCTGAACGACGCCTCCAAGCTGCGAACGATCGATGACATCGGCCGGGACGAGATCGTCGGCTCGGTCGCGCGCGCCGCGCTGCTCGGCGCGCGGGGAAACTCGGGCGTGATCCTCTCGCAGCTGATCCGGGGTGCCGCCGAGGAGCTCGCCAGCCGGCCAGGCGAGCTGGTCGATCCGGTGCTGATCGGCGCCGCCCTCGCCCGAGCCGCCGACCAGGCGTACGGCTCGGTCCGCGATCCGGCCGAGGGGACGATCCTGACCGTGGTGCGCGAGATGGCGCATCGGGTCGCATCGGACCTCGCACACATGCGCGACGCGCGACTGGGCGCCGATGCCGGCGATGAGGAGCAGAACGCCGTGATCGCCGAGGTGATCGAGCGGGCGCTCGCCGCCGGCCAGGAGTCGGTCCAGCGGGGCCCGGATCTGCTGCCGGTGCTCCGCGAGGCGGGTGTTGTGGACGCCGGCGGCTACGCGCTCACGGTGCTGCTCGCAGGGATGATCGGCGCCCTTCGCGGAACCGCGCCACCCGCGCTCGAGCATCAGGCCGCCGCGCGCGTCACCCATCCTCAGCACGCCTCCAGTACCTACCGCTACTGCACGAACTTCGCCGTCAGCGGCAACGGCCTGGAGACGCGGAGCTACGTGCTCGCACTCGAGCAGCTCGGGGACTCTGTCCTGGTCGTGGGCGATCAGACCACGCTCAAGGTCCACGTCCACACCGATGACCCGAACGCGGCGACCGCGGTCTTCGCCGATGCCGGCGCGGTGTCGCATCTCGATGTCGCCGACATGCGCGAACAGGTCAGGCGCCGAGACGAGCGGCTCGCCGCGCCCGAGCGGTCGGTTGTCTGCGGTGCCCTGGCGGTGATCAGCGGTGACGGGATGTCCTCGCTGTTCCAGAGCCTCGGCGTGCGCGTGCTCGATGGCGGCCCCACGCTCAATCCCTCCACGTACGACATCCTCGCGGCGATCCACGCGATCTCGGCCGAGGAGGTCGTCGTGCTTCCCAACAGCCCCAACGTGGTGATGGCCGCCGAACGCGCTGCAGAGCTGTCCGACAAGGCGGTCCACGTCGTTCCGTCGCGCTCTCAGCAGGCAGGACTGGCGGCCGCGGTGAGCCTGGATCCAAGCCGCGGCGCATCGCGGAATGCCGCCGCGATGACGCATACGCTCGAGGGCGTCCGCACGGGCGCGGTCGCCCCTGCCGCACGTGACGATGCGCAGGGGCGATTCCGGCAAGGCGATGCCGTGGGGTTCGTCGAGGAACGGATCGTGGCGTGGGGAAAGCCGCGCGAGACGCTCCGCGGCGTGCTCGAAGCGCTCGCGCAGAACGCCGAGTTGATCACCTGCCTGCGCGGCGCCGAAGCGCCGCTCGATGATGACACGGTGCAGGCATTGGCGGCCGGCGAGGTGGAGTTCGAGCTCAGCAACGGCGGCCAGCAGAGCTACTGGTGGCTCCTGTCCGCCGAGTGAGGGCACGCGATTCCGCCCGCGGGCGCAGTCATCATCTCTCGCCCGTTGATGCCCGCGACCGGCTTCGCTACCTCCCGACCGCTCGAGCCCGATGAGCTCCATCAGGCGTCGGTCCGCTATCCGCGACCGTCGCGACTCGCTGCGCCACTGAAGCTCCAGGGCGCGAAGGCCCAGCAGGCCGCTCTCGCGCTCGGGCTGCATACCGTCGGCGACCTGCTGGAGCACCTTCCCCGCGACCGCCGCGAGGCCCGTGCCATCGCCCAGCTGGCGCCGGGGGAGAGCGCGACGGTGGTGGTCCAGGTGCGGACGATCGCCTCGCGATCGGTTCGCCGTCGCGGCATGCGGCCGCTGGTCGAGGCGACGGTCGCCGATGCCACCGGCGCGATGAAGGCCACGTTCTTCAATCAGCCGTGGCTCGTTCAGCGCTATCCGGTCGGCACCCACCTGGTGCTGCACGGCAAGTTCGAGGCGCGTAATCGCTTTCGCGTCCAGGCGCATGCGAGTACGGGCGAGGCCACGACCGAGTCCGACGCCGTCGCGCACTATCCGGCTACGGAGGGACTGTCGTCGACCCAGATCCTCGCGCTCGTCCGCGAGCACGCGCCAGCGCTTCGCGACGCCCTCGAACCGCTGCCGAGCACGCTCAGGATGGCGGAGCAATTGCCAGACCGCGCCGGCGCGCTCAGCGCCTCGCATTTTCCCCGGCGGGAGGGCGATCAGGAGCAGGGTCGCCGGCGGCTGGCGCTCGAGGAGCTGCTGATCGCGCAGCTTGCCCTGCTGCGCCGGCGCAGGTTGCGGCGCCGCGAACGGATCGCCCCCGTGCTCGACGGCGAGCGCGGCCTGACCGCCCGCTGGCTCTCGCAGCTGCTTCCGTTCCCGCTCACCGGCGACCAGGAGCGCGCGCTGGCCGCGATCGACGATGACCTCGCGCGGGAGAGTCCGATGCAGCGGCTGCTGATGGGCGAGGTCGGCTCGGGCAAGACGGTTGTGGCCCTGTATGCCTTGCTGCGTGCGGTTGAGCACGGCTTCCAGGGGGCGTTGATGGCCCCCACCGAGACGCTCGCCGAGCAGCACTTCGCGACCGTTCAGGCGCTGCTGCCGGGGGAGCTGGTGCCGGTTGGCCTGATCACCGGCTCCACGCCTGCACGCCGGCGATCCGACCTGTTGTCAAAGCTCGCCACGGGTGAGCTGTCGCTGATCGTCGGCACGCACGCGCTGATCGAGGAGGCGGTCCGCTTCGCGCGGCTGGCCGTCGTGGTCGTCGACGAGCAGCACCGGTTCGGCGTCAGGCAACGCGCGGCCCTGGACGCCAAGGCGAGCGCCGACGGAGCGCCACACGCCCTGCACATGACCGCCACGCCAATCCCCCGCACGCTTGCGCTGGCCGGCTACGGCGACCTCGACATCACCCTCCTGCGCGAACTCCCGCGCGGTCGCCAGCCGATTCGGACATTCGTATGCGCCAGCGAGCGCGAACGGGCCCGGGCCTACGACCGGACCCGAGAAGAGCTGCGGGAGGGACGTCAGGCGTTCGTCGTGTGCCCGCTCGTGGAGGAATCAGAGCTTTTGCAGGCGCGCGCGGCCACCGCCGAGTTCGAGCGTCTGCGAGGCGGCGAGCTGCGCGACTTCGATCTCGTCCTGCTGCACGGTCAGCTGCGGCCGGCCGAGAAGCAGGCCGCGATGAGTGCGTTTGCCTCCGGCGCGGCGAACGTCCTCGTCGCGACCTCGGTGATCGAGGTTGGCATCGATGTTCCGGGCGCGACCGTGATGCTGGTCGAGGATGCAGACCGCTACGGGATCTCGCAGCTGCATCAACTTCGGGGCCGGATCGGCCGCGGTGCTCACCCCTCGCTGTGCCTGCTGTTCGGCCCCAAGGGCTCCGCCCGCCTGCGCGCGCTCGAGGCCCACGGCGACGGCTTCGAGCTGGCTGAGATCGACCTCCGGCTGCGGGGCGAAGGTGAGCTGGTCGGCACCCGGCAGCACGGCCTGGCGCAGTTCCGCGTTGCCGAGCTGCCCCGTGACGCCGAGCTGCTCGAGCGGGCACGTCTGCACGCGGAGCGGATCGTGGCTCACGATCCCGAGCTGGTGCTGGCGGAGAACGTCCCGCTCGCCGATGCGCTGGTCCAGGCCTACGGCGCCGAGGCGCGGGCGCCAATCCGAGCGTGAGGGTGATCGCCGGGCGGTTGGGGGGCCGCCGCCTGGTATCTCCGCGCGGACGAGATACCAGGCCCACCTCTGACCGCGTGCGGGAGGCGCTGTTCTCGATCCTCGGTTCGGTGGAGGGCGAGCGGGTACTGGACCTGTTCGCCGGTTCGGGTGCGCTCGCGGTCGAAGCGCTCTCACGAGGCGCCGCCGAGGCCACGCTGGTCGATTCGTCGGCGACGGCGGTGGCAGCGATCAGGCGCAACCTCAGATCGCTGGGATTGACTGCCGAGGTGCGCCAGCAGCAGGCCGCCGCGTACCTCGAGCGCGCACGTGCCGCCGAGCGTCAATACGATCTCGTCTTCCTCGATCCCCCATATCGCCAATCGAGCGTTCTCGGACGGGAGCTCTCGGCCGCCCTGGCGCCCGTGCTCGCGCAGCGCGCACGCGTAGTCGTCGAGAGCGACCGGCGAGCTCCGCTCGAGCTCGATCTGCCGCTGCTCCTGCAGCGCCGTTATGGCGACACACTAGTCCGGATTCATGGCCCCTGATAACCGCATCGCAATCTGTCCCGGCTCCTACGACCCCGTCACCTACGGTCATCTCGACGTGATCTCGCGCGCGGCGGCGATGTTCGACAAGGTCATCGTCGCGGTCGTCAACCTGCCGGTCCGTAAGGGGGGCACGCTGTTCGGAGCCGAGGACCGAGTTGCCTTCGTGCAGAACGCGACCCGCGATCTCGCCAACGTCACGGTTGAGCCGTTCAGCATCCTCGTGGTCGAGTTCGCACGTGTGCGGGGCGCCAAGGCGATCGTCAAGGGCCTGCGCGCGATCTCCGATTTCGAGTACGAGCTGGAAATGAATCAGCTCAACCGCCGGCAGGCTCCGGATATCGAATCCGTGTACCTGATGGCGTCGCCCAAGTACAGTTTCATCAGATCGAGCGGCGTGAAAGAGCTGGCCACCTTCGGCGGAACCATCGACGACATGGTGCCCGATGAGGTCGCTGCGGCGTTGAAGGAACGACTTACCCGCTGACGAAACAGAGGTTCTGCGATGGATGTCCTGGTACTGATCGACAAGCTGGACGATCTCGTCCATAACGCCAAGCCGGTCCCGCTCACCGATCAGGTGCGCGTGGACAAGGAGGAGATCTACGACATCCTCGACCAGATGCGCGCCACGATCCCGGAGGAGATCAAGCAGGCCCGCTGGATCGTCAAGGAGCGCCAGGAGATGCTGGCCGAGGCAAAGCGCGAGGCCGAGCGGATCGTCAAGGAGGCGCGCGAGCGCCAAGAGCGGTTGATCTCCGACGAGGAGATCACCAAACAGGCCGAACGCGCCGCCGAGGACATCATCGAGGATGCCCGGGCGCGCGAACGGGAGATCCGTCTCGGCGCCGAGGACTACGCCGACGAGATCCTCAACACGCTCGAGGTGAACCTGACGAAGTTCATCGCCGCCGTCCAGCGCGGACGTGATCGGCTGGCGGGCAAGGACGAGCCCGCGGAGGTAACTTGAGGGCGCGGGAACGCCGATACGGGTCGCGACGCACGCGAGCGAGCCGTATCGGCGTCCCCCGCCCCCCTGCGCAGCCATGAGCTGCGGGCCGTGAGTTTGATCGAAGTTCTGGATACCGATATCACAGGGCTGGAAGTCGATGCCATCGCCAACGCCGCGAATACGCGGCTGATCCATGGCGGTGGCGTGGCGGGAGCGATTTCCCGGGCGGCCGGTCCTGAGCTTGATCGCGAAAGCCGGGCTGTGGCTCCAATCGACTTGGGCGAGGCGGTTGAGACGACGGGTGGCGCGATGCCGTGCCGGTGGGTGATCCACGCCGCGACGATGGAGCTCGGCGGCCCGACTTCGGCCGAGATCATCCGCCGCGCGACTGAGAGCACGCTGCGGAAGGCCGATGAGCTCGGGGTCAAGTCGCTGGCGCTGGTCGCGTTCGGAACCGGCGTGGGAGGGTTTCCGATGGAGGAGGCAGCGCGCATCGAGGTCGATGTGGCGCGGGCGCATCTGGATGCCGGCAGCGATCTCGAACGGATCGTGTTCGCGGTCCGGGGCATCGCGGCACGCGAGGTGTTCGAGCGGGCGCTGGCGGTCTGACCGGCTGCCGCGGCACTCGCCCGCGGTTTGCAGCGCCGGCGCAGCCGCATCCCGCGGACAGGCTTACGCCGGCCGTCGGCCGGGAACCCGCCCGCCGCGCCCGGATCTCACCTCACGTCGAATCCGCTCAGGCCCTCGGGGTCCTCGTCGTGGACATCAACCCGGTCCACGTCTGCGTGCCGAGGCCCGCTCTGACAGAAGCCGACCACCTGCTCGACAGCGGCCGACGGACCCTCGAGCACCGCCTCGACCGCTCCGTCCGCGCGGTTGCACACCCACCCGGCGACGCCGGCGCCTAAAGCGCGCTCGCGGACCGAATCCCTGAAAAAGACACCTTGCACCTGGCCGTGGACGACCAGCCGCCGGCGGATGCGTTCGGGCATGGTCGGAATTCTGGCAACTGGGGTCGAGCCAGGCGGAGTTATCAATTGCGCGGGAGGGGCCGACATGATTAGGATCGTCGCTGCGACCGCTGCGTTGAGGCGATCGAAAGAAGGGAGGAGAACGTTCTCGGCCGCGCCCAAAGCTGGTAGGGGAGCAGGCGCCCGCATGTCGGCCGTGCAGTGACGAAGGCCGGTTGGGACATCGCTGCCCAACTCGTTAGCCCCACTCTAATAGGGAGTTCCATGTAGTCCAGAGTTCGTTTGGCTCTGCCGCTGGCCTGCGTCGGCGTCTTGGGAGCCGTATGTCTAGTGCTGCTGCAGGCGCACGCGAGTGCCAGCAGCCCGATGAGCTACTCACGTCTGATCAAGTTCCAGAAACGGATCGTGTCCCAGACGCTGGCCAGTGCCCTCGGCCTGTCCGGCGACGTTGGCGCGTCATCGGAATGCGACAGGTGTTGGCACTGGTGGCGACACGTTTTGTCAACGGCCGGCGGTGTCGAGGGCGAAGAGGTCGACGGGGTTGAGCCGGTGCAGGATGGAGCGTCCGTCGAACGCTGGTCCGTCTAAGTGGTCTCGGATGTCGGGTCCGTCGGTCCACATTGATGTGGGCGCGTCGAGCGCGGCGAGGGCGTTCTCGATGGTCTGTGTTGACATGCGGCCCCATGGTCCTCCGGGCAGCAGAGGATGATCGGAGGTGGCGCCGGCGCGGGTCAGCTGCTCGCGTTGGGTGGCGAGGGCTCGGCGTAGCGGCGGCGGGATTGCATAGCAGCTGCCCCAGATGGAGGTGATCGCGCCGTCGCTGGTGACGCCGCCGATGGTGATCTGGCGTGCTGTGAGCGGGCTTCGGTATACGGCGCTGACAGCGATGAGCGCGGCCATGTCTGGGCTGGCGGTCTGGTCGGCGAGCTGGGCGGCCCGGGCGATCGTGTCTCGCCATTGATAGGGGCGGGTTTCGCCCCATTCCAGGAGCATGTCGCTCTTGAAGAGGTCGTGTCTGATTGGGAAGCCAGCCCGCCGCAGAGCGTTGACCGCGGCGACGGCGCGCAACGGCGTGGGGTCAGACGTGAACACGGTGATCGGGCTCTAGCCATCAAGCTCGGAATGCGCACGATCGTTATAGGCGACCACCCAGTCGGTGAAGAGGCCGACGAACTGTTCGAGCGCGAGCGGAGCCCGGGAGTCCTCAAGCCGTCCGCCGGCGCTGCGCGGACCTCCGGTGTAGAGCGGCAGGCCGCTGAGGAACGTCTGCACGCAGGTGCGGTGAAGGCGCTCGATCTTGCCCTTCTCCTCCGGCGCGTAGGTAGTCGCGAGGCTGAAATCGATATCCAGCGCCGCCGCCGCCGTCCGGACCGCGTCGGCACAGAACTCAAGGCCGTGATCGATCCGCAGCTTCTCCGGAATCCCGCCAACCCCCGAGTCCCCCATCGCCAACAGCATCCCATCGCGCAGAGCAGCGAGCACCTCGGCGGTCGATGGCCGCAGCGAGATTGCCCACCCCATGATCACCCGCGAGTAACCGTCGATGAACATCGTCGACCACGGCCGGACCGGCCGTTTCGCGCGGGGTGGGATCACCAGCACGTCTAGCTGCTTGTGATCGCCCTGCCACACCTGGTTGCGATGCCCGGCCTCCCAGCGCACGTACAAGCCGTGCGCGCGAATCCCCGCCTCGCCAGTGCGCGTCGCCGCGCGCTCCGCCGGACGAGTCTCGAGCAAAAACGCGCGCTGCAACGTCCGCAGCGACGGTAGCTCCCGCCCCGCGTCGGTCAGCTCGCGACAAACCGCGGCGACGTTCCCGTGCCATCGGACATACGACTGGCGCAGCTCAGCGTCCACCCGCGATCGCGAGCGGCGCCGATCCGGAACGCCAGTCGCCAGCCACCGCCGCACCGACCGCGGCGAGCGTCCGAGCACCACCGCCGCCTCGCGAACAACACGGCCCTCCAGTACACCCGCCTGATCGTGCTGTAAGCGCAACTCGGCCAGCACGCGCTCGCGAGCGCGGATGCTCAGGTCCAGATCCGGTGCCACCTGTGGCTGCGTGACCGACCTCCACGATCAACCTACCTCGCAGCCAGTAGTCCCTTGAACGCGAGGCCGCTAGGTGCGAGGAAAACCCGCAAAGCCGGCTCCAGAAAGGCACCGCACCGGCGGCCTGTCACACAATGCTCGATGATCCGCCGTTCGCATGACGTAGAATGAGTGACGAGTTACGTGACGCGCAGCCACCGCGGCACTCAAACGTTCAGGGCCGTCACTTAATCGAACGTTGTCGGACACCTTGGCCGCTGGCCCGGGTCTGGTCTCGCCGCTCAAATTCGAGACAGCCGCACCCTGTCGAAAGCAGGCACCTGATTGAGAGTGCCGCGTCGGCGACGAAGCAGGTGCCGACGCGGTCACGGCTGCCGGCTCCGGGTTTCCGTGGAATCGCCTCGAGCGAGGCCGGATTTTGAGGCGCCCATACAGGCTCAGAGGCTGGTGGCCGCCGCGCCCGGCTGGGGTGCCGGCAGAACCATCAGACTGCCGGCACGGTGACCGGATGGCAACGATGCAAAAAGCGTGCTGCAGGTGACGGTCAGCCACTCAGAACAGTGATGCCGTCGCCGATCAGCTTGACGCCGATCACCAGCATCAGCACCGCCATGATCGCTGCGTTGTTGTGCCTCATCCAGTCCTTGAGTTCGCCGAGCAGCTTCGCGGACCGGTCGCCCATCAGGAAATAGATCGCGATCGGTGCTGCGACCCCGATGGTCGCGACGATGATGAACACCGCCAGCGCGACGGCTTGGTCGCCGGCGCTGATCCCGGTCTGGGCGATCGCGGACGCGGCACTGATCGTGATCAGCCCGTTTTTCGGGTTGACTGCGGCAAGCAGAGCGCCCATGCCAAGCGCCTTCGGAGCCTGAAACTCATCGATCGCTCGCATCCAACCGGGTAACGTCGCTTGATCGTCGCCGTGCGGCCGACCGCGCCACTGCTTGACCGCGACGAGCAGCAGCAGCACGCCGAGCACCAGCTTCAAGACGCCCACCCAGTCGGCAGGCTGTCCGTGGTTGCTTGCGCTCGCACCGCTGGAGATGAGCAGGACGACGACACCCAGGATCGTCAGACCCGAGATCCACCCTGCAAGAAACGCCGGCCCGTTGGACCGCGCCCGCGGGGTCGCCAGCATCAGCACGACGCCGATGATCGGCACCGGACTGATCGCCACACCAACTCCAAGGGAAAGGACCTGTCCAATTGCCTGGCCCACGCGACCCGATCATGCCATGGCCGGCATCCGCGACCTCCTCTGATGGCCCGCTTGCTGTGACGCAGTCGATTGAGGGGCAGTCGCCGGCACGCTCGAGCCGCTCCGCGCTTCGGGGTGGCGGCGCATGAACCGGTCGTGCAGGAGAATGCTGCTGTCCCCGTGATCTGGAGGTGTTGATGGCTTCGCAGTCGCTGCCCGGTCGCCTGGGCGAGGTTAGGTTCGATGGTGAGTTGCCCGTGCGTGCTGACCTACCCCGGGTGTTTGATGAGCTGGACTACCAGATGGCCTGTCAGGCGTATCTGTGGGCGTTGCCGCTGGTGTCCTACGCGCATTGGAGGCAGCAGCAGCGCGAGGTATTCGGGGCGACGAACACCGACCTGGTCTGCTATCTGGACTATCGCGATCGGCTGGGGATCATCACCGCGAACGCGACGACGCCGTACATCATGAATCTGATCGACCTCGGGGAGACCGGCCCGCTGGTCGTGGAGCTGCCGGTCGGCCCGACCGCCGGCGGGTTCTCGGATTTCTGGCAGCGGGAGTTCGCGGTGGTCGGCGAAATGGGGCCCGATAAGGGCCATGGCGGGCGACACCTCGTGGTCGCTCCGGGCCAGTCAGCACCGGCTGCTGAGGGCTACAACGTCATCCAGGCGACCGGGATGAACATGTTCTTCGGCTTCCGCGCCCTGGACCCCGACCCTAAGCGATCCCAGGCGCTGATCGCCGCGGTGCGGATCTACCCCTACTCGCAGCGCGACGATCCTCCACAGACCCGTCTGGTGTCTCCCGAAGGCCGCGAGTGGTCGGGTGATCAACCGCGCGGGTTGGACTACTGGCGAACGCTACACGCGGTCTATCAGACGGAGATCATCGACGAGCGCGACCGGTTTTACATGGCGATGCTGCGCCAGCTCGGGATCGAGAAGGACCGCCCGTTCGACCCCGACCAGCGACTGGTCGAGATCCTCACCCAGGGCGCCGCGGCGGGCGAGTTGATGGCCCAAGCCAACACGTTCGCCAAGCGCTTTGACGGCGCGCGGTACTGGCCCGATCGCCAGTGGGACACCGCGATCGTGCTGTCTAACCCCTCCCAGCGCGGACCCGGCTACGACGAGCTGCTGGAGCGCAGCTCCTGGTTCTATGAGGCGGTCACCTTCTCAGAAGCGATGAAGAGCCAGACCCCCGGGGCCGGCCAAGCGTACCTGGGCTCCTATACCGACGTGGACGGTGAGTGGCTTGACGGCGCCCGTTCGTACACGTTGCACGTCCCGGCTGACCCGCCCGCCAGACTGTTTTGGTCGGTCACCGTCTACGACGTCTGGACGCGCTGTCTGATCGACAACGATCAGCAGCGCGGAGACCGCGGCTCCCGTGATCCTGAGCTGGTCAGCAACCCCGACCGTTCTGTCGATCTGTCCTTCGGTCCAACCGAGCCTGACAGCGGACCGGCCAACTGGGTGCAGACGATCGCCGGCCGGCACTGGTTCTCCTACTTCCGTTTCTACGGTCCGCTCGACCCCTATTTCGATCGCAGCTGGAAGCCGGGCGACATCACCCTCATCGAATGATCGGCCCCCATCCGGAGACCATTCTGGTGCCGCCGCACGACTCGTGCGCGGCTGAGATCCTCAAGGCGGTAAGCAGGATGAAATACGCGTGCGTAGGCGTCAAAACAAACGGCACGAAGGCGTGCTCCGCAGCCAGCCATGTACGGCAGTCACGGCCCAGTCCCCGGCGTACACGTCCGACGGAGCTCTCAACCCGCCGAGCTGCTCGCCGCTCGGCTCCACACACACAGGCTGCACGACTTCTGCTCGCACGAACGACCGGGCGCGTGGAGCTTCGTGGTGCCGGCGATCATGGCTTCCGCTTCGGCTCCGCGGACAGCCAAAGCGGCAGCACCGCCACCAGACGCGTGTCGGCGACACTGCGGCAGCGGGAATCTGCTGGCTGGGATCGCTTCTCGGGGGCTGGTCGGGCGATCGCTCGTTGGGCGTGGGGAGGTGTCGGTAAATCCAGGGGTGTTTGGCTGCCGCCGAGGTTGAGCCCTGGCGGCAGCCGTGCCGCTAGCGGGCGAGGGTTTCGTCGAGCCAGTCGTAGATCCGTTGCTCGAGCAGTGACCGTCCCATCGGTTCGCAGTGCAGGCCGGCTCCCTCGGCGTTGGTGAAGGACACGAGCACCTTGGTTCCCGGCAGCATGTCGTAGAGCTGCTGTGATTGTCCTGGCCAGAACTGTTCTCCTTCGGGGTGGGTGATCATGATCGGAGTCTTGATCTGCGCGATCTCGTCGCCGAGGCGGTACTGCTCGGCGGTCTTGAACGTCGCGTAGATAGATGGCTGGTCGCCGTATGGCTTGGCGCGCCAGGCGAACTCTTGTTGCATCGCCGGCGTCATCTCTTGGGTCACTGACTCGATCGCGGCGTTGAATGCGGTTTCGTCGTTGGCGTCGAGCAGCGCGACCAGCTCGGTGGGGATGTGGTCCTTCCATGAGGTTGAGACGTCGACCACGCCCGGGTCGGCGATGAGTGCCGCCAGGCGGTGCTCGAACGCCGCCGCTCGGGGCGCCCAATAACCCCCTTGGCTAGCCCCGTAGAGCACGATTTTTGACGCGTCGACTTCAGGACGATCGCTGAGGAAGTCCACCAGGGGGCTGATCACGTGCTCCCAGTCAGCTCGAAACGGAATCCCGCGCTCGAACAGCATGCTCTGCTGACCGGGGCCGTCGAAGATCACCGTGTTGTAGCCGCGATCCAGACCGGGCTGACCCAATTCTGGCCACAGGAACGTCATCGCCCCGTCGCTGCCGTTGTTGAGAATTACGGTCGGACGCGCGACACCATCATCGGCCGGGACGAACAGGTAGCCGGGCAGATCGCTGTCCTCATACGGGACCGCGATCGGGATCGCGGGCGGGTCAAGCAGCCCAACGTGCTGATCAAAGCACCTACGGTGCGCGGCGAACAATTCGCTCAGCTGCGCGTCGGGGTTCTCGGTCCCGTCCACGAACACACACGCGGCGGCGTAGTACACCGCGGCGCGCAGGTATGCGCCACGCGCACTGACCCGGTGCCCAGCCTTCAGACAGGGATCGCCGATCGCCTCGATACGTTCAGCCAGCGCCCGCCATTCCTTGACCCAGCTCGTTGCGTCACCATCGCTGATGTTGGCCACGACGGTCAGCATCTCCCCGACGTCGCCGCCTCCGTAGTGGATGCCTCCCAGCAGAGATCGCGTCTCGAAGTCAAACGACGGGTCTGTGAAGAACTTCTCAAACATGTTGCTCCTTTGGTCTTGGTCTTACCGATGGTCCAGCGAGCTCCTGCCCCGAAGCCAGGAGCAGTCCTTCCGAGCAACGGCCACTCATGCGGCCGTCAGTTCACGTGCTTGGTCCAGCACCGCCAGTCTCGGCGACGCGTTCGCGCCGGGAGCGCCATGGGTCGTCACGGGGACCGGGTGGCGACGATGCAGCGCGGCGGTCGCGATAGCGACCGCGACCATCACACCGGCGGCGACGAGGTACCCGTCGGCGGTGCCGGTCGTCGCTGCCGCGCGTGCCGCGGCGGCGCCCGGGCCCGCGTGGGTGCCCGCGATGATCGCAGCGAGTGTGGCTAGTCCGATCGATCCGCCGAGCTGCCGGGTCATCTGCGTCAGTCCGGATGCCTCGCCCCGCTCGCGAGGAGCAGCTGTGTTCAGCGCGTCGGTCGTGGCGGGGGAGATCGTCAGTCCGAGCGCCAACCCGATCCCGACGTAGCCCGGGACCAGCAGTGGGTAGCTCTGCTCGTGCATCACCACGCCCAGCCACGCCAGCGACGCGCCCATCAGCAGCGTCCCTGCGGTCAACAGCACCCGGGCGCCATGACGGTCATAGAGCCGGCCGGCGCGCGGCGCGCAGAGCAGCAGTGTGACGGTCAGCGGCAACAGCGATAGCCCCGCGAGGATCGGACCGAAGCCGAGCACCGTCTGCACCCAAATCGCGCCGAACACCGACACGCCGACCAGCGCGAACTGGATCGCAGCCAGCACCGCGTTGTCGATCGCGAAGTTCCCCTTGCCAAGCAGGGCCGGTGAGATCAACGGCTCATCGACGCGGTGCTCCCACCACACCAGACCGGCACCCGCGATCACCGCCGCTGCGAACAGCCCCAGCGTCTGACCCGAGGTCCAGCCCCAGCTTTGGCCCTGCATCATTCCCAGCACCAGGCAGCCCAGCGAGACGATCACCGCGCCGGCTCCCAGCCAATCAAACGATCCGCCGGGTGTACGCGCGTCGGTCGAGCGCGGGATCGTGATGTGCGCCAGCAGCAGCGTCAACGCGCCGATCGGGAGGTTGATGAAGAACACCGCGCGCCAGGACAGCGCCTGGGTCAAAAGGCCGCCGACAAGCGGTCCGATCGCCAAGAACACCATCGAGCTGCCCGCGTAGATCCCCATCGCGCGGCCCCGCTCACGCGGAGCAAACGCGTTGGTCAGGATCGCGCCCGTTGCCGGGACCATCATCGCGGCGCCGGCGCCCTGCAGTCCACGGGCGGCGATGATCCAGACCTCGCCTTGCGCCAGCCCGCAGGCCGCCGACGCGGCGACGAACACGCCCACCCCGAGCCGGAACAGCCGCTCGGGACCGAACATGTCCCCGAGCTTGCCGCCGACCACGACCAGCGTCGCCAACAGCAGCATGTACACATTGACGACCCATTGCGCGCCCGTCGAAGACAGCTGCAGATCGCGGTGCATGGTCGGCAGCGCGACGCTGACGACGGTCTGATCGATCATGATCATCGACAGCGACCCCGCCATCGTCCCCAGCACCCACCAGCGGCGGTTGGATTCAGTGATACCCGGCACTCTCATGGCTGCCCTCCCGGTCGGTTGATCCATCGTTGCCCGGGCAGTCTCACCGCCGACCGACGATGAGTCATCAGTAACCGACTACTGGGATCCGATCAGGGCCGTTACCGAGCCTGCGAAGGCATCGCCCGGCGGCATCGGCGCGGGACCGCCGAGGTTGACTCCAACCGCCCGTCAGAGCCCCGCAGTCGACCGTCCGGGACCGATCACGCGCATGCGGCCGACATCTTGAATGAGCGAGCCGTCTGGGTCTGCCCGACGGCAGCTGCGCTGCGACCTCGCGGTGAGTACGCAGCTGACCGCGACGTATCTCGGTCCCGCTCGGCACCGATAGCCTCGCCGGATTGATCACCGGGGCGGCAGCGAGGACGAGCTAGAGGTCTTGGCGGTTGGAGATCCCGAGCTTCTGCATGGCGTGGTAGAGGTGGGACTCGACGGTCCGGACCGAGAGGACGAGGCGGTCGGCTATGTCGGCGTTGGTGAGTCCTCGGGAGGCGAGGTCGACGAGTTGGCGCTCCCGGGAGGTAAGTGAGGTCTCCGCCTCATCGAGGCCCGCGATCGAGGGCAGCGTCCCGCCCTGCCCTTGGGCGTGCAGCTCGCGGCAGCGGGTGGCCGCTCGGCGCGCCGAGTCCTGATACCCGGCTCGGTGAAACGCGGTTGCGGCGTCGGCGGCGACCTCGGTGGCGTAGCGGAGTGCCCCGATGGTCTCCATCTCATCGACGACGGCTATGAGGGCGTCGCCGTCGTCGGCGACGCGGGCGGTGGCGTGGGCGGCGTAGGCGGCGGTGAGTGGGGCGTCGCAGCGTCGGGCGAGCGCCTGAAGATCACGCGCCACCCGTCGAGCCGGGGTTCCTGCGCGCAGCGCCTCGTAGGTGAGGCGTGCCGCGTAGATCGGCCTCTCTCGGAGCCGTCCGGCGGCCTCGAGGAACAGCTGCTGGGCGCGAGGCGGGTCGCCCCAGGCGAGTACCGCCCAGGCCTCGGCGCGGGCGAAGTAGGGGAGCTGGTTGGACAGGGGCGTATGGTCTCCCACCGCCGCGCGACAGCGGGCAAGTGCCGGGCCGACCGCCTCGTGGTCACCGGTGAAGCAGGCGACGCCGACCTGCATCGAGTTGGTGATCGCGAGCAGGCCACCGGCGTCGTGCTGCTCGAGCTGAAGCTCGGCCTCGGCGAGCCACCGGCCTGCCTCGATGAACCGGCCTTGCGAGAATCTGAGACCGCCCAGAGCGAGGGCCCCGAATCCGGCCGCGGCGCGGGACCCGAGCCTGACCCCATCGGTGAGGGTTGCCGTCGCCCAGGTCTCGAGCTCTTCCCAGCCGAGGCCGCTCTCGATGGAGATCGCGCTCCAGAGCACGAACGCGATCTCGTCGGTGAGATCGCGCAGAGGCAGGCTCGGGCGGATCCGTCGGGCCAGCTCCAAGGCATCGCGCACGCTGCCGCTGTTGAGGAGGTTGGAGGAGTGCCACGGGGCAACCCGGCGGCGTACCTCGGGATCGACGCTCTCATCGGCGAGGATCTCGGCCGAGGCAGCGGCCGCGAGGTTCGGCGGGGTGGCGTCGTCGCCCACGAGACGAAGGGGGCTGAGGCGGTCGTGCCATTCCGCCGAGTCCCACCACGCGTGGGCCCGATCCAGGAGCCGGTGTAGCTCCTCGGTGCGTCCGAGCCCGAAGTACAGAACCGCCGTTTGCTGCTCGAGGTAGTCGACCGCGTCGGCCTCGCTGCCAATGTCGGGCTCGGCGGCGGCCAGGACCTCGGCCGCCTGCTCGTACTCGCTCTGGATCGTGTGCGCCCGCGCGAGGAGCAGCGAGGCCCGGAGCCCGGCGGCCGCCTCCACCGCTCTGCGCGCCAGGCGCACGCCGAGCTCCGGGTCCCCGGCCAGGTTGGCCGCGGCGGCCGCGTCAAGCAGGGTCGAGGTCGGGATCGGTTCGCCGGCCTCCAGGAGCCAGCGCGCGACGCGCAGCGAGTCCCCCGTCTCGCGATCGCCACGTCTGGCCACTGTGTCGGCGAGAACCAGCCGAGTCTGCCGCGCCGCAAACGCGGGCAGCGCGCCCCGGATCGTCTCCCCGTAGAGCGGGTGGGCGAGCGTCGCCGGCGCGCTCGGTGACCCGTCGCCGAGGTTCACGAGCCCGCGCGCCTCGATTCCGGCCACCGGCTCGGCGCCGGTGAGCGAGATCAGCTCGGAGACGTGCAGGGGCTCGCCGAGGGCCAGCAGCTCGAGCGCCCGCTGCTCGACGTCGGACAGCCCGCTCATGCGCACGGCAATCAGCTCCGTGAGCGAGGCGCTCACCGGTGCGCGCGCCGGCATGCGCCACAGCCCGAGCACCTCGGTGAGCGCGCCGCCCGCGAGCGCGCCGAGGGTGAGCTCCCGTATGTACAGGGGGTTGCCGAGGCTCGTCGTGTAGATCCACCGCAGCGCCGACTCCTCGATCGGTCCTCCGACGATGGTCTCGGCGAGCGCGTCGGTCTCCTGAGCAGTTAGCGTCTCGAGCTCGAGACGCTCGGCGCCCGCGTCCTTCCACACCGAGACGATCGCGTCCGGCACCGGCTCGCCGGTCCGGACCGTGATGACTGCGAACGCGGCCTCGCTGAGCGCGAGCTCGAGCACGAGCGCGGCCGAGCTGTCATCGAGCAGCTGAGCGTCATCGATCCCGAGCACGAGCGGACGGCTGCCGCCGAGCTCGCGCAGAGCCGTCGCGCTCAGTCGCAATAGCTCCAGCGGATCCTCTGAGCGAGCGCCATCGGGGATGATGCCGGCGAACGCCCCGAGGGGAACGGTAGCCGCGCTGCGGGTCGCCTGCACCCACCGCGTCACCAGGCCTCCCTCCTCGGCTCGGCGCAGGACCTCGCGCGCCAGCCGCGACTTCCCCACGCCCGCCGGACCAAAGAGCGCCACGGCGCTCACCGCCGCCCCCCGGGCGCGCTCGATGAACGCGAGCTCTTCCTCGCGCCCGACAATCGGCCAACTCAATGCCGCACCCGAAGCCAGCTCGCACCACCTCACTCACGCTGCCGCAGGCCAACTATAAGTGGCGGCTCAGCAACCCTTGAGCTGCGACTTCAGTAGTCGGTTACTGAAGACACCGAGCACCCGTGGCGCGACGCTGTCCTCCGACACTTGAAGATCGCCGCGCCGCCGCCCGGCGGCCGGTCCGAGAAAGGACAGAGAATGCTCTCAGCCACACAGACCGCCGAAGCTGGACCTGCCGAGAAGAAATCCCGTGGTTTCGGGATCTACATCGCCTTCATTCCGTGGGTGCTGTTCACGCTCATCACCCAGCACGACACGCTGAAAGCGGCGGCCGTGGTCGCGCTCCTCGCGGCGGTGGCGATCGCGCTGCCGGCGCTGCTGGCCGGACGACCCAAGCTCCTCGAGCTCGGCGCGGTCGCGGCCTTCGCCGGGTTCACCGTCGTGGCGTTCACCGCTGACGCGTCGACCGCCGCGTGGCTGGCACGCTATGCGCGGGCGATCGCCGCCGGGCTGCTCGCGCTCATCGCCTTCGGCTCACTGCTCGCAACGCCGTTCACCGAACAGTACGCCCGGGAGTCGGTCCCGCGCCGGTTCTGGTCCTCGCCTCGCTTCGTCGCGATCAACCGACAGCTGACGCTCATGTGGGCCTGCGTGTTCACGGCCATGATCCCTGCGCACATCATCGCCGGCGCCCTCGACACCCGGCGGGCGAACACGATCTTCAACTGGGTCATCCCGGTCATCCTCGTCGTGTGGGCCGCCAAGCGGACCGCCGCCGTGAGCGACGACGACCAGGCCAAGGTCGCGCAATGACCGCCCACTTCGACAAAGACGACTTCCAATTCGGCCTGGAGATCGCGCTCGGCTGCGCCTATCGCCAAGCGTCCGACGTTGGCGAGGTGCTGGCCACCGCCGAGCGCATCAAGGACGGAGACGACGACGCCTGGGTGCACGAGTGGGCGGCAACCGCTGGCGCGTGCTGGGCCAGCGCCAAGGAAGCGGAGGCGGGCAACCACCAGGTCACCGCCACGTCCTTCTACCGCCGGGCGGCCACGTACTACGCGACCGCGCTCTACCGGATCGCGGGCGCCGCCGACGCCAACGACAACCACAACGGCAACGGCAACGGCAAGGCCTCGCGCCAGCTCGACCTGTGGCGACGTCAGCGGGCGTGCTGGGACAAGGTCGTCGACCTGCAGCCGGTCCCGGGCGAGCGCGTGGCCATCCCCTACGAGGACACGACCCTGCCCGGGTACTTCTTCCGGGCCCCGGACGCCGAGCCCGGGGAAGGCCGTCCGCTCGTCATCGTCAACAACGGATCCGACGGTGCGACCTCCCAGATGCTCGTGGACGGCGGGGCGGGCGCGGCGGAGCGCGGCTATCACTGGATGACCTTCGACGGGCCCGGCCAGCAGGCCACGCTCTACGAACAGAACATCCATTTCCGGCCGGACTGGGAGGCCGTCCTGACCCCGGTGCTTGACGCGATGCTCGCGCGCCCCGACGTGGACCGGGATCGCGTCGCCGTGATCGGGGTCAGCCAGGCCGGGTACTGGGTGCCGCGCGCCCTGGCCTTCGAGCACCGCTTTGCGGCGGCGGTCGCGGACCCCGGGGTCGTCGACGTCTCGACCGCGTGGACGGACTCGCTCCCGCACGTGATGCGCAAGCAGCTGCAGGACGGCAAGCAGACCGCGTTTGACCGGGAGATGCATCTGGCCGAGCTCTTCCAGCACGACACCAAAACGACGCTCACCTTCCGCGGCCACCCCTACGGCATCGAGAACGGCTCGCGGTTCGCGCTCTTTCAGACCGTGACCGGCTACCGCCTCGGCGACGAGGTCGAACAGATCACGACGCCGCTGCTGATCACCAACCCCGAAGACGAGCAATTCTGGCCCGGCCAGCCCCAACAGCTCTACGACCGCCTCCCCGGCACCAAAAAGCTCGTGAGCTTCACCGCCGCCGAAGGCGCTAACCGCCACTGCGAACCGATGGCGAGATCGCTGCGCGACGCTCGCATCTACGACTGGCTCGAGGGGTATCTCGGATGAGCCACCCAACCCCCCGTCTCACCAGGCCGCTCTCCAACCCGTTCGGCGGGCTCGCGCCCTTGGACCCTCCTGTCGGTCGTCGAGGCGCCCAACCGCTACGAGGCCGCCGCCGCCCGGCGTTGGCGCTCTCGATTCTCATCGGCGTCGTCGGCCTCGCCGTCGGGATGCGCCCCGAACTGCTCGACCTGGCGAGATCACTGTCACCAGGTCGAACCGACCCGCATAAGCAACCCGTTTCACGGCGGCAAACCGGGTTGCCCCCGGACGGTCGGCTTGCCGTCGGGCAGGAACCCCGCTCGGTTGTCTCACATGCAGGTCTTGTCCTCTCGCCCATGCCGCGCGGCATGGCCTCACCGAATAAGGAGTCTCATGCTCAGACATATTTTCTCCCGCGCGATACTTGCGGCGGCGGCCGTCGCGGTACTGGCGGCGTCGCCCGCGGTCGCGGCCCCACCGCGCCAGCTCCTGGTTCCGCCGAGCAATCCCTACTGGACGCTTCTGACCGCTGAAAGCAACAAGGCGCTGTCCTACGGGGCGCGCGTCGGAACGTGCACCTTCGTGCCACGCACGTCTTGCGTCGCGGCGCAGCTATCGGGCCAGCAGCTCAGCGGAGCGTTTGTACCGTTCGGCAACTTTCAGGGAGCCGATCTGGCGGGAAGCACGCTCGCGGCCTCGTTTATCACCCACACCAACTTTCGCGCCGCCGACCTGACCGGCGTGAGCCTCGTCGGGACGACACCGGTCGACGCGGATTTTGCCGGCGCGAGCATGCGCGGCACCGCCCTCACGTTCGCCGGTTTCACGAACGCTGATCTGCGCGGCGCGGACCTGCGCGACGCGGATCTGAACTTCGGGGCGATTGTCGGCTCAGATCTCCGCGGCGCGGACCTGCGCGGCATGAATATCTCCGATTCTGACGTCAACGGCACCGATCTCCGGGGCGCGGACCTACGCCACGCCAACCTGTCTAACGCCGACCTCAGCGGCGCTCGCCTCGCCGGAGCCGACCTGCGCGGCGCGATCTTCTGCAAGACACTGATGCCCGACGGCAAGGTGCGCGCTCCGCGCAAAGGCCTCTGCCCCGGCCAGCACGGCGCCAAGCCTCCGCCCGGCGCCAAGCCGATCGCGATTCCGGCCACGAGCCCATTCTTCCCCGCGGTGTACGCGCTCAAGTACGGGCGCCAGACCGCCTCGGGAACCAAGATACGCGGCTGCGTCATCCGCGCGTTCACCCGCTGCCGTGGGGCGCGTCTGCGCAACGCCGACTTGCAGGGCGGGTTCTTGGCCTACGCCGACCTGCGCGGCGCCGACCTGCGCGGCGCCAACTTCCAACTCGGGGATCTCGCCTACGCCGACGCGCGCGGCGCTCACCTCGACGGCATTCGGCTCGGCGGCACGTCGGTAGTAGACGCCGACCTCAGGGGAGCCTCGCTGCGCAACGCATCACTCGGGATCACCGTCGCCGTCGGAGCAGACCTCCGCGGCGCCAACCTCTCCCGCGCTGACGCACGCTCGAGCGTGTTTGACAGCGCCGACCTGCGCGCAGCCAACCTCACCGCAGCACGCCTCTCCGCGGCCAACCTGACCGCGGCAGACCTCCGCGGCGCCAACCTCACAGACGCCAACCTGAGCCAAACCTCGCTGATCGGAGCCAACCTCACCGGCGCCAACACAACCGGCACGATCTTCTGCAACACGATCATGCCCAACGGAACGATCGCCAACCCCACCCGCACCGCCTGTCCCGGAACCTGACCCCCCGCAGCTGCCGGGATCACCACGATCCCGGCAGCTCGCCACCGGCAAGCCACGAACCCCAGCAAACCACCTGCCGCGCAAGGCGAATCCCAATCGCAGCGCCCGCCTTGCACCACGGTCCGCTGCTACCTCGAGCCGACCCAGTCCGAGCTGACCCTCACCCAACCCACCAACCACAGGAGATCTGATGAGCGATGCCACGCCACGGGCCCTTGCAGCCCAATGACAATCGCCGATCAACCCGTCTCAGACCGGGACCAGCAAGACCACTCCCGCTAGGTCCACCGCTTCTGCAAACACGAAGCTGCAGGCGTGTGACGAAGCCGCCGACGGCGCCGCGCGGCACCCCCTTTCCCACGTGACGAGCAGTCGGCGCGGGACGGGCGCTAACTCGATTTCGGCTAGCGCGTCATAGCGCTTTGGAATGCGATGAAGGCGGGCCCCCCGGCGGCGTAGCCGGCGGGAGGAGGTCGGCCCTCCGTATCGAACAGCATAAGTGAGGCGCGCGCGGCTGGACCCGCGCGGCCGGCCATCCGAAACAGAGAACCGACCACCCGGTATCAAGGTACGCGGTGGGCTGGATCGATCCTGCCTGTCCTCGTGCCGGAGAGGAGTGTTCGTGCTGCATGTTGGTCTGGATCTGAGTCGCAAACGAATTGAGGTGTGCCTGATCTCCGATCAGGGGGAGCTGATCGACCGCTTCGCGGCGACCCCGGATCGCGACGGCCTGTACGGGCTCGCCCGCCGGGTGGCGGTGTACGGCGAGCCGGTCCGCGGCGTGGTGGAGTCGATGAACGGCGCGAGGTTCGTGCACGACGAGCTGGTCGCGCACGGCTGGGAGGTGCTGGTCGCCGACGCGCAGAAGGTCAAGGGTCTGGCGCCGCTGGCGTGCAAGACCGACAAGATCGATTCGGGCGTGCTGGCCGAGCTGTCGTTCCGGGATCTGGTGCCGGCGATCTGGCTGCCCACGTTCGAGCTGCGGCGCGAGCGGGAGATCTCGCGCTGGCGGCTGCATCTGGTCAAGCACCGCTCCACGCTGAAGAACCGGGTGCACTCGACGCTGATCACCTTCGGCCACCAGCGCCACATGTCCGACCTGTTCGGCGTCGCCGGCCGCAGGCTGCTCAAGGAGCTCGACATGCCCGAGCCGTGGCGCTCGCACGTCGACGCCAGCCTGGTGCTGATCGACGATCTCGAGGCCCGGATCACGCAGATCGCGAAGGAGCTCCGTCGCTCGGGCGCCGATCACCGCTACATCCCGATTCTCATGACGGCACCGGGGTTCGGATGGATCACCTCGTTCACGGTGGCGTGCGAGATCGGCGACATCAGCCGGTTCTCCTCGCCGGTCAAGCTCACCGGCTACACCGGCCTGTGCCCGCGCGTCAAGCAGTCCGGCCAGATGGACCAGCGCGGCCCGCTGTCAAAGCACGGCCCCAAGTATCTGCGCTGGGGGCTGATGGAGGCCGCGATCGCCGCCTCCTCGCACCCGCTCTACCGCGAGCGCTACCAGCGCACCCGACGCCGTCTCGGCCGCCAGCGCGGCCCCAAGGTCGCGCAGATCGACCTCGCCCGCCAGCTCACCGAGGCGATCTGGTACATGCTGACTCGTAACCAACCCTTCGCTCCGGCAGGCGCCATTTTTCGTCTGGCTGCCTGACAGCCCATTTTGGAACTGCGCCACCGGAGCGAGCCCCGATGACACCTAATCCTCGAAATCAGATGAGGCGATAGAGAGATGAGCACCGCTCCAACGGCCCGACCCGCCCGCGGACCGTGACAGTCAACTTCCTGCCAGGTTCACGCTGTCGTGTCAAGCGCCATGAGCCTAACTGTTCACTCCAGTGACCTTGCTCAGGCGCTTGACACGGCAGCGCTCACCCGGCGATGTGTCACCTGTGGTGTCAGGGATCTGACACAGGGCTTGACAAGCGGCCCGCCTTCATAGAGACGAGGAGGAGCGCTGTTGCCGCGCGCCTCCAGACGGCTGCATTCGCCCGGCTCTGCGGAAGTCTTTATGCCGGCCTGGCGCTGCCGTGGAGCGCGACCGGCGGTGAGCGGGGCAGCGGGA